>JABAKE010000004.1 GCA_019779905.1 Modestobacter lapidis | reverse complement strand
ACTCCCTCATCGAAGAAGACGCCACCCTGCTGGCCATGAGCCTGGTCATGAAGGGCGAAGTACTCCCCACCGCAACCACCTGGTGCGGCATCCCCGCCCAGAAGGTCAACCGCCCACCCACCACACCAGCCCCGGTCGACCGCCACGGCCGGACCCTCCCCACAGCCGACCGGCGATGACCGCCGCCGAACCGCAGGCCACCCCGGCCAGGGCCGCCGCGCTCAGCCACGACTGCGACCCCACTCCCTCGGGGGACGTCGCCGGCACCCCGCCCAGCACCGCCCCGGCCCAGCGGTCCAAGCCCCGGCTGGTCGGTATCGACGCCGCCCGCGGCATCGCGCTGCTGGGCATGGTCGCGGTGCACAACATCGAGGCCACCGATGCCGACGGGACGGCGTCGCTGGCCTGGACGCTGTCGGCGGGCAAGTCCGCGGCGCTGTTCGCCCTGCTCGCCGGGGTCGGCATCGCCTTCGCCAGCGGCGGCCGCCGGCGCCCCACCGGCCGCACCTGGACCGCCAACGCGGCCTCGCTGGCCGTCCGCGGGCTGCTCATCGGCGCGGTCGGGCTCACCATCGGCTACCTGGTGCCCACCGACTACGCCGGGGTGATCCTGCCCTACTACGCGCTGCTGTTCGTGCTGGCCATCCCGCTGCTGGCACTGCCCATCCGCGCCCTGATCGGGCTGGCCGCGGCGATCACGGTTGCGGTGCCGGTGCTCAGCCACGTGCTTCGGCTCGGCACGGAGACGGTGATCGTGCCCAACATGACGTTCACCGACCTGGCCGACCACCCGGTGCAGGCGATCGCGGAACTGGCGCTGACCGGGCAGTACCCGGCGCTGCCCTGGATGGCGTACCTGTGCGTCGGCCTGGCGGTCGGGCGCTCCGTGCTCTCGTCGCGGCGCACCGTCGTGCTGATCACGATCATCGGGGCCGCCCTGGCCGCCGCCTCCACCGCGGTGTCCTGGCTGCTGCTCGACGTGCTCGGCGGCCGCGGCCGGCTCGAGGAGGCCGCGCTGCAGACGATGACGCCCAAGGCCTACGCCGACGTCATGACCTCCGGGTGGAATGGGACGACCGCGACCGACACCTCGTGGTGGCTGGCGACGATGGCCCCGCACTCCAGCACCCCGTTGGACCTGGCGTACACGATCGGCGTGGGGCTCGCCGTGCTGGGCGTCTGCATCCTCATCGGCCGCACCACCACCACCGTGCTCCGGCCGCTGGCCGCCGCCGGCAGCATGACCCTCACCCTCTACTGCGCCCACCTGCTCATGCTCAGCTGGCCGGTCATGCCCGGAAACCTGACCGGCTTCCTGATCCAGACCGCCGTCCTGATCGCCTTCGCCCTGGCCTGGAGCAGAACCCACACCCGCGGCCCGTTCGAGGAGATCGTCGCCCAAGCAGCCGGCGCCGCCCGCCGCAAGGTCCTGGGCGCAGCGCCCGCGAAGGAGCGCAATGGCGCCGGCCGGAGCTGACGCGATGCCGGGGGGCCTGGCACTGGTCTACCGGGGCCCGGCGTCCGTACCGGGCTGCCCGGAGGCCGTCGCCGGTGCGCTGGCACGCAGCCGCTGGAACCTCGACGTCCGCTACGTCGGGCCGAAAGAGACCCTGCAGCTGGGGCCCGAGGTGCTGGCGCGCGCGGTGCTCTACGCCCAGCCCGGCGGCGGCACCCTCAAGCGGGCGTACCGCAAGCTCAAGGGCGACGCGCCCGCGATCCGCGACTTCGTCGGATCCGGCGGCCGCTACCTGGGCTTCTGCCTCGGGGGCTACCTGGCCGGCGAGACCCCCGGGTTCGGCCTGCTACCCGGCGACACCGACCGGTTCATCTCCTCTCCCGGCGCCCGGCCGGACCACGCCGACGACGACGTCGTGACCCTCACCTGGGCCGGGCGCCGCCGGCAGGTGTACTTCCAGGACGGCCCGTGGTTCGACCTGGACGCCGGCCGGGGGCCGGCCGAGATCCTGGCGACCTACGACAACGGCCTGCCCGCGGCGGTGGTCGCCCCCTTCGGCCACGGCGCGGTCGGCGTCGTCGGGCCACATCCCGAAGCGACGGCCGACTGGTACAGCGACAGCGGGCTGCCCGTACCCGCCGACTCCACCGGCGACCTCACCCAGCACCTGCTCGACCGCGTCATGGTCGCCGGCCGGGGCACACCTCGAGCCACTTTCCCGAGCACTTCGTCCCGGACATCCACATCGAGCGGAAAAGGCGGAAACTTCACATGAGCACCGCTACTGATTCCTCAGTCGTCTCGGCTCCCACGCTGACCGGCCTGCCGCCCAACGAGGTCCGTGCGGTCCGGACGGTGGGCGGCACCCGGGTCATGCGGAGGCACGATCCTGCCGGCGACCAGGCCAAGGCCGCCGTGCTGACCGGCGCGCTGCCCTGGCTCCGGGAGTTCCACGGCCGGGTGATCGTCGTGAAGTACGGCGGGCACGCGATGGTCGACCAGGAGTGCCGGGCCGCGTTCGCCGAGGACATGGTCTTCCTGCGCACCTGCGGGATCTACCCCGTCGTGGTGCACGGCGGCGGGCCGCAGATCAGCCGCATGCTGGGCCGGCTCGGCATCGCCAGCGAGTTCCGCGGCGGGCTGCGGGTCACCAGCCCGGAGGCGATCGACGTCGTCCGGATGGTGCTCACCGGCCAGGTCGGGCCGGAGGTGGTCGGGCTGATCAACCAGCACGGTCCACTGGCGGTCGGGCTGTCGGGGGAGGACGGCGGGCTGTTCACCGCTGAACGCACCCACGCCATCGTCGACGGCGAGCCGGTCGACGTCGGCCTGGTCGGCGACGTCGCGATGGTCGACCCGGCCCCGGTGACCGCGCTGATCGAGGCCGGCCACATCCCGGTGGTCGCCACGGTCGCCCCGGACGCCGCGGGCACGGTGCACAACCTCAATGCCGACACCGCCGCCGCCGCGCTCGCCGTGGCGCTGGGGGCGGCGAAGCTCGTCGTCCTGACCGATGTCGAGGGGCTGTACGCCGACTGGCCGAACCGGGAATCCCTCGTCCAGAAGATCGACACCCGGGAGTTGGCCGAGGTCCTGCCCACCTTGCAGGCCGGGATGATCCCGAAGATGGCGGCCTGCCTCCGGGCGGTCGACGGCGGGGTGTCCCGGGCAACGGTGATCGACGGGCGGCTGCCGCATGCACTGCTGCTGGAGACGTTCACCACCGAAGGCACCGGGACGATGGTCCTCCCGGCGGTCGACGCCGCCCAGCCGGCTCCGACCGGGAACAGGGAGGTCGTGCTGGGACACCGCCGGCAGCCTGCCGCCGTTACCGGGCCGTGATCACGCCCGGGAAAATGGCCACACTGAGTGACACCGGGGGCACTCCACGCGAAGCCGGTGCGGGGTGTCGCGGGTGAGCTCCATCCCACCGGGGTAACACTTGGTGACTGATGATCTCCGGCCTTAGCCTCGCCCGAGTGAGCAGCGTCGGTGCGGAGCGAAACGGTCAGTCACTGACCGTGCTCGGCCGGAACTGGCGCCGGCGGCTGGTCACGTGCGCGTTCCTCTTCCTGGGGGCCGGCGTGGTCGCCGCCGCAGCCGCGGACACCGCCGTTGCGCAGGAGGTTTCGTCAGCCGACCGGAGCGCCTCGCTGCCGGCCCCGGTCGACGGACTCGCCGGCGTCCTCACCGACAGTTCCCCCGTTCCGGCCGGCGTCGCGGTCGGCGAGCCCGCAGTTCCGGGATCTTTCGGACCCGTCGACGTCACAGTCGGTGACCCCGAGGCTGTCGGCGAGGGCGTTCCCGTCGATCGCCCGGCGCCCTCGTCTCCCTCCTCCATCGAGCCGCAGCCGGCGCAGCCTCCGGCTCCGGCCCCCGGCGGCGCGCCCGGTCCGGCGGTGGACCCCGGCGCCGACGCCGGCCGACCGGCGCCGAGCGACGCCGGTGATGTCCCCGCGCCGAGTGACGCCCCCGCGGGCGACCCGGCCGCCGAGGACGCAGCTCCCGGGAACGAGACCCCCCAGCTCCCCGACGCCGGCGGGCCGCCGGCCGTTCCGGCGCTGCCCGTGCCGCCGCCCACCCCCGAAGCCCCCGTCGTGGTGGAGCCGGTCGTGGTGGAGCCGGTCGTGGTGGAGCCGGTCGTGGTGGAGCCCGTCGTGGTCGAGGGCCCCGTGGCCGGCCCCGTGGCCGGCGTCGCGGCGGAGCAGGACCCGGTGAAGCAGGACCCGGCGGAGCAGTCGCCGGCCGGCGCCGCCGAGCCGTCCGACGCCGCCGAGCAGCCCGACGCCGCCGCCGACGCCCCGCCGGCGGCCGGTGCGGCCGGGCCCGCCCTCTCCCTCGGGCCCACCACGGCTGACCTCCGCAGCGCGACAGGCCTCCGCAGCGGAACCACCACCGCCGACGAGACGGCCCAGGCCCCGGCCCGGCCGGCCGACGCGGTCGCGCCGTCGGCGCTGTGCGCGGGGCGCGCGGACATCACCACCGCCTCCTCGGTCGCCCGTGTCGCGGTCGGGTCGACCCCGGCCACGCACGCCCGACCGCGCAGCGCCCAGGTCCAGACCGCGACGCCGTCGCGCACCGCGGCCGCTGCCCAGGCCATCGCCTCCGCGCCGGTCCAGGCGCCGGCCCCCGTGCCGGCCCCGCTCGGCCCCACCCCGATGCCCGCGTCGGCACCCGCCGCGCCGGTGTCCGGTGGCGCCTGCCCCACGTCGTCCCAGGCCGGCCCCGGCACGGGTGGCGGCGGTGGCGCGCAGGGTCTCCCGTGGGCGGTGCACCCCCTCGCCGCGGCGTCCAGCGACGCGAACCCCGCGGGCGCCGTCGTCCTGCACACGGTCGCTCCGGTCGTCCTCCGCGCCGCCGTTCCGGGGTCCAGCCCCGGCTGAGCCTGCGGGCTCTCTTCCCGCCTGCCTTCGTGCAGGCACGCCCCGGTGCACGCCGGCCCGGCCCGCTGCGGCCGCTGCGTTGCTGCCCGTCGGCCTGATCGCGGCCGGCCCCTCGTCGGGCCCGTTCCTCGATCCCCCAAGACCTTGACCCGTCTTTCCACCGTGCCGCCCTGTGCACGCCCGAGGAGGGCCCCCCTCGATGTTCCGCTCCGTCCGTGACCGCGGTGCCACCGTGCGCCGCCGCGTCCACCCCGACCGCCCGGTCTTCCTCAACCCCTCCGGGCGGCGCTGGAAGGTCATCCGCGCGCTCCTGCTCACGCTGCTGGCCTTCGCCATCGCCTTCGTCGCGATCGCCATCCCCCGGATCACCACGTCCCCCGCCCTCGAGGGCCGGCCGGCGCTCGACGGGCCGACCGCGGACGAGGTGGGCACCGCCCCCGTCATCGGCGACGGCCCGCTGACCCGCGTCCTCCGGCTGGTCCCGGCCGCCGGCGTCGTCTACGGCCAGGACCCGTTCGACGGCGAGATCCTCGCCGAGCTGTCGCCGCAGGACGTCGACGCGACCGACGGCGCCGAGTACGTCGTCCAGCGCTACGGCTACAGCGCCGCCGCGACCAGGACCATCTCGATGACCTTCGACGACGGGCCCGACCCGTACTGGACCCCGAAGCTGCTCGACCTGCTCAGCGAGTACCAGGTGCCGGCCACGTTCTTCGTGACCGGCGAGCAGATGGCCAAGAACCCCGAGATCATGAAGCGGCTCCTGCGCGAGGGCTTCGCGCTGGGGAACCACACCACCACGCACGTCGACATCAACACCGCGACGGGGTTCCGCCAGGAAGCCGAGCTGGCGCTCGCCGACCGGATCATGCGCGCGCAGACGGGCGAGTACGCCTCCTACTTCCGGCTGCCCTACGAGGGTGACGACGTCGAGTCGATCCAGGGCGACATCCCGGGCATCCTCCGCGCCCAGCAGCTCGGCTACGTGGTGGCCTCGCACGACTTCGACACCCTGGACTGGGCCTACGCCAGCGGCGAGAAGGAGGGGGAGATCCCGCTGCCCGACCTCAGCAGCGGGGAGAACATCACCATGCTGCTGCACGACGGTGGCGGCGCCGACCGGCAGATCACCCTCGACTACGTCGAGAAGCTGATCGGCGAGGCCCGCGAGGCCGGCTACACCTTCCACACGATGGCCCAGGTGAACCCGGACATCGAGGCGGGCACCGGCACCGCCGACGTGACCATCTGGGACCGCACCGCGCTGCACGTGGCCCAGGTGCTGTTCGTCCTGCCCGGCGGTCTGCTGCAGGGCCTGTTCGTCCTCGCCCTGGTCACCATGCTGGGGCTCGGCCTGTTCAACACCGTGCTCGCCCTGGTCCGCGCCTGGGTGGTGCGCCGCCGGACGGCGGCCGCGCCGTCCACCGCCCGGCCGGGTGTGTCGGTGCTGATCGCCGCCTTCAACGAGGAACTGGTGATCACCCGCACCGTCGAGTACGTGCTCGCGTCGAAGTACCCGGTGCGCGAGGTCATCGTGGTCGACGACGGCAGCACCGACGGAACCGCCGCGATGGTGCGCGACCTGGCGGCCCGGGACAGCCGCGTCCGGCTGATCACCCAGGCGAACGCCGGCAAGTGGGCCGCGCTGAACCGTGGCTTCGGGGCCGTGACCCAGCCCTTCGTCGTCACCCTGGACGCCGACACCCTGTTCACCCAGGAGACCGTCGGCCACCTGATGGCCGGCTTCCGCTCCCCGCGGGTCGGCGCCGTCGCCGGGGTGATCAAGGTCGGCAACTACTCGCGCAACGTCATCACCCGGTGGCAGGCGCTGGAGTACATCACCCAGATCGGGGTGGAGCGCTCGGCGTCCGCGCTGCTCAACGCGGTGATGGTCATCCCCGGGGCCTGCGCGGCCTGGCGGAAGAGCGCCGTCCTGCAGGCCGGCGGGTACAGCGACGCCACGCTCGCCGAGGACTGCGACCTGACCCTGATGCTGCACCAGTACGGCTGGCGGGTGGAGCAGGCCGACGACGCGGTGGCCTACACCGAGGCGCCGGAGACGGTGGACGCGCTGCTCAAGCAGCGGGTCCGGTGGATGTTCGGCACCCTCCAGGCGGTCTGGCGGCACCGGAACATGATCCTGCGGCCCCGGTACGGCTGGCTGGGCATGCTGATCATGCCGATGGCGCTGATCACCGTGCTGGTGCCGCTGGTGTTCACCCCGTTCATCTTCATCGTCGTCGCGCAGATGCTGGCCACGCAGGGCCTGGCCCACGTGCTGCTGTACTTCGGCCTGTTCTCCGCGATCTACGGGGTGATGGCCGCGGTGGCGCTGTACCTGATGAAGGAGCGCCCGACGCACCTGCTGATGGTGCCGCTCTACCGGCTCATCTACGAGCCGCTGCGGGCCTACCTGCTCTACGCCTCGCTGGGCACCGCGCTGCGCGGCGTGCGGCTGGGCTGGAACAAGCTGGCCCGCACCGCCCACATGGACGAGGTCGCCACGCAGCCGAACGAGGTCCGGCCGCTCCCGGCCGAGCCGGACGCCGTCCAGCCCGTGGCGGTGCGCGCATGAGCCGGAGATCAGTGGCGCTGTGGGCGGCGGCGGTCGTCGCCGTCCTCGGCGTGGCGGCGGGCATCGTCGTCCTGCGACCGGTCGTCCTCCCCGGCCCGCACACCCTGGTCGCGGCGGCCTGGCTGCCCACGGCCGACCCCCGGGCCGGAGGCTCGCTGCCCCCGGCGCTGGACGCCGGGGTCACCGAGGTGAGCCCGACGCTGGCGTCCTTCACCGCGGACGGCGGGGTGGCGGTGCAGCAGCCGGCTCCGGAGGTGCAGGCGCTGCTGGAGCGCCCGGACGTGCGGGTGATCCCGACCGTGCAGAACTACCTGGACGGTGGCTGGCAGGGCGGCCTGGTGGCCGAGGTGCTCGCCGACCCGGGGAAGGCCGACGCGCACCGCAGGGAGCTCGTCCGGACCGCCGTGCAGCACGAGTGGGACGGGCTGGACATCGACTACGAGGCCCTGCCGCCCACGGCCGGCCCGGTGTTCACCGACTTCCTGGACCAGCTGGCCGACGACCTGCACGCCGAGGGCATGCGGCTGACCGTGGCCGTGCCGGCCCGCGTGAACGACCAGGACGAGTGGGGGCTGGCCTACAGCTACCAGGTGCTCGGGCAGATCGCCGACGAGGTGCGGGTCATGACCTACGACCACTCCTGGTCGACCAGCGAGGCCGGGCCGGTCGCGCCGCTGGAGTGGGTGCGCGGCGTCATCACGTACGCGACGCAGCGGGTGCCGGCGGAGAAGCTGATGCTCGGCCTGGCCACCTACGGCTACGACTGGGTGGGGCAGCAGGGCACGACCCTGCAGGCGACCGACGCCGTGGAGCTGGCCCGCAGGGTCGGCGCCACGCCCGAGTGGGTTCCCCGGTCGGCCAGCTGGACCTTCAGCTACGAACAGGACGGCGTGCAGCACACCGTCTGGTACGAGGACGCCCGCTCGCTGGCTGCCAAGCAGCAGCTGGCGATCGACGCCGAGCTCCGCGGAGTGGCCATCTGGGCCCTCGGCGGCGAGGACCCCGAGCTGTGGACATCAGTGGCCGCGGCCACACGAGGGAGCGCCGCATGAGGACCAGGGACCGCTACATCGACCTGCTGCGGGCGCTCGCCCTCATCCGGGTCGTCACCTTCCACACCTTCGGCTGGGTGTGGCTGCCCGCGATCTTCCCGTCGATCGGCATCATGTTCGCCCTCGGTGGCGCGCTGGTGACGTCGTCGCTGGACCGCGCCGTCAGCTCGCGGGACTTCTGGCGCAAGCGGCTGCGCCGGCTGCTCCCGCCGTTCTGGGTGTTCGGCGCCACGGTCCTGGTGTTCATGCTCGCGGCCGGCTGGACGGCGGGCGACGAGTACGGCACCGCGGACCTCACTTGGCGCAACGCCTGGCTGTGGATCTTCCCGCTGGCCGACCCGCCGGCGTCCGATCTGGGGTCGGACTGGGTGCTGCCGCTGTGGTACATCCGCACGTACCTGTGGTTCCTGCTGATCAGCCCGGCGCTGCTGTGGCTGTTCCGCCGGTGGCCGCTGCGCACGATGGCGGTGCCGGCGCTGGTGCTGCCGCTGATGACCCTCGGGCTGGTCGACTTCCCCGACCCGTACTGGGACATCATCGCCTCGCTGTGCATCTACGGGATCTGCTGGATGCTGGGCTTCGCCCACCACGACGGCAAGATCCGCGACCTCCCGCTGGGCAGCACGATCCTGGCCGGGCTGGCCCTGATGGCCGGCGGGCTGTGGTTCGCGCTGTCCCAGCAGGAGCGGTACGGCTCGTGGAACGTCGACGACAACCCGATGGCCGCGATGCTGTACTTCACCGGCACCGTGCTGATCCTGCTGCGCCTCTACACGCGGATGGACTGGCTCGGCCGGCTGCCCACCCTGGACGCGATCGTCTCGCTGTTCAACAGCCGGGCGATGACGATCTACCTGTGGGGCAACTTCGCGATCTTCCTCGCGCCGTACGTGCTGGCGCGCACCCCGCTGGCCCGGTACCACACCGACGACGGGCAGGGGATGGCGCTGCAGTTCGCCGCGACCTGGGCGCTGATCTTCGTGGCCGTGCTGCTCGTCGGCTGGGTCGAGGACGTCGCCGCCGGCCGCGGGGCCCGGCTGCTGCCCTGGGTCCGGGTCACGCCGGTCGCTGTCCTTCGCGAGCAGCCGGTGCCGGCCGGGGACGGTGCGCGCCCGCAGCGGTCGTTCGTGGCCGAGGGGTCACGGTCGCCGTACGGCAACTTCGTGGTCGACCCCGACCGGGCCGCGCAGGTGGCGATCAGCGGCTCCACCGTCGTCCTCGACGAGCGGCCGGCGGTGCGGGCGAACTTCGTCGTCGACGACGTCACCCCGGAGCAGGCGCAGGCGCTCGCGGGTGCCCGGCCCGGTCGGGAGGACGCGGAGGTCAGCGATCCCGACCCGTCGCCGATCGTTCCGCGCGGCGACGGGGCCACTGCCCGTGCCCTTGCCCGGAAGGGCAGCCCGGGCTCGGACGCGCAGTGAGGTAGGTGCCGGCCGACCGTGGTCGATCAGCGCAGCAGGACGTCCGCCGTCCTGGTGTTGATCACCCGGTCGGCCGGCACTCCGCACTCCACGGCGCGGACGCAGCCGGCGTCCTGCCAGTCGAGCTGGCCGGGGGCGTGGGCGTCGGTGTCGATGGCGAACTCGCAGCCCAGCTCCTCGGCCAGGGTGAGCAGCCGGCGCGGCGGGTCGAGCCGCTCGGGGCGGGAGTTGATCTCCACCGCCGTTCCGTGCTCGACGCAGGCGGTGAAGACGGCCTCGGCGTCGAAGTCGCTCTCCGGCCGGGGCCGCTGGGTGCCGTTGCGTTGCTGCCGGCCGATGACCAGCCGGCCGGTGCAGTGCCCCAGGACGTCGGTGTGCGGGTTGGCGACGGCGGCGAGCATCCGCTCGGTCATCTGCGGGCGGGGCGCGCGGAGCTCGGAGTGCACGCTGGCCACGACGACGTCCAGCCGGCCGAGGAGCTCGTCGGCCTGGTCGAGCGAGCCGTCGACGTTGATGTCGCACTCGATGCCGGTGAGGATCCGGAACGGGGCGAGCTCCTGGTTCAGCGCGGCGACCTCGTCGAGCTGGCGTTCCAGCCGGGCGGCGGTGAGGCCGTTGGCGACGGTGAGCCGGGGGGAGTGGTCGGTGAGGGCCAGGTACTCGTGGCCGATGCCGATCGCGGCCTCGGCCATGTCCCGGATGGGGCTGCCGCCGTCGGACCAGTCGGAGTGGGCGTGCAGGTCGCCCTTGAGCGCGGCACGCAGCGCGGCGGCGTCGTCGGCGAGCGGGGCCAGCTCCGCGTACTGCTCCTCGAGCGCCTGCAGGTAGGCCGGGACCTCGCCGCGGTGCGCCTCGAGGACGACGGCGGCGGTCTTGGTGCCGATGCCCTTGAGGTCCTTGAGCGTTCGAGTGCGCACCCGCCGGTCGAGTTCGGCGTCGTCCAGGGCGGCGACGACGGTGGCCGCCGTCCGGAAGGCCTGCACCCGGTACGACGGCTCGCGGGCGCGCTCCAGGAGGAAGGCGATCCTCCGGAGCGCGCCGGCGGGCGGCAGCGGTGCGGTGCTCATCGTGCTGGGGTCAGTGCGTGACCCTCTTGACCTGCTTGGCGGCCCTCTTCTGGGCCTTCGCGGCCTTCTTGGAGGCGCGCTCGTAGCTGGCCTCGGCCGCGGCGGCGGCCCGGCCGGCGGTCTTGCGGGTCAACCAGCCGACCGACGGCCGGCCCTCGGTGTCGACGGCGGCGATGAGCAGGCCGCCCAGCATGCTGGTGTTCTTCGCGAAGTTGGCGGACTGGCCGAAGCGCTCCTTCGGGTCCTCGTGCTCCCAGAAGCGGTGGCCGGCCAGCGTCGTGGGAACGAGGGAGGTGGCCAGGGCCAGGGCGGAGAAGCGCGGGAACCTGCCGAGGGCCAGCAGGGCGCCGGCGCCGACCTGCAGGCCCGCGTTGATCTTGACCCACTGCTCGACGTCCCTGGGTACCTGGACGGGCAGCTGCTTGTCGGCGACCTCGGTGAGCTGTTCGACGATGGGGGTGGCGCCGGGCACGCGGCTCTGCGGGTTCCGGAGGGTTTGGATGCCTCCGTAGATGAACGACGACGCGAGCAACGGCCGGGCGATCCGGCGGACCAACATGGGAGACCTCTTCCATCGGGTGCGTCAGCAGCACGTGCACTGCCCGGGCGTGTGCCGGGGCAACCTCTGCCTTCGGACCGTAGTGAGGTACCGCGCTTCCCGCCTGGTCAAGCGGGGTCGTTGCCGGCTGTCTCCGGGGTGGCGGTCAGCGGGAGGGGACGGTGCGGTGGCGGCCGAGCACGTCGTCGACGGTGAGGTCGGCCGGCAAGCCGGCGAGGTGGTCGGTGAGCGGTGCGCGTCGCTCGGCGATCCGGATGGCGCCGCCCAGGAGGAGAGCAGCCCCCATCGCGACGACGAGCCAGGTAACGGCGAGCACCACGACGATCACTCCCTGTTTCTAACGTGGACCGCTTGGTCCGCTGGCCCTCTTACCCGGGCAGATGCTGACGAAGCATCGGCCGTTTCGTTGGTCGCGTTGGACTCGATGGCGACCAGTGGTGCGGGCGGTGCCGGATGCGTCCGGAGGGGCGGGAGTGCGGCGTCCGGAGCGAAGAGCTGACGAGGGAATCGCGGTTTCGGGGCGGTCAGTCGTAAGGGTTGGTCAACACGGTGCGGGCCTGGAGGACGGCGAACGTGGCGGGCGGGCCGTCGGTGGTCGTGGTGCCCGGGACGTCGGCGGACGCGCCCCCGTCGACCGAGTACGTGCCGCCCCAGGTGGTGGTGAGGGAGGCGGTGTACGTGCCGGCCCGGTAGTCGTGCGTGATCGTCTCGTTCGGATGGGGCGCGCCGGGGTCGGGGGTGGTGAGGGTGGTGCCGTCACCGGTGTGCCAGGCGAACTCGACGGCCCGGGCCTGGATGTCGACCTCGAAGCCGCGGATGTCGACGGTGAAGGTCTGGGTGGTCGGGCTGTCGGTGAAGAAGATGACCGGGAGGCCGACCAGGCCGTTGCCCGGCGGCTGCTGCCGGGTGGTCAACTGGGGGAGCGGGAGGGTCTGGAAGAAGCGGAACACCTCGTCCGGGGACGGCGGAGGGTTGAGGTCCGTGACGTCGACGCAGGCAGTTGCGACTGTCGCCCAAGCGCCATAGCCGCTCCCGGGCGGCAATCCGGGTTCAGGCGTGATGCCGTCGACTGCTGTGCCATCTGGCTGAACGAGTCTTTGTCTCTGCACGACGTAGCGGTTGATGATCCGACCACCTATTGAGGGACACGCGACCACTCCGGGCGTACAAGCGCCAAGGGCTTCGTCGTCCACTTGGCAAGGCGTGCGAAGACGCCAACTGTAGATTGCGATCGGGGTTTGGATGTTCGAGGCGACGTATATGCCGCTGTCGATCGGTCCGATAACGCTGCTCGCCGCTACGAACGCTTGTCCACTCTCGAGGCCAGTGCTGAAGCAGTTCGGGCCTCGACACGGCTGAGCAGCAGCGTCTCCAGCTACCGACACCGTCCCAACCAACGCTGCCATCACAACGGTGACCGCAGCGAGTGCGCGCGTTAGCCGACGTCCCATTGGGTCATCGCCCATGATGAGGTGGTCGGAGACCAGGATAAAATGGCGCCACAAGCTGGGTTCTTCTTCTCGGGGAAGCTTAGATCTTCGACCGGTTCGCCGCTTGCCGTGGTTAGCGTCAACGCGGCTTGAGTGATACTGAATGCAATTTCCGCCTCAGACCTTCTCGTTAACGGCGGGGATATGCCGTTTACGATGACATCTCCCCCCTGGTAGCGGTAACCCGCCTTGGCGTCCTCTTCGAGTTGATTCGACAATCCTATGCAGGTGTCGCAGGCCCTTCCGAACTGCTTCAAGTACCGGGTGTCCATGGATTCTTGGGCTGCGTTGTACAACCCGATGTAGTACCGCAGAAAGGCTTCGGCTCCGGCGGGCGTCTGCGCTCTTGCCTCGGCGGGCATGGGGAAGTCCGGTGGGCCGAGGGGTGGGAGCGTCTCGCTCGCGTCGGCGGAGGTCGGCGCGGCGCTCGGCAGCGTGTCGTTGGCCGGCGCCTTGCTCGAGCACCCCGTCAGCACCGCCAGCGCGATCAGCGCCCCCGCAGCTCCCCGCGCCAGCCGCATGCGTCATCCTCCGTCGTCCCCGCTCGGTTCCGGAAGACGGAGAGTACGCAGCTCAGCAGGCCCGGGCGTCCCTCGGAAGTACCACCTGTGGACGCTTGTGCTCTGAGTCCCCCCTGTACTCAGAGCACAAGCTTCCTCGAAAGCGCCCCTCCGGCTCGGCGCCGGCGCGCTCGAGCAGCACGGCGAGCGGGGTCAGGTGCGCTGGCGGGCCCGGTAGGCGGCGACCGTCGACCGGCTGGCGCACGTGTTGGAGCAGTACCGGCGGCTGGCGTTGCGCGAGGTGTCGACGTAGACGTTGCCGCAGCCCTCGGCCGAGCAGACCCCCAGCCGCTGCCAGCCGTGCTGGATCACCACCTGGGACAACCCCATCGCCACCGTCGTCGTCAGCTGCTCGAGAGCGCCGGCATCGGGGCGGGCGTAGTGCAGGTGCAGGTCGCCATCGTGATCGGTGGCGTAGGGCCGCGGCGAGGCCAGGCCGAGGAGGGCGTTGAGCTGGGCCTTCACCTCGTCCTCCCGGTCGGCCAGCGCCACGGCCCGGACGAGCTCGGAGATCTGCTCGATCTGCGTTCCGTCGTCCGCCGACAACGTGACCGCCGTCCCCGCGGTGAACCACTCGGCGTGGGCGTCCAGGAACGCAGGCACCCAGCCGGGAGCGTCGCGGTCGACGTTGGCCAGGTCGATGGCCAGTTCCACCGCAGTCGACCCGTAGGTGTCGTAGTTCATTTGACTCCCTACCCCTGTCTCCGTAGTCTCCCCGAGGTGTAGGCGGTCAACCGCCGTTGACCCCCTACGATTCCTCTTCGCTCGTCCTGAAGTGAGTTCGCCATGCGTTCGTACCTCCCCGTGTGGCGGTTGCCGTCCGCCCCGGTGCTCCTCGTCGCCGGCTTCGCCGGGCGGATGCCGTCGGCCATGGTCCCGCTCGCGCTGCTGCTCATGGTGCAGCAGCAGACCGGTTCCTACGCGATCGCCGGCGCCGTCTCCGCCACCACCGGCATCGCCACGGCGCTGACCGCCCCCGTCCTCGGCCGCCTGGCCGACCGGCGCGGCCCGCGCCCCATCCTGCTCACCCAGGCCGCCGCCTACCCGGTGCTGCTGGGCGCGCTGCTCGCCGTCGTCCTCGCCGGGGCGCCCACGTGGGCACTCCTGTGCGTCGCGGCGACCGCCGGGGTCAGCACGCCACTGGTGTCCGGCACCGTCCGGGCGCTGTGGTCCCGGGTCGATCCGCGGGTGCGGCCCACCGCCTACGCCCTGGATGCCACCGCCACCGAGCTGGTCTTCGTCGCCGGCCCCACCGCGGTCGCCGTCCTGGCGCTGCTCGCCGGCCCGGCCACCGCCATCGTCGCCGGCGCGGTCCTGGGCATGCTCGGTGCGCTCGGCATCACCACCAGCGCACCGATGCGCGCCTGGGTGCCCGTCGTCGCACCCGCCCGCCCGTTGCTCGCCACCGTCACCGCGCGTGGCATGCCCCGGGTGCTGGTCAGCGGCACGGCGCTGATGCTCGGCTTCGGCGCACTCGAGGTCGCCGTTCCGGCGTTCGCGGACGCCGCCGGCTCGCCCGGGATGTCCGGCGTCCTGCTCGCGGTCTGGTCGCTGGGCTCGACGGCCGGCGGCCTGTGGTTCGGCGCCCGGATGATCAGCGCCACGCTGCCCCGGCAGTACCGCTGGTGCCTGCTCGGCGTGACGATCGGGCTCGCCCCGCTGGCGGCCGTGCAGAGCCCCTGGGTGCTCGGCGTCTTGCTCTTCCTGGGCGGGACGGCGATCGCCCCCACCCTGACCGTGCAGAACGCGCTGGTCGGCTCGATCGCCCCGGCGTCGGCCACCACCGAGGCCTTCACCTGGCTCTCGACGGTGACGTTCGGCGCCTCCGCCGTCGGTGCGGCGATCGGCGGGGCGCTCGTCGAGACCCGCGTGGGCGTGTCCGGCACCCTGGTGCTGGCCACGGTCGCCGCCGGTCTGGCCGTCCTGGTGACCCTCGTGCCCGGTCGCCGGCCGGTGGTCGCGGTTGCGCCGCGGCGCGACGTCGTCCCGGCCTGACGCCCGGTCGGGACGACGGACGGCTTCCTCCCGCCGCCCCCCCGTTGGGAGCCGCCCCGGGGCGCTGGTAGCCTTCATCCTCGGTGGTTCCGGGGTAACCCGGTCCTCGGGAGGCTTCGCCTAGTCCGGTCTATGGCGCCGCACTGCTAATGCGGTTTGGGTTAATCCCCATCCCGGGTTCAAATCCCGGAGCCTCCGCGCGACAACTGAACACGCAGCACCAGGCGCCCGTAGCTCAACGGATAGAGCATCTGACTACGGATCAGAAGGTTAGGGGTTCGAATCCCTTCGGGCGCACGTCTGGTTGAGACAGCGCCGCGGCCCCGCCCTCCTCGGAGAGCGGGGCCGCGATGTTCTCACTGCGGAACGGGGTGGGCATGGCCCAGGAGCAGGACGCGGCCGGGATCGCCGTGCCCACGCAGCTGATCGAGCGGCCGGTTCGGCCCCTCGTCGGGCCTCGTCAGCTGGTGCGGGACCTGGGCACCCTCTACGCGGCCAACGGGTTCATCGGCTTGATCTTCGCCGCCACCGGCCCGGTCGCCGTCATCCTGGCGGTGGGCGCGGACGGGGGGTTGACCCAGGAGCAGCTGGCGTCGTGGATCTTCGGTGCCTTCTTCCTCAACGGCGTCCTCACCGTGCTGGCGTGCTGGCTCTACCGGCAGCCGCTGGCGTTCTTCTGGACGATCCCCGGCACCGTCCTGGTCGGCCCGGCGCTCGGTCACCTGACGTGGCCGCAGGTGGTGGGCGCGTTCTTCGCCACCGGCCTGCTGATTGCGGCGCTCGGGCTGACCGGCTGGGTCCGCCGCGCCATGGCGCTGATCCCGATGCCCATCGTCATGGCGATGGTGGCCGGGGTCTTCCTGCGGTTCGGGCTCGACCTGGTGCACTCGCTGCGCGACGACGTGGCCGTCGCCGCCCCGATGGTGATCGCGTTCCTGCTGCTGAGCGCCGTGCCGGCGCTCGGCCGGGCGCTGCCGCCGGTCGTCGGCGCACTGGTAGTGGGGGCGATCGCGGTGGCCCTGTCGGGGCGGTTCGATCCCATCGGCGCGGGGCCCGTGTTCGCGGCCCCGGTGCTCACGGCACCGGCGTGGTCGTTGCAGGCCCTGCTGGAGCTGGTCGTTCCCCTGGCGGTCACCGTGCTCGTGGTGCAGAACGGCCAGGGAGTGGCGGTCCTGCGGGCCGCGGGACACGCGGCGCCGGTGAACGCGGTCACGATCGCCTGCGGCGGCTGGTCGCTGCTCACGGCCGCCGTGGGCACGGTGTCCAGCTGCCTCACCGGGCCGACGAACGCGTTGCTGTCGGCGTCGGGCGAGCGGTCGCGCCACTACACCGCGGGCATCGTGTGCGGGCTGCTCGCCATGATCTTCGGCCTCTTCGCGCCGCTGTTCACCGGCCTGATGCTCGGCACCCCGACCGCATTCATCGCCGCCCTGGGTGGGCTGGCCATGCTGCGGGTGCTGCAGAGCTCGTTCGTCATCGCGTTCAGCAGCCGCTTCACCCTCGGCGCGCTGATCACCTTCGTGGTGACCGTCGCCGACGTGACGTTCCTCAACATCGGATCGCCGCTCTGGGGCCTCGTCGCCGGGCTCGCCGGCGCCTGGCTGCTCGAGCGCGCCGACTTCACCGCGCCGTGACGCCGCCCGGCCGGGCCGCGGCACATGACGATCTCGTGTAGATCCACCCGATCCGTGCATGACCGGGGCGGCACGTGGCAGACAGGAAGGCCGACGTCGGCCTGATCGGGGCCGGCGAACCTGGAAGCCGACCGAGGAGGACCCCCGTCGCTGTGCGCCCGAAGTCCGAGCACCCGCGGGGTCCCGTCGGTTCGCGGTCGTGGAAGCTGCCGACCGCGAACCGGGCGGCTCCGTCCCGGCGGCGCCGGGCCGGCTTGCTGCTGCGGCTGCTTCTCGCGGTCGTCCTCGCCGGTGCGCTGGTGGCCGGGGTCTTCGCTCCCTGGCTGGGGGGCGCGGCGGTGGCCCTCGGGCGCGGCGCCGCGCTGGTGCAGCCGCTGGAGACGGCGGCGGTCGACACCCGGCTGCCCGGGAACACCCGGGTGCTGGCCGCGGACGGCTCGCTGATCACCGAGATCTACCGCCGCAACCGGCACCCGCTCACCCCGGACCAGATCGCGCCGGTGATGGAGCAGGCGCTGGTGGCCATCGAGGACGCGCGGTTCTACGACCACGCCGGCGTCGACGCCCGGGGGATGGCCCGCGCGCTGATCCGCAACCTCGCCGCCGGGGAGGTGACCGAGGGCGGGTCGACGATCACCCAGCAGCTGGTCAAGCAGCTGCGGCTGCAGCGCGCCCAGGACGCCGAGGGCCGGCAGGCGGCCACCGCCGACACCGTCGGGCGCAAGCTCACCGAGGCGCAGATCGCGCTGGCCGTCGAGCAGGCGTACAGCAAGGACGAGATCCTCACCCGCTACCTCAACACGGTGTACTACGGCAACGGCGCCTACGGGATCGCCGCCGCGGCCCGCACCTACTTCTCCACCACCGCCGACAAGCTCACCCCGGCGCAGGCGGCGCTGCTGGCCGGCATCGTCCGCAGCCCCACCATCTACGACCCGGTGACGGCGCCCGAGCGCGCGATCGACCGCCGCAACCTGGTGCTGAGCCGGATGCTGGACGTCGGGTTCCTCGACCCCGCCGCAGCGGCGGCCGCCCGCGCCGAGCCGCTCGGCCTCGTCCCCGGCGGGAGCCCACCCAACGGCTGCACCGAGGCGCACATCGGCGGGTTCTTCTGCGGCCACCTGCTGCGGGTCCTGGCGGAGCAGTACGGACTACCGCTGCGGCGTCTGCAGGCCGGCGGGCTCACCATCCAGACCACCCTGGACCCGGCGGTGCAGTCCGCGGGGGACGCCGCGGTGCGGGGCACGCTGGCCATGGGCGACCCGCGGGCCGGCATCTTCGTGGCGCTGCAGCCCGACACGGGCCGGGTGCTCGGCATGTCGGTGAACCGGGTCTACGGGCTCGACGAGAACGATCCCGCGCAGACCACGGTCGACCTGCCCGCCGTCGCCGGGCAGGGCGCGGGCTCGACGTACAAGGTCTTCACCGCCGCGGCGGCCATGGAGCAGGGCTACGGCCTCAGCTACACGCAGAGCACCTCGGACCCGTACTCCTCCCGGGTCTACCGGGACGGCGACGAGCCCTACGAGGTCGAGAACGCCGGCCGCTACCCCCGCCGCCTCGACATGGAAGAGGCGCTCTACCGCTCCTCCAACACCTACTTCCTCGCCCTGGAGGACGCGCTGGGCAGCGTCGAGGGCCCGGTCCGGACGGCGCAGCGGATGGGGCTGTCCAGCCTCGACCCGATCGCCGACCAGGTGATCGCGGAGAACCGCGGCTCGTTCACCTTCGGCGCCGAGCCGACCAGCCCGCTGGCCCTGGCCAGCGCCTACGGGACGCTGGCCGCCGAGGGCACCCACTGCGAGCCCCGGCTGGTCGAGGCGATCCTCGACCGGGCCGGCCAGCCGCTGACCCGGGACGACGGCCAGCCCCTGGTGCCCGGCCCCCAGTGCGAACCGGCGCTCGAGCCGGGCATCGCCAACACCCTGACCCAGGCGCTGCGCAAGGACGTCGAGCCGGGGTACCCGGGGCAGACCGGCCGGCGGGCGTACGTACCCGGCCACCAGATCGCCGGCAAGACCGGCACCACGCAGGACAACTACTCGGTGACCTTCGTCGGCTACACGCCGCAGTACGCGGCCAGCGTGATGGTTTACGACCCGGTGGAGAACCGCGACGTCGGCGGCTTCGGCGGCGGCAAGGCGGCGACCATCTGGCACGACGCCATGGCCCCGATCCTGTCCGGCGTCCAGCCCGTCGCCTTCCCCCCGGCCGACCCGGCCTACGTGCGGGGCACCCGGACCACCCTGCCCCGCGGATGCATCGGCGCCACCGTCGGGAGCTGCCGGTCGCTGATCAGCGGTGCGGGCCTCGAACCCCGGACGGTGCTGGTGGACGACGACCTGCCGCGCGGCCGGGTGCTCGCCACCGACCCGCCCGCCGGACGGCCGATGGACGTCGGCCAGCAGGTGACGATCCTGGTCAGCAACGGCTCCGAGTACGTGCCGCCGCGGCCGCGGCCGCGGCCGCCCGAGCCCGAGCCCGAGCCGCCCGCTCCCGCGCCGGCGCCCGCCCCGGAACCCGAGCCGCAACCGGCGCCGGCCCCGGAACCCGAGCCCGCCCCCGAGCCGGAGCCGGAGCCGGAGCCGGCTCCCGAGCCGGCCCCGGCGCCCGAGCCCGAGCCCGCGCCGGGGGAGCCCGCGCCGGACGAGGCCGAGGCCGCCCCGGCGGCGGCCGGGGAACGCGCGGCAGCGGCGGAATCCGCGGTCGCAGCGGCGCGCTCGTCGGCGCCGGGAGCGCGCGCCCCGGACGAGGCCGCGCAGGACGAGGCGTCGCCGGACGAGGCCGCGCCGGACGAGGCCGCGCAGGACGAGGCCACGCAGGACGAGGTGGCGCCGGACGCGGCCGCCCCGGAGACCGAACCCGCGCCGGAAGGGGGCGGGGAGGAGGCGGATCGACCGGCGTCGCCCGAGGGTGGCACGGCCGAGCCGGCCGACGAGTCCGCGGCGCCGGAGGAGGACACCTCCGCCGACGCGTGAGCCCGGCTGGAGAGGATGTGGGGGCGGGGGGCCGGTCCTGACGGTCTGGCCGCGTTGGTCGGTCCCTCCAGCACTGGAGGGCCATTGGTAGCCGGCTTCCCCCGCCCGTTCCCACTGTGACCCAGCACACACGTGTCAGTCAAGGGCGGGCGGGCGAGCCGCCGGCGGCGCGGGAGGCCGTCAGCGGCGCCGGAGGACCTCGCGGGAGAGCTGGTCGACCGCGGTGTGCCCGGTCAGCCCCAGGGTCAGGTCGAACTCGCCGACCACGTCCTCGACCACCTGCCGCACCCCCTCCTCGCCCGCCACGCCCAGCCCCCAGGCGAACGGCCGGCCCAGCAGCACCGCCCGGGCGCCCAGGGCGAGGGCGACGAGCACGTCGGCGCCGCTGCGCACGCCGCTGTCGAACAGCACCGGGATCCGGTCGTCGACGGCGGAGACGACGTCGGGCAGCGCGTCCAGGGCGGCGATCGACCGGTCCACCTGCCGGCCGCCGTGGGTGCTCACCACCAGGCCGGCCACGCCCTCGTCGACCGCCCGGCGCGCGTCGTCGGGGTGCAGCACGCCCTTGAGCACGATCGGCAGCGAGGTACGGGCGCGCAGCCAGGCCAGGTCCGCCCAGGTGATCGACGGCCGGGAGTAGATGCCGAGGAAGGTCTCCACCGCCGCGCGGGGAAGCGGTGAGCGCAGCGCCTCGGACAGCGGCATGCCGGTGGCGGTCGACCAGGCCCGGGCCATCCCGACCAGCGCCCGGACAGCGGCCACCGTGGGCCGCTGCCGGTCCACCGCGCCCGCGGCACCGGTCGGCGGGGTGCCGCCCGCGGCCGCCCGCTCCGCCACCAGCCGGCGGAAGACCGGGTCGGAGGTGTACTGCGCGATGCCCTTGCCGAGAGCGAAGGGCAGGTGGCCCAGCTCGAGGTCGCGCGGGCGCCAGCCCAGCATCGTGGTGTCCAGGGTGACGACGACGGCCTCGCAGCCGCTGGCCTCGGCCCGGCCCAGCAGGCTCTCCACCAGCTCGTCGGACGTCGACCAGTACAGCTGCATCCACCGGGGGCTGTCGCCCATCGCCGCGGCGGTCGTCTCCATCGGCACCGACGCCTGGTTGGAGAAGACCATCGGCACGCCCACCGCCGCGGCGGCCCGGGCGACGGCGAGGTCGCCCTGCGGGTGCACCAGCTCCAGGGCACCGACCGGGCCGAGCAGCACCGGCGCCGGCAACCGCCGTCCGAACAGCTCGACCGAGGTGTCCCGCCGGCTCACGTCCCGCAGCACCCGCGGCACCACCGACCAGGCGTCGAACGCCGCCCGGTCGGCCCGCTGGGTGGCCTCGTCGCCGGCGCCCCCGGCGACGTAGCCGTAGGCGCGGGCGTCGAGCCGGCGGCGGGCCTCCCGGGCCAGCGCGCGGTAGACGGTCGGCACCCGGGGCCGGTGGCCGTAGACCCCGGCCCGGTACACCGTGTCCTGCCGCCGCCGTCCGGTTCCTGCCGCTGAGGTCACGCCGGCCACCGTAGTGAGCCACTCCTCGCGGTCGGAACGGCTCGTGCGGCCGGCCTCACTGACGCGTCGCTGCGTCTTCAGTTCGCTGGTGGGCCGTAATTGACTCTCGCGCCGTCTTCGCTGTCCAGGAACCACCAGGCCGAGATGGCTGAACGACGCACGGACAGGACGTCGATGTCTGCAGTGGACTCGTCGAGGACGAGTTGAACCTGACGCATCACAACGGTGCTCGGTTCGGTCAGCTCGCGGTAGAAGGGTGCGAGGTCGGTATCGGCGATGGCGTCGACGGACGGGGGCGTCGGGGCTTCGAAGTATCGGTTGACGACCTCACGGTCTTCCGCCGCCTGGGTCTTTCGTTGTTCGGCGTGACGTTTGAATGTCTCGCCGAACGTCGTCCTGACGTCGTCTTCCCACTCGACGGCGAAGGTGTCCAGTGGCCTCTGAAGAGCCGTTGTAGCAGCATCCGTCAACGCGTCCGGATCGCTCAGCACCCCGCGGATGACCCGGCCGTCCACCAAGAGGCCGACGGCCACCGGGAGACCCGAGCTGACGACGGCGAGCAGGTTGAACACGCGATCGGTATCACCACCGCTGAACCATGCGCGGTCCAGGCGCTTGCTGACCGGATCCTCAGACCGCACGGTTGGTCAACCGCCTCGCCTGCGAGAGGTCGGGGCTGGGCGCCTGCACCCCGCGGATGTCCAGCACATTCGACCGCGGTCGTGCCCCAGCCTCGAGCCTTTCGACTACCCACGCCCTCATGAGCGCCGACGGCGTGGTGCCCCGTTCAGCTGCCACGGCCCGGAGTTGATCGATGCGGTCGAGGGGAATGCGGACCGAGTAGACCTGCGCAGGGTTGCGGGCAGGCGGAACCGGGATCGCCGGTCCGTCATCGTCGTCAGCTTCGAGTGCCGCAAGGGCGGCGACCATCTCAGCGTCCCGTCGGCTCATTCCGATTCCGTTCTCCGTGTCGTCGCTGGTCACTGCTGTTGGCCAAGGCTGCAGACCCGACCTGCCAAGTCGCATCACGAGGATCGTCAGACCACAACCAGACCTTGAGCAATCGTGGTCCGCCAGGGACGGCTGCGCTCGTCCCTACGACCTTCAGGGAGGCCGTTTCCTCGGAGCCCGTCATCGCTAGGCGGACCATGCGGTCCTGGGACAGCGCCGCCTCGGTGACCCACTCGGGCTCGAGGTCGAGGTCGCCCGGTTGTCGAGACGATCGAGTCCGGATGTGCTGAGCTGCTTCTGCGGACCACTCCACGGCATCGATCCTCAACTCCTCCAGGGGCACGCCCTTGTAGGTCAGGCCTGCCACGGTGCCAGTATTACAACGTAATACGTTGCTGTCGACTGCCTCCTCGGGATGCCGAACTCCGGCGTGGCGGAGTCGTCGTGGAGCGACGACGGGATCGCCGGCCTGCTCCGCCGGCCGCGACACGCCGCCGGACCCGACACGCCGTGACACGCGTGGGGCTGGAGTGACGGAGCGAGAACTCTGAGGCGATGCGACACATGATGGGAGGCGTTCCTGGGCAGTCAGTCGGCCACCCGTGGAACGCCACTCACCGACATCCACCAGCGACGCACCAGGACGGGAGGCGTGTGCCGACGACCCACCAGGCCGCCCGCCCGGCCGGCCGTCGCCGGGCGCCGCGGACGTCTGCGGCCGTGGGAGCGCTGCTGCTGGCCGGGGTGGCGCTCGCCGGGCCGGCCGCCGCCATCGAGGACCCGCGCCGGCCGGTCGCCGAGGTCACCCACGGGCCCAGCTGCGGCCCCGGGGTCGTGCGTGTCCAGGTGGCCAACGGCAACCAGCCGCACCGGGTCGCCCTCGTCTTCGACGGGACGGTCGTGCAGGACGTCGCCGACCTGGAGCCCGGTGACCGGGTGGAGCTGGGGAGCGCCGACGTCGGCTGGGGGAGCACCGTCCACGTCGCCGTCACGGTGACCGACGCCGCGGGCGAGGCGCAGCTGCCGCTGGACTTCGGCACCTACACCCGGCCGAGCAAGGCCGACTGCGACGCGCTCGTCCCGCGGCCGGGGCCCGTCGGGCCGCTGCCGGACGCGGTGGCCCCGGCCTCCCCCGGGTCGCCGCCCGCCGGCGGGGCGAAGGCGCCGGCGCCGCTGCCGCCGATGGGTGCCGGCGGACCGTCGCCCGTCCCCGGCCAGCTCGTTCCCGGACCGCACGCGGTTCCGGTCGGTGACCCGGCACCGGCTTCCCTGCCGGAGCAGGTGGTCGCCGCACCGGTGGCGCCCGGCGGGGTGGTCACCGTCCGCGGGAGCGGCTTCACCCCCGGCGAGGCGGTCGACGTCTCGCTGGACGGCGTCGCCGAGCCGCTGGCCACCGTCGTCGCGGCACCCGACGGGACCGTCGAGGCGATCGTGCAGGTTCCGCGCGGGGCCGAGCTCGGCTCGGTCACCGTGCACCTGGTCGGCCGGAGCTCCTCGGCCACCTCCGGGCTCGACCTCCAGGTCGCCGCTCGCCAGCAGACGCTGGCGGCGTCGTCGGCACCGGTGCCGGCGTTCGCCGCCGGGGCCGCCCTGCTGGTGGCCAGCGTCGGGCTGGGGATGGCCGCGGCCCGCCGGCCGCGGACCGTCTCCGCCCATTCGGCCGCCCCCACCCGGCGACGCTGAGCCACCCGCACCCAGGAACAGCAGAGAGGACGATGGACCAGACCTCCCGGAACGATCCCCGGCACGCCGTCCCCGACGACGCGGCGCCGGCCCGTGGCGTGCCCCGCGACGTCCGCGGGCTGGCCGCCGCCGGCCCCGGCGCCCCGGAGACCTGGCTGCGCATCGTCCAGGTCCACGACCGGATCACCCGGCGGGTCGACTCCGCCCTGCACCGCCAGCACGGGATCTCCCTGACCGGGTTCGAGGTGCTGCGCCGGATCGCCGACTCCCCGCAGGAGCAGGCGTCGATGAGCGACCTGGCCGAGGCGGTCGGGTTGTCCCGCCCCGGGATCACCAGCACGGTGACCCGGCTGGTGGAGGAGGGCCTGGTCACCCGCGAGCGCGGCGACGCCGACCGCCGGCTGCTGCACGCCCGGCTCACCCCCGTCGGCCGGGACCGCGTGCAGGGGGCCCGCGCCACCCACGACGACCTGCTCGCCCACCTGCTGACCCTGCTCGGCGACGACGCCGCGGCGGTCACCGACGCGCTGGCCCGGGTGTCCGCGGCGGCGCGCCGCACCCGCTGAGCCCGGTCACCCGGCTGCCGCCGTCCCGAACACTTAAAGCCCGTAGTGTTTGGCTGGTGATCATCCGGGTTAGAGCCCGGGCATGAGCGGATCCCTGGGCGCCTGCACGGTCGTCGTGCCGACCATCGGGCGGCCGTCCCTCGACGTGCTGCTCGACGCCCTGGCCACCGCCGAGGGGCCCCGGCCGGCGGAGCTGGTGCTGGTCGACGACCGCCCTGCCGGCGACCCGCTGGCGGTCGAGCGCCCCGGCCTGCCCCCGGTCCGGGTGGTGCGCACCGGCGGTGGCGGCCCCGCCCGGGCACGCAACCTGGGCTGGCGCACCGCCCGCACCGAGTGGATCGCCTTCCTCGACGACGACGTCGTCCCCGACCCCGACTGGTACGCCCGGCTGGCCGGCGACCTGGCCGCGCTGCCCGCGGACGCCGCCGGCAGCCAGGGCCGGGTCCGGGTGCCGCTGCCGGCCGACCGCCGGCCCACCGACTGGGAGCGCGGCACCGCCGGGCTGGCCACCAGCAGCTGGATCACCGCCGACCTGGCCTACCGGCGCGCCGCGCTGGCCGCCGTCGGCGGGTTCGACGAGCGCTTCCCGCGGGCCTTCCGGGAGGATTCCGACCTGGCGCTGCGGGTGCTGGACACCGGCGCCCGGCTCACCCGCGGCGAGCGGTGGATCACCCATCCGGTGCGCCCGGTCGACCGCTGGGTCAGCGTCCGGGTGCAGGCCGGCAACGCCGACGACGTCCTGATGCGCCGGCTGCACGGCCCGACCTGGCGGGCGCGCGCCGACGCCGCGCTCGGCCGGCGCCCCCGGCACCTGGCCGTCACCGGCGCCGCGCTGGCCGCCGTCGGCCTCGCCGCCGCCCGGCGGCCGCGCGCCGCGGCACTGGCCGCGCTCGGCTGGGCGGCCGGCACCGCCGAGTTCGCCTGGGCACGCATCGCACCCGGCCCCCGCACCCGGGCCGAAGTCGCGACTATGGCCCTCACGTCGGTCGCGATCCCGCCGCTGGCCACCTGGCACGTCCTCCGCGGCGTCGCGCAGCACCGGGGCGTGCCGCCCTGGCGGGGCCTGCCCGACCTGGTCCTCTTCGACCGCGACGGCACCCTGGTGCACGACGTGCCCTACAACGGCGACCCGGCGCTGGTCCGGCCGGTCGACGGCGCCCGGGCGGCGCTGGACGCGCTGCGCGCCCGCGGCGTGCGGATCGGGCTGGTCAGCAACCAGTCCGGGGTCGGCCGCGGCATGCTGACGATGCCGCAGGTGGCGGCGGTCAACGCCCGGCTCGCCGAGCTGCTCGGCCCGTTCGACACCGTGCAGGTCTGCCCGCACGCCCCCGAGGACGGCTGTGCCTGCCGCAAGCCCGCCCCCGGCATGGTCGAGGCCGCCTGCGCCGAGCTCGGCGTCGACCCGGCCCGCTGCGTGGTCATCGGCGACATCGCCGCCGACGTGGCGGCGGCCGAGGCGGCCGGCGCGGTCGGGATCCTGGTGCCGACGCCGGTCACCCGGCCCGAGGAGGTCACCGCCGCGGTGCACCGGGCGCCCACCCTGACCGAGGCGGTCGACGACGTGCTGGCCGGTGAGTGGTGAGCGGGACGGTGCTCGTCGCCCGGCTGGACAACGCCGGCGACGTGCTGCTGCAGGGGCCGCTGGTCAGGGCGGTCGCCGCCGGCGCCGACCGCGTCGTCGTGCTGGCCGGCCCGCGCGGTGCCGACGCCGCCCGCCTGCTGCCCGGGGTGGACGACGTGCTGACCTGGCACTGCCCGTGGATCGACGCGACCCCGACCCCGGTCGACGCCGCGGACATCGCCGCGCTGGCCGGCCGGGTGCGGGCGCTGGGCGTCGGCGAGGCGGTGATCAGCACCTCGTTCCACCAGTCGCCGCTACCGCTGGCGCTGGTGCTGCGCACCGCCGGCGTGCGGCGCATCTCGGCGATCAGCGTCGACTACCCCGGCTCGCTGCTCGACGTCCGGCACCGGGTCGACGACGACCTGCCCGAGCCGGAGCGGGCGCTGTCGCTGGCCCGCGCCGCCGGGTTCGAGCTGCCCGCCGGCGACGACGGCCGCCTCGCCGTCCGCCGCCCGCTGCCCCCGGTCGGCCGGCAACCCGGCTACGTCGTGCTGCACCCCGGCGCCTCGGTGCCCGCCCGGGCCTGGCCCGCGCAGCGCTGCGCCGAGGCCGTCGAGGCGCTGGCCGACGCCGGCTGGCGGGTGCTGGTCACCGGCGGGCCGGGGGAGCGCGGGCTCACCGCGGCGGTCGCCGGATCCCGCGGCGTCGACCTGGGCGGGGACACCTCGCTGGCCGAGATGGCCGCGCTGCTCGACGGCGCCGCGGCGGTCGTCGTCGGCAACACCGGCCCGGCGCACCTGGCGGCCGCCGTCGGCACCCCCGTCGTCTCGCTGTTCTCCCCGGTCGTGCCGGCCGCCCGGTGGGCGCCCTACGGCGTGCCCACCGTGCTGCTCGGCGACCAGGACGCCCCGTGCCGGGACACGCGGGCCCGCGAGTGCCCGGTGCCCGGCCATCCCTGTCTGACCTCGGTGAGCCCAGCCGACGTCGTCTCGGCGGTAGAGAAGTTGGTGAGCGCATGAAGGTCCTGCTCTGGCACGTGCACGGCTCCTGGACGACGGCGTTCGTGGCGGGCCCGCACGAGTACCTCCTCCCCGTCGTCCCCGGGCGCGGTCCCGACGGCCTCGGCCGCGCCCGCACCTGGACCTGGCCGGCCTCGGCCCGCGAGGTTCCCCCGGAGCAGCTGCGCACCGAGGACGTCGACGTCGTGGTGCTGCAGCGCGCCCGCGACCTGGAACTGGTCCGCGAGTGGCTGGGCCGCGAGCCGGGCCGCGACCTGCCCGCGGTGTTCCTCGAGCACAACGCCCCCGTCGGCGACGTCCCCGACACCCGGCACCCGTTGGCCGACCGGAACGACATCCCGATCGCCCACGTCACGCACTTCAACCAGCTCTTCTACGACAACGGCCGGGCACCGACCACGGTGATCGAGCACGGCATCGTCGACCCCGGCGAGCGCTACACCGGCGAGCTGGCCCGCGCCGCGGTGGTGGTGAACGAACCGGTCCGTCGCGGCCGCACCACCGGCGGCGACCTGCTGCCCGGCCTGGCGGCGGCGGCGCCGGTCGACGTCTTCGGCATGGGCCTGGCCGGGCTGCACGAGCGCTACGGGCTCGACCCCGACCGGGTCGCGCTGCACGACGACCCGCCCCAGGCGGCGATGCACGCCGAGCTGGCCCGCCGCCGGGTCTACGTGCACCCGGTGCGCTGGACCTCCCTCGGCCTGTCGCTGCTGGAGGCGATGCACCTGGGCATGCCGGTCGTCGGGCTGGCCAGCACCGAGGCCGTGGAGGCGGTGCCCGCCGAGGCCGGGGTGCTGTCCACCCGCCCGGAGCGGCTGTGGGCCGCCGTCCGCGAGTTCGTGCACGACGAGGACGCCGCCCGGCTGGCCGGCAAGGCCGCCCGCGCCGCCGCGCTCGAGCGCTACGGCCTGGACCGCTTCCTCGGCGACTGGAACCGGCTGCTGGCCGAGGTGACCCGGTGAGCGGCAGCCGGATGGGCGGTCACCCGCTCACCATCGACCTGGTCAGCGAGCACGCCAGCCCGCTGGCCGCCATCGGCGGCGTCGACGCCGGCGGGCAGAACGTGCACGTCGCGGCGCTGGCCGCGGGCCTGGCCCGCAACGGTCACGCGGTCACCGTGCACACCCGCCGCGACGACGCCGCGCTGCCCGACCGGGTGAGCACCCCCGACGGCTACGACGTCGCGCACGTGGCCGCCGGCCCGCCGGTCGCGCTGCCCAAGGACGACCTGCTCGGCCACATGCCGGCCTTCGCCGCCGCGCTGCGCGCCCGCTGGTCGGTGCAGCGCCCCGACGTCGTGCACGCGCACTTCTGGATGAGCGGCCTGGCCGCGGTCGAGGCGGCCGGCAGCCTGCTCACCCCGGTGCCGGTGCTGCAGACCTTCCACGCGCTGGGCTCGGTGAAGAAGCGGCACCAGGGCGCGGCCGACCCCTCCCCGCCGCAGCGGGTGGAGCTGGAACGCGGGCTGTGCGCGACGGTCGACCAGGTGATCGCCACCTGCTCCGACGAGGTCTTCGAGCTGCGCCGGCTGGGCCTGTCCACCGACCGGGCGTCGATCGTGCCCTGCGGGGTGGACACCGCCGTGTTCAGCCCGCGCGGCCCGGTCGCGCCGCGCTCGGGCCGCCCGCGGCTGCTGGTGCTCGGCCGGCTGGTCGAGCGCAAGGGCCAGGAGGACGCCGTCCGCGCGCTGGCCGCGGTGCCCGACGCCGAGCTGGTCGTCGTCGGCGGGCCGCCCGGCGATTCCCTGGACGCCGACCCGGAGGTGCGCCGGCTGCGCGCCGTCGCCGCATCGCTGGGCGTGGGCGACCGGCTGGTGTTCACCGGCGCGGTGGCCCGGGCCGACGTCCCGGCCTGGGTGCGGTCGGCCGACGTGGTGCTCGCCGTCCCCTGGTACGAGCCGTTCGGCATCACCCCGCTGGAGGCGATGGCCTGCGGCCGCCCGGTCGTGGCCAGCGCCGTCGGCGGGCTGGTCGACACCGTCGCCGACGGGGTCACCGGTGACCTGGTGCCCGCCCGCGACCCGGCGCGGCTCGGTGCCGCGCTGGCCGCGCTGCTGGCCGACGACGAACGCCGCGCGGCCTACGGCACGGCCGGGGTCGCCCGGGTCCGCGCCCGCTACCGGTGGGCCCGCGTGGTGGCCGACACCGAAGCCGTCTACCGGCAGGTGCTGGCCAGCCGGCGCCCGGTGGAGGTGGCCCGATGACCGCAACCCTGGATCCTGGAGGAATGGCGATGGCACCGATCGGTGCGGCTCCGCTGCGAACGGCCGAGGTCGTCTCGCCCGACACCTGTACGCACCTCACCGGTTCCGACCACGTCGCCTCGCTGACCGCCGCGCTGGCCGGCGTCACCGCCCAGGTCGACGTCCTGGACGGCTGGGGCCGGCTGATCGCGGGGGCGCTGTGCGGGCCCGGCCGGGCCCGGCTGCTGGCCGCCGGCAACGGCGGCAGCGCGGCCCAGGCCCAGCACCTCACCGCCGAGCTGGTCGGCCGCTACCGCGCCGACCGGCCACCGTTCTCCGCGATCTGCCTCAACGCCGAGACCTCCAGCCTCACCGCGATCGCCAACGACTACCCGGCCGACGAGCTGTTCGCCCGCCAGGTGGAGGCGCACGGCCGGGCCGGGGACGTCGTCGTGCTGATGTCCACCAGCGGTCGCAGCCCGAACATCGTCGCCGCCGCCCGGCGCGCCCGGGCGGCCGGGATGACCGTGCTGGCGATGACCGGCCCGGCACCCAACCCGCTGGCCGCGGCCGCCGACGAGGCGTTCTGCATCGACTCGGAGTGGACCGCCACCGTGCAGGAGTGCCACCTGGTCGCGCTGCACCTGGTCTGCGCCGCCTTCGACGCCGCTGTGCTGGCCGAGCCGGCCCGGGTGTCCCCGGACACCCACCTGGAGGTGCTCCCGTGAGCGGGCACGTGGTGGTCGTCGGCGACGCGCTGCTCGACGTCGACCTGGTCGGTACCGCCTCCCGGCTGACCCCGGACGCACCGGTCCCGGTGATCGAGGACGTCGAGACGCGCGAGCGCCCCGGCGGCGCGGCGCTGGCCGCGGTGATCGCGGCGGCCGCCACTCCCCGCGAGGTCGTGCTGGTCGCCCCGATGGCCGAGGACGACGGCGCCGCCCGGCTGCGCGCCCTGCTCGCCGGCCGGGTGACGCTGATCGGGATCCCGGCCACCGGTGGCACCGCGGTCAAGCAGCGGGTCCGGGTCGGTGACCACTCGGTGGCGCGGATCGACAGCGGCGACCCGGTCGCCGTCCTCGGGCCGCTGCCGGCCGAGGCGGCCGAGGCGATCCGTACGGCCGCCGCCGTCCTGGTCGCCGACTACGGCCGCGGAACGACGTCGGCCCCCGACGTGCGCGCCGCGCTGACCACCGCCCGCGGGCCGGTCGTCTGGGACCCGCACCCCCGCGGCGCCGACCCGGTGCCGAGCTCCCGGCTGGTCACCCCCAACGGCGCGGAAGCCGCCCGGGTGGCCGCCGACGTGGCCGGCGCCGGGCTGGCCGCGGTCGGCGCGCGGGCCGAGGCGCTCATCCGGCAGTGGGGCGTCGGCGCGGTCGCGGTCACCCTCGGTGCCCGCGGCGCGCTGCTCTCCTACGGCGAAGGTGCGCCGATGGTGGTGCCGGCGGCGCCGGTGACCGGCGGCGACCCGTGCGGCGCCGGCGACTCCTTCGCCGCGGCGGCCGCGCTGGCGCTCGCCGACGGCGCGGTGACCGGCGAGGCCGTGGCCGCCGCCGTGGCCGCGGCCTCGGCGTTCGTCGGCCGCGGCGGGGCGACGTCCTGGGACGCGGCTCCTGCTGCCGGGGCGGCGCCCGCCCCGGGCGTGGACGCGCTGCTGGCGCGCGTCCGGGCGGCCGGCGGCACCGTCGTCGCCACCGGCGGCTGCTTCGATCTGCTGCACGCCGGGCACGTCGCCACCCTGCGGGCCGCCCGCGGGCTGGGCGACTGCCTGGTGGTCTGCATCAACTCCGACGCCTCGGTGCGCCGGCTGAAGGGCCCGTCCCGGCCGCTGGTCAGCGCCCCCGACCGGGCCCGGGTACTGGAGGCGCTGGAGTTCGTCGACGCCGTCGTCGTCTTCGACGAGGACACCCCGGCCCAGGTGCTCGACCGGCTGCGCCCCGACGTGTGGGCCAAGGGCGGCGACTACGCCGGCGCGGACCTCCCCGAGGCCGCCGTGCTGCGCAGCTGGGGCGGGCAGGCCGTCGTCCTGCCCTACCTGGACGGGCACTCGACCACCGCCCTGGTCGAGCGCTCCCGGGTGTGAGAAAGGACCCCGCTGCCCCCCACGCCTCGCAGGCTCGGCGCGGGCCCCTGCAGCAGGGCCACGCGTCGGGGCTCTCGGTATCGAGAGCCCCCCAGGCGGTGGTGCTGCGGCCGCTGGGGCTCGGTGACCTGCTCACCGGCGTGCCGGCGATCCGCGGCATCCGGGCCGCCGTCCCCGGCCACCGGCTGGTGCTGGCGACGACGGCGGCGCTGGCCCCGCTCGCCGGGCTCCTCGACGCCGTCGACGAGGTGCTGCCCGCCCGCGAGCTCGAGCCGCTCGACTGGTCCGGCCCACCGCCCGAGCTCGCCGTCGACCTGCACGGCAAGGGGCCGCTGTCGCACGCCGTCGTCGCCGGGCTGCACCCCGGGCGGCTGCTGACCTTCGACAGCCCCGGCTACCCGGGCCCGACCTGGTACCCCGACGAGCACGAGGTGCGCCGCTGGTGCCGGCTGGTCGACGAGGGGCTCGGCGCGGCCTGCGATCCCGACGCGCTGGACCTCGCCGTGCCGGCCGTGCCGGCGCCGGTGACCGGGGCCTCGGTCGTGCACCCGGGCGCCGCGTTCCCCGGCCGGCGCTGGCCGCCCGACCGGTTCGCCGCCGTCGCCCGGCACCTCGCCGGGCGCGGGCACGACGTGCGGATCACCGGGGGGCCCGCCGAGGTGGAGCTGGCGCGGGCGGTGGCCGCCGCGGCCGGGCTGCCGGACGCCGCGGTGCTCGCCGGGCGGACGACGTCGCTGGAACTGGCCGCCGTGGTCGCCGCCGCCCGGGTGGTGGTCTGCGGTGACACCGGGGTCGCGCACCTGGCGACCGCCTACCGCCGTCCCTCGGTCGTGCTGTTCGGGCCGGTGTCGCCGGCGCTGTGGGGCCCGCCGGCCAGGGCGGGGAAGCGGGGGCCGTTGCACGTCGTCCGCTGGCACGGCGACGGCGCCGGCGACCCGTGGGGCGCCGAGCTCGACCCCGCCCTGGCCCGGGTGACCGTCGCGGAGGTCACCGCGGCCCTCGACCGCCTGCTCTAGTGGCCCCCTGCAGGGGCCCGCCGCGAGCGGGCGAGTGGCGGGGGACAGTGGGGTCCTTCGTCAGCCGGCGTGCGCGGCCGCCAGCTCCCGGGTGGCGGCGAACCAGTCGACCGTGCGGCGCAGCCCCTCGGCGGAGGGCACCGAGGGCCGCCAGGCGAGCAGCTCCTCGGCCCGGGTGGTGTCCGGGCGGCGCACCTTCGGGTCGTCGACCGGCAGGTCGATGAACTCGACCGGTGACGACGAGCCGGTGAGCTCGACGATCCACCGGGCCAGCCGCAGCATGGACAGCTCGTCGGGGTTGCCGATGTTCACCGGGCCGGCGTGCGGGGAGCCGGCGAGCTCGAGGATGCCGCGCACCGTGTCGTCGACGTAGCAGATCGACCGGGTCTGGGAGCCGTCGCCGGCCACCGTGAGCGGGCGCCCGGACAGCGCCTGGCCGATGAAGGCGGGGATCGCGCGGCCGTCGTCGGCGCGCATCCGCGGGCCGTAGGTGTTGAAGATGCGCACGATGCCGGTGTCGATGCCCTGCGAGGTGCGGTAGGCGGTGGTCAGCGCCTCGCTGAACCGCTTCGCCTCGTCGTAGACCCCGCGGGGGCCCACCGGGTTGACGTTGCCCCAGTAGTCCTCGGGCTGCGGGTGCACCAGCGGGTCGCCGTACACCTCGGAGGTGGAGGCCAGCACGTAGCGGGCGCCCTTGTCCTTGGCCAGGCCGAGGGTGTGCAGGGTGCCCAGGCTGCCCACCTTGAGCGTCTCGATCGGCATCCTGAGGTAGTCCAGCGGGCTGGCCGGCGAGGCGAAGTGCAGCACCAGGTCGACCGGGCCGGGGACGTGCACGTAGTCGGTGACGTCGCAGCGCACCAGCCGGAAACCGGGGTGCTCCATCAGGTGCAGCACGTTCTCCGGGGAGCCGGTGAGGAAGTTGTCCAGGCACACCACCTCGACGTCCCGGGCGAGGAGTTGCTCGCACAGGTGCGAACCGAGGAACCCGGCACCGCCGGTCACCACGGCGCGGCGGACCTCCCGCGCGCTGCGCACTGCGGTGTGCACCATCGACGTCCTCCTCCTCGTGCGGGTCGGCCCCGCGTCGCGGACAGCCCCTACCCGTAGATCAACTTCGCACACTTCGACGCCGAAGTGTTGTCCTCCGGCCCCCTGCAGGGTCCCGCCGCGAGCTTGCGAGCGGTGGGGGGCAGGGGGTCCTCCTGTTACTGGAGGTAGTTCTCCACCTGCGGCTCGGGGCGGGGGCTGGCCTCGTCCGGGTTCTCCCCGTACTGCCGCTTGGCGTCGCGCTGGCGCAGGAGATCCCACAACTGGTCGCGGTCGTGCTCGATCTGGGTCAGCCGGGCCCGCTGCTCGTCGGTGTGCTCCGCGCTGTCGCGCAGCCGGTGCTCCTCCTCGACCAGCGCCTCGATGCGGCTGCGGATGTCCTTGTCGTCGTCGTCGGCCATGGGGTGTCCTCTCCTCGGTGCTCGGTCGTCGTCCCTGAGCCTGCCCCGGAGCGGCGCCGGGAAACCGGCCGCGCGTGGTCCGTCCCGGGCGGTAGCGTGGCCGGGTGGAGCAGCGGGTGAGCCTGGTCACCCTCGGGGTGTTCGACGTGGCCCGGGCGCGCGCCTTCTACGAGGCGCTGGGCTGGCGCGGCCAGGAGGTCGAGCAGACGGTGTTCTTCCAGGCCGGCGGCCTGGCCGTGGTCCTGTGGGGGCGCGCCGCGCTCGCCGCGGACGCGTGCGTGGAGGACACCGGCGCCGCGTTCGGCGGCACGGCGCTGGCGCACAACGTCCGCTCGCCCGCGGAGGTCGACGCGGTGCTCGCCGAGGCGGCCGCCGCCGGCGCGACGGTCAGCCGCCCCGCCGCCCGGACGTTCTACGGCGGGTACGCCGGCTGCTTCGCCGACCCCGACGGCCACGTCTGGGAGATCGCGTTCAACCCCGGCTTCCCGCTGGGCCCGGACGGTGCGCTCACCGTTCCCGACCTCGGCGGTTCCTGACCCCCGTCTCAGACCTCCGGCACCCAGCCCTCGACGAAGGCCGCCTGCCGCCGGTCCACCGCGCCCCCGGCCCGGCCCAGCGCCAGCAGCGCGGCCCGGTCCAGCGGCACCCGCACCGCACGCCGACCGGGCGCGGCCGTCCGGGCGGTGTGCCCGGCGGTCACGAGGTCCGGCCACGGCCGGTCCAGCTGGGCCAGGACCCGGTCCAGGGCGGCCCCCGCGGGCCCGGCGTTGCCCTCGACCAGCGCGGTGACGAAGCGGGGGTCGCTGGCGATCACCCGGGTGCCGTCGCGGAAACTGCCGGCGGCCAGGCCCAGCGCCAGCGGACCGGCCTCCGCCGCGGCGGCGGCCAGCGCCGCGGCCAGCAGGTGCGGAACGGCGGAGATCGCCGCCACCGCGTCGTCGTGCTCGGCGGCGGTCACCGGGACGACCTCGGCCCCGACCGCCAGCGCCACCTCCGCGACCCGCAGCCAGCGGCGCAGGTCGGTTCCCGGCTCCAGGCACAGGGCCCACCGGGCGCCGGCGAACAGGGTCGGGTCGGTGGCCTGGTGGCCGGAGCGCTCGGTGCCGCACATCGGGTGCCCGCCGACGAAGCGGTCACCGTGGGCGGCGCCGAGCGCGGCGACCACCGCTCCCTTCACCGACCCGATGTCGGTGACGGTCGCGTCGGGGTCCAGGAACAGCCCGTCCAGCGCGCTGGTCAGCGCCGGCATCGGGACGGCGAGCACCACCACCCCGGTCAGCTCCGGGCTGATCGCCACCCCGCGGGCCGCGGCCGCACCCCGGGCGGAGGGGTCGACGTCCCAGCCGGAGACCGGCCGGCCCGCGGCGACCAGCGCGGCGGCCAGCGAGCCGCCGAGCTGGCCGAGCCCGACGACCGAGACCGGCGGGACGGGCATCGTCGGCACCGGGAAGCTCACGGCCGGGGCTCCCCGGCGGGGCCGGCCCAGGAGGTGCCCAGCCGGAACACCCTGGCCAGCGCGGTGGCCACCCGCCGGCCGTCGCCGGTGCTGACGTCGATCCGGTAGACCGCCGTCCGGCCGGTGCGGTGCACCTCGACGCCCTCGGCGACGAGCCGGTCGCCGGCGCGGGCGGCGTCGAGGAACTCGGTGTGCACGTCCTGGGCCACCGCGAGCGTGCCGTGGCTGTTGCTCACCGCCGCGTGCACCACGTCGATGAGCGCCATGGTCGCCCCGCCGTGCGCGGTGCCCACGGCGTTCAGGTGCCGGGGGCCGACGGTCATCGCCGCCCGGGCGTAGCCGGCACCGACGAACTCCAGCTCGATGCCCAGCAGTGCGGCCAGCGGATCGGCGGCCAGGGCCCCGAACAGGGTGGGGTCGACGGCGTCGTCGCCGGCCGCCGCGTCGCCGGCGGTCTCGGTGCTGTCGGTCGCGGGGTCGTCGGCCATGATCTGAAGGCTATGGCCTCCCCGCCCCGCCCCTCCGGAACCCATCCGCCCGTGCTGCGGCCGAGCTTCGCCGTGCGGGTGAGCCGCCCTGCCGGGCGCTGGTCCTGCGAGCTGCTCGCCGCCGACGCCGGCGACGAGCTGCCCGTGCTCGAGCGGGCGCTGGGGGAGCCGGGCGCCGGTGGCTGGCCGGGGCCCTTCGTGCTGGTCGTGGACAGCCGGCTCTACTTCGTCGTGCTGCGGCACGGCCCGGGTGGTCTGGTCCGCGCGCTCATCTCCGACGCCACCTTCCAGGAGTGGCTGCTGGCCGCGGAGGTGGTCGAGCGGTACGGCATCGGCGCCGAGGACGGCTCCTCCTTCGCCGCCACCGTCGACGACGCCTTCGACGACGACGGGACCGGCTGGCCCGGCGGCGACCTCGCCGTCCTCGCCGACGCCGGGCTGCCCGCCGACGAGCTGGGGCTGCTGCTCGCCGCCGACGACCTCTGGGCCGACGAGATGGTGCTGCGCATCGCCGAGCGACTGGGCTTCGCCGAGCAGCTGATCGCGGTGGCCGCACCGTGACCGCCTCCCGGGACGCCGTCGTCACGGCCGTCGTGTTCGACCTGGGCGGGGTGCTCACCGGCAGCCCGATGACCGCGTTCGGCGCCTACGAGGCCGAGGCCGGCCTGCCGGACGGACTGGTCCGCCGGCTGAGCAGCAGCCACCCCGACGCGAACGCCTGGGCTCGCTACGAGCGCGGCGAGCTCGACGTCGCCGGCTTCCGCGCCGCCTTCGAGGCCGAGGCGGCCGCGGCCGGGTACACCGTGGACGCCGGCCGGGTGCTGGCGGCGTTGGCCGGGGAGCTGCGGCCGGCGATGGTCGGAGCCGTGCGCCGGCTGCGGAGCGCCGGCGTGCCGCTGGCGCTGCTGTCGAACAACGTCGCCCCGATGCCGCGCACCGGGCCGCTGGGGGAGCTGCTCGGCCTCTTCGACGCGGTGGTCGAGTCCTCGGTGGAGGGCGTGCGCAAGCCCGAGCCGGCGATCTACTCCCGCACTTTGGAGCGGCTGTCGACGGCCGCCGGACGCCCCGTCGCGGCCACCGACTGCGGCTACCTCGACGACCTGGGGATCAACCTCAAGCCGGCCCGGGCGATGGGCTTCCGCACCCTCAAGGTCATCGAGCCGGGCGCGGCGCTGGCCGAGCTCTCGGTGCTCACGGGGCTCGACCTGGCGACCGACCCCGCGGACGGCGGGCAGCGGTGACCACCGCCCGGGGAGGTACCTCCCGACGATCTAGTGCTCTGAGTACCCCCGGTACGCAGAGCACTAGATGGCGGGATGTGGATGCGACTCCCGGCCTTCGTGCTCTGAGTGCGGTGGGTACGCAGAGCACTAGATGCCGCAGGGGTACCCGGTGAACGAGGACCGGGCGATGCTGCGGGCGCTGGAGCTGGCGGCCGCCGCTCAGGAGTGGGGGGACACGCCGATCGGCGCCGTCGTCCTCGGGGCGGACGGAAACGTGCTGGCCGAGGCAGCCAACGAGCGGGAGAAGCGCGGTGACCCGACCGCGCACGCCGAGGTGCTGGCGCTGCGGGCGGCCGCCCGGGTGCACGGCGACGGCTGGCGGCTGACCGGCGCGACCCTCGTGGTCAGCCTGGAGCCGTGCACGATGTGCGCCGGCGCCAGCGTGCTGGCCCGGGTCTCCCGGGTGGTCTACGGCGCCGACGACCCGAAGGCCGGCGCCGCCGGATCGCTCTGGGACGTCGTCCGGGACCGGCGGCTCAACCACCGTCCCGAGGTGGTGGGCGGGATCCGCGCCGAGGAGTCCGGCGCGCTGCTACGTGCGTTCTTCCGGGCCAAGCGGGGCCTGTAGTCTTTTCGGCGGTGGCGTGTCCGAGCGGCCGAAGGAGCACGCCTCGAAAGCGTGTGAGGTGCAAGCCTCCGTGGGTTCAAATCCCACCGCCACCGCGTTCCGACGGCGGCGTCCGGTTCCCACGAGGGAACGGGGCGCCGCCGTCGTCGTTCCCCGGCCCGACCGGCCCGACCGGCCGGGAGCGCGGGTCAGCAGTGGGCCTTGCCGTAGGCGTCGATCGCGGCGCCGGAGTCGACGAGCTCGGTCTGCAGCTCCTGGAGCCGGGGTGCCAGCGCGGCGTTGGCCTCCGGGTTCCGCAGGTCCGCCTCGCCCAGCAGGTCGCGCATGCCGGTCCAGGCGGCGACCAGGCGTTCCCACTCCGCCTCCGCCCCGGCCGGCGGCTCGACCGCGGCGATCCGGTCCACCGCCTCGCCGAGCACCCGCCGGGCGTCCTCCGGCGCCTGCAGGCTCTGCAGGTCCGCGGTGATGCCGGTGAGCAGGCCGGGCACCTCGGTGCAGAACGTCTCCTTCCTCGCCGCCTCGGCCGCCGCCGCGTCCTGGGTGGCCGTGGTGGCTGCGGACGGGGCCCCGGTCGAGGGCGCCGCGGACGGCGGCTCCGAGCCTCCCGACGAGCCTCCCGACGAGCACCCGACGAGGACGGCGGGCGCGACGACCAGGGCCAGCAGGACGGTGCCGAGCCGCGAGGTGCGCATCGGCGCACGGTAACCAGCCCTCGGCCGACTCGGTCGGCGTGCGGTCAGACGGGCACGTCCGAGTCGACCAGCAGCTGCCCGTCCGGGCCCGCCACGAGCTGGATGACGTGCTGCTCGGGGAACGTGTCGCCGTCGTTCTCCACGAAGGTGACCTCGGCGTCCACCACCAGCGTGCTCGGGTCGGCCCGGACCTCGCCCAGCGTCACCGAGCGGAAGTTGCTCCAGAACGCCCGGTAGTCGCCGGGGCTGCTGATGTCGCGCAGCGTCGGACCGGTGCGTTCCCACGCCGCGTCGGGTCGTCCGGGCAGCAGCGCGTAGTAGTCGGTGACGAACTGCTGCATCTCCGCCGCGGTGGGCGGGCCGTCGGGCGTCGTCGCGGTGGGGGTCGTGGTCTCCGGAGTGCTCTCCTCGACGCTCGGCGTGGTCCCTTCCGGCTCGGCGTCCGGCTCCGGTGAGGCGCTCTGCCCGGCCGAGTCCGGGGCGGGCGCGGAGGACGTCGGGGCGTTCCCGGCGGCGGTGCCGTCCTGTCCATCCGGGCGGTTCAGCCAGATCACCAGCAGGACGGCGACCACGCTCAGCACCAGGACCGCGACCAGCGCGGCGGGCCACCGCGGGCGACGCCGGGTCACCGGCGCGGGGGCCGGCCGGGAGGCCGGCTCCGCAGGCGCCGGCTGGGCGGGAGGCGCCGCAGGCGGCTCCGCGGCCGCCCCGGGCGGCGGCGGAGGCGGGGCGATCGGCGTCCGCTCCACCGGCGCCGGCCGGGGCCGGGCCGGCATCCCCGGGAGGGTCTTCGGCAGCGTGGTGCGGGCGGTCAGCACCTCGGTGACGTCCCGGTCGGGGCCGGCCGCCAGCGTCGCCAGCTGGTCACGCACCGGCACCATCGTCGGCCGCTGGGCCGGGTCGGCCGACAGCATCCGCATCAGCGGCGCGGTCAGGGCGCCGGCCTGCTGCGGCGGCTGGAAGTCACCGCCCGCGACCTTGTGCAGCATCTGCAGGGCGTTGTCGCTCAGCCCGAACGGCGGGGTGCCCTCGAGGCAGGCGTAGAGCGTCGCCCCGAGGGAGAAGACGTCGCTGGCCTCGTCGGGGGAGGAGCCCTGGGCCACCTCCGGGGCCAGGAAGGCCGGCGTCCCCTTCACCACCCCGGTCTGGGTCAGCGAGACGTCCCCGACCGCCCGGGAGATGCCGAAGTCGGTGATCTTCACCAGGCCCTCGCGGCCGGCACCCTCGCCGATGAGGATGTTGCCCGGCTTCACGTCGCGGTGGACGATGCCCGCCGCGTGCGTCGCGGCCAGCGCATCGGCCACCTGCGCCCCGATCTGCGCCACCTGGGCGATCGGCAGCACCCCCCGCTCCTGCAGCAGCGCCGCCAGGCTGACCGAGGGCAGGTACTCCATGACCAGCCATGGCTGGCCCTGGTCGAGGACCATGTCGTAGACCGAGACGGCGTGCGGGTGCGAGAGCCGGGCGGCGATCCGTCCCTCGCGCATGGCCGCCTCGCGATTGGCCTGCGCGAGCGCCGGGTCGATGCCGGCGGGCACCAGCACCTGCTTGACCGCGACCTCCCGGCCCAGCAGCTCGTCGCGCGCGAGCCAGACCGCGCCCATGCCGCCACCGCCCAGCTGGGAGCGCAGCCGGTACCGGTCGGCCACGAGGGCCCCGGGGCCGGTCACCGGGAAGAGGGGAGCACGGGCCGGAGAACGGCGGCGGTCAGGCCGTGACGGGGGCCCCGAACCGACGCGTGTACTCGGTCTGGGCCCCCTCGGGCAGGGCGTCGTAGAGCTCGCTCAGCTCGCCGAGCGAGCTCTCGGGCAGCTCGTCGAACAGCTGCTCCCAGCTCGGCGGGTCGTCGTAGCTGCGGGTCAGCAGCAGCTCCCACGCTCGGGTCTGCCGTTCGTGCTGGGCCCGGCCGGCGACCAGCCCGGAGAGGTAGGCGTCCTTCGCCGCGGCCTTCTCCGCCTTCGTCGCGTCGTCGGGCAGCTGGGTGGGGTCGGTGTCCCGGAGGGCGGCCACGATCGCCGCCACCACCTCGGGGCGCACCTGCTCGGACTCGGTCATGGCCTGCCCCTCCCGGCCCGTTCCCGGGCCACCTCGCACTCTCCGACGTCTGATCATCCCTGGCGCGGGGGTCGGACGACCACCCGAGCGACGCGCCGACCCGCCGATCCGGAGGGCGGCGGCTGACCGCCCGGCCCCCGCCCGGTAAAGTGGGCCCCGCACTGGAGGATTCGCCTAGTGGCCTATGGCGCTCGCTTGGAAAGCGGGTTGGGTGCAAGCCCTCGGGAGTTCGAATCTCCCATCCTCCGCAGGTAGAGCGCCGTCACGGCGCCGAGCATCAGCGCGCCCCCGGCCAGTGCGGTCGGGGTCAGCCGCTCGCCGAGCACGGCGGCGGCCAGGCCAGGGTGCTGGGCGCCACCCCCACGCCATCGACGGCGACCACACGCCGACGGAGGCCCGGGGTCAGCAGCCGCGGGCGGGGCCGCCACGTCGTCTCCCTGGTGTCCGATCGGGGTCCGGCGCCGGCCGGTCGTCTACAGTGGGGACCGACCCCTCGTGCGGCGTCACCCTGTGAACCTCCCCAGGGCCGGAAGGCAGCAAGGATAAGCGGGCTCTGACGGGTGTGCGGGGGGTCCTTTTCGTTCCCGGATCCACATGGCACGCACAGGTCCATGCGCTTCGATGCATGAACCTTCACATTCTCTCCTCGGGAGTGGTCATGGCCGGACGTCGTACCTGGTGGATCGTCGGTGGAGCGGCCGCGGTGCTCGCCGCCGGTGTGGTCGGAGGGCCGCTCGTCTACGCCGCCCTGGAAGAGGACGCGCCCCCGGCGCCCACCGTCCGGGCCCAACCCTCGAACGCCCCGCTCGTCGCCGGCACCGACGGCACCTGGACCGTCGCGCCGGGCTCCTCGGCGGGGTACCGGGTGCACGAGGTGCTCAACGGCGCCGACGTGACGGTGGCCGGCACCACCGACCAGGTCACCGGCTCGGTGGTGATCTCCGGTGGCGACCTCACCGAGGGGCAGGTCACCGTGGACGTCGCCGGCATCACCACCGACCGGTCCCCGCGGGACGCGTACTTCCGCGACACCGTGATGGACGTGGCCGCCCACCCGACCGCCACCTTCGCGATCACCGGGCCGGCCGACCTGCCGGAGCTGACCGGCACCCCGGTCGCCGTCCCGGTGGCCGGTGAGCTGACCCTGGCCGGGACGACCCGGCCGGTTCAGGTCGACCTCTCCGTCGTACGCACCGCGGCGGGCGTGGACGTCTCCGGGTCGGTCCCGGTCACGTTCGGCGACTACGGCATCGACGCGCCCAGCCTGGGTTTCGTGCGGGTGGACGACCAGGGGGCGGTGGAGTTCTTCCTGCATCTCACCCGGTGACGCCCGCGGCCTCGTCCAGCGGCCCGCCGCGAGCCTGCGAGTGGTGAGGGGGGCCAGGTCCGTTGAGTAGCCTCGGCGACCGTGGCACTGGCTCTGTACCGGAAGTACCGCCCGGCGACCTTCGCCGAGGTGGTCGGCCAGGAGCACGTCACCACGCCCCTGGTCAACGCCGTCGACGGCGGGCGGATCAACCACGCCTACCTCTTCAGCGGCCCGCGCGGCTGCGGCAAGACCTCCTCGGCGCGGATCCTCGCCCGCTCGCTGAACTGCGTGCAGGGCCCCACGTCGAACCCGTGCGGGGTGTGCCCCTCCTGCGTCGCGCTGGCACCCGACGGGCCCGGCTCGCTGGACGTGATGGAGATCGACGCGGCCAGCCACGGCGGCGTCGACGACGCCCGTGAGCTGCGCGAACGCGCCTTCTTCGCGCCCGTGAACAGCCGGTACAAGGTCTACATCGTCGACGAGGCGCACATGGTCACCACGCAGGGCTTCAACGCCCTGCTGAAGGTGGTCGAGGAGCCGCCGGAATTCCTGGTCTTCGTCTTCGCCACCACCGAGCCGGACAAGGTGCTGCCCACCATCCGCTCGCGCACGCACCACTACCCGTTCCGGCTGGTGCCGCCGGGCACCCTGCGCGGCCTGCTCGAGCGCACCTGCGAGGCGGAGGGCGTCACCGTCGAGCCCACGGTGTTCCCGCTGGTGGTGCGGGCCGGCGGCGGCTCGGTCCGCGACTCGCTGTCGATCCTCGACCAGCTGCTCGCCGGCGCCGGCCCCGAGGGCGTCACCTACCGCACCGCCGTCGGCCTGCTCGGCGTCACCGACGACGCGCTGATCGACGAGACGGTCGACGCGCTGGCCGCCTCCGACGCGCCGGGGGTGTTCCGCGCCGTCGACCGGGTGGTGGAGGCCGGGCACGACCCCCGCCGCTTCGCCACCGACCTGCTCGACCGGCTGCGCGACCTGATCGTGCTCGACGCCGTCCCCGAGGCCGGGGGCAACGGGCTGCTCGACTGCCCGCCCGACCGGATGGACGTGATGTCCCGCCAGGCGCAGGCCCTGGGCTCGGCCACGCTGTCCCGGCTGGCCGACACCGTGCACGAGGGGCTCAGCGAGATGCGGGGGACGACGGCGCCCCGGCTGCTGCTCGAGCTCGTGTGCGCCCGGATGCTGCTGCCCGGCGTCGACGGGTCGGCCGCGGCGACGCTGCAGCGCCTGGAGCGGCTCGAGCGGCGGATGTCGATCGCCGGCGAGCACGCCGGCCGGCCGGTCGCCGAGGTTGCCGCCACCCCGGCGGCGCCGGCGCCGCGGGTAGCGGCGCCCGAGCGGGCCGGTGAGCCCGAGCCCGCTTCCGAGCCGGTCCGGCCGGCGCCGGAGCGGGCCTCCCAGCCGGTCCGCGCCGCGGAGTCCGCGACCGCGCGCAAGCCCTACGTCCGCCCGTCGCAGGCGCGGCCGGAGGCCGCGCCGCCCCGCCCGGTCGCGCCCGCCGCCGCGTCCACCGGCTCGTCCACCGGCTCGTCCACCGACGGGGACGACGGTTGGCCGGCCACGGCCCGACCGGGTGCCCTCGCCGCCCCGGCGCCTGCCGCCGACCGCCCCGCGCCGCCGGCTCCCGAGCGTCCCGCGCCGCCGGCCGGTGCTCCCGCTCGCCGGCCGGTCGCGGCCACCGGAGAGCCCGACATCCCGTTGCCCCCCGAGCCGGACGACGAGGACTGGCCGCAGCCGGCGGCGGCTCCCGCCCCGGCCGCCGCCGCGGAGTCCGCACCGGCGCCGCGGGCCGCCGCGGAGTCCGCTCCGGCGCCGCGCGGCGGCGAGCCGTCCCCACTGGTGTCCGCCGCACCGGCGCAGGCAGCTGACGACGGCGAGCTCACCACCGCCGACATCCGGCGGATCTGGCCGGAGCTGCTGGCGGTGGTCAAGCGGCACAAGCGCACCACCGAGGCGCTGCTGCGCAGCGCCCAGGTCCACGACCTCACCAACGGCGTGCTCAGCCTGGCGATGACGTCCCCGGCGCTGGCCCGGCTGATGAACGACGACCTGAACAAGGACGTCGTCCGCACGGCGCTGCAGGAACTGCTGGGCGTCCGCTGGCGGGTGCAGGCCGTCGCGGACACCCCCGGTCAGCCCGCTGCCGGCGTGCCGGCACCCACCCCCGAGGCGGCGCGGGCGGCCACCCGGGCGGCGGAGAGCGCCGAGGCCGCCGAGCTGCTCGCCGAACGCGCCGCCGACACCGACACCGGTACGGCTCAGGATGCGGAGCCGGCGCTGGACGCCGAGCAGGCCGCCCTGCAGCTGCTGCGCACCCAGCTCGGCGCCCGCCCGATCGACAGCTGACGGGCGGCGCGCCCCGGCCCGGGAGCGGTACGGCGACGCCGTCGGGGGCCAGCACCTACTCTCGGGGGATGCGACCCGGAGGCCAGCCCGACATGCAGCAGCTCATGAAGCAGGCGCAGAAGATGCAGGAGCAGTTGGCTGCCGCCCAGGCGGAGCTGGCCTCCGCCGAGGTCACCGGCACGGCCGGCGGCGGCCTGGTCAGTGCCACGATGACCGGCAGCGGTGAGCTGACCGCGCTCACCATCTCCCCCGAGGCGGTCGACCCCGACGACGTCGAGACGCTGCAGGACCTCGTCGTCGCCGCCATCCGCGACGCCGGCCGGGCGGCCAACGAGCTGGCCGCCAGCACGATGGGTCCGGTCACCGGTGGGCTCGGCGGCCTCGGGCTCCCCGGCGCCTGACCCACCCCGTGGGGTCCTCCGGCGCGCGAACCGCGCCCGGGGGAGCCCACCTCTGCGAGGAGCACCGTGTACGAGGGCGCTGTCCAGGACCTGATCGACGAGCTCGGCCGGTTGCCCGGTGTCGGGCCGAAGAGCGCGCAGCGCATCGCCTTCCACCTGCTCTCGGCCGAGTCGGCCGACGTCAGCCGGCTCGTCGCGGCCCTGCAGCGGGTCCAGGCCGAGGTGCGGTTCTGCACCATCTGCTTCAACGTCTCCGAGGGCGAGCAGTGCCGGATCTGCCGTGACGCTCGCCGCTCGCTCGACGTGATCTGCGTCGTCGAGGAGCCGAAGGACGTCGTGGCGATCGAGCGCACCCGCGAGTTCAAAGGCCGCTACCACGTGCTCGGCGGCGCGATCAGCCCGATCGAGGGCATCGGCCCGGACGACCTGCGGGTCCGGGAGCTGATGACCCGGCTGATGGACGGCTCGGTCACCGAGCTGATCATCGCGACCGACCCCAACCTCGAGGGCGAGGCGACCGCGGCCTACCTCGCCCGGCTGGTCGCCCCGATGGGGCTGGCCGTCTCCCGGCTGGCCAGCGGGCTGCCGGTCGGCGGTGACCTCGAGTACGCCGACGAGGTCACCCTGGGGCGGGCCTTCGAGGGCCGGCGGCGGATCGACGCCTGAGGAAGGACCCCCCTGCCCCCCGCTACTCGCAAGCTCGCGGCGGGACCCTGCAGGGGGGCCGCTCCGCCCAGGACGGGGCCGGCTCGCGGCGGGACCCTGCAGGAGGGCCGCCCGATGATGGCTGAGCGATCGCTCACATGCTGCGCGCGCGGTGGCGGGTGGCGCGCCGGCGCGGCATCCTCGAGGAATGGTCGGGCCGGGTTCGTTGACGCGTCGTCGCGTCATCGACCTGATGCGCACCGCCAGCCTCCTCTGACGTCGGGCGATCGCCTCCCGCAACCCCGGCCAGATCGCGCAGCGCCTCCCGTGCAACCGCGCCGCCGGTGGGTACGGGACAGCCGCCGCCCGTGTCCGCACCACCGCAGAGGATCCCGTGATCGAGCTGTCCGACGTCCGCAAGGTCTTCCCCGCCCGCCGTGGTGCGGGGGAGGTCGTCGCCGTCGACGGGGTGAGCCTGTCGGTCGCCCGCGGCGAGTTCGCCGGAGTGGTGGGCCCCAGCGGCTCGGGCAAGAGCACCCTCGCCCGGCTGGTCAACCTGCTCGAGCGGCCCACGTCGGGCACGGTGACCGTCGACGGTCAGGTGCTCACCGACCTCGACGCCGGCGGGATCCGGCGGGCCCGGCGGTCGGTCGGCATGATCTTCCAGCACTTCAACCTGCTCGACTCGCGCACCGCGGCCGGCAACGTCGAGCATCCGCTGGAACTGGCCGGCGTGGGCCGCGCCGAGCGCCGCCGCCGGGTCGCCGAGCTGCTGGACCTGGTGGGCCTGGCCGACCGGCACGGGTCCCGCCCCGCCCAGCTGTCCGGCGGGCAGAAGCAGCGCGTCGCGATCGCCCGGGCGCTGGCCGCCCGGCCCACCGTGCTGCTCTGCGACGAGGCGACCTCCGCCCTCGACCCGGGCAGCACCAGCGGCGTCCTGGACCTGCTGCGCCAGGTGCGCGCCGAGCTCGGGCTCACGGTGCTGCTGATCACCCACGAGATGTCCGTGGTGCGCGCGGTCTGCGACAGCGCGGTCCTGATGAGCGCCGGCCGGGTGGTCGACGGTGGCCCGCTGAGCGAGGTGCTGACCCGGCCGGGTTCCGCGCTGGCCGCCCAGCTCGTCCCGGCGCCGGCGGCGGGAACCGATGCCGCCGGTGGCGAGCTGGTGGAGGTCACCGTCACCGACGCGGCGCCCGAGGGGCTGGTGCTGCACACCCTCGCCGCCGAGCTCGGCCTGTCCGTCGAGGTCATCGGCGGATCGGTGGAGACCGTCGCCGGCCGGCGGTTCGGCCGGCTGCTGCTCCGGGTCCGGGGCGACGACGGCCGGCTCGACCCGGCGCTGGCCCGGCTGCGCGCGGCCGGGGCACTGGTCGGGCGCACGGCGGCCGGCGATCCGCGCCCGTTCCCCGACGCGGACGACGAGCCCCGACCCGAGCCGGAACCGGACGTCCAGCGCCTCGCCGACGCCCCGGACGTGCAGCGGTGAACGACTGGTCCCGGCTCGTCCCGCAACTGGTGGACGCCACCTGGGAGACGCTCTACATGGTGGGGGTCGCCACCGGTCTCACCGTGCTGCTCGGCGTTCCGCTCGGCGTGCTGCTCACCGTGACGGCACCCGGCGCGCTCGCGCCGCACCCGATGGTCAACCGGCTGCTGGGCCTGGTGGTCAACCTCGGCCGCTCGCTGCCGTTCATCATCCTGCTGGTCCTGGTCGCGCCGGTCACCCGCGGCATCGTCGGGACCACCATCGGCTCCACCGCGACGATCGTGCCGCTGACCATCGGCGCGGTCCCGTTCCTGGCCCGGCTGGTCGAGACCAGCCTGCGCGAGGTCGCGCACGGCAAGGTCGAGGCGACCCTGGCGATGGGCGCGCGCCGCCGCGACGTCGTCCGCACCGTGCTGCTGCCCGAGGCGCTGCCCTCGCTGGTCGCCGGCGTCACCGTCACCGTCGTCGCGCTGATCAGCTACTCGGCCATGGCCGGCGCCGTCGGTGGCGGCGGGCTGGGCGACTTCGCGATCCGCTACGGCTACCAGCAGTTCCGCACCGACATCACCCTGGCGACCGTCGTCCTGCTGCTGGTCGTCGTCCAGCTCCTGCAGTGGGCCGGCGACCGCTGGGCCCGCCATCTCGCCGCCGCCTGACCCGGCCCGACCAGTCCGCCGGCCGACCGGCCGGAGCCCCCGCACCGAGGAGAACCCGAACCATGCGCTCCAAGCCCACCCTGGTCGCCACCGCCCTGGCCTCGGCTCTCGCCCTGGCCGCCTGCGGCGGTGGTAGTGCCGAGCTCTCCGCCGAGGACGAGCCCTTGCAGGTCGGGGCCTCGCCGCTCCCGCACGCGGAGATCCTGCGCTACATCGACGAGGAGCTGGCCCCCGACACCGGGCTGGACCTCGAGGTCGTCGAGTTCACCGACTACGTCCAGCCCAACGTCGCCCTGGACGACGGCTCGATCGACGCCAACTACTTCCAGACCGTGCCGTACCTGGAGGAGCAGGAGGCCAACGCCGGGTACGACTTCACCGCGCTGGCCCCCGTGCACATCGAGCCGCTGGGCATCTACTCCGACTCGTTCACCGACCTCGCGCAGCTGCCCGACGGCGCCACCGTGGCCATTCCCAACGACCCGACCAACGCCGCGCGGGCGCTGGACCTGCTGGCCGCCAACGACCTGATCACCCTGGCCGACACCGGGGACGCCGCACCGACCCCGCTGGACATCGCCGAGAACCCGAAGAACCTGCAGATCCAGCCGATCGAGGCGGCGCAGCTGCCCCGGTCGCTGGTCGACGTCGACGCCGCGGTGATCAACGGCAACTACGCGATCGACGCCGACCTGGTCCCGGCCGAGGACGCGCTCGCGCTGGAGGAGGCGGAGGGCAACCCGAACGCCAACCTCCTGGTCGTGCGCACCGGCACCGAGGACGACGAGCGGATCCAGCAGCTGGAGGAACTGCTGCACTCCGACGAGGTGCGCACCTTCATCGAGGAGACCTACGAGGGCGCCGTCATCCCCGCTTTCTGAGCTCTGCGCCGGGCAGCTGCCACCGGGGCCGCGGGTCACTCGACGACGACGTCGTCCCCCCGGCGCAGCGCCCGGCGCACCCGGAGCGGCACGACCGCGCCGAGCAGCCGCACCACCCCCGAGTAGCCCGGGGTCGGGCCGTGGTAACCGAGGAAGCCGCGGGGCCCGGCGACCATCGCCCCCGTGTCGACGTCGTAGCGGCTCTGGTGCCACGGGCAGACCAGGCAGCCGTCGGCGTCGATGCGGCCGGCGGACAGGTCGGCGAGCTGGTGCCGGCACCGGCGGGACACGGCGAACAGCCGCCCGCCGTCGTTGCCGACGGCCCAGTCGCTGGCCCGGCGGACGGCGCCCGGGGGCAGGTCGGCGGCGGGCAGACGGTCGGGCTCGGGCACGGCGGGCCTCCTGGTGAACGCGGTCGGTACCCGCAGCCTTACCCACCGCCGCGACCGGCAGACGTGGCGCCGCGGACGGCCGGAACCGTCGGTGGGCGGTGGGACGGTTGCCCTCCCCAGATCGACCCCCGAGGAGGAAGTCATGCCCACTCGCGACACCGTCTGGCCCTCCGGCACCCCGTGCTGGATCGACTACGGCGCCCCCGACGTCGAGGCGGCGAAGGCCTTCTACGCCGAGGTGCTGGGCTGGACGTACACCGGCGGCGACCCGGAGTTCGGCGGGTACCTGATCTGCCAGCGCAACGGTTGCGACGCCGCGGGCCTGGCCCCGCACCAGGACCCGGTCGACCCGCCCCGCTGGACGACGTACTTCGCCACCGACGACGCCGCGGCGACGGCCGCGCGCATTACCGAGGCCGGTGGCACGGTGGTATTCCCCCCGATGGAGGTCGGCCCGATGGGCACGATGGCGATCGCCCGTGACCCCCAGGGCCATCCGTTCGGCCTGTGGCAGGGCGCCCAGAACACCGGGGTGCAGGTCTACGGCGAGCCCGGTGCGCTGAGCTGGAACGACGCCGCTGTCGACGATCCGGCGGCGGCGCGGGAGTTCTACAGCGCGGTCTTCGGCTTCAGCTGGGAGGAGATGCCCGACTCCGGCGGCTACTGCACCTTCTCCACCGGCGCCCAGCCGCTCGGCGGTCTCGGCGCCACCGCGGAGTCGTTGCCCACGGGGTGGACCACCTGCTTCTCGGTCGCGGTGACCGACGAGGCGGTGCGCCAGGTGGAAGCCGCCGGCGGCGCGGTGCTGATGGCGGCGGAGGACACGCCCTACGGGCGGATCGCCGTCGTGCGCGACCCCTGGGGCGCACCGTTCTCCGTGATGCAGGACGTCTTGGGCTAGGCCCCGCGCACCTGCCGGGGCGGCCTCCGCACCCCGGTGGGCAGCGGGTCCCCGGCCGCCGGAGCGCGTGCCACTATGGCCCGCGTGACGCACCCCGCCTCGGCCAGCGCCCTGCTGCGCCACGTGCGCACCGGGCGCGCGCGCAGCCGGGCCGAGCTCGTCGCGCTCACCGGCGCATCACGGAACACCGTGAGCGCGCGGGTCGACCAGCTGATCGGGGCGAACCTCCTGGCGGAGGGCGGCCGGGGCTGGAGCACCGGCGGGCGGCCCCCCACGTTGCTGCGCTTCAACAGCGGGGCCGGGTGCGTGCTCGCCGTCGATCTCGGGGTGACCAGTGTCGACGTCGCCGTCACCGACCTCTCGGCGCAGGTCCTCGCCACGGTCGGGCACCCGATCGACATCGCCGACGGGCCGGGCCCGGTGCTGGCCGAGGTCGACCGGCTCGCCCAGAAGGTGCTGGCCGAGGCGGGGCTCACCCCCGCCGACGTGTGCGCGGTGGGGGTCGGCGTGCCCGGGCCGGTGGAGTTCTCCACCGGCCGGCCGTTCCACCCGCCGATCATGCCGGGCTGGCACGACCACCCGATCCCGAGCGCGTTCGGCCGCTACGAGTGCCCGGTCTACGCCGACAACGACGTGAACGTCATGGCGCTGGGGGAGATGGGCGTCGCCGGGTCGGTCGAGGACGTGCTGGTGGTGAAGGTCGGCACCGGCATCGGCTGCGGGATCATCATCGAGGGCCGGGTCTACCGCGGGGCCCAGGGCAGCGCCGGCGACATCGGGCACATCTCCGTCCCGGCACCCGGCGGTCGGGCCGTGGTCTGCCGGTGCGGGAACGAGAACTGCCTGGAGGCCATCGCCGGTGGTGGTGCGCTGCTCCGCGACGCCGTGGCGGCGGGCCTCCCGGTCGGCTCCACCCGGGAGCTCGTCCAGCTGGCGGCGCACGGTGACGGGCCCGCGCTCGAGCTCGTCCGCAACGCCGGCCGCACGATCGGCACGGTGCTCGCCAGCCTGGTCAACTTCTTCAACCCGCACCGCATCGTGATGACCGGCGGGGTCGCGCAGGCCGGGGCCCCGCTGCTCGCGGGCATCCGCGAGGCCGTCTACGGCCGCTCCATGCCCCTGGCCGCCCGGGCGCTGGACATCACGGTGAGCGACGCCCCCGACCTCTCCGGCCGGCTCGGCGCCGCCCTGATGGCGATCGAGGGCTTCCTGGACGAGGACACGGTCCACCAGGCCGTCGCCCGCTGATCCACGCGCCACCTGGCGCCACCCGGCGTCTCCGCACCGCAGTGCCGCCGCCACCGAACCCCGCAGCGCGCCGCAGGTTGCGGTTCGGTCACGTCCGCCGGAGCCCTTGACCGCCGAGAAGCGGCGGCAATAGTGTCCCGCGTCACGGACTAATGGTCAGCGTTGAGCAAAAGTAGGAGGTGGTCGCGGTGTCCTCTGCCCACGGCGTCCGGTCCGGTGCTCCCGGGCCCGCCCGCGCCGCCACCACCGTCACCCGGGCCGGGACGGCGAGGTGAGCGCCGCGGCCGCACCGGCGGAGGCCCCGCTGCTGGAGATGCACGGCATCGTCAAGCAGTTCCCCGGCGTCCGGGCCCTGGGCGGGGTCGACCTCGACGTGCGCGCCGGTGAGGTGCACTGCCTGCTGGGCCAGAACGGGGCCGGAAAGTCCACCCTGATCAAGGTCCTGGCCGGTGCCCACCAGCCCGACGAGGGCCGGATCACCTGGCGCGGCGAGCAGGTCTCCCTCGGCGACCCGCAGACCGCCATCGCGCTCGGGATCGCCACCATCTACCAGGAGCTCGACCTGGTCACCGGGCTGACGGTGGCCGACAACGTCTTCCTCGGCCGCGAGCGGTCCCGCTTCGGGCTCAGCCGCCCGGCGGAGAACAACCGCGCGGCGGCGGCGCTGATGGCCCGCCTCGGCCATCCCGAGATCCGCCCCGCCACCGAGGTCGGCCAGCTGTCGGCGGCCGCCCAGCAGATGGTCAGCATCGCCCGGGCCCTCTCGCAGGACGCCCGGCTGATCATCATGGACGAGCCGTCGGCGGTGCTGGACAACGAGGAGGTCGAGCGGCTCTTCGACGTCATCCGCGACCTGACCGGTCACGGGGTCGCCGTCGTGTACATCTCCCACCGGCTGGAGGAGATCCGGCAGATCGGGGACCGGATCACCGTCCTCAAGGACGGCCGCACCGTGGCCACCGGGCTGCCGGCCCGGGAGACCCCCACCGGGGAGGTCATCACGCTGATGACCGGCCGGACCATCGAGTACGTCTTCCCGCCCCGCGCCGAGCGGCCCCGGGCCGACGCCGAGCCGCTGCTCGAGGTCGCGGGCCTGAGCCTCGCGGGCCACTTCTCCGACGTCTCCTTCACCGTGCGCCCCGGAGAGGTGCTCGGGCTCGCCGGCCTGGTCGGATCGGGTCGATCGGAAATCCTCGAGACCCTCTACGGCGCCCGCCGGCCCACCGCCGGCACCGTCCGGGTCGCCGGCCGGGCGCTGCGCCGCGGGGACGTCGCGGCGGCGGTGTCCGCCGGCGTCGGGCTGGCCCCGGAGGAGCGCAAGAGCCAGGCGCTGCTGATGGGCGACCCCATCTACGCCAACATCACCCTCTCCAGCCTGGCCCGGTTCGTCCGCGGCGGCCTCCTCTCCGGCCGGGCGCAGAAGAAGGCGGCCCGGGAGCAGGCCGAGGCGCTGGACCTGCGGCCCGTCGACGTCTCCCGTGAGGTCCGGACGCTGTCCGGCGGCAACCAGCAGAAGGTCGTGCTGGCCCGCTGGCTGCTGCGCGACTGCACGGTGCTGCTGCTGGACGAGCCCACCCGGGGGGTCGACGTCGGCGCCCGCTCGGAGATCTACGCGCTGATCCGCCGGCTGGCCGACCGCGGGGTGGCCGTCGTCGTCGTCTCCAGCGAGATACCCGAGGTGCTCGGGCTGGCCGACCGGGTGCTGGTCATCGCTGATGGCGCGGTGGTTGCGGAGGCGCCGGCCGACGCGCTGGACGAGCACCGCGTGCTGGACCTGGTCATGCACGGCGCGGGCCCGGCCGCGGGTGCCGCACACGAAGGGGAAGTGGCATGAGCGAGAGCAGCACCGCGACGCCGGCTGCGGGCGGTCCTCCCGCCGGGTCGACCGCGCCGCAGGAGCCGGGCGGCAAGGGGCCGGGACTGATGTCGGGCCCGCTGGGCCGCAACCTCGGCCTGGTCGTCGCCCTGGTCGTGCTCTGCGTGGTCGGCAGCATCACGGCGCCGGGACGCTTCGTCGACATCGACAACGTGCTGACGATCCTGCGGCTCGCTGCCGTGATCGGCGTGGTCAGCATCGGGATGACGTTCGTGATCATCGGGGGCGGGATCGACCTGTCGGTGGGTGCCCTCGTGGCGCTCTCCTCGGTCTGGGCCACCACGCTGGCCACCCAGGCGCTGGCCCGTGACTTCCACTGGATCGTCATGGTGTTCACCGCCGTCCTGGTCGGTGCGGTCGCCGGGCTGGTCAACGGCGTGGTGATCGCCTACGGAAAGATCGTCGCGTTCATCGCCACCCTCGCGATGCTGGCCGCGGCCCGGGGCCTGGCCGAGATCATCGCCAACCGGCGGACCCAGATCGTCGACAACCCGGGGTTCCGCGACTTCTTCGCCGGCGACGTCCTCGGCGTGCCGACCCTGGTCATCATCTTCGCGCTGGTCGCCGTCGCCGGGTGGGTCCTGCTCAACCGGACGACCTTCGGCCGCCGGACCTTCGCCGTCGGCGGCAACGCCGAGGCCGCCCGCCTGGCCGGCATCCGCGTCCAGCGGCACACCGTGTGGCTCTACGTCCTGTCCGGGGTCACCTGCGGCATCGCGGCCGTGATGCTGATGGCCCGGACGACGACCGGCAGCTCCACCCACGGCACCCTCTACGAGCTGGACGCGATCGCCGCGGTGGTGATCGGCGGGACGCTGCTGGTCGGTGGGCGGGGCACGATCGTCGGCACCGTGCTCGGCGTGCTGATCTTCACCACGCTCGGCAACGTCTTCACGCTGAACAACCTCTCCAGCTCCGCCCAGGCCGTGGCCCGTGGCGTGATCATCGTGATCGCCGTCCTGCTGCAGCAGCGGCTGGCCGGCGGCGGCGCCCGTCGTCGCCGGCCCGGGCGGGACGCGGCGGCGGGCAGCCCGGCCGGTGCCGTGTCCGGCGGGTCCGCCGCCGCCGGCGGCCCGGCCGGCGACCGTCCCGGCGACGCGGACGGTCGCCCGCCCACCTGAACCGTCCGCGGCGCGCGCCGCCGCCCGGGTCAGCACGACCCGGCGGGCCACCCGGGCCCGTCGGTGCCCCACCACCACCTGGCGAACAGCCAGGGAGGCGATCTGCGAGGAGAGAACATGTCTGCAACGAGGCAGCGCCCGTTCCGCCGTCTGATGTCCACGACCGCCGCCCTGGTGGGTGCCGGTGTGCTGGTGACCGGGTGCACGGGCAACACCCCCGAGAACGAGGGGTCCGGGAACGGTGCCGCCAACGTCGCCAGCTCGAACGACGAGACCGGCGAGACCGTCCGGATCGGGTTCTCCGCCCCGGCCGCCGACCACGGCTGGATGGCCGGCATCAGCAACGCGGCGCAGGCCGAGGCCGAGGCCCACGAGGACGTCGACCTCATCGTCGCCGAGGGCACCAACGACGTCAGCACCCAGATCGCCCAGGTCGAGACGTTCATCAACGAGGGCGTCGACGCGATCGTGCTGCTGCCCTTCGACGGTGCCGCGCTGACCCCGGTGGCGATGAAGGCCATGGAGGCCGGCATCCCGGTCGTCAACGTCGACCGCGAGTTCTCCAGCCCGTTCGCCGCCCGCGCCACGATCCTGGGCGACAACTACGGCATGGGCGTCTCGGCCGGCACCTACATCTGCTCGCGGCTGGGCGACCAGCCCGACGCCGTCGTCGCCGAGATCGCCGGCATCGACTCCCTCCCGCTCACCCAGGACCGCAGCCGCGGCTTCGCCGACGCGCTGGCCGACTGCGGCCTCGACGTCGACAACCGGGTGGCGGCGGAGTTCACCGTCGAGTCCGGTGAGGAGGCGGCGGCGAACCTGCTGCAGGCCGCCCCGGAGATCGACGCCCTCTGGAACCACGACGACGACCAGGGCGTCGGTGTCCTGGCCGCGATCAGCAACGCCGGCCGGGACGAGTTCTTCATGGTCGGCGGCGCCGGCTCGGCCAACGCGATGCGGGAGATCCAGTCCGGCGACTCGGTGCTCGAGGCGACCGTCATCTACCCCTCCACCCAGGCGGCCGACGGGATCGCGCTGGCCCGGCTGATCGCCCAGGGCAAGAGCATGTCCGACCTGGTCTCCCAGGAGGTGCCGCGGGAGATCGTGCTGAACGCCCCGGTTGTCACGGCTGAGAACGTCGACCAGTACATCGACAGCGCTTTCGAGTCCTGACCGACCGGAGCCGCCGGGTGCCCTGTTCCCGCACCCGGCGGCTCCGCCGCACCGAGGAGCCCCCATGACATCCCCCGGCCGCCCTTCCCTGGGCATCGGCCTCATCGGGTACGCCTTCATGGGCGCCGCCCACAGCCACGCGTGGCGCACCGCGCCCCGCTTCTTCGACCTGCCGCTGCACCCGCGGATGGCGGTGCTGGCCGGCCGGGACGCAGCCGGGGTGGCCGCCGCCGCCGATCGGCTGGGCTGGGCGGCCACCGAGACGGACTGGCGGCGGGTCCTGGAGCGGGACGACGTCGCACTGGTCGACGTCTGCACGCCCGGGCACACCCACGCCGAGATCGCCATCGCCGCCTTGGACGCGGGCAGGCACGTGCTGTGCGAGAAGCCGCTGGCGAACTCGGTCGCCGAGGCCGAGGCCATGGCCGCCGCCGCCGAGCGGGCCGCCGCGCGGGGGGTGATGGCCATGGTCGGCTTCACCTACCGCCGGGTGCCGGCGGTCACCCTCGCCCGGCGGCTGGTCGCCGAGGGGCGGATCGGGCAGATCCGGCACGTGCGGGCCCAGTACCTGCAGGACTGGATCGCCGACCCGGCCGCGCCGATGTCCTGGCGGCTGGAGCGGGACAAGGCCGGCTCGGGGGCGCTGGGCGACATCGGCGCGCACATCGTCGACCTCACCCAGTTCATCACCGGCGAGCGGCTCACCGGGGTGAGCGCGCTGCTGGAGACGTTCGTGCACCAGCGGCCGCTGCCGGCAGCCACCGGGAAGCTGTCCGGGGTGGGCGGAGACGAGACGGGGGAGGTCACCGTGGACGACGCCGCGGTGTTCCTCGGCCGCTTCACCGGCGGGGCGGTGGCCACCTTCGAGGCCACCCGCTTCGCGCTGGGCCGCAAGAACGCCATCCGGATCGAGGTCAACGGCTCGGCCGGCAGCCTGGCCTTCGACTTCGAGGACATGAACGTGCTGGAGTTCTTCGACGGCTCCGAGCCCGCCGAGACCGCCGGGTTCCGCCGGATCATCGTCACCGAGCCCGGGCACCCCTACGTGGCCGCGTGGTGGCCGGCCGGCCACGGCCTCGGCTACGAGCACGGCTTCACCCACCAGGTCGTCGACCTGCTCACCGCCCTCGCCGCCGGCGAGCAGCCCGCCCCGTCCTTCGCCGACGGGCTGCAGGTGCAGCGGGTGCTCGACGCCGTCGAGCGCAGCGCGGCCGACCGCTCCACCTGGACCGACATCCCCAGCTAGCCCCCAACCGTGCTTTTTCGGGATGAAGCACGGTGCTTCATCCCGAAAAAGCGCGGTCGACCGAGGAGAACTGATGCCCCGCCCTGTCACCCTGTTCACCGGCCAGTGGGCCGACCTGCCGTTCGAGGAGATGTGCCGGCTGGCCTCCGAGTGGGGGTACGACGGCCTGGAGATCGCCTGCTGGGGCGACCACCTCGACGTCGAGCGCGCCGCGAACGACGAGTCCTACGTCGCCGACCGCAAGGCCCTGCTGGCGAAGCACGGCCTGTCGGTGTACGCGATCTCCAACCACCTCAACGGCCAGGCCGTCTGCGACGACCCGATCGACGAGCGGCACCGTGGGATGGTCCATCCCCGGGTCTGGGGCGACGGCGACCCCGAGGGCGTGCGGCAGCGGGCGGCCGAGGAGATGAAGCTGACCGCGCGGGCGGCGGCGAAGCTCGGCGTGGACGTCGTCGTCGGGTTCACCGGATCGAAGATCTGGAAGACCGTGGCGATGTTCCCGCCGGTGCCCGAGTCGATGATCTCCGACGGCTACGCCGACTTCGCCGCCCGCTGGAACCCGATCCTGGACGTCTTCGACGAGGTCGGGGTGCGGTTCGCGCACGAGGTGCACCCGTCGGAGATCGCCTACGACTACTGGACGACGGTGCGCGCGCTGGAGGCGATCGGGCACCGGGAGGCCTTCGGGCTGAACTGGGACCCCAGCCACTTCGTCTGGCAGGACCTCGACCCGGTCGGCTTCCTCTGGGACTTCCGGGACCGGATCTACCACGTCGACTGCAAGGACGCGAAGAAGCAGGTGGGCAACGGCCGCAACGGCCGGATGGGCTCGCACCTGCCGTGGGCCGATCCGCGGCGCGGCTGGGACTTCGTCTCCACCGGCCACGGCGACGTCCCGTGGGAGGCCTGCTTCCGGATGCTGAACACGATCGGCTACGCCGGGCCGATCTCGATCGAGTGGGAGGACGCCGGGATGGACCGGCTGGTCGGCGCCCCCGAAGCGCTGGCGTTCGTCCGCCGGCTCGCCTTCGACCCGCCGACCGCAGCGTTCGACGCCGCCTTCTCCTCCGGCAACTGAGGACCACCAAAATGGCCATTTTGGCGGGACCGAGCGGGCGGTACGTGCCCGGCCTCGGCCGCCAAAATGGCCATTTTGGTGGACGGTGAACGTCAGCGGACCCGGCCGCGGGGCTTGAGCGGCATCGACGGCAGCGGCGGCGCCGGCATCCGGACGTCGTCCCAGCCGGCGACGGCGCCGAACCGGTCACCGCCCCGGGATTCGGCGTCCCACTGCTCGGCGAACCCGGAGATCTCCTCGCCCGAGCGCCCGACGAAGTTCCACCACATCACGATCCGCTCCTCGAACGGCTCGCCGCCGAGCAGCAGCAGCCGGGTGGCCTCCGCGGCGCGCAGCCGCAGCGTCCGCCGGCCGGTGCCGAGGTAGAGCATCGCGCCCGGGGTCAGCGGGGTGTCGTCTACCCTGGCGGCCCCGGAGCTGGTCAGCAGCGCGTACTCGAAGTCCGGTTCGAGCGGGATCTCGACGTCGGCGCCGGCGGTGAGGTGCAGATCCGCGCCCATCAGTGGCGTGTACGCCCGGCCCGGTGACTCGGCGCCGCCGAACGATCCCATCAGCACGGTCGCGGCCAACCCGTCGGAGGTGAACCCCGGCAGGGTCGGGTGGTGCTCGAAGGCGGCCGGGACGGACCGGTCCGCCTCCGGCAGCACGACCCACAGCTGGGCACCGTGCAGGTACCGCGGATGGCCGGCGGGGGACTGCTCGGAGTGCGCGATGCCCTGCCCGGCGGTCATCAGGGCCAGCTCGCCGGGGCCGAACCGGAGGTCGCTGCCCACCGAGTCGCGGTGCTGCACCTCGCCCTCGAGCAGCCAGGACACCGTCTGCAGCCCGGTGTGCGGGTGCGGCGGCACCTGCATGCCCGGCCCGGTGGCGATGTCGTCGGGGCCGTAGTGGTCGACGAACGCCCAGGCGCCCACCATTCGCCGTCCCAGCGTGGGCAGCAGCCGGCGGACGACGGTGCTCTCGCCGAGCAGCACCTGCTTGCCCGGCAGCAGGTCCAGCACCGGTCCGCCCGGCGTCTGCGCCCGGCCGCCCAGTTCGCGGGCGGCAGGCCGGCGGTCGGTGTTGCTCATGGCGCCGGCGGAACGATGCGGGGGAGGAGGGTGGGGTCCTCGGCGGTCACGGCTGCCTCATTTCGGTTGAGTACTCAACTACCACGCCATTGTAGGCCGCCGTCCGATGGCTGTCTCCCCTCACCGCCACCGGTCGAGCCCGGGGCCGTCGAGCTCGTCGAGCGTGCCGGCCCGGCCGAGCAGCGCCAGCAGCAGCGCGTCGCCCGGCCCGCGCACCTCCGGATCGCCGGGGTCGCCGGCGGTCCAGTCCAGTTCGGGGGCCACCAGGTGCAGCCCCGCGGCGCGTTGCCGGCTGCCGAACGGGCCGCCGAGCCGGACGGCGGTGTCCAGGGCGGTGCGCAGCCGCTCCGGCGGCGTCGGCCGCTGCCGCCCGAGGGGGCGGCGGATGTCCTGCGCGTGGCTGACCACCTCGACCAGCATCTGGCCGGCCGTGCCCCCGGGTGGCGTCCGGCGGCTGTCGACCGCCCGCCGCCAGCCGGACAGCAGCGTGGTCAACGGCGCCGAACCCCGCTGCACCGCCGTCCGCGCGAGGAACCGGTCGACGTCGAAGCCGGCCCGGACGAGGCCCATGACCGCCGAGCTGAGTGGCGTGTCGGTGGCCATCGTCAGGTGACCCACCACGTCCCGCACCCGCCAGCCGGCGCACAGCGAGAGCGTGTCCCACTCGCGCATTTGCAGGTCCTGCAGCAGGGCGAGCACGTCCCGGCGCTCGGCGGACACCAGGTCCCACCGGAGGTCGTCGTCCACACCGGGACCGTGCTCGCTCCGCCGCGCCGGGGCAACCCCGGCCGTCCCGCCCGACCCAGCCGTTCCGCCCCGTCTCAGACGGACCCGCGGTGCCGCCGGATGACGTCGGCGTACGCGCGGGCGCTGTCCTTGGGCGTGCGCCGCTGGGTCCCGTAGTCGACGTGCACCAGGCCGAAGCGCTGTGCGTAGCCGCGGGCCCACTCGTAGTTGTCCAGCAGCGACCAGGCGAAGTACCCCCGGACGTCGGCGCCCTGCTCGATCGCCGTGGTCATCGCCGCGAGGTGGCGCAGCAGGTAGTCGGTGCGCTCGGGGTCGTGCACCGCGCCGTCGTCGCCGACCTCGTCGGGCCAGGCGGAGCCGTTCTCGGTGATGAACAGCGGCAGGCCGGGCGCCAGGTCGCGCAGCCGCAGCATCAGGTCGGTGAAGCCCTCGGGGGAGATGCCCCAGCCCATCGTGGTGGTCGGCCCCGCCGGGTCGATGTCGTCGATCCGCTCGGCGCCGATGAAGGCGGTCGCTTTGCCGGTGGGCTCGGCGACGGCCCGCACGGTCGAGCGGAAGTAGTAGTTGACGCCCAGCCAGTCGACCGGTGTGGAGATGACGTCCAGGTCGCCGTCCTCGACGGGCAGCGGGGCACCGGCCGCGGCCAGGTCCCGGACGACGTCGGCCGGGTACTCGCCGGTGACGATCGGCACCAGGAACATCCGGTTCTGCTGGCCGTCGAGCCGGCGGGCGGCGTCGACGTCGGCGGGGGAGCCGGTGGCCGGTGACATCGGCGTGAAGTTCAGCGTGATGCCCAGGTGGTCGGCACCGGCGTCGCGCAGCACCCGGGTGGCCAGCCCGTGCCCGAGCAGCAGGTGGTGCGTGGCGCGGGAGGCCTCGACCGGGTCGCGGTGGCCGGGCGCGTGCTGGCCGGCCATGTGCCCGAGCAGCGCGCTGCACATCGGCTCGTTGAGGGTCGACCAGTGGGCGACCCGGTCGCCCAGCGCCCCGTGCACGACGGCGGCGTAGTCGGCGAACCGCGCGGCGGTGTCCCGGTCGGTCCAGCCGCCGCGGTCCTGCAGCGCCTGCGGCAGGTCCCAGTGGTAGAGGGTCAGCCAGGGGTCGATGCCGGCGGACAGCAGCTCGTCGACCAGCCGGCGGTAGAAATCCAGGCCGCGCTGCTCGATCCGGCCGGCGCCCTCGGGCAGCACCCGGGACCACGCGACGGAGAAGCGGTAGGCCGACAGTCCCAGCTCGCCCATCAGCGCGACGTCCTCGGGGTAGCGGGTGTAGTGCTCCACCGCCACGTCGCCGGTGTGGCCGGCGAAGGTCTTCCCCGGGGTGTGGCTGAAGGTGTCCCAGATGGACGGGCCGCGGCCGTCGACGTCGACCGCGCCCTCGATCTGGTAGGCGGCGGTCGCGGCACCGAAGACGAAGCCGGTCGGGAACTGCAGCCCGGCGGCGGTCGCCGGACGGACGTCGGTGGAGGTCATGACAGTGGTGCTCCTCGGAGTCGGTGGCAGGGTCAGGCCCTCCTGCAGGGGCCCGCCGCGAGCGTGCGAGTGGTGGGGGGCAGGGTCAGGCCCTCCTGCAGGGGCCCGCCGCGAGCGTGCGAGTGGTGGGGGGCAGGGGGGTCCTTCTTCAGTCGACGCGCTGGGAGGTGGCCGGGTCGAAGACGTGCAGGGCGTCGGGTGGGACGCCCAGCCACAGCGACTGGCCGGGCACCACCGACGACCGCGGCTCGGTGCGGACGACGACGTCGGCGGGGTGCAGCGCGTCGTCGGGGTCGGCGCCGGCGAGCCGGGTGTAGAGGTAGGCGTCCGAGCCCAGGTGCTCGGCGACGTCCACCACCACCTCGAACCCCTCGCCCGGGCCGACCAGCTGCAGCGACTCGGGGCGGAAGCCCACGGTCACCCGGCCGCTGGCGGCCGCGGCCCGGGCCAGCCGGTCGCGCGGCACCGGCAGCACTGTGCCGCCGAGCCGGACACCGCCCTCGACCGCCGCCCCGGTGACCAGGTTCATCGCCGGGGAGCCGATGAAGCCGGCGACGAACACGTTGGCCGGCCGGTCGTAGAGCTCGGCCGGCGCGGCGCACTGCAGCAGGACGCCGTCCTTGAGCACCGCGACGCGGTCGCCCATGGTCATGGCCTCGACCTGGTCGTGGGTGACGTACACCGTCGTCGTCCCCAGCCGCTTGACCAGGGCCGCGATCTGCGTGCGGGTCTGCACCCGCAGCTTGGCGTCGAGGTTGCTCAGCGGCTCGTCCATGAGGAAGACCTGGGGCTGACGGACGATCGCCCGCCCCATCGCGACCCGCTGCCGCTGCCCGCCGGACAGCGCCTTCGGGCGGCGCTCCAGGTAGGCCTCGAGGTCGAGGATCTTCGCCGCGGCGGCCACCCGGCCGGCGATCTCGGTCTTCTTCACCCCGGCCAGCTTGAGCGCGAAGCCCATGTTCTCCCCGACGGTCATGTGCGGGTAGAGCGCGTAGTTCTGGAACACCATCGCGATGTCGCGCTGCTTGGGCGGGGAGTCGGTGACGTCCCGGTCGCCGATCAGCACGGAGCCGGAGTCGACCTCCTCCAGCCCGGCGAGCATCCGCAGCGAGGTGGACTTGCCGCAGCCGGAGGGGCCGACCAGGACCAGGAACTCGCCGTCGGCGACGTCGAGGTCGAGGGCGTCGACCGCCGGCCGCTCGCTGTTCGGGTAGACGCGGGTCGCCTGCTGGAAGGAGACAGTGGCCATGGGTCAGGCACCTCTTCGGGTCGGGAGTGCGGAGGGGAGGAGGGCAGGGCGGGGCGTCATCCCTTGACCGCGCCCTGCATGATCCCGCCGACGATCTGCTTGCCCAGGACGGCGAAGACGATGAGGACGGGCAGGGTGCCCAGCAACGTGCCGGCCATGATCACCGCGCGCTGCGGGACGTACCCCGAGCCCAGGCCGGCGAGTGCGACCTGCACCGTGGGGTTGCTGTTGGTCAGCGCGATGATCGGCCAGAAGAAGTCGTTCCAGGCGGTCAGGAAGGTCAGCATCGCCAGCACCGCCATGGCCGGCCGGGCGACCGGGACGACGATCGACCAGAAGATCCGGGCGGTGGAGGCGCCGTCGACGCGGCCGGCCTCCAGCAGTTCGTCGGGCAGCGCGGAGATCAGGTACTGGCGCATGAAGAAGACGCCGAACGCGCTGACCAGCGTGGGGAGGACGACGGCCTGCAACTGGTTCACCCACTGCAGCTCGGCGATCATCATGAACAGCGGGATGACCGCCAGCTGGGTCGGCACCATCATCGTGCCGATCACCAGCGAGAGCAGCAGGCCCTTGCCGCGGAACCGCAGCTTGGCGAAGGCGAACCCGGCCAGGGTGCAGAACAGCACCGTGCCGACGGTGATGCTGCCGGCCACGACGACCGAGTTGAGGATCGCCAGGCCGATCGGCGCCTGCTCCAGGGCCGCCCCGATGTTCTCGAACAGGCTGGCGTCGGGCAGGAACGGCGGCGGGGTCGCGGCGATCTCGGCGTTGGTGTGCGAGCCGGCGACCATCGTCCAGTACAGCGGGAAGATCGAGACCAGCGCGGACAGGGTGAGCAGGGTGTAGGTGACCGGCCCGGCCCGGCCCGCCCTGCCGCCCGTACCGCCCTTCGCGCCGGAGCGGCGCACGGGTGGGGCGGCCTGCGGGGTGGCGGTGGTGCTGTCGGTGCCGGGGAGCGCGATGGTGGTCATGCCGGTCTCCTACCGGTCGGCCCGGGCGCGGAGCCGGCCGATGACGGCGTTGACCCCCACGATCACCAGGATGATCATGAACATGGCCCACGCGGTCGCGGCGGCCTGACCGATGTGGAAGTTGCTCCACCCCTGCTGGTACATCAGCAGGCCGAGGGTCTGGTACTGACCCGACGTGCCGCCCGAGGTGGTCCCGTTGCCGCTGAACAGCAGCGGCTCGCCGAACAGCTGCACCGCCCCGATCGTCGAGATGACGACGGTGAACAGGATGGTCGGGCGCAGCGACGGGATCGTCACGTGCAGGAACTGCTTCCACCGGCTGGCCCCGTCGATCTCCGCGGCCTCGTAGAGCTCGCCGGGGATCGACTGCATCGCCGCCAGGTAGATCAGCGCGTTGTAGCCGGTCCACCGCCAGGTGACGATCACCGCGATCGCGATCTGGCTGCTCCAGGTGCCGCCCTCCCAGTCGATGCGCTCGAGGCCGACCGCCTCCAGGGCGGTGTTGATCAGCCCGTAGTCACGGCCGAACAGCTGGGCGAAGACGAGGGTGGCCGCGGCGATGCTGGTCGCGTAGGGCATCAGCATCACGGTCCGGAAGAACGTCCGGTGCCGGAGCTTGTAGTTGAGCAGGTGCGCCAGGCCCAGGGCCATGCACAGCTGGGGCACGGTGGCCAGGACGCCGATGGTCAGGGTGTTGCGGGCGGCGTTCCAGAAGAACTCGCTCTGCAGCAGGTTGCGGTAGTTCTCCAGCCCGATGAACGTGCCGCCGTCGATGTTCGACAGGCTCGTGCGGTGCAGGGACACCCAGGCGGTGTAGAGGAACGGAAAGAGGCTGAAGGCGCCGAACACGAGGAAGAAGGGGGCGACGTAGGCGTACCCCCAGCGGTTGCGGGTGAGCCGGGTCGTGCGCCGAACGGGGGGTGGGGCGGCCGCGGGAGGCGGTGGCTGGAGGGCCACGGCCCGGGGCCGGCTGTCGCTCGCGATGGTCATGCGTCGTCCTCGACGTGATCGCTGGGAGGGATGGGCCGGTGGTCGCGGAGCGGTCCGCGGCGGGTGGAGCCGGTGCGGCGCCCGGGAGGGAGGTCATCCCGGGCGCCGCCGTCCGGCGGTGGGGCGGTGCGCCCTGCCCCGCGGTGCGGTCAGCCCCCGGTGGCCTGTCCGGCGGCCTTGAGGGCGTCGTCCAGGGCGGCATCGGGCGCGGTGCCCCGGGTGGCGACGTCGCTCAGCGCCGTGGTGAACGCCTCCTGGATCTGGGTGTCGTACGGGCCGATCGGCGTCCGGCGGATGTTGGCCGCCGACTCACCGAACAGCCGGCCGATGGGCGCACCGCTGAAGTAGTCACTGGTGGCGTCGGCCACCTGCGGGTCCTCGGCGGCCACCGGGCTGGAGGGGAAGTGCGCCTCGCGGGTGAACATCTTGATCTGCTGCTCGGGCGCGGTCAGCCACTCGACCAGGGCCATCGCGGCCTCCTGGTCCTCCCCGCCCGCCGGCACACCGAGCCACGAGCCGCCCCAGTTGCTGGCCTGCTCGCTCTGCCCGGGCAGCGGGGCGACGTCCCACAGCCCGGCGCCGCCGTCGCCGAGCTGGGTGGTGATGTAGCCGAGCATCCAGGCCGGGCAGGCGACCGTGGCGAACGCGCCGTTGGCGAAAGCGGAGTTCCACTCGTCGCTGAACTGGTCCAGCCCGGCGGTGAGGTCGTCGGCGGCGGCCTCGCTGGCGTGGCTCCACGCGGTCTCGACGCCGTCGCTGGAGTCGGGGATCGGGTTGCCCTCCTCGTCGTTGTAGGCGAGGTCGCCCTGGTACACCGCCGAGGAGAAGATGCTGGCCGGGCTGTCGACGAAGGCGCTGTCGGCCGGCCGGGTGGGCGAGGCCTGGTACTGGCGGGCGACATCGAGGTAGCCGTCCCAGTCCGACCACATCCGGCCGAGCTCCGCGCGGTCGGTGGGCAGCCCGGCCTGGGCGAAGAGATCCTTGCGGAAGCACATCGCCTGCGGGCCGGCGTCGGTGCCCAGCCCCAGCACCCGGCCGTCCTCGGTCGTGGCCTGGTCGTACTTCCAGTCGTAGAACGTCTGCTCGACCTCGGCGGCGTCGTCCGTCCGGCTGAAGTCGGCGAAGGCGTCGGCGTGGTTGGTGACGATGTCGGCGATGAAGCCGATCTCCAGGCCTTGGATGTCCTCGAGCCCGGAGCCGGCTGCCAGCCGCGTCTGCAGCGCCTTGTAGTACGGAGCGGACTGCGCGATCGAGGTCTCCTCGATCGTCACGTTCGGGTGGAGGTCCATGTACTCCTGGTACAGGCCGGCCTCCTTGTAGCCGAAGGTCCCGAACAGCCCGATGCTCAGCGTCACGGGTGCGTCGGGGTCGTAGGGCTCGTCGCTCGCGTCGGCGCCGCCGCCGCAGCCGGCGGTGAGCACGGCGACAGCGAGAGCCGCCCCGGACATCGCCTTCGCCCTCCTGGAAACAGACATCGGACCTCCTGTGTCGTCCGTCGGGTCCGAGCGCGTGGTGTCGTCCGACGGAGTCCGTGAGAACGCTCTCACGGCCGTGGGGAAGAGAGTGGTGGCCGTCACAGCGAGGTGTCAAGGGGTGGGCGCGAAAAAGTGAGAGCGCTTCCATCAACGTCTTCCCGAAGCCGCTCCCGGCCCGCACAATGAGGGTCGGCCTACCTCAGGAGACCCCGTTGACCGGCACCGGTTCCCGCACCTCGTCGCCCACGCTGGACGAGGTCGCCGTCCTGGCCGGCGTCTCCCGGGCGACGGTGTCCCGGGTGGTCAACGAGTCGCCGCGGGTCAGCCCGGAGGCGCGCGAGGCGGTGCACGCGGCCATCGCGCACCTGCACTACGTGCCCAACCGGGCGGCCCGCAGCCTGGTCACCCGGCGCACCGACACCATCGCCCTAGTGCTGTCGGAGTCGGACACGATGGTCTTCTCCGACCCGTTCTTCGCCAGCATCGTGCGCGGCGTCTCGGCCGCGATCGCCGAGACCGAGCTCAACCTGGTGCTGCTCTCGGCCCGGGATGCCCGCGAGCAGGAGAAGGTCGGCCGGTACGCCCGGCAGGGCCACGTGGACGGCGTGATCCTGATGTCCCTGCACCGCGAGGACCCGCTGCCCGACATCCTCACCGCGGCCGGGGTTCCCCTGGTGTTCTGCGGGCGCCCCTTCGACGGCCGGCCGGTGGCCTACGTCGATGCCGACAACTCCGGCGGCGGTGTCCTGGCCACCGAGCACCTGCTGGCCGCCGGCCGGCGGCACGTCGCCACGGTCACCGGGCCGATGGACATGATCGCCGGGGTCGACCGGTTCGCCGGGTACCGCACCGCGCTGGAGCGGGCGGGCCGGCCGCAGCGACCCGAGCACGTGGCGCACGGCGACTTCAGCGAGGCCGGTGGGGCCCGGGCGATGACCGAGCTGCTCGAGCGCGCGCCCGAGCTCGACGCGGTCTTCGTGGCGTCGGACCCGATGGCCGTCGGCGCGCTGCGCGCGCTGCGCGGCGCGGGCCGGCGGGTGCCCGACGACGTCGCGGTGGTCGGTTTCGACGACGCGGAGGTCGCCGCCGCCTGCGACCCGCCGCTGACCACCGTGGCGCAGCCGCTGGCCGACATGACGCCGCTGCTCACCGAGCTGCTGCTCCGCCAGATCGACGGGGTGGCCGAGACCGCCGAGTCGCGCATCTGCCCCACCCGGCTGGTGGCCCGCGCCTCGGCCTGAACCCCGCCGGGACGAGGTCCGCCCTGCCGGTCGCCCGACCGCCCTGCCGGCCTGGGATGCTGGCGGTCTATGAGCGCCCCCTTGAACCTGGTCAACCTGGAACGGGTGCACAAGGCCCACGGCACGACCACGATCCTCGACGACGTCTCCCTCGGGGTCGCGGCCGGCGAGCGGATCGGCATCGTCGGCCGCAACGGGGGCGGCAAGTCCACGCTGCTGAGCGTGCTCACCGGCACCGACGAGCCCGACTCCGGTCGGGTGACCCGCCGCAGCGACCTGGCCATGGGGGTGCTGGACCAGACCGGCACCCTCCCGACCGGGACGACGGTGCGCGACGTCGTCTTGCCGACGTCCCGGTTCGCCGAGGAGCACGAGTGGGCCGGCGACCCCGCCGTCCGGTCGGTGCTGGCCGGGCTGGAGCTGGACCGGATGGGCCTGGACGCCCCGGTCGCGCCGATGTCCGGCGGTGAGCGGCGCCGGGTCGCACTGGCCGCCCAGCTGATCCGCCCGCTGGACCTGCTCGTGCTCGACGAGCCGACCAACCACCTCGACGTCGAGGGGGTCGCCTGGCTGGCCGAGTACGTCAAGGCCCGCGCCGGTGGCCTGCTGGTCGTCACCCACGACCGGTGGTTCCTGGACGAGGTGTGCACGACGACCTGGGAGGTCGCCGACGGCAACGTGCACGCCTACGAGGGCGGCTACTCGGCGTACACGCTGGCCCGGGCCGAGCGGGCGCGGATCTCCGCGGTGACCGAGGACCGCCGGCTCAACCTCGTCCGCAAGGAGCTCGCCTGGCTGCGCCGGGGCCCGCCGGCCCGCACCAGCAAGCCGAAGTTCCGGATCGAGGCGGCCCAGGCGCTGATCGCCGACGAGCCGCCGGCCCGGGACACGATGGCGCTGGCCGGCTTCGCCGCCCGGCGGCTGGGCAAGAGTGTCTACGACGTCGAGGACGTCGACTACGCCGTGTCGACCGACGACGGCCCGCGCACGCTGTTCCGCGACCTCACCTGGCACGTCGGGCCCGGTGACCGGATCGGCATCGTCGGGGTCAACGGCGCGGGCAAGACCTCGCTGCTCAAGCTGCTGGTCGGGGAGAACCGGCCCGACTCGGGCACGGTCGCCGTGGGGCAGACGGTCGCACCGGCCTACCTGTCCCAGCACGTCACCGAGCTGGACCCGCGACAGCGGGTGCTCGAGGCGGTGCAGGACGTCGCCCGGATCGCCAAGATCGGCAACCAGGAGATCTCGGCGTCCTCGCTGGCCGAGCGGTTCGGTTTCGCCGCCAACCGGCAGTGGACGCCGGTCGGCGACCTCTCCGGCGGCGAGCGCCGGCGGCTGCAGCTGCTGCGCCTGCTGATGGGCGAGCCGAACGTGCTGCTGCTCGACGAGCCCACCAACGACCTGGACATCGACACGCTGACCGCGCTGGAGGACCTGCTCGACAGCTTTCCCGGCACGGTGCTGGTGGTCAGCCACGACCGCTACTTCGTCGACCGGGTCTGCGACAAGGTGGTGGCCCTGCTCGGTGACGGGTCGCTGGCCGAGCTGCCCGGTGGTGTCGAGGAGTACCTCGAGCGGCGGGCCGCCGGCGGTGCCCCGCTGACCACCGCGTCCGGAGGGTCCCCGGGCGGGACGTCGGGCGGTGGGGCGACGTCGTCCCCGGCCGCCTCGGCGGCGGACGCCCGGGCTGCGCGCAAGGAGGCGGCCAAGCTGGAGCGCCGGATGCTGAAGCTGGACGCCGAGGAGAAGAAGCTGCACGAGCAGCTGGCCGCGGCGGCGACCGACTACCCGAAGGCCGCCGAGCTCGACGCACAGCTCAAGGCGCTGCGGGCGGAGAAGGAGCAGGTCGAGACCGACTGGCTGGCGGCGGCGGAGATCGCCGACGCCTGACCGGCGGGTGCTGCCACCGGCTCTTGTGCTCTGCGTACCCCGGGTACGCAGAGCACAAGAGAGCCGGAGGTGGTGGTCGGTCAGGCGGCCTCGGCCCGGCGGCGCTGGATCACCCGCAGGCCCAGCAGCACGGCGGGCACCGCCCCGATCAGCGAGATCCCGGCGAACAGCAGCGGCTGGTCACCCCTGGCCGCTGAGGTCCGGGGCCTCCTCCGGGTCGCCGTCGCGGCCGGCGTGGTGGCAGCGGGCCTGGTAGGCCAGCAGGTCCGCGAGCTGGACGCGGCGGTGCCGGCGGGGCTGGTCGTAGGCGATGACGCCCTGGTCGAGGAGCCGAACCAGGGTGGGCCGGCTGATGCCGAGCAGGTCGGCCGCCTCCTGGGTGGACAGCACCTGCTCGTGGCAGGACAGCGTCACCGGACGGCCCTCGGCCAGCGCCGCGGCCGCCAGCCCGAGCACCTCGAGCAGCTCGCGCGGCAGGTCCCAGCGGGCGCCGTCGGCACCGGTCACCGCCCACCCGGAGCCGCGGGGCAGGGCGGCCGCGATCGCCCGCAGCCGGTCGGCGACGGCGTCGGAGGGCGGGTCCACGGTGTGTTCACCGGCGGCGGCGGAGTGCACGGCGGGCAGCATAGGCCCAATCTCGGCTCAAATCGAACAACTCGAAAGCCTTTGGTAGGCTGGGCCCATCGCCGAGTCGTCTTCGACGGCCGAGGTGTCGTCCCCCCGAGCCGCCGTCCGAACGACCCCGGGAGACCCGTGACCGCACTGCTCGTGCTGCACCTGGCGGCCGCCCTGGTCGCGCCGCTGCTGGTCCACCAGTGGGGTCGGCAGGCCTTCCTGGCCCTGGCCCTGGTGCCCGCGGTCAGCTTCGGCTGGGTGCTCGCGCAGCTGGGCACGGTCACCGGCGGCGGCGAGGTGCGCGAGACGACACCGTGGATCCCGACCCTCGACCTGGCGATCACGCTACGGCTGGACGCGCTGTCGCTGACGCTCGCCGCCCTGGTCACCGGGGTCGGCGCGCTCGTGCTGGTCTACTGCGCGCGCTACTTCGAGCCCGACGACGAGGGCATGGGCCGGTTCGCCGCCGTGCTCACCGCGTTCGCCGGCTCGATGCTGGGCCTCGTCCTGGCCGACGACATGCTTCTGCTGTACGTCTTCTGGGAGCTCACCACCGTCTTCTCCTTCCTGCTCATCGGCGGGTCGGGGACGCGGCTGGCCGGGCGGCGGGCGGCCAGCCAGGCGCTCGTGCTCACCACCGCCGGCGGGCTGGCGATGCTGGTCGGGCTGATCCTGCTCGGGGAGTCCAGCGGCAGCTACCTGCTCTCCGACGTCGTCGCCGACCCGGGCAGCGGCCCGCTGCTGGTCGCCGGCACCGTGCTGGTGCTGGTTGGGGCGATCACCAAGTCGGCGATGGTGCCCTTCCACTTCTGGCTGCCCGCCGCGATGGAGGCGCCGACGCCGGTCAGCGCCTACCTGCACGCCGCGGCCATGGTGAAGGCCGGCATCTACCTGGTCGCCCGGCTGGCCCCGGGCCTGGCCGACGTCCCCGGGTGGCGGCCGATCGTGCTGGGCCTGGGCCTGGCCACCATGATCGTCGGCGGGTACCGGGCCCTGCGGCAGAACGACCTCAAGCTGCTGCTCGCCTTCGGCACGGTCAGCCAGCTCGGCTTCCTCATGGTGCTGGTCGGCGCCGGCAGCGCCGAGCTCGCCGCCGCCGGCCTGGCGATGACCATCGCCCACGCGCTGTTCAAGTCCACCCTCTTCCTCACCGTCGGCGTGATCGACCACTCCACCGGCGTCCGCGATCTGCGGCGGCTGTCCGGCCTGGGCCGGCGGCTGCCCGTGCTGGCGGCGATCGGCACCCTCGCCGCGGCGTCGATGGCCGGGCTGCCGCCGCTGCTGGGTTTCGTCGGCAAGGAGGCGGCCTTCACCGCGCTCTGGAACGCCGGGCTCCCCGACCGCACCAACGCGATCGTGGTGCTCGTCGGCCTGGTCCTCGGGTCGGTGCTCACCGCGGCGTACTCGGCGCGGTTCCTGTGGGGCGCCTTCGCCCGCAAGCGCTGGCTGCCCGCGACCGAGCCCGGCGAGTTGGTGCACGCGCCGGGAGCGCTCTTCCTGGCCGCGCCGGCCGTGCTGGCGCTGTGCGGCCTGGTCGCCGGCCCGGCCAGCCCGCTGCTCGACCCGCTGGTCGCCGCCTACGCCGAGACCCTGCCGCTGCTCGCCGAGGAGGTCGAGCACCTCGCGCTGTGGCACGGCCTGCAGCCGGCGCTGGGCCTGTCCGCGCTGACCGTGCTCGGTGGCGGAGCCCTGTTCGCCGTCCGCAGCCGGGTCGCCCGGCTGCAGGCGCGGCTGGCGGTGAGCGCCTCGGCCGACGAGGGCTACTGGAACACCATGCAGGGGCTGGACCGGTTCTCCGTGCTGATCACCGGCACCACGCAACGCGGTTCGCTGCCGGCCTACCTGGGCACGATCCTGGTCGTCGTGCTGGCCCTGCCGGGTTCGGTGCTGGTCTTCCGGGCGCCGTGGCCGGACGAGTGGCGGGCCTGGGACTCCCCGATCCAGGCCCTCGTCGGGGCAGCGGCGCTGGTCGCCGCGTTCCTGGCCATCCGCATCCGGCAGCGGCTGTCGGCGGTGCTCGTCGTCGGGGTCACCGGCTACGCGCTCGCGGTGCTGTTCATCCTGCAGGGCGCCCCCGACCTGGCGCTGACCCAGTTCCTGGTCGAGACGCTGACCCTGGTTACCTTCGTGCTGGTGCTGCGCAAGCTGCCCAAGGACATCACCGAGCGGCACCGTCCCCGGGAGCGCGCCTTCCGCGGGGTGGTCGCCGGTTGCGTGGGGGCGTTCATGGCCGCCGTCGGTGCGGTCGCGCTCGCCGCGCGCACCGCCGAGCCGGTGTCGGTCGCCTATCCCGAGGCGGCGTACGAGTTCGGCGGCGGGCAGAACATCGTCAACGTGACCCTCGTCGACATCCGGGCCTGGGACACCCTCGGTGAGATCTCGCTGCTCGTCGTGGTGGCCACCGGGGTGGCCAGCCTGGTGTTCCTGCGCCGCCGCACCGGGGTTGTCGAGCGGGCCGGTGACCAGGTGCCGGGGACGCCCGCCCGCGCCCGGTGGGCCCCGCGCAACCGGTGGCTCGCGGCCAGCGCGCTGCTCCCGCCGCAGCGGCGCTCGGTGGTGCTCGAGGTGGTCACCGGGGTGCTGTTCCACACCATCGTGGTGTTCTCGCTCTACTTGCTGTTCACCGGCCACAACGAGCCCGGCGGCGGCTTCGCCGGAGGGCTGGTGGCCGGGCTGGCACTGGTGCTGCGCTACCTGGCCGGCGGCCGGTACGAGCTCGGTGAGGCCGCGCCGGTCGACCCGGGCCTGCTGCTCGGGATCGGGCTGCTGTTCTCCGGGGGCACCGGCGTGGTCGGGCTGGCACTGGGCGCCGAGGTGCTGCAGACGGCGATCCTGGAGACCACGCTGCCGGTGCTCGGCGACGTGAAGCTGGTGACCTCGCTGTTCTTCGACGTCGGCGTCTACCTCATCGTCGTCGGCCTGGTGCTCGACGTGCTGCGCAGCCTGGGCGCCGAGCTCGACCGCCAGGTGGACGAGGACGACCCGATCGACGCCGCTCCCGACGAGGTGATCGTGCGATGACCCCCACCGTCGTCCTGCCGGTGATCATCGGTGGCCTCTACGCCGCCGGTGTCTACCTCCTGCTGGACCGCAGCCTGACCCGGGTGCTGCTGGGCTTCCTGCTGCTCGGCAACGCCACCAACCTGCTGCTGCTGTCCGCCGGCGGCGCTGCCGGACTGGCGCCGATCCTCGGCACCGTCGAACCCGGGGAGATGAGCGATCCGCTGCCGCAGGCCTTCGTGCTCACCGCGATCGTGATCACCTTCGGCATCTCGGCGTTCCTGCTGGCGATGATCTACCGCTCCTGGCGGCTGGTCCGCCAGGAGGTCGTCGGCATCGACGAGGAGGACCGCCGGGTCGCCGCCCGCGACGCGATGGACGCCGACGACCTCGACCCCGACGACCTGGCGCCGGAGGACCGGCCGGCCGCGCACGCGGACAGCCTGGTCTCCGACCAGCAGGTGGAGGGCCGGCTGGCGCACCTCTACGGCGGCATCCCCTCCGACGACGTCGACCTGCCCCCCACCCGGCGGAGCCGCTCGTGACCAGCATCCTCACCCCGCTGCCGGTGCTGCTCCCGCTGCTCGGCGCCGCCTGCGCGCTGCTGGTGGGCCGGCACCCGCGGGTGCAGCGCACGCTGAGCCTGCTCGTGCTGTCCGCGGTGCTCGCCGTCTCGGTGGCGCTGCTGCTGCTCGCCGACGCGAACGGGGCCGAGGCGGTGTCGGTGGGCGGGTGGCCGGTGCCGCTGGGCATCGTGCTGGTCGTCGACCGGCTGTCGGCGCTGATGCTGGTCGTCGCGAGCACCGTCGCCCTCGGCGTGCTGGTGTTCGCCGTCGGTCAGGGTTCGGCCGACGGCGACGAGGAGACGCCGCTGTCGATCTTCCACCCGACGTTCCTGGTGCTGATCGCCGGCGTGAGCAACGCCTTCCTCGCCGGTGACCTGTTCAACCTCTACGTCGGTTTCGAGATCCTGCTGACCGCCAGCTACGTGCTGCTGACCCTGGGCGGTTCCGCGCCCCGAATCCGGGCCGGCATCACCTACATCGTGGTGAGCCTGCTGAGCTCGCTGCTCTTCCTGGCCGCGATCGCCCTCGTCTACGCCGCGACCGGCACGGTCAACATGGCCCAGCTCGCCGTCCGGCTCGCCGAACTGCCCGAGGGCACCCAGCTGCTGCTGCAGTCGCTGCTGCTCATCGCCTTCTCCATCAAGGCCGCGGTGTTCCCGCTCTCGGCCTGGCTGCCCGACAGCTACCCGACCGCGCCGGCGCCGGTCACCGCGGTGTTCGCCGGCCTGCTCACCAAGGTCGGCGTGTACGCGATCATCCGCACCCAGACGCTGCTGTTCCCCGGGGGCGCGCTCGACGACGTGCTGATGTGGGCGGCGCTGGCCACCATGCTGATCGGCATCCTGGGCGCGGTCGCCCAGACCGACATCCGGCGGATCCTGTCCTTCACCCTGGTCAGCCACATCGGCTACATGGTGTTCGGGATCGCGCTCGGGACGACGGCCGGCCTGGCCGGGGCCATCTTCTACGTGGCCCACCACATCGCCATCCAGACCACGCTGTTCCTGGTCGCCGGGCTGATCGAGCGGCAGGGCGGGTCGACGTCGGTCGACCGGCTCGGCGGGCTGGCCAAGGCCTCGCCCCTGCTGGCGGTGCTCTTCTTCGTGCCGGCGATGAACCTGGCCGGGATCCCGCCGCTGTCGGGGTTCATCGGCAAGCTCGGCCTGCTGGAGGCCGGTGTCGCCGAGGGCAGCTGGCCGGCCCTGGTGCTGGTCGCCGGCGGGGTGGTCACCAGCCTGCTCACCCTGGTGGCCATCTCCCGGGTGTGGACCCGCGCCTTCTGGCGGCCGCGGGCGCAGGAGCCGGCGGGTGACACCGCCGGGAACGCGGTTCCCGACGCCGGGCCGGGCGCCGGGTCCGCGCCGTCGCCGGCGCCCACCCCGGACAGCCGGGAACCCGCCGGCGTGACGGCCGCCGCCGGTGATGCCCCGGCGGCCGGGGATCCCGGGAGGACGGGAGCGAGGGCGGCGCTCGGCGGGCGCACCCGGGCCGCCGCCCGGCAGCGGGCCTGGGCCCGGCACACCGCGGTCGCCACCGCCACCACCCCGGCCGAGGACGGGTTCGGTGACGGGCGCCGCGGCCGGCGTGCCGCCCCGCTGCGCCCGCTGCCGGCGGTGATGCTCGGCGCCACCATGGCCATGGTGGCGGTGACCGCCGCCCTGACCGTTATCGCCGGTGCGCTGTACGGCTACACCGACCGGGCCGCAGGCGACCTGGTGGACCGCATGCCGTACCTGGAGTCGGTCCTCGGTGGGGAGGTGGGCCGGTGACCACCCCGGAGGTCGCCGTCCGCCGGCTGCGCAACCAGGTACCGCTGCTGGTCTCCCTGGTCCTGGTCTGGAACCTGCTGTGGGGCACGTGGTCGTGGGCCAACCTGCTGTCGGGCACCGTGGTGGCGGTGGCCGTCACCTGGCTGCTGCCGCTGCCCCCGGTGACCGGTGGCCTCCGGTTCCATCCGGTGGCAGTGCTGCGCTTCGTCGGGCACTTCGTCGCGGACCTGGCCGCGTCCAGCGCGCAGGTGGCCTGGGAGGCGATCCGGCCCCGGGGCATGCCGCACGGCGCGATCATCTCCGTGCAGCTGCGCACCGACTCCGACCTGCTGCTGACCATGATCGCCGAGTCGCTGTGCCTGGTGCCCGGGTCGATCGTCATCGACCTGGACCGCGAGGAACGGGTCTTCGGGCTGCACCTGCTCGCGGTGCGCGACCACGCCGAGGTGGACGCCCAGCGGCGGCGGGTGCTCGAGACCGAGGAACGGGTCGTGCGCGCCTTCGGCTCGGCCGCCGAGATCGCCGCGCTCGACCAGCAGCCCGACCAGCCCGAACGCCGTCCCGCCGGGAGCGCCCCGTGACCATCGTCTCCGTGCTGACCTTCGCCATGCTGGGCGGTGGGGTGCTGCTCGCGCTGGTCCGGCTGTCGCGGGGGCCCTCGCTGCTGGACCGGGTGGTCGCCACCGACGCCCTGCTGGTGATCATCTCGGCCGGGCTGGCGGTCTACGCCGCGCTCACCCGGAACCCGACGGTCGTCCCGGTGCTGGTCGTGGTCTCGCTGCTCGGGTTCGTCGGCTCGGTGTCGGTCGCCCGCTACATCGGCGGCATGCTGCTGGAGTCCGCGGACGACGGTCGGGACGTCGGGCTTCCCCTGGCGGCCGAGGCCGCTCCCGAGAACGACCCCGCAACCGCCGACGGGACCACCGCCGGGACGCCGACCGAGGGAGGGCGGGCATGAACGACGTGGACTCCGTGGCCGACGTCATCGCGGTGGCGTGCCTGCTGGTCGGCGCCTTCTTCTGCCTCACCGCCGGGGTCGGGCTGCTCCGCTTCCCGGACGTGCTGTCGCGGATGCACGCGGGTACCAAGCCGCAGGTCGTCGGGGTGCTGCTGATCATGGTCGGGGCGGCGATCCGGCTGACCGGCTCATCGGTGACCTGGATGCTGCTGCTGGTCGCTGCCTTCCAGCTGCTCACCGCACCGGTGAGCGCGCACCTGGTCAGCCGGATCGCCTACCGCCGCCGGCACGTCCGGCGCGACCTGCTGCTGGTCGACGAGCTCGGCGGCGGGCCGCGCGCCCGGCCCGGCGCCCCGCGGGGCGACGAACCGGCCGACGGGGTGGACCAGGCGGGGCGCTGACGGCCGGGGGCCGGGCCCGGCCGGCGGGCTCAGGACAGCTGCCCCAGCCAGAACGGCAACCCCTGGTCGTCGCGGCACAGCGCACCCAGCCCGTAGGGCTGCCGCTCGACGTCGCCGGCCTCCCCGCCGGCGGCGGCCACCGCGGTGACGGCGGCCCCGATGTCGTCGACGACGTACATCGGCACGGTCCCGGGCTCGGTCGCGCCGCCGCCGATGCCGACCATCGGCGTCGGGCCCTCGACCTGCCAGCCGTCGGGCACCCGTCCGGGAACGGCGGTCCAGCCGAGCACGGCGCCGTAGAAGTCCAGCGCGCGGCGGCCGTCGGGCACGTCGAGGGTCAGGTAGACCGCGTCGCCGGCACGCAGCGGCGGGCGGGCCTCGGGCGCCGCCGGGGCGCTCTGCAGCATCCAGCGGTGACCGTAGGGGTCGAGGACGACGCCGGTGCGGCCGTAGGGCGCGGCGGTGGGTTCGCGTTCGACGGTCGCGCCGGTGGCGGCCGCCCGGGCCACCGCGGCGTCGACGTCCGGCACGGTCAGGTGCAGCGACACCGCGACGCGGCCCTCCTGCGGCGCCGCCAGCCCGAGTTCGGGGTACTCGTCGGCGAGGAACAGCGTCGCACCGCCCACGGCCAGCTCGGCGTGCCCGATCCGGTCGTCGTCCATCAGGTACGGGTCGCCGACCAACCGGGCGCCGAGGGCGTCGGTGTACCAGGAGATCGCGGCGCGGGCGTCGCGCACCACGAGGTAGGGCGTGAGCTGGGACATTCCAGATCCTCCGGTAGCCCCTCCGCAGGGTCCCGCCCCGAGCTTCCGAGGGGTGGGGGCGGAGGGGTCCTTCTCCTACCGCTGTGCCCGGTTCACCGCCGAGACGACCGCGCGCAGCGAGGCGGTGACGATGTTCGCGTCGATGCCGACGCCCCAGAGCACCCGGTCCCCGACGGCGCACTCGACGTAGGCCGCGGCCCGCGCGTCGCCGCCGGACGAGAGCGCGTGCTCGGCGTAGTCGAGCACCCGGACGTCGACGTCCACGCTGTGCAGGGCGTCGACGAACGCCGCGATCGGGCCGTTGCCGCGGCCGCGGACTGTCATCGGCACCCCGGCGTCGACCAGCTGGGCGGTGAGCTCGTCGGGGCCGGCACCCGACGCGGTGTGCTCGTGGCCGGTCAGCGAGAACCGGCCCCAGGGGGCGTCGGGGTCGGGGAGGTACTCGTTGGAGAAGGCCGTCCACATCTGCTCGGCGGTCACCTCGCCGCCCTCGTCCTCGGTGTGCCGCTGGACGACGGCACTGAACTCGATCTGCAGCCGGCGCGGCAGGTCCAGGTGGTTCTCGGTCTTCATGATGTAGGCGACGCCGCCCTTGCCGGACTGGCTGTTCACCCGGATGACGGCCTCGTAGCTGCGGCCGACGTCCTTGGGGTCGATCGGCAGGTAGGGGACCGCCCACGGGATCTGGTCGACGGTCGTCCCGGCGGCGTCCGCGTCGGCCCTCATCACCGCGAAGCCCTTGTTGATCGCGTCCTGGTGGGAGCCGGAGAACGCGGTGTAGACCAGGTCGCCGCCGTAGGGGTGCCGCTCGTGCACGCCCAGCTGGTTGCAGTGCTCGACGGTGCGCCGGATCTCGTCGATGTCGGAGAAGTCGATCTGCGGGTCGATGCCCTGGCTGAACAGGTTCAGCCCCAGGGTGACCAGGTCGACGTTGCCGGTGCGCTCCCCGTTGCCGAACAGGCAGCCCTCGATCCGGTCCGCGCCGGCCCGGTACCCGAGCTCGGCGGCGGCCACCGCGGTGCCGCGGTCGTTGTGCGGGTGCAGGGAGAGCACGACGGCGTCGCGGCGGCCGAGGTTCCGGTGCATCCACTCGATCTGATCGGCATAGACGGTCGGCTCGGCCATCTCCACGGTCGCCGGCAGGTTGAGGATGGTGGGCCGGTCGACGGTGGGCTCCCACACGTCGGTGACGGCGTTGCAGACCTCGACGGCGTACTCGAGCTCGGTGCCGGTGAAGGACTCGGGGGAGTACTCGAACCGGATCTCGGTGCCGACCAGCTGCTCGGCCAGCTTGCGCACCAGCTGCGCGCCGTGGACGGCGATGTCGGTGATGCCGGCGCGGTCGGAATCGAAGACCACCCGCCGCTGCAGGGTCGAGGTGGAGTTGTACAGGTGGACGATCGCCTGCCGGGCGCCGCGCAGCGACTCGTAGGTGCGCTCGATCAGCTCGTCGCGCGCCTGGGTCAGCACCTGGATGGTGACGTCGTCGGGGATCAGGTCCTCCTCGACGAGCTGGCGGACGAAGTCGAAGTCGGTTTGGCTCGCGGCGGGGAATCCGACCTCGATCTCCTTGTAGCCCATGCGGACCAGCAGGTCGAACATCCGCCGCTTGCGGTCGGGGGTCATCGGGTCGATCAGCGCCTGGTTGCCGTCGCGCAGGTCGACCGCGCACCAGCGGGGGGCCACGGTGGTGACCTTCTCCGGCCAGCTGCGGTCGGGCAGCGGGACAGGGGTGAAGGGCGCGTACTTGCCGATCGGCAGCTGCGACGGGCGCTGGGGATTGCGGGTGTGCGGGTGGTTCTCGGACATGGGTGCTCCTCGGGCGCGTGCTGCTGGCGCGGTCGCGCGCAGCGGCGGGGTGCGGCCAGCGGGCGCGGACACGCGCGGACTCCGCGACGAGGGAGCCGACCTAGGAGAGGGCCTCGCCGCGGCGGGTAAGCAGGAGGCTGCCGCGCACGCGCCAACGGTAGCAGTGGCTCACCCCAGGTCGCACCGGCACGCGCAGTCCGGAACGTGTTCCTCGTCGATGCTCGCCCTGGTCACCGGGCCCGTCTCCGGGCCGATCGAGCACCCGGTCGGGCAGCTGCAGGTGAACTCCGGGAGGTCGCCGAGCTCCCCCGCGCGTCGCCGGCGCTCCCACTCCGCCTGTTGCCGCTGCCACGCCTCCTGGCGCCGCGCGGCCGCCCTCGCTTCCAGCCCGTCACCGGGCAGCGGCAGCTGGTGGTCGGCCGGGATGCCGGCGGCGCGACGGCCCGCGTCCCGGTACGCCCGGTCGCGGTCGAAGGTGTACGTGGGTGGCCGTCGGCTGTAGCGCTCCGGACCGTGCCACCAGTCGTCGTCGCCGTGACGGGTGTCCAGGTGCGCCGGGAAGTGCCGCCCGGCGCGGTCCCGGACCGTGCCGTCGGCCATGCCGGCCACTTCCGTGCCTGCCGCGTCGAGCAGGGCGAGCCGCAGGCCGGCGACCGCGGCGGCCCGCTCCAGGACGTCGACGGGCAGACCCCGCCGCCGGGCCTCCGCCTTCGCGAGGGCACTGGCCGACACCCCGCAGGCCGCGGCCAGCTCGCGCTGCGACAGGTCCGCCGTGCGACGGATGCGGCGCAGCGCGCCCGACAGGTCGAAGGAACCCACCTCCGGATCGTGGCGGCCCGCACCTCCGACGGGCCCCTTCCCCGCCGCTTGTGGACATCCCCCTCGCCGGTGGACACCGGGCCGCGGGCAGGTATCACCCCCGGGAGCTTGTGCTCTGCCTCCGCGGTGGGCGCAGAGCACGAAGCGCGGTCGCGGGGGAGGGGCGTGGGGTCTTGTGCTGTGCGTCCGGGGTGGGCGCAGAGCACGAAGCGCGGTCGCGGGGGAGGGGTGTGGGGTCTTGTGCTGTGCGTCCGGGGTGGACGCAGAGCACAACCGCGCTGAGGGGGCAGCTGTCGGCGTCCGGTCCCGAGGTCCGATCAGAAGGACTTGCTGAGCCGCAGCCGCAGCGGGCGGCCGTCGGGATCGTTGACCAGCCGGTAGAGCGGCGTCGCCCACAGCCGGGTCAACCGGGACAGCCGCTTCGGGCGGTGCGGCCGGAGCCGGCCAGGAGGTCGGGGGCCGACGCGGCCGCCGTCGTGCCACTCCTGCAGCGCGGTGGCCGCCCGGTCCAGCGTGGCGACGAAGGCCCCCGGGTCCAGCAGGCCGTCGTCCTCGCTGCCGTCGAGGGCCCGGTCCAGGTGCTCCCGGGCCAGCCGCAGTCGCAGGTCGCGGGCGAACACCCGGGCACCGAACCCGGTGCCGGCCGGGTCGCGGGGCTCGCGATCGTCCCGGGTGGTGTCCAGGACGCCGCTGGACAGCTCGCTGTCGTGGGTCCAGGACCGCCGGTTGAAGTTGTCGCTGCCGACGCTGGCCCAGACGTCGTCGACGACGCAGACCTTCGCGTGCACGTAGACCGGCGTCCCGGCGTGGTTCTCCAGGTCGTAGACGTGCACCCGGTCCGGGCCGGCCTCCTCGCAGGTCTGCAACGCCTGGTGCCGCCCGACGTACTGGGGTCGCTCGGCCACCGCGCCCTCCTGGTCGGGGATCCGGGGCACCACGACCACCAGGTGCAGCCCCGGGTTGGCGCGCAGCGCCGTGGCGAACAGGTGCGCGACGTCGGCCGACCAGAGGTACTGGTCCTCCAGGTACACCAGCCGGCGGGCCTGGCGGATCGCCTTGAGGTAACCGCGGGCCACCGACCGCTCGCCCTGCGGGGCGAAGGGGAACGGCGGCCAGGTCTTCGGATACGTGCGGAGGGTCTCCACCAGGTGCGGACCGCACTCCGGTGGTGCGGGTGGCTGGGCCGGCAGCGGGGTGGGCTCCATGTGCGACTTCCCGCGGTGTGCCCGCCACTTGTCGTGCACCCACGCCAACGGGTTCTCCGAGGCCGGACTGGTCGGGTCGTCCCAGCGCTGGCGGAAGACGGTGTCGAGCACCCCGACCACCGGGCCGCGCAGCTGCAGTTGCACGTCGTGCCAGGGCGGGTGCCGACCGTAGGCCGCCGCCATCGACTGCGGCTGCGGGTCACCATCGTGCTCCGGGTCGTCCCGGCGGGAGTGACCCAGGTCGATGCCGCCGGCGAACGCGACGTCGGCCGCCGGGTCACCGGGGTGGCGCAGCACGACGACCTTCTGGTGGTGGCTGCCCAGCCGGCGCACCCGCTGGTCGAGCACCACGACCCCGCCGCCGGCCTCGACCGCCTCGTCGAGGGCGGCGTTGGCCTCCTTGCTGAAGCTCAGCGCGTCCCAGTGCGAGCGCCAGACGAGTCCGCGCACGCAGACCCCCCGGCGGGCCGCCGCCGCGAACAGCTCCCCGACGGTGGGCCCGTCGTCCCGCATCCGCTCGTCCGGATCGCCCCGCCAGTCGGTGAAGAACAGCTGGTCGCCCTCGCCGAGCCGCTCGACCGCCGTCGCCAGCCGGTCGAAGTAGACCGAGCCGTCGACGAGCGGCTCGGCCAGGTTGCCCGACGTCCAGGCGGGCAGCCCTGACACCGGGTTGCCGCGCTCCGCGTCGGTGAGCAGCCAGTGCCCGGCGTCGTCCACCCGGTGATCACAACCCGTGGTGAACCGGCCCCGCAACTCCCGGTGCCGCGGGACCGTCGGTAGCCTGTGATGTCGTGGCCCTGGTCGTGCAGAAGTACGGCGGTTCCTCCGTCGCCAACCCCGAGCGTGTCAAGCGCGTCGCGGAACGCATCGTCGAGGCGAAGAAGAACGGCGACGACGTCGTCGTCGTCGTCTCCGCCATGGGCGACACCACCGACGAGCTCCTCGACCAGGCCAGTCAGATCACCGCCGATCCGCCCGGTCGCGAGCTGGACATGCTGCTCACCGCCGGTGAGCGGATCTCCATGGCGCTGCTGGCGATCGCGATCTCGACCCACGGCTACGAGGCCCGCTCGTTCACCGGGTCCCAGGCCGGGGTGATCACCACGTCCAGCCACGGCAGGGCACGCATCATCGACGTCACGCCCGGCCGGCTGCGGCAGGCGCTGGACGAGGGGTCGATCGTCATCGTCGCCGGGTTCCAGGGCGTCAGCCAGGACACCAAGGACATCACCACGCTGGGCCGGGGTGGGTCCGACACGACCGCGGTGGCCGTCGCCGCGGCGTTGCGCGCCGACGTGTGCGAGATCTACACCGACGTGGACGGCGTCTTCACCGCCGACCCGCGGATCGTCCCCAACGCCAGGCGCCTGGAGACGGTGACCTACGAGGAGATGCTCGAACTGGCCGCCTCGGGGGCCAAGGTGCTCATGCTGCGATGCGTCGAGTACGCCCGCCGCTACGGCATCCCGGTGCACGTCCGCAGCTCCTACTCACAGCTCTCCGGCACGATCGTGGCCGGCAAGATGGAGGACCTCACGGTGGAACAGGCCATCATCACCGGCGTCGCGCACGACCGCAGCGAAGGCAAGATCACCGTCTACGGGGTGCCCGACCGGCCCGGGGAGGCGGCGCAGCTGTTCCGCGTGCTCGCCGACGCCGAGGTGAACATCGACATGATCGTGCAGAACGTGTCGGCCGGCGCCAGCAAGCTGGCCGACATCTCCTTCACGCTGCCGGTGAGCGACGGCCCCACCGCCCTCGCCGCGCTGGAGCGGGTGAAGCACACTGTCGGCTACACCGACGTGCTCTTCGACCAGCACATCGGCAAGGTCTCCCTCGTCGGGGCCGGCATGCGGTCGCACCCCGGCGTCTCGGCGAAGTTCTTCGGCGCGCTGGCCGACGCCGGGGTGAACCTGCAACTGATCAGCACCTCGGAGATCCGCATCTCCGTGGTCTGCCGGGACACCGACGTGGACCTCGCCGTCCGCGCGGTGCACGACGCGTTCGACCTCGGCTCCGAGGTCGAGGCCGTGGTTTACGGAGGGACCGGACGATGAACACTGACGGACTGCGCGTCGGGATCGTCGGCGCGACCGGGCAGGTCGGCGCCGTGGTGCGCCGGCTGCTCGCCGAGCGCGGCTTCCCGCTCGCCGAACTGCGCTTCTTCGCCTCGGCCCGGTCGGCCGGCCGCACGCTGCCGTGGGCCGGTGGGGAGATCACCGTCGAGGACGCCGCGACGGCCGACCCCACCGGGCTGGACATCGCGATCTTCTCCGCCGGCGCGACGACCTCGCGGGCCCAGGCGCCGCGGTTCGCCGCTGCCGGCGTCACCGTGATCGACAACAGCTCCGCCTGGCGCCGCGACCCCGACGTCCCGCTCGTGGTCAGCGAGGTCAACCCGCAGGCGCTGGGCGAGATCAGCAAGGGCATCATCGCCAACCCGAACTGCACCACGATGGCCGCGATGCCGGTGCTCGCACCCCTGCACGCCGAGGCCGGGCTCACCCGCATCGTCGCCAGCACCTACCAGGCGGTCTCGGGCAGCGGGGTGGCCGGCGTCGAGGAGCTCGACGGGCAGGTGAAGGCCGTCGTCGACAAGGCCGCCGAGCTCGCCCACGACGGGTCGGCCGTGGCCTTCCCCGAGCCGGTCAAGTACGTCCGCCCGATCGCCTACAACGTGCTGCCGATGGCCGGCACGGTGGTGGACGACGGCAGCTTCGAGACCGACGAGGAACAGAAGCTCCGCAACGAGAGCCGCAAGATCCTCGGCATCCCCGACCTGCTCGTGTCCGGCACCTGCGTGCGGGTCCCCGTCTTCACCGGCCACTCGCTGTCGCTGAACGTCGAGTTCGCCCGGTCGCTGTCGGTGGAGCGGGCGACCGAGCTGCTGTCCACGGCGCCGGGGGTGGAGCTCTCCGACGTCCCCAACCCGCTGCAGGCCGCCGGCCGCGATCCCAGCTACGTCGGCCGCATCCGGCAGGACCCCGGCGCCCCCGACGGCCGCGGCCTGGCGCTGTTCGTCAGCAACGACAACCTCCGCAAGGGTGCGGCGCTGAACACCGTCCAGATCGCGGAGTTGATTGCATCGTCACGCTCCGCGTGACACCGCGGCCTGGAGCCGTTCCCGGCCTGGGTTGAGCCGTTGACCGTCGCACCTCGGGGAGGACTCCGTCCTCCCGTCGGCGATCCCTGCCCGTAGGTGGTCGCTTCAGGGCTTCACGTGGCGGAGGGCGAAGTCCAGGGCGATCTCGACCTGGCGGATGGTCTCCTCGATGACCAGCGACCCGTGGCCGGCGTCGAAGCGGTACACCTCGTGCGGCTTGCCCCGCGCGTCGAGGGCGGCCAGGTAGTTGTCGATCTGCCGGATGGGGCAGCGCGGGTCGTTGGCCCCGGCGACGACGAGCACCGGCGCGGCGACGGCGTCGACGTACGTCAGCGGCGAGGACCGCACGTACACGTCGTGCACCTCCTCCGGTGAGCCGCCGAACAGCGCCCGGTCGTAGGCCCGCAATCCCTCCATCTCGTCCTCGTAGGCGGCCAGGTAGTCCGCGACCGGCACCTCGGCGATGCCGGCCGCCCAGCGCTCGGGCTGGGTGCCCAGCGCGAGCAGGGTGAGGAACCCACCCCACGACCCGCCGGTGATCAGCGCCCGCTGCGGGTCGACGACGCCCTCGGCGACCAGGGCGTCGTAGACGGCGCCGACGTCCTCGAGCTCGGTGAGCCCCGGCCGGCCGGTGAGCGCGTCGCGCCACTCGCTGCCGTAGCCGGCGGACCCGCGGTAGTTGACGTGCACGACGGCATACCCGGCGTCGACGTAGGCCGCCCGACGCGCCCGGTAGGAATCGTCGTCCTGCGACTCCGGGCCGCCGTGGACCAGGAACGCCGTCGCGTAGGGGCCCGCTCCGGCCGGGCGGACCAGCAGGGCGTGCACGTCGCCGCCCGGGCCGGGAACCCAGCGATCCTCCACCGGGTACGCGGGCGGTGGCTCCTCGCCGGGGGCGGCCAGCACGACCGGGCCGTCGGCCCGCCGGATCACCGGTGCGCGCTCGCTGCAGGACCAGGCGAGCTCCACGCTGCCGTCGGGGCGGGCGGTGGCACCGCGGACGACGCCCCGCGGGGTGTCCAGCGCCTCCAGCGTCCCGGTGACCAGGTCGTAGCGGTACAGCTCGCTGCGGGCCGCGGTGTCGTGGCCGACCAGCAGCGCCGTGCCGTCGGGGTACCACCCGGCGGTCACGTCACCGGGAAGGTCGAGCACCAGTTCGGTCTCGACGCCGCTGACGACGTCCCAGATCAGCAGCTCCTCGCGACCGCGGCGCTCGTGCCCGGCCAGCAGCCGGTTGTCACCGTCCCGGGGCGCGAAGGCCAGCGCGTGCAGCCCGCGGCCCTCGCCGTCCCACTTGTCCGCGACCAGCGACAGGCCGGCGGTGCGCAGCACCCGCAGCGCCGGGTAGCGCGGGTCGCCGTGCTCGGAGTGGGAGTAGACCAGCAGCGCGTCGTCGTGCGACAGCGCGTCGACCGATGCGGTGTCCGCGGTGCGGTAGAAGACCTCCGCGGTGCCACCGATCGGCGCCGTCCACAGCTCGCTGCCGTCGTCGGTGGACCGGCCGGCCAGCACCACCGTGCGGCCGATCTCCAGCCCGGCCGGGTAGGCCGGGCCGACCTCGGGCAACGCCACCTCGTCGGGGCCGCCGGTGAACGGCTGGCGCTGCCAGGTGCCGAACTCGTCGCCGTCGGTGTCGGCGAACCACCAGATGTGCTCGCCGTCCGGGCTCAGCGTGGCGATCGAGGTGCCGTTGGGCCGGTCGGTGACCTGGCGGTGGGTGTCGGTGTCCCGGTCCCAGGCGTACTGCTCGACCACGCCGCTGACGTCGGAGGCGTACAGGCAGCGATTCGGGGCGTCCTCGGCCCACTCCGGGAGGCTCACCCGCGGGGCGCGGAAGCGGGCCTGCCAGCGGGCGGTGACCTCCGGTGGCAGGGCGGTGGGCGTCGGGGTGGGGTCGGCGGTCACCCGCTCATCTTCCCCCGGCGCCGGCCCCCGCCCTGCCGCCGGTCCCGGAGCCTGCCTCCGCCAGCGCGGCGGCGCGGCTGTCATCGGCGATGTCGCGGACGTCACCGATCAACTGCTCGAGCACGTCCTCCAGGGCCACCAGGCCGAGCAGCGCACCGTCGTCGACCACCCGGCCCAGGTGCGCCCCGCTGCGCCGCATGGTGTGCAGCACCTCGGGCAGCGGCTCGTCGGGGCAGAGCTCGACGAACTGCTTCACCGCCTGGTCGGGGATCGGCTGGTCCCGGGACGTGGGGCCGGTGCCCAGCACGTCCTTGACGTGCACGTACCCGGTGAGGGAGCCGTCGTCGGCGCGCACCGGGTAGCGGCTGAAGCCGTGCTCGGCGACGATCGCCTCGAGGTCGCGGGGGGTGGCCGAGCGCGGCACGGTGACCAGGGCGCCCGGGTCGAGCAGCACCGACCGGGCATCGTGCTGCTCGAAGGTCAGCGCGCCGGCCGCCAGCTCGCTCACCTCGGTGCCCAGCAGCCCCTCCTGCCGGGACTGGCTGATCATCGAGCGGATCTCCGATTCGTCGAAGCTGGCCGAGACCTCGTCGATCGGGGTCACCCCGAACAGCCGCACGAAGGCGTTGGCGGTGACGTTGAAGAACCAGATGAACGGCTTGAGCAACCGCACCAGCACCGCCAGGGCCGGGCCCAGGGCCAGCGCCGCCCGGTCGGGGCCGGCGATGGTGATGTTCTTGGGCACCATCTCGCCCAGCACCATGTGCAGCACGGTGACCAGGGCCAGCGCGATCACCAGTGCGATCGGGTGCAGCAGCGCCGCCGGCACCCCCAGCGCCTCCAGCGGGGCCTCGATCAGGTGCGCGACGGCCGGCTCGCCGACGGCGCCCAGGCCCAGCGAGCACAGGGTGATGCCCAGCTGGGCGCCGGCCATCATCTGCGAGACGTTGCGCAGCGCGGCCAGCGTCTTCTGCGCCCGCACCGAGCCGGCCTCCGCGCGGGGCTCGAGCTGATCGGCCCGGACCGAGACCAGGGCGAACTCGGCGGCGACGAAGAACGCGTTGCCGAGCAGCAGCGCGACCAGGACCAGCAGGCTGATGACGTCGCTCATGCCCGCGCGCCCGCCTGGGTGCGGACGGCGGTGGCGCCGTGCCCCGCCGGGGTCCCGTCGTCCCGGTCCGTGTCGTCCGGGAGCGGATCGGCCCGCAGCCGGGCGACCCGCCGGCCCTCCACGGTGGCCACGGTCAGCCGGTGACCGGTCACCAGCACGGAGTCACCCTCCGCGGGCAACCGACCCAGCCGGTCGATCACGAAGCCGGCCACCGTCTCCCAGTGGCCCTCGGGCACGTCGATGCCGGTGCGGTCGCGGACCTCGTCGGGGCGCAGCAGGCCGGAGACGAGCCAGCCGTCGCCGTCCTGGCGGAGCTGGCGCAGCGGGCGGTCGGTCTCGTCGGTGATCTCGCCGACCAGTTCCTCGACGATGTCCTCCAGGGTGACGATCCCGTGCGTGGCGCCCCACTCGTCGACGACCAGCGCCAGCTGCAGACCCTGGTCGCGGAGCAGGTCCAGCAGCGGGTCCAGGCGCATCGAGGAGGGGACGGCGAGCACCGGGGCGGCGAGCTCGCCGGCGGTGCGCTGCTCCCGCTCGGCGTCCGGGACGGCGACCGCGTGCTTGACGTGCACCACGCCGGTCACCTCGTCCAGGCCGGCGCCGTAGACCGGGAAGCGGGAGTTGCCCGAGCGGATGGCTGCGTCGATGACGTCGGCGGCGGTGGCGCTGTCGCTGAGCGTCCACAGCCGGGTCCGCGGCGTCATGACGTCGATGGCGTACTTGTCGCGCAGCCCGAGCGACCGGCCCAGCAGGCGGGCGGCCAGGGGGGAGAGGGCGCCCTCCTGCGCGGAACGGCGGGCCACGGCAGCCAGCTCGTCGGCGCCGCGGACGTCGTCCAGCTCCTCCCTGGGCTCGATGCCCAGCCGGCGCACGATGCCGTTGGCCAGCGCCTGCAGCGTGTGCACCACGGGACCGGTGACGGTGGTGAAGGCGCGCATGCCCGGCGCGACCGCCCGCGCGGTGCCCAGCGGCCGGGCGATCGCCAGGTTCTTGGGGCCCAGCTCGCCGAGCAGCATCTGCAGGCTGGTGGCCAGCGCGATGGCCAGCCCGATGGCCACCGCAGGCGACGCGGCCGCGGGCAGGCCGACGGCCTCGAGCACCGGCTCCAGCAGCCCGCCCAGCGCCGGCTCGGCGAGGTAACCGACGACCAGCGTGGTCAGGGTGATGCCCAGCTGGGCGGCCGACAGCTGGGTGGACAGCCCCGCCAGCGCGGTGACCACGCCGGCGGCCCCCTTGTCGCCGGCGTCGGCGGCCCGCCGGGCCTGCCCCCGGTCGACGGTGGTGAAGGAGAACTCGGCCGCCACGAAGAAGCCGGTGAGTGCGGTGAGGAACACCGCGGCCAGGAGGAGCAGCCACTCGGTCATCCGATGGTGGGTGCCCGAGGGGGAGAGCCCGGAAACGATTCAGGGACCGCCGATCGGCGGTCCCTGAATGGTCGGGGTGACAGGATTTGAACCTGCGGCCTCGTCGTCCCGAACGACGCGCGCTACCAAGCTGCGCCACACCCCGCGGTGCGTCGACAACTGTAACCGACGCGCGATCCAGCTCTGCGGCCCCCTGCAGGACGGGCCTGAGGCCCCGTCCAGGGCACCGCCCTGAGCGTGCGAAGGGTGGGTGGGACGGGGTCCTTCAACAGGTGGGGCGGGCGGTGAGCGTGAGCAGCGTCGCCTCCGGCGGGCAGGCGAAGCGCACCGGTGCGTACGGGCTTGTGCCGAGACCGGCCGACACGTGCAGCCAGGTGCCGTTCGGGTGGCCCGGGCTGGGCTCGGCCCAGCGGTGCAGCCAGCGGACGTGCGCCCGGTCGATGCCGCAGTTGGTGACCAGGGCGCCGTAGAACGGTACGCGGAGCTGCCCGCCGTGGGTGTGCCCGCACAGCAGCAGGTCGTGGCCGTCGGCGGCGAACCGGTCGAGCACCCGCGGCTCGGGGGAGTGGACCAGCCCCAGCCGGAGGTCGGCGGAGGCGTCCGCGGGGCCGGCCACCAGGTCGTACCGGTCCCGCTTCAGGTGCGGGTCGTCCAGCCCGGCCAGGGTGATGCGCCGGCCGTCGGCCAGCAGCTCGCCGCGGGCGTTGGTGACGTCGACCCAGCCGCGGCCGGTCATCCCGTCGCGCAGGTCGCGCCAGGGGAGCTCCTCGCCGTGCACCCGCTTGTGCTCGGTCCTGAAGTACTTGAGCGGGTTCTTCGGCCGCGGCGCGTAGTAGTCGTTGCTGGACAGCACGAACGCGCCAGGCAGGTCCATCAGGGGATCCAGGGCCCGCAGCGTCGCCGGGACGGCGTCCATCCCGGCCAGGTTGTCACCGGTCGTGATCACCAGGTCGGGCTCGAGCGCGGCCAACCCCGCCACCCACTCCTGCTTGCCGGTCTGCCCCGCGGTCATGTGCAGGTCCGACAGCTGCAGCAGCCGCAGCGGCGCCGACCCCGGGGCGAGCACCGGGACGTCGAAGCGCCGCAGCGTCCAGCGGGTGCGCTCGTAGAGACCGGCGTAGCCGAGGGTGGCGGCGCCGGTCGCCAGGACGGCGGCGGGGACGGCGGTGGTCGCACGCATCCCCCGAGCCTAAGGGGCCGCCGGGAGGCGACGGCCGCGGACCGGCGGGGTGGGAGGCTGGAGGGGTGCCCGAGCTCAAGGACCGACTGCGTACCGACCTGACCACCGCCATGAAGGCCCGCGACGAGCTGCGCACCGCGACGCTGCGCATGGTGCTCACCGCCGTCTCCGCCGAGGAGGTGGCCGGCAAGGAGGCGCGGGAACTGACCGACGACGAGGTGCAGGCCGTGCTCCGCCGCGAGGCCAAGAAGCGCCGGGAGGCCGCCGAGGCCTTCGCCGGGGCAGGTCGCGCCGAGCAGGCCGAGCGGGAACGCGCCGAGGAAGGCGTCCTGACCACCTACCTGCCCGCGCAGCTGGAGGACAGCGACCTCGTCGCCCTGGTGGCCGACGTGGTGACCCGCACCGGGGCGGCGGGGATGAAGGACATGGGCCGGGTCATGGGCCAGGTCCAGGCCGCGGTGGCCGGCCGGGCCGACGGCGGCCGGGTGGCCGCGGAGGTCCGCCGCCAGCTCGGCTGAAGAACCCCGCCGGCACCCCCGCGGCCCTGCTTCAGCCGGGCTGCCCGTCGCCGTTCAGGTCCGGTGCCGGCGGGGCCGGCTCGGGCGCGGGGGCGGGAACCGGCTCGGGCGCGGGAACCGGCTCGGGGGCGGGCGCCGGCGCCGGCGCGCTGCTCGAGGGGGCCGGACGGCTGGGCCGGCGCGGGCTGGTCGACGTGGAGCTCCGGTCGGGGTCCGGCCGCTGCACCACGGCGCCGCCGCCCTTGGTGCCGGCCGCGACGGCGGGGTCGGCCGGCGGGAAGGGCCTCGTCGGCGCCTGGTCGAGGATCGGCTCCATCGCGTCGTGCCAAATCTGCGCCGGCCGACCGCCGCCGTAGCTGCCGACGTCCTGGTTGCCCTTGGGGTTGAGCACCATCACGCTGGCGGTGTACTCCGGCAGGAAGCCGACGAAGGCCGCGGAGAACCGGGACTGGGACGTCCCGGTCTTGCCGGCGATCTCATGGCCGGGCACGGCGGCCCGGGTTCCGGTGCCGCTGCGCACGTCGTCGATCAGCGCCTGGCTCAGCGTGTCGGCCACGCCGGCCGGGATGGCCTCCGGGGTGCAGTTGTCGTCCTTCACCACCGGCTGTCCGTCGTCGCCGGTGAGCGGCTGACCGGAGCGGTCCAGGATCTGCACGACGGGGGTCGGGTCGCACTGGGTGCCGCTGGCGGCCAGCGTGGAGTACGCGCTGGCCAGGTGGAGCGGGCTGGTCGCGAACGGGCCCAGGGTGAACGAGCCCATCCGCCCGTCGATGATCTCCTGCGCCTTGGCGTCCGGCAGGTTGAGGCCCATCCGCTGGGCCATCGTCACCGGGCCCTCCACGCTGCCCAGCGTGTCCTGCATGGCCACGAAGTACGTGTTGGAGGACCGGACCAGCGCGTCGTGCATGGTCAGCGTGTTGGGCAGGGTGCCCACGTTGCCGATGGGCCCGTAGGCCGGGCCCCGGGTGCCCCCGTTCTTCTTGAAGACCCGGGAGTAGTAGGGGTCGCTGGTGGTCAGCCGGTAGTTGATGCCGTAGCCCTGCTCCAGGGCGGAGGCGGCGGTGAAGACCTTGTAGGTGGAGCCGGAGCCCTGGCTGGGCACCACGTTGAGCACGACCGACTCGCACGCGGGGTCGACGGCGCCGTCGCAGCCGTAGCGCCGGTTGACGCTCATCGCCAGCACCTTGCCGGTGCCCGGCTCGACCGCGGTGTACATGCCGGCCAGGTCCGCGCCCATCGGCAGGCTGTCGAGCACTGCCTGGTCGCCGGCGGCCTGCATGTCCGGACGCAGCGTCGTCTGGATCGTCCAGCCGCCGTTGTCGATCTGCGTCTGGGTCAGCCCCAGGGTGCCGGTGAGGTACTGCTCGAGGTAGGCGCAGAAGAACCCGCCGATGGCGGCGTAGGCACAACCGTTCGGCGGGCGGGCGCCCTCGACGGTCTGCACCGGGCTGGCCGATACCTCGGCGAACTCCTGTTCGCTGATGTGGCCCAGGTCTAGCATCCGGCCGAGCACCTGGTTGCGGCGGTTCTGCGCGGCCGTCGGATCGACCAGCGGGTCGTCGCTGGAGGGGCTCTGCACCAGGCCGGCGAGGACCGACGCCTGCGGCAGCGTCAGGTCCGAGGCGTTGACGCTGAAGTAGGTCTGCGCGGCGGCCTGGATGCCGTAGGCACCGTGGCCGAAGTAGGCGATGTTCAGGTAGCGGGTGAGGATCTCGTCCTTGGAGTACTCCTGCTCCAGGGCGAGGGCCAGCCGGGCCTCCCGCAGTTTGCGGCCGGGGGTCTGCTCGGTCGCCGCCTGCCGGTCCGCCGCGGTGTCCGCGGTCTGCAGCAGCGTCTGCTTCACCAGCTGCTGGGTCAGCGTCGAGCCGCCCTCCTGGACGCTGCCGGCGGCCACGTTCTTCGCCAGCGCGCGCAGCGTGCCCTGCACGTCCAGGCCGTTGTGCTCGTAGAAGCGCGAGTCCTCGATGTCGACGATCGCCTGCTTCATCACCGGCGAGATCTGATCGGGGGTGACCGGCGTCCGGTTGTTCACGTAGAACTGCGTGATCACCGAGCCGTCCGCGGCTAGCACCGTGGTGTTGCCGTTCGGGGTCTGGTCGGTCAGCTCGACCGGCAGCGCGTCGAGCAGCGAGGCCGAGTTGCGGGCGACCAGACCGGTGCCGCCGATCCAGGGGAACAGCAGCCCGGCGACCAGGACGCCGGCCGCGACGATCATCGCGACGAGCTTGCCCAGGGCACCGAGACGGAAGCGTGCGGAGTCAGACATCGCAGGCCAAGGTACCTGTCCCCGGGGGCGCGGCGGGCCCGTCGCGCGGCGACGCGCGGGCCGGGAGGCCGCCAGGAACGTGCCGTTCCCCACGCCCCCCCGCGCGTCGGTCAGGGACGCGCCGGAACGTGGTCGTTGCGCGGGCCCGGCGCGTCGGTCAGGGCTCGTGCCTCAGGTGCGGGCCGGGAGCACCCTGCTGCGCGGGGTGCCGGTGGGGGTGTCGGCCTCGTCGCCGAGCAGCGCCGCGGCCATCGTCCGCAGCCCGTCCAGGTCGTGCACGTCCCCGGCCGCGGCCGGCACGGTGCGGACGGCGACCTCCGGGTGGGCGCTGGTGAACCGGTCGGCCAGCCGCTGTTCCCGGGCGGCCAGCACCATCCGTTCGGCGTGCACCCGCAACGCTCCCGCGGTCAGCTTCGACCCGGTGCCGCCGGCCTCGGCGATCGCCTCCGCGGCGGCCTCCGCCCGGGTCGCCGACAGCCCCATCGTGGCCGGCGGGTGGGTGCGGTTGAGCACCAGCCCGACCAGCGGCATGCCCTCGGTGGACAGCCGGTCGACGAAGTAGGAGGCCTCCCGCAGCGCATCCGGCTCGGGCGCGGCGACCACGACGAACGACGTCCCGGGCCGGCGGAGCAGCTCGTAGGTGGCCGTGGCCCGCTCCCGGAAGCCGCCGAACATGGTGTCCAGCGCGGCCACGAAGGAGGAGATGTCGCTGAGCAGCTGCCCGCCGAGGATCTTGCTGATGATCCGGCTGAAGATCATGAAGCCGGCGCCCACCAGCCGGACCCCGGCGCGCCCGCCGGCCCGGGCCGGGGCGGTGAGCAGCCGGATCATGGTGCCGTCGAGGAACCGGCTCATCCGGTTCGGGGCGTCCAGGAAGTCCAGCGCGGACCGCGACGGCGGGGTGTCGACGATGACCAGGTCCCAGCGGTCGCTGGCCCGCAGCTGGCCCAGCTTCTCCATCGCCATGTACTCCTGCGTGCCGGCGAAGGAGGACGACAGCGCCTGGTAGAAGGGGTTGGCCATGATCTGCTCGGCGCGGTCGGGCGTCGAGTGAGCGGTGACGACGTCGTCGAACGTCCGCTTCATGTCCAGCATCATCGCGTCGAGCCGGCCACTCGCCCCCGGGACCTCGACCTGCCGTGGCTCGTTGTCCAGCTCCACCAGGCCCAGGGACTGGGCGAGCCGGCGGGCCGGGTCGATGGTCAGGACGACGACCGTCCGGCCGGCCTCCGCCGCAGCCAGCGCGAGCGCCGCCGACGTCGTCGTCTTGCCGACCCCTCCGGACCCGCAGCAGACGATGATCCGGGTGCTGCGGTCGGCGATCAGCCCGGCCAGGTCCAGCGCCGGGGCCCGGTGCTCGTGGCGGTTCGGGGTGGTCATGCCGCGGCCGCGGAGCGCAGGTGGTCCTCGAGCCGGTCGGCCAGCTCGAACAGGCAGCCCACGTCGATCGGGCCGATGGCCTGGGGGAGCTCCACGGTCGGGCGGCCCAGCCGCTCGACCACTCCGCGCAGTGCGTCCTGGGCGACCCAGCGCTGGGCGTGCTCCACCGCCTCGGCAGCCAGCGCGTCGGCCAGCTCCGGGCTTGTGGGGAGGCCGGCGGCGTCCAGGGCCGGGACGAGGTCGGCGCCGGTGAGCCGGCCCGCCGCCGTCCGGGACAGGCTGGCGGCCGGCAGCAGTGGCCCGGCGGCCATGTTGACCACCACCGAGCCCACCGGCAGCCCGGCCGCGGTCAGGTCGGCGATCGCGTCGGCGGTCTCCTGGACCGGCATGTCCTCCAGCAGGGTCACCAGGTGCACCGCCGTCTGCGGCGAGCGCAGCACGGCCATGACGCCGTCGCTCTGGGTCCTGATCGGGCCGGAGCGGGCGAGCCCGGCCACCTCGCCGGTCACGTTGAGGAAGCGGGTGATCCGGCCGGTGGGCGGGGCGTCGACGACGACCGCGTCGTAGACGTGCCGGCCGTCGCGGCGGCGGGTCACGGCCTCCTTGACCTTGCCGGTGAGCAGCACGTCGCGCAGCCCCGGGGCGATCGCGGTGGCGAAGTCGACCGCGCCCATCTTGCGCAGCGCCCGGCCGGCCCGCTTCAGGTTGTAGAACATGTCCAGGTACTCCAGGAACGCGGCCTCCACGTCGATGGCCAGCGCCTTCACCTCGCCACCGCCGCGCGTGACCGCGACCCGGCGCTCCTCGTAGGGCAGCGGCGGGGTGTCGAAGAGCTGGGCGATGCCCTGCCGCCCCTCGGTCTCGATGAGCAGCACGTGCCGGCCGTCGGCGGCCAGGGCCAGGGCGAGGGACGCAGCGACCGTCGTCTTCCCGGTACCGCCCTTTCCGGTGACGACGTGACACCGCACGGAGAACGGCTCGGGGCTCACCCGGGTCAGCCTACGAGCGGATGCCCGCCCCGGCCCGTTCCGGGCTGCGCTAGCGTCGCCACCATGAGCGAAGCCCGCCGCACCTGGGAGTACGCCACCATCCCGCTGCTGATCCACAACACCAAGGCCATCCTCGACTCCTGGGGCGTCGACGGCTGGGAACTGGTGACCGTGCTGGCCGGCCCGGGCGGTGGTGACCAGTTGGTCGCCTACCTCAAGCGCCCGTCGAGCTGAGCGGGGCCGGACGATGACCGACCCGGCAACCGGCTGGCACGCACGGCTCCGCGAGCTGGGCATCCGGCTTCCCCCCGTGGCCGCACCGGTGGCCGCCTACGTGCCGGCGGTGCGCAGCGGCCAGCTGGTGTTCACCTCCGGTCAGCTGCCGTTCGTCGACGGCGGGCTGCGGCGCACCGGCAAGGTGGGCGGCTCCGTCGAGGCGGAGGACGCCGCCGCCGACGCCAAGGTGTGCGCACTCAACGCGCTGGCCGCCATCGACGAGCTCGTCGGGCTGGACTCGATCGCCCGCATCGTGCGGGTGGTCGGCTACGTGGCCAGCGCCGAGGGCTTCACCGGCCAGCCGCGGGTGGTCAACGGCGCCAGCGAGTTCCTCGGCCGGGTGTTCGGCGATGCCGGCGTGCACGCGCGCAGCGCCGTCGGCGTGGCCGAGCTGCCCCTCGGCTCACCGGTCGAGGTCGAGCTCACGGTGGAGTTGAGGTGAGGGACGGACGACCGTGTAGCGGGCGATGGGCCTGGCGCGGGGGCCGGAGGCTCCCCGGCGGGGCCATGGGGACGCGCTCAGCGCAGCCGGCACCGGCTCCTGGTCGCGGCGCGGCCCGAAGGGTCGCAATGTGACGGCCACGCCCCGGCAGGCGGCGACGGTGCTGTTGCTGCGTGACGGCACGGCCGGGCTCGAGGTGTACCTGCTGCGGCGCACCCAGGGCATGCCGTTCGCCGGCGGGATGACCGCCTACCCCGGCGGCGGCGTCGACCCGCGCGACGGTGACACCGAGGTGGCCTGGGCCGGGCCGCCACCGCGGGCGTGGGCCGCCACCTGGGGCTGTGACGAGCGCCTCGCCCGGGAGCTGGTCTGCGCCGCCGTCCGGGAGACGTTCGAGGAGGCCGGCGTCCTGCTGGCCGGTCCGGAGGACGGGGCATCCGTCGTCCCGGACGTGTCGGGTGACGACTGGGAGGCCGAGCGGCAGGCCCTGCTCGCCCGCGAGCTGTCGTTGGCCGAGCTGCTCGCCGGCCGGGGTCTCGCGCTGCGCTCGGACCTGCTGCGCCCGTTCGCGCACTGGATCACCCCGCCGCAGGAGAAGCGGCGCTACGACACCAAGTTCTTCGCCGCGCTGATGCCCGCCGGCCAGGAGGCGCGGGACGTCTCGGGGGAGGCGGACGAGGTGGTGTGGACGACGGCGTCCGCGGCGCTGGGTGAGTACGAGGCCGGCACCCGGCCGATGCTGCCGCCGACCATCCACACCCTCGGCCAGCTCGCATCCTTCCCGGACACCGGCGCGGCGCTCGCCGGGTCGCCGCCGGCCCCGCTCGATCCGATCAGCCCGACCTTCGAGCGCCTCGCCGACGGCTACTGGGCGGTGCTGCCCGACGGCACCCGGATCCGGATGGTCACGCCGCTGTGACATGGCGACCCTGACGGGTCGCACCGCTGTGCACATGGCGACCCTCCGGGCCGCACCGCGGCCAGGTGCCGGTGCCGGGTGCGCTGAGCCGCTTGCCGTGTCCCGGCGAGGGACCCTCCGGGCCCCGTCCCCGGTCCACCGTGCCCATGGCGACCCTCCGGGCCGCATCGCGGCCAGGTGCCGGAGCCGGGTGCGCTGAGCCGCTTGCCGTGTCCCGGCGAGGGACCCTCCGGGCCCCGTCCCCGGTCCACCGTGCCCATGGCGACCCTCCGGGCCGCATCGCGGCCAGGTGCCGGAGCCGGGTGCGCTGAGCCGCTTGCCGTGTCCCGGCGAGGGACCCTCCGGGCCCCGTCCCCGGTCCACCGTGCCCATGGCGACCCTCCGGGCCGCATCGCGGCCAGGTGCCGGAGCCGGGTGCGCTGAGCCGCTTGCCGTGTCCCGGCGAGGGACCCTGCGGGCCCCGTCCCCGGTCCACGCTCGCTCCGCTCGCGTCCGTAGCCGCGGGTCACCTGGCGATCAACGCGACGAGGGCCCCACTCCGGCGAACCGGAGAGGGGCCCTCATGCCGTCTCATCTCACCTAGCGCGGCGGCGCAGGCGCTCCTCGTCCAGGACGACGACCGACTTGCCCTGCAGCTGGATCCAGCCGCGGTGCACGAAGTCGGCCAGCGCCTTGTTGACCGTCTCGCGGGAGGCGCCGACGAGCTGGGCGAGCTCCTCCTGGGTCAGGTCGTGCTTGACCCGTAGCCCGTCGGTCTCCCGGCTGCCGAACCGGTCAGCCATCTGCAGCAGGGCCTTGGCGACCCGGCCGGGCACGTCGGTGAAGATCAGGTCGGCGACCGAGTCGTTGGTGCGCCGCAGCCGTCGGGCCAGCACCTGGAGCAGTCGCTCGCCCACCTCGGGGTGCGCCTCGATCCACGGGCGCAGCATCGACTGGGGCATCTTGGCCAGCCGGACGTCGGTGACCGCGGTGGCCGACGCGGTGCGCGGGCCGGGGTCGAAGACCGACAGCTCACCGAACTGGTCGGAGGGACCCATCACGGCCAGCACGTTCTCCCGTCCGTCGGGCGCCCGGCGGGACAGCTTGATCTTCCCGGTGAGGACGACGTAGAGGCTGTCGCCCGGCTCGCCCTCGTTGAAGACCACCCGCCCGCGGGGCAGCAACACCGTCTCCAGCGAGCTCGCCACGGGCTCGACGGACTCCTCCGACAGCCCCTGGAAGAGACCGGACTGGGCTAGGACCTCGTCCACGTGCACCTCTCGCAACGTCCTCGCGGGTGCGATGGCGACCCGCGTCCTGGGGAGTCTAGAGCCTGTGTCATCCGGCTCAGTGCGGAACGTCACGAACGCTGCCCACTCCGGGTGGGTCCGGCTGCGTCGCGACGGGCCGGTCGGGAACGTGCCGGCGCCGCGGCGGGCGCACTCAGAGCGGGCCGTCGGCGTCCGTCAGGTGGTGGCCCCGGTCGGTGACGGCCCGCTGGCCGCTGCCCCGGCCGCGGCCCGTCTCGCGGCGCCGGCGCCACCGGGACATCGCCCGGCGGATGCCGGACCGGGCCAGGGCGTCGACCTCGCCGGGGGTGGCCGAGCCGAGAAACTCCTCCACCTCGCGCGGGGACGGCGGCCGGCGCAGCGGCTCCTCGACGCGTTCCATCACCAGCAGGAAGGCGATCACCAGGGGCGGGAACAGGATGACGATGAGGGCGACCACGCGGCACCTCCTCGGCGGCGTCCCCGGGCTGGTCGGGCCCGGGGGAGAGACGACGGCGTCCAGCGGTCGGGCGGCGTCCGGCGCGGGCCGTTCGCCCGCACCACCGTCGAGTATGACCGGCGCTGGCCGTCGGTGCTTCGGCCTACCCTCGATCGCGTGTCCCAGCCCGCCCTCCAGCCGGACGTCCCGCCCTACGCCGCGCCCCGTGCCCAGGTCCGCCGCCCGGCCCGGGCCGTCCGGCTCGGCCTGCCGCCGTACGACCCGGCGGAGACCGCGCTGGCCCGTACCCGGCGCGCCCGCCGGATGGCCCGCGAGCTCGCGGTCATCCACCCGGACGCGCACTGCGAGCTGGACTTCAGCACGCCCCTGGAGCTCCTGGTCGCGACCGTGCTGTCCGCGCAGACCACCGACCGGACGGTCAACCGGGTGACCCCGACGCTGTTCGCCCGCTGGCCCGACGCGGTGTCCCTCGCCGGCGCCGACCGCGCCGAGCTGGAGGAGGTCCTCACGCCCACCGGCTTCTTCCGGGCCAAGGCCCATTCGGTGATCGGCCTGGGCCAGGCGCTGGTCGAGCGCTTCGACGGCGAGGTGCCGCGGACGATGGCCGAGCTGGTCACGCTGCCCGGCGTGGGGCGGAAGACGGCGAACGTCGTCCTGGGCAACGCCTTCGGCGTCCCCGGGCTGACCGTCGACACCCACTTCGGCCGGCTGGTGCGCCGGTTCGGCTGGACGGCGGCCGACGACCCGGTCAAGGTCGAGACCGAGATCGCCGAGCTGGTGCCGAAGAAGGAGTGGACCGACTTCTCCCACCGGGTGATCTTCCACGGCCGGCGGGTCTGCCACGCCAAGAAGCCGGCCTGCGGTGCCTGCGGGCTCGCCTCCTGGTGCCCGTCGGCCGGCATCGGGCCGCTCGACCCCGGGGTCGCCGGCAAGCTGGTGAAGAGCCCCGCAGCGTCGGACACCGCGTGAGCGCGACCCGGCTCGCCGCCCTGCCGGCCGCCCTCCTGCTGCTCGCCGGCTGCACCGGTGGCCCCGGCGACGCCGCTCCCGCGCCGCAGGCCGACGTCAGCTCCGTGGACACCGCCCTGCCGCCCTGCGCCGACCAGCCCGACGAGCCGTCCGCGGACAGCGAGCTGCCCGCGGTCGCCTTCGACTGCTTCGCCGGCGGCTCCCTCGACCTTGCCCGGGCACAGGGCGCGCCCACCGTGGTCAACCTGTGGGCCAGCTGGTGCGGGCCCTGCCGCGAGGAGCTCCCCGTCGTCCAGGAGCTCGCCGACGTCGCCGGCGATCGGGTCCGGGTGCTCGGGCTGGTGAGCAAGGACGGCGTTCCGCAGTCGGCATCCTTCGCCGCTGACGCAGGCCTGACGTTCCCCAGTGCCTTCGACGGGGACGGCGAGGTGATGGCCTCGCTGGGCCTGAACAACCTGCCGCACACCGTCTTCCTGGCCGCCGACGGCTCGGTCGCCCATCTGGAGGTGGGTCCGGTGGACTCGCTGGCCGAGTTCCAGCAGCTGGTCGCCGAACACCTGGGGGTCGAACTGTGAGCGCCGCGACGCCGACGCCGGCCGGGCTGCCGGACTACCTGCAGCGGCTGGTCGCCGCCGCCGGCGACCTGCCCCTCCCGCGCCGGCACGGCCGGCCCGGTGCCACCACCCGGCGCTCGGCGGTGCTGATCCTCTTCGGTGCGGGCCCGGCCGGCCCCGACGTGCTGCTGATCGAGAAGTCGCACCAGCTGCGCAGCCACGCCGGTCAGCCGGCCTTTCCCGGCGGCGGCGCCGACCCGGGGGAGGACTACCCGGTGGGCACCGCGCTGCGCGAGGCGCACGAGGAGGCCGGTGTCGAGCCGGACGGGGTGCGGGTGCTCGCCACGCTGCCCGAGCTGTTCCTGGGGCCCTCGGACAACCTCGTCGTTCCGGTGGTCGGCTGGTGGGACGACCCGCGCGAGGTGACCACCGGCGATCCCCGGGAGGTGGCCCGGGTGGCCCGGGTTCCGCTGGTGGAACTGGTCGACCCGGCCAACCGCTTCCGGGTGCGCCACCCCTCGGGCTACGTCGGTCCGGCGTTCGGTGTGGCGGACATGGTGGTGTGGGGCTTCACCGCGGGCCTGCTGGACGCGGTGCTCGAGGCAGCCGGGTTGAACCGACCCTGGGACGACCGCGACGTCCGCCCGCTCGCCGTCCCGCCGGCGGCGACCGACCCGGCGCTCGAGGACGAGGAGCCGCTGGACGCCGACGTCGCCGACCGCGCCGCGCCGACGGTGGCCGAGGACACCGGCTCCGGTCGCGCGCCGCGTACGGTCGTCGGGCGATGAGGCGCCTGACAGCACGGCCCTGCCGTTCCGCTCCCGGCGCCGGAGGTGGGTCGATGAGCAGCGCCCTTCCCGGCGCCTCCGAACAGCCCCGACGGGGTCCGCGGGCGCGGGCGCGAGCGGTGCTGGGGGGGCTGCTGCTCGTCGGTGCCCTGCTGGCCGGCTGCGGCGGTGAGCCCACGCTGCCGGAGGCCACCCGCACCGCCGGCGGGGAGGTCGGCACCGTGACCACGGCGGAGGACGGCGTCCAGGAAGTCGTGCTGGAGACCGGGGACGACTACGTCTTCACCCCGGCGACCTTCACCGTCGCGCCCGGCACGGTGCGCGTCACCGTGCGCAACACCGCGGCACAGCTGACCCACAACTTCGTCTTCACCCCCGGCACCGGCCCGGCGACGATCTCCGCGGGCATCCCGTACCTCGGCCCGGGCGACAGCGAGACCATCGAGTTCACCGTCGAGGCCCCCGGCGACTACCCCTTCGAGTGCAGCTTCCACACCGCGCTGGGGCAGGTCGGGACGATGACGGTGACGGGCAGCCCGTGAGCGTGCCGGCGGGAGCATCGCGGGGGCGGACCGGCTCCGGAATCGAACCGAGGAGCTAGGAGGTGTCCCTGGTGGACCTGGTGCTGATCGCACTGGCGCTGTTGTTCGCCCTCTCCGGTTTCCGGCAGGGGCTCATCGTCTCGGCCGCCTCGTTCGTGGGCTTCTTCGGCGGTGCCGTCGTCGGTGCGCAACTGTCCGGCCCGATCGCCGAGGAGATGGCCGACTCGGCGATGAGCCGGGTGTTCGTGGCGCTGGTCGTGGTGCTCGCCGGCGCGCTGCTGGGTCAGTTGCTGGCCGGGGTGATCGGCCGGGCGATCCGCACGCGGGTCACCTGGGAACCGGCCAAGCTCGGTGACGCGGTGGCCGGCGCCGTCGTGTCGGCGCTGGCGGTGCTGCTGGTCGCCTGGATGGTGGCCACGCCGCTGGCCAGCTCGCCGTTCCCCACGGTCGCCGGGCAGGTGCGGCAGTCCTCGCTGGTGCAGGCAGTCGACCGCGGCGTGCCCGACGAGGTCCGGTCCCTGTACGACTCGCTGCGCGAGGCGATCGACCGGCGCGGGCTGCCCGACGTCCTCGATCCGCTCACCCCCACCCAGGTGCGCGACGTACCGGCACCCGACCAGGCCCTGCTGGCCAGCCCGGTCGTCGACAACGTCAAGGGCTCGGTGGTGCAGATCCGCGGTATCGCCGCCGCCTGCTCCCGGCAGATCGACGGCTCCGGATTCGTCTACGCCGACGAGCGGGTGATGACCAACGCGCACGTGCTGGCCGGGGTCACCAGCCCGGTGGTCACCGCCGAGGGCGAGACCTACGACGCGACGCCGGTGTACGTCGACGAGGCGGCCGACGTGGCCGTGCTCGCCGTCCCCGGACTCCCGCAGGTGCCGTTGACCTGGGCCGATGCAGCCGTGGACACCGGCGCCTCGGCCATCGTGATGGGTTACCCGGGCGGAGGTGGGCTCTACGTCGGGCCGGCGAGGGTGCGTGACCGCGGGGAGATCAACGGCCCGGACTTCCGGGGCACGCAGACCGTCACCCGCGACGTCTACGCCCTCTACGGGCAGGTGCGGTCGGGCAACTCCGGCGGGCCGCTGCTCGCCACCGACGGGCGCGTGCTCGGAGTAGTCTTCGCCTCGGCCATCGACGACCCTGACACCGGCTACGCCCTGACCGCTCAGGAGGTGGCCGGCGCCGCCGTGACCGGCATCTCCTCGACCACGGCCGCCGACACCGGCCCGTGCGAGTAGCAGGACCCCGCTGCCCCCACCCGCTCGCGGGCTCGCGGCGGACCCCTGCAGCGGGGCCGTCGGATCTCAGCGGGCCCAACCGGCGATGGCCGCGGTGACCGCCGCGGGCGCCTCCTCGTGCGGGAAGTGGCCGACCCCGGGCAGCTCACGCCACTCGTAGGCGCCGGCCACGTAGCGGCCGGAGCCGCGGGCGGTGTGCGGCAGTACGCAGGGGTCGAGGCCGCCGTGCAGCTGCAGGGTCGGGGCGGTGACCGGGGCGGCCATCCGGCGGGCGAACCGCAGCCCGTCGGGACGCAGCTGGGAGCGGCCGGCCCAGCGGAAGTACTCCATCGCGCCGTAGGCGGCCTGCGGAATCCGGGAGGCCGACCGGTAGCGGCCCACGGCCTCGGCGAAGTCGGCGGTGTGCACCCAGGACGGCCCTGACCAGCGGCGCATCAGCTCGGCGACCGGATCGTCGTCGGCACGGGTCAGCCGGCGCTCGGGGAGCCGGGGCAGCTGGAACCGCAGCGCGTACCGGGCGGCCTGCCGCTGCCGCCGGTCGGACATCCCGGCCCGCAACCGGCGGGGGTGGGCCATGGAGACGACCACCAGCTTGCGCACCGTGCGCGGGTGCAACGCGGCCATCGTCCAGCCGACCAGGCCACCCCAGTCCGAGCCGACGACGACGGCCTCGCGCTCGCCGAGCGCCCGGACGACGGCGGCGGCGTCGTCGGCCGCGGTGGGCAGGTCGTAGCCGCGCGGTGGCTTGTCGCTGGCGCCGTAGCCCCGCAGGTCGGGGGCGACCACCCGGAAGCCGGCGGCGGCGAGGCCGACGAGCTGGGCCCGCCAGGCCCACCAGAACTCCGGGAAGCCGTGCAGCAGGAGTACCAGCGGCCCCTCACCGGCCTCCGCGGCGTGCAGCCGCACCCCGTTGGCCGAGACGTCGCGGTGCGCCCACGGACCGGGCAGCAGGACGCTGGTGGCGTCCGGCTGCGCGTCGTTCGGGGGCGGCGGGTTGGTCAGCTCGCCGCCGCTCAGCTCAGCCGGGCGTGCGGGTCCCGCCGGGCGACCCGGCCCTCGGTCACGGTGGGCAGGTCGCGCTGCCGCTGGCCGGGGGCCTCGCGGCGCATCACGTCGGGCAGCTCCTGCAGCGTCTCGATGGTCCGCTCCGGCTTCTCGATCTTCTTGACCATCCGGTACCCGATGAGGCCGGCGGCCGCGGCCAGGAGCAGCAGCAGGCCGAAGACGATCAGGTAGGAGATCCAGCGCGCCAGGCCGAGCCAGGTGATGAGCTCGGCGAGCATGACGAAGAAGAAGATCGCCGCGAAGGCGGCCAGTACGCCGGCGGCGGCGAAGGCGGCGGCGCTCACGCCTCCGCGCTTCACCGACGTCCCGATCTCGGCCTTGGCCAGCTCGATCTCGCTGCGGATGAGCGTGGACACGTCGGTCATGGCGCTCTTGGCGAGCGTGCCGAGCGACGGCTCGGCCGGCCCGGTGGGCGTTCCCGCGAGCGGGGGCGTCGATGCGCTGTGGGCCACGGGGGCTCCTCCTCAGTCAGCGCCGGATGGCAGCGCCTATGGACGTCACGGCACGGTGGTGCTCGGCTGATCGTGCCGCATGATCGCTCCGCCCGCGTCCCGGGCCCTCCGGGTGGAGTGCCACGGCGCCGAACCTGGCGCCGTGACCTCCACCCGTGGCCCCCCTGCAGGGTCCTTCCTCAGTCCTCGGAGGAGGCGGCGGGAAGCTTGGAGCTGATCAGGTCCATCACCGAGGAGTCGGTGAGCGTGGTGACGTCGCCGAGCTCCCGGTTCTCCGCCACGTCCCGCAGCAGCCGGCGCATGATCTTGCCCGAGCGGGTCTTGGGCAGCTCCTGCACGACCATGATCTGCCGCGGGCTGGCGATCGGGCCGATCTCCTTGCGGACGTGCTGGCGCAGGGTCTTCACCAGCTCCTCGCCGGAGTCGACGGCGTCCCCGCGGAGGATCACGAACGCCACGATGCCCTGCCCGGTGGTCGGGTCGGTGGCGCCCACCACCGCCGCCTCGGCCACCGCCGGGTGGCTGACCAGCGCCGATTCCACCTCGGTGGTGGAGATGCGGTGCCCGGAGACGTTCATGACGTCGTCGACCCGGCCGAGCAGCCAGATGTCGCCGTCCTCGTCGAGCTTGGCGCCGTCACCGGCGAAGTAGATGCCCTCGCCGTACCGGCTCCAGTAGGTGTCCTTGTACCGCTCGTCGTCGCCCCAGATGGTGCGCAGCATCGCCGGCCACGGCTCGGTGAGCACCAGGTAGCCGGTCGCGCCGGCCTCGATCGGCTTGCCCTCCTCGTCGACCACCCGGACGCCGATGCCGGGGAAGGGGCGCTGGGCGGCCCCCGGCTTGAGCGTGGTCACGCCCGGCAGCGGGTTGACCATGTGCGCGCCGGTCTCGGTCTGCCACCAGGTGTCCACGACCGGGCAGCGGCCCCCGCCGATGTTCTTGTGGTACCAGAGCCAGGCCTCCGGGTTGATCGGCTCACCGACCGAGCCGAGCAGCCGCAGGGAGGACAGGTCGAAGCCGGCCGGGACGTCGTCCCCCCACTTCATGAACGTGCGGATCGTGGTCGGTGCGGTGTAGAGGACGGTCACGCCGTACTCCTGGACGATCTCCCACCAGCGACCCTGGTGCGGGGTGTCCGGCGTGCCCTCGTACATCACCGACGTGGTCCGGTTGGACAGCGGCCCGTAGACGATGTAGCTGTGGCCGGTGACCCAGCCGACGTCGGCCGCGGTCCAGAAGACGTCGGTGTCGGGCTTGATGTCGAAGCTCGCCCAGTGGGTGTAGCTGACCTGGGTCAGGTAGCCGCCGGTGGTGTGCAGGATGCCCTTGGGCTTCGCCGTCGTCCCCGAGGTGTACATGATGTACAGCGGGTGCTCGGCGTCGAAGGACTCCGCCTCGTGCTCGGTCGACTGACCGGCCACGACGTCGTGCCACCAGACGTCGCGGCCCTCGGTCCACTCGATGTCCTGCTCGGTGCGCCGAACCACCACGACGCTGCGCACGCCCTCGGTCTTGGTGAGCGCCTCGTCGACGTTCGGCTTGAGGGCGCTCGGCGCGCCGCGGCGGTAGCCGCCGTCGGAGGTGATCACCACCTTCGCGTCGGCGTCGGTGATCCGGCTGGCCAGGGCGTCGGGGGAGAAGCCGCCGAACACGACCATGTGGACGGCGCCGATCCGGGCGCAGGCCAGCATCGACACGACGGCCTCGGGGATCATCGGCAGGTAGATCGCCACCCGGTCGCCGGCGGCGACGCCGAGCTCGGTCAGGGCGTTCGCCGCCCGGCAGACCTCGTCCTTGAGCTGGGCGTAGGTGACGGTGCGGGTGTCGCCGGGCTCGCCCACCCAGTGGTAGGCCACCTGCTCGCCGTGCCCGGCGTCGACGTGCCGGTCGACGCAGTTGACCGCCACGTTGAGCTTGCCGCCGACGAACCACTTCGCGAACGGCGGGTTGCTCCAGTCCAGCGCCTGGTCCCAGGGCTGGGTCCAGTCCAGCCGGCGGGCGGCGTCCTCCCAGAAGGCGAGCCGGTCGGCGGCGGCCCGCTCGTAGGCGTCGGCGCCCACGTTGGCCTGCGCGACGAGCTCCTCCGGGGGCGGGAAGGCCCCGCCTCCGGGAGCCCCCTGGGCGTCGGTCGTCTCGGTCCCGCTCATGCGCACCTCCGCAGTTCGCGCGCCGCCGTCCTGCCGGGCAGCGCTGCTCGGGTCCAACCTATGGCCCCGGTCACGCCCGCGTCTCGTCCAGGATGCGCGGGCCGGTCCCGCGCCCGCCGGGCGGAGACTGTCCGGGTGGGCGAAGGGTGCGACGGCGATCGGGAGGACGACGGGGTGCAGGCCGCCGTCGCCCTCCGGGTGCCCGGTGCGGCCGCCCTGGGGCTGCTGCCGCCGCCGGCGGCGACCGTCGTCCCGGCGACGGCGCTGGCCGATCCCGGGTGGACCGCGCAGGTGCTGGCCGACCGGGCGGTGCGCCAGCGCACCGGCGACCGGCGGGTGCTGGCCACGCTGTGGTGGTACTCGCTGTCCAGCGTGCTGCTGACCCCGGTGCTGGCCGGGCTGGTCGCCGGCCGTCCACTCTCGGCCCGGCTGGCCGACACCCGGCTGCACCTCGTGTCCGGGTGGGCGCCGGTGGCGGCCACCACGTGCGCGGCCGGGCCGGGCGACCCGGGGGAGGAGCTGCGCGCGGCGCTGACCGCGGTGGTGGAGGCGGTGGCCGAGGCCGGCGGGATGCGGCCGCGGCCGCTGTGGGCGATCGCCACCGACTCACTGGCCAACCGGCTGCTGGCCCTGGGCCGCGCGGTCGGGGACGTCGGGGCGGTGACGGCGCTGGCCGGCCCGCTGGCCGCCGCGGTGGGGGCGCCGCTGCCCGCGCCGCGGTACGTCGACGTCCGCCGGCCCGACGGCAGCGCCGCGCGGTTCACCCACCGGGTGTCCTGCTGCCTGGCCTACCGGGTGCCGCACGAGGTGGTGTGCACGTCCTGCCCGCGACGGCCGCCCCTCGAGCGACAGGTGCTGCTGGAGGACGCCGCCACCCGTTTCTGACACCCGGGGGACAGGAACCCCTCGCCACCCGGTTTCGCGGCCGGGGCCGGGTGGCAAACCTCCGGGTGCCGGTCGCCCGGCAGAACTCCCCCCGGACCGTGGAGGTCAGCCCTGTGAGCACCCCCGAGAACCAGCCGGACGGCGTCGCCTTCTGGTTCGACCCGTCCTGCCCGTTCACCTGGCAGACCAGTCGCTGGCTGGCCGAGGTGGCCGCCGCCCGCGGCATGCCGGTGGACTGGCGGGTGATGAGCCTCGTGGTGCTCAACGGCGGCGGGGACGTACCCGGGCACCCGGCCGAGGAGGTCGCCCGCGGCGCGGTCGCCACCCGGGTCTTCGCCGCGGTGCGCAGCGCGGCGGGGCCGGAGGTGCTGGGCCGGTTCTACACCGAGGTCGGCACCCGGGTGCACGAGCAGGGCGCCGACCTCGGCCCGGACGTGTTCCGCGAGGCCCTGGCCGCGGTCGGGCTGCCCGCGGAGCTCGCGGAGGACGACGACGCCCAGCAGGCGGCGGTCGAGGCCAGCCACGCGGAGAGCCAGCAGCGGGTCGGCGCCGAGGCGGGCAGCCCGATCACCGCCTTCGCGGGTGGACCCGGCTTCTTCGGCCCGATCGTCACCCCGGCCCCCACCGGCGACGACGCGCTGCGGCTGTTCGACGGGCTGGCGCTGGTGTCGGCGGTGCCGGGCTTCAGCGAGCTCAAGGGCGCTCGGGGCGAGCTGCCCTGAGCCGGTGGGCGGTGGGCGGTGGTCAGGGCCGGCTCGCCGGCTCGGCGTCGTCGCTCCGGGACGGCGCGGCGGCGTCGCTGATCCGCGGGAACGGCGTGGTCGAGAAGACCACCTCGACCGGAACCCGGAAGAAGGCGGCGATCCGCAGCGCCAGGTGCAGGCTCGGGTTGTACTCGCCCCGCTCCAGGTAGCCGATCGTCTGGTAGTGCACCCCCAGGGCGTCGGCGAGTTCCCGGCGGGTGACGCCCTGCTCGGCGCGCAGCAGGGCGATCCGGTTGTGGACGGCGTCCCCGGGCCGGTCGGAGGTCAGCGCACCCACTGCAGGGCCTGCTCCCGGGCCTCCTGGACCTGCGAGCCGGACTGCCGGCGGGCCATCCGGCGCAGCACCGCCGGGGCGGCGAGCACGCCGATGACGGCCCAGCCGAGCAGGACGACGGCGACCAGCCCGGTGCGCCACGAGCCGCCGAGCTCCGCGGTGGCGGCCTCGGGGGGCAGGAACGCCGAGCGCATGCCCAGCCCGATCCAGTAGACCGGGAACACCTGCGCGACCGCCTGCACCCAGCCCCACAGCGCCTGCACCGGGTAGAAGATGCCCGAGATGGAGGTGATCAGGACGACCGGCAGCATCCCCCAGGTGCCCACCTTCTGGGTGTTCGGGACGACGGAGCCCAGGATGATGCCCAGCGGCAGGGTGGCCAGCAGCCCCAGCACCAGCACCCACAGCAGGGTTGCCCAGCCGGCGGCACCGCGGCTCATCAGCCCGTCGAAGAGCAGGAACCCCGGTAGCAGCACGACCAGCAGCAGCGGCACCACGCCCAGCGAGTGGAAGAGGAGCTGGCCGGTGACGTAGCCCTGCATGCCGTGCGGGAGGGCCTTGTGGCGCAGCAGGGTGCCGTCCTCGCGCTCCATCGCCAGCGCGTAGGCCGGCCCGATGACGACGCCGAACGCGACCAGCGCGCCCAGGATGCTGGGCAGCGCCACGGTGGGCAGCAGCAGGGAGGTGCCCTCGACCTCGGTGTCCCGGTTGAACCAGAGGTAGGCCAGCGTGGCCAGCCCCATGAACAGGTAGAAGCCCTGGTCCTGGGGGCTGCGCAGGCTGAGCACGAACTCGGTCCAGCCACGGCGCAGGCCCTGGCCGACGGCGTGCCGGGTGGCGTTCACCGGGGAACCTCCGCGAACTCCGCAGCGGCCGGGGAGCCGGACTCGTACCGCTGCACCATGGCGATGTAGGTGTCCTCGAGGCTCGCCCGGCGCACCTCGAGGTCGGCGACGTCGTCCCCGTGCTGCTCGAACAGCCGCCGGACGAACGGGGTGGGCTCGGCGGTGGCGTGCACGAATCGTTCGCCGGCGCAGGTCCAGCGCACCTCGCTGGCCGCGGCGACCTGGCGGGTCAGGGCATCGGCGCTGCCGTCGGCGACGATCCGCCCGCCGGCCAGGATGAGGATCCGGTCGGCCAGCTTCTCGGCCTCGCCCAGGTCGTGCGTGGTCAGCAGGATGCTGGTGCCCTCCAGGTCCGACAGCCGGTGCACCAGGTCGTGGAAGTCCCGCCGGGCCTGGGGGTCGAAGCCGGCGGTGGGCTCGTCGAGGAAGAGCACCTCGGGGCGCCCGATGATGCCGACCGCGACGTCCAGCCGCCGGCGCCGGCCGCCGGAGAGGGTGCCGATCTTGCGGTCGGCGTCGTCGGTGAGGCCCACGGTGTCCAGCAGCCAGTCGACGGCGTAGGGCCGCGGGCGCTCGGCGGTGGCGTAGGGCACGAAGTACCCGCCCAGGTGCTCGAGCAGCCGCCGGGGGGTCCAGCGGGCGTGGTCGCGCCAGGACTGCAGCACCACCCCGACCCGGGCCCGCCACGCGTCGTCGCCGGATGCCGGGTCGACGCCCAGCACCTCGACGCCCCCGGCCGACCGGAGCCGGAAGCCCTCCAGCACCTCGATCGTGGTGGTCTTGCCCGCCCCGTTGGGCCCCAGCAGGCACACCACCTCACCGACCCGGACGTCGAAGTCCACGCCGTCGAGCACCGCCCGGGTGCCGTAGCTCATCCGCAGGCCGCGGACCCGGACCGCGAGTGCGTCGGACAGGGGGTCGCTGGCCATCGGGACACCACTCCTCGGTGGGTCGGGCTCGATGGGCCAGATAGTAGGAGTGCTGCATGTTCAGCACCAGTGCGATCTGCGTCGCGGGATGCGCGGAGGTGGAGCTACCCGGCCGACCGTCGGGCCGGCGCGCGGCCCGGCTCAGCGGTCGGCACGGCGGCTCAGGGTCGAGCGTCCGGGATCAGGCGCCCAGCGACACGACGTCGCCGACGACCCAGACCGCGGGCGGGCGCACGCCTTCCTCCTGCAGGGCCGTGGCCAGCTGCGCCAGCGTCGTCCGGAGCACCCGCTGGGACGGCATCGCGCCGTCGCTGATCACCGCCACTGGGGTGTCCGCGGCCCGGCCGTGCTCGACCAGGGCGGCGGCGATGGCCGGCGCGGTGTCGACGCCCATCAGCACCACGACGGTGCCGCGCAGCCGGCCCAGCGCCGCCCAGTCGACCAGCGAGGCCGGATGGCCCGGCGGCACGTGCCCGGAGACGACCACGAACTCGTGGGTCATGCCCCGGTGGGTCACCGGCACCCCGACCAGCCCCGGGACGCCGATCGCGCTGGTCACCCCCGGCACGACCTCGACCGGCACACCGGCCGCGGCGCAGGCCTCGAGCTCCTCGAAACCGCGGCCGAAGACGAACGGGTCGCCGCCCTTGAGCCGCACGACCCGCTTGCCCTCCCGCGCGCGGGAGACCAGCAGGGAGTTGATCTGCTCCTGGGCCATCGACCGCCCGCGCGGCAGCTTGGAGGCGTCGATGACCTCCACCCCCGAGGGCAGCGAGGCCAGCAGCCCCTGCGGGGCGAGGTGGTCGGCGATCACGACGTCGGCGGTCGCGATCGCCTGCCGCCCGCGCACGGTGACCAGCCCCGGGTCGCCGGGGCCGCCACCGACCAGCACGACGCTGCCCGGCGTCGTGGCCGGCGCCCGGGAGTGGCGGTCGGCGATCGACCCATCGGTGAGCCCGGCGAGCACCGCGTCCCGGACGCCGACCGCCCGCTGCGGGTCGCCGCCGCCGTGCACCCCGACGACGAGGTCGCCCTGCCGGCCGACGGCCGGCGTCCAGACGCTGGACGCCGAGCGGTCGTCGGCCCGGGCGCAGAACACCCGGTCCGCCTCGGCCTCGGCCGCCACCTCGGCGTTCACCGACGGGTCGTCGGTGGCCGCGACGGCGTACCAGGCGCCGGACAGGTCGCCGGCGACGTACCGACGGGGGTACCAGGTGACCGAGCCGGGTGTGACCAGCGCCTCCAGCGCCGGGGTGAGCTCGGGGCTGACGACGGTCACGGCGGCCCGCGCCTCCAGCAGCCCGGCGACGCGGCGGTGGGCGACCTGGCCACCGCCGACCACCACGACCCGGCGGCCGGCCAGCCGGAGGCCGACGGGGTAGACGACGGCGGACGGGTCGGGAGTGGATGCGCGCACGGCCGTCTCAGCCGGACTTCTGGGTCACACCGGCGGAGTCGAAGGTGGCCACGTCCTGCAGCGCCCGCGCCGCACCGGCCACCAGCGGTGCGGCCAGCAGGGCACCGGTGCCCTCGCCGAGCCGGAGGTCCAGGCCCAGCAGCGGCCGCAGGCCCAGCGCGCGCAGCGCCACGGCGTGCCCCGGTTCGGCGGAGACGTGCCCGGCCAGCGCGTGCTGCATCGCGGGGGGGCACAGGGCGGCGGCGACCAGGGCCGCGGAGCCGGCGATCACCCCGTCCAGCAGCACCGGCACCCGGGCGGCGGCTGCGCCGAGCACGAAGCCGGCCAGCGCCGCGTGCTCCAGCCCGCCCACCTCGGCGAGTGCGGCCAGCGCCCGCTCCGGCGTGGTGGGGCGTTCGCCCACCCGGGCCACCGCGCGGGTGACCACCGCGACCTTGCGGGCCAGCGTGGGGTCGTCCACGCCGGTGCCGCGACCGGTCGCCGCAGCCGGGTCCGCGCCGGTGAACGCGCAGATCAGCGCGGCAGAAGCGGTGGTGTTGGTGATGCCCATGTCGCCGGTGACCAGGCAGCCGTGGTCGGCGGCGAGGGCCAGCGCGACCTCGATGCCCACCTCGACGGCCCGCCGGGCCTCCTCGACGGTCATCGCCGGGCCGACGGCCAGGTCGGCGGTGCCGTACCGGACCTTGCGGGACAGCAGCCGGTCGGTCGGCTCCACCGCGTAGGACGTCGCCACCCCCACGTCGACAACCACCACGTCGGCGCCGAGCTGGGCGGCGAAGGCGTTGACCACGGCGCCGCCGCGGGCGAAGTTGGCCACCATCTGGGCGGTCACCTCCTGCGGCCACGGCGTGACGCGCTGGGCGTGCACCCCGTGGTCGGCGGCGAACACGGCCACCGCGACGGGGGTCGGCAGCGGGGCGGGGCACTCGCCGGCGATGCCGGCCAGCTGCGCGGCGACGTCCTCGAGCACGCCGAGCGACCCCGGAGGCTTGGTCATCCGGGCCAGCCGTTCCCGCGCGGCCCGCTCGGCGGCGGCGTCGCGCGGCCGGACGGCGGCGATCGTGTCGCCCAGCGGGGTCCCGGGGAAGGGCCTCGGGTCGGTGGTCACGTGCCCTCCTCGGGTGCGGCGTGGTCGGGCATCCGGTCAAGGATCTCAGCCAGCGCCGCGGCGAACGCACGGGAGGTGGCCGGATCCCGGACGGCGACCCGCAGGTGGTCGCCGGACAGGCCGGGAAAGGTGTCCCCGCGGCGCACCGCCCAACCGCGCTGCCGCAGCCGCTCGCGCACCGCCGGCCCGCCGGGGACGCGGAGCAGCACGAAGGACGACGCCGGATCGCCGACCACCTGCACCCGGCGGGGCAGCGCGGCGACCAGCGCGGCCCGGTGCTCCGCCGTCCGCCGGGCCACCGCGTCGGCCTCGGCCCGGGCGTCGCCGGTGCTGCAGGCGACGAGGGCGGCCAGCGCCGGGGTGGACACCGGCCAGTGCGGCTGCTGGGCGGCCAGGGCTGCGACGAGGTCGGCCGGGCCCAGCGCGTAGCCGACCCGCAGGCCGGCCAGCCCCCAGGTCTTGGTCAGCGAGCGCACCACCAGCAGGCCGGGCAGGTCGCTCCGGGCCGCCAGGGACGCCGGCTCGCCGGGCACGGTGTCGGCGAACGCCTCGTCGACGACGAGGACCCGGCCGGGACGGGCGAGCGCGGCCACGGCCCCGGCGGGGTGCAGCACGGAGGTGGGATTGGTCGGGTTGCCGAGCACCACCAGATCCGCGTCCTCCGGAACGGCGGCCGGATCGAGCCGGTAGCCCCCCGCCGCGGCCAGCAGCAGCCGCTGCACCGGGTGCCCGGCCGCCCGCAGCGCCGCTTCAGGCTCGGTGAACGAGGGGTGCACCAGCACGGCCCGCCGCGGGCGCAGGGCCCGGGCCAGCAGGGTGAACACCTCCGCGGCGCCGGCGGCGAGCAGCACGTCGGTCTCCGGCCGGCCGTGCGCGGCGGCCACCGCCGCCCGGGCCGGCGCGGGGTCGGGATAGCCGGTGCTGGCGTCCAGCGCGGCGTGCAGGACCGCGCGCAGCCAGGGCGGCGGAGCGTCCGGGCGCACGTTGACCGCGAGATCGACCAGGCCGGGGCCCAGCTCCCGGTCGCCGTGGTGCCGGAGGTCGACGTCGCCGTCCCCGTCGTGCTGCTCGTCGGGCCGGTGGGCCACGGCCACCGTCACCCGGCCGTGCACGGTCTTGCCCACCAGCAGCCGGCCGCCGCCCAGCAGCGCGGCCGCCTCGGCGACCGACGGCGTGCCGACGGCGCCGGCCACCCGGGCCGAGGGCGCCGGCACCGGAACGGCGGCCAGCGCGGCGGCAGGGTGGCCGGTCAGCGGCCAGCCGCGGTGCTCGGCGGCCTCCCGCATCCCGGGCTCGGCGGCGCGGGCGTCGAGGGTGGCCAGGACGACCGGGGCGGCGTCCGCCGGCAGCACGGCGTCGACCGCGGCGAGGACCTCCGCCGCGGCCACCCCGGTCGACGCGCCGAGGCCCACGGTGATCATGCGCGCACCCCGGGCTGCTGGGGCAGGGCGGCCAGCAGCGCGGCGGCGTCCCGGGGCAGCGCGCCGGTGGGCAGCAGCCCGAGCTCGCGCAGCCGGGCACCGACGACGAGCGCCCAGGGGCGGTCGAGCCGGGCCGGGGCGAGCAGCGCGTCGTCGCCCAGGACGTCGTCCGGCCGGCCCTGCACCACCCGCCCGCCGACGACGACCGCCACCTCGTCGGCCCAGCGCAGCGCCAGGTCCACGTCGTGGGTGCTCATCAGCACCGTGGAGTCGGCGTCCTGCAACCGGGCCAGCGCGGCGAGGGTCTCGGTGACCGCCGAGGGGTCCAGCCCGGCGGTCGGCTCGTCGAGCAGCAGCACGCACGGTCGCATCGCCACCGCGCCGGCGATGGTGACCCGCTTGCGCTCGCCGTAGGACAGCTGGTGGGTGGGCCGGCCGGCGAGGTGCGCGACGGCGAGCAGGTCCAGGGCCTCGGCGACCCGGGCACGCACCTCGTCCTCGGGCAGCCCCAGGTTGACCGGACCGAACGAGACATCCTGGGCGACGGAGGCGCTGAACAGCTGGTCGTCGGGGTCCTGCAGCACCAGCTGGACCGCCTGGCGGTGCGCGCGCAGGCCCGCCCGGGTGTGCCGCAGCTCCGCGCCGTCCAGGGTGACCCGGCCGCGACCCGGCCGCAGCGACCCGGACAGGCAGCGCAGCAGCGTCGTCTTCCCCGAGCCGTTCGCGCCCAGCAGCGCCAGCCGGCGGCCGGCCGGCACGGTCAGGCAGGCGCCGTCCAGCACCGGGCCGCCGCGGTCGAAGCCGACGGTGAGGCCCTCGGCGGCCAGCGTCAGGTGACTCACAGCGCCTCCTCGCTGGCGCTCGTCGGCGGTGATCGCCACGGCGCTGTGCGCATCGATGAGCTCGCGAGCTCGCTCATGGCGCCTCCTCGCTGGCGCTCGTCGGCGGTGATCGCCACGGCGCTGTGCACATCGATGAGCTCGCGAGCTCGCTCATGCGACGGCCAGGGTGACCGCGACCAGCGCGGCCAGCCCGGCGACGGTCGCGGCGACGAAGGGCCGGGACGACGGCAGCGCCTCGGGCAGCACCCGCAGCCCGGTCTCCATGCCCCGGCCGGCCAGCCCGTCCTGCAGCCGGCGGGCGCGGTCCCAGGAGCGGGTGAGCACCGCGGCGGCCAGCACCCCCGAGGAGCGGTAGGAGCGGCGGACCGTCGAGTGGCCCATCCGCGCGGTCTGCGCCTCCCGGATGGTGGTCAGGCTGGTCAGCAGCACGAACAGCAGCCGGTAGACCACCGACGCGACCTCCACCACCGCGGCCGGAACCCGCAGCCGGCGCAGCTCGGGCAGCAGGTCCGACATCGGGGTGGTGGTGGCCAGCAGCAGCACCGCGGCGCTGCCGGCCAGCCCGTGCCCGACCAGCGCGCCGGCCCGCGCGGCGGCGTCCGGCGCCCAGCCGAGCCCGCCACCGCCCACCTCCACCACCGCGGTGACCGCACCGATCGCGATGAACGCCAGCGGCAGCCGCACCGCCCGGCCGAACGTGCGCGCCGGCACCCGGGCCGGCCCCAGCGCGAGCGCAACGGCGGCGAGGCCGACCAGCAGGGTGCCCGGCCACACCGGCAGCACCAGCGCGCCGACCACCAGCCCCACCGAGAGCAGCAGCTTGTCGGCGGGGGAGCGCGTCCGCCAGGCGCTGCCCCAGGCGGCGTCGTCGATCGCCAGCCCGCTCATGCCCGGTCCGGCTCCGGTTGCCCCGTCGTCCGCCCCGTCGTCTGCTCGGCCGTCCGCCGGCCGCGCAACCGGCCCAGCACGTAGCCGAGCGCCACGCCGCCGAGCGCGGCCTGCAGCGCGAACAGACCGGACTCGATCTCGGTGGAACCGGGGGAGAACACCGACTCGAACCACGGCTCGTAGTCGGGGGCGGACTCCTGGACCACCTCGGTCGCCCGGCTGTCGGTGCCGGCGTACTCGGAGCTCCCGCCGTCCAGCAGCAGCGGAACGGCGAACAGCGCGACCACGGCGAGCACCAGCAGCGCCGTCGTCAGGTGCCGCCGCCTCACCGCTGTCCCTCCTCGTCGTCCGTCCCCCGTGCTTTTTCGGGCTCGAGTACGCGCGCTTTTTCGGGCTCAAGTACAGGAGTAGGCGTGAGGACGCCGAGGCGTTCCAGCTCGGGGCGGGCGTTGACGGTGAGCACCCGGAACAGCAGGACGCCGAGCAGCCCCTCGCCGATCGCCAGCGGTATCTGCGTGACGGCGAAGACGCCCAGGAATTTCGCCGCCGCGCCGGCGAGGCCGCTCTCCGTGTCGGGGAAGGCCAGCGCCAGTTGCAGCGCCGTGGTGATGTAGGTGGCGAGGTCGGCGACGGCCATCCCGGCGAAGACCCCGCCGAGCAGCCCGCCACCGCAGCGGCGGGTCAGCCGGTAGGCGGCGTACCCGGCCCACGGCCCGACGACGGCGAAGGAGAACGCGTTCGCGCCCAGCGTGGTCAGCCCGCCGTGGGCCAGCAGCAGCGCCTGGAACAGCAGGACGACGGTGCCCAGTAGCGCCATCACCGGCGGCCGGAACAGGATCGCGCCCGCCCCGGTGCCGGTCGGATGGCTGGAGCTGCCGGTCACCGAGGGCAGTTTGATCGCGCTGAGCACGAACGTGAACGCCCCGGCGGCGCCGAGCAGCAGCGTCGACTCCGGCCGCTCGCGGACCTCCTTGCCCACTGCCCGGGCCCCGTGCACCACGAACGGTGCGGCGGCGATCGTCCAGCCCACGGCGTGGACCGGTGGCAGGAAACCTTCAGCGATGTGCACTGAGTACCTCCACGTGGGCGGCTGCGGCGACGAACCGGGCGGCCATCGTCGGGGACCCGGCCCAGTTCAGGTGCAGGTAGCTGGCGTGCACGGAGCCCGAGACGAACCCTTCCGGCCCGTCGACGTTCCACTGCCAGGCGGGCGAGCCGCCGGCGGGGGGCGCGGCGGTGGTCCGGTGGAACTCGTGGCCGCGCACCCGGGTGCCGGCCGGGGCCAGCACGCTGTCGGTGCGGGCCACCGCCGATCGGTAGCCCAGGGTGAGCCGCGGGTGCATGGCGGTCGCGGTGTCCAGCACGCCGCACATCGGCTTCCCGTCCAGCTCGCGGGAGAGGTACAGCAACCCGGCGCACTCGGCGGCCACCGGGCCTCCGGCCTCGGCCAGCGCGGCGATCGCCGTCCGCAGGCCGCTGTTGGCGCTCAGCGCGCCGGCGTGCACCTCGGGGAAGCCCCCGCCGACCACGAGCGCCCGGGTGCCCTCGGGGAGGGCGTCGTCCCGGAGCGGGTCGACGGTGACCACCTCCGCGCCGGCGGCGGTGAGCAGCTCGGTGTTCTCGGCGTAGCCGAAGGTGAAGGCCGGCCCGCCGGCGACGGCGACGACCGGGCGGCCGGGCGTGCGCTCGACCTCGGCGGCCGGGTTCCAGGGGTCGCCGGGCAGGTCGGGGGCGGAGCGGGCCAGCCGGAGGACGGCGTCCAGGTCGACGCCGGCCTCCACCGCGGCAGCCAGCGCGCGCACCGTCTGCACCGCCTCGGCCGACCGCTCGGCGGCCGGCACCAGGCCGAGGTGCCGGGACGGGGTGTGCAGCGCCTCGATGCGGCGCACCGCGCCGAGCACCGGGACGCCGGCCGCGCCCAGCGCCTCGCGCAGGATTGCCTCGTGCCGGTCGCTGCCGACCCGGTTGAGGACCACCCCGCCCAGCCGCACCGACGGGTCGAAGGTGGCGAAGCCGTGCACCAGCGCGGCGACGCTGCGGGCCTGGGACGCCGCGTCCACGACCAGCACGACGGGCGCCCGGAGGTGCGCAGCGACCTGGGCGGTGGAGCCGTAGCCGGGTTCGACGCTGGGGTGCGCAGCCCCGTCGAACAGGCCCATCACGCCCTCGACCACCGCGACGTCGGCCGTCGTCGGGGTGCGGGCGCCGTGCAGGAACAGCGGCACGATCCGCTCGTCGCCGGTGAGCCAGCAGTCGAGGTTGCGGCCGGGGCGGCCGGCGGCCAGGCCGTGGTAGCCGGGGTCGATGTAGTCGGGACCCACCTTGTGCGGGCTCACGGTGAGGCCGCGGGCGGTCAGCGCGGCGATCAGCCCGGTGGCGATCGACGTCTTACCGGCGTTCGACGACGGCGCGGCCAGCACGACCCGCGGGATCCTCATCGCCTGGCCCCGCATTCCACCAAAATGGCCATTTTGGTGGTCGGGGTGGTCGGGGTGGTCGGGGTGGTCGGGAGGGTCACCACTCGATCCCCCGCTGGCCCTTCTGGCCGGCGTCCATCGGGTGCTTGACCTTGGTCATCTCGACCACCAGGTCCGCGGCCCCGATCAGCGCCGGGTGGGCGTCGCGCCCGGTGATGACGACGTGCTGGCTGCCCGGCCGGCTCGTCAGCGTGTCGACGACGTCCGCGACATCGACCCAGCCCCACTTCATCGGGTAGGTGAACTCGTCGAGCACGTAGAAGCGGTGCGCCTGCGCGGCCAGGTCGCGCTTGATCTGCGCCCAGCCCTCGGCGGCGTCCGCGGCGTGGTCGGTCTCCTCGCCGGACTTGCGGGACCACGACCAGCCCGAGCCCATCTTGTGCCAGACCACCGGCCCGCCCTCGCCGGTCTCGGCGTGCAGCCGGCCCAGCGCGGTCAGCGCGTTCTCCTCGCCGACCTTCCACTTGGCGCTCTTGACGAACTGGTAGACCGCGACCGACCAGCCCTGGTTCCAGGCCCGCATCGCCATGCCGAAGGCAGCGGTGGACTTGCCCTTCATCTCACCGGTGTGCACGGCGAGCAGCGGCCGGTTGCGCCGCTGGCGGGTGGTCAGCCCGTCGGCGGGGACGGCGGTCACCTGGCCCTGCGGCACTAGTCCTCCTCGCTGGCGCTCGTCGGCCGACTGCCGGGCGCTGCGCTGATGGATGAGCTCGCACGCTCGTTCATCACGCAGCCCGCCTCTCCCGGACGACGCCGGACAACGTTTCCGCACCCAGTTCCCCGAGCCGCAGGGTCTGCCCACCGAGCACCACCCCCAGCGCACCGGCCAGACCCAGCCGCACCGGTCCGGACTCGCAGTCGACGACGACGCTCGCCGTACCCGCGGCGGCCAGCAGCCCGGCGGCGCGCTGCGCGTCGGCCACGTGGGCGCCGCCGCGCGATCCGGTCGCCCGGCCGTCGGTGACGACCACGAGCAGCGGCCGGCGCTGCGGGTCCCGGACCCGCTCCACCCGGAGCACCTCGTGCGCCCGCAGCAGCCCGGCGGCCAGCGGTGTGCGCCCGCCGGTGGGCAGGCTGGTGAGCCGGGCCGCGGCTGCCTCCACCGACCAGGTCGGTGGCAGTGCCAGCTCGGCCATGTCGCCGCGGAAGGTGACCAGCCCGACCTTGTCCCGGCGCTGGTAGGCGTCCAGCAGCAGGGACAGCACGGCGCCCTTGACCGCGGCCATCCGCGACCGGGCGCCCATCGAGCCGCTGGCGTCGACGACGAACAGCACGAGGTTGCCCTCCCGGCCCTCGAGCGTGGCCTGCCGCAGGTCCTCCCGCCGAATGCGCAACCCCGGGCCGCTGCGCCCGCGCCCCCGCTGGTGCGGTGCGGCGGCCAGCACGGTGTCGCTCAGGTGCAGCTTCGTGACGACGCCGTCCGGGTGCCGGGAGCCGACCACCCGGCCGCGCTCGCTGCGGGCCCGGGACCGCCGGCCGGCCGCGCCGGCGCCGATCCCGGGGACCTCGAGCCGGCGGGTGCGGAACGGCGCGTCGGGGGCGACGGCGGCCTTCTCCGGCGCGGGTGCGGCGTCGGTGTGCCCGCCGCCCTCGCCGCGCGGCGCCGTCGTCGGCTCCCTGCTCGGCGGGCCTTCGTCGCGACTTCGGCCCTCCTGCGAGCCCTCCGAGGGGCCATTGTCGCGACTTTGGCCCCCAGACGGCCCCCCGGAAGGCTCCCCGGAGGGGCCATTGTCGCGACTTTGGCCCCCCGAGGGGTCGCCGCCGTCGGTCGGGGGTCCGTCGTCGGGGGAGTCGGGGGAGTCGGGGCCGTCGTCGTCGGGGCGGGCGTCGGCGAGCGCCTGCTCCAGGGTCTCGTCGTCCAGGCCGGGGGCGTCGAAGGGATTCCGGCGACGGCGGTGCGGCAGGGCGAGGCGGGCAGCCACCCGGACGTCGTCCTCGGTGACCGCCAGACGGCCGGCCCAGGCGGCGTGCGCGATCGCGGCGCGGGCGGTGACCAGGTCGGCGCGCAGGCCGTCGACGTCGAAGGCCGCGCAGACGCTGGTCACCTGCTGCAGCGCGGCGTCGGAGAGCACCACGTGCGGCAGCCGGGCCCGGGCCCCGGCGATCCGGTCGGCGAGCTCCGATTCCGACGCCGCCCACTGCGCCCGGTAGCCATCGGGGTCGGCGTCCGCGGCGAACCGGCGGCGCACCACCTCGGCGCGCAGCGCGGTGTCCCGGGGGGCGGCGACCTCCACCGTCAGCCCGAAGCGGTCCAGCAGTTGGGGGCGGAGCTCACCCTCCTCGGGGTTCATCGTCCCGACCAGCAGGAACCGGGCGGCGTGCCGCACCGAAACGCCCTCCCGCTCGACGTAGGCGGTGCCCATCGCCGCGGCGTCCAGCAGCAGGTCGACCAGGTGGTCGTGCAGCAGGTTGACCTCGTCGACGTACAGGACGCCGCGGTTCGCCGCGGCCAGCAGGCCGGGCTCGAACGCCTTCACGCCCTCGGTGAGCGCGCGCTCGAGGTCCAGCGCGCCGACGACGCGGTCCTCCGAGGCGCCCACCGGGAGCTCCACCAGCCGCGCCGGACGGCGCACCGACGGCTCCTCGGCGGAGTGCGGGCCGTCCGGGCAGCCCGGGTCGGGCGCGGCGGGGTCGCAGCCGAACCGGCAGCCGGTGACGGCGTCCACCGGGGGTAGGACGGCGGCCAGGGCGCGCACCGCGGTGGACTTCGCCGTCCCCTTCTCCCCGCGCACCAGCACCCCGCCGACGGCGGGGGACACGGCATTGAGCAGCAGGGCCAGGCGGAGATCGTCCATGCCGACCACGGCGCTGAAGGGAAAGGTCACGAGCGGAACTCGAGCACGACGGGTCCTCTCCCCGGGTGTCCACGCCCGGAGATCGCAGGGACGACGGCTGGAGTCTCCTGGCTCCCGGATCGACGTCCGGCCCCGACCTTCCCGCCCCGGAGGGCAGTGGCCGCGCATGGGATCGGACTCCCCGGTCACAGTGGCGGGACCGCGCCGGAATCGCACCGGGCTTCCTCCACTGCCGTCGCAGTTCGCCGCCCATCAGACCACGACACCCCAGGGGAGAACAGGGCCGGGGCGACTTGACGGAGTGGAAAGTGATGGCCCACACTTTCCGACATGGAAAGAGAAGGGCCCACGACCGGCCCCGCCGCCGCGGCTGCCGACCTCGCCGCGCTGCGGGTCGCCCGGACGGCGATGGCCGACCGGGCGATGCAGCCCTGGTGGTACGACACGTTGCTGGGGCTGCTGGTGTTCGGGCTGGTCGGGTCGTACTCGTTCGACTCGTGGGTCACGGTCGTGGCCCTGGCGGTCGCCGCCGCCGGGACCTGGTTCCTGGTCTCGGCGTACAAGCGGATCACCGGCTTCTGGGTGAACGGGCTGCGGCCCGGGAGGACCCAGCGCGCCATCCGGGTCTGGGTCGTCGGGTACGTCGTCGTCCTGGCCTCGGCCGCCGGCGCCGAGTACCTGCTGGACGTGCGGTACGCGATGGTGACCGGCGGGGCGGTCCTCGGCGTGGGCATCGCGCTGATCAGCCGCTGGTGGACCCGCATCTACGTCGCCGAGCTCCGCGGCGAGCTGTGAAGGCGACGGGCGAGTGAGCATCGCAGGGAGCGCCGGCGACCGAGGAGCGGAGCGAGGCCGGAGCCGAACCGGAGACGCTGTGACCACGGTCGAACCGCACTTCGACGCGGTCGTCCACGCCCCGCCCCGGCTCCAGGTCTGCGGCCTGCTGGCAGCCGTCGACTCGATGGATTTCGCCATCGTGCGGGACGCCGTGGGGGTCAGCGACTCGGTGCTCTCCAAGCACGTCAAGCACCTCGAGGAGGCCGGCTACGTGAAGGTCCGCAAGGCCACCATCACGTCGCGGGTGCGCACCAGCCTGTCGCTCACCGCGTCGGGCCGGGCGGCCTTCGCCGCCCACGTGGCCGAGCTCCGCCGGATCACCGGTTGACGGCCCCGCTGCCCCCCTGGAAGGACCCCGTTCCCCCCACGCTTCGCAGGCTCAGCGCGGGCCCCTGAACGGGGCCTCCGGGCTCGCGGCGGGGCCCTGGAGGGTGGCCGGCTCCCGACGGCAGCGGCCTCACGGCGGCGTCGGCGCGCCTACCCTGGAGCGGGTCCGCTGAGCCGAACGAGGGAGTCGACGCTGTCCGAGGACGCAGCTGCCGCGACGAGCACGAGCGCTGAGGACGCCGTGCTCCTCTTCGTCGGCGGCCCCCTGGACGGGCGGGTGGAGATCCGCGAGGCCCGCCACGGTGCGCCGCTGCCGACGATCACCCACGTGCACCTGCACGAGGGCCCCAAGGTCGTGCACCGCTACGACCTGCGGCCGTTGGCCGAGGGGGCCGGGGTCTACCACCTGCGACCCCGGGTGCGGACGGTGCAGGACGAGCCGGCGGTCGACTGACGGCCCCGCTGCAGGGGCCCGCCGTGAGCCTGCGAGCGGTGGGGGGCAGCAGGGTCCTTTTCAGCCCTGCACGCGGCGGACCGCGGCGACCACCTCGTCGAAGCGGGCCCGGCTCAGTGTGGCGCCCTCCCGGCGGACGTCGGCCGGGTCGAGCCGCAGCACCCGGTCCACCCGCGCCTCGCTCGGCCGGCCCTGCCGGTCCCAGGCGCCGGTGCCCACGTCCACCCAGTACCGGCCGTGCCGAGCCTCGTCCGCGGCATCCAGGTCGTGGTCCTGGCTGCTGAGCATCAGCCCGAGCAGGTCCGCTCCGTCGCGGGCGACGACCAGGACCGGTCGGTCCTTGCCGCGGCCGTCGTCCTCCTCGAAGGGCACCCAGGCCCAGACGACCTCGCCGGGGTCGGGCCGGCCGTCGTCACGCGGCCGGTAGTCGAAGTCGATCCCGCCGGGAGCGGTGCCCGGCTGCGACGCCTCCGGGCGGGGTGGGTGGATCGTCGGGGTGCCCCGCCGCGGTCCCGGGGGAGTCGTGGCGGCGGCCCGCCGGCGTGGTGCGGGATCGGCGCGCCGCAGCGACCGGGTGCCCTCCCGCAGCGCCATCGACGCCAGCCGACCCAGTACGCCCCGCCACCCACCGGTCGCCATGCCCGGACGGTAGGCCACCGCGGCCGCGAGTGGCGTCGATGTGGCCCTGACCTGGCGTGATTCCACTCCGCTGTCGGCGCGTCGCTGGACGTAAGCTGACACGGGTGTGATTCTTGGGGCTGAAGGGACGGTTTCCGGGACGAATCCGTCACACCCGCGGTTGGAAGTGCCGGGGGTGGGACACACTCGTCGTGGCGATTCGACCACCAGTCGCCGCGGGGGAAAGAGCTCGACATGACCACAGCCCAGCCGACTCGACCGGTGACGGTTCCGCCCGCGGTGCGGGCCAGCGCCCTGGCCGCCTGGCAACTCGTCGAGGACGCCCGCAACCGGGCTCCGGAACGCCGCCGGCGGGGCAGCATGCGCAGCCGGGTCCTGGTGCAGCGCGCGGTGGCCGACCGCCGCGCCGAGCGGGCCCGCCAGACGGGCTGACCCGCCTCCCCGGCCCTGCTCAGGTCAGGCAGAGCTCGTTGCCCTCCGGATCGGCCATGGTCACCCAGCGGTAGGGGCCCTGCCGGCCCTCGTGCAGCACCGTGGCACCGCGGGCGGTCAGCCGGGCCACCTCCGCCGCGACGTGTTCCGCGCCGACCCGGACGTCGAGGTGCACCCGGTTCTTGATCGTCTTGGGTTCGGGGACCAGCTGGAACAGCAGCCGGGGTGCGCCCCCGGTGGGATGCCGGATCGCCGCGCCCTCCACCCAGACCAGCTCGCCGCCGTGCCGCATGGTGTCGCTGTCGCGGGCGTGCCCCTGCTCGACCATCGAGTGGATGAACGCCTCGTCGCTGGGTTCGCGCTCCCAGCCGAGCGCCTCGGCCCACCAGTCGGCGAGCGGATGCGGCGCGGTGGAGTCGATGGTGACCTGGAACGTGTGTGCCATGCCGGAACGCTAGGACACCGCACCGACATCAGGCCCCGTCCCGGGGCCCGCCGCGCGCCGGCGAGCGGTGCGGGGACGGGGCCCGTCCTCAGAGGCCCTCGGCCAGCTCCGCGCGCATCACCGCGTCGTCCGGCAGCGGGGCGGGGAGCTTGCAGTGGTCGCGGAACACCTGGCTGATCGGCGCGAACGCCGCGCGGTCGACCCTCCGCTCGGGATCCCACAGCCCCGAGCGCATGACCGCCCGCGCGCACTGGAAGAACGCCCGCTCGACCTGCACGAGGGCCACCGAGCGGGGCGCCCGGCCGAACTCGGTGAGGTCGACGTCGAGGTCCTCGGGGGCGACCAGGGTGGTCGTGCCGAACACCCGCAGCGTCTCCTCGATCCCCGGCACGAAGAACAGCAGCGCGACGCGGGGGTTGGCGGCCAGGTTGCGCAGGCTGTCGACCCGGTTGTTGCCCGGCCGGTCCGGCAGCGCCAGCCGGTGCTCGTCGAGCACGCGTGCGAACCCCGGGTCGCCGCCGCGGGGGGAGACGTCGGGCCAGCCGTCGGCGGTGGCGGTGGACAGCGTGGCGAAGGGCGACAGCTCGATGAACGACCGGCAGTGCCGGTCCAGCCGGTCGACCACCTTGTCCACGACCATCTGGGAAGGGTCGTGGTAGGCCGCGAGCACGTCGGGGTCAGTGACTGAGTCCACGCCCGCACGGTATCCCCCGCCGGTCACCGGGCGGCCCGGCCGGCGGCGAGCACCGGCAGATCCGCCGGCGGCCCGGACTCGATGAGCCGCCAGAGCGCGTCGGTGTCGGCGTGCTCGGCGATCAGGTCGCCGAGGGCGTCCAGCCGGGCCTCCCGGACGGCACCGAAGTCGGTGTCGGGAGCGACGACGAACCGCCGGCCGGCTCCCCGGGCCACCTCGCTGAGGAAGGCGCGGCGGAAGCCGTCGTCCTCGAACGCCCCGTGCCACGTCGTCCCCCACACCGACCCGGCGCGCGCGCCGTCGAGGAACCGCTCGGCGTCGTCGTCGACGGCGACCACCCCGTGGTGGATCTCGTAGCCCCGCACCGTCTGCCCCAGCGCGGTCCCGACCGGGCGGCCCAGCGTCTTCGCCCGGTGGAAGCGGACGTCGGCGGGCAGCAGGCCCAGCCCGGGGACGACGCCGGCCCGGGACTCGACGTCGTCGGTGAGGGTCCGGGCCAGCATCTGGTGCCCGCCGCAGATGCCCAGCACGGGCCGGCCCTCGGCGGCCCGCCGCAGCACCGCGTCGGCCAGCCCGGTGGCGCGCAGCCAGGCCAGGTCGGCGACCGTGGAGCGGGTGCCGGGCAGCACGACCAGGTCGGCGTCGGCGAGCTCCTCGGGCCGGGTGGCGTACCGGAGCAGCACGCCGGGCTCGGCGGCCAGCGCGTCCAGGTCGGTGAAGTTGGACAGCCGCGGGAGCCGGGCGACCGACACCCGCAGCACGTCCTCGCCGTGCGGCGGGCCGGCCGGGGCCCGCACGGCGTCGACGCCCAGCGAGTCCTCGACGTCCAGCTCGAGCCCGGTGCGCCAGGGCAGCACGCCCAGGGTCGGGCGGCCGGTGAGCGCGGCGAGCTGGTCGAGCCCCGGGGTGAGCAACCGGACGTCGCCGCGGAACTTGTTGACCAGGAAGCCGGCGACCAGCGCCTGGTCCGCCGGGGGCATCAGCGCGACGGTGCCGTAGAGGGCGGCGAACACCCCGCCGCGGTCGATGTCACCGACCACGACGACCGGCAGCCGGGCAGCGGTGGCCAGGCCCATGTTGGCGATGTCGTCGGCCCGCAGGTTGATCTCGGTGGGGGAGCCGGCGCCTTCGCAGACGACGACGTCGAAGCGGGACCGCAGGTCGGCCAGGCAGCCGAGCACCTGCTCGAGCAGGGCGGCCTTCAGCGGCCGGTAGGACAGCGCGGTGACGTCGGCGACCGGCCGGCCCAGGACGACGACCTGGCTGGAGTTCTCGCCGCCGGGCTTCAGCAGCACCGGGTTCATCGCCGCCTCGGGCTCCACCCGGGCGGCGGCGGCCTGCATTCCCTGGGCCCGGCCGATCTCGGCGCCGTCTGCGGTCACCATCGAGTTGTTGCTCATGTTCTGCGCCTTGAACGGAGCCACGCGCACGCCCTCGCGCGCCAGCCAGCGGCAGATCCCGGCGGTGACGACGGACTTGCCGGCGTCCGAGGTGGTGCCGGCGACCAGCAGTGCGCCGGTCGGGGCCTGCCTCACCAGCCGTCCTTCTCCTGACCGGACAGCTCGGCGATCGCCTCCATGATCCGGTCGGTGACCTCCCGGCGGGCCTTGCCCTTGCCGGCCTGGCCGGCGTGCTCGGGAAAGGTCAGCGGGGACCCGAAGGTGATGGAGACCCGGTGCGGCCGGGGCCAGCTGGCGCCCACCGGCTGCATCCTGTCGGTCCCGGCGACCGCGACCGGCACGACCGGGCAGCCGGCCGTCAGCGCCAGCCAGGCCACTCCGGTCTTGCCGCGGGCCAGGCGGCCGTCCTTCGAGCGGGTGCCCTCCGGGTAGATGCCGAAGGCGCCGCCCTCGCGGAGCACGCCCAGCGCGGTGTCCAGCGCGGCCTGTGCGGCCCGGTGCGTGCCCCGCTCCACCGGCAGCGCGCCCAGCGCGGTGAACAGCGCCCGCTGCAGCCATCCGCTCACGCCCGTGCCCTGCCAGTACTCCACCTTGGCCAGGTAGCCGACCCGGCGCGGCGCCACCAGCGGGATCGCGATGCTGTCGATGAAGGACAGGTGGTTGCTGGCCAGCATCACCGGCCCGGTCGGCGGCACGTTCTCCCGGCCGGTCACGGTCGGCCGGCAGGTGATCCAGAACAGCGGTCGCAGCACGAACCGGACCAACAGGTAGAACACGCTCCGACCTCCTCGCCACCCGGCCCTGGCGCCGTCGCGTCGTGCTCCGGTGCCGGGCGGTGCCGGAATCCTCTCCGATCGGCGTCCGGCGGGGACGGGCGGGGCGGACGGTCAGACGTGCGGCGACCCCGGCGGGCAGGCGTCGTGCAGGATCGCGCGGACGTCGTCGGGCAGCGGGTTGCCGCCGCTCGCCGAGGTGATGATCGCTCCGGCGACGTCGCGGACCTTGCGGTGCGTGTGGCTGGAGATGTGCGCCAGCAGGTCGAAGGCGACCTGGTCGCCGCAGCCCATGAGGAGCATCAGGATGCCCTTGGCCTGTTCGATGGCGGCCCGGCTGGACATCGCCTGGCGCAGCTGCTCGACCTCCGTCTCCAGGACGCGGACCTGCTCGTCCGGGGTCGCGGGTTCGGCCGGCCGACCGTCGGTGACGTCGACCAGCATCCCGCAGAGCGCGGTGGTGCCCCCGCCGGGCGCGGTCTCCGGCTCGCCGACCAGGACGACCGTCCGGAGCGGGCCGTCGGGGTGGGCCACGCGGTGCTCGACGACGAACGGGGCGCCGGTGGTGCACGAGTCGGCCAGCGCCTGTCGCACCCGCGGTCGGTCGTCCCGGTGGACGGCCTGGAGCAGCAGATCGGCCGTGGGCGGCGTCGACGCGGGCGGCAGGCCGAGGATGGCGTAGGTCTCCGGCGACCACCACCACCGGCCGGTGGTGACGTCGTAGCGGTACCGGCCCGCCGCTGCGGTGCTCGGCGGCGCCGCTGGCCGGGCCGACCGGCCGGGCCCCGGGGCAGGGCCTCGGGAGAGGGAGGCGGTGCGCCGGACGGTAGAGGTGTTGGACATCGGGAGGACCGCTCTCTCCAGGTGCGTCGGGGTGCCCTCGACGGGTGGCGGCCGCCGGTGTCTCGACGTCGCCCCGCCGGCTCGCGAGGAGCCGACCACTTCGGTGCCCGGCAACCTACTCCCGCCGGGCCGGGAACCGCACGTCCGGCCGGAGCGCCGGTCAGACGACGGTCGGGGCGGCCGGTGGCCGTGGCCGGCCGTCCCCGCGCAGTCGCGCCGCGAGGGTCGCCAGCAGCTCCGCCGCCGACCGCAGCTCGGCCGGGGGACGGGTGAACGGGAGGCGCAGGTGGTCGTCGAAGGAGTGCCCGGTGCCGAACGCGCGGCCCTCGGCCAGCAGCAGGCCGGACTGCGCCGCCGCCGCGGTGAGCCCCGCGGAGCTGAGCCCGGCAGGCAGGGCGCACCACAGCGACAGGCCGCCGGCCGGCGGGTGGACCCGCCAGTCGGGCAGCACCGCGGCCACGTCGGCCAGCAGCGCGTCACGCTGGGTGCGCAGCTGCCGGCGGCGGTCGTCGAGCACGGCGTCGAGGTCGCGGACCAGCAGGGTGGCGGCCAGCTGGTCGAGCACCCCGACGGAGAGCTGGCGGCGGGACAGCGTGGTGGCCAGCCGGGCGGCCAGCGCGGCATCGGTGCGCAGCCACCCGATTCGCAGCCCACCCCAGACCGCCTTGCTCAGCCCGCCGACGGTGACCGTGGCGGCGTCGGGCACCCCGGCGGCGTAGGGCGGTAGGGCCCCGTCGTCCAGGTACAGCTCGGCGGCCACCTCGTCGACCACGGTGACCACGCCCTGCTGCCACAGCGTGGCGGCCAGCCGGCGCCGCCCGGCCGCCGACAGCCGGGCGCCGGTGGGGTTGGCGAAGTCGGGCACCAGGTAGGCCAGCCGGGGAGCGCTCTGCCGGGCGGCGAGGTGGGCGGCCTGGACCAGGGCGTCGGGGCGGGTGGCGTCCACGGCGACCGGGACGGGTCGCCCGCCGGCGCCCTCCACGACGCGCAGCGCGCCCGGGTAGGTCGGGTGCTCGACGAGCACGCGGTCGCCGGGCTGCAGCAGCGCTTCGGCGACCACCGAGCCGGCGTCCCCGACCCCCGCGGTGATGACGACCTGGTCGGGGTCGGTCGGCAGTCCGCGGGCGGTGAAGCGGTCGGCCACCGCCGCGCGCAGCTCGGGCAGCCCGGTGTGGAAGTAGCCGTGCCCGCCGGTCGTCGCCGGCAGCTGTGCCAGCGCGGCGCGGTAGGCGACCTCGAGCTGGGGCGCCGCTGCCGGGGCGGCGTGGGCGAGATCGATCCCGGCGCTCCCCGGGCGACCGAACCAAGGGGCCGGGGTGGCCTCGCGCGGTGCGTCGGTGACCGTGCCGGAGCCGTGTCGGGTCCGCGCCCACCCCTCCTCGCGCAGCACCCGGTAGGCCGAGGCGACGGTCACCCGGCTGGTCGCGAGGGCGGTGGCCAGGTCGCGCTCGGCGGGCAGCCGGGTGCCCGGCGGGAGCTGCCCGGCCGAGACCAGGTCGCGGATGCGGCGCGCCAGCGTGGCGTAGCGCGGGGCGCCGAGGTCGGCGACCGGCCCGACCAGAGTGGCCAGCTCGTGCGCCGGAGTGGACTGCTCCATGGTCGGTGGCATGCAGTCCACCATGCCGTAGTGGCCTGGTATCGACCAGCACTGATGGTGCCACTGTTCGGGTGTGACTCCTGGTGGTGCGTCCGTCGTCCTGGTCCTCCTTCTCCTGGCCATCGGTGCCCTGGCCGCGCAAACCCTGCGGGTCACCCGCCGGGGCGGCCTCGGCCCGGCCGATCCGCCGGCCAGCCATGCCTCGGTCGATCCGGCCGGCTTCCCGGTGCTGCCGGAACCCCGTGGCGCCCTGCGTCGGCGCCCGGCTCAGCCCCGGCGGGCCAGCTGGGCGGCGACGGCGAGGGCCGCGGCCGCCGTCCACACCGACCGGGAGAGCCGGCCGGCCCGGCGGATGTCGCCGCGCACCGGCGGCCGGCCGTCCCCCAGGGCCGGGCGCTCCTCCACCCGGCTGCCGTAGACGTTCCGGCCACCCAGCCGGACGCCGAGGGCGCCGGCCAGCGCGGCCTCGCAGCGGCCGGCGTTGGGGCTGGGGTGAGCCGCGCCGTCGCGCCGCCAGGTGCGCCAGGCGCCGCCCGCCGAGCCGCCGGCCAGCGGCGCGACCAGCACGGTGAGCGCCGCGGTCAGCCGCGCCGGGAACCAGTTGAGGACGTCGTCCAGCCGGGCCGCCGCCCAGCCGAACCGCGCGTACCGGGCCGACCGGTACCCCACCATGGCGTCGAGGGTGTTGGCCGCCCGGTACGCCAGCAGGCCCGGAACCCCGGCGACCGCGCCCCAGAACAGCGGGGCCACGGCGGCGTCGGAGGTGTTCTCCGCGACCGACTCGACGGTGGCCCGGACCAGGTCGGGCTCGGCCAGGCCGCGGGGGTCGCGGCCGGCCAGGGTCGGCAGGTGCGCGCGGGCCGCCGGCAGGTTCCCGGCCTCGAGGTGGGCGGCCATCCCGGTCGCGGCGCGGCCGAGGGAGGTGCCGCCGAGCACCGCCCAGGTGGCCGCCGCGGTGACCGCGGTCCGGGCCAGCGGCCGGCCCGCGGTGAGCCGCTGCGCCGCCGTCCCCAGCCCCGCCGCCGCCCCGACGCAGCCGGCGGCGTACGCGGCCCCGGCCAGCCGGGAGTTCCGCCAGACCCGCCGCTCCAGGGCGCCGGCGGCGGCGCCGAAGCCGGCGACGGGATGGCCACGGCGCGGGTCGGCGAGCAGCAGGTCGGCCGCGGCGCCGAGGGCCAGGCCCGCGGCGCCGGCGGAGGACATGGCGGCCACTGTAGGGACGCGTCCCTAGGATCGACGGTCATGCGCCTCCCCGGCCGTTACGACGGCGTCGCCCGGCCGATCGTCACGTACGGCTCGGACCCCGTCCTGCACCACCCGTGCGCGCCGGTGACGGTCTTCGACCGCGGGCTGCGGCACCTGGTGCTGGACATGTTCGCCAGCATGGCCGCCGCCGACGGGGTGGGGCTCGCGGCCAACCAGATCGGCGTCGACGCCCGCGTCTTCGTCATCGACTGCCCGGACGCCGAGGGCGAGGACGTCGTCGGCTACGCGGTCAACCCCACGCTCACCGTCCTGGAGCCGGGCGAGGGGGAGCCGGCCGTGGAGTTGACCGAGGAGGGCTGCCTGTCCGTGCCCGGGCCGTACGCCGAGCTGGAGCGTGCCTTCCGGGCCCGGGTGGACGGCGTGGACGTGCACGGCGACCCGGTGTCGATCGAGGCCACCGGGATGGCTGCCCGCTGCCTGCAGCACGAGGTCGACCACCTCGAGGGCATCGTCTACGTGGACCGGCTGGACGAGCCGGTGCGGGAACGGCTGCTGGCCGAGGCGGCCGGCCCGGAGGGCGAGCTGCCGGCGTGACGACGCCCGAGGGAGCATCGCAGCGAGCGCCAGCGAGCGAGGAGCGGATCGAGGTCGGAGTCGCGCCCATGGACGCGGCGTGACGACGCCCGAGGGCTGGACCGTGACCGTCGTCGGCATCGGCGCCGACGGCTGGGACGGGCTCTCCCCGCGAGGCCGGCGGGCCATCGTGGCGGCGGAGGTGCTGCGGGGCAGCGCCCGGCAACTGGCCCTCCTCCCGGCCGACGTGGTCGCCGAGCGGGTGCCGTGGCCCTCGCCGCTGGTGCCGGCCCTCCGGGCGCTGCCCACCGAGCACCCCGGCCGGCGCGTGGTGGTGCTGGCCAGCGGTGATCCGATGCTCTCCGGGATCGGGGGTTCGCTGGTGCGGCTGTTCGGCCCGGCCGCGGTCGAGGTGGTGCCGCACCCGTCGTCGGTGACGCTCGCCTGCGCCCGGCTCGGCTGGGCCGTCGAGGACACCACGGTGGTGGCCGACGTCGGCCGGCCGATCGAGCTGCTCACCCCGCACGCCACCCCGGGACGGCGGCTGCTGGTGCTCGGCTCGGACACCGGCACGCCGGCGCTGGTGGCCGGGCTGCTGCGATCCGGCGGGTACGGCGGGAGCCGCATCGTGGCGCTGGCCCAGCTGGGCGGCCCGGCGGAGCGCTCGTTCACCGGCACCGCGGCGCACTGGCCGCACGCGGAGACCGACGCGCTGGTGATCACCGCGGTCGAGGTGGTCGCCGATCCGGGCACCGTGCCGCTGCCGACCGTCCCGGGGCTGCCCGACGACGCCTACGCGCACGACGGGCAGCTGACCAAGCGCGACGTCCGGGCGGTGACGCTGGCCCGGCTGGTCCCGCTGCCCGGCCAGCTGCTCTGGGACGTCGGCGCGGGCGCGGGCTCGATCGGCATCGAATGGATGCGGGTGCACCCCTCGTGCCGGGCGGTCGCCGTGGAGTCCGACCCGGTGCGGGCCGGGCGGATCGCGGCGAACGCCACCCGGCTCGGCGTCCCGGACCTGCGGGTGGTGGCGGGGCGCGCGCCCGACGCGCTCACCGGGCTGCCGCAGCCGGATGCCGTCTTCGTCGGTGGCGGCGCGACCACGCCGCTGCTGCTCGACGCCTGCTGGGCGGCCCTCGCCCCCGGCGGCCGGTTGGTGGTCAACGCGGTGACCGTGCAGAGCGAGGCCGTGCTGGCCGGGTGGCACGCGCGCTGCGGCGGGTCGCTGACCCGGCTGTCGGTCGCGCACGCCCAGCCCGTCGGCGGCTTCACCGGCTGGAGACCGGCCATGCCCGTGACCATCTGGAGCGTGGTGAGGTGAAGCTACGGACACCGTCGCCGGAGGCGACTCGGCGGCGCGCCGGCGGGCCCGAAGGGTCCCCGACGCGACGGCGGCAACGGCTCAGCGCCTCAGGGGCACGGCACCTGACCGCGGTGCGATCCGAGAGGATCGCAGAGTGGTAGTCCACTTCATCGGGGCGGGGCCGGGGGCCGCGGACCTGGTCACGGTGCGGGCGGCCCGGCTGATCGCGTCGTCCCCCGTCTGCCTGTACGCCGGTGCGCTGGTGCCGCGCGAGCTGCTGGACACCGCCCCGGCGGGCGCCCGGCTGGTGGACACCGCCGACCTCGACCTGGACCAGATCACGCACCTGCTGGTCACCGCGCACGGGACCGGGCTGGACGTCGCCCGGCTGCACTCCGGCGACCCGTCGGTCTACAGCGCCATGGCCGAGCAGATGCGCCGGCTGGATGCCGCCGGGGTGCCCTACGACGTCGTGCCCGGGGTGCCGGCGTTCGCCGCGGCAGCCGCGTCGCTCAAGCGGGAGCTGACCGTGCCGGGGGTCGCGCAGACCGTCGTCCTCACCCGGACGTCGGCGCGCTCGACCCCGATGCCGCCGGGGGAGACGCTGGCGGCGTACGCGGCCACCGGCGCCACGCTGGTGCTGCACCTGGCCGTGCAGCGGCTCGACGAGCTGGCCCCCGAGCTCGCCGCGCACTACGGCGCGGACTGCCCGGTCGCGGTGGTGGCGAAGGCCAGCCGGCCGGACGAGCTGGTGCTGCGCGGCACGCTGGCCGACATCGCCGGCCAGGTGGGCGAGGCCGGGGTCCGGCGGACGGCGGTGGTCGTGGTCGGCCGGGCGCTCAGCGCCGGACAGTTCCCGGACAGCCACCTCTACTCGACCACCCGGGAACGATGAAGGACCCCGTCGCCCCCCACCGCTCGCAGGCTCGCGGCGGGCCCCTACGACGGAGCCGGGGCGCGGCCGACGATCGTGCCGGCCCGGTCGATCACCACCACGTCGACCGCCACCGGCGCGCCCCGCAGCACCCCGGCCGCGGTCTCGCGGGCGCCGGCGGCGACCAGATCTCCCAGCGGCAGCCCGGCGGCGGCGCACTGCTGCAGCGCGTCCAGTGCGGTGTTGGCGCCCAGCACCCCCTCGACCAGCCCCGGCGCCCCGCCCGCGTCGCGGACCAGCCCGGCCAGCGCCGGGAACGACACCTGCGAACGGGCCGAGTGGAGGTCGAGGTGGCCGTCGGCGAGCTTGGTCAGCTTGCCGATGCCACCGGCGATGGTCAGCCGCGGCACCGGGTGGCGGCGCAGGTACTTGAGGACCGCACCGGCGAAGTCGCCCATGTCCAGCAGCGCGTCGTCGGGGAGCCCGTAGAGCTGCTGGACGGTCTTCTCGCTGGTGGAGCCGGTGCAGCCGGCCACATGGGGATGACCGGCGGCGCGGGCGACGTCCACGCCGCGGCGGATCGAGTCGATCCAGGACGAGCAGGAGTACGGGACGACGACGCCCGTCGTCCCGAGGATCGACAGGCCACCGAGGATGCCCAGCCGCGGGTTCCACGTCTTCCGGGCCAGCTCCGCGCCGTTCGCCACCGACACCTCGACGACGACGTCGCCGGTGCCGCCGTGCCGGGCGGCGACCGCGGCGACGTGCCCGGTCATCAGCCGGCGTGGCACCGGGTTGATCGCCGGCTCCCCGACCGGCAGCGGCAGGCCGGGCTTGGTCACCGTCCCGACGCCGTTCCCCGCGCGGAACACCACACCGCTGCCGGGCGGGCCGAGGGTGACCCGCGCGGAGACCAGGGCGCCGTGGGTGACGTCGGGGTCGTCGCCGGCGTCCTTGACGATGCCGGCGGTCGCCTCGCCGGCGCCCAGCGACTCCCGGGCGAGGGCGAACGAGGGGTGCCGGTCGTTCGGCAGGTCGATCTGCACCGGGTCGGGGAACTCGCCGGTGAGCAGCGCGGTGTAGGCGGCGGTGGTGGCGGCGGTCGCGCAGGCGCCGGTCGTCCACCCGTGGCGCAGCCCGCTGCTGCCGTCCCTGCTCACAGGGACATCCTCCGTGGTGCGTCCAGATGACCGGCCGGGTGCTGGTGCTCGGCGGCACGGGGGAGGCCCGGCGGCTGGCCGGGGAGCTGCTGGCGGCGGGCGTCGACGTGCTCTCCTCGCTGGCGGGACGGGTGGCCGACCCGGTGCTCCCGGCCGGCGAGGTGCGGATCGGCGGCTTCGGCGGCCCGGAGGGCCTGGCCGACTGGCTGACCCGGCACCGGCCGCGGGCGGTCGTGGACGCCACCCACCCGTTCGCCGCCCGGATCACCGGCTCGGCCGCCCGGGCGGCCGCGGCCACCGGCACCCCGCTGCTCCGGCTGCAGCGCCCCGGCTGGACCCCCCGGCCGGGGGACAGCTGGCGGTTCGTCGATTCGTTGGCCGGGGCGGCGGAGGCCGTCGCCGGCTGCCGGAGCGTCTTCGTCACCACCGGCCGGCAGGGTGCCGGTGCGTTCGCCGCGCTGCCGGGCCGGGTGCTGGTCCGCGCGGTCGACCCGCCGGACGACCCGCTCCCGGCCGGGACGACGCTGCTGCTGGCCCGCGGGCCGTTCAGCGTCGCCGACGAGGTGGCGCTGATGCGGGCGCACGCCGTGGACGTCGTCGTCACCAAGGACTCCGGAGGGCAGATGACCGAGGCCAAGCTGACCGCCGCCCGGGAGCTGGGGCTGCCGGTGGTGCTGGTGCGCCGGCCGCCGCTGCCGCCGGGGATGCCGGCGGTGGCCACCGTCGAGGACGCGGTGACCTGGGTGCTCCGGCGATGACGAGGCTGGTGCTGTTCGACCTCGACGGAACGCTGGTCGACTCCGTGGCGGGCATCTGGGCGTCGATCCGGGTCGCGGTCGCGGAGCTGGGGCTGGCCGAGCCGACGCCGGAGCAGCTGCGCTCGATGGTCGGGCCGCCGCTGGAGGAGGGCTTCGAGGCGGCCTTCGGCATCGGCGGGGACGACGTCGTCCGGGCGGTGCGCGCCTACCGGGCGCACTACTCGGCCGGGGCGATGTTCCAGGCCACCGTGTACCCGGGGATCGCCGACCTGCTGGCCCGGCTGGGTACCGGTGGGGCGACCCTCGCGGTGGCGACCAGCAAGCCCGAGGACTTCGCCGTCCGGATCCTGGCGCACGTCGGCCTGCTGCCGGCGTTCGCGAGCGTGCACGGCGCCACGTGGGACGGGTCCGTGCGGCACAAGGAGCAGGTGGTCGCCGCCGCGCTGGCCGCGCACCCGGACGGCCGGCAGCCCGTGCTGGTCGGCGACCGCGCGCAGGACGTGCGGGGCGCCGGGGTGCACGGGCTGCCGTGCATCGGTGCCGGCTGGGGGCCGGCGCCGGAGGGCGAGCTGGTGGCGGCCGGGGCGGCGGTGGTGGCCGGCACCCCGGCCGAGGTGCCCGCGGCGCTGGACCGGCTCGCGGCGGGGGCCCGGTGACCGGGCGGCGGGTCACGGTCATCGGTGGCGGCGTCCTGGGGCTCAGCCTCGCGCACCAGCTGGCCGCGGGTGGCGACGTGGTGACCGTGGTGGCCGACCGGGAGGGCGCGGACACCGTGTCCGCGGTCGCGGCCGCGGTGTGGTTCCCCTACCGCAGCGGGTCACCGTCGCTGGCCACCTGGCTGACCCGGTCGCTGGCGCGCTTCACGGAGCTGGCCGCCGACGGTGCGGCCGGCGTCGACCTGCGGGAGGGCACCGTCGTCGAGCGGCGGCCCGACGTCGACCGCTCCTGGGCCGCCGGGGTGCCCGCGTCGCGGGGGGCGACCGCGGCGGAGCTGCCACCGGGTGCGCTGGGGGGCGTGCGGGCCACGCTGCCGGTCGTCACGATGTCCCGCTACCTGCCCTGGCTGCGGGCCCGGTGCGCGGACGCCGGGGTGTGGTTCCAGCGCCGCAGCGTGCGCTCGGTCGAGGAGCTGGCGCCCGCCGCCGACCTGGTGGTCGTCGCCGCGGGCCTGCGGTCGGGGCAGCTCCTCGGCGACGACACGATGTACCCGATCCGCGGGCAGGTGGTGCGCCTGGCGAACCCGGGCCTCACCGCGTGGGTGATCGACGACGACCACCCCGACGGCCTCACCTACGTCGTCCCCCGCCGGGACGACGTCGTCTGCGGCGGCGTGGCCGAGGTCGGGTCGGCGGTGACCGAACCGGACCCGGAGACCGAGCGGGCGATCCTGCGGCGCACCACCGAGCTGGTGCCCGCCCTGGTCGGGCAGCCGGTGCTGTCCCGCGCCGTGGGGCTCCGCCCGGGCCGGGACGCCGTCCGGCTGGAGCACGTCGCCGGCCATGCCGTACCGGTCATCGCCTGCTACGGCCACGGAGGCTCGGGGGTGACGCTGTCCTGGGGGTGCGCCGAGGCGGTCGCCGCCCTGGCCGCGGGCGGCTGAGCTCCGGTCCGCCGCAGGGTGCCGCGGGGTGGAGCCGCTCGGGCGACCGTCGAGCCGGGGCAGGAGCCGGCTCACCGGTCGGTCGGGCGGCTCGACGTCGGAGCCGCCGCCCGGCTGGGGCCGACGCAGGGGTGAGCAGCCCTCCGGCCGGGCACCTACCGGGCATGACCGACCCTCCCGGGCTGCCGGACGCCCTGCAGCTGCTGCGCGACCGGGTCGCCGAGGCACCGCTGGCACTGGCCGTCCCCGGCCGGGACGAGGCGCTGCGCGCGGCCCGGGGCGTGGTCGACCAGGTCGACGACTACCTGCTGCCCCGGCTGCGCGACCTCGACGCCCCGCTGCTCGCCGTCGTCGGTGGATCGACCGGGGCCGGCAAGTCCACCCTCGTCAACAGCGTGATCGGCGCCGCCGTGACCACGCCCGGCGTGCTGCGGCCCACCACCCGGGCCCCGGTGCTGGTCTGCGCGCCGGCCGACCGCGCCCAGTTCTCCGGCGACCGGGTGCTGCCCGGGCTGTCCCGCACCACCGGTGGCGAGGCCGGGCCGGGCAGCCTGCGGCTGGTCAGCACGGAGGCGATACCCGCGGGCCTGGCCCTGGTCGACGCACCCGACGTCGACTCGGTGGTGGAGGCCAACCGCGACCTGGCCGGTCAGCTGCTCGCCGCCGCCGACCTGTGGATCTTCGTCACCACCGCCGCCCGGTACGCCGACGCGGTGCCCTGGGACCTGCTGCGCACCGCTCAGGAGCGGGGCACCGCGCTGGCGGTGGTCCTCGACCGGGTGCCGTCCGAGGCGGCCGGCGAGGTCGCGGAGGATCTCGCCGGAATGCTGCAGCGGGCCGGGCTGGCCGGCGCCCGGCTGTTCGTGGTGGAGGAACGGCCGCTGACCGACGGCTTCCTGCCGGCCGAGCAGGTGGCGCCGCTGCGGGGCTGGCTGCACGGGCTGGCCGCCGACCAGGAGCAGCGGGCGGCCGTCGTCCGGCAGACGCTGGCCGGCGCGCTGGAGAGCCTGGACCAGCGGGTCCGCGGCATCGTTGCGGCGGTCGAGGAGCAGGACGCCGCGGCCGGTGCGCTCGAGGCGGCCGCGGAGGCCGCCTACGTCGCCGCCCGGGCCGGCGTGGACGAGGGTGTGGCCAACGGCAGCCTGCTGCGCGGCGAGGTGCTGGCCCGCTGGCAGGAGTTCGTCGGCACCGGGGAGTGGATGCGCGGCCTGCAGGCCTCGGTCGGCCGGCTGCGCGACCGGGTGACCGCCGCGCTCACCGGCCGCAGCACCCCGGCCGACGACCTGACCGGCGCCCTGGAGTCCGGCGTGGAGACCCTGCTGCGGGCGGAGGCCGACCGGGCCGCCGAGCGCACCGTGGCCGCCTGGCGCGGGCTGCCCGGCGGGCGGTCGCTGCTGGCGGGCCGCGAGGAGGAGCTGGAGGGGGTCTCGCCGTCGTTCACCGGCGCCGCGGCCGACGCGGTGCGCGACTGGCAGGGCACCGTGCTCGACCTGGTCCGCGACCAGGGGGCGGACAAGCGGTCGAAGGCCCGGCTGCTGTCCTGGGGCGTCAACGGGGCCGGTGCGGTGGTGATGGTCGCCGTCTTCGCCTCGACGGCCGGGCTCAGCGGCGCGGAGCTCGCCGTCGCCGGCGGCACCACCGCGATCGGGCAGCGGGTGATGGAGGCGGTGTTCGGCGACGCCGCCGTCCGCCGGCTGGCCGCCGAGGCCCGCGCCGACCTCGACCGCCGCGCCGACCAGCTGCTGCGCGACGAGCAGGAACGGTTCCGCACCCTCGTCGACGAGGCCGGGCCGACGGTGCAGAGCGCCGAGCAGCTGCGCGCCGCCGTCGCGGCGCTGGCCGCCGCCCGCGGGGCCGGCGCATGAGGCTCCGCGAGAGCCGCCGCGAGCTGCCGCTCACCGACCGGCTGGCCGCACTGCGCGAGGCGGTGGAGATCGCCGAGGACCGGTTGGAGGTACCGGAGGTCGCGCAGGCCCGCACGATGCTGGCCAAGGCCGGCGCCCGCGAGGCGCTGGGCGACGCGACCGTGGTGGCGCTGGCCGGCGCCACCGGCAGCGGGAAGTCCACGCTGTTCAACGCGCTGTCCGGTGCCGAGGTGAGCAGCCCTGGCGTCCGGCGGCCCACCACCGGCGTCGCGCACGCGACCGTCTGGGGCGCCGAGGGGGCCGACCGGCTGCTCGACTGGCTGCAGGTGCCGCTCCGGCACCGCGTCGAGCAGCCCGACAGCCCCGAGAGCAGGGCCCTCGACGGGCTGGTGCTGCTCGACCTGCCCGACCACGACAGCGTCCGGCTGGAGCACCGGCTGGAGGTCGACCGGCTGGTCGAGCTGGTCGACGTGCTCGTCTGGGTGCTCGATCCGCAGAAGTACGCCGACGCCGCCGTGCACGATCGCTACCTGGCCCCGCTGGCCGGGCACGCCGGGGTGCTCGTCGTCGTCCTCAACCAGGTCGACCGGCTCGACGAGCCGGCCGCCCGGGCCTGCCTGGCCGACCTGCGCCGGCTGCTGGACGCCGAGGGCCTGGCCGCCACCCCCGTGCTGGCCACCGCCGGGCGCACCGGTCAGGGGCTGCCCGAGCTGCGCGCGGAGCTGGCCCGCCGGGTGGCCGCCCGCCGGGCCGCCACCGACCGGCTGGCCGCCGACGCGCGGTCGGCGGCCGCCGCCCTCGCGGCGCACTGCGGCACCGGTGAGCGCGGGCCGGGCAGCCGGGCACACGACGCCGACGAGCGGGCGGGGCTGGCCGACGCCCTCGCCGACGCGGCCGGGGTGCCCGCGGTGGTCAGCGCGGTCGAGCGGTCCGCGTTGCGCCGCGGAGCCGCGCACACCGGCTGGCCGCTGCTGCGCTGGCTGGGCAGGCTGCGGCCCGACCCGCTGGGCCGGCTGCACCTGGGCGACGAGCGGGCCCGCACGTCGCTGCCGGCCGCCGGGGTGGTGCAGCGGGCGGCGGTGACGGCCGCGCTGCGCCGGGCCCGCGACACCGCCGGCGCCGGGCTGCCGCAGGCGTGGCGGGACGACCTGCGCCGCACCGCCGACCTCTCCGAGGAGCGGCTGACCGGCCAGCTGGACCGGGCCGTCGCCGGCACCGACCTGGGCCCGGGCCGGACACCGCTGTGGCAGCGCGGCGTCGGTGCCCTGCAGTGGCTGCTGCTCGTGGTCGCCCTGGCCGGCGCCGGCTGGCTGCTCGGGCTGGTGGCGCTGGGCTGGCTGCAGCTGGACGGCGTCGTCCCGCTGCCCCGGGTGCAGGGCATCCCGCTGCCGACGCTGCTGCTGGCCGGTGGCCTGCTCGCCGGCGCGCTGCTCGCCCTGGTGGCCAGACCCCTGGTCGGGCTGGGCGCCCGGCGGCGGGGGAGGGCAGTGCGCCGCCGCCTCACCGACCGGGTGCAGGACGTCGCCGACGCCGAGGTGCTGGAACCGCTGGAGGGCACCCGGGAGGACCACCAGCGGTTCTGCGCGGCGGTGACCCGCGCCGGGTCCTGAGCCGGCAGGTGGATGAGAGACCTCTCATCCACCTCTCACGGGGCCGTCACCGGGCGCAGCGAGGCTGAGCCGGTGCGCTCCCGTCCGGTCGTCGTCCTCGCGGGGGTGCTGCTCGCCCTGGTGCTCACCGGACTGGGATGGGCCGCGCTGCGGCCGGCGGGCGCCGGTCCCGGGCCGATGCCGCTCCCGATCACCGTTCCGCAGTCCCCGGCCGGACCGTCGGCCCGAACCCCGCCGACGGTTTCCACGGAGCAGGAGCCGGGGCCGGCCGCCCCGGAGCCGCCGGCCCCGACCCCCGGCGACGTCGTCCCGCCGCCACCCATCGACGACGACGATGATGACGACGACGGCGCGGACGATGACGCGGACGACGGCGCGGACGACGGGCCGGATGACGAGCGGGACGACGACTGACCACGACCCGGCCGCTGGGCGCCCGGACGGGGACGACCGGCGAACTCCGTGCGTTGAAGGCTCCGGTGACTCCGAGGCGGGCAGCGACGGGCCGGTGGCGGTGGGGGCCGCGCGCTGCCCGTACCCGGATCATCGGCTGGGTCCTGCTGCTGGTGCTGCTCGCTCTCGCCGTGGTCACGCTGGTCACCTGGCGGCTGCTCGTCAACGCCACCGACGCGCGCATGGATGCCGCCCTGGAGGGCGAGGTCTACGAGTTCCGCCAGATCACCGCGGAGGGCTTCGACCCGAGCACCGGGCAGCCGTTCGCCTCGGTCGCCGACGTCCTCGAGACGGTGATCACGTACAACCTGGCGCGGCCCAACGAGAAGTTCCTCGGCTACGTCGACGGGCAGTACCGCTACCAGAGCCGCCTGCAGGCGCCGGTCGTGCTCGGCGACGATCCCGCGTTCACCGCGCTGGTCGGATCGGTGACCGACACGGTCGCCGGCAGCTACCACAGCGGCGCGGGCGAGGTCCGCTACCTCGCGGTCCCGGTGACCTTGGAGGGCGACCCGGGCCAGGGCGTCGCCGTCGTCGCCTACTTCGCCGACCAGGAGCGGGAGGCCGCCGACGAGACGGCCCGGCTGATGCTGGGAGTCGGCGGGCTGACCACGCTGCTGGCCGCCGGCGGCGCGTGGGTGGTCGCCGGGCGGATCCTGCGCCCGGTGCGGGACATCGCCGCCACGGCGCAGGCGATCACCGACACCGACCTGTCCCGCCGGATCCCGGTCGAGGGCCGCCCGGCCGACGAGCTCGGCGAGCTGGTCGCCTCGGTCAACGCCATGCTGGACCGGGTGGCCGGCGGCGTGGCCGCGCAGCGGCGGTTCCTGGACGACGCCGGGCACGAGCTGCGGACGCCGATCACCATCGTCCGCGGCCACCTCGAGGTGCTCGACCCGGCCGACCCCACCGACGTCCGGGAGTCCGTGGCCCTCGTCGACGACGAGCTGGACCGGATGAACCGGATCGTCACCGAGCTGCTGCTGCTCGCCCGGGCGGAGCAGCCGGAGTTCGTCCGCCCGCAGCCGGTCGACGTCGGGGCGCTGACCGTCGACGTGTTCGACAAGGTCCGGCAGCTGGGCGATCGGGCGTGGGCGCTGGAGGCCACGGCGGACGTCGACGCCGTGCTCGACCCGCAGCGGGTGACCCAGGCGCTGGTCGCGCTGGCCGACAACGCCGTCCGGTACACCGCCCCCGGTGACCGGGTCGCCCTGGGGAGCCAGCTCACCGGTGGTGAACTGCGGCTCTGGGTGGCCGACAGCGGCCCGGGGATCGCCGAGGCCGACCGGGACCGGGTGTTCGAGCGGTTCGCCCGCGGGGCGGCCGGGATCCGGCGCTCGGACGGGGCGGGGCTGGGGCTGTCGATCGTCCAGGCGATCGCCACGGCGCACGGTGGCCGGGTGGTGCTCGACAGCGTCATCGGCCGCGGCTCGACGTTCGCCGTCGTCCTGCCCGCCGTGCTGGCCCCGCTGGCTCCCGACGACCCGGCGGCCTCGCCCGACGCCGGCACCGATCCCGCTGCCCGAGGAGGCCGATCATGAGCCGGGTGCTCATCGCCGAGGACGAACCCCGCATCGCCGCCTTCGTCGAGAAGGGGCTGCGGGCGCACGGCTTCACCACCACCGTCGTCGGCGACGGGGTCACCGCCCGGAACCTGGCCCGCAGCGGGGAGTTCGACCTGCTGCTGCTCGACATCGGGCTACCGGGCATGGACGGGTTCGCGGTGCTGCGCGCCCTGCGGGCCGAGCGGTGCGCCATCCCGGTGGTCGTGCTGACCGCGCGGGACAGCGTCCAGGACACCGTGGCCGGGCTGGAGGGCGGCGCCGACGACTACATGCCCAAGCCGTTCCGCTTCGAGGAGCTGCTGGCGCGGGTGCGGCTGCGGCTGGCCGGTGACCGGCTGGCCGAGGTCACCGTGCTCACCTGCGGCGACCTGGCCCTGGACCTGCGCACCCGGCGGGCCGACGTGGGCGGCCGGGTGGTGGACCTCTCCGCCCGGGAGTTCACCCTGGCCGAAACGTTCCTCCGGCACCCCGGTCAGGTGCTGGCCCGGGAGCAGCTGCTCAGCCACGTGTGGGGCTACGACTTCGACCCCGGCTCCAACGTCGTCGACGTCTACGTCCGCTACCTGCGCAAGAAGCTGGGCGCCGAGCGGATCGAGACGGTGCGGGGGATGGGGTACCGGCTCGTCGCGGACTGACCGGTCCGCACGGCAGTGCGGCCCCCGACCGGGGACCGGTCGGAGGCCGCGGGGTGCGGGGTGCGGGGACGGGGTCAGTCGTCGGGCGTGCCGTCCGGGCTGGCGTCGTCCGGGCTGGCGTCGTCCGGGCTGGCGTCCGGGCTGTCGGTGACGCTCTCGGCCGGGGAGTCGGCGCTCTCGGGGGAGGCGTCCGCGGCCGGCACGGCGGCCGGGGCGTCCGGGGCCGGGGCGTCGTCGTCGGCGGCGGCGGCCACCGAGATCCCGGCGGGCACCGGACGGGTGCGGTCGTCGTCCGCGGCGGCGACGCCGGCACCGGCGACGCCGAGACCGGTCAGCGCGACGCCGAGGGTGGCGATCTTCCAGGTGGCGGGGCGGGCGTTCATCGGGGGTCCTCTCGTCGGTGGGTGGTACGGGATCCAGGTTGTCCGCCGCCGATGAGGGCTCCGGGAGAGGTGGATGAGCACTTCCTCATGTGCGGTCCAGCTCGCGCTCGGCCAGGCCCAGTCGCGCCTCGGTGAGCTCGGGCCACCCACGCTGCTGCACCCGGAACGGGCCGGTCGCCAGCCCCAGGAGCACCGCGGAGATCCGCGGGGCGAGCTCGGCTGCGGGCCAGCGCACCGCCGCGGCGGCGCGCAGCTGCGCGGCGTACCGGTCGACGGTCGCCGGCTCGGGCAGCAGCTCCCCGAGCAGGGTCAGGTGACCCAGCAGGGTGGCCCAGTCGTCGAGCCGCGCACCGCGGCCGGCGGTGTCCACGTCGAGGAGCCCGGTCACCGTGCCCCCGTGGAGCAGCAGCTGGGACTCGTAGAAGTCACCGTGCACCGGCACCAGCGGGTGGTCGCCGGGGTCGGCGGCGGCGAGCCGGTCCGCCAGCCGGGTCAGCCGGGGACGCAGCGGAGCGGCGACCAGCCCGAGGACGGCGGCGTGCCGGGCCACCCGCGCCCGTGCGTCACCGGGGGTGGGCCCGACCGGTGCCGCGGCATCCGGCGCGGGGAGGGCGTCGAGCAGCGCGTCGATCGCGTCGGACGTCGGCAGCCCGGCGCCGTCGCCGCCGGCGAGCAGGTCGCGCATCGGGGTGCCCGGCATCGCCGGCAGGACGACGACGCCGTCCGCGGTGGCTGCCAGCACCGGGGGCACCGGGACGGAGCCGGCCAGGGCGGTGTGCTGGGCGGCCAGCCGCTCGGCGGCCCGGGGGCGCACCACCTTCAGGAACAGCCGCCGGCCGGGCGCCGTCACCTCGATGACCGCCCGCCGCCCCGGACGGTAGGCCCGCAGCCGCAGCCGGGGCCCCTCCAGCGGCAGGCCGAGCGCCGGCAGCCGCTCGGCGACGGCGGCCGCGGAGGCGGCCCAGGACAGGCCCGGCAGCGCCGGGTCCAGCGGCCACCGCCACACCCCGACCTCGACCGGCACGCCGGCCACCCCGCCGGCGACCACGGCGGCGCCGGCCGGGATGCGACTGCCGGTGACCGCGGCCAGGGGCTCGGTGGTCCGGCGCCCGCCGGGCCACTCGACCGTGGCGCTGTACTGCACCGTCGCGGCGGTGCTCGGCTGCAGGGTGACCGATGTCGACCGGAGGTCCTGCAGCCGGCCGCCGGCGGTGGCCAGCACGGTCGACCACAGGTCCTCGGCGGCGGGCCCCAGCAGCAACTGCAGCGACGGCGGCCAGCCGGCGGTCGGCTCGGTCCGGTCGGCAGCGGTCAGCGCAGGGGGCACCCCGTCACGGTCGGTGCGCCCGATGACGGCCCGGTGAGCTCCGGATGAGAAGGCGCTCATCCACCCGGCTCAGCGGGTGAGCACCGCCTCGGACTCGGCGGGCACGGTGCCGACCGGGGCGGCCGCGGTCCGGCGCCGGTCCAGGGTGAGCCCGACGACCGATACCAGGGTCAGCACGATCACCACGGCGCCGTAGACCTCCGCCGTCCGTCCCAGGCCGATCTGCGTGGCGGCGATGCCGGCGGCGATCGCCGGCAGGCTGAACGCCAGGTAGCTGAACGTGAAGACGGCAGCCAGCAGCCCGGCCCGGCGGCCGGGCTCGACGCCTGCGGTGACGGTGCCCATCGCGCCGGCGAACGCGGTGCCGAACCCGTACCCGGAGACCACGCCGGAGGCGAGGAAGAAGGCCACGGAGTCGGTGGACAGCGCGGCGATCGTGCCGGTGACACCGGCGACCAGGACCAGCCCGCCGACGGCCATCGCCGTCGGGCCGGCCACCCGCTGCGTGCTCAGCGACCCGGCCAGGCTGAACACGTTGAGGGCCAGGATCGGCAGCGCCCCGACCGCGTGGTCGTCGATCCGGTACACGTCGGCCATCACCGAGGGGGCCAGCGAGGCGTAGAGCCCGCCCAGCGACCAGGTCGCCAGCAGGCAGGGCACCACCAGCCAGAACGCCCGGCGCTGCGGCGCCGGCACGGCCACCCGGGGAACGAACGACGCGGCCGCGCCGGGCAGCCGCGGCGAGGACTCGGGCAGGAACAGTGCGATGCCCACGGCGGCCAGCAGGCAGATCGTGGTGAGCGCGCCGAAGACCCAGGCGGTCGGGGAGGGCAGGTGCTGCACGGCCAACCCGGCGCCGACCGCCCCCAGGGCCAGGCCGAGGGCTGGGGAGGCGGCGTTCGCCAGCGACCCGCGCGGCCGGTCGGGGTCCTGCAGGTCGAGCAGCGCGGCGCCGAACGCGCCGGTGATCGCCCCGGTGGCCAGACCCTGCACGATGCGGGCGGCGAGCAGCCAGCCGACGCCGTCGGCGACGAGGAACAGCACCATCGACGCCGCCTCGACGACGAGCGCCGCGGTGATCACCGGCCGCCGGCCCACGTGGTCGCTGAGCCCGCCGACCACCAGCAGGGCCAGCAGCAGCGCGAAGGCGTAGACCCCGAAGACGACGGTGAGCAGGCCGGAGCCGAAACCGAACTCCTCGGCGTAGACCCGGTAGAGCGGGGACGGCACGCCCGAGGCGATCAGCACGATCACCTGCACGATCGCGACCGTCCAGAATGCCGCGGGTCGGGACAGGCGACGGCTCGGCACGAGTGGTTGCAAGGCGGAACCGGTCTCCGGTGTTCCCGCCCGCCCTACCGGCAGGCGGGATAGCGGCGGGAGGTGAACACCTGGCCGGACGGCGTCACCCGCGTCTGCGACGAGCCGACGATCACCAGGCAGCGCATGTCGACGGTCTCGGGGTCGAGCTCGCCCAGCGTGGTCACCGTGACCGACTCCTCGGGGCCGCCGACGTCCCGGCCGACGACGACCACCGTCCCGGGCTCGCGGCCCTCCAGCAGCACGTCGCGGGCCGCGGCCAGCTGGTGCGGCCGGGCCCTGGACCGCGGGTTGTACAGCGCCAGCACCAGGTCGGCGGCCGAGGCGTGCCGCAGCCGGTCGACGACGACGTCCCACGGTTTGAGGACGTCGGACAGCGACATGACCGCGAAGTCGTGGCCCAGCGGCGCCCCCACCCGGGCGGCCACGGCCTGGGCGGCGGTGAGCCCGGGCAGCACCCGGACCTCGACGCCGGCGAACTCCGGTGCGGCCGCGACCTCGAGTACCGCGGCGGCCATCGCGAACACCCCGGGATCGCCGCTGGAGACCACCGCCACCCGGCGTCCGGACTGCGCCAGCCGCAGCGCCGCCGCGGCCCGCTCGGCCTCCACCCGGTTGTCGCTGGGGTGCCGGGTCTGCCGCGGGTTGGCCGGCACCCGGTCCAGGTAGGGGCCGTAACCGACCAGGTCGTCGGCGCGGGAGAGCGCCTCGGCGGCCTCGGGCGTGGTCCAGCTGCGCTGCCCGGGGCCCAGGCCGACGACGATCACCTCGCCGGTGCGCAGCGGCTCGTCGTCCGGCCGGTCGGGGTTGTTGCCCGGCCCGGTCAGGGGGGAGGGGAGCAGCGCGAGGGAGAAGTAGGGGACCGTCTCGGGGTCGACCTCGGCCAGCGGGGCGACCCTCTGCCGGTCGGTGGTGGCCCGCTCCACGTAGTACGCCCGGTCGAGCACGCCGGCGGCCTCGAAGGCGTCCCGGACGTTGCCGAACGTGCGGCCCAGCTTCAGCACCGCGGCGGAGTCGGTGGTGGCCAGCCACTCGGCCAGCTCCTCGGTGGGGAGTGTGCCGGGCAGCACGGTGAGCACCTCGTCCCGCTCGACCAGCGGCCGGCCGAGCACCGCGGCGGCGCCGCTGACGCTGGTCACGCCGGGCACCACCTCGGTCGGGTACCGGTGTGCCAGCCGCTTGTGCATGTGCATGTAGGAGCCGTAGAAGAACGGGTCGCCCTCGGCGAGGACGACGACGTCCCGGCCGGCGTCCAGGTGGGCGGCCAGCCGGGCGGCGGCGGCCTCGTAGAACTCGTCGATCGCGCCCTGGTAGCCGCCGGGGTGCTCGGTGGTCCCGGTGGTCACCGGGTAGACCAGCAGCTCCTCGGTCTGGCCGGCGCGCAGGTAGGGCGCGGCGAGCGCGCGGGCCACCGACCGACCGTGCTGTGCGGCGTGGAAGGCGACGACGTCGGCCGCGCCGATCAGCCGGGCCGCCTTGACCGTGACCAGCTCCGGGTCGCCGGGCCCCAGTCCCACCCCGTACAGCCGCCCGCTCGTCCCCGGGCCAAAGTCGCGACTTTGGCCCTCCTGGATGCTCATTCGGCGGTGCTCGCGATCGCGTTCACGGCGGCGGCGGTGATCGCGCTACCGCCGCGCCGGCCGCGGACGACCAGGTACTCCAGGTCGGCGGCGGCGAGCGCCTCCTTGGACTCCACCGCCCCGATGAAGCCGACGGGTATGCCGATCACGGCGGCGGGGCGGGGTGCCCCGGCGGCGACCATCTCCAGCAGGTGGAACAGCGCGGTCGGGGCGTTGCCGATGGCCACGACGGCGCCGTCCAGCCGGTCGCCCCACAGCTGCAGGGCCGCGGCCGTGCGCGTCGTCCCCAGGTCGGCGGCGAGCGCCGGCGTGCGCGGGTCGTTCAGCGTGCAGATCACGTCGTTGTCCTTGGGCAGCCGGCGACGGGTGATCCCGGCGGCGACCATCTGGGCGTCGCACAGCACCGGGGCGCCGGCGGACAGCGCCTCCCGGCCCCGGGCGACGACGTCGGGGGAGAACGCGAGGTCGGGCACCAGGTCCACCTGGCCGCAGGCGTGGATCATCCGGACCGCCACCCGGGCGACGTCCTCGGGCAGCCCGGAGAGGTCGGCCTCGGCGCGGATCGTGGCGAAGGACTGCCGGTAGATCTCGGCGCCGTCGTGCTCGTAGGAGTGCATCAGTCCTCTTCGACTCCGCTGCGTTGGATGTCATAGCCGGCCGGGGTCGCGACGACGTCGACCACCCCGCCCTGTGGTCGGCCGCAGCGGCGTCCGCAGCCGGCCCAGTGCTGACGTGCGCCGCCGGCCGGTAGCGCTCCGGTGGTGACCGCGGCGGTGGCGTCGCCCCGCACGTCGGCCAGCGACTTCGCGCAGCCCGGCCGGCCGGCGCAGGTGGTGACCCGCAGCCAGGGGCTCGCCTCGTCGAACACCATGCCGGTGCGGTGCAGGTCGACGGCGGCGTCGTCGACGGCGTCCTCGGCGAGGTCGGGCACGGCGACGCTGCGCCACGGGGTCAGCTGCACCTCGTCGGCCAGGCGGGCGAGGAGGTCGGCCTGGTCGGCGCCGAGCCGGCCGAGCCGGACGACGCCGAGCAGCGCCGTCCGGCCGTCCACCTGCGTCACCGCCCCGACCGGCCCCACCACCGGCGCGCCCGGCACCTCCACCGCGGGGCCAAAGTCGCGACTTTGGCCCCGGAGGCGGGTGGCGACGCGGGCTGGGCCGTCGTCGAGCTCGGCCAGGCGCCAGGCGGTCGCGCCCTGGGCGTCGCGTTCGGCGAGGAACGCGCGGGCGGCGGCCAGGGCCAGCGGAACGGCGTCGGCCGGGGCGGCCCGCCGGCCGGAGTCGATGCCGCCGAGGGTCAGCGCGACCTCGGTGGCGGAACGGGCGAGCAGGCCGACGTCCCCGCCCAGACCGGCCACGTCGCCACGGCCGTCGTCCAGGGTCAGCAGGAAGCGGCCGGGCAGCCCGGCCAGCGCCGGGTCGGCGCACAGGCCGGCGTCCAGCGCGGTCACCCAGGGCCGGACGTCGAGGTGACCGCCGCCCGCCCGGCCGGACAGGACGCTGGCCAGCACGTTGCGCACCCGCTCGTGGGTGGCGCTGGGCAGCAGGCCGACCGCGGCCAGCCGATCGCCCAGGCGGGGCTCGGCACCGGCGGGCAGGCCGCGCAACTGCAGGTTGCCCCGGCTGGTCAGCTCCAGGTGGCCGTCGCCGAGGTCGCGGGCCGCGCCGGCCAGCACCCGGAGTTGCGTGGCGGACAGCAGGCCGCCGGGGATGCGGACCCGGGCCAGCGCGCCGTCGGCGGCCGGGTGCGTCTGCAGGGCACCCGGGCAGGCGTCGACCCGGCGACGGGTCGGGGCGGGCGCGGCGGAGGACATGGCGCCCGCGAGGCTACTTCCCGGCCACCCGCCGGGCTCCGTGCCGCCGTCGGCGGGCCAGACCCGCGATCCGGTCGCGGACCGATGCAGGAGGGGCCGCAGGGAGCGGGCCACCGGCCGGTGCGGTGCGCTGCGCGTCGACCTGCAGCCACACCCGGCGCCGGTCCGCCCGGGTGTGGACGGCGTGCATGGCCTGGACGCGGCGCCGCTGCTCGTCGGTCGCCCGGTGCTCGAGGACCGCGAGCTCCGCCTCCCGCATCGCGGCCTCGGCGGCGAACTCCTCGGCGGTGGAGGGATAGGACTCCGGCGGCTCGGCCGGCCCGGTGCCGGCGTGGGCGTACGGGCTGTCGGGCGGCAGGTTGCCGCTGATCCGGCCGTAGGCGCCGAGCACCAGCAGCACGAGCCCGACGACGACGGAGAACAGCACGTTGCTCATCTCGAAGGCCAGCACGTTGAACGAGGTGCGCAACGCGGCCAGGTTTCCCAGTGCGGACAGCAGGAACAGCGACCCGATGACGATCATCACGGTGGAGGCGACCCGGGGCCCGCGGAGGTCAGCGCCGATGAGGAGGGCGGCGGTGACCAGCGAGAGCACCGAGAGCAGGCCGTTGGAGGACAGGCCGAGCACGTCCTCGCCCTCGGTGGAGAAGAAGTCCAGCCCACCGCTGAGCCCCAGCACGCCGAAGAGCAGCAGGAACAGCGCGACGACCAGCGCACCGGCCCGTTGGACCCGGTACACGCCCGGCGTGGGTGCGCCGCCCGGCGTGGGTGCGTCGTCCGACGCGGGGCCCGCGCCGGACGGGGCGGGAGCGGACCGGGGGGTGTGGTGCGGGAGGTGGCTCTTCAGGTTCATGGCGTACTCCGTCGGTGGAGTCACACGGCACGGTCATGTCGTGATGCGATACTAGTCGTCTTTGTGATGCGCGTCTCCTCTCGGACGGCGTCCGGCTCCGCGGGAGACGTGCGGGCGACCCGGGCCGGTTCCGCGCCCTCCCGGTCAGCCGCCGCGGGATGGGCGCGCGGACGGCCGCTGTTGTGGTGCTGGAGAGGAGAACGACATGACCGAGCCGCACGAGATCGACCTGCACTCGGAGTACCTCCGGGCGGACCTGTTCTTCGCCATGGGCCAGCCCACCGAGGCCGCCCGGCTTCTCGAGCCGCTGGTCGCCGCCGAGCCCGACCACCAGGCCGCGCTCGAACTGCTGGCCCGCAGCTACTTCGGGTCGGCGCAGCTGGCCCGGGCCGAGCAGGTGCTGACCCGGCTGGTCGAGCTGGCCCCGGCCAGCGGGTGGGCCCGCCGGGCGCTGGCCCGCACCCTGGAGCGGCAGAACCGGTCGACCGAGGCCGTCGTGCACCACCGCATCGCCGACGCCCTCGGCGCCGCCTGAGCCGGCGGGCGGGCTGCGGCCGGGCCCGACCCGGTCAGACCCGCTCGCTCGCCGGGCGGATGTCGCCGTCGGCCAGCCGCCTGCGGTAGCCGAAGATCTCCCGCTTCACCACCCCGGCCATGAGGTAGAGGCCGATGATGTTCGCCAGCGACATCGCGAAGATCATGCTGTCGGAGAAGCCGATCACCGCGTCGAGCGTCGACGATGCCCCGATGACGACGAAGAGGCAGAAGACGAGCTTCCAGGTGCGGTCCACGACCATCGACTCGCCGAACAGGTAGGTCGCCGCCTTCAGCCCGTAGTAGCTCCAGGCCAGCATCGTCGAGTAGGCGAAGAGGATGACCGCGATGGCCAGCACGACCGGGAACCAGGACGCCACCGTCTCGAACGCGGCCGATGTCGTCTGCACTCCCGGGGCGCTCGAGTCGTCGGCGTAGGTGCCGGTGATGACGATGGCCAGGGCCGTCATGGTGCAGATGACCACGGTGTCGATGAACGGCTCGAGGACGGCGACGTGGCCCTCGGTCGCCGGCTCGTTGGTCTTCACCGCCGAGTGCGCGATGGCTGCGGACCCCAGCCCGGCCTCGTTGCTGAAGGCCGCCCGGCGGAAGCCCTGGATCAGCACCCCGACGATGCCGCCGAACCCGGCCTCCGGGCTGAACGCCTGGGTCACGATGTCCGCGAGCGCGCCGGGGACCGCCGTGATGTTGGCGACCAGCACGGACAGGCAGGCGAGCACGTAGAAGACCGCCATGAACGGCACGATCTTGTCCGTCACCCGGGCGATGCTCTTGATCCCGCCGATGATCACCGCACCGACCAGCACGGCGAGCACCAGGCCGAAGACGGCGCCGGCGGCGCCGAAGCCGAGCAGCCCGTCGTCGCCGCCGGTCACCGACCGGGCCTGGCTGAAGGCTTGGTTGGACTGGAACATGTTGCCCCCACCGACGGCGCCGCCGAGGGTGAAGATGCAGAACGCGATCGCCAGGACCTTGCCGAGGGTCCCCATGCCCTTCTCGGCGAGCCCCTTGCTCAGGTAGTACATCGGCCCGCCGGAGACCCGGCCGTCGGGGTAGACGTTGCGGTACTTCACCCCGAGCGTGCACTCCACGCCCTTGGTGCACATGCCCACCAGCCCGGCGATGATCATCCACAGGGTGGCGCCCGGACCCCCCAGGGAGATGGCCACCGCGACCCCGGCGATGTTGCCCAGACCGACGGTTCCGGAGACCGCCGTCGCCAGAGCCTGGAAGTGGGTGACCTCCCCGGCGTCCTCGGGGTCGTTGTAGTCGCCGCGGACGAGCCTGAGCGCGTGCCCGAAGGCCCGGAACTGGAAGCCGCGCAGGTAGATGGTGAAGAAGAAGCCGGCGACCACCAGCCACACGACGATGAGGGGCAGCTCGACGCCCTCGTCGATGAAGGTCAGCGGGACGCTGTAGAAGACGATGCCCGTGATGAAGTCGGAGATCGGTGCGAAGACGTCGTTGACCTGCTCGTCGAAGGAGGCGGCCAGGACCTGCGCGGACGGGGTCGTCATCACGGCACCACCAGGACGGGAACGGGGGAGAGCTGGATCAGGCTGCTCGGCGTCGAGCCGAAGAGCAGCGTCCGGACCCGGCTCTGCCCGATCCGGCCGACCGTGATCCACGCCGCGTCGTGCTCACGGGCCAGGGCGACCAGCGTCTCGGCGGGGTGGCCGTGCCGGACGACGCCCTCGACCTGCAGGTCGCCGATGGTGGACAGCCGGGCGACCACCGGGTCGAGCACCAGCTCCTGGGCGGCCCGCGACTCGCGTTCCTTCTCGATCGAGCGCCGTTCGTTCTCGTCGGCGTTGGTGAAGGCGTAGGGCGACCAGGGGACGACGCAGGCGAGCACCAGCCGCAGTTCGTGTCGACGCGCTGCGTCGGCGGCGGAGTCCGCTGCCCGTCCGCTCGCCTCGCTGCCGTCGAGCCCCACGACGATCGATGCGGACATTGGCTGAACCCCCAGCCGTCGCGGACGTTGCCGGAAAACTAGTGGGCTACGTCACATTCGTGCCAGTGCTGGCGGGAAGGGCGGACCGGCTCGCGGTGGCCTCGCCGGGGCCGTCGGCGGCCCTCGATCGAGGGTCCTCGATCGGCGGCCCCTCGATCGACGGCCCTCGATCGGCAGCCCTCGGTCGGCTGCCCGTGATCAGCTGCCGGCGATCCTGCGATAGAGATGACGTGCCGGGGTCGCGGTGACACCGTGCGCGATCGTGCTCGCGACCACGACCAGGCTGCCGGCGGCCCACGCGCGAGGATCGGTCACCCCGTCGTGGTGGCTGAGCATCAGGTAGAAGACCGCGCTGACCCCGACCGGGCCGAACCAGCCGAGGAAGACCGCGTCCCGGGGCCGCAGGCCCACGGGACGGAGGAGGGCCAGGAGGACCGGTGGCCGGCGGAGGATCAGTACCGCGAGGGGGAACAGCACCGCTGCCCAGCCGAGCTCTGCCCAGTCCGACCACGGCAGGGTGATCCCGACCAGCAGGAACAGCGGGAAGCCCAGGTAGCGGTTCACCCCCTCGTCGACGGTGTCCTGCTCCGCCATCTCGTCGTTGGCGACGGTGGAGTTGTAGGCGAGGCCGGCGACGAAGACGGCGAGGACGCCGTCCGCGTTCAGCAGCCGGGTGATGCCCAGGACGGCGATGGCCAGCATCAGCGTGAGGACGAACGAGGAGCCCTTGTCGACGTCCTGGTTCCTCATGCCCACGCTGACCGCCTTGCCGGCGGCGAGCCCGATGACGATGCCGACGACCACGCCGGTGCCGACCTGGTAGAGGCCGTCCAGCGCGGCGTGCCCCAGGGAGTCGCCGAGCACCAGGGCGATGCCGAGCAGGACCAGCGGCAGCGCCAGCCCGTCGTTGGACCCGGACTCCATCGAGAGCAGTTGGCGCATCCGCGCCGGGAGGTGCTCCTCCGCCGGCTTGCCGGTCACCACGCTCGAGGCGAGCACCGGGTCGGTGGGCGTGATGCAGGCGCCGATCAGCGCGGCCAGCGCCAGGGGGACGCCCAGCAGCAGCCAGGCCAGGCCGGCCGACAGGGCCGCCATCCCGGCCATCCCGGCCAGCACGAGCACCGTGGTGGGCCGGACGATCGGACGCAGCCGGCGGACCGGGTAGCGCAGCGCCACCCCGATCAGCGAGATGGCGAGCAGCACGCGGGCCACCTCGAGCAGCAGCGTGTGCTGCCTGCCCTCCGGCACGCCGAGCAGGCCGAGCACCTCCGGCCCGACCAGCACTCCCATGAGCAGGGCCAGGAGTGGCTCGCTGAGCGGCAGGTTCCGGATCTGGCTGGACACGGTCGCCAGCAGGACGGCCAGGCTCCCGACGAGCGCGTAGCCGAGGTGCAGGTCCTCCACTGGGTGTTCAGCCTCCGGAGCGGTCACGGTGTGATCGGCGCAGGGGGTCTCCGCGGCCGTGGGGAACGATCATGGGGCAGGCCGGGGGCCACCGCGAGTCGGTCGGCGGGCCGGGACGACCGCGCGTGGCTACAGTCGGGGCTCCGCCGTCCCGGGCGCCTGCCGCTGGGACCGGGCGGCCGTCGTCCTCCACCGCACACGGAACCGCGACGAGGTCCTTTCGCCTCGGCGCCCCGACTCGAGCCCCTGCTCGGCCAGGAGAGCCCCATGATCCGCCGCACCGCCCGCCACGGCCTGCTCGCCGTCACCCTGTCGTTGTCGCTCGCTGCCTGTGGTGGCGGCACGGACGAGGGAGCGCAGGAATCCGGGAGCAACGCCGCCGGGACGACCACCGCGGAGGAAGCCCCTCCCGGGGCGGCGACCTCGCAGGCGTGCGAGACACGGGGGGCGACGGCCGAGCCGGCGGCCGGGATCACCACCGACCTGGGCACGGCCCCCGAGGTGCCGCCGTCGGACGCCCCGCCGCCGTGCGACCTGGTGATCAGCGACGTGGTGGTCGGATCCGGTCCCGAGGCCGTCGGGGGATCCACCGTCGCGGTCAAGTACGTGGGGGCGTTCTACGAGACCGGCGAGGAGTTCGACTCCTCCTGGAGCCGCGGGGCGGACGAGACCCTGCCGGTCACCCTCGGTGCCGGGCAGGTCATCCCCGGTTTCGAGCAGGGGATCAGCGGCATGCAGGTCGGTGGACGCCGGATGGTGACCATCCCCAGCGACCTCGGCTACGGCCCGCGCGGTCAGGGCCCGATCCCAGGAGGAGCCACCCTCGTCTTCGTGATCGACCTCGTCGAGGTCAGCGCCTGACAGATCGCCGTCGGCGCCGGTGCGCGAGCGCCGTTCCGTGAGCAGGTGGGGAGTGACATGCCAGAGCTGGACATCGTGGTCGCGACGGGGCAGGAGCCCCGGGCGTGGTGACGGCGGGCATTCCCCGGCTGGATGCCGTCGACAGCAGCGTGGCCCTGCTGCGGGAGGGATACGCGTTCGGTGCGGGGCGGTTCGCCCGCTGCTCGACCGACGTCTTTCAGACCCGCCTGCTGGGCCGCACGGCGTTCGTCGCCTTCGGTGCGGAGGCAGCCCGGCTGCTGTACACGCCGGACCTGATGACCCGCCGTCGCGCGATCCCGGCCACGGCCCTGACCCTGCTCCTGGACCTGGGCAGCGTCGAGATGCTCGAGAACGGGGAGCACCGCCGTCGCAAGCGGATGTTCATGTCGCTGATGACCCCGGCGTCGCTGACCGACCTGGCGGACACCGTCGAGCGGGAGTGGCGGAGCTCGGTACCGACGTGGCAGCAGGCCGGCGAGGTCGTCCTGATGGAGGAGGTCCGCGAGGTGCTGTGCCGGGCGGTCTGCGCCTGGAGTGGGATCCCGCTGGAAACCGGAGACGTGCCCCGGCGGACCCGGCAGCTCGCCGCGATGGTCGAGGGCGCCGGGTCGGTGGGGCCGCGGAACCTGCGCGGCCAGGTCCTCCGGCACCGCGCCGAGCAGTGGGCCGGCACGGTGATCGACCAGGTCCGCAGCGGAGCGCTCCAGGTGGCGGAGGGGACGGCGGCGCACGTGATCGCCTGGCACCGGACGGCCGACGGAGCGCTGCTGGACACCGACCGGGCCCGGGTCGAGCTGATCAACGTGCTGCGCCCCTCCGTCGCGGTCGCCCGGTTCATCACCTACGCAGCCCTGGCCCTGCACCAGTACCCGGACTGCCGGGCCAGGGCAGCCGAGGACGACGGGTACCTCCGCTGGTTCGTGCAGGAGGTGCGCCGCTACTACCCGTTCTTCCCGATGGTGGGTGGCCGGGCACGGCGGGAGTTCGAGTGGCGCGGCCGGCGCTTCTCCCCGGGGTCGTGGTTCCTGCTGGACATCTACGCCACCAACCACGACCCGCGGATCTGGGCCGAGCCCGCCGCCTTCCGGCCCGAGCGCTTCGGCAGCTGGGACGGCGACCCCTACACCTTCGTGCCGCAGGGCGGTGGTGACCACGACACCACCCACCGCTGCGCCGGGGAGTGGCTCACCATCTCGCTCGTGGAGCGGGCCATCCGGCTGCTGAGCACCGCCATGACCTACGAGGTCCCGCTGCAGGACCTCAGCGTCGACCTGTCCAGGATGCCGGCGGCACCCAGCAGCGGCATGCGCATCTCCCGCGTCCGGACGGCCTGACCGGCCCGGCCGCGCTGTCGGGGCCGCCGGAGGGAGGCGGTAGCGTCCACGGCAACCACGGCAGCGCAGCGAGGCGATCGCACCGGCCGCCCGGGGTCACCGGAGCGGCGGCCGGCGGTGCGAAACCGGCGCCGCCCCGCACCTGTGCGCCCGCGGGGGAGGCGGGCGCCTCGGCTGCCGTGCCCGACGACCCGGGGCGCGGACCCCGAGGGAGGCACTCCTTGAGCGCACGCACCTTCACCCTGCTCTCCACGTCCGACACCGACCTGCTGTCGGCCCGGTCCAGTGCCGTGACCTGGCGGCTGGGCAACCCGTCGCGACTGGATGCCGCGGGCATGGTCGCGCTGGCCGAGGGCAGCGACCTGGTGGTCGTCCGGATCCTCGGCGTCCGCCGGCAGTACGAGGAGCTGCTGGCCCCGCTGCTGGCCGGCCCGGCGCCGGTCGTCGTCCTCGGCGGCGAGCAGGTGCCCGACGCCGAGCTGATGGAGCTCTCCACGGTTGCGATGGGCGTGGCGACCGAGGCGCACGGCTACCTCGCCCAGGGCGGGCCGGACAACCTGGCGCAGCTGCACCGGTTCCTCGGCGACACGGTGCTGCTGGACGGCGAGGGCTTCGAGCCGCCGTCCGTCGCCCCCGAGTGGGGTGTGCTGGAGCGTGCCTCAGCGGTGACCGAGGGCCCGACCGTCGCCGTCCTCTACTACCGGGCGCACCACCTGGCCGGGAACACCGCCTTCGTCGAGGCGATCTGCACCGCGATCGAGGACGCCGGCGGCCGGGCGCTGCCCGTCTTCACCGCCTCCCTGCGCAGCGTCGAGCCCGGCCTGGTCGACGTGCTGCGCACCGCCGACGCGCTGGTCGTCACGGTGCTCGCGGCCGGCGGCTCCAAACCCGCCACCGCCTCGGCCGGTGGGGACGACGGCGCCTGGGACGTCGGCGAGCTCGCGAAGCTCGACGTCCCGGTGATCCAGGGGCTGTGCCTCACCAGCAGCCGCGCGCAGTGGGCCGCCAACGACGACGGGCTGTCCCCGCTCGACGTCGGCAACCAGGTCGCCATCCCGGAGTTCGACGGCCGGCTGATCAGCGTGCCGTTCTCGTTCAAGGAGACCGACGCCGACGGCCTCACCTCCTACGTCGCCGACCCCGAGCGGGCCGCGCGGGTGGCCGGCACCGCCGTCGCGCACGCCCGGCTCCGGCACACCCCGCCGGCCGAGCGCCGCATCGTCGTGATGCTGTCCGCGTACCCGACCAAGCACGCCCGGATCGGCAACGCCGTCGGGCTGGACACGCCCGCCTCCGTCGTCCGGCTGCTCGCCGCGATGGCCGGCCAGGGCTACGACGTCGGCCCGTTCGAGGGGCCCGGCGCGCTGCCCGGCCTGGCCGACCTGGACGGTGACGCGCTGGTGCACGCGCTGATCGCCGCCGGCGGCCAGGACGAGAACTGGCTGACCGAGGAGGTGCTGAGCGGCAACCCGGTGCGCATCGGTGCCGCCGACTACCAGGCCTTCTTCGCCACGCTGCCCGTCGAGCTGCGCGCGGCGATGGAGGAGCACTGGGGCCCCGCACCGGGAAAGCTCTTCGTCGACGAGTCGACAAACGGACACGGCGACATCGTCTTCGCCGCGCTGCGGGCCGGGAACGTCGTGGTGATGGTCCAGCCGCCGCGCGGCTTCGGGGAGAACCCGATCGCGATCTACCACGATCCCGACCTGCCGCCGTCACACCACTACCTGGCCGCCTACTGGTGGCTGCGGTCTGGTCGGGATGCTGGCGGATTCGGGGCGCACGCCATGGTGCACGTCGGCAAGCACGGGAACCTCGAGTGGCTGCCCGGCAAGACCGTGGGGATGTCGGCGGCCTGCGGTACCGACGCGGCGATCGGCGACCTGCCGCTGGTCTACCCGTTCCTGGTCAACGACCCGGGCGAGGGCACTCAGGCCAAGCGCCGGGCGCACGCCACCCTGGTCGATCACATGGTGCCGCCGATGGCCCGCGCCGACTCCTACGGCGACATCGCCCGGCTGGAGCAGCTGCTCGACGAGCACGCCAACATCGCCGCAATGGACCCGGCGAAGCTGCCCGCCGTCCGCCAGCAGATCTGGACGCTGCTGCAGGCCGCCAAGCTCGACTCCGACCTGGGCCTTGCCGAGCGGCCCGAGGACGACCACTTCGACGAGATGATCCTGCACGTCGACGGCTGGCTCTGCGAGATCAAGGACTCCCAGATCCGCGACGGGCTGCACGTGCTGGGCACCCCGCCCAGCGGCGGGAACCGGGTCGATCTGGTGCTGGCGATGCTGCGGGCCCGGCAGATCTGGGGCGGTGCGGTCGCGCTGCCCGGGCTGCGGGAGGCGCTCGGCCTGACCGAGGACGGCACCGCCGGGCTGAGGGCGACCGACGCGGTCGAGGCGCAGGCCGCCGCGCTGGTGGCCGGCATGGAGGCGGCCGGCTGGGCAGAGATGGCCATTTCTGCCCTCGTGCGCGAAGTGCTGGGCCGGGACGACGAGGCGGTCGCCGCGGTGCTGCGGTTCGCCGTCGAGGAGGTCGTGCCCCGGCTGGAGCGCACCACCGACGAGCTGGACATGACCCTGCACGCCCTGGACGGCGGCTACGTGCCGGCCGGGCCGTCCGGGTCGCCGCTGCGCGGGCTGGTGAACGTGCTGCCGACCGGGCGCAACTTCTACTCCGTCGACCCGCGCGCCATCCCCTCCCGGCTGGCCTGGGAGACCGGGTCGGCGATGGCCGAGTCGCTGGTCGAGCGCTACGTCGCCGACACCGGCGCGCACCCCCGCTCGGTGGGCCTGTCGGTGTGGGGCACCTCGGCGATGCGCACCTCGGGTGACGACGTCGCGGAGGTCCTGGCGCTGCTCGGCGTCCGGCCGGTCTGGGACGACGCCTCCCGGCGGGTCACCGGGCTGGAGCCCATCCCGCTCGACGAGCTGGGCCGGCCGCGGATCGACGTGACGGTGCGGATCAGCGGCTTCTTCCGGGACGCGTTCCCGCACGTGGTGACCATGCTGGACGACGCGGTGACCCTGGTGGCCGGCCTCTCCGCCGAGTCCGACGCCGAGAACTACGTGAAGGCCCACGTGGACGCCGACCAGGCCATCCACGGCGACCGCCGGCGGGCCACCACCCGGGTGTTCGGCTCGAAGCCGGGCGCCTACGGGGCCGGCCTGCTGTCGCTGATCGACTCCCGCGACTGGCGCGGGGATGCCGACCTGGCCGAGGTCTACGCCGTCTGGGGCGGCTACGCCTACGGCCGGGATCTCGACGGGGTCAACGCGCGGCCGGACATGGAGACCGCCTACAAGCGGATCGCGGTGGCCGCCAAGAACGTGGACACCCGCGAGCACGACATCGCCGACTCCGACGACTACTTCCAGTACCACGGCGGGATGGTCGCCACCGTCCGTGCGCTGACCGGGGCTGCGCCCGCGGCCTACATCGGCGACTCCACCCGGCCCGAGCAGGTGAAGACCCGGTCCCTGCTCGAGGAGACCTCCCGGGTGTTCCGCGCCCGCGTGGTCAACCCCAAGTGGCTGGCCGCGATGCGCCGGCACGGCTACAAGGGCGCGTTCGAGCTGGCCGCGACCGTCGACTACCTCTTCGGCTACGACGCCACCACCGGGGTGGTCGCCGACTGGATGTACGAGAAGCTCGCCCAGACCTACGTGCTCGACCCGGAGAACCGGGAGTTCATGGAGAAGTCGAATCCGTGGGCCCTGCACGGCATCGCCGAGCGGCTGCTGGAGGCGGTCGACCGGCAGATGTGGGCCGATCCCGACCCGGCGCTGCTCGCCGAGCTGCAGCAGGCCTACCTGGACACCGAGGGCGACCTCGAGGGCGGGGACACCCCGGCGCGAGCCCACTCCCGCTGACGTCGTGCCCGCCACCTGGGGCCAAAGTCGCGACTTTGGCCCCAGCGGGACGACGGGGACCGATGATTTCGTCGGCGCCCGGCGGTCTACTGCTGCATGACCACCACGCTGCTGGCGATCGGCACCCGCAAGGGGCTGTGGCTCGCGACGAGCGACGACCGGCGCACCTGGACCCTGTCGCCGCCGCACTTCCTGATGACCGAGGTGCCGAGCATCGGCATCGACACCCGCGAGGGGCGCGCCCGGCTCATGGTCGGAGTGCGCTCGGAGCACTTCGGCCCGACCGTCGTCCACTCCGACGACCTCGGGCAGACCTGGACCGAGCCGGACGGCGGCGCCATCCGGTTCCCGGCCGACGCCGGTGCCTCGGTCGAGCGGATCTGGCAGCTGCAGCCGGACTCCGCCGACCGGCCCGGGGTGGTGTGGGCCGGCTGCGAGCCGATCTCGGTCTGGCGGTCGGGCGACGGCGGCGAGCACTTCGAGCTGTGCCGTGGCCTGTGGGACCACCCCCACCGCTCCGACTGGGGCGCCGGTGCGGGCGGGTCGGCCGCACACACCGTCATCCCCGGGCCCGAGGGAACGGTGCACGTCGCGATGAGCACCGGCGGGGTCTACCGGACCCGGGACGGCGGGGCCTCGTGGCAGCCGCGCAACGCCGGCATCTCCGCCTACTTCCTGCCCGGGCCGGCACCCGAGTTCGGGCAGTGCGTGCACAAGATCGCCCGCGACGCCGCCGACCCGCGGAGGCTGTACGCGCAGAACCACCACGGCGTCTACCGCTCCGACGACGACGGGGACTCCTGGACCTCGATCGCCGGAGGGCTGCCCTCGGACTTCGGGTTCGTGATGCTGGCCCATCCCCGGCGGGCAGGAACCGCCTGGGTGGTGCCGCTGGTGGCCGATTCGGAGCGGATCCCGCCCGGTGGTGAGCTGGCGGTGCACCGCACCGACGACACCGGGGCGACCTGGCGCCGGTCGGCCGCCGGGTTGCCCGCCGGCGAGTTCAACGCCGTCCTGCGCGACGCGGCAGCAGTGGACTCGGCCGATCCGGTGGGCGTCTACCTCGGCACCCGCGGCGGGGCGGTGTACGCCAGCGCCGACGAGGGGGAGACGTTCAGCCAGGTCGCGGACCACTTGCCCGACGTGCTCTGCGTGCGGGCGGCGGTGCTGCCGTGACGGTGCGGTTGCTGGTGCCCCGGCTGCTCGCCGGGTGCACCGCCGGGCAGCGCGAGCTGGCGATCCCGCTGGTCGGCCCGGGCACCGTCGGCGCAGTGCTGGACACGGTCGCCGCCGACCACCCGGTGTTCGACCGGCGGGTGCGGGACGAGACCGGTGCCCTGCGGCGGCACGTCAACGTCTACGTCGACGGGGAGGACGTCCGCCGGCTGCAGCACCTCGCGACGCCGGTCGGGCCGGACGCCGAGGTCATGGTGATCCAGTCCGTGGCCGGTGGCTGAGCGCAACGGCACGCCGGGTGGCGGGCCCGGCGTCGTGCAGCAGCGCGTTCCGACGAGCCGCGCGGGGCACCGACCAGCAATGGGCATCCTCAGCAGGCTGATGGGCACCGCAGGAAACACCGCCGCCCGTACCGGTCGTTCCGCCGGGCGGGCCACCGGCCGCCCCACCACCGGGCGCCGGGGCATGAAGGCCGCCACTCCCAGGGCCGGCGGCATGCGCCGCGGTAGCGCCACCCCCGCCGCGTCGGGAGGCCTGGGGAGGCTGATCGGCTCCTTCACCGGACGGCGCTGACCGTCCGGGGCTCAGGGCAGCAGGACGGCGGCGGCGAGCAGCGTGCCCGTCGCCGTCACCTCGCCCATCGCTCCCATCACGTCGCCGTTCACCCCGCCCAGCCGCGCGCGGGCCCGGGAGAACAGCGCTTCCGACGCGGCCATGCCCAGGCAGACCGCGGCCACCAGCCCGAGTGCGGCGGGAGCGTCGTGGCTGGCGCCGAACGCCCCGGCCGCCACCGCTGCGACGAGGGTGACGGCGGTGCCGGCCAGCCACGACCGCGAGACGGTGCCGGCGACCGCCTGACCCAGCGACGATCCCTCGGCGATCGGCACCCCCCGCAGCCCGGTGCGGGCCATCGCCACCCGGGCGGCGACCGCGGCCGCCGGCAACGCCGGCCAGCCACCGTCCACGGCCAGCAGGTGCGCCAGGCAGGCGACCTGCAGCAGCAGCGCGAGCACCAGGGTGAGGACGCCGAACGGTCCGACGTCCCCGGCGCGCATCACCGCCAGCGCCCGCTCCCGCCCGCGCAGCGGACCCAGCCCGTCGGCGGTGTCGGCCAGCCCGTCCAGGTGCAGCCCGCGGGTGAGCGCGGCCAGCACCACGATGCCGAGGACGGCGCCGACGAGTGGACTCGCGTACCGGGCGCCCAGCCAGGCCACGCCCACCGCCACCGCTCCGAGGACCAGGCCCACGAGCGGCGCCCAGGGCAGCACCCCGCGGGCGGACGCGGCCGCCGGCACCCGGACGGAGCTGAGCATCCCGAACGACTCCGCGGGGCCGGCCCACCACGCACGGCCCGTCATCGCAGCCGCTGGGGCAGCCCGGCCACCACGAACCACACCTCGTCCGCGGTGGCGGCCAGCCGCTGGTTCACCGTGCCGAGGGTGTCCCGGAACAGCCGCCCGGAGCGGGTCTCGGGCACCACCCCGAGCCCCACCTCGTCGCTGACGGCCACCACGTGCGCCGGTGTCATCACCCAGTTGGTGACCAGCGCGTCGCAGCGGTCGCCCAGCCGTCCCAGCGCCGCGGCGTCCGCCTCATCCCACACGCCGGTCTCGTCCATCAGGGCCGCGACCCAGGTGGTGACGCTGTCGACCAGCACCGTGCCGCGACGCAGCAGCTCGGAGGGGGCGGTGGTCTCCAGCGTCGTCCAACCCGCCGGGCGGCGGGCCCGGTGGGCGGCGACCCGGGCGGCCCATTCCGGATCGGACGGGTCGCCGCTGGAGGCCGCCAGGTAGAGCACGTCGCGCCGGTCGGCGACGAGCTGCTCGGCGTACGCGGACTTCCCCGACCGCGAGCCGCCGAGCACCAACACCCTCATGCCAGTTCCAACCGGGTCACCGAGCCGTTGTGCGGGGTGACCGCCGGCATCGCATCGGGCCCCAGCCCGGCGACGACGGCCTGCAACGCCCGGATGGTGTCGCCGTGGGTGACCAGCGCGACGACATCGGCCGGCGGGTCGGCCCGCAGCCCGGCGAGGTGACCGGCCACCCGAGCGTGCAGCTGGGCCAGGCTCTCCCCGCCGTCGGCGGACCAGTGCGGATCGGTCCAGTCGACGAGGTCCCACAGCTCGCGGGACGGGCGGCCCTCGAGCACGCCGTAGCCCTGCTCGCGCAGCGCGGGCGTGCTGCGCACCGGCAGTCCGGTGGCTCCGGCGCAGTGCTCGGCGGTCTGCACCGCGCGGCGCAGATCGCTGGAGAGCAGGGCGCCGGGGCCGTCGCCCGCCCGGGTCAGCGCCGCCAGCTCGGCCGCCGCAGCGGCCGCCTGCCGGTGGCCGAGCTCGGTGAGCGGTACGTGCGCGGTCTGGCCCTGCATCAGCCCGGCGGCGTTCCACTCGCTCTGACCGTGCCGGACGAGCAGCAGGGTGAGCGGTCGGGCCATGGTGGGGGCAGCGTAGGCCGCCGGGGGCGCGACCGGCCGCGCACCTCCCTGCTCGACGGCGAGCTGGCTGCGGGGCGTACCCACCCGGCTCGTAACGTCGCAGCCGTGACGATCCCGCTGCGGCCCGGCGCCGCCCGCACCGCCGGCCGCCCGGCGCCGCGCCCCACCGGTCCCGACCCGCTGGCCCCACTGCTGGACCTGCCCGGTGTGCGCGATGCCGCCGAGGAGGCCCGCGCCGCGGTGGACCGGCTGCTCGCACACCGGGTGCTGCGCCGGGAGTCGGCCGGGGTGAGCGCCGAGTCGGCGCTGCGCGGGGCCCGTGCCTCCGCTGCGCTGGACGGCGTCGACCGGCCGCTGGCCGACGTCCGGGGCGGCGCGGTCGAGGACCCGATCGTGCAGGGCGCGCTGCGGGTGTCCGCCGGCCTCGGGTCGATGGTGGAGACCTGGGACCGGGCGCCGGGGCAGGTCCTCGCCCGGCTGCACGTGCTGGCCGCCACCGACCTGGTCGACCCGGCCGAGCTCGGCCGACCCGCCGGGCAGGCCGGGGCGCGGCTGGCCGGGCTGTTCGCCGTCATCACGGCGACGACCACCGTGCCGGCAGTGGTGCTGGCCGCGGTCGTGCACGGCGAGCTCGCGGCCCTGGCGCCCTTCGGATCGGCGGACGGCGTGGTCGCCCGCGCCGCCGGCCGGCTCACCGGGATCGCCCGCGGCCTGGACCCGAAGGCCGTGTCGGTGCCCGAGGTCGGCTTCACCGAACTGGGGGCCCCGGCCTACGTCGCGGCCCTCGACGGCTACCGGTCCGGGAGCTCCGCGGGCCTCGCCGGCTGGCTGGTCCACTGCTCCCGGGCCACCGCGCACGGCGCCCTCGAGGGCCTGGCCATCTGCGAGAGCCTGCTCCGCGGGTGAGGTGGGTGCACGTCGTCGTCCTGGCGGACGACACCGCGGCCTGGTGCCGTCCCCTGGTGCGTGGAGCCGCTTCGTCCCTCGGTCGCGGAGGCCTCCGGCCCCCACTCCTCGGGACCTCTGCCGCAACCGATCGGACAGCGGGGACACTCGGGCCATGCGCTTCCTCGAGGTCGACGGTCTAGGCCAGGTCAGCCGGGTGGGGCTGGGCACGTGGCAGTTCGGGTCCAGGGAGTGGGGCTACGGCGAAGACTACGCCACCGGGCCGGCCCGGGACATCGTCCGGCGGGCCCGGGAGCTCGGCGTCACCCTCTTCGACACCGCCGAGGTCTACGGCTTCGGGCGCAGCGAGAAGATCCTGGGTGAGGCGCTGGGCGGGGAGCGCAGCTCGGTCGTCGTCGCGAGCAAGATCTTTCCGGTCGCGCCGTTCCCCGCCGTCGTCCGCAACCGGTTCGAGGGCAGTGCCCGCCGCCTCCAGCTCGAGCGCATCCCGCTCTACCAGGTGCACCAGGCCAACCCGGTCGTCCCGGACTCGATCACGATGACCGGGATGGGAGAGCTGCTCCGCGAGGAGCGGATCGGCGCGGTCGGTGTCTCCAACTACTCGCTGGAGCGGTGGCAGGCCGCCGATGCGGCGCTCGGCCGGCCGGTGGTCAGCAACCAGGTGCAGTTCTCCCTCGCCTCCGCCGGCCCGCTGACCGACCTGGTGCCCTTCGCCGAGCGGGAGGGCCGCGTGGTGATCGCCTACAGCCCGCTGGCCCAGGGCCTGCTGGGCGGCCGGTACTCGGCGACCCACCGGCCCGGTGGGGTGCGCGCGATGAACCCGCTGTTCGGCACGGAGAACCTGCGCCGGGCCGAGCCGCTGCTGGCCCTGCTGCGCGAGGTGGCCGCCGCGCACGACGCCACGCCGGCGCAGGTGGCGCTGGCCTGGCTGCTCGGCCTGCCCCGGGTCGTGGTGATCCCCGGCGCCTCCACCGTCGCCCAGCTGGAGTCGAACGTGGCCGCCGCCGACCTGGCGCTCACCGACGCACAGCAGACCGACCTCACTGCCGCGGCTCGGGAGTTCCGCCCGCAGTCCTCGGCCCGCACGCTGGTCGACGAGGTGCGGTCGAGGTTCGACGGGGCCCGGTCGAGGTTCGACGGGGCCCGGTCGAGGTTCGGGGTCTGACCGCTGCCGGGTCAGCGCGGGGCGAGCAGCAGCCCGACCAGCGCCGTCACGACGATGCCTCCCAGCGCCGCGGCCGCGGCGACCAGCCACTGCCCGGTCGCCGCCCCGCCGACGACGCCGAGCAGCACGGCGACCCACGGCCCGCTCCTCGACATCACCATGCCGATCCGGGCAGAGGGGGGCGGCCGGCGCCCACGGCGTGACGGCGACGTCCGTGCGGTCTGGCCGAACAGCGCGGCCGCGACGCACACGGCGGCCACGGCGAGCCAGGCCAGCGCGGTGATCATGCCGGGCAGGATCGCCGATGAGTCCGGTCCTCCGGTGGTGCAACGCCGGGGACGAGCCCGCCGTCGGGAGCCCAGGGGTCAGGCGTCCCGGCGAAGCCACCGGCCGACGGCCACGGCGGCCGGGACGGGCCGGCCGGTGAGCAGCGCGGGCGCGGGGGTCATGGCGGGGGGCATGGCGAGCCCGGAGAGCCGGAGCGCGCGCCGGCGCACGTACCAGGCCAGCCCGGCGACCGCCGCCCCGACGCCCATCGCGGCGCCGGTCACCATCGGTGCCCGCTGCCCGGAGAACCGCGACCTCAGCGCCACCGGCCGGCTGAAGGTGAGCACCGGCCAGCCCCGTTCGCCGGCGATCCTGCGGAGCCCCCGGTCGGGGTTGACGGCCGTCGGGTGGCCGACCGCCTCGAGCATCGGCAGGTCGGTGGCCGAGTCGCTGTAGGCCCAGCAGTCGGCCAGGTCGTAGCCCATCTGGGCGGCGACCTGGCGGACGGCGACCGCCTTGTTCGCGCCGTAGGCGTAGAAGTCGATCTCGCCGGTGTACCTGCCGTTCCTGGTCACCATCCGGGTGGCCACCACCCGGTCGACGCCGAGCATCTCGCCGATCGGCTCCACCATGTCCGCGCCGCTGGTGGAGACGATGACGATCTCCCGCCCGGCCGCCCGGTGCTCCTCGATCAGGTCCGCGGCCTCGGCGTAGACCAGGGGCTCGACGATGTCGTGCAGCGTCTCGCGGACGATGTCGTGGACCACCGCGACGTCCCAGCCGGTGGTCATCGCGGTGATCTGGCTGCGCATGCGCTCCATCTGGGCGGCGTCGGCGCCGGCCAGGGAGAAGACGAACTGGGCATAGGCGCCCTTGAGCACCGCCCGGCGGTTGATCAGCCCGCCGTGGAAGAACGGCCGGCCGAACGCCAGGGTGCTGGACTTGGCGATGACGGTCTTGTCCAGGTCGAAGAACGCCGCTGCGCGGGTCATGATCCACGAGGGTAAGCGCAGCGGGCAGCTCCGGGGCCCGGCACGCCGTCGTCCACACCCGTACGGGTCCTCCACAGATGTCCGCGCGGCCTTCCGTGGCTCCGCCGGCGCCACTGCGCTGTCCCCGTGACCTCCACCCCGTCCCGCGCCCCGGGTCCGCTCGCCGACGCCGTCCCCCGTCCGCTGGTCGTCAGCACCGACGAGGTGCTGCTGGACGACCTGTTGCGGTTGCTGGCCGCGGCCGGCAGCACTCCCGAGCTCACCTCGGGCGGCGGTGCGCTCCGCCGGGCGCACCGGACGGCCCCGGTGGTCCTGCTCGGTGCCGACGTCCTCGGCGCGGCGCCGGTGCGTGCGCTGCCCCGGCGGCCGGGCGTGCTCGTGGTGCTGACCAGCGAGCCGGGCCCCGAGGTGTGGTCGGCCGCGGTCGAGGTCGGTGCGGAACGGGTCGTCGTGCTGCCCCGGGACGAGGCCTGGCTGGTCGAGCGGGTGGCCACCGCGGTCCGCGGGCCGAGCCGCCCCGGCTGGGTGGCCGTGGTGGGCAGCTGTTGCGGCGGGGCCGGGGCGAGCACCGTGGCCACGGCGCTGGCCCTGGCCGCCGGCGCCGGCACCCCCGGCCGGGTGCTGCTGGTCGACGCGGACGGCTGGGGCGGCGGTCTGGACCTGCTGCTGGGAGCAGAGCGCACCCAGGGGCTGCGCTGGCCGGAACTGACCGGTGTGCGGGGCGGGGTGTCCGGGCCCGCGCTGGTCGCCGCGCTGCCCGACGCGCACGGCGTCCCGGTGCTCGCCGCCTCGCGGGAGGCTCCCGAGGAGGTGCCGGGAGACGCGCTGACCGCGGTCGTGGTCGCGGCCCGGGACAGCGGGCACGGGGTGGTCGTCGACCTGCCGTGCCGCACCCGTGCGGGCGAGGCCGTCCTGGACGCGGCCGACCTGGCGGTGCTCCTCGTGCCGGCCCGGCTGCGCGCGGCCGCGGCTGCCCGGGCCATGGTCGGCGCACCGGATGGTGCGCCCCGGCCCTGGTCGGGCGCGCGGGTGGTCACCCGGCCGGTGCCGGGTGGGCTGTCCCGCCGGGAGGTCGCCGACGTCGTCGGCCGGCCGGTGCTGGCCGAGCTGGCGCACGACCGGTCCGCCGTGCCACGGGGCGAGCGGGGGGAACCACCCTCGGTCGCGGCCCGCTCGCCGCTGGGCGTGCTCAGCCGGCAGCTCCTGGCCGAGCTCCCGCACGGCGGCCCGGGGTGAGCGTCGGGGCGCCCGGGCCGCTGGTCGAGCGGGTCCGGGCCCGGCTCGCGGCCGGGCCGGGTGTGGTCAGCTCGGCAGCGGTCGCGGCTCTGGTACGGGAGGAGTCCGGGGGCCTCCTGGGCGACCGCGCCGTCCTGGAGGCGGTTCGGATGGCCAGCGACGAACTCTCCGGCGCCGGCCCGCTCGAGCCGCTGCTGCGCACTCCCGGGGTGACCGACGTGCTGGTCAACGGGCCGGACCAGGTCTGGGTCGACCGCGGATCGGGCCTGGAGCCGGCGGATGCCCGGTTCCCCGACGAGCAGGCGGTCCGCCGGCTGGCGGTGCGGCTCGCCGCCGCGGCCGGACGGCGGCTGGACGATGCCGCTCCGTGGGTCGATGCCTCGCTGCCCGACGGCACCCGGCTGCACGCGGTCCTGCCGCCCGTCTCGGGCGGGGGTACCTGCCTGTCGCTGCGGGTGCTGCGCCGCGCGCGGCTGTCCTTCGCCGACCTCGCTGCCCGCGGAGCGCTGCCCGGGGCGGCCGCGGACCTGCTCCGTGCCGCGGTGCAGCGCCGCGCGGCGTTCCTCGTCACCGGCGGCACGGGCAGCGGCAAGACCACGGTGCTCTCGGCGTTGCTCGGCCTGGTGCCGCCGGACGAGCGGCTGGTGCTCTGCGAGGACGCGCCGGAGCTGTGGCCCGACCACCCGCACGTCGTCCGGCTGCTCACCCGGCCGCCCAACGTGGAGGCGGTGGGCGCCGTGACGCTGCGCGACCTGGTGCGGCAGGCGCTGCGCATGCGGCCCGACCGGCTGGTCGTCGGGGAGGTACGTGGTGCCGAGGTCGTCGACCTGCTCGCCGCGCTCAACACCGGCCACGACGGCGGCTGCGGCACGCTGCACGTGAACCGGCCCGCCGAGGTGCCGGCCCGGCTGGAGGCCCTCGGCGTGGCGGCCGGTCTGGGCCGGGTCGCGGTGCACAGCCAGGCGGCCGCCGCGTTGTCGCTGGTGGTGCACCTCCAGCGGGCCCCGGTCGGCCGGCGCGTCGCCGAGGTGGCGGTGGTCCGCCGGCGGCGCGAGCTCATCGAGGTCGTCCCCGGATGGCGGTCGGACGGCGGGGAGAGCCCGGGCCGCGCCGAGCTGGCCGCGGTGCTGGGCTGCCGGGTGCCGGGATGACCGGTGCCCTGTGCTGCCTGGCCGCGGCCGCGGTGTGCTGGCCGGCCCGCGGGGTCCAGGAGCCCCCGGGCCGACTGCGCGCCACGCGGTCGGTGCCCGCCGTGGAGCTCGGCGCACTGGTGGACCGGCCCGGCGCGGTGGGTGCCGGTGGGCTGCTGGCGGCCGCGGTGGTGGCGGTGGCCAGCACGCCGCTGGTGGCCGCGTTGGCCGGCGTGTGCGCCGGGGCGGCCGTTCGCGCCCTCCGGGGCGCGCGCCGGGCGGCCGAGGGCCGGCGGCGCGTGCAGGCGGTCGCGGAGGGCCTGGGCGTGCTTGCCGCCGAACTGCGGGCCGGCCGGTCGGTCGAGGAGGCGGCCGACGCCGCCGTGGCCGGCTGCCCGGACGAGGTGGCCGGGGCCGCGCTGGGCCGGGTGCTGCGACCCGGCGCCGGGCCACCGACTCCCGCGGCCGGCTCCCCGGGCGACGTGGACGGCGTCCTCGCCCGGGTGGCGGCCGCGGTCCGGCTGAGTGCCCGGACGGGCTGCTCGCTGGCCGGCGTGGCCGCCGCCGTCGAGGACGACCTGCGGGCCCGGGCCCGGGCGGAGACCGAGCTGCGGGCGGCGGTGGCCGGGCCCCGGGCCAGTGCCGCCGTCCTGGCCGGCCTGCCGGTGCTCGGGCTGCTGATGGGCGGTGGCGTGGGTGCGGATCCCTGGCGGGTGCTGACCACGACCGGCACCGGCACCGTCCTCCTGGTCTGCGGCGTCGCGCTGGAGCTGGCCGGGGTGGCCTGGTCGGCGCGGCTGGTGCGGCGTGCGGTGACCCGGTGACCGCCGGCGGGCCGGCGCTCGCGCTCGTCGCGCTGGGCGCTGCGCTGCTGCTGTGGCGGCCGCCCGACTCGGTCCGGCGGGATCGGGTCCGGCAGCTCGCTCCCGCATCCCACGGCGTCCTGCCGGACCGCGCGTCGCGCAGGGCCCTGCGTGGCCCCGCCGGCCCGGGCGCGGGCCCGCCCGGTCGGCTCCGCCGGCGGGCGGAGGCAGCAGTGGCCGGCGTCGCCGCCTTCGCGGTGCTCGGCGGCGGCCTCGGCGGGGCGGTGGCCGGCGTCGGGACGGCGGTCCTGGTCGAGCGGCTGCTCCGCCGCGGAGGAGGGCCGCCGGCCGACGACGGCGTCCGGGACCTGCCGGTGGCCTGCGACCTGCTGGCGGTCTGCCTGGCCGCCGGCACACCGATCGGCGCGGCGGTCGCGGCGGTCGCGACGTCGGTGCCCGGTCCCCTCGGCGTCGAACTCGACCAGGTGGGCGTCCTGTACCGGCTGGGTGCTGCCCCGCGTCAGGCGTGGTCGGGGGTGCCTGCGCCGGTGGCCCCGCTGGCCCGGGTGCTGGTGCGCGCGGGCGAGTCCGGCTCGTCCGTGGTGCCCGCGCTGCAGCGGCTGGCCGGTGATCTGCGCACCGCCCAGCGGAGCGCGGTCGAGGCAGCGGTCCGCCGGGCGGGGGTCTGGGTGCTCGCGCCGCTGGGCGTGTGCTTCCTCCCGGCCTTCCTCTGCCTGGGGGTGGTGCCGATGGTGCTCGGCATCGCCGCGGACGTCTTCGGCTGACCGGCTCCGGCCAGCACACCGCGCCCTCCCGGGCCGGCCGGTGTCCCCAGCCGGAACTGCGGTCCACAGCTGGGCCGGCGACCGGTCGGAACGGGGTTGCCGGCCGCAATCTCGGGAGCGACGGGCCCGCCGGTGGCCCACGGAGGAGGAGCCATGACCAGCACGGTCCCGACCACCCAGCAGGAGCTGCAGCGACAGCCGGAGAGCGCCGGTGCGGCGGCGGTGCCGCCGCCGGACGGGCAGCGGTCGGTGCGGCGGCGGCTCGCCCGGCGGTGGGCCCGGGTGCAGGAGTCCGGCGAGGCGGGGATGAGCACCGCCGAGTACGCCGTCGGCACCGTCGCGGCCTGCGCGTTCGCCGCTGTGCTCTACCAGGTGGTCACCGGCGGGTCGGTCGTCGACGCCCTCGGCGACCTCGTGCAGTCGGCGCTGTCGACCCTGTCCTGACCGATGTCCGCCCGTCGCGACCGGGAGGCCGGGATGGTTACTGCCGAGACGGCGGTGGTCCTCCCGGTCCTCCTGCTCGTGCTGGCCGCCGCGGTGGCGGCGGTCGTCGTGGTCGGAGCCCAGTTGCGGTGCGTGGACGCGGCCCGGGAGGGGGTCCGGGCCGCTGCCCGCGGCGAGCCGATCGCGGTCGTCGTCGAGCTGGCCGGTCGGGCGGCGCCCGACGGCGCCCGGGTCGAGGTGTCCACCTCCGGGACGACGGTGACCGTCACGGTGACCGCTGCGCTGCAGCCGCTGGGTCCGGTGCCGCTGCACGTCCCGGTGAGCGCAACCGCGACCGGCCTGCGTGAACCGGGCGCCGACCGGGCGGTGCCGTGACAGGGCACCGCGCCGACGCGGCGGAGGCAGGAACCGGGGAGCGGGGGTCGGCGACGGTGTGGGTCGTCGCCCTGGCCGGCCTGCTCGCCGCGGTCGGCGTCGCGGTGGTCCTCGTCGGTGGAGCGGTGGTGGGCCGGCACCGGGCGGGTGCGGCGGCCGATCTGGCGGCCCTGGCCGGCGCCGGCCGGGCCGTGTTGGGCGATCCGGCGGCATGCGCGGTCGCCAGCACGGTCGCCGCCGCCAACGGGGCATCGGTGGACAGCTGCCGGGTAGCGCCGGGCGCTGTCGTCGAGCTGCACGTCCGGGTGCCCGTCCGGCTCGGGCCGCTGGGCGTGGTCGACGCCCGCGGCCGGGCCCGCGCGGGGCCGGCGCCGCCGGAGCTCGGCACGGTCGCGACCGGGCAGCCCGGTTCGGTCCCGGACGGCTCAGAAGACCAGGTCGTCGGTGAGGGCGTCACCAGGGGCGGCGGCCCCGGCCGGGGCATCGTCGTCGGCCGGATCGCTGCCCGTGTCCCGGCCACCGTCCGCCCGCTCGTCCAACTCCCGGTCCGCGGCCGCGGCCAGCTCGTCGAGCACCACGTCGAGCAGCCGGACGGCACCGGGCTTGTCCAGCGGCTCGTTGCCGTTGCCGCACTTGGGCGACTGCACGCACGACGGGCAGCCGGCCTCGCACTCGCAGCTGGCCACCGTGGCCCGGGTGGCCTGCAGCCACTGGCGCAGCACGGCGTAGCCGCGCTCGGCGAAACCCGCGCCACCGGGGTGCCCGTCGTAGACCACGATCGTGGCCGCACCGGTGTCCGGGTGCAGCGCGGTCGACACCCCGCCGAGGTCCCACCGGTCGCAGGTGGCCATCAACGGCAGCAGCCCGATGGCGGCGTGCTCGGCAGCGTGCAACGAGCCGGGCAGCTCCGACTCGGCCAGCTCGGCCCGGGTGATGGCCCGCTCGTCGAAGGTCAGCCAGACCGCCCGGGTGCGCAGCTGGCGGGAGGGCAGGTCCAGCGGGAACTCGGCGAGCACCTCGCCGGTGCCCAGCCGGCGCCGCTGGTAGGCGACCACCTGGTTCCGCACGTCGACCACGCCGGTGTGCGCGGTCACCGGCCCCAGCCGGCGGGTCCGATCGATCGAGACGACGGCGTAGTCGGTGACGTCGCGGGACACCGTCGTCCACTCCGGGCTCTCGGGGTGCACGACCGCGCAGGCGTCCGCCACGTCGAACTCGTCGACGACGTAGCTCTCCCCCCGGTGCACGTAGAGCGCCCCGGCGTGCACCGCGGAGTGCGCCGCCCCGCCGTCGACGGTGCCCAGCAGGCGTCCGGTGGCGCCTTCGATGATCGACACCGGCGGGTCCCCGTCGCCGCGGATGTCGACGTCGGGCCGTCCGCGGCCGGCCCAGTACCAGCCGGTCGGCCGGGAGCGCAGCTGCCCGGTCGCGACCAGGTCGGCGATCTGCTCCTCGGCGGGTGCCCCGCCGAACTCGACCAGCTCCTCCGGTCGCAGCGGCAGCTCGGCGGCGGCGCAGCACAGCTGGGGCCCGAGCACGTAGGGGTTGGTCGGATCGGTGACCGTCGCCTCCACCGGCCGGCCGAACACGGCTTTCGGGTGGTGGGCCAGGTAGTGGTCCAGCGGATCGTCACGGGCGATGAAGACGACCAGCGACTCCCGCTGCGCACGCCCGGCCCGGCCGGCCTGCTGCCACAGCGAGGCCAGCGTGCCGGGGTACCCGGCCAGCACCACCGCGTCGAGGCCGGCGATGTCGATGCCCAGTTCCAGCGCGTTGGTGGTGGCCACCCCGAGCAGGGCTCCGGTGGACAGCGCGCGCTCCAGCTCGCGGCGCTCCTCCGGGAGGTAGCCGCCCCGGTAGGAGTCGACCCGGGACACCAGGTCGCCGCGTCCCCGGTCGGCGAGCACCCGGCGGGCCTGGTCGGCGACGGACTCGGCGCTGCGCCGCGACCGGACGAACGCCAGTGTCCGGGCGCCCTGCTCGACCAGGTCGGCCAGCAGGCCGGCGGCGTCCGAGGCAGCGGAGCGGCGCAGCGGTGCGCCCTGCTCGCCGGTGCGCTCGGTCAGCGGCGGCTCCCAGAGGGCGAACGTCGCACCCGGCCGGGGCGAGCCGTCCTCGGTCACCGCGGTGACGGGGGCGCCCACGAGCCGGCTTGCGGCCGCGGCCGGGTCGGCCACGGTCGCCGAGGCCAGGACGAACACCGGGTCCGCGCCGTACCGCCGGCAGATCCGGCGCAGCCGGCGGAGCACGTGCCCCACGTGCGAGCCGAAGACGCCGCGGTAGGCATGGCACTCGTCGACCACCACGTAGGCGACCCGGCGCAGGGTGCTCGACCACTTCTGGTGTGCGGGCAGCACCCCGCGGTGCAGCATGTCGGGGTTGGTCACGATCCACCGCGAGTGCCGGCGGACCCACTCCCGCTCCTCCATCGGGGTGTCGCCGTCGTAGGCGGCGGGCCGCACCGAGGGGTCGGCGAGCGCGGACACCGCGGCCAGCTGGTCGCGGGCCAGCGCCTTGGTGGGCGCCAGGTAGAGAACACAGGCCCTGGGGTCCTCGGCGAGGGCGGTCAGCGCCGGCAGCTGGTAGGCCAGCGACTTCCCCGACGCCGTCCCGGTCGCGACCACCACGTGCTGCCCGCTGCGGGCGAGCTCGGCGGCAGCCAACTGATGGCTGAACGGGGCGGGCACCCCACGGGCAGCCAGGCGGTCGCGCAGCTCCGGCCGCATCCAGGAGGGCCACTCGGCGAGCCGGCTGCACCGGGCCGGGAGCCGGTGGACGTGGGTGACCGGGTCGTGTTCGGGGTCGGTACCGGTGAGCAGCGCCTCGAGCAGGTCGGCCCCCGGGAGGACGTCCGGCGGGGAGCCGGCGGCGGTGTCCCGGGCAGCGGTGTCCCGGCCGTCGGTCGCGACCGGGGAAGGGTGCAGCGACGTCACCACCCCACTGTCACACCCCGGCGCAAGCGGTGTTGCGGCCCCGGCACTTCTCACCGCCCGTGTGATCCGCCTCACGCCCAGGTCTGGTGGTCGAGCTCCCGCTACGGCACAGTGCAGCCACGCCGCGACCACCCTGGGGAGCAGGCCCCGGGTTCCCACCGCAGCGTTTCGTCTCGCGTGGAGGACCGGAATGCCAGACACCGAACTGTCCGGAGGCGACCTCACCCTGGTGGCGGTCGTCCTCGCCATCTCCCTCGCCGCCCTGGGCTTCGCCTACTACCTGTCCCGCGCGGTCATGGCCGCCGACCAGGGAACGGTCAAGATGCAGGAGATCGCCAAGGCGATCCAGGAGGGAGCCGGCGCGTTCCTCCGACGGCAGTTCCGCACGCTGGGGATCTTCGCCGTCATCGTGTTCCTGCTGCTGCTCGTGCTCCCGGTCTCCGACGGTGGGCTGGGTACCCGGCTGGGCCGGGCGGTGTTCTTCCTGATCGGCGCGCTGTTCTCGGCGATGGTCGGGTTCATCGGCATGACCCTGGCCACCCGGGGCAACGTGCGGGTCGCCGCAGCCGCGGCCGCCGGTGGCCACCGCCCGGCCTTCCGGATCGCGTTCCGCACCGGCGGCGTCTGCGGGATGATCACCGTCGGCCTCGGCCTGTTCGGTGCCTCCCTGGCGCTGCTCCTGTTCCGGGAGACCGGCCCCGTGGTGCTCGAGGGCTTCGCCTTCGGTGGCGCCCTGCTGGCCATGTTCATGCGCGTCGGGGGCGGCATCTTCACCAAGGCCGCCGACGTGGGAGCGGACCTGGTCGGCAAGGTCGAGGCCGGCATCCCCGAGGACGATCCACGCAACGCCGCCACCATCGCCGACAACGTGGGCGACAACGTCGGTGACTGCGCGGGCATGGCCGCGGACCTCTTCGAGTCCTACGCGGTCACCCTGGTCGCCGCTCTCATCCTCGGCCAGGTCTTCTTCGGCCCGGTGGGGATGGTGTTCCCGCTCGTCGTCGCGGCGATCGGGATCATCGCCTCGGTCGTCGGCATCCTGGCCAGCAACCCGACCGCCGGGGACAGCTCCTGGATGGCGCCGATCAACCGCGGCTTCTTCACCTCCGCCGCGGTCTCGCTGGTGCTCGTGGCGGCCGCCTCCTTCACCATCCTCCCGGCGATCTCCGACGGGTTCGACGTCGCGGTGAGCCCGCAGGTGCTCGGCTTCGTCTCGGTGCTGATCGGCATCGTGCTCGCCGCGGCGATCCAGCAGCTCACCGGATACTTCACCGAGACCTCCCGGCGGCCGGTCAAGGACGTCACCCGCAGCTCGCTGACCGGGCCGGCGACGGTGATCCTCTCCGGCATCTCCCTCGGCCTCGAGTCGGCCGTGTACGCGGCGTTGCTCATCGGGGCCGCCGTCTACGGCGCGTTCCTGATCGGCGGGGCCGCCGCGCTCTACGCCGTCGCGCTGGCCGGTACCGGGCTGCTCACCACGGCCGGGGTGATCGTCTCGATGGACACCTTCGGTCCGGTCAGCGACAACGCCCAGGGCATCGCCGAGATGTCCGGGGACATCGACGCCGAGGGCGCCCAGGTCCTCACCGACCTCGACGCCGTCGGCAACACGACCAAGGCGATCACCAAGGGGATCGCCATCGCCACCGCCGTCCTCGCGGCGACGGCCCTGTTCGGCTCCTACAACGCCAGCATCGGCGACGCGCTGGAGGATGCCGGCGCCACGCTCGGTGACGCGTTCACCCTCTCCTCGCCCAACAACGTCGTCGGGGCGGTCATCGGCGCCGCGGTCGTCTTCTTCTTCTCCGGGCTGGCGATCAGCGCCGTCTCCCGGGCGGCGGGCCGGGTGGTCTTCGAGGTGCGTGAGCAGTTCCGCACCAGGCCCGGGATCATGGACTACTCCGAGCGGCCGAACTACGGCGCGGTGGTGGACATCTGCACCAAGGACTCGCTGCGGGAACTGGCCACCCCCGGCCTGCTCGCCGTCCTGGCCCCGGTCGCCGTCGGCTTCGGGTTGGGCTTCGGCCCGCTGGCCGCCTACCTGGTCGGCGCCATCGCGACCGGCACGCTGATGGCGGTCTTCCTGGCCAACTCGGGTGGAGCCTGGGACAACGCCAAGAAGATGGTGGAGGACGGCGCCTACGGCGGGAAGGGCAGCGAGGCGCACTCCGCGACGGTCATCGGCGACACCGTCGGCGACCCGTTCAAGGACACCGCCGGGCCGGCCATCAACCCGCTGATCAAGGTGATGAACCTGGTCGCGCTGCTCATCGCCCCGGCGGTGGTCGGCCTCTCCGTCGGGCAGGACTCGAACACCGCGCTCCGGGTGCTGATCGCGGTGGCCGCACTGCTGGTCATCGTCGGTGCCGTGGTGGTCAGCAAGCGGAGGTCGGTCGTGGTGGGTGGTGACACCGACACGGCCGCTCCGTCGCTGACCACCCGGGCGTCGTGAGCGGTGCCGGCGGTCTCCCGTTGTGGACGGCCGGAACCGGTGTGGACGACGGTGCCCGAAGTGGTGGGTGGGCTTCCTAGCGTCGCTCTCGTCGGCCCCGGCGGGGGGCCGCCGCCGCGCCGGGAGGCCCTGTGTCCGACCTCATCTCCGTCCAGCTCGATGTGCTGGACGTTCTGCTCGACGAGCTGTCGGCGCTGGGGGCGGAGCTGGGGCAGGAGGGTGAGCTCGGCGCGGTCACCGGACGCACGCTGGGCACCGCGCTGGACGGCGCGGTCGGTGCGGCGGCCGGCGACACCGGTGCGCTGTGGGCCACCGGCCTGGCCGCACTGGCCACCCGCGTCCTCGCCGTCACCGCCACGCTCGACGCGGCGTTGTCGTCGTACCGCGCTGCCGACGCCGCACTGGCCGGCCGGCTCGGTGCCGGCCGCCCCGGCCTGGTGGTGGCCCGGTGAGCGGCAGGGGCGCCGGGTCGCGGCTGGGCGGCATCGCCGCCTGGGACATCCCGCAGCTGCGCGCAGCGGCCGGGGCCCTGGGGCTGATCGCCGAGCGGTTGGTGCCGTGGCGCTTCCGATTGGACGCGGTCGGTCGCCGGCTCGGCACGGCGGAGTGCTGGTCGGGCCCGGCCGGCACGGTGGCGGCCGCAGCCCTGCTCGAGGTGTCCACCGTCAGCAGCGGGGTGCAGGCCGCCCTGGAGGAGTCGGCACGGCTGCTCGGCGCCCTGGTCGCCGCCGCCGACGAGGCGCAGGAGCTGGCGGTGGCCGCGCTGACCACGGCGGCGGTCGGGGGAGTGGAGTTGAATGCGGCCGGCGACCCGATGCCCGGCCTCGGGTTGGTCCCTCCGGTGGAGACGGCGGAGCAGCGGGTCGATCGCGCCGCCGCCGCGCTCTTCCGGCCGGGCGGTGTCTGGCGGCCCCCCGCTGCCCCGGTCGATCCGGCGCAGCAGGCACACCTGCTGGCGGACGAGGCGCATGCGGCGGCCGCGCGGGCGCTCGCCGCAGCGGTGCTCGCCGGTGAGCCCCTGGCCGCGGGGTGGGCGGATGGCGCCGTCGGCTTCGCCGATTCCGCCGCGCGCCCCACCCTGTTCGGGCAGGTCACGCCACCGCCGGTACCCGTCCCCGCGGAGGACCCTGGCCGGGTGACTGCCTGGTGGGCGACGCTGACCGCCGCCCAGCAGTCCGCCGCGGTGAACGCCGCCCCCGCGGCCGTGGGCGCACTCGACGGACTGCCGGCCTGGGCCCGGGACCAGGCCAACCGGATCATGCTGGACCGGGCGCTGCAGGAGCTCGCGCCCGGCAGCGACCCGCACCGGACAGCTGCGGCGGTCGCAGCGGAGATCGACCACCAGGAGGACGCCGGGCAACAGGTGCAGCTGCTGCAGTTCCAGCCGGATGACGACCTGGTCGGGCTGGCCCTCGGCGACCTCGACACGGCCGCCGCGGTCGCCGTCCTGGTGCCCGGGATCCTCACCAGCCCGGACGACGACCTGGCGGGGCTGACGTCGGACGCTGCGGGCGTGGCCACGGCCGCGAAGGCCGCCGCACCCGGGCTGGCCGTGGCCACCGTGGCCTGGCTCGGCTACCGGACACCGGCCACCGTGCTCGCTGCGCCGTCCAGCCAGCTCGCCCAACGCGGCGGGCCGGCCCTGGATCGGGCACTGGACGGCTGGGCAGCGGCCCGCACCGCGCCCGGGTCCCCGCTACCGGCCCGCACCACGGTGGTGGCGCACAGCTACGGCACCCTCGTGGCCTCCCGCGCCGCACAGGCGCCCGGTCAGCTGGCCACCGACGCGCTCGTCCTGCTGGGCAGCCCGGGCACCGAGGCGCTCACGGCCGCGGACCTGGAGGCGGCGGAGGTCCATGGCGCCTGGTCGCCGGCCGATCCCATCTCCTGGTCCGGCTGGTTCGGCCGGGGGCCGGTCAGCCCGTGGTTCGGCGACACCCCGCTGCCCACCGAGGTCACCCAGGGGCACACCGAGTACTACGACCCGGACCGGGTCACCCTGGCCGCGATCGGCGAGGTCGTGGCCGGCACCCGGCGGCAGTCCTGAACGCCGTCCGCCTGGGGCGGGCCCGGGGTCGCCGGCGGCCCCCGGGCCCGCTGCGGCGCGCCCGTCCTCCCTCGCTGCCCGGCCCCCGGACGGAGACGTGGCCTACCGTGGCCCTCGCCGAGTGGGTGCACGCCAGTGCTCCCACGTGCGTCCGGGTCCTCCCGGCGCCTGCAGTCAGCACCCCGACAGGAGCACCGTGCCGCCCACCAAGACCTCGCCAGCAGCCGCAGCCGCCGCCTCCGGCCCCACCACGCGCACCCCCCGCAAGCGGGCCGCCGCCGGCGGGGGGAAGCCGCTGGTCATCGTGGAGTCCCCGGCGAAGGCCAAGACGATCGCGGGGTACCTGGGCAGCGACTACGTCGTCGAGGCCAGCGTCGGGCACATCCGTGACCTGCCGCGGAACGCTGCCGACGTGCCCGCCGCCCACAAGGGCGAGTCGTGGGCCCGGCTGGGCGTCGACGTCGACAACGGCTTCTCCCCGCTCTACGTGGTCAGCCCCGACCGCAAGCAGCAGGTCACCCGGCTCAAGCAGCTGGTGAAGGAAGCCAGCGAGATCTACCTCGCCACCGATGAGGACCGCGAGGGCGAGGCCATCGCCTGGCACCTGATCGACACCCTCAAGCCGACCGTGCCGGTCCGCCGGATGGTCTTCCACGAGATCACCCGGGAGGCGATCGCCCGCGCCGTCGCCAACCCGCGAGAGCTGGACACCGCGCTGGTCGACGCCCAGGAGACCCGCCGCATCCTCGACCGGCTCTACGGCTACGAGGTCTCGCCGGTGCTGTGGAAGAAGGTCCTGCCGAAGCTGTCGGCCGGGCGCGTGCAGTCGGTGGCCACCCGGATCGTCGTCGAGCGGGAGCGTGCCCGGATGCGCTTCACCGTAGCCGACTACTGGGGCCTGGAAGGCACCTTCGACGTGGGGCGGACGACGTCCACCGACGCCGGGGAGCCGGCCCGGCTGAACGCCACGCTGGTCACCGTCGACGACCGCCGGGTGGCCACCGGTCGCGACTTCGACGCCGACACCGGCACCGTCACCAGCGACGTCGTGCACCTGGACGAGGCCGGTGCCCGCGGGCTGGCCGCCCGGCTGGAGAGCAGCAGCGTCACGGTCAGCCGGGTCGACGAGCGGCCCTACCGGCGGCGTCCCTACGCCCCGTTCATGACCTCGTCCCTGCAGCAGGAGGCCGGCCGCAAGCTCGGCTGGTCCTCCCAGGTGACGATGCGCACCGCGCAGCGGCTGTACGAGAACGGCTACATCACCTACATGCGCACCGACTCGACGAACCTGTCCGAGACGGCGCTGAGCGCGGCCCGCAGCCAGGCCCGCGAGCTCTACGGCGACGCCTACGTGCCGGCGGAGCCGCGCCGCTACGCGACCAAGAACAAGGGCGCCCAGGAGGCGCACGAGGCCATCCGTCCGGCCGGCGACTCCTTCCGCACCCCCGGGCAGCTGGCCGGCCAGCTCGGCCGCGACGAGTTCCGGCTCTACGAGCTGATCTGGCAGCGCACCGTCGCCTCCCAGATGGCCGACGCGGTCGGGCAGACGGTGTCGATCCGGCTGGCCGGGCGGTCCAGCACGGACGAAGCCGTCGAGTTCTCCACCAGCGGTCGCACCATCACCTTCCCCGGCTTCCTGCGTGCCTACGTCGAGAGCAGGGACGAGGGTGCGGCCACCGACGAGGAGGCCGACGACGCCGAGCGCCGGCTGCCCCGCCTGGAGCGGGGGCAGCGGCTCGACATCGCGGCGCTGGAGCCCAAGGGCCACGCCACCACGCCACCGGCCCGGTACACCGAGCCGAGCCTGATCAAGGCGCTGGAAGAGCTCGGCATCGGCCGCCCCTCCACCTACGTCTCGATCATCCAGACCATCCAGGACCGCGGGTACGTGTGGAAGAAGGGCTCGGCGCTGGTGCCGACCTTCGTCGCCTTCGCCGTGGTCAACCTGCTGGAGCAGCACTTCGCGGCGCTGGTCGACTACGACTTCACGGCCTCGCTGGAGGCCGAGCTCGACGAGATCGCCGCCGGCGACCTGCGCCGGGTCGACTGGCTGACCGAGTTCTACTTCGGCGGTGGCGGCGGGCACGCCGGCGGCATCGCCGCGTCCGGTGGCCTCAAGTCGATCATCGGCCAGCGGCTGGAGGAGATCGACGCCCGCGGCGTCAACTCGATCCCGCTGCGGGCGACCGCGCCCAACGGCGAGCCGGTCCTGGTCCGGGTCGGCCGCTACGGGCCCTACCTCCAGGCCGGCGGCGAGGAGGGCGCACGGGTGAGCATCCCGGAGGACATCGCGCCCGATGAGCTGACGGTGCAGAAGGTCGCCGAGCTGCTCGACGCGCCCTCCAGTGATCGGGAGCTGGGCACCCACCCGGAGACCGGGCACCCGGTGGCGGTCAAGGCCGGCCGGTACGGCCCCTACGTCACCACCGTCGTCCCCGAGGGCAGCAAGGACGCCCCCCGCACGGCGAGCCTGTTCAAGTCGATGTCGCCGGAGACCGTCACCTTCGAGCAGGCGCTGCAGCTGCTCACGCTGCCGCGCACGGTCGGGGCTGCCCCGGACGGCGAGGAGATCCAGGCGCTCAACGGCCGGTACGGGCCCTACGTGAAGAAGGGCACCGACTCGCGCTCCCTGGACGACGAGGAGGCGCTGTTCACCGTCACCCTCGAGCAGGCGCTGGCGATCTTCGCCCAGCCCAAGCAGCGGGGGCGCAAGGCCGCCGCCGCACCGCTCAAGGAGCTGGGGGCCGACCCGGTCAGCCAGGGCCAGGTCACGGTGCGCGAAGGCCGGTTCGGGCCCTACGTCACCGACGGTGAGGTCAACGCCAGCCTGCGCAAGGGCGACGACATCGAGTCGATCACCCTCGAACGGGCCGCGGAGCTGCTGGCCGACCGCCGTGAGCGGGCGCCGGTGAAGAAGAAGGCCACCAAGAAGGCCGCCGCGAAGAAGACGACGGCGAAGAAGACCCCGGCCAAGAAGACCCCGGCCAAGAAGGCGACCGCGAAGAAGACCGCGGCCGCGGAGACGGCGGCCGATCCGGTCTCCGCCGGCTGAGCGGGGCGCGGTGGAGGACTGGCAGGCCCGGCGGGCGTCGTTCGGTGCGGTCGCGGCCGACTACGCCGCACTCCGGCCGGGCTATCCGGCTGAGGCGGTCGCCTTCCTGCTCGGGAAGCGGCCGCGGCGGGTCCTGGATCTGGGCGCCGGCACCGGGCTGCTGACCGACGGACTGCTGGACGCCGGGCACGAGGTGGTCGCCGTCGACCCCTCGGGACCGATGCTGGCCGAGCTCGCCGCCCGGCTGCCGCAGGTGCAGGTGCAGGTCGGAGGAGCCGAGTCGGTGCCGCTCCCCGACGCGTCGGTGGATGCCGTCGTCGCCGGGCAGGCCGCGCACTGGTTCGACCCGGTGCCGGCCGCCGCCGAGCTGCGCCGCGTCCTGCGGCCCGGCGGGGTCGTCGGTTTCGTCTGGAACACCCGCGACCAGCGGGTGCCCTGGGTGCGCGCACTGGGGGAGCTGCTGGCCGCCGAGTCCCGCGACCACGAGGCCGACCAGGGCGTCGTGGACCGGTTCGCCGCCGCGCTGCCGGCCACGGTGGAGGTGGCCGACTCGTCGGTGGTCCAGCGGGTGGGCCCCGAGCAGGTCGTCCGGGGCATCGGCACCCGCAGCTACGTGGCCACGATGGACGACGCCCGCCGGGCGGAATTCCTCGGCCGGGTGCGGCACCTGCTGGCCACCCGTCCCGACACCAGTGGTGCGGAGCTGCTCGACCTGCCGTACACGACCCGGGCATACCGGCTCGTTCCACGCTGAGCGCCCCCGGACGACGACTCGCTCGGGTGCGGTGCCCGATGGCGAGGACCCGGCGGAACGGCCGCACCGTCGTCCCGCTGCGGGTAGGCGGCGCGCAGTTCCGCGGCGTACGCGGCGGTGCAGGCGGTCGCCTCCCGGTCGTCCGGCCGCTGGGCCCCAGGCGGCCGGTCCGGTGCCGTGGGCGCAGGCCGGTCCGACGTCACTGCGCAGAACGCCGGAACCGTCGTCTCCGGCCGGTACGGTTGCTGCGCCGAGCCCGACCGACCACCGAGCCCGACCGCACCCAGCGCCGCCTTCTCCCCGGGGGTCTCGATCAGCTCCGACCCGACGGCCGGCCCGTCGCCGCGACGTTCCGACCGGGACGTACCGTCCACGGACGGCGTTCCGGGCGTGCCCGCCGGCGCCCCCCGGAAGGCGGGCCCGCCTCCCGGCGCCACCGCGCTGCCCGGGGATCCGCTGGTGTCCCCGCCCGGGGCCGACGGACTGCCACCCGCCGGCGTCCCCACGGCGCCGGACGCCCCGGCCGGCCTGCCGTCCGAGCTGCACCTCGGGGCGGACGGGCCGGCCCCCTCCGGTGCCGAGCCGGCAACGGGCGACCCGGCGGCCGACGAGCTCGGTGCGCCGTCGGCGTTGTCCCTGGCCGCCAAGCTGCGGGCGGTGCTCCGCGTCCGCGACTTCCGCAAACTGTGGCTGTCGATGTCGCTGTCCAGCTTCGGCGACTGGCTCGGCCTGCTGGCGATCACCGCCACGGCGACCTCGCTGGTGGACAGCTTCGCCGGGCAGAACTTCGCGCTCGGGGCCGTGCTGCTGTTCCGGCTGTTGCCGGCCATCGTGCTGGGCCCGCTGGCCGGCGCGTTCGCCGACCGCTTCGACCGGCGCAAGACGATGGTGGTCACCGACCTCCTCCGCTTCGGCCTGTTCGCCTCCATCCCGCTGGTCGACGAGCTGATCTGGCTGTTCATCGCCCAGTTCGTGATCGAGGCGCTCAGCCTGTTCTGGATCCCGGCGAAGGACGCCGCGGTGCCGAACATGCTGCGCAAGGACCAGATGGAGCCGGCCAACCAGCTCTCCCTGGTCACCACCTACGGCTTCACCCCGGTGCTCGCCGCGGTCGTCTTCGCGCTGCTCACCTCCCTGGGGGGCCGCACGAGCGAGCTGCTGCCCGGCACCAACGAGGTCGACCTGGCGCTCTACGTCAACGCGCTGACCTTCCTGGTCGCCGCGGTCGTCATCTGGAACCTGCCCTCGATCAGCGGCCGCCGCTCCGGCCGTGCGCAGGACAGCGGGCTGAGCTTCTTCGGCTCCCTGCGGCAGGGCTTCTCCTTCGCCGGGCACACGCCGCTGGTGCGCGGGCTGGTCGTCGGCATCACCGGCGCGTTCGCCGCCGCCGGAGTGGTCATCGCCACCGGTCAGGCCTTCGCCAACGCCCTGGGTGGTGGACAGGCCGCCTACGGCCTGCTGTTCGGCGCCGTCTTCATCGGCCTGGGCCTGGGCATCGCGCTGGGGCCGAGCGTGGCCAAGGACCTGTCCCGCGAGCGGCTGTTCGGGGTCGCCATCGTCGGGGCCGGCGTGGTCGTGGTGCTGCTGGCCTGCACGTTCACGCTGTGGATCGCCCTGCTGCTGGTCGTGCTGATGGGCTTCTTCGCCGGCATCGCCTACCTGGCCGGCTTCACGCTGCTGGGCACCGAGATCGACGACGCGATCCGCGGGCGCACCTTCGCGCTCGTGCAGTCGCTGGTCCGGGCCGCGCTGATCCTGTCCCTGGCGCTGGTGCCGTTCGGGGTGGGGCTGCTCGGCCAGAACTCCGTCGACGTCGGGGCCTTCGTCATCCCGGTCACCGGCGAGCGGGTCATGCTGCTCGTCGCCGGGGTGCTGGCCGTGGGCGTCGGTGTGGTCGCGTACCGGCAGATGGACGACGGCCGGCCGGTGCCGCTGGTGGCCGACGTCGTCACCGCGCTGCGCCGCGACACCACCGCCCGCCGCCGGCTGGCCGGGGGCGGCGTGCTCATCGCCTTCGAGGGCGGCGAGGGCGCCGGGAAGTCCACGCAGGTGAAGCGGCTGCAGGAGTGGTTGATGCACGAGGGCTACGCCGCCCGCGCGACGTTCGAGCCCGGCGCGACCGCGTCGGGAGCGGGCATCCGCTCGATCGTGCTCGATCCGGCCAGCGCCGGGCTGTCCCCGCGCTCGGAGGCACTGCTCTACGCCGCCGACCGGGCACAGCACGTGCACGACGTCCTGCGGCCGGCGCTCGACGCCGGCGAGGTCGTCATCACCGACCGGTTCGTCGACAGCTCGCTGGCCTACCAGGGGGCGGGCCGGGCCATCCCGATGGACGACGTCCGCTCGATCTCGCGGTGGGCCACCCAGGGTCTGCGGCCCGACCTCACGGTGCTGCTGGACCTGCCGCCCGAGGTGGGGCTGGCCCGGGCCCGCGGTCGCGCCACCGCCGACCGGCTGGAGGCCGAGTCCCTGGAGTTCCACCAGCGTGTCCGGCGCACCTTCCGCGCGCTGGCCGAGTCCGAGCCCGACCGGTACCTGGTGCTGGACGCCACCGGGACGGCTGACGAGCTCACCGGGGCCATCCGCGCCCGGGTCGCCCAGCTGCTGGCCGGCCTGCCGCTGCTGGCCCGGCCCGAGGACGCCCGCCCGGCAGGGGAGGGAGCGGCCGACGTGGCTCCCCAGTTGCGCCGGTGAGCGCCCCGACGGCCGGGCCCCGCGTGCAGGCCGCCGGCGCGGGGGTGTGGGCCGACGTGATCGGCCAGCCGGACGTGGTCGCCGAGCTGCAGGCGGCCATCGCCCAGCCGGGCTCGATGACGCACGCCTGGCTGTTCACCGGCCCGCCCGGATCGGGCCGGTCGGTCGCCGCCCGGGCCTTTGCGGCGGCCCTGCAGTGCCCCGCCGGTGGCGACGGCACCTGCCACGCCTGCCGCACCGCGCTGGCCGGCACCCACGCCGACGTGCACCGGATCGTGCCGGAGGGGCTGTCGATCGGGGTGCTGGAGGTACGTGAGATCGTCCGGACCGCGGCCCGGGCGCCGTCGCAGGGGCGCTGGCAGGTCGTGGTGGTCGAGGATGCCGACCGGATGACCGAGCAGGCCGGCAACGCCGTGCTCAAGATGCTCGAGGAGCCGCCGCCGCGGACGGTGATCCTGCTGTGCGCACCGTCGCTGCACCCCGACGACGTGCCGGTCACCATCCGCTCCCGCTGCCGGGTCGTCGGGCTGCGGACCCCACCGGTGGATGCCGTCGCGGAGGTGCTGGTCCGGCGGGACGGGATCGACCCGGCGTTGGCCGCCTGGTCGGCCGCCGCGGCCGGTGGGCACGTCGGCCGGGCCCGGCACCTGGCCCGGGACGAGTCGGCCCGGCTGGCCCGCAAGGCCGTGCTGGACATCCCGCTCTCGCTGGTCTCGCTCGCCGCCTGCCTCAACGCCGCCGATGACCTGGTCGGCTCGGCGAAGGACGAGTCGGACAGGGCGGTGGCCGAGGTCGACGGTGCGGAGACCGACGCGGTGAAGGCGAGTCTGGGCGTCGGGGCCCGGGGGCCGGGGGTCGCGGCCGCCAGCCGCAGCGCCGGTGTGCTGAAGGACCTGGAGAAACGGCAGAAGTCGCGGGCCACCCGGCTGGGCCGGGACTCGCTGGACCGGGCGCTGGTCGATCTGGCGGCGCTGTACCGGGACGCGCTGATGATCAGCGCCGTGGACTCGGCCGCGGGCGCGGGGGCGATCCCGCTGGCCCACCCCGACCGGCGCGCCGACGCGACGGAACTGGCTCGCCGGATCGGTGCCGAAGGGGCGCTGCGGCGGATCGACGCGGTTCTGGCCGCGCGCACCGCGCTGGAGCAGAACGTGAAGCCGCAGATCGCGATCGAGGCGCTCACCGTGGGGCTGCGGCTGCCTGCCTGACCGCCCGGCAGGCCCGGGGGTGGCGCCGGGAACCGGGATGGGTGCCGTAAGCTCAGCGCCGCACGCCCGCCGCCTTAGCTCAGTCGGTAGAGCATCTCACTCGTAATGAGAAGGTCGTCGGTTCGATTCCGACAGGCGGCTCTCCTCCCCACAGCGGTTGCCCTAACTGGGGGCTTCCCCGGTGGAGCTCGGCCAGCTCACCGGCGCGGCCCTGGCGGGACCGCTACCAGTCACCGAAGTCGGGGTAACCCCCGCCGGTATGGCGATGGCTAGGGTCGCCGGCATGCAGGACCAACTCGCGCCTGAACACCTCTCCGTCCAGGAGGTCCTGGGGTTGCCGCCCCTGAGAGGCGCGTCCGTGGTCGCCGGTGCGACGGGGCTGACCGCCCGAGTCGTGCGGATGAACATGATGGAGGTGCCGGATGTCCTGCCCTGGGTCAGAGCCGGGGAGCTCCTTGTCACCTCTGGCTACCCGATGCAGAGCTTCGATGACGACCAACTGATCGCGCTGATCGAAGGATTGAAGCGCAAGGGCGTGGCCGCGCTCGTCGCCAAGATCGGCGGGAGATACGTCGGTGGCTTCTCCTCAGCGGTGATCCGACGCGCGGACGAGCTGAACTTCCCGGTCGTGGCCATGCCCCTCGACCTGGCTTTCACCGATCTGCAGGAGACCTACTTCTCCGAGGTGATCGACCGCCACCGCCGTGCGCTGGCGGGTCAGGCAAGGGTTCGCGAGTTCGGTGAGTACCTCCGGCAACTCATGAACGAGCGATCTTCGGCATCCGAGCAGGAGCTCGCCACGGTCTTCGACGTGCTGGCGGTGCCGGTCGGCACGTCGGTCCACGTCTGCGTGCTGCGCGTGGGCCGCCCACTCACGTTGAGTTCCTACCAGCGGCTGTGCGAGCGCATCACGAGGTCGATGGGCCCGACCGCGCAGCGCGTCCTGCTGTTCCCCTACGCGGATCACATCGTCCTGGTCGTACCGCAGGGGTGTGTGCAGGAGGTCCTGGCTTCCCTCCGCGAAGCCCTGGACGTCCTGGCCCCGAGCGAACCAGCGGTCAGGTGCGGGGTCGGGAACCGGGCCGACTCCCTCGTCGAGTGGCGGCGCTCGTTCGGCCAGGCGAATCGAGCGCTCCAGGTCACCGAGGGAGATCCTCGGGCCGGTATCGAGCGCATCCTGTGGTTCTCCGAGACGGGGACCCACCAGTTGGTCGATGCGCTCGTGAGCCAGGGACTGGCTCCGGCCTTCGTCCAGAACGCCCTGGGGGCGCTCCACCAGGATGACGAGATGCTGAGCACCCTCCACGTCCTGCTGACGAACAACTGCTCGATAGTCAGGACCGCCGGGGACATGACGTTCCACTACAACACCATCCGCAATCGCCTGGCGCGGCTGGAGTCCCTGGTCGGTCCCTTCGTCGACAGTGGGCATCGCCGAGCGGAACTGCTCCTCGCCTGCGAGACCAGGAGCCGCCTCACGGGCGAGGGCGCGGTTTCCTTGAACGGCACTGGCGGCGACTGACACCTCCGGGCCGCGACGGTGGCTGTCGTGCACATTGTCCGCAGTCGCAGGTCGCTCCTACTGTCGCCAGATGTGACGCCTCTCGCATCACGTTGGACGTGAGGTGAGGCATGGTCGCGCGACAGCCCAGTGAGATGACCAGGAGGTCTCCGTGCCCATCGGATTCTGGATCGCGCTTGTCCTTCAAGCCTCGATCCTCATCGCCGCATTCCTCATGAGTGGCAGGTTCCTCGCCCGAGGCGTCGAGGACGAGCAGGCGGGGACGGGTCGATGAACGGGACGGTCGCGACCGTATTCATCGTCTACTTCGTCGCCGTCTTCGCCGTCGGGCTCCTGGCCGGGCGTCGGACCAAGGGGACGACGGAGTCGTTCTACCTGGGGGACCGGGGCATCTCCGGTCCCCTCACCGCACTCACGTACCTGGCCAGCATGGTGAGCGCCGGCGCCCTGATCGGCTGGACGTCGCTCTCGATGCTGTGGGGACCGTTCTTCATCTGGGTCGCCGTGTTCTTCACCCTTGCCATCTTCCTGACCTGGTACCTGCTCGGCCCACGCGTCATGGTGCTCGCGAAGAGAGTCGGCGCGGTCACCATCCCCGACTTCATGCACGCGCGGTTCGACGGCAAGTCGCCCCGGCTGCTCTCATCCCTCATCCTGCTCGTGTTCCTGGTGCCCCTGCTGGCGGCCAACTACTTCGCGGCCGGCCTCCTGATCGAGCGTCTGACGCCGTTCAGCTACACGAGTGGCGTCTGGGTGTTCGGTGCGCTCGTCTTTCTCTACGTGGCGTTCGGTGGCTTCCGGGCGGTGGTGTGGACCGACGCCATCCAAGGGCTGATGCTGGCCATCGGAGCGTCCATCCTGCTCGCCGTCGCCGTCTACGAGGTCGGGTTCGGCGGCCTGGGCGGCTCGCTGTCGGAGAGCAACCCCACCGGAATGGTGTCCTGGCCCACCGGCATCGAGCCGGGGAGCAGCTACTTCATCTCCTTCATCATGCTGAACTTCTTCGGAGCCTTCGGGGCGCCGTACTTCATCGTGCGGTTCTTCTCCGTCCGAAACGCGCGCTCCCTCCGTTCCGGTTTCGTGCTGGTGATGTCGCTGGTCGCCATCATGGAGATCGTGGTGGTCCTGATCGGCCTGTACGCACGAGCACTGTTCCCCCAGCTGACCGAGGACCCGGATAGCACCTTCCTCGTGATGGCGGAGGAGTTGCTCCCGCTGTTCGTCAGCACCATCGTGCTCGCTGCCCTCGCGGCCGCCATGATGTCGACGATCGACTCGATCCTGTTGGTACTGGCATCGACGGTCGAGAACGACATCATGACGAAGACGTTCAATGTCTCGTTGAGCAATCACCAGCGTGTGCTGGTCGCACGAGGGACCACGCTGGTCATCGGCGTGCTCAGCATCATCTACGCGCTGAACCCGCCGGAGCTGCTCGCCTTCCTGCTCTACCCCGCGTTCGGCGTGCTCGGTCTGGTATTCGGTCTGCTCTTCGTGGGCGCGGTGTACTGGCCGCGCTTCAACAAGCCGGGGGCGCTGACGGTGATGATCGTGGCGCCGGTCTCGTTCATCGTGTGGAACCAGCTCGGCAACCCGCTGGGGCTGTACCACATCCAGGTGGCCCTGCTCTGCACCGTGCCGGCCATGTTGGCGGTGACCTACCTGACGCCTCCGCCGCCCGCCCGCGTGATCGAGCAGTTCTTCCCGTCCCGGCACAGCGGTGAGCCCGCCCGGGTGGAGAGCACGGATGCCCAGTAGCCCGTCGTCGACCCTTCCGCTGGCCGGAGACGTCACCGGCCTGGACACGTCGACGCTGGCCCGGCTCATGCGGGACGGCGACGTCTCCGCCGCTGAGGTGATGCGGGCCTGCCTGGCCAGGATCGCTCTGGCGAACGGGGAGGTGAACGCCATCGTCACCCTCCAGGACGAGGCGGCGCTCCTCCAGGCCGCGGCCGAGGCCGACGCGCAGCTGCGTTGCGGTGGGCAACGTCCACTGACCGGGATCCCCGTGGTGGTCAAGGACAGCATCGCGACCGCCGGCATGCGGACGACCTGGGGCAGCAAGCTCCTGGCCGACCACGTCCCGCGAGCCGACGCCTCGGCGGTCGCGCGGCTGCGACAAGCGGGCGCCATCGTGGTCGGCAAGGGGAACACCCCGGAGTTCGCCACGGACCTCCAGACGGACAACGACCTGTTCGGGCCGACGCGTAACCCGCTGGACCTCAGGCTCACACCCGGTGGCTCGAGCGGTGGGGTCAGCGCTGCCGTGGCAGCCGGCTTCGCGCCGCTCGGCATCGGCACCGACTACGGCGGCTCGATCCGGTGGCCGGCCCAGTGCGTGGCACTGGTCGGACTTCGCCCCACCTGCGGGCTGGTCCCGGGCACTGGCCAGTTCGCCCACTCGTATCGCGACCAGGGACTTCCCAACGCGCTGGGGTTCCAGGCCGGGCTGCAGACCATCGGTCCGATGGCTCGTTCGGTGGACGACCTCGAGCTGGCGTTGACGGTCATGGCGGGTCCGGACGGCAAGGATCCGCACGCGGTTCCGGTACCTCTTCTGCCATCTCGCACCGTGGAGTTGTCGCGCCTCCGGGTGGGCTGGTTGCCGGGCGAAGGGAGCCACCCGGTGCGCGCGGACATCCTCGACGTGCTCCGCGGACTCGTCCAGACGCTCGAGGCCTCCGGCTTGCGCGTCGAGGAGCGTGATCCCGGCGTGCTCCGGAGAGCGGAGGAGGTGTTCACCCGGGTGCGAGCCATCGAAGGGATGGCAGACGTCCGCCCGCTGGTCGACGGCCGGGAGGGTCAGCTCAGTCCGCACCTCAGGGACGTCCTCGCGGCGAGGCCCGGCCACGTCGCTGAGTACCTGGAGGCCATGGCGGAGCGTGACTACCTGCGGATGCAATTGCTGGAAATGCTCGAGGAGGTTCCGCTCGTGCTGATGCCGGTCTCGCTGACCCCTGCCTTTCCCCTCGGGGATCGAGAACTGAGGGTCGACGGGCAGCACGTGAACTACTGGAAGATCGTCGCCCCGTGCCGCGCGATCAGTCTCTTCGGAGTTCCGGCGGCGTCGGTTCCGTGCGGGAGGTCACGCGACGGGATGCCCGTCTCCGTGCAGATCGTCGGCCGGCCCTTCCGTGACCACGAGGTACTCGCGATGGCTCGTCGCATCACCGACCTCGTCCCGCATCCGCTGGGCGCGGCCGGAGAGGGCGCCCGCCGCTGATCGCGCCGCGCTCGGCGGCCGGCAGCCCGGGCGGGGCCAGGTCAGTGGTGGGCGTCGCCGTCCTCCGCGCCTCCCCATGCGGCTCGCGCTGAGAAGGTCGTCGGTTCGATTCCGACAGGCGGCTCTCCTCCTGCCCACGCCTCGTTCCCGGGGTGGGGCGCTGCGCCGCAGGCAGCCGGGACCTTCGGCCCTCCGCCGATTTGCGCCCACTGCCCTGCGCACGGTGACACTGCAGGAACGCCGGGTCGCGATCTCCGCACCGCGGCCGGCCGCTCGTCGCGGTGCAACTGTCGTCGGCTCACGCGGAGGAGCGGAGTGGTGCTCAACGCCGGCCCGAGCCGTATCGGCACCGGGTCGCTCCTGACCCGGGGCGGTGGTCCGCGGCAGTCTGCTGGCCGCTCGCGGCTGCGGTGGCAGGTGGCCGTTCCGGTCGTGCTGGTCGTCGTCCTCGTCCTGGCCATGCTCCCGAGCGTTCCGTTGCCGCAGCAGTCGGCCCTGGTGCCGGTCCTGCTGACGCTCCTCTGCTGCCTCGACCTGTTCAGCGTCGTCCTGCTGATCGGGCAGTTCCGGGTGACCGGGGAGCCGCGGATCCTGGCCGTCGGATGCGCGTACCTGTTCGCCCTGGTCATGCTGCTGGCCCGGGGGGTCTCCTTCGCTGCCGAGCCCGGGGCGTCGGGCTGGTGGGGCGGGGTCCCGGCGGCTGCCGCGTGGCTGTGGGTGCTCTGGCACACCGGCTTCGTGATCCTGCTCGCCGGCGCGATGGTGCCGTGGCCGGCCGCGGCCGCCGCCCCCGTCCCGCTCGCCCACCGCACCCGGCTGGCCGGCCGGGCGATGGCGGCGGCGGCGCTCGTCGCCGTCGCCGTGGGCGCCGGCCTGCTCCTCCTGGCCGACCGGCTGCCCCGGCTGATCGAGGGCACGGACACGTCCGCGCTGGTGCAGGTCACCGGGCCGGTCGTGGTGCCCGTCGTCGGCCTGGCGGCCGGCGTCACGGTCCTCGCGGCCCGGCGGCGGACGGGGCCCATGCGGTGGACGGCGCTGGCGGCCGCGGCATCGTTCGGCGACGTGCTGCTGACCCTGTCGACCGACGCCCGCGCCAGTGGCGCCTGGTACGCCGGGAGGTCGCTGTCGATCCTCGCCGCGGGTGTGATGGTGGCGGCGCTGCTGGCGGAGTTCAACGGCATCCGGCAGCGCCTGGCGGTCGAGGGCGAGCGGCTGCGCGGTGCGCTGGACCGGACGAACGAGCTGGAGCGGCTGCAGCACACGCTCCTGGGGCACATGGCCGACGGCGTGCTGATGTGGGACCGCAACGGCGAGGTCGTCGCCAGCAACCCGGCGGCCCGGACCCTGGTGGGGCTGACCGCCGACCAGATGGAGGGCAGCGTCCTGCAGGAACTGGCCTGCCGGGCGTTCCGCCCGGACGGCACCCCGTGGGGGACGGCGGGACTCCCGTCGGAGACCACCTTCGCCACGGGCGAGCCCTGCCGCGACGAGGTCCTGCTCCAGTCCCTCGGGGGGCCGCTGCGGTGGCTGTCCGTCACCACCGAACCCGTGCGCGGCCCGTCCGGGTCGGTGGACCACGTCGTGTCCTCCCTCACCGACGTGACCGAGCAGCACACCGCCGCAGTGGCCGGCGCCGAGGCCCGCCGCGCCCGGCGCGCGATCATCGCGGAGGTGGTCGAGCAGGGCGGGCCGGAGATGGTCTTCCAGCCGATCGTGGAGCTCGCCACCGGTCGGGTCGTGGGCTTCGAGGCGCTGGCCCGCTTCCCCGGCCCGTCACGGCGGGGGCCCGACGAGTGGTTCGCCGACGCGGCCGAGGTCGGGCTCGGGGTGGAGCTGGAGCTGTCCGCCATCCGGGCGGCGCTCGGGCAGCTCGACCGGCTGCCCCCGGGCGCCCACCTCTCGGTCAACGCCGGCCCGGCCACCGTGGCGTGCCCCGCGCTGTCGGACCTGCTGAGCGGTGTCCAGCCGTGTCGGGTGGTGCTGGAACTGACCGAGCACGTCGGGGTGGACGACTACTCGCAGCTCGCCGAGGCCCTGGACCGCCTGCGCTGCCTGGGCCTCCGGCTCGCCGTGGACGACGCCGGGTCGGGCTTCGCCTCGCTGCGGCACATCCTCCACCTCGCACCGGACGTCATCAAGCTCGACGGCGCCCTGGTCACCGGCCTGGACGGGGACCCCGCCCGGCGCGCGCTGGCCGGGGCACTGCTGGCGTTCGGGGCGGAGATCGGCGCGGACGTCGTCGCCGAGGGCATCGAGAGCGCCCGGGAGAGCGCGGTGCTGCAGCGCCTGGGCTGCCAGCTGGGCCAGGGGCACCACCTCGGTCGACCGCGGGCGCTGCCGCCCGCCCCGGAACCGGACGGGGCGTCGTCCGTGCCGGGGCTGTCCGGCGTCCGGTGACCGTCGGTCGTCCCGCCGCGCGGCGACGTGGGCCGGGGACGACGAACGCCCCGGCCGGGACGGCCAGGGCGCAGGGGAGTGGTGGACGTCGGTTCGACCGCCGGCCCGGCTCCGCGGGGCCGGCGGTCGAACGAGAGCTCAGTGCTCGGGCGGAGCCTCGAGCGCCCGCTCGCGGGACGCGTCGATCTCGGCCTCGGCCGCCTCGCGGCCGACCCACTCCGCGCCCTCGACCGACTTGCCCGGCTCGAGGTCCTTGTAGGTCTCGAAGAAGTGCTGGATCTCCAGCCGGTCGAACTCCGACACGTCCCCGATGTCCTTCAGGTGGGCCATCCGGGGGTCGGTCGCCGGCACGGTGAGGACCTTGTCGTCCCCGCCCGCTTCGTCGGTCATCCGGAACATGCCGATGGCCCGGCAGGTGATCAGGCAGCCGGGGAAGGTGGGTTCCTCGAGCAGGACCAGGGCGTCCAGCGGGTCACCGTCCATGCCCAGCGTCTCCTCGATGTACCCGTAGTCGGCGGGATACCGGGTCGAGGTGAACAACATCCGGTCGAGGCGGATGCGTCCGGTGGCGTGGTCCAGCTCGTACTTGTTCCGCTGGCCCTTGGGGATCTCTACCGTCACGTCGAACTGCACGCCCGCTAGTGTGGCGTACGACCTCTCGGCTCCCGTCAGCGGAGGTCACTCATGGGGGTGAGCAGCATCTCGTCGGTACCTGGCGGCGCGCCCGGAGAGCCCCCGCAGCCGTCGCTCGACGAGCCGGACGCGCCGGCGCCGCCGGACGGGACGCCCGTGCCCGGCCCGGTGAGCGACGTCCCCCCGGCTCAGGACGCCGCCGACCCCGCCGGGGCTCCGGACGGGAGTGCGCCACCGGACGGTGGGACGTTCCCCGCCGCGCCCGCGGCCGAGCCGGGCGCAGCGGCGGAGGGCGAAGCGGCCCCGGACGGCGGGGCGGCCCCGGACGGCGCCACTCCGCCGGCGGCCCCAGCAGCCCCCGGACCGGCTCCCGAGCCGGACCCCGGCACGGACGCGGGCGGGCCCGCCGACCCGGACGGCGACCTCCGCTCCGCGCCGCTCTCGCCGGCCGCCGGCCCGCTCCGGTCCGTGGACCCGCCGGAGGAGCAGCCCGAGCCGGATGCCCTGGAGCCGGCACCCGCTGCGCCCGAGCCGGCCCCGCCACCGGACGACATGCCCGAAGCGGCCGCACCCGCTGCACCTGGGCCGGCCGCCGACGCACCGGCAGCCGACCCGCCGCCCGCGGCGGCAGCTGTCCCCACGCCGCAGGCACCTCCGGCCCGGCGTCCCCGGCCGGGTCCGGCGCCGCGCCCATCGGCTCCGGCCGGCCCGCCGGCCGCCGCCGTGCCGTCCGCTGCCGCCGTGCCGTCCGCTGCCGCCGAGGCGCCCGCACCGGCGGAGCCTGCTGCGCCCGCGCCCGCGCCGGCGCCCCGGCCCCGCCCGCGCACGGCGGCCGGCCCGACCCGGGCCGCCACCCGGGCATCGGGAAAGGCAGCCGCCACCGCGCAGGGGAAGAGCAGGAAGGGGGCGGCGTCGACCGCGCGCCCCGGCGCGTCCCCGCCCGGCGCCCGGCCGACGCGGCGCCGGCGGCGCTGGCCGGTGCTGCTCGTCGCCCTGCTGGTCCTCGCGGTCCTGGGTGGAGCCGGCGCCGTCTGGGGCCCCGGCCTGCTCGGCGACCGCAGCGACGGGCCGGTCGCCGAGCAGGTACCCGACGCCGTCCTGCCCGACCTGGTGGAGCCGGCCCCGGCGCTCGCCGAGCTCTCCGCGCAGGCCCCGGTCCCCGACCCGGCCGTCCTGGCCGGGATGCTCACCCCGCTGCTGGAGGAGCCCGCCCTGGGCACCGGCCTGTCTGCCCGCGTGGTCGACGTGGCCACCGGCGACGTGCTGTTCGACCGGGCCGGCACCGACCCCGGAACGCCCGCCTCCACGACCAAGCTGCTCACTGCGATGGCGGTGCTCACCTCCCTGGATCCCGAGAGCACGCTGACCACCCGGGTGGTCGCCGGCTCCACCCCGGGTGAGGTCGTGCTCGTGGGCGGTGGCGACCCGACCCTGTCCACCACCGATCCCTCCCGCACCTACCCCGGCGCGGCGACCGTGGCCGACCTCGCCGACCAGGTCCGGGCGCAGCTCGCCGGCACGCCGATCACCCGGGTCGTCGTCGACAACTCCCTGTTCAGCGGCCCGCTCACCGCCCCCGGTTGGCAGCCCGACGACGCGCCGTCGACCTACGCCGCACCGGTCACCGCCGCCGCCGTCGACGGCGCCCGGGTGAACCCGGCGGGCAGCCCGCGGAGCGGGCAGCCCGGGATCGACGCCGGAACGGCACTGGCCGCGGCCCTCGGGGTGCCCTCGGCCGAGGTCGTGCTCGGCACCGCCCCGGCCGGGGCCCGCACGCTGGGCACCGTGGAGTCCGCACCGATCCAGCGGCTGGTGGAGCAGGCGCTGACCCAGTCGGACAACCTGCTGTCGGAGTCGCTGGCGCGGCACGTGGCCCTCGCCCGGGGCCTGCCGCCGACCTTCGCCGGTGCCGCCCAGGCGGTCACCGACGCGGTCGCCGACGCCGGCCTCGACACCACCGGCCTGTCCCTGGCCGATGCCAGCGGCCTGTCCGACCGGGACCGCGCACCGGCCCGGCTCCTGGTCGACGCCCTCCGGGCCGCCTCCGACGGCACCGCCCCGGAGGCCGCCGGCTTGCTGGCCGGGCTGCCGATCGCCGGGTACACCGGCACGCTGGCCGACCGGACCGTGGAGGGTGCCGTCCCCGGTTCCGTGCGGGCGAAGACGGGCACCCTGCGGAGCGTGCACGACCTGGCCGGGACGGTCGTCACCGCCGACGGCCGGCTGCTCGCCTTCGCGGTGCTCGCCGACGGGACCACCGGCAGCCCGGCCGCCGCCGAGACCGCGCTCGACGTGGTCGCGGCGACCCTCGCCGGCTGCGGCTGCCGCTAGGCCCCGTCCCGAGGCCCGCCCGAGCCTGCGAGGGATGAGGAGAGCGGGGTCCGTCGTCCGCCCCCACCCCTCGCACGCTCGACGCGGGCCCATGCCGCAGGGCCGGACGGCGAGCGGCTCGCCGCGTACGGTGAGGCGATGGGCCGACCCTCTTCTCTCGTCGACTGGGACCTCGCCGGCCGCACCGCCCGCCGGCTGTCCAGCCCGGGGCCCGCGACCTCCCGCGAGGAGGCCGCGGCGGTGGTCGAGGAGCTCCACCGCGCCGCCGCCATCGCCGTCGCGCACGTCGAGGAGCTCACCGGGCTGCACCCGGTCGCCGGTGGCCCGGAACCCGTCGTCGCCGTCGTCGACCGGCCCGGCTGGGTCGACGCCAACACCGCCGGGATGTCCGCGCTGCTGGATCCGCTGGCCGACGCCCTGGCCGAGGCCCAGGGCGGCAAGCGGCCCGGCGCGGTGGCCGCCGCGATCGGTGCGCGGGTCACCGGCGTCCAGGCCGGCGGCGTGCTGGCCTTCCTCTGCTCCCGCGTGCTCGGCCAGTACGAGGTGTTCGGCACCGGCGGCCGGCTGCTGCTCGTGGCGCCCAACATCGTGGAGACCGAGCGCAAGCTGGGGGTCGACCCCAGCGACTTCCGCCTCTGGGTGTGCCTGCACGAGGTCACCCACCAGCTGCAGTTCACCGCCGTCCCGTGGCTGCGCGGCTACCTCGAGGAGCAGGTCACCGCTTTCGCGCGGGCCACCGACCTCGACGCCGACGTGCTGCGCGAGCGCATCCAGGACGTCGTCCGGAGCCTGGCCGACGCCGTGCGCGGCGCGGAGACCGACGACGACACGCCGCAGGGCCTGATGGCGCTCGTCCAGGACCCCGAGCAGCGCGCCGTGCTGGACCGGGTGACCGCGGTGATGAGCCTGGTCGAGGGGCACGCCGAGTTCGTCATGGACGGCGTGGGCCCCGACGTCGTGCCCTCGGTGCGCACGCTGCGCAAGCGCTTCGCCCAGCGCCGCAAGGGCCGGGGCCCGATCGACCGGGTGCTGCGCCGCCTGCTGGGGCTGGAGCAGAAGATGCAGCAGTACGCCGACGGCCGGGTGTTCGTGGCCGGGGTCGTCGGGCTCGCCGGGATGGACGGCTTCAACCAGGTGTGGGCCGGCCCGCAGAACCTCCCGCTCAAGGACGAGCTGACCGACCCGGCCGCCTGGGTCGAGCGCGTGCTGGGCAGCCGCCCGGCCATCCCCGCCTGAGCGGTGGTCGGCCCGCCCCGGGCGGTCGCCGTCGTCCGCAGTGCCGTGCGCCAGGGGCTGCGCGCCTCGTCGCAGCCGGTGCTGGCCGCCTGCAGCGGGGGAGCGGACTCCGTGGCGCTGGCGGCCGCCCTGGCCTTCGAGGGCCCGGCGGCCGGCGTACGCGTCGGCGCGGTGACCGTCGACCACGGACTGCAGGACGGGTCCGCCGAGCGGGCGACCGCGACGGCGATGCTGCTGCGCGGCCTCGGCTTGGACCCGGTGCTCGCCGTGGCCGTCCCGGTCGGGGACGACGGCGGCCCCGAGGCGGCCGCACGGACCGCCCGGTACACCGCCCTGACCGCGGCGGCCGGCGAACACGGCGCGCGCGTCGCGCTGGGGCACACGCTCGACGACCAGGCCGAGACGGTGCTCCTCGGGCTGGGCCGCGGCTCGGGCCCCCGGTCGGTGGCCGGCATGGTGGCCGACCGCGCGCACGGGGGAGCGATGTGGTGGCGCCCGCTGCTCGGCATCCGCCGCGCCGACACCCGGCAGGCGTGCGCCGATCAGGGGCTGCCGGTCTGGGACGACCCGTGGAACACCGACCCCGCGTACACCCGGGTCCGGTTGCGCACCGAGGTGCTGCCACTGCTGGAGCAGGTGCTCGGCGGCGGGGTCGCGCCCGCGCTGGCCCGCACCGCGGGGCTGCTGCGCGAGGACCTCGAGGCCCTCGACGCCCTGGCCGACACCGAACGGGCCCGCCTGGTGGGCGCCGACGGGCTGCCCGCGCGGCCGGCTGCGGCGCTGCCCGCCGCGCTGCGCCGCCGGGTGCTGCGCGGCTGGCTGCGGAACGCCGGGGTGCCCGACGTCCAGGCCGTGCACCTGGTCGCGGTCGACGCGCTGCTCACCCGGTGGCGGGGGCAGGGCCGGGTGCACCTGCCGGGCGGTGCCGGCGTCGTCCGGACATCTGGCAGGCTGGTCCTGCAGCCGCCCGGCGCCCCCGGCCGGCGTTCCGCTGCCGCCCCCGACCTCCCCGAGGAGCACGTGCCGTGAGCTCATCCGAAGCCCCCGTCCCTGGTACGGGGTCCCTCGGCCCCGACCACGGCTACGGCCCGGACATCGACCACGTCCTGCTCTCCGAGGAGCAGATCCAGGTCAAGATCGGTGAGCTGGCCGCCCGGATCGCCGACGACTACGCCGGCCGCGAGGTGCTGCTCGTCGGCGTCCTCAAGGGCGCGGTGCTCTTCATGTCCGATTTCGCCCGGGCCCTGCAGCTGCCCACCCAGATGGAGTTCATGGCGGTCTCGTCCTACGGGTCCGCCACCAGTTCCTCCGGCGTGGTCCGCATCCTCAAGGACCTCGACCGGGACATCGCCGGCAAGCACGTGCTGGTGCTCGAGGACATCATCGACTCCGGGCTGACGCTGTCCTGGCTGCTGAAGAACCTGGGCAGCCGGCGGCCGGCGAGCCTGGAGGTCTGCGCCCTGCTGCGCAAACCCGACGCGATCAAGGTCGAGGTCCCGGTGCGGTACGTCGGCTTCGACATCCCCAACGAGTTCGTCGTCGGCTACGGCCTGGACTACGCCGAGCGGTACCGCGACCTGCCCTACATCGGCACGCTCAAGCCCGAGGTCTACCGGTAAGGACCCCGCTGCCCCCCACCGCTCGCCGGCTCGCGGCGGGCCCCTGCAGCGGGGCCGTCGCGACGGGGAGGGCGGGGTCCTTCTGCGGTGTACCTTCGGGAGCAACGACGTCGCCCCCGCGGCGGGGTGCCCACCGGGTCGCGAGCGGCGTCCCCGACGATCAGGAGGGTCGACGGGCGAGCCGGGCCGTCCCGGATGGCCCGGCATCGATGTATGGAGCGTAAGAAGATCGTCCGCTCAGTCTGGTTCTGGGTCGCCATCGTCGTCGTGCTGATGTTCGTGGCGTCCAGCTTCTTCCGGGACGACGGCGGATACGAGGAAGTCCCGACGTCCACGGCGCTGGCACAGTTTTCCGAGGGCAACGTCGACCGGGTCACGATCAACGACAAGGAACAGACGCTCGACCTGGATCTCCGCTCGGAGGTCGACGGCAGCACCGAGGTCACCACCTCGTACCCGGCCGGGGCCTCGGAGCAGGTGTTCGACCTGGTCCGCGGCGAGGGCGACGGCGACGGCGTCCCCTTCGACACCAACGTCACCCAGGACAACCTCCTGGTGAGCATCCTGGTGAGCTTCCTGCCCTTCGTGATCCTGCTCCTGCTGCTGTTCTGGCTGTTCAACTCCATGCAGGGTGGCGGCCGCGGCGTGATGGCCTTCGGCAAGTCGAAGGCCAAGGTGGTCAGCAAGGACACCCCGAAGACGACGTTCGCCGACGTCGCCGGCGCCGACGAGGCGATCGAGGAACTGCACGAGATCAAGGACTTCCTGCAGAACCCGGTCAAGTACCAGGCGATCGGCGCGAAGATCCCCAAGGGCGTGCTGCTGTTCGGCCCGCCCGGGACGGGCAAGACGCTGCTGGCGCGCGCGGTCGCCGGGGAGGCCAGCGTCCCGTTCTACTCGATCTCCGGCTCGGACTTCGTCGAGATGTTCGTCGGTGTCGGTGCCAGCCGGGTGCGCGACCTGTTCGAGCAGGCCAAGACGAACGCCCCGGCGATCATCTTCATCGACGAGATCGACGCCGTCGGCCGGCACCGCGGCGCCGGTACGGGTGGCGGGCACGACGAGCGCGAGCAGACGCTGAACCAGATGCTGGTGGAGATGGACGGCTTCGACGTCCGGGGCGGGGTCATCATGATCGCCGCCACCAACCGGCCGGACATCCTCGACCCGGCGCTGCTGCGCCCGGGCCGGTTCGACCGGCAGATCGCCGTCGACCGCCCCGACCTCCAGGGCCGCACCGCCGTGCTGAAGGTGCACGCCACCGGCAAGCCGCTGGCCCCCGACGTGGACCTGGAGACCGTCGCCCGCCGGACCCCTGGCTTCACCGGCGCCGACCTGGCCAACGTGCTCAACGAGGCAGCGCTGCTCACCGCCCGGCACGGCGGGACGGTGATCACCGACGAGAACCTCGAGGAGGCCATCGACCGCGTCCTGTCCGGCCCCGAGCGCAAGACCCGGGCGATGAGCGAGAAGGAGAAGAAGGTCACCGCCTACCACGAGGGCGGCCACGCCCTGGTGGCGCACGCGCTGCCCAACCTGGACCCGGTGCACAAGGTGACGATCCTGCCCCGGGGCCGTTCGCTGGGGCACACCCTCGTGCTGCCGACCGAGGACAAGTACACCCAGACCCGCTCGGAGATGATCGACACCCTGGCCTACGCGCTGGGCGGTCGCGCGGCCGAGGAACTGGTGTTCCACGAGCCGACGACGGGTGCGGGCAACGACATCGAGAAGGCCACCAGCATGGCCCGCGCGATGGTCACGCAGTACGGCATGAGCGCCAAGCTCGGTGCGGTCAAGTACGGCAGCACCGACTCCGAACCGTTCCTGGGCCGTGACATGGGCTCCCGGCCCGACTACTCCGAGGCCGTGGCCGCCGACATCGACGGTGAGGTCCGGGCGCTGATCGAGGCCGCGCACGACGAGGCCTGGGAGATCCTGGTCGAGTACCGGCACGTCCTGGACGCGCTGGTGCTGGAGCTGATCGAGAAGGAGACGCTCTCCAAGGACGACATCGCGCGGATCGCCGGCGGCGTGGGAAAGCGGCCGTCGCTGGCTCCCTACAACGGTTTCGGCAAGCGCACGCCGTCCGACCAGCCGCCGGTGCTCACCCCGGCCGAGCGGGCCGGCAACGGGCACGTGCTGGGCGACCAGACGCCCGTCGGCGACGTCGGCGCCCCGGCCCAGTGACCAGCACGGACGGCGCTGTCCCGGTCGTCTCCCCGATCGACCGGGACCGGGCCGAGGCCGCGATCCGCGAGCTGCTGATCGCGGTGGGGGAAGACCCCGACCGGCCCGGGCTGCAGGACACCCCGGCCCGGGTGGCCCGGGCCTACGCCGAGACGTTCGGTGGGCTGCACGTCGACCCCCTCGCGGTGCTCGCCACCACCTTCGAGGAGGACCACGACGAGCTGGTGCTGGTCAGGGACATCCCGATGTACTCGACCTGCGAGCACCACCTGGTGCCCTTCCACGGAGTCGCCCACCTCGGGTACATCCCGGGGGAGGACGGCCGGGTCACCGGGCTGTCGAAGCTGGCCCGGCTGGTCGACCTCTACGCCCGCCGCCCGCAGGTCCAGGAACGGATGACCCGGCAGATCGCCGACGCGATGGTGGAGGGGCTCAAGCCGCGGGGGGTTCTCGTCGTCATCGAGGCCGAGCACCTGTGCATGGCGATGCGCGGCATCCGCAAGCCCGGTTCCCGGACGGTCACCTCGGCCGTGCGCGGGATCTTCCGGGAGAACGCGGCCACCCGCGCCGAGGCGATGAGCCTGGTCCTGGGCAGGTGAGCAGCCGGACGGCGCCCGAGCTGATCCGGCCGGGGCGCTGCGTGGTGATGGGTGTCCTGAACGTCACGCCCGACTCCTTCTCCGACGGCGGTTGCTTCGCCGACACCGCCTCGGCGGTGGCCCACGGGCTGGCGATGCACGCCGCCGGGGCCGACTACGTCGACGTCGGCGGGGAGTCCACCCGTCCCGGCGCCGATCGGGTGGACGCCGCCGAGGAGTGCCGCCGGGTGATCCCGGTGGTCGCCGAGCTCGTCGCCGCGGGGGTGCGGATCAGCGTGGACACCACCCGGGCCGAGGTCGCCGCGGCCGCGCTGGCGGCCGGCGCTGAACTGGTCAACGACGTCAGCGGCGGGCTCGCCGACGCCGGGATGGCCCGGTTGGTGGCCGACACCGGCGTTCCGTGGGTGCTGATGCACTGGCGGGGGCATAGCCGCGAGATGTACGCCGCGGCGCGGTACGGCGACGTGGTCACCGAGGTCTCCGCCGAGCTGACCGCGCGGGTCGAGGACGTGGTGGCCGCAGGAGTCGCGCCCGAGCAACTGGTGCTCGACCCGGGGCTCGGCTTCGCCAAACGCGCGGAGCACAACTGGGCCCTGCTCGCCGGGCTGGACCGGCTGGTCGGCCTGGGCCTGCCGGTGCTGGTGGGCGCCTCCCGCAAGACCTTCCTCGGCCGGCTGCTGGCCGACGCCGAGGGCGCCGTCCGCCCCGCCGAGGGGCGGGACGCCGCCACCCTGGCCAGCACCGTGCTGGCTGCGGGGGCCGGCGCCTGGGGCGTGCGGGTGCACGACGCGGGCGCGTCCGCCGACGCCGTGCGCACCGTCGCCGCGGTGCGCGCTGCACGCGGTGGGGCGCCCGTCGGGCACAGTGGGCTCCGTGCCTGAGCAAGGACCCCGTCCCCCGCACCCCTCGCAGGCTCGGGGGGAGCCGCTGGACCGGGCCACGCCCGACCGGATCACCGTCTCCGGCCTCACCGGCCACGGCCACCACGGGGTGTACGACGTCGAGCGCGAGCGCGGCCAGACCTTCCGCGTCGACGCGGTGCTCGAGCTCGACACCGCCCCGGCCGCCGCCGCCGACGACCTCACCCTGACGGTCAACTACGCAGAGCTCTCCCAGCAGCTGCACGCGCTGCTCACCGGCGAGCCCGTCGACCTGATCGAGACCCTCGCGCAGCGGCTGGCCGATGCGTGCCTGGCCTACCAGCCGGTGCAGGCGGTCGAGATCACCGTGCACAAGCCCGACGCCGACCTGGGGGTCCCCGCCGACGACGTCACGGTCGCCATCCGGCGCCAGCAGCCGGGCGCCGGCGAGGAGCACCGGTGACCCGCGCGGTGCTCTCCCTCGGCGGCAACCTGGGCGACCGGTCCGGCACCGTGCGCGGCGCCCTGGTCGCGCTCGGGGAGCACGGGCTGGTGGCCCGCTCGATGCTCTACGAGACCCCGCCCTGGGGTCCGGTCGAGCAGCCGCCGTACCTGAACGCGATCGCCGTCGTCCGGGGCGACCGGGACGCCGCCGGCTGGCTGGCCCTCGCCCACGAGCTGGAGCAGGCCGCCGGCCGCACCCGCGACGTCCGGTTCGGCCCGCGGACCCTCGACGTCGACGTCATCACCGTGACCGGGGACGACGGCACGCCGGTGCTCTCCGCCGACCCCGAGCTCACCCTGCCGCACCCGCGGGCCGCGGAGCGGGCATTCGTGCTGGTGCCCTGGCTGACCCTCGACCCCGGCGCGGAGCTGCCCGGGTACGGACCGGTGGCCGACCTGGTGCAGGCGCTCCCCGCCGACGACATCGCCGGCGTCGTGCGGTGGGAACAGCCGGCGTGAGACCCGTACGCCGCCGCGACCTCCTGGTGGTCGTCGCCGGGCTGGCCCTCGGCTCGTGGCTGGTGGTGCGCGCGAGCTACGGGATCCTGCCACCGCTGCAGTGGTGGCTGCCGGTGCCGGTGGGTGTGCTCGCCGTCGCGGAGGCCCTGGGTGCCCGTACCCTGCGGGCCCGGCTCGCCGCCGAGCGGGACCGCCGTCCCCGGCCCGGTCGCCCGTCGCCCGCGGCCGCCGCCCGTCCGGTGGAGCCGTTGCTGGTCGCCCGGCTCGCCGTGCTGGCCCAGGCCAGCGCCTACGTGGGGGCGGTGTTCGCCGGCTGCTGGGCGGGGCTGCTGCTGTACACCGTTCCGGCGCTGGGCCGGCTCGCCGCGGCCGGCGGCGACACCACCACCGGCGTCATCGGCGTGCTGCTGTCACTCGCCCTGGTCGCCGCCGCGCTGTGGCTCGAGCACGAGTGCCGGATCCCGCCGGACCGGGACGAACCGGCCGGCGCCGCCCACGCCTGAGCACGCCTCCGCGGGGGATTCGTGGCGCCGGGCCCCGGGGCCGGGTGGGGCGGTGCCCACCCGGCGCCGGCGTCGTCCGGGGTGGGTCAGGGCTGCTCGGCCAGGTCGGCGATCGAGGTCAGGCCGTACTCCTCCGCGGTCTCCCGGGTCACCACGATCGCGTCCTTGTCCTCGGCCGCCGACTGCTCCAGGACGGTCAGGCCGCTCGGCAGGGCCTCGGGCAGCGCGGCGTAGACGTCCTCGGAACTGACCGCGGTCGCCTCGGGGTCGAAGTACTCCAGGAGCACGCCGCTGTACTCCGGGATCAGGTCGATCGAACCGTCCTGCAGCCCGGGCATGTAGACCTCCCGGCTGCCGATGTTCAGCTGGGTGTCGACCGTCGCACCCTGGGCCTGCAGCGCCTGGGCGTAGATGTTGGCCAGGATGATGTTCTCCGGGAAGTTCGCCGACCCGATGGTGAGGTCCACCCCGGCGGCCTGGGTGCCGGTCGCGTCCAGCCCCTGCTCCGCCAGCCACTGCCCGGCGACCGCGGCCGGGTCCTGCCGGTCGATGATCACCTGCTCGTTGAGCGCGAGGAGGTCCTCGGTGGTGAGCTCCGCGGACACCGCGTCGAGCACGGCCGTGACCCCGTCGGTGACCTTCTCGGTGTTGATGAGCGGCAGCACGTTCTGCGCCGCGAACAGGTTCTCCGGGTCCTCGAGCACGACCCAGTCGTTGGCCGCGATGTTCGGGTCGGTGGTGAAGATGTCGGCCGCGTCGATCTGCCCGTTCTTCAGGGCGTTGATGGTCAGCGGGCCGCCGGCGTCGAGGCTGCGGAACTCGCCGAAGGTGACGCCGTAGACCTCCTCCAGGCCGGGGATCCCGTCGGGCCGGTTCTCGAACTCCGGGGGTCCGCCGAGGACCATGCCGGAGGCGATCGTCTCCGCGCCCCCGTCGGACCCGGTCTCGCTCCCACCGGCGCTGCTGCTGCCCGACTCGCCGCACGCGGTCAGCGCCGTGAGCAGGACTGTCGCGCCGGTCAGCGCCATGGCGATCCTGCGGTTCATTGCTTCTCTCCTGGGGTCAGCCGCGGCGCTCGCGCCGGGTCACCGGGTAACGGGCGGCGGTCGCCGCCCGTGCACAGACAGGGACGGGTCATCCCGTGGAACGCCCGCCGGAACCTTCCGGAACGGGCACCGGGTCCGTTGCCGCCGGGTCGCCCGCCGCCGGCGACAGGTCGTCCGGATCGGCGGCGGCGAGCTCGGTGATCCTCGCGGTACGGCCGTCCCCTCCGGCGGCCCGCCGGGAGAACCTGCCGGACACCCCCCGCGAGACGGTGACCCGCTGGACGAGCGCGAGCAGCAGGTCGACGAGCAGGGCCAGGACGGCGACCAGGACCGCGCCACCGGCCATCTCGCCGAACTGCCGGCTGGCCAGCCCGTCGTAGACGTAGCGTCCCAGCCCGTCGAGACCGACGTAGGCAGCGATCGTCGCGGTGGCGATGACCTGCAGTGCTGCGCTGCGGACGCCGGAGAACACCAGCGGCAGCGCGTTGGGCAGCTCCACCCGGAACAGCACCTGCCGCCCGGTCATCCCCATGCCGAACGCCGCGTCGCGGACGGCCGGCGACACGTTCCGCACGCCGGCGTAGGTGTTGGCCAGGATCGCCGGCAGGGCCAGCACGACCAGGGCGATCTCGGTCGGCACGAGGTAGACGGCGTCCCCACGGCCGCTGACCAGCGGCGACACCATGACGTAGAGCAGGATGAGCAGGCCGACCGTCGGCAGCGACCGCAGCCCGTTGGCCACCGAGACCAGCCACGACGCCCGGCCGGTGTGGCCGAGGACGAGCCCCAGCGGAAAGGCGATTCCCCCGGCGATCAGCAGGGCGACCGCGGTGTACGCCAGGTGAGCGGCGACCTGGTCGCCGATACCGGGCGTGGACCGGGTGCCGGTCCAGTTCTGCGGGTCGTTGAGCCAGACGAGCACCTCGTTCATCGAGCAGTCACCACCCGCTGCCAGGGGGTGAGCAGTCGGGCGCTCAGGACGATCAACCGGTCGAGCAGCAGCGCCAGCGCGACGCAGAGCACGATGCCCAGCACGATCGGCGGGTAGTAGGGCCCGCTCACCGACAGCTGGAACCCGGTGATGAACAGCTGCCCGAGCTGGGGGATCCCGATGGTCGCCGCGATCGCGACCAGGCTGACGTTGGCCACGGTGGCCACCCGCAGGCCCGCGGCGATCACCGGGACGGCCAGCGGGAGCTGCACCATCCGCAGCAACTGGAGGCGGGTGAGGCCCATCGCGGTGGCCGCCTGCAGGACGTCCTCGGGAACGGCGGCCAGGCCGTCGGCGACCACCCGCACCAGCAGCGCGACGGTGTAGACGGTCAGCGCGGCGACCACGTTGAGCGGGTCGAGGATCTGGGTGCCCAGCAGCGTGGGCATGATCACGAAGAGCGCCAGCGACGGGATCGTGTACAGCAGGCCGGTCACCGACACGATCGGCGGGTACGCCCACCGGTACCGGCGGGCGAGCCAGCCGATCGGGAGCGCCACCAGCAGCCCGACGACCACCGGCAGGACCGAGAGCCAGGTGTGCGACCAGAGCAGCTCCAGTACCTGTTCGCGGTGGTCGGCGAAGTAGCCGAACAGGTCCCAGGGCGCCGAGCCGGCCGCCGAGGTCATGCCCCGCCCCTCGCGGGGGTGTCCGCGGCGGTGTCGTGGACGTGGTCGAGAACGGTCGCGGCGCTGACCGAGCCGACGAGCCGGCCGGCGTCGTCGACGACGATGCCCCGTCCGCTCGGGGAGGACAGGGCGGCGTCCAGCGCCTCCCGCAGGGTTCCGCCGACCGGGGCCAGCGTGCCGCCGAGGTTGAGCAGCGCGGGGCCGACCTCGCCGGGTGCCGGCCCGGGGCCGCCCGCGGGATGGGCGGGGAGGTGCAGCCAGCCCTGCGGCCGGTCGTTCTCGTCGACCACGAGTACCCAGTCGTCGACGGCGACGTCGCGCGCCCGGGCCAGGGGCGAGCCGAGGGCCACGGCGGGCTCGGCTGCCAGGGCCACCTCGGCGGACATGAAGGCCAGGGCCCGGTAACCGCGGTCGCGGCCGACGAAACCGGCCACGAAGGGGTCCGCGGGGGTGGCCAGCAGGGCGGCGGGGGTCGCGACCTGGGCCAGCCGGCCGCCGACGGCCAGCACCGCGATGGTGTCGCCGAGCCGGATCGCCTCGTCGATGTCGTGGGTGACGAACACGATGGTCTTGCCCAGCTCCTGCTGCAGCCGCAGGAACTCCTGCTGCAGTTGGTCGCGGACCACCGGGTCGACGGCGCTGAAGGGCTCGTCCATCAGCATGACCGGCGGGTCGGCGGCCAGCGCCCGGGCCACCCCCACCCGCTGCTGCTGCCCGCCGGACAGCTGGGCGGGGTACCGGTCGGCGAAGGCTGCCGGCAGTCCGACCCGCTCCAGCAGCTCGACCGCCCGGCTGCGTGCCTGCCGCCGACCGGTGCCGGTGAGCATCGGGACGGTCGCCACGTTGTCGACGACCGTGCGGTGCGGGAACAGGCCGGCGTGCTGGATCACGTACCCGATGCCCCGACGCAGCTCGGTGGCGGACACGGAGGTGATGTCGCGGTCGTCGATCGTGATCGTGCCCGACGTCGGCTCGATCATCCGGTTGACCATCCGCAGGCTGGTGGTCTTGCCACAGCCGGACGGTCCGACCAGCACGGTGATCGTGCCCGACGGGGCCGTGAGGCTCAGCTCGTCGACCGCGACGGTTCCGCCGGGGTACTCCTTCGACACCGCGTCGAACCGGATCATCGGGGTCCTCCCTGGGCCGTCGCGCCGCTGGTCCTCGCGCCGGCCCGAGAGCCCGCTGCCCCTGCGGAGAAGGGTGTGGGCACCGGCTCTCCTCGATCGACTCGCGGTTCCGGGGACATCCGGCCGGTGGTGTCCGGGCTGATCGAGAGCATGTGGTCTGCCATCGAAACACATCCCGTCGTGCGCCATCGGATGGCTCCGGCGCCGGAACCGCCCCGTGCGGGCCCGGATGATCCCCGAGCACACCGGCCGAGCGGAAGATCCCGGCGCGCACGGGCCCGGAGATGACCGGCATCGGGAGCCGCCGCCCGTACCCTGCTGGCATGGCAGGTCGTCGGGACGACAGCACCCCCGACCACCTCACCGGCGCCGCGGCCCGGCGCGTCGAGCCGCCCGCCCGCCGTGGCCCGCTCCGCACCGTCGGCCTGGTCGCCGGGCTCCTGCTGGCGCTGGCCGGCACCGTGGCGGTGTTCTTCACCGACGACGCCGTCCACCTGCGGGTGGCACTGCTGGCCACCTGCTGGGCCTTCCTCGTGGCGGCCTTCCTCGCCGGCGGGCGGCGGGCCGACCAGCTCGCTGCGCAGAGCCGGGAAGCCGAGCTGCGGCACGCCTACGACCGCGAGCTCGATCGGGAGGTCGCCGCCCGCAAGGTCTTCGAGCTGGACCTCGAGAAGCGGCTGCGGCGCGAGGCCGAGGACGGCATGCGCCGCGAGCTGGCCGCGCTGCGCGCCGACCTCGCCGGCCTGTCCGGGCTGCGCAACGACCTCGCGGCCCTCGGGGAGCTGCGCGCCGACCTCGGCCGGCTGCGCGGCGAGCTGACCGAGCAGCTGTCCGGTGAGCTGCTGATCGAGCGCATGGTCATGCGGGCCCAGGCGGTCCGGCTGCCGGCCGAGCGGCCCGGTGACGACGGCCGCACGCTGGACGGCGCCGGCGACGGGCTCCGCAGCGCCTCGTGGGAGCAGCACGCCACGATTGAACGGTGGCCGGCGGGCCGGGAGCCGGTCCGTGGCCGGGGCCTTGCCACGCCCACCCCGCCGGTCGCGGCCGTCCCCGCCGGGGGGCCGGTCACCGCCGCCCCGGGAACCGGCCGGTCGGTCCTGGACGAGCTGACGCAGCCGGCGGAGCCGTCGGCCGCGCTGCCCGTGGAACTCCCGCGGCGGAGGCCCCGGGAGGAGTCGAGCCCCGAGCCGCCGGAGCCGCCCGGTTCGCCGGAGTCGCCCGAGTCGCCCGAGCCGCCCGAGTCGCCCGAGTCGCCCGAGTCGCCCGAGTCGCCCGAGTCGCCCGAGCGCCCGACGCCGGCGCCGCGCGGCCGGTACCGGGTCGGGCTGGACCCGGTACCGGCCACCGGCGACGCCGCCGCGCCGCACCGGCACCGCCGGGCGGCCGAACCGGACGACGACCGGCTGCCGATCGGCTCGACCCGGGTCGCCGCGCACGGAGGAGCCGGCGGCCGCGACGCCCCGGCTCCACCACCGGCCGCCGAGGTGCCGGCCGCCCCGCCGGTGCCCTCCGCTGCCGCGCCGGCGGGCGGGCCGGCCAGGCTGGAGCAGATCCTCGCCGGGAGCGGTGTGCGTCCGGCTCCCGGACGGCGCCGGCGGCGCTACCGGGACGAGGACGACCCGCAGCCGCCGGACGACGTCCTGGCGCGGGTGCTCGGCCGGGGATGAAGACCCTTCGCCCCCGCGGCCTCGTCCCCGAAGGCCCGCGGCGCGCGGAGCGTGGCGTGCGGAAGGACGAGTAGAAGGACTCCTCTGCCCCCCGCCCCTCGCAGGCTCGGGCGGGTCCCTGCAGAGGGGCCGCTAGATCGGGCCGCGGGACAGCGCGCCGCCGTCGAGGGTCAGCGTCTGGCCGGTGACCCAGCCCGCGCCGTCGCCGAGCAGGTAGGCCGCCGCCTCGCCGATGTCCTCGGGCACGCCGAGCCGGCCGGCCGGGTACTGCCGCGAGACCTGGTCCTCGCGCCCGGTGAACAGCGCCTCGGCGAACCGGGTCTTCACCACGGCCGGGGCCACGGCGTTGACCCGGACCGTGGGGCCGAGCTCGACGGCGAGCTGGGTGGTGAGGTTGATCAGCGCGGCCTTGCTGATGCCGTAGGCGGCGATGCCCTCGCTCGACTTCAGACCCGCCACGGACGCGACGATCAGCACCGACCCGCCGTGCTCGGACATCCAGGCCCGCCATGCCTCCTGGACCAGCCCCAGGCTGGCGACCACGTTGGTGTCCAGGATCTTGCGGACGGCGTCCAGCGGGGTGTCCATCAGCGGACCGAACACCGGGTTGATGCCCACGTTGCCGACCAGCACGTCCAGGCTGCCGAAGGTTCCGATGGCGGTGCGCACCGCCTCGGCGCGGTGCTCGGGGTCAGCGGCGTTGCCGGCGACGGCGACGGCCTTCTCCGGCCCGCCGAGCGACTCGACGGCCTCGGCGAGGGCGTCCGCCCTGCGGGCGGTGACCACGACCCGGGCGCCCCGCTGGACCAGGCTGGACGCGATGGCCAGCCCGATGCCCCGGCTCGCGCCGGTGACCAGTGCGGTCCGTCCCTCGAACGTGTCCACCGTGCTCCTCCCGACCGGCCGGCCGCGGTGCCGGCGGGCACAAGGTAACCGGCGCGCCCCGCTGCGCCGGCGGTGAGCCAGTCCACACCCCCGGGCATTGCGGCCGCCCGCGGCGGGTTACAGACTCGCGTGTGGCGCGCCTCCTGCGTGGCACACCCGGATCGCCGGGTGGTCGCAGCGGGCGGGACGCCACGGCACGAACCGCACGGCCTTCGACCGCGGTCCACGACGACGTGGGCGCGACCCGAGTCCGGTACCCGCCAGGGACTGGAACGAGAGGTGCACCGGGATGTCTGCTGGTCCGCTGCGCGCGTCACCGCGTGCGACCCCACCTGCCGCCGCGACCCCACCTGCTGCGTTGCCCGCCGCCGGGCTGCCCCCGGCCGCCGATGCCCCCGCCCGGCTCCGGGTCGGGGTGATCGGCGCCGGCCGGGTCGGCGCCGTCCTGGGGGCCGCCCTCGCCGCCGCGGGGCACGACGTGGTCGCCGCGGCCGGCCTGTCGGCCGCCTCCGCGGAGCGCGCCGCCCGGCTGCTGCCCGGCGTTCCCCTGCTCCCTGCCGACGACGTCGTCGCGGCCAGCGACCTGGTGTTGCTGGCGGTTCCGGACGACACCCTGCCCGGCCTGGTCGCCGGCCTGGCCGAGACCGGCACCTGGCGTCGCGGTCAGCTGGTGTTCCACACCTCCGGCGCCCACGGGCTGGCGGTGCTCGCGCCCGCGGAGCGGGCGGGCGTGCTGGGTCTGGCACTGCACCCGGCGATGACGTTCACCGGCGCTCCGGACGACGTCGCCCGGCTGGCCGCCGCCCCCTTCGGCGTGACCAGCCGCCCGGAGCACCGGGTGGTCGCCGAGGCCCTGGTGCTCGAGATGGGCGGCGAGCCGTTCTGTGTGGACGAGGCCGACCGTCGGCTCTACCACGCGGCCCTGGTCACCGGCGCGAACCACCTGGTCACCCTGGTCGCCGAGGCCGCCGACCTGCTGCGCGCGGCGGGCGTGGGCGCCCCCGGGCGGGTGCTCGGCCCGCTGCTGAATGCAGCGCTGGAGAACGGGCTGCGGCAGGGTGACCGGGCGCTGACCGGGCCGGTGAGCCGCGGTGACGTCGGCACCGTCCGCGACCACCTGGACACGCTGTCCGAACGGGCACCGGCCGCTGTCCCGGCCTACGTGGCGATGGCCCAGCGCACCACCGAGCGCGCGCTGGCCGCCGGCCGGCTGCGGCCCCTCGAGGGGTCGCCGTTGCTGGACCTGCTGCAGGCCGCCGCGGACGTGCCCCGGTGAACCCGACGACGACGGGCATCCTGCGGCGGCCCGCCGTGGCCGGCACTCCGGCCGAGCTGGCCCGGTTGCGCGCCGAGCTGCCCGGCCCGGTGGTGCTGGTTCCCACCATGGGCGCCCTGCACGAGGGGCACCGGGCGCTCGTGCGCGCCGCCCGTGCGCGCGGCGGCAGCGTGGTCGTCTCGGTGTTCGTCAACCCCACCCAGTTCGGTCCGGGGGAGGACTTCGACCGCTATCCGCGCACCTGGGACGCCGATCTCGCCGCACTCGCCGAGGAGGGCGCCGACCTGGTCTTCCATCCGGCCGTCGACGACGTCTACCCGCCCGGCTCGCTCGGCGTCACCGTCCAGCCCGGTCCGCTCGGCGCGGTGCTCGAGGGGGCGGTGCGGCCCGGTCACTTCGCCGGCGTCCTCACGGTCGTGGCCAAGCTGTTCGGCCTGATCCGGCCGGACGTCGCGGTGTTCGGGGAGAAGGACTACCAGCAGCTGACGCTGATCCGGGCGATGTCCCGCGAGCTGGCGCTGGGGGTGGAGGTGGCCGGCGTCCCGACCGTCCGGGAGGACGACGGGATGGCGCTGTCCTCGCGCAACCGTTACCTCAGCGCCGAGCAGCGATCGGCGGCCGCGGCGATCTCGGCCGCGCTGCGGGCCGGGGCGGCGGCCGGGCCCCGCGGCGCGGCTGCGGTCCTCGACGCCGCAGGTCAGGTGCTGGCCGGCGTTCCCGGCCTGGTGCCCGACTACCTCGAGCTCACCGACCCCGACCTCGGGCCGGCCCCGGCCGCCGGACCGGCCCGGCTGCTCGTCGCCGCCCGCGCCGGCAGCACCCGGCTGATCGACAACCTCGCCGTGACCCTGCACGACCCGAAGCCCGGAGGACCCCGATGATGCGCACCATGCTGAAGTCCAAGATCCACCGGGCGACGGTCACCCAGGCCGACCTGCACTACGTCGGGTCGGTGACCATCGACGAGGACCTGCTCGACGCCGCGGACCTGCTGCCCGGTGAGCAGGTCGCCATCGTCGACGTCACCAACGGCGCCCGGCTGGAGACCTACGTGATCCCCGGGGAGCGGGGCAGCGGGGTGATCGGCATCAACGGCGCGGCCGCGCACCTGGTGCACCCCGGCGACCTGGTGATCCTGATCAGCTACGGGCTGATGGACGAGACCGAGGCGAAGTCCTACCTCCCCAAGGTCGTGCACGTCGACGGCGGCAACCGCATCGTCGAGCTGGGCGCCGACCCCGCGGCGCCGTCTCCCGGCGTCCTCGGGCAGCTGCGCGGCGACGTGGTCGCGCCCCGGTGACCACCCGCACGGCGGCCCGGTCGACCGGGCTGCCGGTGCGGCTGCGGGCCGCGCCTCCCGGCTGGGAGCTCTCCGCCGACGTCTGCGTGGTGGGCTCCGGCGTGGCCGGGCTCTGCGTCGCGCTGCACGCGCGGGCGGCCGGGCTCACCGTCGCCGTCGTCACCAAGGTGCAGGTGGACGACGGCTCGACCCGGTGGGCGCAGGGCGGCATCGCCGCGGTGCTCGGTGCGAACGACACCCCCGCCGCGCACGCCCGGGACACCGAGGTCGCCGGTGTCGGCCTCTGCGACCGCGCGGCGGTCCTCGCCCTGGTCACCGAGGGGCCCGAGCGGCGGCACCAGCTGATCAGCTGGGGGGCCGCCTTCGACCGCGACGGCGCCGGCCGGCTGCTGCTCACCCGCGAGGGCGGGCATTCCACCGACCGCATCGTGCACGCCGGCGGCGACGCCACCGGCGTGGAGGTGCAGCGGGCGCTGACCGAGGCGGTCGCGGCCGACCCCGGCATCACCCTGGTCGAGCACGCCATGGTGCTCGACCTGCTCACCGATGCGACCGGCCGCGCCGCCGGGGTCACCCTGCACGTGCTCGGGGAGGGCTCCGCCGACGGCGTGGGCGCCGTCCGGGCCCGGGCGGTCGTGCTGGCCACCGGTGGGATGGGCCAGGTGTACGCGGCGACGACGAACCCGGCGGTCTCCACCGGCGACGGCGTGGCCCTGGGCCTGCGGGCCGGGGCGGTCGCCACCGACCTGGAGTTCGTCCAGTTCCACCCGACCGCGCTCCACGTCGGCCCCGGGGCCCGCGGGCAGCAGCCGCTGGTCTCCGAGGCGCTGCGCGGCGAGGGCGCGGTGCTCCGCGACGGCGCCGGCGTGCGGTTCCTGACCGGGGTGCACGAGCTGGCCGAGCTCGCCCCCCGCGACGTCGTGGCCAAGGCGATCACCCGCGTGCAACTGCGGGACGGCGTCGACCACGTGTGGCTCGACGCCCGGGACGTGCCCGGGGTGGCCGAGCGGTTCCCGACCATCGCCGCCAGCTGCCGGCAGGTCGGCATCGACCTCGCCACCGACCTGGTGCCGGTCACCCCCGCCGCCCACTACGCCTCCGGTGGGCTGGCCACCGACCTCACCGGCCGCACCACCGTCGCCGGGCTGTACGCCTGCGGCGAGGTCGCCTGCACCGGGGTGCACGGCGCGAACCGGTTGGCCTCGAACTCGCTGCTGGAGGGGCTGGTGTTCGCCGGCCGGATCGGCGCGGCGCTGGCCCGCGACCTGCCGGTCCCGGCCGCCGCCGAACCGGCCCCGGCGGTCCCCGGCGGCCTGCTCGACCCCGCGGTCCGCGCCGAGCTCACCGCCACGATGTCCAGCCGGGTCGGCGCGCTGCGCAGCGGGGCCGGGCTGGCCGAGGCCGCCGACCGGCTGGCCGGGCTCGCCGCCCGCGGCGACGACGTCCGGCCGGGGGTGGACAGCTGGGAGGCCACCGACCTGCTCACCGTGGCGACCGCGCTCACCGCGGCCGCCGCGGCGCGCGAGGAGACCCGCGGCTGCCACTGGCGGGAGGACCATCCCGACGCCGAGGACGGCTGGCGGGTGCACCTGGACGTCCGGTTCGACGACGCCGGCCACGTCCAGCTGTCCCGCCGCACCGCCGGGACGCCCGTGGCGGTGGGCTGGTGAGCGAGCATCGCAGCGAGCGCCAGCGAGCGAGGAGCGGAACGAACGCCCGAGCGGAGCGAGGCATGACGTGGTGAGCGAGCATCGCAGCGAGCGCCAGCGAGCGAGGAGCGGAACGAACGCCCGAGCGGAGCGAGGCATGACGTGGTGAGCGAGCATCGCAGCGAGCGCCAGCGAGCGAGGAGCGGAACGAACGCCCGAGCGGAGCGAGGCATGACGTGGTGAGCGAGCGGCGCAGCGAGCGGACCGCACTGGACCTCGCCGGTACCGGGCTGACCGAGTCCTGGGTGACCGGGCTGGTCGAGCGCACCCTCGCCGAGGACCTGACCGGTGGCGCCCCGCTGCCGGCCGACCCGGCCGCAGCGGCGGACCTGGACGTGACCAGCGCGGCCACCGTGCCCGCCGGCCAGGTGGGTACCGCGGACCTGGTGGCGCGTGCACCCGGCGTCGTCGCCGGGCTGCCGCTGGCCGCCCGGGTGATCGCCCGGCTGGCGCCCGGCGCCGCCCTCACCGCCCGGGCCGCCGACGGCGACCGGGTTGCCCGCGGGGACGTGCTGCTGACCGTCACCGGCCCGGTCCGCGCCGTGCTGGCGGCCGAGCGCAGCGCCCTCAACATCGCCAGCCGGGCCAGCGGCATCGCCACCGCCACCCGCGCCTGGACGGACGCCGTGGCCGGAACCGGCGCCGTCGTCCTGGACACCCGCAAGACCACGCCGGGGCTGCGGCCGCTGGAGAAGTACGCGGTGCGCTGCGGCGGCGGCGCCAACAAGCGGATGGGCCTCTACGACGTGGCCATGGTCAAGGACAACCACGTCGCCGCGGCCGGGTCGGTGGCCGCGGCGGTGGCGCTGGTCCGGGACCGGGCATCCCACGTCGCCATCCAGGTCGAGGTGGACGAGGTCGGGCAGGCCCGCGAGGCCGTCGATGCCGGTGCCGACTTCCTGCTCTGCGACAACATGACCCCCGGCCAGCTGCGCGCGGTCGTGGCCGAGGTCGGGGACGAGGTGCAGATCGAGGCCACCGGCGGGCTCACCCTCGGGGTCGCCCGGGCGGTGGCCGAGACCGGCGTGGACTACCTGTCGGTGGGGGCGCTCACCCACTCGGCGCCGATCCTGGATCTCGCGCTGGACCTGCGGACCGGGGGCTGACCGTGCTGCTCACCGTGGACGTCGGCAACAGCCAGACCGTCCTGGCCACCTTCGACGGCGACCGCCGGGTCGACTGCTGGCGGGTGACCACCCACTCCCGGGCCACCACCGACGAGCTGCAGCTGCTGTGGCGCGGGCTGCTGCACGACACCGATGTCACCGGGGTCAGCGCCTGCTCCACCGTGCCGGCGCTGCTTCCCGCGCTGCGCCAGCTGCTCGACCGCCTCGCCGTCCCGGTGACCCTGATCGGCCCGGGAGTGCGCACCGGCGTCCCGCTGCACGTGGACAACCCGCGGGAGGTGGGCGCCGACCGGGTGGTCACCGCCCTGGCCGCGCACGAGCGCCACGGCCGGGCACCGGACGGCAGCTCCCGGGCGGTGGTCGTCGTCGACTTCGGCACGTCCACGAACGTCGATGCGGTGGGCCCCGCCGGCCAGTTCCTCGGCGGCGCGCTGGCACCCGGCGTGGAGGTGAGCCTGGACGCGCTGGCCACCCGCGCCGCCCAGCTGCGCTCGGTCGAGTTGACGGTGCCGGCGCAGGCGATCGGGAAGAACACGGTCGCGGCGCTCCAATCCGGCCTCGTGCTCGGCTTCGCCGGCCTCGTCGACGGTCTGGTGGGCCGGATCGCCGAGGAGCTGGTCGCCCAGTTCGGCACCCCGCCGCTCGTGGTTGCCACCGGCGGCCTGCACCGGCTGGTGGTCGACAGCTGCCGCACCATCGCCGAGCGTGACCCCGACCTCACCGTCCACGGGTTGCGGCTGGCCTTCGCCCGGCACCAGGCCAGCACCCATGCCGGCACGGCCGGGCAGCCCGGCGGACGTCGTCCGACCGGCCCGTAGGCTCCTGCGGGTGATCGAGGTAGCGCCGGGCCAGGACGGACAGACGGACGACGAACTCCCCGAGCAGCTGCGGGTCCGGCGGGCCAAGCTCGACCGGCTGCGCGAGGCCGGCGTCGACCCCTACCCGGTCTCGGTGGCCCGGACGACGGCGCTGGCCGAGGTGCGCGACGCCCATCCCGACCTCGAGCCCGACACGATGACCGGTGACCAGGTGGGTGTCACCGGCCGGGTGATCTTCTCCCGCAACACCGGCAAGCTGTGCTTCGCGACGCTGCGGGAGAACGGCACCGAGCTCCAGGTGATGCTCTCCCGCGACCGGGTCGGGGAGGAGGCCCTGGCGGCCTGGAAGTCCGACGTCGACCTCGGTGACCACGTGCTGGTCACCGGTGAGGTCGGCACCTCCCGCCGGGGGGAGCTGTCGGTGTTCGCCGACTCCTGGCAGTTGGCGGCGAAGGCGCTGCGGCCGCTGCCGGTGGCGCACAAGCCGATGAGCGAGGAGCTGCGGGTCCGGCGCCGTTACGTCGACCTGATCGTCCGCGACGAGGCCCGCCGCACCGTGCACCAGCGTGCCGCGGTCATGAGCACCCTGCGGTCCGGGCTGACCACCCGCCGTTTCCTGGAAGTCGAGACCCCGATGCTCCAGACGGTGCACGGCGGGGCCGCCGCGCGCCCCTTCCGCACCCACATGAACGCCTTCGACCTCGACCTGTACCTCCGAATAGCACCGGAGTTGTTCCTGAAGCGGTGCATCGTCGGCGGGCTGGACCGGGTGTTCGAGATCAACCGCAACTTCCGCAACGAGGGTGCGGACTCCTCGCACTCCCCGGAGTTCGCGATGCTCGAGGCGTACGCGGCCTACTGGGATTACCAGGTAATGGCCACCGTGACACGCGAACTCATCCAGGAGTGCTGCAGCGCACTGTTCGGTGACCACGTGGCCCGGCATCACGACGGCTCGGAACTGGACCTGTCGGGGGAGTGGCCGCAGGTACCGCTCTACACCGCGGTGTCCGAGGCGGTCGGCACGGAGGTCACCCCGGACACCCCGGTGGCGCAGCTGCGTGCCCTGGCCGACCGGCACGACGTGGGCGTGGACCCCGCCTGGCTACCCGGCAAGGTGGTCGAGGAGCTGTTCGAGGCGTTGGTGCAGGACTCGCTGCAGAGCCCCACCTTCGTCATCGACTACCCGGTGGACACCTCGCCGCTGACCCGGGCGCACCGATCGCAGCCGGGGGTGGCCGAGAAGTGGGACCTGTACATCGCCGGCGTGGAACGGGCCACCGCCTATTCGGAGCTGGTCGACCCCGTCGTGCAGCGGGAACGGTTCAGCGCGCAGACCCGGCTGGCCGCCGCCGGTGATCCGGAGGCCATGGCGCTGGACGAGGACTTCCTGGAGGCGCTGGAGTACGGCATGCCCCCCACCGGCGGCATGGGGATGGGCATGGACCGGCTGATGATGACGCTCACCGGTCTGGGTATTCGCGAGACGATCCTCTTCCCATTGGTGCGTCCGCTCAACCAATAGTGCACCCGTCCGGGCGAATCCCGGGCGCGTGCTGCCGAGGGATTGGCTGCATTGCTGTCCGTTGTGGTGCAATGGCGCTGTCGGAACACGGGGCAGGTAATTCGACAGTCCGGATCCCCGCAGCAACAGGAGTGAGTAGACAAATGGCACGCAAGGTCCAGGTGATCCTGAGCGACGACCTCGACGACAGCATCTCCGCTGACGAGACGGTCACCTTCTCCCTCGACGGGACGACGTACGAGATCGACCTGTCCGAGAAGAACGCCGCGGAGATGCGCGACGTGTTCGGCAAGTACGTCTCGGCCGCCCGCAAGGTGAGCAGCCGTGGCACCCGCGCCTCGGGCGCCGGTCGTTCCCGCGCCACCGGAGGCGGTGGCCGGATGGACCGCGAGCAGGCCGGCGCGATCCGCGACTGGGCGCGCAAGAACGGCCACGAGGTCAGCGACCGCGGTCGCATCCCGGCCAGCGTGGTCGAGGCCTTCGAGGCCGCGCACTAGCAGAAGGACCCCCTTGCCCCCCAGCACTCGCAAGCTCGTGCCGGGACCCTGCAAGGGGGCCGCCTCGGTCCCTGCATGGGGCCACCCGAGTACGTCGCCGGCCGGCCCGGTCCCCTTCGTGGGGGCCGGGCCGTCGTGCTTTCCGGGAGCCGGCGTCCGCTGACGGCGTAACCGGGTCGGAACACCACTCCTGTGACGGGAGTTGGACCAGACGAGCCACTCGCCGTCCCGGCACACCGGTTGCCGACGCCGGGGACGTGGTGCGAACTACAGTGGAGCGACCGGTGCCCAGCGCGCCGACGAACGTCGGGTGTCCACCGTCCCCCAGGGGACCGAGCACAGCAGGTCCAGCCGGTCAGAGGAGAAACAGCAGATGTTCGAACGGTTCACCGACCGAGCCCGTCGGGTGGTCGTCCTGGCTCAAGAAGAAGCCCGGATGCTCAACCACAACTACATCGGCACCGAGCACATCCTCCTGGGTCTGATCCACGAGGGTGAGGGCGTCGCCGCCAAGGCGCTCGAGTCCCTCGGCATCTCGCTGGAGGGCGTCCGCCAGCAGGTGGAGGAGATCATCGGACAGGGCCAGCAGGCGCCGTCCGGGCACATCCCCTTCACCCCGCGGGCGAAGAAGGTGCTGGAGCTGTCGCTGCGCGAGGCGCTGCAGCTCGGCCACAACTACATCGGCACCGAGCACATCCTGCTCGGCCTGATCCGCGAGGGCGAGGGCGTCGCCGCCCAGGTCCTGGTGAAGCTCGGCGCCGACCTCAACCGCGTCCGCCAGCAGGTCATCCAGCTGCTGTCCGGTTACCAGGGCAAGGAGCCGGCCGCCGCCGGTGGCCCCGCCGAGGGCACGCCGTCGACCTCGCTGGTCCTCGACCAGTTCGGCCGCAACCTCACCCAGGCCGCGCGTGACTCCAAGCTCGACCCGGTCATCGGGCGGGCCAAGGAGATCGAGCGGGTCATGCAGGTGCTGTCCCGCCGGACGAAGAACAACCCCGTCCTCATCGGCGAGCCCGGTGTCGGCAAGACCGCCGTCGTCGAGGGCCTCGCGCAGGCCATCGTCAAGGGCGAGGTCCCCGAGACGCTGAAGGACAAGCAGCTCTACACCCTCGACCTCGGCGCTCTCGTCGCCGGCTCGCGCTACCGCGGTGACTTCGAGGAGCGGCTGAAGAAGGTCCTCAAGGAGATCCGCACCCGCGGCGACATCATCCTGTTCATCGACGAGATCCACACCCTCGTCGGGGCCGGTGCCGCCGAGGGCGCGATCGACGCGGCGAGCATCCTCAAGCCGATGCTGGCCCGCGGCGAGCTGCAGACCATCGGTGCGACCACGCTCGACGAGTACCGCAAGCACCTGGAGAAGGACGCGGCCCTCGAGCGCCGCTTCCAGCCCATCCAGGTGGGCGAGCCGACGCTGCAGCACACCATCGAGATCCTCAAGGGGCTGCGCGACCGCTACGAGGCCCACCACCGGATCAGCATCACCGACAGCGCGCTCGTGGCTGCCGCGACGCTGGCCGACCGGTACATCTCCGACCGGTTCCTGCCCGACAAGGCGATCGACCTGATCGACGAGGCAGGCGCCCGGATGCGGATCAAGCGGATGACCGCCCCGCCGGACCTGCGCGAGTTCGACGACCGGATCGCCGGCGTCCGCCGGGAGAAGGAATCGGCGATCGACGCCCAGGACTTCGAGAAGGCCGCTTCCCTCCGCGACAAGGAGAAGCAGCTGCTCGGCGAGAAGTCCGAGCGGGAGAAGCAGTGGAAGGCCGGCGACATGGACGTCGTCGCCGAGGTCGACGACGAGCAGATCGCCGAGGTCCTGGCCAACTGGACGGGCATCCCGGTCTTCAAGCTGACCGAGGAGGAGACCACTCGCCTGCTCCGGATGGAGGACGAGCTCCACAAGCGGATCATCGGCCAGGAAGAGGCCATCAAGAGCGTCAGCCAGGCCATCCGGCGCACGCGGGCGGGCCTCAAGGACCCCCGCCGTCCCGGTGGTTCCTTCATCTTCGCCGGCCCCTCGGGTGTCGGTAAGACGGAGCTGGCGAAGGCGCTGGCGCAGTTCCTCTTCGGCGAGGACGACGCGCTCATCCAGATCGACATGGGCGAGTTCCACGACAAGTTCACCGTGTCGCGTCTGGTCGGTGCCCCTCCCGGCTACGTCGGGTACGACGAGGGTGGCCAGCTGACCGAGAAGGTGCGGCGCAAGCCGTTCTCGGTGGTCCTCTTCGACGAGATCGAGAAGGCGCACGCCGATGTCTTCAACACGCTGCTGCAGGTGCTGGAGGACGGCCGGCTGACCGACGGCCAGGGCCGGATGGTGGACTTCAAGAACACGATCCTGATCCTGACCACCAACCTCGGGACGCGGGACATCTCCAAGGCGGTCGGCCTCGGCTTCCAGGCCGGGAACGACACCCAGAGCAACTACGAGCGGATGAAGCTCAAGGTCAACGAGGAGCTCAAGCAGCACTTCCGGCCGGAGTTCCTCAACCGCATCGACGACATCGTCGTGTTCCACCAGCTCACCGAGGACGAGATCGTCCACATCGTGGACCTCATGCTCGCGCGGCTGGAGACGCAGCTGTCGAATAAGGACATGGCGCTCGAGGTCACCCCGGCGGCCAAGCGGTTGCTGGCCGCCCGTGGCTTCGACCCGGTGCTGGGTGCCCGCCCGCTGCGGCGGACCATCCAGCGCGAGATCGAGGACGCGCTCTCGGAGAAGATCCTCTACGGCGAGCTGGCCGCCGGCCAGATCATCGTCGTGGACGTCGAGGAGAACGCCGACCCGACCGCCTCGACCTTCACCTTCCGCGGTGAGGCCAAGCCGGTCGACCTGCCCGACACGCCGCCGGTCGCCCTGACGGGCGCCGAGGGCGACGAGGAGGGTCCGGCGGCCGCCCAGGCCGACTGAAGAAGGACCTCCCTGCCCCCCCCCGCTCGCAAGCTCGCGGCGGGACCCTGCAGGGAGGCCGGTTGACAAGGGCCGCCGCCCGCTCATCGAGCGGGCGGCGGCCCTTCGTCGTGCCCGGAGCCGACGGTGATCATCGGCGAATGGCTGCTTCCACCGGCGTGGCCGGCAGCCACATGCCGATGATCGACAGCGTGGTGGTCCTCCGTCACTCGGGCAGCGTGAAGCGCCCGTCGGCGGTCTGGACGACGAGGCCGTCGGCGAGCAGCGAGTTCAGGCACCGCGACCGTTGGACGGCGTCCTCCCACACCCGGTCGAGCTCGGCCGGCGCGACCGGCTGGGAGGCGCCCCGCAGCACGTCCAGCAGCCGCCCGCGCACCTGCCGGTCGGTGCCGGCGTACCTCTGCACCCGCCGGGGCGGCCCGGTGGCGGCGGGGGAGCCGGCCAGCCGCCACGCGCACTGGTCACGAACCGGGCAGAGCGCGCACCGTGGCGTGCCTGCCACGCAGACCAGTGCGCCCAGCTCCATCACCGCTACGGAGAACCGCACCGCCCGGTCGTGATCATCGGGGGTGAGCGCGGCGATGTCGGTGAGGTCGCTGGATCGCGCGGGAGCGGCCGTCGCGTTCCCGTGCACCAGCCGGGCCACCACCCGGCGCACGTTGGTGTCCACCACCGGTTGGCGCTGCCCGTGCCCGAAGCAGGCGACCGCGCGGGCGGTGTAGGTGCCGATACCCGGCAGCGATTCCAGCGCGGCCACGTCGGCCGGGACGGCGCCGCCGTGCCGCTCGGTGATCGCCGCGGCGGCTTCCCGCAGCCGGAGCGCCCGACGCGGGTAGCCGAGCTTCCCCCAGGCGCGGATGACTTCGGCAGGGCTGGCGGCGGCCAGGTCGGCGGGAGCCGGCCAGCGGGCCAGCCACTCCCGCCAGCGCGGCTCGACCCGGGCCACGGGGGTCTGCTGCAGCATCACCTCGCTGACCAGTACTGCCCAGGGGGCGGTGCCCGGTGCCCGCCACGGGAGATCGCGGGCCGCCCCGGCGTACCAGTCGACGATGGTGTCGTCCACCGTCGCTGGGTCCGCCGGGTCGGGGGGCGTGCGGACGGCGGCGCTCATCGGCTGCCAGTCTGCCGTCCTCCGCTCGGGCGGGCGCCTGCCGGGTGACGGGACCGAACCGGTCCGACCCGGCAGGTCCGTCAGGGCGTGGCGCGCCACGGCGAACCGTGCCGACGGTTAGCGTCCTGTCCGTGCTCCACCCGGTCGGCCCGCTGCCTGCCGCCGTCTACTGGCGGCGGCGTCTCCTCCTGCTCGGGCTCGTGCTCGCCGTGCTCGCCGGTGGCGGCTGGCTCACCGTCGTCGCGGTGAGCGGTCGGGACGGCGGCGGAGGTTCCGTGGCATCCGGCGCGACCGGCGAGGCCGATCCCAGCCTCGCGCCGCCGTCCCTGGAGCAGGTCGTGCCCTCCCTGGCCTCGGTCCAGGTGCCCACCGTGGCCCCGAGTCCCGAACCGGCGACGGAGACGGCGGCACCGCCGCCCGCGGCACCGGGGCCGCCCGGGCCGGCGCCCGGGGGACCGTGCAGTGACGACATGATCTCCGTTCAGGTGCGCCCACCCGGCGGACCCGTTGCGGTGGGCAGCAAGCCGACGCTGGACCTGGTGGTCACCAACGTGTCGGAGGTGCCGTGCGTGCGCGCGCTCGACAAGAACCTGCAGGAGATCGTGCTGCTCGAAAGCGGCGGTACCCGGGTCTGGGGCAGCAACGACTGCTTCCCCGAGGCGACCGACGACACCCGGACACTGGCGCCCGGTGAGGCGGCCATCTTCCCGCTGGTCTGGGGCGGGCTGACCAGCGAGCCGGGCTGCGCTGCTCCCCGGGTGACGCCCGCTCCCGGGGACTACGTGCTCCGTGGCCGGCTGGACACCAAGACCAGCGGGGACGCCCCGATCAGGCTCGAATAGCGCACCTGCGGTGTGGCAGGGCGTGGCCTCGGCTGCGCCGCACGTTCGCCCGTGCTAGCTGTAGCGGTCGAGGATGGACGTCTCGGCGAGGCGGGACAGGCCCTCCCGGATGCCGCGGGCGCGGGCCTCGCCCACGCCCTCCACGGCCAGGAGATCCTCGATGGTGGCGGCCAGCAGCTTCTGCAGCCCGCCGAAGTGGGCGACCAGCCGGTCGATGATCCCGGCGGGCAGCCGGGGGACGCGGGCCAGCAGCCGGTACCCGCGCGGGCTGACCGGGGAGTCCAGCGCGTCGGGGGAGGTGGGCAGGCCGTAGCAGCGGGACACCGCGGACAGGTCGAGCAGCTCGGTGGCCGTCAGCGCCCGCAGGTCGGCCAGGACCTCCTCGCCGGTGCGGCGCCGACCACCCGGCAGGTAGTCGCGCACCAGCAGCCCACGGTCCTCCTCGACGCCGGCCAGCATCTCGTCCAGCTGCAGGGCGAGCAACCGGCAGTCGGTGCCGAGCTCGACGACGAAGCCCTCGATCTCGTCGGCGATCCGGCGGACCATCTCCAGGCGCTGGCTGACGCTCATCGCGTCGCGCACCGTGACCAGGTCCTCGATCTCCAGCGCCGACAGCGTGCTGGCCACCTCGTCCAGCCGGAGCTTGTAGCGCTCCAGTGCGGCCAGCGCCTGGTTGGCCCGCGCCAGGATCGTGGTGGGGTGCTCCAGGGTGTACCTGCGCCCGGCCACGTACACGGAGATGATGTGCATCGACTGGCTGACCGAGATCACCGGGAAGCCGGTCTGCAGCGCCACCCGCTCGGCGGTGCGGTGACGGGTGCCGGATTCATCGGTGGGGATGGTCGGGTCGGGCATCAGGTGGACGCCGGCGCGGACGATGCGGGTGCCGTCGTAGGAGACGATCACCGCGCCGTCCATCTTGGCCAGCTCGCGCAGCCGGGTCGCCGACAGGGCGACGTCCAGGGCGAACCCACCGGTGCAGATCGACTCGACCACCCGGTCGTAGCCGAGCACGATCAGGGCGCCGGTGCGCCCGGCGAGGATGCGCTCGAGCCCGTCGCGCAGGGCGGTGCCGGGGGCGATCCGGCCCAGCAGCTCCCGCAGGGCGACCTCTGGGTCCACGGCGGGGGGCACGAGCGCTCCTGACGGTCGGGCGGTACGGGTGCTGATCCTACGTGCCGCGGGCAGGTGGCCGGCGACCTCGGGGGGCGGCCGCGGCGCCGGGAGGTGGTCGACCGGTCACCACAGCCGGGCGAACGCCGTTCCCAGGTCGGGAACCTCGAGCAGGCGCATGCCCTTGGGCGCCGGGCCGGCGTCCTCCGGCACGAGGGCGGCGGTGTAGCCCTGGCGCGCTGCCTCGGCCAGCCGGCGGCCGGTGCCACCCACCCGCCGGATCTCGCCGGACAGGCCCACCTCGCCGATGGCGACCACCCCCTGCGGCAGTGGGCGGTCCTTGGCCGCCGATGCGATGGCCAGCGCCAGCGCCAGGTCGGCGGCCGGCTCGACGATCCGCACCCCGCCCACCGAGGCGGCGAAGACGTCGGCCTCGGCCAGCTTGACCCCGCCGCGGCGCTCCACGACGGCGTTGACCATCGCCACCCGCTGGGAGTCCAGCCCGCTCACCGCGCGGCGCGGTGAGCCGCCGCCGCCGGAGGTGGCGACCAGCGCCTGCACCTCGGCCAGCAGGGGACGGCTGCCTTCCATGGTCACCGTGACGCAGCTGCCCGGCACCGGGGCCGACCGGCGGGAGACGAACAGGTGGGAGGGGTCGGGGACGCCGATCACGCCGTTGTCGCCGATCTCGAAGCAGCCGATCTCATCGGCGGGGCCGAAGCGGTTCTTCGTCGCCCGCACCATCCGCAGGGTGGAGTGCCGCTCGCCGTCGAAGGACAGCACGACGTCGACCAGGTGCTCCAGGGCCCGGGGGCCGGCGATCGCGCCGTCCTTGGTGACGTGGCCGACGAGGATGGTGGTCATGCCCCGGCCCTTGGCCACCGCCGAGAGCGCGCTGGCCACGGCGCGGACCTGCGTGGCGCCGCCGTCGGTGCCGTCGACTGCCGGGGAGCGGACGGTCTGCACGCTGTCGAGCACGAGCAGCGAGGGGTTGACGTCCTCGACGTGGGATAGGACGGCGCCCAGTTCGGTCTCGGCGGCGAGGTACAGCTCGTCGTGCAGCGCGCCGATGCGCTCGGCGCGCAGCCGGACCTGGGCGGCCGACTCCTCGCCCGAGACGACGAGAGTGGGGCCGTTGCGGGCGGCGACCCGGTGGGCGACCTCCAGCAGCAGCGTGGACTTGCCCACCCCGGGCTCACCGGCGACGAGCAGGACCGCCCCGGGCACGAGCCCGCCGCCGAGCACCCGGTCGAACTCGTCGATGCCGGTGGGCACCGCCCGCGCCCCGGCCAGCTCGATCTGGGCGATGGGCCGGGCCTTGGCGCTGACCGGGCCGGCGCTGACCGCGCGCAGCGGGGAGGCGATGACGCCGACCTCGGTGATGCTCCCCCAGGTCTGGCACTCGGGGCAGCGGCCGACCCACTTGGCGGCGGTGTAGCCGCATTCGGTGCAGCGGTGCGCGGGACGGGCTGATTTCACGGACGGGGGCACCGGGCGATCGTGCCGGGAAGGTACGACAGTTCCGCCCGGGAGCCGGGCAGCCGGCTCACTCGGAGGCGCTGCCGCCCGAGTGCCCTTCGCCGCCCTCTTCCTCGTGGAAGTCGAAGGCGTCGCCCCGCGGCAGGTCGCGGGTCGGCGTGTCGACCAGGACGCTGACCTCGATGTCGCCGGCCTCCTCGAAGCTCATCGTCACGTCGAGGGCCTGCCCCACGGTGAGCGGCTCGTCGAGGTCGGTGAGGGCGACGGCCGGGCCCTCGCCGCCGATGAAGACGGTGCTCCCGGCCGGGATCGGGATGTCGAGGCCGGTCGACGCCGGCGTGCCCGCGGGGGCCGGCGTCGCGGCGCTGCCGACCAGCTCTGCGGACGCGAAGCCCTCGCCGGTGATGTCCAGGAGGGTGTCGTCCTCCTGGCCGGTGTTGGAGACGGCCACGATCAGCCGGGGGTCGCTGCCGGCGGCGTGCTCACCGCTGGGCGGGTAGGCCAGCTGGGCGTCCCGGATGGTGAGGTCGCCCACGGTGGCGGTCCCGCCGGACTGGTCCCGGTCCTGCTCGGCGGTCTGGGCGACCTGGCCGGCGCTGCAGGCGGTGAGGGCGACCGGCGAGAGCAGCAGGACACTCATCGCGGCAGCGCGCAGGGCGCGGTTCACAGCGTCGACCTCCAGGACGTGCCGGCCACCGCGGGAAGGGGTGGCCTGAGACGCGACGAGCGTAACGGTCGATCCCCGGTGCCCGCTGGGAGGCGGGGTCGGGGAGTCCCGCGGCGGTCGCCCGGCGTGGGACGTCAGCTCAGGGAGCCGCCGCCGAGCAGCAGCAGGACGACGTCCAGCACGGTCAGCAGCAGCACCGCGGGGAAGGCCGCCCGCCGCCAGCGTGGGCTGCCGGCCAGTGCCGCGAGGACGACGGCCGGCACGGCCAGCGCCACCGCCACCCAGCCGAGGGCGCCCGGGGAGCCGTCCGGGCCGATGACCAGCAGCAGGGTGGCCGCACCCAGCAGCAGCGCTCCGGCCACCGCCGAGGGCGTCGCCCCCACCCGGTGCGGCAGCCCGCGCACACCGGTGGCCAGGTCGTCGGCGACGTCGGGTGCCACGTTGGCCACATGCGCCGCGCCGCCCAGCGCGGCGCCCGCGGCGATCAGCCACCAGGGCGCGCCCGGTGCCCCCGGGGCGGCGGCCACCACGCCGGCCGGCAGGGACCCGAAGCCGGTCAGGTAGGGCAACGGGGAGGCCGCGGTGCGCTTCAGGCCGGCGTTGTAGGCCCAGCCGCTGGCCACGAGCACCAGCAGCAGCAGGCCGGGGACCACCCCCAGCAGCAGGGACAGCGCGATGCTGAGCGCCGCCGAGGCCAGCGCCGCCGTCCGCAGCAGGGCGGGGGTCAGCACGCCCTGGACCACCGGTTTGTCGGCTCGACCGACGGCGAGGTCGCGGTCGGCGTCGATCCAGTCGTTGCTCCAGCCGATCGAGGCCTGGCCGGTGAGCACGGCGAACCCGAGCAGCACGGTGCGCCCGGCGCCCACGCCGGCGGCAGCGGCCAGCAGGACCGCCACCAGGCTCACCGCCAGCGCGGGCCCCAGGTGGGTCGCCCGGGCCAGGGCCAGCAGGGTCGCCGGGGCACCGGCCCGGCCGCCACGAGTGCCGCCACGCACACCGACCACCTCCCTGTCAACCCCCCGCCTGACCTCGATCGGGCCGCTGACCTGCACTTTTGCCGGACTTGGACGAGCCGGGAGGCATTCTTCCGTGGTAACCTGGACTGAGCGAAAGGGGTTACACACACATGGGTTTCACTGTTGGCGAGACCGTTGTCTACCCGCACCACGGCGCTGCGCTCATCGAGGCCATCGAGCAGCGGACGATCAAGGGTGTCGAGAAGCGCTACCTCGTGCTCAAGGTCGCCCAGGGCGACCTGACGGTGCGCGTCCCGGCGGACAACGCGGAGATCGTCGGCGTCCGTGACGTCGTCGGTCAGGAGGGCCTGAACAAGGTCTTCGAGGTGCTACGTGCCCCCCACACCGAGGAGCCGACCAACTGGTCGCGGCGTTACAAGGCCAACCTCGAGAAGCTGGCCTCCGGTGACGTGAACAAGGTGGCCGAGGTCGTGCGCGACCTCTGGCGCCGCGACAAGGACCGCGGCCTGTCGGCCGGCGAGAAGCGGATGCTCTCGAAGGCACGGCAGATCCTGGTCAGCGAGCTCGCGCTCGCCGAGGGCACCAACGAGGACAAGGCCGAGGTCCTCCTCGACGAGGTCCTGGCCAGCTGATCAGGGCCCCCCTGAGCACTGCGTTCCACCCCAGAGATCGCCGGACCACTCCCGTGCACGCTGTCGGCATCGTCGCAGCGGCCGGGAGTGGTCTGCGTCTGGGGGCGGACGTGCCGAAGGCGCTGGTCGGGCTGGGTGGCCGGCCCCTGGTGTGCTGGGCCGTGGACGCGCTGCACGTCGGAGGGGTGGACGAGGTCGTCGTCGCCGTCCCCGCGCCGCAGCGCGCCGCCTTCACCGACGTCCTGCCCGCCGGCGTGCACGTCGTCGTCGGTGGCGACACCCGCACCGCGTCGGTCCGCGCGGCGCTCGCCGCGGCGCGCGAGCACGCCGACGGGACCGACCGCACCGCCGTCCTGGTGCACGACGCCGCCCGCCCGCTGACCCCGCCGGCGGTCGTCGCCCGGGTTCTCGAGGCCCTCGCCGCCGGTGCGGACGCCGTCGTCCCGGTGCTGCCGGTCGTGGACACGACGGTCGTGGTGGACGACGACGGCCGCGTCACCGCCGACGTGCCCCGCGCCCCGCTGCGCCGGGTGCAGACGCCCCAGGGCTTCGACCGGGCGACCCTGGTGGCCGCCTACGGGCGGGTGTCCGGCACCGCTGCGGCGTACACCGATGACGCCTCGGTGGTCCGCGCCGCCGGCGTCGCGGTGCACACGGTGGCCGGCGACGAGCGGGCCGCGAAGATCACCGTCGCCCATGACCTCGCGCTCGCCGAGCTGCAGCTCTCCGGGGAGATTTCATGACAGCGCCACTCCCGCGGGTGGGCATCGGTACCGACGTGCACCCGGTCGAGGCCGGCCGCCCCTGCTGGCTGGCCGGGCTGGAGTGGCCCGGCGCCGACGGCTGCGCCGGCCACTCCGACGGCGACGTCGCCGCGCATGCCCTCACCGACGCGGTGCTGTCCGCTGCCGGGCTGGGCGACATCGGCGGCCTCCTGGGCACCGACGATCCCCGCTGGGCGGGCGCCCGCGGGGCAGCGGTGCTGGTGCACGTCCGCGAGGTGCTCGCCGAGGCCGGCTGGGAGGTAGGCAACGCCGCGGTCCAGCTGATCGGCAACACCCCGAAGGTGGCGCCCCGCCGGGCCGAGGCCGAGGCGGCGCTGTCGGCCGCCCTCGGCGCTCCGGTGAGCGTCACCGCCACCACCACCGACGGGCTGGGCCTGACCGGGCGGGGGGAGGGGCGGGCCGCGGTGGCCACCGCGCTCGTGGTCCGGGCCACTCCGCCCGCGCCCGTAGACTCCGCGCAGTGAGCCTCCGCCTGTACGACACGGCCGCACGTGCCGTGCGCGACTTCACACCCCTGCGTGCAGGGCAGGTCTCCATGTACGTCTGCGGGCTGACCGTGCAGGGCCCCCCGCACATCGGGCACGTCCGGTTCGCCCTCGCCTTCGACGTGCTGCGCCGCTGGCTGCTGCACACCGGCTCCGAGGTCACCTACGTCCGCAACGTCACCGACGTCGACGACAAAATCCTCACCAAGGCCGCCGCGGCGGGGGTGCCCTGGTGGGCCTGGGCCTACGAGAACGAGCGGGCCGCCACCCGGGCCTACGAGGTGCTCGGCACGCTGCCGCCCACCTACGAGCCGCGCGCCACCGGCCACGTGCCGGAGATGGTCGAGCTGATCGAGCGGCTCGTCGCCGGTGGGCACGCCTACGCCGTCGGCGGCGACGTCTACTTCGACGTCGGCTCGTTCCCCGGGTACGGCGAGCTCACCGGCCAGAAGCTGGGCGACCTGCAGCCGGCCGCCGACACCGCGACCGACGAGCGCAAGCGCGACCCCCGTGACTTCGCACTGTGGAAGGCCGCCAAGCCCGACGAGCCGGCGACCGCTGCCTGGCCCACGCCGTGGGGCAGGGGGCGTCCGGGCTGGCACCTGGAGTGCTCGGCGATGGCCGAGAAGTACCTCGGCCCCGAGTTCGACGTCCACGGCGGCGGCCTCGACCTGCGCTTTCCGCACCACGAGAACGAGCGCGCCCAGTCGCAGGCGGCCGGCGACGGGTTCGCCCGCTACTGGCTGCACAACGGCTGGGTCACCATGGGCGGTGAGAAGATGAGCAAGTCGCTGGGCAACACGGCGCTGGTCGACGAGGTCGTGCGGCGGGTGCGGCCGGTCGAGCTGCGCTACTACCTCGTGGCCCCGCACTACCGCTCGACGATCGAGTTCACCGAGGTTGCGCTCGAGGAGGCGGGGACCGCCTACCGGCGGCTGGAGTCCTTCGTGCGCAGGGCGGCCGAGCGGGTGGGGGCGGACGCCGGGGCCCGCGTGCTGTGCGCCGACTTCAGCAACGCCATGGACGACGACCTCGGCACGCCGGCGGCGGTCGCGGCCGTGCACGAGACGGTCCGGGAGGGCAACACCGCCCTCGCTGCCGGCGACGACCGGGCGGTGGCCGGCGCGCTGGGCTCGGTCCGCGCGATGCTGGGCGTGCTCGGCCTGGATCCGCTGGACCCGCAGTGGGCCGCCGGCGGCAGCGACTCCCGGCTTCCCGCGGTGACCGACGGCCTGGTGGCCCTCGCGCTGGAACAGCGCGCGGCGGCCCGGGCCCGCAAGGACTACGCGTCGGCTGACGCGATCCGGAACCAGCTCGGCGCCCTGGGCGTGCAGGTCGAGGACACATCCCAGGGCACACGATGGGAGCTGACCTGATGGCCGGCAACAGCCAACGACGGGGCCGCACGAGCGGCACGAGCAAGAAGGGCGCCACCGCCGGAACCGGGGGCAAGAACCGCCGCTCGCTGGCCGGTCGGGGCGCCACTCCAAAGGCCACCGACCGGCCGCATCACCCTGCGTACAAGGCGGCGAAGGCGGCGGCGGCCCGTCAGGACAACCGGCAGCGGGTGCAGCGGCGCAACGCCGAGGCCCCCGAGCTGCTGCTGGGCCGCAACCCGGTCCTCGAGGCGCTGCGCGCGAACATCCCGGCCACCGCGCTCTACGTGGTCACCGGCGACACGAGCCGTGGGGGGACCGACGAGCGGATCGCCGAGTCCGTGCAGCTGGCCGCCGACCGCGGGCTGCCGCTGCTCGAGGTGGGCAAGGCCGAGTTCGACCGGATGAGCGACCACGCGCTGCACCAGGGCATCGGCCTGATGGTGCCGCCCTACGACTACGCGCACCCCGACGACCTGCTCGACATCGCCCGCGACTCCGGCCGCCCGCCGCTGATCGTGGCGCTGGACGGCGTCACCGACCCCCGCAACCTGGGTGCGGTCATCCGCTCGGCCGCGGCCTTCGACGCGCACGGTCTCGTCGTCCCCGAGCGCCGAGCGGTGGGCATGACCGGCTCGGCCTGGCGCACCAGCGCCGGCGCCGCGGCCCGGTTGAGGGTCGCGCGAGCGGTCAACCTGGCCCGCACCCTGGCCGGCTACCAGGAGGCCGGCCTGCAGACCGTCGGTCTGGCCGCCGACGGCGACCTGGGCATCCACTCCTACGACGGCTTCGCCGACCCGATCGCCCTGGTGGTCGGGGCCGAGGGTGCCGGCCTGTCCCGGCTGGTGCGCGAGCGGTGCGACGTCGTGCTGTCCATCCCGATCACCAAGGACACCGAGTCGCTGAACGTGAGCGTCGCGGCCGGCATCGCGCTGTATCAGGCTGCGACCCTCCGGGCCGCACCGCGGCCATGACACTGCGGTCCTCCGGACCGCACCGCGACCAGGAGCCGTCCCCCGGTCAGGCGGAGCCCTTTCGTCGCTCGATCGCGGGACCCTCCGGGCCCCACTCCTCACGACACGGCTGACTCCTCACGACGGTGCTGACGCCGGCTCAGGACAGCAGCTGGGCCACCGTGTAGATCACCAGACCGGCCAGCCCGCCGACGACCGTGCCGTTGACGCGGATCCACTGCAGGTCCCGCCCGACCTGCAGTTCGATGCGGCGGCTGGTCTCCTCGGTGTCCCAGCGGGCGACGGTGGTGCCGACCAGGTCGGCCACGTCGCCGGAGAACCGCTCCACGACGTAGCCGGCGGCCCGGCGGGACTGCCGCTGCACCAGCTCGCGGACCGTCGGGTCCTCCTGCAGCAGCCGCGCGGCCTGGCGGATCAGCGTGGCCACCCGGGCCCGCAGCTCCGAGTCCGGATCGGCGGCCGCGGTGACCACCGAGTTCTTCACCGTGGTCCACAGCGAGCCCGACCAGGCACGCACCGCTGGGTGGTCGAGCAGCTCGTCCTTGAGGTGCTCCACGCGGGCCGCCGTCGCCGGATCGGTGCGCAGCGCGGAGACGTAGGCGCGCAGCCGGCGGTCGTAGGAACGCCGCAGCTCGTGCCGCGGATCGGCGCCGACCTCGGTGAGGAAGCCCTGCAGGCCGCTGAACACCCGGTCGAACACCCGGTCGTCGACCCAGTCGGGCACCCAGGGGGGCGACGCGTCCCCCAGCTGGGCGCGGAAGACCAGCCGGTTGTCCTCGAGGAACTGCGCCAGCCCCTGCAGCGCCGCCGACAGCACCTCCTGGTGCCGGTCGCCGTCCACGACCAGCTCCAGGGTGCGGGCCACGGCCGGTGCGGCAGGGGTCTCCCGCAGCTTCCGGTCGACCAGTGCGGCGACCGCGGGCTGGAGGTCGTCGTCCTTCAGCAGGTCGGTCAGCGCGCCCAGCGCGGCACCGGCGTCGCCGGCCAGCCGCTCGGCCCGGCCGGGGGCGGCGAGGAAGTCCCCGAGCTTGCCGGGGACGTCGACGGCGGCCAGCCGCTCGTCGACCACCGCCGGGGTGAGGAAGTTGTCCTGCACGAAGGTGCCGAGGCTGGTGCCGATCTGGTCCTTCTTGCGCGGGATGATCGCGGTGTGCGGGATCGGCAGCCCCAGCGGGTGCCGGAACAGCGCGGTGACGGCGAACCAGTCGGCCAGCGCCCCCACCATCGATGCCTCGGCGGTCGCCCGGACGTACCCGACCCAGGCGCCGGCGTCGTCGCCGAGGAGCACGCAGGCCAGGAAGACCGCGGCGGCGATCAGGAACAGGCTGGTCGCCAGCCGCTTCATCCGGGCCAGGTCGCGGGCGCGCACCGGGTCGTCGAGCGAGGCGGCCAGCGGGAGGGTCGACTGCGGGCCGGGCACGGGGTCGAGCGTAGGCGGGCCCGAACGCCCACCGGCCCCGCCCCCGGGGGAACGGGGGCGGGGCCGGTGGGCGGAGGCGGTGGATCAGTCGGCGGCGCCGAGCGTGACCTCGGCCGTCGTGTCAGCCGACCCGCGGCGCACGGTCAGCGTCACCTCGTCGCCGGGCTCGGAGCTGCGCACCGCCGCGGTGAGCTCGATGGAGGACGTCACCGACCGGTCTCCGACGGCGGTGATCACGTCGCCGACCTGGAGTCCGGCCGCCGCGGCCGGGCTGCCGGCCTGCACCAGCACCAGCTCCGCGCCGGTGCCGACCGGGGATCCGTTCGACGCCGCCGTCCGGGCGCTCACGCCGAGCAGGGCGTGGTTGGCCGACCCGGTGTCGATGATCTGCTGGGCGATCCGGGTCGCCGTGTTCGAGGGGATGGCGAAGCCCACCCCGATGTTGCCGCTCTTGCCCTGCTGGCCGGGCACGTCGGTGGCGACCGTGGCGATGGCGGTGTTGATCCCGATCACCTCGCCGGCCGCGTCGACCAGGGCGCCACCGGAGTTGCCAGGGTTGATCGCCGCGTCGGTCTGCAGCGCGTCGATGACCGTCTGCTCCTGGTCGGAGCCGGTGGCGACGGCGCGGTCGGTGGCGCTGATGATGCCGTCGGTGACCGTGTTGGACAGGCCCAGCGGTGCGCCGATCGCGACCGCCAGGTCGCCCACCTGCACCTCGTCGGAATCGGCGAACGTGGCCGGGGTCAGGTCCCGGGCTTCGGCCAGCTTCACGACGGCCAGGTCGGACGTCGGGTCGGTGCCGACCACGGTGGCGTCGTGGAGCGCCCCGTTGGCGGTGCGCACCTGCACGACGGTGCTCCCCGCGGGCCCCACCGACACGACGTGGTTGTTGGTGAGCACGTAGCCGTCGTCGGTCAGGACGACGCCGGATCCGGAACCGGAGCCGGAGCCGGAGCTGACGTACACGGTCACCACGCTGGGGGCGGCCTTCGCGGCGGCCGCGGTGGCCGAGGTCGCCGCCTGCGGGTCCTTGATGACGACCTCCTGCGCGCTGACCGTGGCCGAGCGCCCGGCGGCGTCGTCCCCGACGAGGGTGGCCACCCCGGCGCCGGCGCCGCCGCCGATGAGCGCACCGGCGGCCAGCCCGGCGACCCCGAGCCGCCAGCGCCCTGCCCGGCGGACCGGCTGTGCCGGCGGGCCGGCGGCCGGGCCGCCTGGTGCCTGGAAGGCCGGCGGCAGGCCGCCGTGCCCGCCGGCCTGCTGCCCCCAGCCGGCCGGTGGCCACGGCTGGTGCGCCCGGGCGTCGGGGGCCGGCGCCCCGCCGAAGGGCGACGTCGGCGCGTTCCCGGGCTGGTACGGGCCAGCGGCGTACGGCGCCGGCTGGGCGGCGGACTGCTGCGGCGCCGCGGGGGTTGCCGGCGGCGCCCAGGGGGCGCTGTCGGTGCGGCCGGTGCCGGGTCCGGTCTGGTCGCCCGGACGGTTCTGCTCAGTCACTGGAAGTCCTCCCCAACCTCGCGGTGGGACGTCCCCGCCGCGATGGACACCACTCTCCGGCCCCGGACTTGCCCGGAACTGGTGGTGCGCTGTGAATTGCCTGGACGTGTCGGGTTCAGCTGTCGAGCTCGCCCCGCGCGACCAGCTCCAGGGTCACCCACACGGCCAGGGCCTCGGCGCCGAGCAGGCCGACCAGCACGAGCAGCTGGGCGGCGCCGGCCTCCGCGGCGCTGCCGCCACCGAGCAGCACGCCGACGAACGCGCCGGGCAGGGTGACCAGCCCGACGGTGCGGGTCTGGTCCAGCGCCGGGACCAGCGCGGTCGCGGCGACCGGGCGGGCGATCTCCAGCACCGCATCGTGCCGGAGGAAGCCCAGCGCCAGGGCCGCGTCGACCTCGCCGCGCCGCTGGTGCAGCTCGTCGCGGAGCCGGCGGCCGGCCAGGGACGTCGCGGTCATCGCCCCGCCGATCACGATCCCGGCGACGGGGATCACGGCCTCGCCGCGCAGCGGGACCGATCCGCTGGCCAGCACCAGGGCCACCACCGGCGCGGCGCCGGTGAGCACGGCCGCGCCCGCCACCGAGGCCCGCCGCAGCACCCCCGGCGTGCGGACCGGCAGGCCGGTGACCCGCCCGGCCGCGGTGGTCGCCGCCACCGTGAGCATGAGCAGCACGAACAGCGCGGAGAGCCACAGCGAACCGATGACAGCGACCAGGACGGCGGACACCACGGCCAGCTGGACGGTGGCCCGCAGTGCCGCCATCACGATCGGGCGGTGCTGGCCCAACCCGGAGGCCCAGCCGGCGCCGGCGGCGAGCGCGGTCAGCAGGAGGAGGGCGACGACCAGCCCCGGACCCAGGTCCACCACGGAGCTGCCCACGGCGGGACATGGTGCCGGACAGGTGTCGCCAGGAGCCCGGTGCACCGTCCCGGGCCGTGACACGCGGGCACGACGGGCGGGATCGGTGGTGGTGCGGGACGCTCAGGAGATCGGGCGAACGGCGGGCCACCCCGGGCGCTGCCGGGGGTGCCCGTGGAGTCGCCTCGTCCCGGAGGATGCCGTGTCCCTGCGCCAGCTGCTCACCCGAGCCTCGGTGGCGTTCGCCGCGACCCTGGTCGGGGTCCTCGCCGTGGTCGGCGGGGTCTCGCTGCACGGTGCCGGCGTGCTCGCCGTCGCCCTGGCCGGGGTGGTCGCCGGATGCCTGGGCGCGGGCATCGCGCGGGAGAACCCGGTGGTGCCCCTGCGCCGCACCGTCGCGGACGCCGCCTGGCGTGCGGGGGTCGGCACCGTGGCCGGGCTGCTCGTCCTCGCCGGCTCCGCCGTGCTCGCCGGCCGTGCGGCGCCCGTGCTCGTCCTCGCGTGCGTGGGCGCCGTCGCGCTGGCGTGGTGGGCCCGCCGGAGCGCGCCCACCGGTCCTCCGCCGGGAGGCGGTGTGCCGTCGCCCGGTGGCGTGACCCCACCACGCCCGGGCGTGCCCCCCTCGGCAGGAGCGGCGCCGGGCGGTGGTCCGTCGTCCCCGGCCGGCCCGACACCGGCGGTCCCCGCCGCTGCCCTCCCGCCGGCGGCGGGCCTGTCGGTGGAGGAGCTCGGCCGCGAGTGGCGGCGCACAGCCGCAGTGCTGGAATCCGCGGCCGACGCCGCGGAGCGGGCGGTCGTGGTGCGCCGCCGTGGTGAGGTCCTCGACGAGCTGGAGCGGCGCGACCCGGCGGGGTTCGCGCGCTGGCTGGCCGGCGGCGCATCCGCCGACGGCTACCCGGTGCGGCGCCTGCGGGGCGATTCGTCGACCGGCCCGGGTTCCGCCTGAGGGCGGCGGCACGGCCGGGCCCTACGATCGATCCGGCCGCCGTGGCGGCCGCCGCCGGCGTGGCGCAATTGGTAGCGCACCCGACTTGTAATCGGGCGGTTAGGGGTTCGAGTCCCCTCGTCGGCTCTCTGCCCTCGGGTCGTCCGCATCACGCCTGGGCGCACGGGCCCTCCCGCTCCGGCCCGTTCGGCACGGACCGTGCTCGAGCGAGGCCGTGCCCGGTTCTCTGGTCTGCCCCTCCGTCGGTGCACCACCGTCGGTGTCGCCGTCCCGACGTCGGCCGGCGACCACGCGGAACGGCTGAGCCGTGCTCGCACCCGTACCCGCGGTGGCGGTTCCTTCTCGGCAAAGTTGTGTCACAATCGTGGTGTGAGCCAGAGCACCCGAACGACACGTCCCGTGGCCGACCTGGGCGACCGCCTCAAGCAGGACTCGGGGCAGCACTTCGTCCCCGGCCTGCAGGCCCTGGTGGCCTTTCCGTTGGAACAGGCCCGGCGCGACCGTGCGGCCGGGCTGCGGATCGGAACGTTCATCAGCGGCTATCCGGGTTCGCCGCTCGGGAGCTATGACCTGGCGCTGAGCCGGGTGCCGCAGCTGCTGGCCGACCACGACGTGAGCTTCGTGCCGGCGGGCAACGAGGAGCAGGCGGCCACGGCACACATGGGCACTCAGATGCTCGAGGACCACCCGCACAGCGAGTGGGACGGCGTCACCGGTATCTGGTACGGCAAGGGTCCCGGCGTCGACCGGAGCGGCGACGCCCTCAAGCACGGCAACTTCGCCGGCACCTCCACGCACGGCGCAGTGGTGATCCTCTCCGGCGAGGACCACGAGGCGAAGTCCTCGACCATGCCCTACCAGCAGGACTACGCCTTCGTCTCCGCAGGCATCCCGATCCTGTACCCGTCGACGGTCGAGGAGTTCCGGTCGTTCGGCGTCCACGCCATCCGCCTGTCGCGGTACTCGGGCTGCTGGGTGGCCATGAAGCTGACCAGCGCGCTCTGCGACGCGGGCCAGTCGGTCACCTACACGCCCGGAGAGCCGCAGGTCCAGATTCCCGACCTGGAGATCGACGGCAAGCCGTTCCAGAAGCGCACCGACTTCTCGTTCTTCCCCGGCAAGAACATCGAGACCGAACGCCACCTCTACCAGGAGAAGCACCTGGCGGTGCGCGCCTACGTCCGGGCCAACGGCCTCGACCGGACGGTCGTGTCCGGGACGGCGGATACGGTTGGGATCATCACCGCGGGGAAGTCGGCCACCGACGTCGAGCAGGCGCTGGTCGACCTGGGGCTCACCCACGACGACCTGCGGGCCGCCGGCGTCCGGATGCTCACGCTGGGCCTGGTGTACCCGCTCGACGAGGAGCGGGTGCAGGAGTTCGCCGCGGGTCTGGACCGGGTCGTCGTGGTGGAGGAGAAGCGGGACTTCCTGGAGCAGCAGGTGCGCTCGGCGCTCCAGCCCCTCGGGCGCCCGATCCGGGTAGTCGGCAAGCGGGACGAGCGCGGCGCTCGACTGTTCCCCGTCGAGGGCGGCATGGACGCCGACGTCCTGGCCGAACGCTTGGTCTCGCTGCTGGCAGACGTGCTGCCCGACCTGCCGCTGCGACCGCGGGTCGAGGAGATCGCCGCCGTTCGCAAGCGGGACTACGAGGTGCTGGCCGCTCGGACGCCCAACTTCTGTTCCGGCTGCCCGCACAGCACGTCGACGGTGCTGGCGCCGGGCCAGGAGGCCTGGGGCGCCCCGGGCTGCAACTGCTTCAACACGGTGATCGAGCAGCCCGAGCGGCACATCGACGTCATGACCCAGTACGGGGGCGAGGGCCTGCCCTGGATCGGGTTGTCGAGGTACACCGACCGCGAGCACATGGTGCAGCACATCGGCGACGGCTCGATCTACCACTCCAGTTACCTGAACGTGCGCTGGGCGGTGGCCGCAGGCGTCAACATCACGTTCAAGCTGCTCTACAACGGCGTGGTCGCCAACACCGGCGCGCAGGACGCCGTCGGTTCCCGGGGGCTGGCCAGCCTGACCCGGGGGCTGGAGTCCGAGGGCGTCGCCCGCATCGTCCTGATGACCAAGGAACCCCGCCGGTATCGCCGGGAGCGGCTCGCGCCGGGCGTCGAGATCCGGCCGGCCCACCGCATGGTGGAAACCGCCGACGAGCTCTCCCGGGTTTCCGGCGTGACCGTTCTCGTCTACGACGAGTCGTGCGCCAACGAGCGGCGGCGCCTGCAGAAGCGCGGCAAGCTGGCGCGCCCCACGGAGTACGTGGTCATCAACGAGGACGTCTGCGAGAACTGCGGTGACTGCGGGGCCGCGAGCAACTGCATGTCCCTGCAGAAGACGCAGACGGAGTTCGGCGACAAGACCCGCATCCACACCTCCTCGTGCAACCAGGACTTCTCCTGCGTCAAGGGCGACTGTCCCTCGTTCACGACCGTGTTCACCGAGGAGGGGAAGGGCTACCCGAAGCGGTCGGCCCAGCCGCTCTCGGACGACGAGCTGCCTGCGGCCACGGTGCCGGTGCCCGACCACCCGTTCAACCTGTACATGCCCGGGGTCGGCGGAACCGGCGTGCTCACCCTGAACGGCATCCTGTCGGTGGCCGGACTCCTCGACGGCTACGAGGTCACCTCGTTCGACCAGACCGGCGCCGCGCAGAAGTGGGGGCCGGTGGTCAGCAGCCTGACCCTGATCCCGCCGGGCACAGTGGCGCCCGCCAGCAAGGTCGGCGTCGGCAAGGCGGACCTGTACCTGGCCCTCGACGAGGTCGGTGCCTGCTCGCCGGCCAACCTCGACCGGTGCGCCCCCGAGCGGACCGTCGCGGTGACCAACACCGACCTGTTCCCGACCGGCGAGCAGATCCGCGACGTCCACACCGTCATCGATACCCAGCGCCTGCGGAACACCATCGCGGACTACTGCCGCGACGTCGTCGAGGTCCGGGCGCGGTGGATCGCCGAGGAGGTCTTCGGCGACTACATGCTGACCAACGTGATCGCCCTCGGCGCCGCATACCAGCAGGGGCTGCTCCCGCTGTCGGCCGGGGCCATCGAGGCGGCCATCGAGCTGAACGGGGTCGCCGTCGAAGCCAACCGGCAGGCGTTCCGCCACGGCCGGCTGTGGGTGGCCGACCGGGCGCGGATCGAGGCGCTCATCGCGCCGCCGGAGACCGACGCGGTCACCGAGTTCGCCCGCCGTGCGCAGCGGCTCGACCCCCGCCGCCGGGCGGCGGCCGAGGCCCTGTGGCAGCGCACCGGGGAGCTGTCCGAGCCGATCCGGCGGCTGCTCGCCGTCCGCATCGCCGAACTCGTCGACTACCAGGACGGGACCTACGCCGCGCCCTACGTGGACGAGGTCCTCCGGGTCGCCGCCCGCGAGTCGGCGATCGACCCCGGCTCGCAGCGACTGACCGAGGCGGTCACCCGGAACCTCTACAAGCTGATGGCCTTCAAGGACGAGTACGAGGTGGCCCGCCTCTACCTCAAGCCCGACTTCGCCGAGCACGTCGCGGCCACGTTCGAGGGCGAGGTGAAGCTGGTGCACAACCTGCAGCCCCCGCTCGCCCGGCGGTTCTTCAAGCGCAAGCTGCAGTTGCCGGAGACGGTAGCCGCGCCGACGTTCCGGGCGCTGCGCGCGTCCAGACGGCTGCGCGGCAGTGTCGCGGACCCCTTCCGCCTGCTGGAGTCCCGGCGCGAGGAGCGGGACCTCATCCGCTGGTACCGGGAGCTGCTCGACGAGGCCGTGGAGCAGCTGCGTCCCAACACCCTGGACACCGCGGTGGCGATCGCCGACCTGCCCGACCAGATCCGCGGCTACGAGGACGTCAAGCGGGCCAACGCCGTCCTCGCCCGGCAGCGGGCCGAGGAGCTCCGGGAGGGCCTGCGCCGCCCGCGGCTGAAGCTGACGCCGAGTGTCTGAGTCCACGATCGCCACGCCCGGGACGGGCGGTCACTTCCGGCCGGTGGAGGTCGAGCCGGAGAACGCCGCCGGTCGGCTGGCGGCCCTGCTGCGGGAGGAGCTGCTGTCGGCCCGCTATCCACCCGGTGAGCGGCTGAAGGAGGAGGAGCTCGCCGCGCGCTTCCGCACCGGCCGGTACACCGTGCGGGCGGCGCTGCGCATCCTGGTCTCGAGCGGGTTGCTCGACCACCGTCCCAACCGGGGGGCCAGCGTGCCGCTGCTCACCCGCGACCGCGTCAACGAGGTGTCCGCCTACCGGGAGGTCCTGGAGGTGGGCGCCCTCCGCCTCGCCCTGCAGCGCCAGGCCGACCTCGACGCCTTCGTCGCGGCGACGCGCGCCCTGGAACGGCTCCCGGACGACGCCCCGTGGATCGACGTCGTGGAGACCCACCAGGCCATCCACACCAGCCTGCTGGTCGCCGCCGGCAATGACCGGCTGCTCGCCGCCTACCTCCTCTGCGAGGAGGAGCTGCGCTACATCGTCTCGACCGTCCGTCCGGACTTCACCGCCGGTCGCCTCGCCGCCCTGCACACGCGGCTGCTCGCCGGGATCCACTGTGGCGGGGACGCGGCGGTCACCGCGCTGGAAGCGGACCTGCACACCGGCCGGCAGGCGGTCCTCGATGCCCTGCCCCATCCCGAGCACGCCCCCGACGAGGCCGGACCCGGTGTCCGCTGAACCCGTCGTCGCCACAGATCGGAGAACGAAGATGACCGAGGGTGCCCGCCCCGCCCGCGTCCACCGCCAGCTGCCGAAGTGGGCGGACCTGAAACCGATGCTGGTGGGGGAGCGGCCGACGGGCAGCCTGGTCGAGCGGCGCATGGCTCGCGCCTACTCCATCGACGACCTGCGCACGCTCGCCCGGCGGCGCGCGCCCCGAGCCGTCTTCGACTACGTCGACGGTGGGGCGGAGTCGGAGCTGACCATGGCGCGGAGCCGCGCAGCCCTGGACGAGGTGCGGTTCGCCCCCCATGTCCTGCGGGACGTGAGCGAGGCGCGTCCTGGCACCACCATCCAGGGCCGGCCGGCCGGCCTACCGGTGGTGCTCGCCCCCACGGGGCTGACCAAGGCCGTCCACCACGAGGGCGAACTCGCCGTCGGCCGGGCCGCGCGGGACGCCGGACTGCCGTACGCGCTGTCCACGATGGGGACCACGTCGATCGAGGAGCTCGCCGCGGAGCTGCCGACGGCGGACAAGTGGTTCCAGCTCTACCTGTGGCGCGACCGGGCGGCCGGCCAGGACCTGCTGCACCGGGCCGCCGCCAGCGGCTTCACCACGCTGATCCTCACCGTGGACGTCCCGGTGTCCGGCGGGCGCCTGCGCGATCAGCGCAACGGGTTCACCATGCCGCCCACCCTGCGCGCGAAGACCCTGATGGACATGGGGATGCACCCGTCGTGGTGGCTGAACATGCTCACCAGCGGACCGCTGACCTTCGCCACGATGAGCGACTCCCCGAGCAGCGTCGCCGAGACGATCACGCGCATGTTCGATCCGGCCGTCACCTTCGACGACCTCGGCTGGCTCCGGGAGAACTGGTCCGGCTCCATCGTGGTCAAGGGCATCCAACGGCTCGACGACGCAGTACGGGCCGCGGACGCCGGTGTCGACGGGATCGTGCTGTCCAACCACGGCGGGCGCCAGCTCGACCGCACCCAGGCGCCGCTGACCCTGCTGCCCCGGGTGCGGGACCGCCTGCAGGACTCGACGGAGCTCTACATCGACGGGACCATCCGGAGCGGTGCCGACATCGCGGCTGCCGTCGGGCTGGGGGCGGACGCCTGCCTGATCGGACGCGCCTACCTGTACGGCCTGATGGCCGGCGGGGAAGCGGGAGTCCGTCGCTCGCTGGCACTGCTTCGGCAGGAGTTCGTGCGGACGATGCAGCTGCTCGGGGTCCGCGAGGTCGCCGGGCTGCGGTCGGGCGTGGTCGCGCTGGATGCGTCGTCGGCGGACGCCCTGGGAGCCGACGGTCCGCGCACCGGCGTGCGGTGACCTCGATTCCCCGCGCGGAGCAGCCGGCTGCAGTGTTCCGCGCGGGGAGCGTCCCCAGGCTCAGGTATCGGCCGGGCCCACCAGGCCTTACCCGCCGTTCACGCTCAGCCGGGACACGGTCTCCGCGACCAGGCGGCCGAGCGCGGGGATCCGCCGCTCGGGCAGGCGTGAAGCGGGCACGGCCACGCTGATCGCGGCACGGGGCCGGCCCTGCGCATCGAGGATGGGGGCGGCGACCCCCCGCACGTCATCGCGCCACTCGCCCCGGTTGACGGAGTACCCGAGCTCCCGAATGGTCCGTAGCTCCTCGCGAAGCGCGTTCCCGTCGACGAGGGTCCGCCCGGTGTACCGCTCGAAGGACTCCGCCAGGAGCTGATCGATGTCGTCGTCGTCGCTCCAGGCGAGGATCGCCTTGCCGGTGGAGCTGGCGTGAATCGGCGCGACCACCCCGAGCGGGTCGAACAGCCGCACGGTCTTGCTGCTGTCCAGCTTCTCGATGATCACCACGCCGCGGCCGCTGCGCACGGAGAGGTGGACGTTCTCGTCGGTCAGCACCGAGAGCTCGCGCATCACCGGCATGGCCTGCTCGCGCAGGTCCAGCCCGCCGGCGCGACCGGCCAGCACGAGCAGCTTGATGGCCACGACCCAGCGCCGCGTCCCTCCTGGTTCCTGCTCGACCCAGCCCAGCTCGTGCAGGGAGACGAGGGCCCGCTGGATGGTGCTCTTCGGCAGGTCGAGGGAGCGCGCCAGGTCGCTGACCCCGACGGGCTGCCGGGCGGCCACCTCCTCCAGCACCTGGAACACCGTCGCAACGACGCGCATAAACCTCATCCTCTACAGAAACTCGCCCGGATTCGTCGCGGCTGTTGACTTCGTCACGGTCGAACGGGAAGCTCAGTGTGCCACGTCACGAACCAATGTGCCATGTCACGGCACAAACTGAAAGGTGCGTCGTTTGTCCGACCTGAAGATCGAAGGACTGCAGAAGGTGTTCGGCGAGGCCACCGCGGTCCGGGACCTGGACCTGCACATCGAGTCCGGCGAGTCGATCGTGCTGCTCGGCCCGAGCGGCTGCGGGAAGACGACGACGCTGCGCATGGTCGCTGGCTTCGAGCGGCCGACGGGTGGACGGATCACCATCGGCGGCACCGTCGTCGCCGGTCCCGGGGTCTTCGTCCCTCCGGACCAGCGCGAGGTCGGGGTCGTCTTCCAGAGCTACGCCCTGTGGCCGCACATGACCGTCGCTGACAACGTCGGCTTCGGCCTGACCGTCCGGCGGCGACGGAAGACCCTCGAGGGAGGCCGCGCAAGCATCGCCGGGCGAGTGCAGTCCGCCCTCGAGCAGGTGCAGCTCGACGGGCTCGGCAGTCGCTATCCGCACGAGTTGTCGGGTGGCCAGCAGCAGCGCGTCGCCCTGGCGCGGGCGCTGGTCACCGAGCCGCGTGTGCTGCTGCTCGACGAGCCGCTGTCGAACCTCGACACGCGACTGCGCGAGGACATGCGGCTGGCCATCCGCAACATCCAGCGCGAGTCGGGCGTGACGATGATCTACATCACCCACGACCGGATCGAGGCCCTCGCGCTGGCCGACCGGATCGTCGCACTCAAGGCCGGCGAGACCCAGCAGATCGGGCCTCCCGAGCAGCTCTACCAGAACCCCCGGAATCGGTTCGTCGCCCTGTCGCTGGGGCCGGCGAACTTCATCCCGGCCACCGTGCAGTCGTGGGCACCGGACGTCGTGGTCCGCCTGGACACCGGTCAGGTCGTCGGGATCAACACGCCACCCGGCATGACCCGGCGGCCCAGCGAAAAGGTGCTCGTCTGCGTCCGCCCGCCCGACATCGGTATCGAGCGCCGCAAGGACGACGCGGAGACAGCCGGTGGCACCGTCCGCGAGGCGGTCTTCCTGGGTGACGAGACGCACTACATCGTCGACGTCGACGGCCTGCCGGACCCCGTCCGCATCGTCCAGCGCACCCTGCGCCCGATGGACCGGGGAACGCAGGTGACGGTCCTGATCGATTCCGGCGTCGGCAACCTGATCGACGAGCCCGCCGACGCCCTCGCCGCCCAGCCCCCGGCCGAGGGCGCCCAGCTCTCGAGCCTGTCCGTGTCCTGACTTCTCCACGTCCTGATCAACGTCGATGCACCGAGGAGATCCACCATGTCCAGTCGTAGCGTCCGTCCGCGCGCAGCCGGTATCGCCGCCGTCGCCGTGCTCGCCACCGCGATCGCCGGGTGCAGTGCGCCCGAGTCGTCCACCCAGGCCGCGGAAGACCTGCCCACCGATCAAGAGGAACTGATCGCCGCCGCTCAGGAGGAGGGAGAGGTCTCCATCGGCGCGGGTGGGCACACCCGCGAGCAGGTCGAGCTCCTCGCTGCGTCGTTCGAGGAGGAGTACGGCATCGACGTCACGTTCGTGCGGGCGAGCGGAGGGGACATCGCCCAGCAGGTGTCGGCACAGCTCTCGGCCGAAGCGCTGCAGTTCGACGTCGTCAGCCTCAACGACGAGGCCACGCTGAGCACCTGGAGCGAGGAGGGCGTGCTCGCCGACCCTGAGCTCGAGAACCGGGACGAGATCCTCGATCCTCTCGCCACCCCCGATGACGCTGCCCACGTGCCCTTCACCTGGGCCGCCATGGGGTACTCGTACAACGAGGCGTCGACGGACCCCGCCTCGCTGCCGACGACGTGGTCGGAGTTGGCCGACCAGCCGGGCGTCTTCGCCGTCGCCAACCCCAACTCCTCCGGCGCGGCCCTCACGTTCGTGGCCGCGATGGACCAGATCGAGCCGGGCTTCCTGTCGGCGCTCGGAGAGGCGGAGACGCTGATCTCGGACTCGGCCCTGGCGCTCACCCAGCTGGTGGCCACCGGTGAGGCCGACTTCGGCATCCCCGGCATCGAGGCCGACGTCGCCACCGCCGCCAACGCCGGCGAGCCGCTGGCCATGGGCTACCCGGAGGGGGACATCGGCGTACTGACCTCGTTCATCGCCCCGCTGGCCGACTCGCCGCACCCGGCGGCTGCTCGCCTGCTCACGCAGTACCAGCTGAGCGAGGAGTTCCAGAACATCCAGGCGGGCATCGGGTCCCGCGCGGTCCTGACCGGCGCCGACGTGCCCGAAGGCGCCGAGGAGCTCGGCGAGGACCGGTTGGTGGTCATCCAGGCCGACGAGCTGTCCGCGCAGAAGGACGAGCTGCTGGCCAAGTTCTCCGAAGCGATGGGGGTCTGACAGTGCAGGGAGTCCTGACGGATTCCCGCCCTTCCGGGACGGGGAATCCATCCCCGCCCCGCTCCCGGGGCAGGTTCGCCCGCTGGCGAGGCATGGAGTCCCTCGCACCGTGGTTGTGGGTGGCAGCGACCTTTTTCCTGGTCGTGGTGCCCGTCGGCTCGCTTCTCTGGAAGAGCCTGGAGCTCCCGGAGTCCGGCTCCCGCGGGCTCGACAACTACGCGGAGGTGCTCACCCAGGGGAGCGTGCTGGAGGCGATCTTCAACTCGTTCTGGATCGGCACCGCGACGACCATCGGAGCGCTGCTGATCGCGGTTCCGTTCGCCTTCCTGGTCAGCCGCACGGACATGCCCGGTCGGCGGTTCTTCCGCTCGGTCGCCGTGCTCACCTTCGCCGCGCCGAGCTTCATCGCCGCGATGGGATGGATCCTGCTGCTGGGCCCGCGCGGCGGCCTGCTGAACGAGTACGTGCTCGTGCCGCTCGGGCTGCCGGCGTTCGACATCTTCGGCGCGAAGGGGATCATCCTCGTCCTCACGCTCTTCCTCTATCCCCTCGTGTTCCTGCCGGTTACCGACGCGCTGGACAACATGGACAGCCGGCTGGAGGAGGCCGCGGAGTCCGCCGGTGCCACCCGGTGGCACACGTTGCGCGCGGTGACGCTGCCGTTGATGCTGCCGCCGATCTTCTCCGGCAGCCTCCTCGTCTTCATCAGCGCCTTCGTCATCTTCGGGCCGGTGGCCCTCCTCGGCGGCCCGGTCGGGTTCCAGACGATCCCCACCGCGATGCTCGAGTTGATGACGTTCCCGCCGCGCATTGAGTACGCGGCGGTGCTGGGTCTGCCCGTGCTGTTCGCACTGGGCGTCCTCCTGTACCTCCAGCGGAAGCTGTACGGCAAACGCGCCTACACGACCGTCGGCGGCAAGCCGGGGCAGAAGCGCACGGTCGAGCTCGGCGTGTGGCGCTGGGTTGCCTGGTTCTTCGGGTTCGTGGTCCTGCTGTTCAGCATCGTGCTCCCGTTCGGGGTGCTGCTGCTGACCTCGTTCCGCAAGGCGGTGGGCCTCCCGCTCACCTGGGACAACCTGGTGCTCTTCGACAACTACCGGGCGCTGGTGGAACGGCCGGCCATCCTGGAGTCGTTCTGGAACAGCTTGTGGATCGCGCTGGTGGCCACGGTGGCGAGCATCGTGGTGGCGGTCCTGGCGGTCTGGCTCCTCGAGCGCAGCCGCACCAGGCTCCGTCCGGCGATCCAGCCGTTCATGCTCGCTCCGCTGGCGTTCCCCGGGGCCATCCTCGGCATCGCCATGGTCATCGCCTACAGCGGTTCCCCGTACTGGCTGGGCGGCACGCTCACGATCATGCTGCTGGCCTACCTGATCCGGGTCGTGCCGCAGTCGTTCACCTATGTGCACGCCGGCTTCAAGCAGGTCAACGCGGAGACCGAGGAGGCGGCCCGGGTGCTGGGCGCGTCCTGGAGCGAGTCCATGCGACGGGTGACGATCCCGCTGCTGCGTGGGCCGATCCTCTCGATCGGAGTGCTCAACTTCGTTCTGCTGTTCCGCGAGCTCGACGTCTCGATCTTCCTCTTCACGGGGACGAACAACGTCGCGCCGGTGATCCTCTACAACCTCGCTTCCGAGTCGCAGTTCCAGTTGATGGGCGCACTCTCCGTCGTCATGCTCGTCATCAATCTCGGCGTGGTGCTCGTCGCCCGCCGCCTGCTCGGTGTGCGCGTCGCCCACTGAGTTCCACAACCTGGTCCGGCCACATCCCTCGTGGCCCGAGAGAGGAAACTCCGACCCCGTGCAGATCATCAAGACCGAGTCCTGGATCCTGCGGCTGCCCTTCGTCCGGACGAGTCGTGACTTCAACGACGCGCACCACGAGCTCATCGGCGTCACCCTGCACACCGACACCGGCGAGACCGGCACCGGCTTCGCCTTCGTCACCGACTTCGGCGGCGGGGTGGCGGTGAAGGCCCTGCTCGACGACGTCCTCCTGCCCCGGGTGCAGGGCCGTCCGGTGCACGAGGCCAAGGCCATCTGGCACGAGCTGTGGTACATCACCCACCGCCTCGGCCGCGGGATCAACTCCTTCGCGATCGCGGCCATCGACATCGCGCTGTGGGACCTGCGGGCCCGCGGCAACGGCCACTCCCTGGCCCGGGAGCTGGGACAGGTCACCGACCGGGTTCCCGCCTACGGTTCCGGCAAGGGCTCCCCGCTGCTGCCGGTCGACGAGCTGGTCGAGCTCTCGGCCGGCTACGTCGAGCAGGGCTTCCAGGCGGTCAAGGTCCGGATCGGGGTCGACCCGGCGGCCGACATCGAGCGCGTCCGTGCGGTGCGGCGCGCCCTGGGCGACAGCGTCCGCATCATGTGCGACGCCAACGAGCGGCTGGACCTGCCGACCGCTCTGTGGTTGGGGAACCGGCTGGCCGAGTTCGACATCTACTGGTTCGAGGAGCCGGTCGTCAGCGACGACGTGGCGGCGCACCAGCGGCTGGCCCAGGCCCTGCCGATGCCGATCGTGGGCGGCGAGCACCTGTGCAGCAGCCGGGAGTTCGTGCAGTTCGTGAACGCCCAGGCCCTCGACGTCCTGCAGCCCAACATCTGCATGGTGGGTGGGTTCACCGAGGGCCTGCGCATCGGTGAGCTCGCGGCCGCCCACGGCCTCGGCTTCGCTCCGCACTTCATGAGCGAGCTGCACATCCACCTGGCCGCGGCGCTGAAGAACACCACCTACCTCGAGTACTTCCCGTTCCTGGACGAGTTCATCGAGGAGCCCCTCGAGCACGCGGACGGCCACATCCTCGTGCCCGAGCGTCCGGGACACGGCATCCGGTTCACGGAGGCCACCTGGAACCGGTACCGGACCGGATGAGTCGCCAGCGAGGCCCCGCCGTCCCGGTGAGGCCGGCGTGAGGGTGGCCGAGGCCGTCGGACGGACCCTCGCCCAGCTCGGCGTGGAGCAGGTCTTCGGCGTGGTCGGCAGTGGCAACTTCCACGTCACCAACGCCCTGGTGGCGGGCGGGGCGAGCTTCGTCGCGGCCCGGCACGAGAACGGCGCGGCGATGATGGCCGACGCCTTCTCCCGGAGCACGGGACGGGTCTCGGTGGTCAGCCTGCACCAGGGTTGCGGGCTCACCAATGCGATGACGGGCATCACCGAGGCGGCCAAGAGCCGTACCCCGGTGCTGGTCGTGTCCGGGGACACGCCGGGCACCCAGCGGACGTCGAACTTCTGGATCGACCAGGCCACCGCGGTCGCCGCGCTGGGGGCGGAGGTGGAACGGATCCACACCCCGGAGACGGCCGTCGCCGACGCCACCCGGGCCTTCCGGCGGGCGCTGCTCGAACGGCGCACGGTGCTGCTGAACCTGCCGCTCGACGTCCAGGAGGCCGACGTCGACTGGGACGACTCCCTGGTGACCGGTGTTCCGGAGCGGCTGCCGGCCGGACCGGCACCCGAGGCGGTCCACCGCCTCGCCGACCTGCTCGCCGGCGCACAACGGCCGGTGCTGGTCGGTGGCCGGGGGGCGCTGTACGCCCGGGCGGAGCTGGAGCGCCTGGCGGACTCGTGCGGCGCCCTGCTGGGCACGTCGGCGGTGGCCCGGGGCCTGTTCGCCGGTCACCCCTGGAGCCTCGACGTCATGGGTGGCTTCGCCACCGACGCCGTGGCGGAGCTGATCCAGGAGGCCGACGTGCTGGTGTCCTTCGGTGCCGCCCTGAACCGGTGGACCACCCGGAACGGCACGCTGGTGCGGCCGGGGACGACCGTGGTCCAGGTCGACCTCGATCTGGAGGCCATCGGTCATCACCGTCCGGCGCAGCTGGGCGTCGTCGGGGACTCCGCGGCCGTGGCCGCGGCCGTCGCCGCCGAGCTCGAGCGGCGGCCGGAGGCCGCCGCCGGCTACCGCAGCGACGCCGTCGCCGAGCTCATCCGCAGCGGCGCGCGCTGGCAGGACGTGCCGTTCGCGGACACCGGCACGGCAGACCGGATCGATCCGCGGGCGCTGACCATCGCGTTGGACCGGATGCTCCCGATGGAGCGGGTGGTGGTGCCCGACGGCGGAAACTTCAACGGCTACCCGGCGATGTTCTTCGACGTGCCGGACCAGTGGGGCTACTGCCTGCCGTTGGCCTTCCAGTCGATCGGCCTGGCGCTGCCGGCGGCGATCGGCTCGGCCGTCGCCCGCCCCGGCCGGGTGGCGATCGCGGGCGTCGGGGACGGCGGACTGATGATGAGCCTCACCGAGCTGGACACCGCCGTGCGGCTGCGGCTGCCGCTCGTGGTCGTCGTCTACAACGACGACGCCTACGGAGCCGAGGTGCACCACTTCGCGCCGGAGGGGGCGCCCCTGGACACGGTCGTCTTCCCGGAGACCGACATCGCCGCCGTCGCCCGGGGGTTCGGGTGCACCGGGGTCACCGTGCGCGGGCCCGAGGACCTGGCGGCGGTCGCGGACTGGGTCGACGGCCCCCGGGACGTCCCCCTGGTGATCGACGCCAAGATCACATCGTTCCCGTCCTGGGTCCTGGCGCACACGTTCGCCGGCGGCGAGTAGCCGCGGGGCCGGCTCCGGGCATCGCACCGGAGCCGGCCGGTGGTCCCCGGGACCGGAGTGCCGGTCCCGGCGGCACCGGCGGTGCGGACCGGCCCGGCGGTGGGGGAGCCCTCGACGGTCAGCCGCCCTGGGAGACGGGCGGCAGCACCTTCCCGGGGTTGAGGATGCCGTCGGGGTCCAGCGCGTGCTTCACCCACTGCATGACGTCGACCGCTGCGCCGTGCTCGTCCTGGAGATGGCCGATCTTCCCGTACCCGATGCCGTGCTCGCCGGTGCACGTACCGCCGACCGCGAGGGCGCGCTGCACGATCGCGCCATCGAGCCGCTCGGCCTCGGCGACCTCGGCCGGGTCGTCGGGATCGAACACGATGATCGCGTGGAAGTTCCCGTCGCCGACGTGGCCGACGATGGTGTGGACGAGGGACGAGGCCTCCAGCTCCTCCTTGCTGCGGAGGATGCATCCGGCGAGCTCGGAGATGGGGACGCAGACGTCCGTCGTCCAGGCCTTGCCGCCGGGGCGCAGCGCGAGCGCTGCGTAGAGGGCGTCGTGCCGTGCCTGCCAGAGGCGCTTGCGTTCTGCCGTGCCGGTGGCGGAGACGAAGCCCACGGAGGTGCCGTTGCTCATCGACCGACTGGGAATCGGCCACCCCAGCGCGTGCCACTTCCCGGAGCTGCCGGAGCAGACCGGGGCGGGGATCGCGGTGCCGAGCGCGCAGCAGGTGGCCGGCTGAACGGGGACCGGCGCGCGGACTCGCGGGAGTCGTGCCAGGGTCGAGGTCCCGCTGCCACCCGGGCAGCCCACCGTCAGGAGCAGTCTTGAGCGACCACGTCTACCGGCTGAGCGAGATCGTCGGAAGCTCCACCACCAGCGTCGACGACGCGATCCGCACCGCGGTCCGCAAGGCGTCGGAAACCGTGCGGAACATCGAGTGGTTCCAGACCCAGGAGATCCGCGGCCAGGTCGTCGACGGCGACGTCGGCTACTTCCAGGTCACCATGAAGATCGGCTTCCGCGTCGACGAGTGAGTCAGGCCAGGACGACGTCGTCCCCGCGGACCTCCACCGCGACGGCGGTCAGCGGGGACGTCGCCGGGCCCTGCAGCACCGCTCCGGTCGCCGGGTCGAACGCCGAGCCGTGACACGGGCAGACCAGGCCGGCGTCGGCCGCCCGCACCGAGCAGCCCTGGTGCGGGCACTCGGCGTCGAAGGCCACCACGGCGCCCTCGGCCGGTCGGGCGAGCAGCACCCGCCGGCCGTCCAGCGACACCTCGTACGCACCCTCCCGCGGCACGTCGGCCAGCGGCACGAGCACGTCGCCGGCCCGCACCGGCACGTCCACGCCGGCGGCGCACCCGGCCAGGCCCAGGGCGCCGAGGCCGGCGCCCCCGGCGAGCAGCAGGGTGCGGCGGGACAGGCAGGGGTGGTCCGGACGCACGGGATGCATCCTGCCCGAAGCGGCCCCACGGCCGGGCGCGCGGTTCAGTCGAAGCTGCCCGACCCGCCCTGCCGGTAGTGGGCCCGCCGCTCCAACTGCTCCCGCTCCACCCGCTCGGCCCGCACCCGCGCCGTCGTGCCCGCGGGGAAGCCGGCCTTGACCGCCCGGTGCTCCGTCGTCTCGGTCATGTACGCCAGTGCGAACAGCAGCCCCATGAGCACTCCGCCGGCGGCCGCGCTCAGCCGGAACGCCCACGGCACCGGGGCCACGAGCAGGCACAGCGCGACCACGGGGGCCAGCTGCACGAGCGCCCGCGCGAGGTGCCGGACCACCCAGCTGCGCCGGGTGACGTCGTCCAGCACCCAGGGGGCGAGGTGGCGGGGGAGCCCGCCACCGAGCGCGTACCAGACCCACTGGGCCGGGTTCGGGCGTGCACGGTCCACCTGGGCAACGGTAGGCCTTGCCCCAGCGGTGTGGCCGGGATCACACTGCGGCCCGAAGGATCCGTCGGAGGAGGTAGCCGTGCAGATCAGCAACGTGCTCCAGCGCAAGGCGGGCGGACCGGCCGTGGCCACCGTTCCCGGTGGGGCGAGCATCGCCGAGGCCCTGGTCCTGCTGGCCGAGCACCGCGTCGGCGCGCTGGTAGTGAGCGCCGACGGGGTGCACGTCGAGGGCGTCTTCTCCGAGCGGGACGTCGCCCGCGGCCTACGCGAGCGCGGTGCTGCGCTGCTCGACGACCCGGTGCGCAGCGTGATGACGGCGCAGGTGCACACCTGCACGCCGGACACCCGGGTGCTCGACCTCGCCCGGCTGATGACCGAGCACCGGGTGCGGCACGTGCCCGTGGTGGTCGGCGACGAGCTGGCCGGGATCGTCTCGATCGGCGACGTCGTCAAGGCGCGGCTGGACGAGCTCGAGACCGAGCGGGAGCAGCTGGTCGGCTACATCCAGACGGTCTAGACCGCCGGTTGCGCTGCCCCGGTGCCCTGCCGAGATCCTGCCCGGCACCGACGTAAGGTCCTCCGGTGGACGAACGCCGGGTCGGGGTGCTCACCGGGCTGGCGGCCTACCTCCTGTGGGGACTCTTCCCCCTCTACTTCCCGCTGCTCGAACCCGCCGGCGGCGTGGAGATCGTCGCCCACCGGGTCGTCTGGTCGCTGCTGTTCGTCGGCCTGCTGCTCAGCGCGCTGCGGGGGTGGGGCCAGGTCCGCGCGGCCTTCGCCGACCGGCGCACCCTCGGGGTGCTGACCCTCGCCGCGGTGCTGATCGTCGGCAACTGGCTGGTGTTCGTCTACGGGGTGAACTCCGGCCAGGTCGTCGAGACCTCCCTCGGGTACTTCATCAACCCCCTGGTCAGCGTGCTGCTCGGAGTGGTCGTCTTCGGTGAGCGGCTCCGCCGGTTGCAGTGGGTGGCCGTCGGCACGGCCGCCGTCGCCGTCGTGGTGCTCACCGTCGACTACGGTCGCCCACCCTGGATCGCCCTCGCCCTGGCCGGAACCTTCGGCTTGTACGGGCTGATGAAGAAGCTGGTCCGGGTCGAGGCCGCCCCCGGCCTGTTCGTCGAGACCGTCCTCGTCGTCGTCCCGGCCGTCGTGGTCATGGGCATCCTGGAGTTCCGTGGGGCGGCTGCCTTCGGGCACACCGGCGCCGGCAACGCGCTGCTGCTGATCGGATCAGGGATCGCCACCGCCATCCCGCTGCTGCTCTTCGCCGCGGCGGCCCGCCGGGTGCCGCTGTCGACCATCGGGCTGCTGCAGTACGTCAACCCGCTCATGCAACTGGCCATCGGGGTCTTCGTGTTCTCCGAGCCGTTGCCCCCGGCGCGGCTGGCCGGCTTCGCCATCGTCTGGCTCGCACTGGTCGTCTTCACCGTCGACAGCCTGCGCACCGCGCACGGCAACCGGCGGACCGCCGAGACCGCCGTCCCGGCCGGCACCTGATGAGCGGCGACACCGCCACGACCACCGGGGCCGAACCCCGGCCTGCAGCCGCCGGTGTGACCCTGCCCGCACGGGACCTGCAGGTCCTGGCCTTCGAGCGGCAGTGGTGGCGCTTCCCCGGGGCGAAGGAGGCGGCGATCCGCGAGCAGTTCGGCCTCTCCGCCACCCGGTACTACCAGCTGCTCAACACCATCATCGACCGGCCGGAGGCCCTGGCCGTCGACCCGCTGCTGGTCCGCCGGCTGCGCCGGATGCGCGCGGCGCGCCAACGGCGGCACACCGGTCGTGCGCTGGGCACGGACCCCTCGGCGGACTAGCCTCATCACCGTGGGGAGGCATGCGGCGTCGGCGGGTGACGGTAGTCGTTCCCAAGGCGCTGCGGCCGAGGGGCGGCGGACCGCTGCGCCGGCCACCTCCGCACGTCCGGCGATGCCGGTCCCGGCCAACCGGCGCACGCCTCCGGGCGCCGGTGCGGCAGCGCCGACGACGGCGGCCCGCCCGCCGTCCGGTCTCCCACCCCGGCAGGGGAGCAGCGGCTCGACGGGCGCCCAGCCCAGCGCGCGCCCGGCCACCTCGGGGCCCGACACCGACGCCAACGCGGAGACCCTGCCCCGCCGCAGCCGTGCCGAACGACGCCGCGAAGGGCTGCTCCCGGCCGGTGAGGACCCGCTGCTCCGCCGCCTCCCGGGCACACCGCCGCGGCCCGCGCCCAGCACGCCCCCGGGCGGCGGCCGGCGCCGCAGCGACCAGTCCGGCGGCACGGACGTCCCGGCGCCCGGTTCCGGCGTGCCCACCAGCGTCCGCCCGGCCGTCGGACGGCGGCCGGTGCCCGGCTGGGGCGCGGGGACGGCGACGCCAGGGAGTGCGGCTCCCGCACCCCGTCTGCACGACTCCGGCCCCCAGCCCGTGGTCCGCGCCGGGCGCGCGTCCTGGCCCACCGAGAACCCGCTGGACCGCTCGGCCCCGGCCACCTCCAGTGCCCCCAGCTGGACGCCGCCCCCCGCACCGCCCACGCCGCCGGACGGCCGTGGCCCGGCCACGTCCTTCGCCCCGGTCGCGGGGCCGCCCTCGGCGCCGCTGACGTCGCTGGCTCCGGTCGCGGGGCCGCCCTCGGCGCCGCTGACGTCGCTGGCTCCGGTCGCGGGGCCGCCCTCGGCGCCGCTGACGTCGCTGGCTCCGGTCGCGGGGCCGCCCTCGGCGCCGCTGACGTCGCTGGCTCCGGTCGCGGGGCCGCCCTCGGCGCCGCTGACGTCGCTGGGTCCGGCCACCTCCTTCGACCCGATCAGCCCTCCGCCGGTGTCCCCGCGCACCGGTGAGCGGCCGACGCCCGGTCCCGGGCGCCGGACGGGCGACGGCATCCGGTCCGGTTCCTTTCCGGCGCAGCCGGCCGCGTGGGTTCCCGCGACCGTCGTGCCGGCCGCCCCCCGGCACGACGAGTACGACGCTCCCCGGTACGACCACCCCCGGCACGACGCCCCCCACCGCGACGCCCCCCACCGCGACGCCCCCCACCGCGACGCCCCCCACCGCGACGCAGCCAGGCACGACGCGCCGACGCCGGTGCCCGGACCGGCCAGCGGCCCGGTCGGGGGCCGCGCGGCTGCCCGGCTGGAGCGGCAGGCTGCCGAGGCCGCCGCGCGCAAGGCCGGTCGCCACGGCGGCGCTGCGGCCGGCCCCTCGCCGGCCGCGCCCCGGCGGTCGGCCGTCGCCGAGCGGGAGGGCGAGCGGACCGGCGCACCCCGCCGGGCGGTCCAGCTGATGCTGGCCATGGTGATCGTGTCCCTCGTGGTGCTCGGCGTGTGGTCGTTCACCTCCCCGCGTACCGACGAGGTGTCGTCGGGCACCCCGGCCGAGGCCACGGAGCAGGTGGCGGCCGAGCCGTCGGCCGACGCCCCGGCCGAGGCCGCACCTCCCGCGGACGTCGTCCCGAGTGCGGCAGCCGTGCCCCCCGGCCCGGTCCGCGCCCCGGTGACCGTGCTGAACAGCACGCGGATCACCGGCCTGGCCGCGTCGATCGCCGAGCAGATCGGGGCCGGTGGCTGGCAGACGCTGGAGCCGGCCACCTACGAGGCGGCCGACGTGGCCGTCACCACGGTCTTCTACACCGAGGGCGACGCCGTGCAGCAGGCCGCTGCCGAGCAGTTGATCGCCCAGTTCCCCGACGTCATCGGCCCGGCGCCCCGGTTCTTCGAGGTCCCCGGCGTCCCCGATCCCGGTCTCGTCGTGGTCGCCACCGGGAACTGGCAGCCCTGACGGCTCCCCGGCGACCTGCTGCCCGGACACGCCGGTCGCGGCCACTCCGGAACCCCTTCGGGCCGCCGTCCGTTGCCGCCCACGTGCGCCCCGTTCCCGGGCCTGCGTCCGCCGGCCCCGGTTCCCACCGCGGCGTCCGGTCGGCGTCGGCCGTCCTGCTCACCGTCCTGCTGGCCGTCTCGTTCCTCGCCCTCGGCGCGACGGCTCCGGCGCGCGCCGCGGAGGGCGTCACCACCGAGGAGGCCCGGGTGCCCTCCGGCACGGGGGTGGACGCCGTCGAACTGGACACCACGCTCTACGTGCCGGCCTCGGCGACGGCTGCCGACCCCGCTCCGGCCGTGCTCGTCGCCCACGGGTTCGGCGGCAGCAAGGCCTCCGTGGCTGCCGATGCCCGGGACCTGTCCGAGCGTGGCTACGTCGTCCTGACCTGGTCGGCGCGCGGCTTCGGGACGAGCACCGGTCGGATCGGGCTCAACGACCCGCGGTTCGAGGTCGCCGACGTCACCACGCTGCTGGACCGGCTGGCCGAGCGGGACGACGTGCTGCTGGATGCGCCCGGCGACCCGCGCGCGGGCGTGGCCGGAGCGTCGTACGGCGGGGCGGTGGCACTGCTGGCCGCGGCCTACGACCCGCGGATCGACGCGATCGCCCCGCAGATCACCTGGCACTCGCTCACGTCGGCGCTGTTCCCCGAGTCGGCCGGCCGGGTGCCGGGCGCCGACACGCTCGCCGCCCGCCCGGTCACCATCGACACCGGGGTGTTCAAGCGGTCCTGGGCCGGGCTGTTCTTCGGCGTGGGATCGGCACCCACCGGTGATGGCGGCCTGCCCGGCGGTCCGGGTGGCTTCGGTGGGGGGACCGGTGCCCCGGCCCCCGACGACGCCGCCCGCGGGAACGGGCCGGCTCCGTCCGCCACCAACTCCTCGGCCGTGGCCCAGGCGCTCACCTGCGGCCGGTTCCAGGCCGACGTCTGCGCCGCCTACCAGGCCGCGGCTGCCACCGGCACGCTCACGCCGGAGGTCGCCGCGGTGCTCGAGCGCAGCAGCCCGGCGCCGGTGCTGGACCGGATCACCGCCCCGACGCTGCTGGTGCAGGGCACCCAGGACTCGCTGTTCGGGCTGGGCCATGCCGACGCCAACGCCCGGGGCATCGCCGCGAACGGCACCCCGGTCAGCGTGGTCTGGTACGCCGGTGGCCACGACGCGTCGGCCTCCGAGCGGGTCACCGCAGACCTGCGGGACCGGGTGGCCGGCTGGTTCGACGTGCACCTGCGCGGCCAGGATCCCGCGCCGGGCCAGGACGCCGGCTTCAGCTACCCGGCGCCGACCGGGCTCGCCGGCGGGCTCAGCGTGCAGGGCGGCTCGCAGACCGTCGACGCCGACGCCTACCCGGGCCTGGCCGGCGCCGACCCGGCGCAGCGCCGCGCCGTACCGGTCGACGGCCCGGCCCAGCCGGTGGTCACGCCGGCCGGCGGCAGCCCGGCGGCGCTCACCACCGTGCCGGGGCTCGGCGCGGTCACCGCCGCGCTCGGCGGTGCGACGATCGAGATCCCCGGTCAGTTCGCCGCCTTCGACAGCGACCCGCTGGTCGAGGCCGTGGACGTCGTCGGCGCCTCGACCGGAACGCTGGCGGTCTCCTCGCCCAGCGGGACGGCGACGCTGTTCGCCAAGCTCTACGACGTGGCGCCCGACGGCCGGATGACGCTGCCCGCCGGGCTGGTGGCGCCGCTGCGGCTGACGGAGCTCTCCACCGACCCCGACGCGCCGACCGAGGTCGAGGTGACGCTGCCGGGCATCGTGCACCGGTTCGAGGCCGGGCACACCATGCGGCTGCTGGTCTCCTCCACCGACCAGGGGTACGCCCTCCCGGCCGAGGCGGCGGTCTACTCCGTGGCCTTGGCGTCCGACGGCGCGGCGCTCGCCGTCCCGCAGGCCGACGGGACCGTCACCGGCACGACCGGGGCCACCCGCTGGTGGGTGCTGCTCGCCGTCCTCGCGGCGCTGGGGCTGCTCGGCTGGCTGGCCGCGGTGCTGTGGGGCCGCCGGCGCCGCCGCCAGCTGTCCGCGGTCACCCCGGACGGGGAGGACGTACCGCTCCGGTTCGAGGGCGTCACGAAGGCCTACAAGGATGGCTTCGTCGCCGTCCGCGACCTGTCCTTCGAGGTCCGGCGCGGGCAGGTGCTGGGGTTGCTGGGCCCCAACGGGGCCGGCAAGACCACCTCGCTGCGGATGCTCATGGGCCTCATCCGGCCCACCGAGGGCACGATCTCGGTGTTCGGGCACGCCGCGCGGCCGGGTGCGCCGGTGCTCTCCCGGCTCGGCTCGTTCGTCGAGGGCACCGGGCTGCAGCCGCACCTGTCCGGCCGGGACAACCTCACGCTCTACTGGGCGGCCGCCGGCCGGCCACTGGCGGACGCGCACATGGAGGAGGCGATCGAGGTCGCCGGCCTCGGCGCCGCCCTCGACCGGCCGGTGCGCCGGTACAGCCAGGGCATGCGGCAGCGGGTGGCGATCGCGCAGGCGATGCTCGGCCTGCCCGACCTGCTGGTGCTCGACGAGCCGACCAACGGGCTGGACCCGCCGCAGATCCACGCGATGCGCGACGTGCTGCGCTCCTACGCCCGGACCGGCCGGACCGTGATCGTCTCCAGTCACCTGCTGGCCGAGATCGAGCAGACCTGCAGCCACGTGGTGGTCATGGCCAAGGGACAGAAGATCGCCCAGGGGACGGTCGAGGAGATCGTCGGCACCGGCGGGGCCGTGCTCATCGGCCTGGCCGACGACGCCGACACCGACCGGGCGGCCGCCGTCCTGAGCGCGCTGCCCGGGGCCGGCCCGGTCGAGCGGACCGACGAGGGCCTGGTCGTCGACCTCGGCCCCACCGGCCGGGCGGCGGCGCTGACCGCGCTGGTCGAGGCCGGCATCGGCGTCGAGCAGCTCACACCGCGGCGCAAGCTCGAGGACGCGTTCCTGTCACTGGTGGGGGAGTCATGACCGACGAGAGGGCCAAAGTCGCGATTTTGGCCGCTACCGGAGCGGTCGCCGGGTACCGGCCGGAGCGCACGCTGCGGCTGGGCGTGGAGCTCCGGCGGCAGTTCAAGCGGCGCCGCACCCTCGGCGTCTTCGCGCTGATGGTCGGGCTGCCGCTGGTACTGATCGCCGCCCTGCAGCTGGGCGCCAGCGAGGAGGCGGCGGAGAACGACCGGGTCAACCTGGTCGACGTCGCCACCGCCAGCGGGCTGAACTTCACCCTGTTCGTGCTGTTCGCCGCCACCAGCTTCTTCCTGGTCGTGGTGTTCGCGCTCTTCTTCGGCGACACCGTGGCCAGCGAGGCGCAGTGGGGGTCGCTGCGCTACGCGCTGGCCACGCCGATCCCGCGGATGCGGCTGCTCCGGCAGAAGTGGATCGCAGCCTTCGTCCTGTCGGTCGCCGCGCTGGTCACGCTGGCCGTGGTGGCCGTGGTGGCCGGCGGCATCGCCTTCGGGTTCGGGGACCTGCAGACGCCGATCGGGCTGACCATCGGCCAGGGCAGCGGCATGGCCCGGCTGGCCGGGATCGTCGGCTACCTCGCCGTCCACCTGCTCGTCGTCGGCACGCTGGCGTTCTGGCTGTCCACGGTCACCGACGCCCCCCTCGCCGCGGTCGGTGGGGCGATCTTCACGATGTTCGTCTTCGCGATCCTCGACCAGGTCGAGCAGCTGGGCAGCCTCCGCGACTGGTTCCCCACCGCGGAGGAGTTCGCCTGGACCGACCTGCTGCAGACGCCGATCGACTCCGGTGACCTGTTCCGCGGGGTGGTGCAGTCGCTGGTCTACGCCGCCGTCTTCACCGCCCTGGCCCTCCGCCACTTCTCCCGCCGGGACGTCACGGCTTGAAGAAGGACCTCGCTGCCCCCCGGGCCCCTACAGCGAGGCCGACACGGCCTGGGCCCAGCCCTCGCCCATCGGGGCGTCGGTCACCGTGGCGTTCGGGACGGCGGTGAGCAGCTCGGCCATCCCCGGAACCCCGGCGCCGTTCGCGGTCACCCACAACCGGCCGACCGCCGGGGCCATCTCCAGGTCGCTGACGCTGTCCCCGATCGCGACGGCGTCCGCCGCGGCCAGGCCGCGCCGGGCGAGGTCCCAGCGGATGGCCGCGCCCTTGGTGATCCCGCGCGGCATCAGGTGGTAGACCCGCGGCGGCAGCGCCTCGGGCAGCAGCGTCATCCGCGGGCCGGCCGGCACCTGGCCGTTGTCCTTGAGGGTCAGCCAGCCCCAACCCCGGTCGGCCAGCCAGCGGTCGACGGCGACGGGGTGCACCAGGCCACGCAGCAGGGCGTCGGCGGTGTGGGTGGCGTGCCAGGGCTCGTGCCACTCGATCCGGCCGGGGTGGGCGGCGAGCAGCTCGTCGACCACACCCAGGGCGGACATGACCGCCATCGGCGTGCGGCCGGTGTGCTCGGCCGGCAGCTCACCGGTGAGCAGGTGCTGCTCCCGGCCGGCCGCCCAGCTGATCAGCGACCCCAGCTCGGCGATCGACCCGTCGGCGGCGAAGATCCGGGCCGCCTCCACCAGCTGGTCGTGGGTGCGGCCGCTGACCAGCACCAACGGGATACCGGCCCGGTGCAGCTCCAGCAACGCGGTGGCCGGCGAGGCGGTCAGGTCGCGGCCCGCGGTGTGCCAGAACGAGCCGCGCGGCCCGACCATGGTGCCGTCGAGGTCGGTGTAGACGATGCGGGTGGCCACCCGCCCATCCTGACCGTCGCGCCCGGGCGGGCCGGGCGCGGGTAGAGTCCCCGGCGTTCCACTCATCCAGAGGGGCAGAGGGACACGGCCCGATGAAGCCCCGGCAACCGCCATCCGCACACCCGCGGAGGGAAGGTGCCAATTCCGTCCCGCGCGGCTCGACGGCCCGGCGCGGGGAAGATGAGGAGGTAGTCGTCGCATGAGCTCGCCCACCCCGACCCTGACCGCTCCCGGTTCTGTCCAGGCAGACGCGACCGCCGGCGGGCAGATCGCTCCGAGTCCGGCCCGCGGCCTGGTCTGTCGCAATTGCGGCGCCACCTTCGGCCTGATCGCCGAGCACGCCTGCGCCGAGTGCTTCGGCCCCCTCGAGGTCGACTACGACCCCGAGCTGATGCGCGCGGTCACCCGCGAGCAGATCGAGGCCGGCCCGCAGAACATCTGGCGCTACGCCGCCCTGCTGCCGGTCGGGCAGGATCCGGCCGACCGGGTGAGCCTTGACCCCGGCCTCACGCCGCTGGTCCGGGCCGACCGGCTGGCTGCCGAGCTGGGCATCACCGGCGGTCTGTGGGTGAAGGACGACTCGGCCAACCCCACCCACTCGTTCAAGGACCGCGTGGTCAGCCTCGCCGCCACCGCGGCCAAGAGCTTCGGCTACACGAAGATCGCCTGCGCCTCCACCGGCAACCTGGCGAACTCCGTCGCCGCGCACGCCGCGCGGATGGGCCTGCCCTCGTTCGTCTTCGTCCCCAGCGACCTCGAGCCGGGGAAGATCGTCCAGTCCGCGGTGTACGGGCAGGCGCTGATCGCCGTCGACGGGTCCTACGACGACGTCAACCGGCTGACCAGCGAGCTCGCCGAGACCGACGAGTTCGAGGACACCGCCTTCGTCAACCAGAACGTCCGGCCGTACTACGCCGAGGGTTCCAAGACGATGGGCTACGAGATCGCCGAGCAGCTGGGCTGGCGCATCCCGGCCCAGGTCGTCATCCCGATGGCGTCGGGCTCGCTGCTGACCAAGGTGGACAAGGCCTGGCGCGAGCTGGTCGCGGCCGGGATCGTCGAGGACAGCGACTGGAGGATCTTCGGCGCGCAGTCGGCCGGCTGCGACCCGATCGCCACCGCCTTCGACAACGGCTGGGACGTCATCAAACCGGTCCGCGCCACCGGCATCGCCAAGTCGCTGAACATCGGCAACCCCGCCGACGGCCCGTACGCGCTGGACGCCGTCCGGCGCACCGGGGGATCGATCGGCCGGGTCGGCGACGACGAGATCGTGGCGGGCATCCGCCGGCTGGCCCGGACCACCGGTATCTTCGGTGAGACGGCGGGCGGTGTGACGATCGCGGTGCTGTGCCAGCTGGTGGAGCGCGGGCTGCTCGACCCGGCCGCGGAGACCGTCGTCCTCAACACCGGCGAGGGGCTCAAGACCCTCGATCCGCTGCTGCCGGTCGTCGCTCCGACGCACCACGTGCAGCCCTCGCTGAAGTCGCTGCGCGAGGCGGGCCTCATCGGGTGAGAACCCCGCTGCCCCCCACGCCTCGCCGGCTCGGCGCGGGACCCTGCAGCAGGCCACCACACCGGGTGAGGCGGCGCGTCGGGACGGTGATCTGCGCCACTGGCTGATGTAGCGTTCCGCGCGGTTCGGGTCCACGTTCGTGTTCGGCGGGCGGAAGAGCTGACACCCGGCTCCCCGTCCCCGGGGGCCGTCCGCACAGAACGTGGGAGCACACGTGGCACAGGGCACCGTGAAGTGGTTCAACTCCGAGAAGGGCTTCGGCTTCATAGCCGTCGACGGCGGTCAGGACGTCTTCGTCCACTACTCGGCCATCCAGATGGACGGGTACAAGAGCCTCGACGAGGGCCAGCGGGTCTCCTTCGAGGTCGTCCAGGGCGAGAAGGGTCCGCAGGCCGACGCCGTCCAGAGCCTGTAGAAGCGCACGTCAGAGGCCCGGTCCCCGTCGTGGGGGCCGGGCCTCTGGCGTGTCCGGAGAGGTTCGGCGGCTGCCTGTTCTTGCACTCGTCGGGGTCGAGTGCCAGACTCGTGACTGGCACTCGGCCACACCGAGTGCCAGCCAGGTCAGAACGGTGAGACACCGGTCGTGGGCCGCAGGAGCGCTCACGCCCGCCGGTGTCGTCCGTCGCGGGCGCCGGAACTGACCAGCCAGCGATCCACGCATGGAGGACATCACCACATGGCCAAGATGATCGCGTTCGACGAAGAGGCTCGCCGCGGTCTCGAGCGGGGGATGAACATCCTCGCCGATGCCGTCAAGGTGACCCTGGGCCCCAAGGGCCGCAACGTCGTGCTCGAGAAGAAGTGGGGTGCGCCCACCATCACCAACGATGGTGTGAGCATCGCCAAGGAGATCGAGCTCGAGGACCCGTGGGAGAAGATCGGGGCCGAGCTGGTCAAGGAGGTCGCCAAGAAGACCGACGACGTCGCCGGTGACGGCACCACCACCGCCACCGTGCTCGCCCAGGCCCTCGTCCGCGAGGGGCTGCGGAACGTCGCCGCCGGCGCCAACCCGATGGCCCTGAAGAAGGGCATCGAGAAGGCCGTCGCCTCGGTTTCCGAGTACCTCCTCTCCACCGCCAAGGACGTCGAGACCAAGGAGCAGATCGCGGCCACCGCCTCGATCTCCGCCGCGGACCCGGCCATCGGCGAGCTCATCGCCGAGGCGATGGACAAGGTCGGCAAGGAAGGTGTCATCACCGTCGAGGAGAGCAACACCTTCGGTCTCGAGCTCGAGCTCACCGAGGGCATGCGCTTCGACAAGGGTCACCTGTCGGCCTACTTCGTGACCGACACCGACCGGATGGAGACCGTCCTCGACGACCCGTACATCCTGGTCGTCAACTCGAAGATCTCCACGGTCAAGGACCTGCTCCCGCTGCTGGAGAAGGTCATGCAGTCCGGCAAGCCGCTGGCGATCATCGCCGAGGACGTCGAGGGCGAGGCCCTCGCGACCCTGGTGGTCAACAAGATCCGCGGGACCTTCAAGTCCGTCGCGGTGAAGGCCCCCGGCTTCGGCGACCGCCGCAAGGCCATGCTGGGCGACATCGCCATCCTCACCGGTGGCCAGGTCATCAGCGAGGAGGTCGGCCTCAAGCTCGACACCGCCGACCTGTCCCTGCTGGGCCGGGCGCGCAAGTTCGTCACCACCAAGGACGAGACGACCATCATCGAGGGCTCGGGCGACGCCGACCAGATCCAGGGTCGCGTCAACCAGATCCGCGCCGAGATCGAGAAGTCGGACTCCGACTACGACCGCGAGAAGCTCCAGGAGCGGCTGGCCAAGCTGGCCGGTGGCGTCGCCGTCATCAAGGCCGGCGCCGCGACCGAGGTCGAGCTCAAGGAGCGCAAGCACCGCATCGAGGACGCGGTGCGCAACGCCAAGGCCGCCGTCGAGGAGGGCATCGTCGCCGGTGGTGGCGTCGCACTGGCGCAGGCCACGGCCGTCGCGTTCGACAAGCTCGAGCTCGAGGGTGACGAGGCGACCGGTGCCAACATCGTGCGCGTCGCGCTGGAGGCCCCGCTGAAGCAGATCGCCATCAACGCCGGCCTCGAGGGCGGCGTCGTGGCGGAGAAGGTCCGCAACTCCGAGACCGGCTGGGGCCTCAACGCCGCCACCGGCGAGTACGTGGACCTGGTCGCGGCCGGCATCATCGACCCGGCCAAGGTCACCCGCTCGGCGCTGCAGAACGCCGCCTCCATCGCGGCCCTCTTCCTCACCACCGAGGCCGTCATCGCCGACAAGCCGGAGAAGAACGCCCCGGCCATGGCCGGTGGCGGCGACGGCGGCATGGGCGGCATGGACTTCTGAGTCCCGCCGTCGGCGTCAGCTGACACAGCACCACCAGCACTGCCCGGCAGGGGCGGTCCCGCATCGCGGGGCCGCCCCTGTCGGCGTCGAGATCGGGGATCCGGGGCACTCGGCGGGCCCGCGAGACCCCCGCATCCCCGATCTCGGCGGTGGTGGCCGAGCTCGGTCGACGGCGCGGCCGATCGACCGCATCCGCACGCGCAGCTCGGCCAACCGGTCCACCACCAGCTCCCCGGCCCACCGGGCGTCGCCCAGGTCGTCGAGCACCCAGCGGGGCGGTTCGGTGATCCGGCCGAACACGCCGCTGACCGAGCCGATCGTGAGGACGGCGAGGGTCTGCCCCGACGTCCCCTCCGCAGGGGCAGGGGCAGGGGCAGGGGCACGGGCAGGGGCACGGGCAGGGGCACGGGCACGGGCAGGGGCACGGCCAGCGGCCCGGTCGGCCTCGGTCCGTTCCGCCTGGCCGTCCTCGAAGCTGCGCAGCGGGTACCGCAGCGACCAGGGCCGCAGCCGCCACAGGCCCGCCTCGACCAGGGTGCCTGCCCACTCGTCGAAGCCGAGCGCACCCCAGTCCAGCCAGTCCAGCAGCGAGGAGTCGCCCTCGTCGGCCTGGGCGGCGACGTCCGCGAGACCGTGCGTGGCGGCCAGGTCGTGGTCCAGTTCGACGGCGTCCTCGGTGTGCGTCAGCGCGCCGCAGAGCGCCAGGTCCAGGATCAGCGCGCCCCGGACCAGGTGGTCGTCGAAGGTGAGGCCACGGGGACGTCCGCGCCGGTTCAGGCACAGCGCGGCCAGCCGCGTCGCCGCCAGCTCGCGCAGCGGCCCGCTCACGCCCCGTCCTCCGGGGCGAAGCAGCAGCACTCGGTGCGGGCGGGTGCATCGGTCATGCCGCGACCTCAGCACACCGGGCGGTGCGCGGACGCACCCGAGGGCCCGTCGGTCAGCGGGGCTGCGGCCGGTGCACGGTAGCGGGGCGCCGGGGCCCACGGGTCGCCGATCCGGGGCGGCACCGGGCCGCCCCGCGTGAGGCCCGGGCGGACGGGTAAGCGCCGGGGTGTGGCTGTGGTGATCGGGACCTCGGGGTGGCAGTACCGCGACTGGCGCGGCCGCTTCTACCCTCAGCAGCTGCCCCAGCGGCTGTGGCTGGAACACCACGCCGCGCACTTCGCCACCGTGGAGAGCAACAACGCGTTCTACCGGCTGCCGGAACGCACCACGTTCGAGGCGTGGCGGGCGCGTACCCCGCCCGACGTCCGCTGGGCGGTGAAGGCCAGCCGGTTCCTCACCCACGTCAGGCGGTTGCGAGACCCGGCGGAGCCGGTGGCCCGGCTGATGGACCGGGTGGCCGGGCTCGGTGACCGGCTGGGCGCCGTCCTGCTGCAGCTGCCGCCCACCCTGCGGGCCGACGTCGACCTGCTGCGCGAGTGCCTGGCCCAGTTCCCGGCCGGTACCCGGGTGGCCGTCGAGCCGCGGCACGAGAGCTGGTGGACCGACGAGGTGCGCGCCCTGCTCGAGCGGTACGGGGCGGCGCTGTGCTGGGCCGACCGCGACGAGCAGCCGATCGCACCGCTGTGGCGCACCACCGACTGGGGCTACCTGCGCTTCCACATCGGCGCGGCCGAGCCCTGGCCGCGCTACCGCCCGGAGACCCTGCAGCTGTGGGCCGACCGGCTGGCGACGGCCTACGGGGCCGGCGACGACGTCCTGGTGTACTTCAACAACGATCCGGGCGGCGCGGCGATCATCGACGCCACGGTGTTCGCCGACGCGGTCGGCGGCACCGGCCGCGTGCACACCCGGGTGCCCACCATGGGTCAGGCGACCGGCGCCGCGTGGCCGGTGCCCGAGCCGAAGCCGGGCCGTCAGAGGGCGGCCGGGTCCTCGGCGAAGCTGACTCCCAGCTGACCGGCGGCCTGCTCCAGCACGTCCTGGACGGCGAGGGTGTCGGCCAGCGGCATCACGGCGCTCTCGGTGCGGCCGGCCTGCAGGCACCCGGTGACCTCGATCAGCTCGTGCGCGTAGCCGCTGCCCAGCTGGGCAGCGTTGATCGCCTCCGGCGACGCGCCGGGCCGGTGCAGCACGATCGTCTGCGGGTGGTGGAAGCGGGGAAGGACGTCGATCCACCCGGCGGTCCCGAACACCCGCGCCTGGCCGGGCAGCGCGTTGCGCAGCGACGTGGTCAGCGTCGCCGCCCGGCCGTCGGCGTAGCCGAGCAGCAGCGCGGCCTCGGCGTCGACACCGGTGGGGAACCGCGACCCGACGGCAGCCACCGAGCCGGGGTTGCCCAGCAGCATCTGGGCGAAGGAGACGACGTAGACGCCCAGGTCGAGCAGCGCCCCACCGCCCAGCTCCCTGGCGAACAGCCGGTCGGCGGGGTCGAACGCGCGCTGCACGCCGAGGTCGGCCTGGACCGAGCGCACCTCGCCGATCGCGCCGTCGGCGATCAGCTCCCGCAGCCGGACGACGGCCGGCTGGAAGCGCGTCCACATCGCCTCCATGACGAACAGCCCGCTGCTGCGCGCGAGGTCCACGACCTCGGTGGCGCCGGCGGTGGTGGCGGTGAACGACTTCTCCACCAGCAGCGCCTTGCCCGCGCGCAACGCCCCCAGCGCGATCGCGTGGTGCTGCGGGTGGGGCGTGGCGATGTACAGCACGTCGACGTCGGGGTCGGCCAGGACGTCCCGGTAGGAGCCGTGGGCCCGCTCGATGCCGTGCCGGTCGGCGAAGTCCCGGGCCCGGTCGGCCGAGCGGGACGCGACGGCCACCACCCGGGCGTCGTCCACGACGGCGAAGTCGCGCACCACGTTCTCGGCGATGCGGCCCGGCCCGACGATGCCCCAGCGGATCTCTCTCGTCACCAGGGGAACGCTAACCGGGGCGTGCGGTGGCGGCTCGTCGGCGGATGGGCAGACTGCTGGTCGTGACCGTGCTCATCGACACCCCGGTCTGGCCCTGGCGCGGCCGGCTGTGGTCGCACCTGGTGAGCGACGTCAGCTACGCGGAGCTGCACGCCTTCGTCGCCGCCGAGCTGGACATCCCCCGGCGGGCGTTCCAGGGCGACCACTACGACGTCCCCGAGGAGCTCTACGGCCGGGCGGTCGCCGCCGGGGCCGAGCCGGTCGCTTGCCGGGAGCTGCTGCGGCGACTGCTCGCCGCGGGGCTGCGCGTCAGGAAGCCGCGGGTCCCGGCTGCGCCGCGCGGGCCCGCAGCAGGCTGAGCTCGGCGGTCAGGTTCTCCCGGGCGCGCTCGGTGAGCTGCGCGGCCACCTCGGGCAGCCGGTACAGCGCCGGCAGGGCGAGCAGGTGATCGAGCACGGCGGTGCGACCGGCGGTGAAGGCCTCGTCGGAGAGGTGCCCGTACTCGGCGCGGACCGCCGACGCGTAGGCGGCGTAGGCCTCCGGCGGGCCGGCCAGGACCGCGAGATCGGCGTCGCAGAGCACCGCACCGTCGACGTCGTCCGGGGCCGGGTCGTGGCCGGCGGTCAGCAGCACCAGCCGCTCCACCTCGGCCACGGTCGCGTCATCGACCAGGCCGACCAGCCCGATCCGCGCCCGTGCCGCGCTGACCTCCTCGTTGTCGCTGCGCTGCGGGTCGTAGGCGACGTCGTGGTACCAGGCCGCCAGCCGGACGGCGGTCGGGTGCTCGGCGGCGCCGGCGAGCTGGTCGACGATGCCGAGCACCGCCGCCAGGTGCGCCAGGTCGTGGTAGTGGCGGTGCGGTTCGCTCCAGGCGCCGACGACGGCGGCCCACTCGGTGCGCGAGGTGGGGGAGTCGCCGGCCAATGCGGCCCAGTCCTCGAAGGTGACGGTCACCTGACCCCGCAGGTGCGCATGGCCAGCAACACGTAACTGCGGGCCGCGGTCGCGAGCTCGGCGAGCGGCACCTGCTCGGCGGGGCCGTGGGCGAGCTGGATGTCCCCGGGGCCGTACTGCAGGGTCGGGATCCCGGCGGCGGCGTACAGCCGCAGGTCGCTGCCGTACGGGGCGGCCCGCTCCGGCGGGCAGCCGCCCCCGGCGTCGGCGACCGCGCGCTGCACCGCCGCGCCCAGCGGATGGGCGGCCGGGAGCTGGCCGCTGGCGAAGGAGCCGCCGGTCCACACCACCCGCACCGGGTGCTCGGCCAGCCACGGGTGCCCCGCACTGAACCGGGCGAGCGCGGTCTCCAGCGCGGCCTGTGCCGAGGCCACCGGCTCGGCCAGCCGGACGCCGTAGCGCCCCTCCGCGACCAGCGTGTCGGGCACCGAGCTGGCCCAGTTGCCGGCCGACACGGTTCCGATGGAGATGGCGAACGGGTGCTCGATGCCGCCGAAGCGCGGGTCGGCGTCCGCCTCGCGCTCGGCTTCCAGCACCCGCAGCGCCGTGTGCACCTCGGCGAACAGCTCGACCGCGCTCACCCCCTGGCCGCGGGTGGCCCCATGCGCCGCCCGGCCGGTCACCTGCAGCCGGAAGGTGAGCGCCCCCGCGTTGGCCGTGATGACGGCGCCCGCGGTGGGCTCGGGAATGACGCAGTGGTCGCCGGTGTGGCCGCGGGCCAGCGTGGCCCACGCGCCGAGGCCGCCGTCCTCCTCACCGACCACGCTGTGCACCGCCAGCGGCCGGGCCAGCCGCACGCCCGCGGTGCGCAGCGCGCGCACCGCGGCGAGCGCGGCGACCAGGCCGCCCTTCATGTCGCAGGTGCCCCGGCCGTGCATCGTGCCGTCGGCGATCCACGGGACGAACGGGTCGGCGGGCCACAGCGCCGCGTCTCCGGCCGGCACCACGTCGGTGTGGCCGGCGAGCACGAGGGCCGGGCGGCCGTCCTCGGCGCCGGGCAGCGTGCCGACGACGCCCCACGCCTCCTCGCGCACGACCTCCTGCCCCGGCGCGTCCTCGGCGACCAGGGCGGTGGGCAGGTCGATCGGCCAGCAGTCGACGTCGGCCCCCAGCTCGTCGAGCCAGGCGGCCACCAGGTGCTGCGCCTCGGACTCGGCGGCCGTCCCGCCGACCGACGGGACGGCGGCCAGCGCGGACAGCCGCTCGACGGCCCATCCGTCATCCACCGCGTCCAGGGCAGCAGCTTCGGCAGAGGTCAGGTCGCCCACGCCCGCGAGTCTGGCACGCCGCCCGGATGCGCTCCGGCGGGCGGTTACCGTGCCCGGCATGTCCTCTCCACCGCCTCCGCCGGGCTGGTACCCCGATCCTGCCGGGAGCCCCGGCGTCCGCTGGTGGGACGGCCAGGGCTGGACCGAGCACGTGCAGCAGCCGGCGCAACCCCCGCCGGCCGCGGGGCCGCCGCACGGCGGGGCGCAGTACCCCGGGCAGCCCCACGGCGGGCAGCAGTACGGGGCCCAGCCGCAGCCCGGGGCCTGGCCGAGATCGGTGCTGCTCGAGCAGCCGGTGCTCGTGGTGGCCCAGAAGACCAAGCTGATCGAGCTGACCAACGAGTACGCCGTCGCCGACGGCAACGGGCAGCAGCTGGGCGCCGTCGTCCAGGTCGGGCAGAGCGGGCTGCGCAAGGCGCTGCGCTTCGTCTCCCAGCTCGACCAGTACCTCACCCACCACCTCGAGGTGCGCGACGCCACCGGGCCGGTGCTGGTGCTCACCCGCCCGGCCAAGATCGTGAAGTCCCGGGTGCTGGTGGCCCGGCCCGACGGGCAGCCGGTCGGCGAGATCGTCCAGGCCAACGTGTTCGGCAGGATCCGGTTCGACCTGATGGTCGGCGAGCAGCTGGTCGGGGCGATCCAGGCGGAGAACTGGCGGGCCTGGGACTTCTCGATCACCGACGGCTCGGGCCAGGAGGTCGCCCGGATCACGAAGAAGTGGGAGGGCTTCGCCCGGACGATGTTCACCACCGCCGACAACTACGTCGTCCAGGTGCACCAGCGGCTGGAGGACCCGCTGGCCAGCCTGGTGCTGGCCTCGGCGCTCACCGTCGACACCGCCCTGAAACAGGACGAGCGCGGCTTCAACTGACCCCCCGGGGTGGCGGCGCGAGGAGGCCTCCGGCGGGTACGGTGGACGACGTCCGGGCCGGGCGACCTGTGTCCCCGGGCTCCACTAGATAACTGCCGCCGCGGAACACCGCCCCGACCCCGGTCGGGGGCTGGAGCTGCGGATGTGCAAACCGCCGCGAGGCGACCAGCGTCCGGCTCGGACCCAGACGCGACGACAACCCCCGGGCCCCCGTGCAGGGCGGGGGCACGGGATTCTTCGTCAGTCCTCGTGCTGTCCCAGCAGCCAGCCGCACGGGGCGGCCAGCTCGTCGGCCGCCGCCGGCCCCCACGAACCCGGCGCGTAGGGCTGGACCGGGGGCCGCGCGTCCAGCAGCGGCTGCACCGCCGCCCACGCCGAGCCCAGCCCGGCGCTGGTGGTGAACAGCGACCGGTCGCCGGTGATCACGTCGTGGATCAGCGAGACGTAGGGGGGCAGCGGGTCGCCGCCGGGCACGTCGCCGAGCTGCAGCGACGTCCTCGCCTCGGCCAGGGCGAGGTCGGGGCCGGGCTTCTTGGTGACCAGCCGGAGGTCGATCGCGCCCTCCCCGGACAACGACAGCGACACCACGTTGCCGGCGCCGGGCACCGAGGCCACCGGGCCGTCCGGCCTGCGCAGCAGCAGGCTGACCCGCTGGGCGTCGCCGCCGAGCTTCTTGCCGGTGCGCAGGACGAACGGGACGCCGTGCCACCGGTCGGTGTCCACCCACAGCCGGGCGGCGACGAACGTGTCGGTCTGCGAGTCCGCGGCGATCCCGTCGATGTCGGTGTACCCGTCGAACTGCCCCAGCACGACGTCCTCGGGCGACAGCGGCCGGAACGCGGCCAGCACCGCTTCGCGGGCCGCCTGCAGATCGGCCGGCGACAGGCTGAGCGGCGGCTCCATCGCGACCTCGGCGGCCAGCTGGAACAGGTGCGTGACCAGCATGTCCAGCATCGCGCCGGTTTGGTCGTAGAAGTCGGCGCGCTGCGCCACGTCGAGGGTCTCCGGGACGTCGATCTGCACCTGACGGACGTGCTCGGCGTTCCACACCTGCTCGAACAGCCCGTTGGCGAACCGCAGCACGTGCAGGTCCTGGCTGCCCTCCTTGCCCAGGAAGTGGTCGATCCGGAAGACCTGGTCCTCCGCCAGCACCGACAGCACCAGCTCGTCGAGCTCCCGGAAGGACTCCGGCGAGGTGCCGTAGGGCTTCTCGAACACCACCCGGGCGCCCGTGGTCAGGTCGTGCTCCGCCAGCCCGCGGGTGATCCCGGCGAACGCGGTCGGGGGGACGGCGAGGTAGTGGACCACCTGCACGTCCTCACCGAGGTCGGCCCGTGCCTGCGCCAGCACCTCGGGCAGGCTCCCGGCGTCCTCGGGGGTGAAGCCGCCGCCGGCGAACCGCAACCGGGACGAGAAGTCCTCCCACGGGCCCTCGTCCGGGTGCGGGCCGAACTCGGCGAGCGCGTCGTGCACGCGGGCGGTGAAGTCCTCGTGCGACAGGTCGCCACGGCCGCTGCCGACCAGCTGCCAGTCGGCGGGCAGCAGGCCCCGCTGGGCCAGCTGGAAGAAGGCCGGCAGCACCATCCGGTGGGCGAGGTCACCGGTGGCGCCGTAGAGCACGAAGACGGTGGGGGTGAGGTCGGTGGGGGTGCCGGTCTCGGGCACGGGCTTCCTCTCGCTGGGCAGGCGTCCCGGGCCGGACACCACCCCCGGCCGTTCCCCGGGCGGAGCCGAGCCACGCGTCAGCGGTGGATGAGCCGGGCAATGGACCCGACCTCGCCACGGGCCACGGGGACCGTGAGGAGTGGGGCCCGGAGGGTCCCGCGACCGAGCGGCGAAACGGCTCCGGGTCGCCGGGGACGGCACCTGACCGCGGTGCGGCCCGTCAGGGTCGCAGTGTCACAGCATCGTGCGCAGGCGCTCCCGCCGGGCCCGCAGCACGTCCACCGACGCGGAGGCCGACGGCGGGCCGGGCACCGACTGCCGCAGCTGGGTGTGCACCACCGCGTGCGGGGTGGACGTGCGGGCCGACACCTTGCTGACCAGCCGGTTGATCTCCCGGCGGAGCTCGGCGACGTCCCGCCACGAGCCGCCGGTCTCGACCTCGGGCAGCTCCTCGATCAGGTGGCCGTCGTCGTCCTCGTCGTGGTGCCGGTGCTGGGAGATGCGCACCCGGAGCTCGTCGTCCCGCTTGGCCAGCAGCTCGGCGGTCTGGGCGGGGGTGAGCAGCCCCGGGATGCCGAGGAACTCCTCCTCGTCGGCACCGAGCGGGGCCAGTGCCACCGCGGGCGTGCCCTCGCCGGTGTGCGCCGTCCCGCCGTGCAGCACGTGCGCGAAGCGCGCGTCGGCCTCCAGCGCCTCCCACTTCGCCAGCTCGCCCTCGCGCGGCTCGCGCGGCGGCAGGTCGAGGGCCTCCAGCTCCTCGTCCGTCGCGGCCTTGGGCGGGGGCATGACGTGGTTGCGCTCCTGCTCCAGCGAGGCGGCCAGCGTCAGCAGCGGCCGCACCGCGGGCAGGAACACCGTGGCCGACTCCTGCGGGTTGCGCGCGCGCACCACGCGGCCGACGGCCTGGGCGAAGAACAGCGGCGTCCGGTAGGAGGTCATCCAGGCCAGGACCGCGGCCCGGGGGATGTCGACGCCCTCGGAGACCATCCGCACACAGACCGCGATCCGGGCCGAGCCGGTGGCGAACCGCTCGATCTTCTTCGATGCCTTGGGGTCGTCGGAGAGGATCAGCTCGGGCGCCTTGCCGGTCACCCGGCGGACGATCTTGGCGTAGGCGCGGGCGTCGTCCTGGTCGCTGGCCAGCACCAGCCCGGCCGCGTCGGGGACGCCGGTCTCGCGCAGGTGGGTGATCCGGTCGTCCATCGCGGCGATCACGTGCGGTACCCACTGGCCCTTGGGGTCCAGCGCCGTCCGCCACGCCTGCATCTCCACCGACCGGGTGCCGGCCTCGGTCAGCGAGGCGGCGACCACCTCGCCGGCGGAGTTCCGCCAGCGCGAGGTGCCGGTGTACGCGGCGAAGACCACCGGCCGGACGACGGCGTCGGCGAGGGCCTCCTTGTAGCCGTAGGTGTAGTCGGCCCGGCTGGCCAGCCCCACGCCACCCTGGCCGTCGTCACCGAGGAAGGTGTCCTCCTCGTAGCGCACGAAGGGGATCCGCTCGTCGGCCTTGGTGCGGAACGGGGTGCCGGTCAGGCACAGCCGGCGCGCGACGAAGCCGAACGCCTCCTCGATCGCCTCACCCCAGGACAGCCCGTCACCGGCGTGGTGTACCTCGTCCAGGATGACCAGCGACTTCACCGCGGTGCTCCGGGCGGCGTGCAGCATCGGCTTGCCGGCGACCTGCGCGTACGTGGTCACGTAGCCCTGGGTGCCCGGCCGCACCGGGCCGACGGCGTTGGTCAGCCCCGGGTCCAGCACGATGCCCATCCGGTCGGCCGCATCGGCCCACTGCAGCCGCAGGTGGTCGGTCGGGCAGACCACGACGACCCGCGCGACCTCTCGCCGGGCCAGCAGCCGCTGGGCCAGGGTCAGCGCGAACGTCGTCTTCCCGGCGCCCGGCGTGGCGGTGACCAGGAAGTCCTTGGGGGACTGCTCCTCGTACTGCGCCAGGGCAGCCGCCTGCCAGGCCCGGAGGGGCCGTGCGGAGGCGGACTGCGGGGTGGCTGCCGGTGTCGCGCGCGCCAGTGCGGTGTCTCCCATCGCTCGCCATCGTGTGTCGGATCGGTCCGACACGCCCAGCCGTCCGGGGCGCCCGGGTGTGCCGGGATCGGTGTGGCAGGGGGATCGCCACAGTCTCTCAGCCGGCGGCCGCGGCGGGCCGTCGAGGCCGGGGTGACAGATCCCACGGCCGGGCCTCCGCGGGCCGTCGGGGGAGGTCAGGGCAGGGCGGGCAGCAGCTTGTCCAGCGTGATCGGCAGTGACCGGACCCGGACCCCGGTGGCGTGGTGGACGGCGTTGGACACCGCCGCCGCCGTCCCGACGATCCCGATCTCTCCGATGCCCTTGCTGCCCATCGCGTTGACGTACGGATCGTGCTCGTCGAGCCAGTACGCCTCCACCGCGTCCACGTCGGCGTTGGAGACGACGTGGTACTCGGCGAGGTCGTGGTTGGCGACCTGGCCGATCCGGGTGTCGAAGACGCTGTTCTCGTGCAGCGCCATGGACAGGCCCATGGTCATGCCGCCGATGAACTGCGAGCGCGCTGTGCGCGGGTTGATCACCCGGCCGACGGCGAACACCCCCAGCAACCGCGGGACGCGGACCTCGCCGGTGTCGGCGTGCACCCGGGCCTCGACGAACTGGGCGCCGAACGCATAGGCGGCGTGGTCCTCGTCCTGGGCGGCCTGGTCGACGTCGCCGGAGGCCTCGGCACCGTCGTGGGGATCGGTACCGAACGTGCCGCGGAACTCGCGGGCGGCCTGCACGATCGCCGAACCCCAGGTGTTGGTGCCCGACGATCCACCGGCCACCGAGGCGACCGGGTGCCTCGTGTCCCCGATCCGCGCGTCGACGTCGGCCACGTCCACCCCCAGGGCGTCGGCGGCGATCTGCGGCAGGATCGTCCAGCTCCCGGTGCCCAGGTCGGCGGCGCCGATCTCGACGACGTACCGCCCGCCCGCGAACCGGATGGTCGCCGTCGACGTCGCCTGCCGCAGGGTCGGGTAGACCGAGGCGGCCACGCCGGTGCCGACCAGCCAGTCGCCGTCGCGGTGCCCCCGCGGGCCCCGGCCGGCCCAGCCGAACCGCTCGGCGCCCTCGCGCAGGCACTCGACGAGGTGCCGGCTGGACCAGGGCTTCCCCGTCTCCGGGTCGACCTCGGGTTCGTTGCGGATGCGCAGCTCGATCGGGTCGATGGCCAGCGCCTCGGCGAGCTCGTCCATCGCCACCTCGGGCCCGAACATGCCGGGGCACTCGCCCGGCGCCCGCATCCAGGAGGGGACCGGGACGTCGAGGGCGGCCAGCCGGTGCGTCGTCCGGCGGCTGGGGGAGGCGTACATCATCCGGGCCGGGACGCCGGTCTGCTCGGCGAACTCCTTGATCTTCGACGTCTGCTCGACGACGTCGATCGCGATCGCCGACAGCCGGCCGTCCCGGTCGGCGGCCAGCTGCACCTGCTGGATGGTCGGCGTCCGGTAGCCGGCGAGGAAGAACATCTGCTGCCGGGTGAGTGCCAGCCTGACCGCCCGCCCGGGCAGTGCCCGGGCGGCCATCGCGGTGAGCATCACGTTCGCGTGCGGCGTGCCCTTCGAGCCGAAGCCCCCGCCGACGTACGGGCAGATCACCTGGACCTGCCCCTCCGCCAGACCGAACACCTGGCACACCGCGGCGCGGTCGGGGTGCACCCCCTGGGTGGAGTCCCACAGGGTCAGGAAGCCATCACCGGCCGCGTCCCACAGCGCCGTCGTCGCGTGCGGCTCGAGCGGGTTGTTGTGGTACATCGCCGTCTCGTAGGTCTGCTCGACGGTGACCGCGGCCGCGGCCATCGCGGCGGCCACGTCACCCTCGGCGGTGTCGGTCTCGTGCCCGGCGTTGACCTGCCCGGGGGCGTAGAGGTCGTCGCGGTCGGCCGACAGCTCGGTGTCGTGCGGCTGCCCGGCGTAGCTGACCCGGACCCGGTCGGCCGCCTCCCGGGCGACCTCGGAGGTCTCGGCGATGACCACGCCGATCAGCTGGCCCCGGAACGCCACCTCGTCGGACTGGAGGACGGCGTACTCCGCGTCCTCGGTGGAGGCCAGCCGCTCGGCGTCGAACGGCGTGAGCACCGCCAGCACTCCGTCGACCGCCTCGGCGTCGGTCGTGTCCATCGCCGTCACCCGCCCGCGGGCGATGGTGGCCTGGACGGGATGGCAGTACGCCGGGAGGTCGACGGGGGTGTCGACGGCGTAGGTCGCGGTTCCGCGGACCTTCTGCACCCCGTCGCGGCGGACCAGTGCCCGGCCCATCGCACGCGGCTCGACCAGCTCCGTCATGTCAGGCCTCCGAGGGGGTCAGGTCGCGCAGGACGGCGATCAGGGTGCGGCCGACCAACGGGATCTTGAAGGCATTCCCGTCGTCGATGCCCGGCTGGGGAACGGCGCCGGCCAGCTCGGCCGCGGCCGCCGCCCGGTAGCTCTCCTCGGTGGCCGGCGCGCCGCGCAGCGCCTCCTCCGCGGCGGTGGCCCGCCAGGGCTTGTGCGCGACGCCGCCCAGGGCGATCCGCACGTCGCGGACGACGCCGTCCGCGACCTCGAGCGCAGCGGCGACCGAGACCAGGGCGAAGGCGTAGGAGGCCCGGTCCCGCACCTTGCGGTACTGCGAGTTGACCGCCAGCGGCAACGCGGGGAGGTCGATGGCGGTGATCAGGTCGCCGTGCTCCAGCACCGTGTCCCGCGACGGGTCGCCGTCGGGCAGCCGGTGCAGCTCGACGAACGGGATGGTGCGCTCACCGTGGGGGCCGAGTACCTGCACCTGGGCGTCCAGCGCGGCCAGGGCCACCGCCATGTCGGAGGGGTGGGTGGCGATGCACGTGTCGGGTGCCGTAGGCCCCGGCGGGGTGGGTGGAACGCCGAGGACGGCGTGGTACCGGGTGTACCCGCCGATCGCCGAGCACCCGCTGCCGGGCTCCCGCTTGTTGCACGGGGTCGTGACGTCGGAGAAGTAGACGCACCGGGTCCGCTGCAGCGGGTTGCCGCCGGTGGTCGCCGCGTTGCGGAGCTGGCCGCTGGCCCCGGCGAGCAGCGCCTGCGCGAGCACCGGGTACCGCTCGCGGACCCGACGGTCGGCGGCCAGCTCGCTGTTGGTCACCGCGGCGCCCATCCGCAGGCCGCCGTCGGCGGTGTCGGCGATCTCCCGGGAGGTGAGCCGGCGGACGTCGACGACGACGTCGGGGGTGGCGACGCCGAGCTTGAGGTGGTCGACGAGGTTGGTGCCGCCGGCGAGGAACACCGCGGCGGGGTCGGCGGCGACGGTGCGCACCGCCTCGGCGACGTCGGCCGGCCGGGCGAAGGCGAAGGGCTTCACGAGGCCTGCCCGCCCGCCTGCTGCACCGCGGGGACGATGTTGACGTAGGCGGCGCAGCGGCAGATGTTGCCGCTCATCCGCTCGGCGACCTCGTCGTGGGACAGCTCGGGGTCACCGGTCAGATCGGGGCTGGCGTGGCTGGGCCAGCCGCGTCGCACCTCGTCGAGCACGCCCACGGCGGAGCAGACCTGCCCCGGGGTGCAGTAGCCGCACTGGAAGGCGTCGCGGTCGAGGAAGGCCTGCTGGACCGGGTGTAGCTCGCCGTCGGCGGCCAGCCCGTCGGCCGTGACGACCTCCGCGCCGTCGTACGCGACGGCCAGCGCCAGGCAGGTCAGGGCCCGCTCGCCGTCGAGCAGCACGGTGCAGGCGCCGCACTGGCCGTGGTCGCAGCCCTTCTTCGGGCTGGTGTTGCCGAGGCGTTCGCGCAGCGCGTCCAGCAGGGTGGTGCGGGTGTCGACGGTCAGCCGGTGGGCCTCGCCGTCCACCCGCAGGGAGATCTCCGCGTCCATGCCGGGCCGGTGCCCACCGGGCACCGGGCGACAAACCCGCGGCCGGGCAGCGCGTGGCCGTGCTCGGTGGTCAGGCCGGTGCGGCAGTGGGCAGTCCGGCGGCGCGGGCGGCGTCGGCCAAGCGGTGGTCGTAGACGACGAAGGCCTCGAGCGCAGCGCCCAGCGTGGACGCTGTCGCAAGGTGGATCGCGTCCAGGCTGCGTACGGACGGCGGGGCGAGATCTGCGGCTCGGTCGAGAAGCGTCTGGCTCAGCGGGACCAGGTCGAGGCCGGCCAGCAACTGGCGTGCGCCGGTCACGGCGCCGGGCGACGAGCGGGCCACCGCGCGGATGACCTCCACCCGGCACAGGTCGCTGGCAACCCAGGGCTGCCCTGGCCGAGCCGTGACCCAGTCGTCCAGAACGTCGCTCTCGGCTTCGGCGAGCACCAGCTTGACCAGGGCGGAGGTGTCGAAGGCGATCACCGGGCCTCGGCGCGGTCCTCGGCGAGCGCCTCACTGGCGGTGGGTCGACCAGGGGCCGGCGACACCCGGGCGGGCAGCGCCCGGGGACCCCGGGCCGGAATCAAGCGACCTTCCGCGATGAGCCGCTCCCGTGCCGTGCTGGCCGGCGACGGGGGCGCCAGAACGGCGACGAGTCGCCCACGCTCGGTCACCTCGACGGTCTCGCCCGCCTTGACCATGTCGAGGTAGACGCTCGCGTTCTGGCGTAGTTCACGCACGCCGATCCGGGTCATTCCGCACGGTAGCATCGCGCGTGCTACATGAGGTCAGTCGGCCGGCTCGTCCACCCGGTCGGGGCCGTTGACCTCGCCCGGGCCGGCCAGGTCCGCGGCGTCCACGATCGTGTACGCGTACCCCTGCTCGGCCAGGAACCGCTGCCGGTGGGCGGCGTACTCGCTGTCCAGGGTGTCGCGGCTGACCACGGTGTAGAAGTGCGCCTGCCGGCCGTCGGCCTTCGGGCGCAGCACCCGGCCGAGCCGCTGGGCCTCCTCCTGCCGTGAGCCGAACGTCCCCGACACCTGGACGGCGACGGCGGCCTCGGGCAGGTCGATGGAGAAGTTGGCCACCTTGGAGACGACCAGGGTGCGGATCTCCCCGGTGCGGAACGCCTGGAACAGCCGCTCCCGCTCCTTGTTGGTGGTCGACCCCTGGATCACCGGGGCGTCGAGCGCGGCACCGAGCTCCTCGAGCTGGTCGAGGTAGGCGCCGATCACCAGCGACGGCTCGTCGGGGTGCCGCTCGAGCACCCGGCGGATCACCGGCAGCTTGGACTGCGCGGTGGCCGCGATCCGGTAGCGCTCCTCGGGCTCGGCGACGGCGTAGGTCATCCGCTCCTCGTCGTCCAGGCTGACCCGCACCTCGATGCACTCGGCCGGCGCGATGTACCCCTGCGCCTCGATGTCCCGCCACGGGGCGTCGTACCGCTTGGGCCCGATCAGGGAGAAGACGTCGTCCTCCCGGCCGTCCTCGCGCACCAGCGTGGCGGTGAGGCCGAGCCGCCGGCGGGACTGCAGGTCGGCGGTGAGCCGGAAGATCGGTGCCGGCAGCAGGTGCACCTCGTCGTAGATGACCAGGCCCCAGTCCTGGGCGTCGAAGAGGTCCAGGTGCCGGTACTCGCCCTTCCGGCGGGTGGTGATCACCTGGTAGGTGGCGATGGTGACCGGCCGGATCTCCTTGCGCTCCCCGGAGTACTCGCCGATCTCCTCCTCGGTCAGCGAGGTGCGGGCGATCAGCTCGCGCTTCCACTGCCGGCCGGCGACCGTGTTGGTGACCAGGATCAGCGTGGTCGCCTTCGCCTCGGCCATCGCCGCCGCGCCGACCAGCGTCTTGCCGGCGCCGCAGGGCAGCACGACGACGCCCGAGCCGCCGGCCCAGAAGCCGTCGACGGCCTGCTGCTGGTAGTCGCGCAGGTGCCAGTCGGCCTGGTCGAGCTCGATCGGGTGCGCCTGCCCGTCGACGTAGCCGGCGAGATCCTCGGCCGGCCAGCCAATCTTCAGCAGCGCCTGCTTGAGCCGGCCGCGCTCGGAGGGGTGCACGACGACGGACTCGCCGTCGATGCGGGCGCCCAGCATCGGGGCCACTCGCTTGCTGCGGACGACCTCCTCCAGCACGGCGCGGTCGCTGCTGCTCAGCACCAGCCCGTGCACCGGGTTGTTGGCCAGCGTGAGCCGGCCGTAGCGGTCCATGGTGTCGGCGACGTCGACCAGCAGCGCGTGCGGCACCGGGTACCGCGAGAAGCGGACCAGCGCGTCGACCACCTGCTCGGCGTCGTGCCCGGCGGCGCGGGCGTTCCACAGCGCGAGCGGCGTCACCCGGTAGGTGTGCACGTGCTCGGGGGAGCGCTCCAGCTCGGCGAACGGGGCGATCGCAGCCCGGCACTCCTTCGCCAGTGGGTGGTCGACCTCCAGTAGCAGGGTCTTGTCCGACTGGACGATCAGGGGGCCGTCGCTCACGCGGGGATTCCTTTGGCTCGGAGACTGCGGCGCAGACCTGCACGCCGGACTGACCACGGTAACGCCGGACGGCGACGGGTCCTTCCGCTCGAGCCCCGGCCGCCGACGTGCGCACCCCGTGGCGCATCTCGGCGCGACCACTGGGGAAGGGCCGCAGGCGGACGAGGTCGACCGCTGCAGGCAGCGGTTCAGAAGGGTGGCGGGTCGTCGGCCGGTGGCGGTGGGCTTTCGCCGGGTGGTGGTTCGGGCTCGGCGGGTGGCTCGGAAGGTGCTGGGCGTCGTAGCCCGGGTGGTCGGGTGGTGCGGGTGACGCCGGAGGGCGTGGTCACGGTGAGCACGCCGTCGGGGGACATCGCGAAGCGCCAGCCGGGGGCGAAGGTCTTGAGGCGGTGATGGGAGCGGCACAGGCAGCAGAGATTGGTGCAGTCGGTGGCCCCGCCGCAGGCGTGGGCCAGGACGTGGTCGAGATCGGCCCAGCCGACGCGTTGGCCGCAGTTGGGAAACCGGCAACGCCGGTCGCGGGTGGTGACGAACGCCCGTTGCCGGGCGGTGGGGGTGTAGGCGTCGGTGGCCGGCGGCGGGCCGAGCACCGGACAGCTGCACCGGCCGCTGGCACCGCCGTGGCTGCTACCGGGGTCGCTGTGCCCGGGGTGGTGTGGGCAGCCGCGGCGGGCCAGGCGGGTCAGCTCGGCAGGGGTGAGGGTGGCCAGCAGCCGCCCGTCGGGGCCGGTGAGCGCGTAGGCCAGCGTGCCGCCGTCAGGAGCGGTGAAACCGAGGGTGCCGACCCGGGTGAGCAGTTCGCGCAGGTGGGCGGCGGTGATCGGCAGCCCGTTCACCTCGCCCGGCGTGCTGCCGGTGCCGGCCAGCGCGTCGAGGGTGGCGGTGACCGTGACGTTCGCCGCCACCTGCGGCAGGCCGGAGTCAGCCGGCCGGCGGATCAACGTGGACAGCACGTGTGCCCGCAACGCCCCGATCGGGCGCGGGTCACCGTCGGCCTTGAGCATCCCCGCGAGCTGGTCGACGAGGTCGTGACACTCGACGGCCTCATCGGTGGGCAGGTCCGCGGCCAGCGTCGACCGGCCATCGGCGGGTGAGGGGTACACGCGGACGTCGGCGTCCTTGGCGGCCTGCTCCCGGCGCTCGTCGGCCGCCGCGGCGTCCAGGGACAGCATCAGTTCGGTGGCCCGCTTCTCCAGCCGGGACACCGACAGGTCGCTCGCCTCCCCGAGCAGTGCGTCCTCCACCTGCCCGGCGATCTCGCCGTTGGTGTGCGCGAGCACGTCGGCCAGCGCAGTGGCGCGGCGTTCGTCCAGTTCACCGGCTGTGAGCGCCGCGAAGGTGGCCGGCAACTTCTCCGACCAGGTCAGCGCCCGCCGCAGCCTCAGCGAGGCGGTGCCCCGCCCGAGGTTGAGCACCGCCGACAGCTCGGCGAGGAAGAACTCACTGATCTCTGCGTCTTCGATTCCGCTGGTCCAGCCGGGCCGGCGGGCACCGGGGGAGTTGGCTGGTGGGTCGAGTGCGGCGGGGCGGTGACCGGCCAACTGGAGGATCAGCTCTGCCTCCTCCGCGGCGTCCATCGCCCGCCGTCGCTGCACTCCCTGCAGCTGCGCGGCCACCCGCTCGTCGGACCACGTCGACCCATCCGGCTCCCCGTGCCAGGTGCCGGTGAAGAGGACGTCGACCCTCGCACCGAGGGGGCCCGGCGGCACCGCGGTCGTCGTCATGGGTCGAACATACGTACGGGGTCTGACAGTTTCCGCGGCCGCCAGGCGGCGGGTGAGGTCGCCCCGGGTCAGACCCAGCCGGTGCGCCGCAGCGGCGGCTGCGCGCCGCCGGTGCGCTGCAGCAGCACCTGGTTTACCCCCATGTGCCCGGCCTCGAAGGCCAGCGCGCAGGCGGCCATGTAGAGCCGCCACACCCGCGCCCGGCCCTCGCTGGATGCCGCGACGGCGGCGTCCCAGTCGGCCTCTAGCCGCTCCACCCAGGCACGGAGCGTCAGCGCGTAGTGCTGGCGCAGCGCCTCGACGTCGAGCACCTCGAGGTCGCCGGCCTCGAGCAGGCCGGTGATCTCGCCCAGGCCGAGCAGCTCGCCGTCGGGGAAGACGTAGCGGGCGATGAACGTGTCCGGGTCCCAGGTGGTGGTGCCGGCGTTCCAGCTGATCGCGTGGTTGAGCAGCCGCCCGCCGGGCCGCAGCAGGTCGGTCAGCCGTGCGACGTAGCCGGGCATCTGCGCCCGCCCCACGTGCTCGGCCATCCCGATGGAGCTGATCGCGTCGAAGGGCCCGTCCTCGACGGTCCGGTAGTCCTGCACCCGGATGTCGATCCGGTCGGTCAGGCCCTCCTCGGCGACCCGCTTGCGGGCCAGCCGGGCCTGTTCCTCGGACAGCGTGATGCCGACGACGGTTCCGCCGTAGCGCTGCGCCGCGTGGATGGCCAGGCTGCCCCAGCCGCAGCCCACGTCGAGCAGCCGCATCTCCGGCTGCAGGCCCAGCTTGCGGCAGACCAGGTCGAGCTTGGCCTCCTGGGCGGCGTCCAGGCCGGTCTGCGGGGTCTCGAAGACGGCGCAGGAGTAGACCATCGACGGGCCGAGCACCAACTCGTAGAAATCGTTGCCGACGTCGTAGTGGTGGGAGATCGCCGCGGCGTCGCGGGGTCGGGAGTGCCGGCTGCCCACCCGGCCGAGATCGGCCTCCTCCGGCGGCGGGGTCGGCTCGGGGCCGAGCGCACCCAGCCGGACGGCGGTGCGGAGCAGGCCCAGCCGCTCGGTCGGGGTCGCCGCGGCCATTGGCCCGGTCCTGGCGAGCCGGCCCACCGAGCTCAGCGCGCCGAACGTGGCGAAGACGTCGCCCTCGATGTCGATCTCGCCCGCGACGTACCCGCGCGCCAGGCCCAGCTGCCCGGGGGACCAGAGCAGCCGGCGCAGCGCCCGCCGCGACCGCACCGCCAGCACGGGTGCGCCGGCCGGGCCGGTGGCCGACCCGTCCCATCCGCGCAGCCGGACCGGGAGCTCGTCCGTGCCCAGGACGGCGCCCAGCGCCGCTGCCAACCGGTCCGCGACCGTCTGCCGTGCCATCTGCTGCGCCACCTCGTCCGCTCAGGCCAGGAACGACCCTTCGGGCGACGATGGGCGGGTCGTCATCTGGTTGTGCTTCCCAACCTACTCCCGCCCAGGTGCGACGGGGAACCGATCATCCCCGGTCGGCGGCCTGTTCAGGGGGTTGCGGCGCGTCCCTCCTCGGCGTCCTCGACCACGGCCACCGAGGTGATCCGGTGGACGGCGAACGTGCGGCTCTCCCCGCGGCCCTCGTCGAACCCCTGCAGGAAGCCGCCGACCAGGGACACCGGCTGCACGACCCGCTGGCTGCCGCTGCCCTGTGCGTCGACGTAGCCGAGCCAGACCGGCAGGCCCTCGCGCACTGCCCGGGACAGCACCTCGAGGGTGTTCGCGGTGGTCACACCCGGGATCTGCCGCACCGGGTCGGTGCGCCGGGCGGCTAGTGCCGCGTCACCGGCGCGGATCTCCCGGACGGTCGCGGCGAGGTCATCGGGGGCCAGTGGCCGGGGCCCGGCCACCGGTGCGCCGCCCGGCCGGCGGCCCACGGCCCGCGGCCTGGCCGGGGGGCGGGTGAGGACGGCGCCGCCGGCCGACTCGCCGGCCGGTGCGTACCCGGCGGCCCGCAGCACGCTGAGCACCTCGTCGGCGGCCAGCCCGCTGACCAGCACGCCGGGGGCGAGCCGGCGCAGCTCGGCGTTGGCGGTGCGCCGGTCGTTGACCACCTGGGAGAGCAGGCCGTGGTCGTCGGAGCGCACGTAGCTCTCGATCGCCCCGACCCGCAGCCGGCCGTGCTGCCGGGCGACGTCGTCCACGAGGTAGTCCAGCGCCTGTGGCACCGGGGTGCGGGAGGCGCGGGTGAAGAAGTCGTGCAGGTCGGTGGCCGACCAGCCGTTGTCCAGCGCGCGCCGCACGCTGCCGTCGGTCACCCGGTAGACGGTGGCGCCGCCGGAGGACTCGACATCGGCGACGACGGCGAGCACGCCGGCCAGCTCGGCGACCAGCGGCCCGGGCGCGATCAGCGACAGGTCGGGCTGGGCGAGCACGTGGTCGACAGGTGCGGGGAGCAGGCGGCGCATGCCGTCGGCGGCGCCGTCCGCCCCGTCGCGCAGCAGGCCCCGCCCGCCGGTGCCGAGCACCCCGGCCACGGCGACGCCCAGCCGCTCCGCCTCGGCCAGCAGCGCGGGGACCGGTGCCAGCCGGTCGGCCCGGCGCGGGGTGCGCCAGCGCAGCAGCTCGACCAGTTCGTCGGCGCGCAGACCGGTGCCCGGCGGGTACTCGGCCAGCACCGCCAGGGCGGAGCGGCGCAGCGCCGGCGCGGTCTGCCGCACCACGTCGGGTGCCAGCACGTTGACCGCCTTGCCGGCGACGTCGCGCTGCCCGACCAGCGAGATCAGCCGGACGCTGGTGAGCCATCCCTCGGCGAGGGCGGCCCAGCGGTCGGGGAGGTCCTGCTCCCGCCACACGTCGTAGCCGCGGGTGGGCAGCCACTCGTCGCGGTGCGCGCCGCCCACGTCGACCAGCCCGGCGGCGTGGGCCAGCTCCACCAGGAACGCGACGTCGGTCTCGCTGATCCTCAGGTCGCGGGCCAGCCGCTTCTGGTCGCGGACGCCGAGCCCGCCGCTGCGGAGCAGCCCGGCGGGCTCCTCCTCCAGGGCGGTGAGGACGTCGGACACCCGGCCGATGACCTCCAGCGCCGCGCCGGCCGCCTGCTGGTCGACCGAGGCGGGGTCGCGGCGGGTGATCTCCGGCTCGGGGCGCACCCGGGCCGGGCCGTACGGGCGGTCGCCGCGCAGCGCCAGGCCGATCTCCCGGGGCAACTCCACGTTGATCGCGTCGATGCGGGCCAGCAGGCCCTGCTGGAGCAGCCGGCGGGCCGGGGTCAGCGAGCCGCCGTTGCTGTCGGGCAGGTGACCGACCGGCCGGTCGGCGGCCAGCCGCTCCAGCACGGCCCGCTCCTCGTCCTCGAGAGCGGCCAGCACGGCGGGCAGGTCGCGGGGGAGCGGCACCCGCAGGTCGACCGCCCGGCGGCCCAGCCCGGCCGGGTAGCGGACCGAGCGGCGCACCTGGTCGGGGGCGTGCAGCTCGTCGTCACCCCACAGCAGCGCCCGGGTGGTGAGGGTCTGCACGGCGTCGGCGACGACGTCGGCCGGCACGTCGGGCAGCAGTTCCGGCAGGTCGGCGCGGGCCACGCCGTCGGTGGGGGAGAGCAGCACGGTGTCCAGGGCCTGCAGGGTCGCGGCATCCAGCTCGTCGAGGGCCCGGTCCACCGAGACCGGCACCGCCAGCCGGGTCGCCAGCGCGACCACGTCGGAGGGCGCGGGGCGGGCGACGTCGGGGCGGGTGGCCAGCAGCGCGCCCAGCTGCTCGTCGGAGCGGGTCCGCAGCCAGGCGGCCAGCGTGGCGGGCAGGTCGGCAGGCATCCGCTCCACGTTACGGCGTCGGCCGGCCGGGTGTCCGTGACGGCGAGGACCGCCACCCCGTTCGGGGTTGCCGCCCAGGACGGTCCGGTCCGCCGTCCACCGGCTCTGCGACCATCCCGGGGTGCCCGCCCTCGACGACCCGCAGACCCGCGCGGCGCTGGCGGCCCACCGGGCCGGCGCGCTGCGCTGGCTGGGCAGCGGGGCCATCGCCGTCGTCCTCGGGGTGCTGCTGGCCGCGGCCGCCGTCCGGATCGCCCGGGACGGCGGGGAGCGGCTCCCCCTCGCCGGGGTGGTGGTCGTCGCGCTGCTCTGCGGGGGATCGGCCGCGGCCGCGGCCGGGGCCGGCGGCCTGGTGCGCACCCGCCGCTGGACCACCGCGCTGGCCCGCGAGCCGTGGCGGCTGGGCCGGCTGCGCGTGGCCGGCCCGTCGGTGCTGCACGTCGAACCGGCCGGCTTCGACGAGCACGGCGACGAGCCGCTGCGGCTGCGGCTGTCGTCCACCGCCGTCTGGCGCGCCCGGGCCGTGCAGCAACTGGCCGACGCGGAGATCTCCTACGCCCCGGTCGCCGGGCGCGAGTGGGTGCTCACCGCCGACGGCGCGGGCACGCTGTTCGGTGCCCGGCCCCGCGCCTGGCGGGGCTGAGCGGCCCGGCCGACACGACGGGGGCGCGCCGGGTGTGTTCCCGGCACCCGGCACGGGAAGATGTCCGGGAACGTCCCGGCGGAGGACCGCCGGGCAGCACCGCTACTGGAGGCGACATGGCCAAGCGCAAGGAGAAGCACGCCCACCTGGTCGAGCCGACCTGGGGGCAGTCCGAGGGCGACGGTCCGCCGGTGACCGAGCTGATCAGCGAGATGGCCGGGGGGCTCTCGCCGTTCGGTGAGGACCACGCCTTCCCGCTGCCGCCGGAGCGGCTGCGCTACGCCCACCCCACCGACCGCCCGAACCGGGCCGGCCTGATGGCGGGCGAGTAGCAGGACCCCTGCCCCCGAACCGGGCCGACACGAGGAGAAGACCATGACCCGACCCGCGCTGCCGTCCTACGGCAACGGGGCCTCGACGGTGCCGCTGCTGGGCGACACGATCGGGGCGGACCTCGACCGGACGGCAGCGCGGGTGGGCGACCACGAGGCGCTGGTCGAGTGCGCCACGGGCCGCCGCTGGACCTATCCGCAACTGGTCGACGAGGTCGATGCCTGCGCCCTCGGCCTCGACGCCCTCGGCGTGGCGAAGGGCGACCGGGTCGGCATCTGGGCACCGAACTGCGCCGAGTGGGTCTTCGTGCAGTACGGGACGGCGAAGCTCGGCGCGATCATGGTGAACGTCAACCCGGCCTACCGCACCCACGAGCTCAGCTACGTGCTCCGCCAGTCCGGCATCTCGGTGCTGGTGGCCGCGCCGTCGTTCAAGGCCAGCGACTACCGGGCCATGGTCGACGAGGTGCGCGCGGACTGCCCCGCGCTGCGCGAGGTGGTCTTCCTCGGCGACCCGGAGTGGGAACGGCTGATGGACACCGGCCGGGCCGCCGACCGCAGCCGGCTGGCCGAGCGCGAGCGGCTGCTGTCGGCCGACGACCCGGTCAACATCCAGTACACGTCGGGGACGACGGGCTTTCCCAAGGGCGCCACGCTCACCCACCACAACCTGCTCAACAACGGGTTCTTCGTGGGGGAGGGCTGCGGCTACACCGAGGCCGACCGGGTGTGCATCCCGGTGCCCTTTTACCACTGCTTCGGCATGGGGATGGGCAACCTCGGCTGCACGTCGCACGGCGCGACGATGGTCATCCCGGCGCCCGGGTTCGACCCGGCGCTCACCCTGCGCGCGGTGGCCGACGAGCGGTGCACCTCCCTCTACGGCGTCCCGACCATGTTCATCGCCGAGCTCGGGCTGCCCGACTTCGCCGACTACGACCTCTCCAGCCTGCGCACCGGGATCATGGCCGGCTCGCCGTGCCCGGTGGAGGTGATGAAGCGGGTGGTCGACGAGATGGGCATGACCGAGGTGACCATCTGCTACGGCATGACCGAGACCTCGCCGGTGTCCACCCAGACCGGTGCGGACGACGACCTCGACCGCCGGACCGCCACCGTCGGCCGGGTGCACCCGCACCTGGAGGTCAAGATCGTGGACTCCGAGACCGGCCTGACCGTCCCGCGCGGGACGGCGGGTGAGTTCTGCACCCGCGGCTACTCGGTGATGCTGGGCTACTGGGACGAGCCGGAGAAGACCGCCGAGGTGCTCGACCCCGCCCGCTGGATGCACACCGGTGATCTCGCGGTGATGGACGACGAGGGCTACCTGAACATCGTCGGCCGGATCAAGGACATGGTCATCAGGGGCGGGGAGAACGTGTACCCGCGCGAGGTCGAGGAGTTCCTCTTCAGCCACCCCGACATCGCCGAGGCCCAGGTGATCGGCGTCCCGGACGAGCGGTACGGCGAGGAGCTGATGGCCTGGGTCCGGCTGCGGCCCGGCGCCGAGCCGTTGACCGCCGAGGCGCTGCGCGCCTACTGCACCGGCAAGCTGGCCCACTACAAGGTGCCGCGGTACGTCAAGCTGGTCGACTCCTTCCCGATGACGGTCACCGGCAAGGTCCGCAAGGTCGAGATGCGCGAGGTCTCGGTCGGGGAGCTGGGGTTGGAGTCGGCGGCCGCCGTCCGGAACGCCTGAGGAGGAACGCCGCTCAGCGCAGCAGCTGGGTGGCCAGGCCGCAGAGCGCGGCCAGCACCACCAGCCCGGTGGCGACGGCGGCCGCCCGTGGCGACTGCCCGGCCGAGCCGGCGGCGGCGGCCTGCTGGCTGGCGTGCCGGCGGCGGGGGGTCAGCACGCCCAGCACGGCGATCCCCGCGACGGCGACCACCCCTGCCGGCAGCACCAGCAACGGGTCGCCGTCCACAGCGGCGGCGCGGGTCAGCAGCCCGGCGACCAGCAGCAGACCCAGCCCGGTGCGCTGCCAGGCCAGTGCGGTGCGGGCCGGCTGGGTCTCCCCGGCGCCGCGCGGCGTGCTCACCCGCGCACGGTCTCGACGACGACGAGCACCAGCAGCGCCACCACCAGGACGGCGACCAGCGCCGTGACCCAGGCCGCCGCGGCACTGACCGGCAGCGGCTGGTCGGCGGCGATCGCCCGCTCGTTGCGCACGTACCGGCGGTGGCCGGCCAGCGCGGTGAGCAGCCCGGCCAGCAGCAGCCCGACCGAGACGACGGGGCCACCGGCGGGCACGCCGAGGTCGGGGGCGAACTGGGTCATCGCGACCCCGCCGGCGACCAGGGCCAGCGCGGTGCGCAGCCAGGCGAGCAGCGTGCGCTCGTTGGCCAGGCTGAACCGGTAGTCGGGGTGCGGCGGTGCTGCGGGCCGGCCCGCCGGGGAGGACACCGCGTCAGGGTAGGGCCGCCGCCCGCCCGGCCACCGGAACGCCGCCCCCTCCCCGGCGGAGGCCGACTAACCTGGCTAGCGCGGCACCGCGGGCATCCCGCGGCCGTTCCCCCGGCCGTCGGGCCGGGGACCATCGACGAGCGACGACTGAGGGAACAACGTGCCCAGCGGCAAGGTGAAGTGGTTCAACGCGGAGAAGGGCTTCGGCTTCCTCGCCCGCGAGGGCGGCCCGGACGTGTTCGTCCACAAGGACGCGTTGCCGGCCGGGACCACGGAGCTGAAGCCAGGTCAGCGCGTGGAGTTCGGGATCGTGCAGGGACGGCGTGGCGATCAGGCGCTGCAGGTGCAGGTGCTCGACCCGCTGCCCTCCGCGGTCGCCGCCACCCGCAAGAAGCCCGACGACCTCGTGCCGATCATCGAGGATCTGATCAAGCTGCTGGACAACGTGTCGGAGGGGCTGCGGCACGGCCGGCACCCCGACAAGCAGGTGTCCCGCAAGGTCGGGTCGGTGCTGCGCGCCGTCGCCGACGACCTCGAGGGCTGAGCAGGGGTCCCCTGCCCCGCACGCCTCGCCGGCCCGGCGCGGGCCCCTGCGCGGCCTTCAGCCGGGCGGGGTGGACGTCGCCGTGGGCGGGGCCGCGCCGCCCGCCCCGGAGCGGATGAACCCGACCGGCCAGGCGCCGGACAGCCCGTCGCACGCCTCGGGGTCAGCACGCTGGACCACCACCAGGTAGAAGGCGTCCGGCGCGATGTCGGAGGAGTTGATCCCGTCGAAGACCGGGGTGTCCGGGTCGACGTCGACCTCGCCGATGAGCTCCTGGAGTTCGTCGTCGAACACCTGCACGCTCCACCCGTCCGAGGCCACCGCCTCGGGTACCCGCAGGGTGATCGGGGTGTCCATCGGCACCTCCAGGACCGGCGGCGAGCTCGGGTAGCGCTGCCCCTCGCCGGCCAGGCAGTACTGGGTCGGTCGGACCGGAACCTCCTGCCGGCCGACCTGCGCCGTGACCGAGGGGGCCGAGGTCTCCCCGGCATCGTCTCCGCCGCAGCCGGCCAGTGCGGCCAGCGCCACCAGCAGTGCCGCCGCGCATCGGGATCTCCTCACGCCCATCCCCCTCCTGGTGCAGCCGGGATGTCCCCAGTCCGACGCCGGCCGGCCCGGCTGGTGGTCGCGCCGGCCCGGCGCCGGCCGAGCAGGGTCAGCGCCACGGCGAGGACGAGCAGCGCGGCGGCGACGGTGAAGCCCAGCCAGCCGGTGGCCGGCAGCGAGATGGCCAGCACCCCGCCGGCCACCCAGGCGAGCTGCAGCACCGTCTCCGACCGGGCGAAGGCCGACGCGCGCTGCGCCTCGGACACCTCGCGCTGGACGATCGCGTCCAGAGCGGCCTTGCCCAGCGCGTTGGCCACGGCCGAGACACCGGCGACGACAGCGGCCATCGGGAAGCTGTAGAAGACCGCAGCCAGCACGGTGACCGCGGCCGCGCCACCGGCCGAGACCAGCACCAGCCGGTCGGGGCTCGTGGTGTGCAGCCGGGAGGCGACCGCGGTGCCGCCGAAGCTGCCGAGCCCGGCGGCGGCGGCGATCGCGCCCAGCGCCAGGGTCGCCGGCCACCCGCCGGAGACCGTCGCCTGCACGAGGAACGCCGAGAAGATCGTCAGGAAACCGCCGAGTCCGCGCAGCGCCGCGGTGGCCCGCAGTGCGGTGGCCACGTGCGGCCCGGCCGGCCGTCGCCGCCCGATCATCGGGATCTCGGCGGTGGTGAGCACGTTCGCCGGCTCCTCGCCGACCGAGACGTCGACGCGCGGGGGCAGCCGGACGGCCAGGACCGCGGCGACGGTGAACACCGCCGCGGTGGCGCCCAGTTCCCAGCTGAAGCCGAGCAACCAGGCCAGGCCTGCGCCGAGCCCGCCGAGCACCCCACCGGCGGCCAACCCGAACACCGACATCCGGGCGTTCGCGGAGGTCAGCGACATGGCCGGCGGGAGCACGCGCGGGACGACGGCCGCGCGCAGCACGTTGAAGCCCTTGGACAGCACCAGCACCCCGAGAGCGGCGGGATAGAGCGCCACGTCGTCGAAGGAGCTGGCCATCAGCACGGCGAGCACCGCCCGTCCGCCCAGGCTGGCGGCCATCGCCCACCGGCGGCCGTGCTGCAGCCGGTCGAGCAGCGGCCCGATCACCGGGGCGAGCAGGACGAACGGCGCCATGGTCACCAGCAGGTAGAGCGCCACGTTGCCGCGCTGGGCGTCGGCCGGGGCGGCGAAGAACAGGGTGCCGGCCAGCGAGACGGCGATCATCGCGTCGCCGGCCATGTGCAGGGCGTTGACCCCCACCAGCCCGGCCAGCCCGGTGTCGCCGGCGCCGTCGGCCCGGCTCGCCGCGCGCACCCGGCGCACGGCGGCGCCGGTGAGCTCCCGGCTGCGGGCCGCGGCCACCCGGGTGACGGTCACCTTGCGGCCGCCGGCCGAAGCCGGACCTGCCGCGCCGGGGAGTGGTTCCGGGGCCGGCGGCACCGGCGCGGGGCCCGGAGGCGCGGCGGGCGGGAACGGAACGCCGGCGACGGTGGGGTCGTCGTCGCCCGGCGGCTGCGCGGCGGCCACCGGCAGCGGCCGGGTCTGCGGACGGCGGACCTCCAGCGGAGCGGTGTCGGCCCGGTCGACCGCTGTGCCCGAGGGGCCACGCGGCGGGCGCAGCCGGCGGCGGCGCGGACCGGTGGGCGAGCTCACCGGCCCATCGTGCCGCACCCCCCGGACGGGGCGGTCGCGCCGGCTGGACGATCCGCGACAATGGGGTCGTGTCCGACTCCCTGCACCACGCTGCGCACGGCTCCACCCCGGACGACGTCCTGGCCGCGGCCGTCGAGCAGGCCCGCGCCGCTGCCGTCGAGGTGGCCGGCGCCCCGGCCGAGGTCGGCGATCACCTGGGCGTGCTGACGGAGCCCGTCGACCCGGAGGTGGCCGCTGCGGCCGACCCCGGCGTCCTCGGCGCCATGGCCACCCACACCTTCGCCGCGGCGCTGCCCGGGTACGTGGGCTGGCACTGGGCGGTCACCGTCGCCCGGGCGCCCGGCGACGACCAGGTCACCGTCGACGAGGTCGTGCTGCTGCCCGGCGACGAGGCACTGCTGGCTCCGGCCTGGGTGCCCTGGCACGAGCGGCTGCGGCCCGGCGACCTCTCGGTGGGCGACGTCTTGCCCACCACCGAGGACGACCCCCGGCTGGCGCCGGCCTACCTCGTCGACGACGACTCCGCCGACGACCCGGCCGGCCGGGTCGTCGCCGCGGAGCTCGGCATCGGCCGGGAGCGGGTGCTGTCGCCCGAGGGGCGCGCCGAGGCGGTCGCGCGGTGGCGGCGGAGCGACTTCGGTCCGACGTCGGCGATGGCCCGGCACGCGCCCGGCCCCTGCGCGACCTGCGGGTTCTTCCTGCCGCTGGCCGGCTCGCTGCGGATGTCGCTCGGCGCCTGCAGCAACGCCTTCGCCCCGGCCGACGGGCGCGTCGTGACCGCCGACTACGGCTGCGGTGCGCACAGCCAGGCCAGCAGCGACTTCTCCGGCGAGCCGGTGGAGGTCACCACCACGGCCCGCTACGACACCGCCGACTTCGATCGGCTGTGACATGGCGATCCTGCGGATCGCACCGCGGCCAGGTGCCGTTCCCGGCCGCCGCTGAGCCGTTGCCAGCGTTCCGGTCGGGAAGCCCCCGGCCCCCACGACCGGCTCGCTGAGCGCGCTCGCGCGCGCGGCCAGGTGATGCTCCTATAGATGGTCAAGCCGCTTTTTCAAGATCTTTGCCGGCTGCGGTGGAGACGAGGGCGGAG
>JABAKE010000050.1 GCA_019779905.1 Modestobacter lapidis | reverse complement strand
ATATACATGTACACACATACGTCTGCCCTAATCTCAATCCAAGTAAAGTTACTTGAACTCTTCTTTACCGGATCAAAGGGCTCTAAATCATCACCTACTAAAGGCGAATTCACCTCCCCCTTAGGATTAGACATCTCAGTCCAAACCTGAAGTTACAAATACTACAACTCAGTAACTCATTTATGGATAGTGTTTCTCTTTCGTGACTAGTACTCACTCAACAACCAAAAGCTCTGATACCAAAACTTGTAACACCCCACACAGGGTACCCCCTATGCGGAAATGCCACAGTGACACAAAATACCAAGCGCTTATCTTTTAAATAATTTCATTTAAAATTTATTGAGTTTAAAACAATTTTTCAAAAATACGCGTGCGGAAGACTTTAAATAATTTACAACATCTCAAAAATTTAAAGATAGCGCTGAGTACTAGTTTGTATCATGAGTACAGTCCCGTAATGTACTCGAATTCCAGAAACATCCATTTAGTTTACTGAGTTAGATAGTATATCGTGCTAACACATAGCAGAAAATAAACAACACCAGAAATTTACGTGGTTGGGCAATTTGCTTACGTCCACGGGCGAGTCGCCATTTTTTTCACTTTTATTAATATTGAGAATCGTATTACATGAATACAATATTTTCATTTCTCAACAAAACATTCACATCCTTCCACATTCTCATGGCTGTCAACAAATTTATCATCAGCCAAATATCACATATTAAAATCACCACATCTGTAATTATTTATAAATATTACAGAATATATCCATCACTTTTTCACAATAAATAATCTCACACTACATGCATGCTTTATGCATATGACAGATATACGATGCAATGCTCATGCAGTCATACCTGCCATTTCCACTGTTCTGCATTTTTTCTGCAAAACATCAAATATTCACCACAGATGGCCACCTTATTTTAAGGTTCACAACCATCAAAACATCAAATATCACAACAGATGGCCACCTCATTTTAGGGTGTCACAACCATCCGGGATGACTACCTCACCAGGTACACATCATCCTACCACAACAGCATTCCTTCGCCCCCAGTTGCTAGGGAATGAATACCACCCAGTCACCACCATGACTGTCACACATTGACTTGCTGTTTTTAGCAAGGGTGATATATTAGTGCACTAACTGTTTCCAGGATCTTTTGTCCATCGGTGGTCTCTCAACACCTCGTTTCCACAGTTACATAAATAATCACCAATGCATATGATTTTTCTATGCAATATGTAACCGTGTCTCATGCCAGATGCAATTATTCAATGCATTATATATGGCATACATCTCATATCACCATTCATGTATGACTATTTATGCATACATTTCCACATATATTTCATATCCACAATTTTATCAAGGATATAAAATCACCACCACATGCCATATGCAAATTTTTATGCACAATAATTATGGCAAATATCACATGCATATATTTTATGCACAACAATTCATCACATGCATATATTTTCTTATGCATAACTATTTTCCACATGCATATATTTTTATGCACAATAATTCATCACATGCATATATTTTATTATGCATAATTATTTTCCACATGCATATATTTTTATGCACAATAATTAACATGCTCCAATTATTCATGTTATTCAAAAATAATAGCATGTTATAAACTTTATAAATTTCACATGCATTTATTTTTATGCATAACAATTTATCACATAAATATATCAACAATACATATATGTCAATATAATTTCCAAAATTAATCATCATCATGATTTTTATAAAAATCATTTATTTATGGAATTTAACTATTTTCCAAAGACTCGCCCATTTGGAAGATAGTTAATTTTCCATCCACATGTATTTTTCTGTAAAATAATCCATTTAAGGATAATTATTTAATTTTTGTAGAATTTATCAAACAACAACTTTTGCATACTTACATCTCCTTCGTTCCTCATCCGATTTGGACGATTCAAGATGCTACAGAATCTGTGTAATACAGGCTTTCAAAATATAATGGTGGTGTATAACACCTCCCATCCAAACATATGTAAAAATAATGCCAAAGTATGGTAATTAATAAAATTCCATATTTTTCGGCAACTTCAATTCTCAATTACTCTCACAATTCACATCCAATTGAAGTGATTCAAAGTTCTAAATTCATAGAAAATCAATTTACACCATATATGTAAAAATCATAATTTTTCGATAAATTCCGAAAATACCCCTTTGTGTCTATTTTCATGGGACTTTCTCTCTCTAGAAATTCTCCTTCACCCATAGGTATTTTTCCAAAATTCTTTTTCTCCAAAAATTCATATATTCAATCTTTACAACATACTCAAATTTCAGAATTTTCGGACATATACACAATATAATTGAAAATAAATAAATTTGGAGCAATTTAAGCTCAAATAGATATAACACCCATCCAAAAACAGTATTTAGTATTTTGGCCGTATCTTTTAGCTCACTTATCCAAATTTAATGATCTTTGGTGTTCTGGAAAGAAGACTCAAAGATCTACAATTTCATGTTTCACAAACTTGTCCCAATTCCAACGTTTTCATATCCAAAATTGGCAATCAAAATAGCCCTACTATTTTGGACGAAAATATTTTTCATTGAAAAACCAATTGGAGTAAAATATTTATAACTCTTCACAGAAAATTCCAAATAATACAAGGTTGGATTCCTTGGAAAGATAATTCAAAGATCTACAACTTTCATGAAGATAGTTTAGATCAATTTAGCCTCTAACCAATTCAAAAAAATCCAAACATAAGCAAATAAATGGAAAGATCTCACCAAAAACAGGGGTGCTGTCCAGGAGCCTAAACACCACTGTAGAGACCTCCAAATCCAATTTCCACCGTTCAGATTTTAGAACATTGAGTTGTGAACTCGCCTACAAAATTTCAGCTCAATCCGACGGTGGATGACTGCCGGATTGCTGAAATTTCTGAACATAGATGAACAAAAAAAACAAAAACTGCTTCTTCTCTTTTTCCTTCTCTCTCTCTCTCTCTCCCTCTCTCTCTTGCACCCCCTCTTTTTACCCGAATTCTTCCCCTTCTTAGCTTCTGAGTTTCCCCCCCCT
>JABAKE010000049.1 GCA_019779905.1 Modestobacter lapidis | reverse complement strand
ACCACCGGGCTGCGGCAACCGCCACAGCGTGATCAACCCGAGGACCTGTCCACGATCCTTGACACAGCCCAGGTGGTGCGGGTGTTGGACATGGCGGGGCAACAATCTGCTCCAGGTACGCGGGTGCCGTCCGAGAGGTGGGCTGGTCGTGCTGGGTGCGAGGGCTTAGTCGCGCAGGAGGCCGGCTGCGCGCAGCCACTGCTCCACGTCGCCGGCGGCACCGGCGGCCTCCTCGCCCTGCACGGCCAGCCCGTCGCCGACGGTCGCGGTCGGGAGGAGCCGCGCGTAGTCCCGCGGGGCGTTGCCCAGGCGGCTCACGGCGTAGGTGACGAACGGCAGCACAGTCTTGCCGGACAGGTCCAGGTCCTCGACGAAGGTGGACATGATCATCGGGGCGCGCACGTTCCAGATCGGGCTGCCAAGCAGGACGGTGTCGTACTGCTCGACCGCGGGCAGCGGTGCGGCGGTGGCCGGGCGCGCGTCGGCGTCCTGCTCGGCGACGTTGCGGGCGACGGTGTCGTCGTAGTCATCGGAATAGGGGTCGGCGGCCTCGATGCGGTAGACGTCGCAGTCGATGAGCCCGCTGATCATCTCGGCCACCACCTGGGTGTTGCCGACGTCCAGGGTCCTGCGCCCGCCGTAGTAGTAGTTCTCCCCTGCCCGGGAGAAGTAGGCGAGCAGCACGTTGTTCCTGGCCACGGTCCGACCTGTCTCCGTTGGTTGAGTCGAGGGAGCTGTACTGGTGGGCTGCGTTGCGCTGCTGCAGCCGGCCAGCCCTGCCCCGGCCACTGCGCTGGCGGTCACCGTGAGCGCTGCGCGCAGGAACGACCGCCTGTCCACCGCGGTGGCCGGGGCGGGCATCAGAGCTGTCCCGCCGGTCGGACGAGGACCTCGTTGATGGCCAGGTGACGGGGTCGGCTGAGGATGAAGGCGATGATCTCGGCGATGTCGCCCGCGCTGACCTGCGCCTTGTCGTAGAGCGCCTGCACGCCCTCGCGGGTCTCGGCGTGGGTGATGTGGCCGGGCAGCTCGGTGGCCACGACGCCGGGCTCGATGAGGGTGACCCGGACGTCGGGCAGCAGCTCCTGGCGCAGGGACTCCGACCAGCCGTTGATCCCCCACTTGGTGGCGGCGTAGACGCCGTTTCCGGCCCGCGCGGTCCGCCCGGCGACGGAGGAGATGTTGACGATGTCCCCGCCGCCGTCCTTGAGCTGGTCGAGGAACACCTCGGTCGCGGTGAGCGCGCCGAGCAGGTTGACCTCGATCATCTGGCGGTGGTCGTCGCGCTGGTCGCTGCTGAAGGGGCCCAGCAGCATGACGCCGGCGTTGTTGACCAGCACGTCGGCGCCGCCGAGCTCGTCCCGGACGCGGTCGGCTGCGGCCAGGAGGCTGTCGCGGTCGGTGACGTCAGCGGCGATGGCGATCGAGCCGTTGGCCAGCTCATCGGCCAGTGCGCTGATCCGGTCCACCCGGCGCGCCAGCAAAGCGACCCGGTAGCCGCCGGCGGCCAGCGCGCGGGCGGTCGCCGCACCGATGCCGGAGGAGGCGCCGGTGACGACCGCGACGCGGCTGGCGGTGTTGTCCCTCGGCATGGGTCAGGCCTCGGGGATGTCCCGGCCGAAGGCCTCGAGGGTGATGGCCTCAGGCTCGGGGCCGCCGCGCTTGCCGGTGTCCAGGGCGTCGATGGCGGCGAGCTGGTCGCCGGTGAGCTCGAAGTCGAAGACGTCGATGTTCTCCGCGATCCGGTGCGCCTTGGTCGACTTCGGGATGACCGAGCGGCCCTGCTGCAGGTGCCAGCGCAGCATGACCTGCGCCGGGCTCTTGGCGTGCGCCTCGGCGATCCCGACGATGGTCGGGTCGGCCAGGGTGCTGGTGTGCTCGCCCTCGCGGTAGAAGGTGATGCCACCGATCGGGGACCACGCCTGGGTCACGATGCCGTGCTCGGCGCCCAGTGCCTGGACCTCGCGCTGCTGGAAGTAGGGGTGCACCTCGATCTGGTTGACCGCCGGCACGACGCTGGTCTGGTCCAGCAGCTGGGTGAGGTGGTCGACCATGAAGTTGCTGACCCCGATGGCGCGGACGCGGCCGTCGGCCAGCAGCTTCTCCAGGGCGCGGTAGGCCCCCAGCGTGCGGTCGAAGGCACTCGGCAGGGCCTGGTGCAGGATCAGCAGGTCGATCTGGTCGACCCCGAGCTTGGCCGCGGACTTCTCGAAGCCGTGCAGCGTCTCGTCGTAGCCGTAGTCGCTGATCCAGATCTTGGTCTCCAGGAACACCTGATCCCGGCTGACGTCGGAGTCGCGGACGGCCTCCCCGACCTCCCGCTCGTTGCCGTAGGCCGCAGCGGTGTCGATGTGCCGGTAGCCGGCCGCCAGCGCCGCGGAGACCGCAGATCGGGTCTCATCCGGCGGGGTCTGGAAGACCCCGAGGCCCAGAGCGGGGATCTCGACGCCGTTGTTCAGTGTGATGGTCTGCATGACCTGTCCCTCGCTGATCGGGTGGTGCATTCGTTGCTGTCCGCGGCGACTTCGCCGCTGACACCACAGAACGCCCTTCCCCGCGCGCGTGGGAGTGCAAGCCTTCACCGGTAACGCCAGCCCCTCCCTGGCCGCGGGCACCCGCCCTACGGTTGGGACATGGACAACCGGGCCGAGGTACGCGACTTCCTCACCAGCCGTCGCGAGCGCCTCACCCCGGAGCAGGCAGGAGTGCCCTCCTACGGCGGCCGACGCCGGGTCAAGGGACTGCGCCGCGAGGAGGTCGCGATGCTCGCCGCGATGAGCACCGACTACTACACCCGACTCGAGCGGGGGAACCTGACCGGCGTCTCCCCCGAGGTCCTCGAGTCACTGGCCCGCGCGCTGCAGTTCGACGAAGCCGAGCGGGCGCACCTGTTCGACCTGGCCGGCACGGCCAGCCCCTCCGGGCAGGCCCGCCGCCAGGCTGCTGACACCTGCCGGCGGACCTCGGCCCCGACGGGCGTGCGCGAGGGCGTGCACCGCATCCTCAACAGCCTGAGTGCCCCGTCCTACGTGTCCAACGGACGGATGGACGTCCTGGCCACCAACCGGCTCGGGCGCGCCCTGTTCACCGACGCCTACGGGCAGACGACCAGCGGTTTCAACCTCGCCCGGTACCTGTTCCTCGACCCGAAGTCCCGGGACTTCTACCTCGAGTGGGCCACCGTCGCCCGCGACTCGGTCGCCTCGCTGCGCACCTACGCCGGGCGCAACCCCTACGACCGAGGCCTCACCGACCTGGTCGGGGAGCTGTCCACCCGCAGCGAGGAGTTCGCCGGCTGGTGGGCCACCCACACGGTGAAGTTCCACCGCACCTCCACCAAGAAGCTCCACCACTCCGCTGTCGGTGACCTCGAGGTCACCGGCGAGGCTGTCGAGTTGCCCGGTGACCCTGGCCTGCGCATCGTCATCTACACCGTCGAGCCGGCCAGCCCCTCGGAGCAGGCTCTCGCCTTCCTCGCCAGCTGGAGCAGTCGCACTGCAGCAGACGACGATGAGCTGACCCCGCGGCCGCAGGTCTTCTAACGCCCGCTTCTAAGCCTCTCCGCGCACCCCTTGCCTCATTAGCCCGGGGCTTTCATGTCGGGACTGCATAGCGCAAAGTTGATCAAACGGAAGGTGCCCCTGACCTGCGATAA
>JABAKE010000048.1 GCA_019779905.1 Modestobacter lapidis | reverse complement strand
AGACACCAACGGTCAGCCGTTCCCAGAGTCAGACCACCGGTGCGGGGCTCGCCTTCAATCATCACTGCCGTCCCCTTGTGCGTTGAGCCGTTGAGTCCCGCCTGCGCGGGAGCCTCCGGCCCCCACTCGGCGGGATCCCCAGTGGTTCAGTCCGTAGGCACCACCTACGTCGTCACGGAGGGTTGCTCGGGTCCCTCCATCACAGCTTGACCAAGGGGGCGTAGCGGAGCACCAGGCGCTTGGTGCCGCCGGAGCCGAAGTCGACCGTCGCCTGGGCCTTGTCGCCGGCGCCGGTCACCTCGACCACCGTGCCCATCCCGAACGCGTCGTGGCTGACCCGGTCGCCGACGTCGACGGAGATCACCGGCCGGTTGCCCGCGCCGCCCCGCAGCCCGCCGGTGGACAACCCCGTGGCCGCCACCCGCGACTGCGCCGACGCGTACCCGCGCGACACCGGGGCCGGCTCCGTGCGCGCCCAGTGGACGGCGTCGGCCGGCAGCTCGTCGAGGAACCGGGACGGCGGGTTGTAGGCCGGCTGCCCCCAGCTGGTGCGCACGGTCGCCCGGGACAGGAACAGCCGCTGCTGCGCCCGGGTGATGCCCACGTAGGCCAGCCGGCGCTCCTCCTCCAGCTCCCGGGGGTCGCCGAGCGCCCGCAGGTGCGGGAAGACCCCGTCCTCGAGGCCGGTCAGGAAGACCACCGGGAACTCCAGGCCCTTCGCGGTGTGCAGGGTCATCAGCGTGACCACCCCCGCGTCGTCACCGGTCACCGGGATCTGGTCGGCGTCGGCCACCAGCGAGACCTGCTCGAGGAACTCGGTGACCGTGCCGCCGGGGTGGGCCGCCTCGAACTCCGCGGCGACGGAGATGAGCTCGTTGAGGTTGTCGACCCGCCCCTCGTCCTGCGGGTCGGCACTGGCCGAGAGCTCGGTGAGGTATCCGGTGCGGTCGAGGATGCTCTCCAGCAGCGCCGCGGGCCCGGAACCCGTCTCGACCAGCTGCTCGAACTCCTCGAGCAACGCGACGAACTCCTCGATCGCCTTGAGCGAGCGGGTGGCCAGGCCGGGGGCCTCGGCAGCCCGGCGCAGCGCCGCCGCGAAGGGCACCCGGTCGCGGTCGGCGAGCTGCTCGACGCAGGCCTCGGCCCGCTCGCCGATGCCCCGCTTCGGGGTGTTCAGCACCCGGCGGAGGCTCACCACGTCGGCCGGGTTGGCGACCACCTTCAGGTAGGCCAGCGCATCACGGACCTCGCGCCGCTCGTAGAACCGGACCCCGCCGACCACCTTGTAGGGCATGCCCACCCGGATGAACACCTCCTCGAACACCCGGGAGGCGTTGTTGGTGCGGTAGAAGATCGCGATGTCCTTCGGCTGGGCCTTGCCCTCGTCGGTGAGGGCGTCGATCTGCTCGGCGACCCAGGCCGCCTCGTCGTGCTCGTTCTCGGCGACGTAGCCCTCGATCAGCTCGCCGTCGCCGGCGTCGGACCACAGGCTCTTGGGGCGCCGGGAGGTGTTGCGGGCGATCACCTGGTTGGCCGCGCGCAGGATCCGCTGCGTGGACCGGTAGTTCTGCTCCAGCACGATCGTCGTGGCGTCGGGGTAGTCGCGCTCGAACTCGTCGATGTTGCGGATCGTCGCGCCGCGGAAGGCGTAGATCGACTGATCGGCGTCGCCGACGACGCACAGCTCGGCCGGTGGCACCGGGCCGGTCGCGCTGCCACCCACCCCACCCACCAGCTCGCGCACCAGCACGTACTGGGCGTGGTTGGTGTCCTGGTACTCGTCGACCAGCACGTGCCGGAAACGCCGCCGGTAGTGCTCGGCGACGTCGGGAAAGGCCTGCAGCAGGTTGACCGTGGTCATGATCAGGTCGTCGAAGTCCATCGAATGGGCCTCGCGCAGCCGCCGCTGGTAGAGCCGGTACGCCTCGGCGAGGACCTTCTCCGGCGGCGTCTGCGGCGCGAAGGACTCCTCGTCGATCAGCTCGTTCTTCAGGTTCGACACCTGAGCGGCCAGCGATCGGCCGGGGTAGCGCTTGCTGTCCAGGTCGAGGTCGCGGGCGACCATCGTCATCAGCCGGACCGAGTCGCCCTGGTCGTAGATGGTGAACGAGCTCTTCATGCCCAGCTTCGCGGCCTCGGCCCGGAGGATCCGCACGCACATCGAGTGGAAGGTCGACACCCACATCGCCCGGGCGCGCGGGCCGACCAGGGAGGCGACCCGCTCCTTCATCTCACCGGCGGCCTTGTTGGTGAAGGTGATCGCCAGGATCTCGCCGGGCTGGGTGTGCCGGGCGCCCAGCAGGTAGGAGATGCGGTGCGTGAGCACCCGGGTCTTGCCCGACCCCGCGCCGGCGACGATGAGCAGCGGGCCACCCTCGTGGACGACGGCCGCGCGCTGCGGCCCGTTGAGCCCGGAGAGCATCCGGTCGAGCTCGCGGCCGGCCTGCCCGCGTGGCGCACGGGGGAGTTCGGCGGTACCGGGAAGGGCTTGCTGCGCGCTGCTCATGACCCGGCCACTCTAGGCCGGGCCACCGACGGTCCCGCCGACCGAACACGGCGGTGCGCCCCGGCACTGGCGCGCGGACGGGGGCCGTGCCACACTCTCCGCGTGCTGCGCCACCGCGAGTTTTACTACGGCCACCGGGTTCCGGTGTCCGTCCTCGCTGGCTGAGCAGCCAACGCACACGACGCCCCGGGCCCACGGCCCCGGGGCGTTTTCTCTTTCCCGGGGGCGGACGCCCGGCCACTCCCCGGAGGACACCATGAGCACCATCACGCTGTACACCCCCGCCGACGCGGGCGCCGAGCCCGAGCCGGCCGACCGGATCGGCGAGCTGCGCACCGAGATCGACGCCTGCGACGCCCAGATCATCGAGCTGGTCCAGCGGCGGCTGGCCATCTCCCAGGAGATCGGCGTCCTGCGCACCTCCACCGGCGGCATGCGGCTGTCGCTGTCCCGGGAGCGGCAGGTGCTGTCCCGGTTCCGCAACGCCCTCGGCCCGGACGGCGCGACGCTCGGGATGATGCTGCTCCGTCAGGGCCGCGGACGGCTCTGAGGAAGGACCTCACCGGGCGCTCCGACGACGGCGAGCTGCCCTCGTCCGGCCTGCGCGCCGTCCGGCAGCTGGCCCACCGGGCGCGGGAGCACGTGCAGGCCCGTCGTCCCCGGTTCGACACCGACCCGGGGGTGGCGCGGGTGGTGACCGAGCGGATCCTCGCCGCGGTCGGCCGGGAGGCTACCGCCGACCCGGCCGTCCGGATGGAGCCGGCCGAGGTCAACGGCATGCCCGGCGTGGTGGCGTGGACCGGGGACGCCGTCGTCCTGGTGGCCTCGCTGGTGCTCGTGGACGGACGGGTCGGGCAGGTGCTGATCGTGCGCAACCCGGAGAAGCTGGGCCGGTCGACCGCGCCGCGGTACCAGCGGACGTCGGGCGACCTAGGCTCCCGCGCGTGACCTTCCCGCTCCCCTCCCGTCCCGCCCCGTACGTCGAACGGGTCCTGTGCGTGCTGGCCCACCCCGACGACGTCGACTTCGGCAGCGCCGGAACGGTCGCCACGTGGACGGCCGCCGGCACCGAGGTCACCTACTGCATCGTCACCGACGGCGATGCCGGCGGCTTCGACGAGACGCCCCGCGACCAGATGGGGCCGCTGCGGCAGGCCGAGCAGCGCGCCGCCGCGGCCGCGGTCGGGGTCACCGACGTCCGGTTCCTCGGCTACCCCGACGGCCGGCTCGAGCCGACCCTGGGCCTGCGGCGCGACATCAGCCGGGTGATCCGCCAGGTGCGTCCGCAACGCGTGCTCACCAGCTCACCGGAGCGCTTCTGGGAGCGGATCGGGGCCAGCCACCCCGATCACATGACCGTCGGGGAGTCGACGCTGCGCGCGGTGTACCCCGACGCCCGCAACCCCTTCGCGTTCCCGGAGCTGCTGGCCGCCGAGGGCCTGGACGCCTGGACGGTCGACGAGGTGTGGCTGGGGGCCAGCCCGCGCGCCGACCACGCCGTCGACGTCACCGACGTGGCCGACCGCAAGTTCGCCGCCCTGCGGGCACACGTCACCCAGGTGGGTCACCGGGCCGACCTCGAGGAGTTCGTCGGCGGCTGGATGCGGCAGACCGCCCGCACCCACGGTCTGGCCGACGGGCGGATGGCCGAGGCCTTCCACGTCGTGTTCACGGCATGATCTGCCGTCCTCCGGACGGCACCGCGGCCACGTGATGCTCCTATAGATGGTCAAGCCGCTTTTTCAAGATCTTTGCCGGCTGCGGTGGAGACGAGGGCGGAG
>JABAKE010000047.1 GCA_019779905.1 Modestobacter lapidis | reverse complement strand
ATAAAACGAATTAAAAAAATTTATTTGGGATGTAAATAAATAAATAAAAAAAAAAAAAATTTAAAAATTAAAAATAAAAAAAAAAATTTATTTTTATTGTTGGCTTAGTTGTAGTAGTTTTGGGAGATAGGTTAGTTTAGTGTGTTTTCTTTTTGTTGTTTTATTGTGTTTATGTGGTTTGTATGCATGGTAGAAGATCTTTAGGGCTGGAATTATCTCCTTACGATCCTGAGTTAGCAGCTACTTTGAGGGCTGCTCGAGCAAGACTTAGATCAACCATTGACCCTAAGACTTTACCACAGTTAAATATGATGGAGCCAATAGGTGAGATTGAAAGTGTGGCTACTCCACATGCTCCAATTCCACCTATGACTTTGCGGGATCACTTTCTCCCGAATACATATATTCCGCCTTCTTGCATGAGAATTCCCAACATTGAGAATTTAATCTATGAGATTAAGCACTCAACAATCCAAATGCTCCCTAATTTTCATGGTCTAGAAAGAGAAAATCCTTATGATCATCTCACAGAGTTTGAGGGAATCTGTAATACCATTCGAATTCAAGGTTTCACACCAGATGCTTTGAAAATGTTTCTGTTTACTTTCTCCCTTAAAGATAAAGCTAAACATTGGATTAATTTCCTTAGAGTCCCAGTTCTCATTTCTACATGGGAGGAGCTTCAAAAGAAATTCCTTGCTAGGTTTTATTCAATAGGGAAGACCACCCAAATGCGTCATGCAATTACTCATTTTGTTCAAAAAGAAAGTGAGTCTTTTTATGAAGCATGGGAACGAATGAAGGAACTCTTGAGATTATGTCCACACCATGACATAGCCACATGGCAGATTGTCCAGGCCTTCTTTCAAGGACTTGGTGATAGGGACAAGCAATTAATTAATGCTGCAAGTGGGGGGGCAATTCTTAGGAAGAGTGCTGAGGAAGCATGGGAATTATTTGAAATTTTGAGTGAGGATTCATTACACATGGCATCAATGAATTTAACAAATAATCGAGATCCACCACCTAAAAAAGGTGGAATGTATGAGGTACAACAATCAACTGTTGTTACTCAGCAGGTAGAGGAATTGTCTAAAAAGTTAGATAAGTTGATAGCAGCCCAGGGATCATCATCTAAAAATCCAGTGCGTCAAGTTAATGAAATCTGTATCATCTGTAATGAAATGACTCATGAGACTGTAGAGTGTCCTTTGGCTGGGCAATATCCTGATCTTGTTCAACAAGTTAATATTGCCCAAAGTTTTATAGACCCTAGGAATGATCCATATTCAAATACTTTCAATCATGGTTGGAAAAATCATCCGTTCCTCCAATGGGGGCAGCAAGCACAAAAGCCCAATGGAAATTCTAATGTGTCGTATTCCCAAGTACCAAGGCCGAATTACCAAAATGGTAACTCAAATAATGTTCCACCATATAGACCACCTCATCTTCAGTACAAAAATCAGAGTCAACCTCCTGTTCCTCAATTTCAGAACCAAGCCCAAGTCCAAAGAAGTTCAGGTTTTGAAGATCAAGTTCTAAATGCCTTGAAAAATCTTGAGGCTGATAGACAACTGCTTCACTCTCATTCCCAGTCAATAGCCAAGCTAGAGACTCAAATTGGTCAGTTAGCTTCAAACCTTAGCCATCGTGAGGATGGAAAACTTCCGAGTCAGCCCATTAGCAATCCAAAAGGTGCATATGTTGCTGAGTGTTCATCATCTGAACAAAACCCACAACATGTTGTTGAAGTTAAGGCTGTAACTACCCTGCGTAGTGGTCGAGTGATAGATAATAGGGTTGGGGAAATAGTTCAACCAATAAATACTGGGACTAGTCAGAAGGAGTTGAAAAAGAGATATGAGTCAGGTGACCCTGAAGTAGGTTTGTTAGGTGAACATAGTGGAAAGTTTGACTATTATGTGTTGTACCCCAAGAAGCTTACACCCGTATCTGAAGAACCAATTATCCCTACGGGTTGGGGTGAAAATTTTGACAAACCTGAAAAAGATAGTTCGACCCCTAGAGAAAAGTATAGCGAGAGTTCTAAGGAGGTAAGTCAAGAGAAAAGTGAGGAAAAAGATAAGAAGAAAGACCAAGAGTCAGGAATAGGAAAACAAGGGATGGAAGATAATTCACAAAAAGATAATTTTTCATCTAAAGTGAGTAAGGATCCAGTGATAGAATACGTACCTAAGGCTCCATTTCCTTCAGCTCTTGTTGCACCAACAAGGAGAGCTAGGAAAGGAGCGGCTGTACAGGACATACTTGAAGTGTTTAAACAAGTGCATATTAATATTCCACTTCTTGATGCTATTAATCAAATTCCGTCATATGCCAAATTTCTCAAAGAGTTGTGTACCCAGCAAAGAAAAGAGCGAGTGCTCTTGTCCAATGCATCATCAGTCACTATTGAGCTAGCTAGTACAGTAGCTCAGTATCATATTCCGATAAAAAGGAAAGACCCAGGAACACCCACTATTCCATGTTTTCTAGGATCGCACTATATTGATAGGGCCTTAGTTGACTTTGGAGCTAGTGTGAATATTCTTTCATACTCTGTGTATGAAAAGTTGGAACTTGGAGAACTTACACCTACACCTACCATTTTACAATTCGCAGATAGGTCAACTAAGACACCACGGGGTATCTTAACAGATGTTTTGGTTAAGATTGAGTCGTTTGTATTTCCTGCAGATTTTATAGTCCTTGACATGGAATCTGAAATTAACTCCATCCCCCAGGTCCCTGTTATTCTAGGAAGACCTCTTCTGGTAACTGCGAATGCAGTCTTGCATTGCAAGGAAGGTGTAATGGAAGTTTCGTTTGGAAACTTAAAAGCTAAACTCCAAGTCTACCGAGCTGCTACACATCCTCATAACTTTGAGGATTGTTATGTTGTTGCTGACCTCCTTGATGAGGTCATTGCTGAAACTTTACCTGTCATCTTAACAGAGGGTTCGTTAGAGACTTGTCTAGGTTATGTCCAGTCTGAAAAAGGTGATATAGATGAATTTTTTTCTGAAGTCAATCAAGTCAAAGAAGATGTTTCTGTCTTAGGCAACCTACCTTGGAAGCCTAAAGTTGAATTGTTACCTCCAATAGCCAGCTCTCCTATGCCAAAGTCTTTAGAGGTTGCACCTAAACTTGAGTTAAAGCCTTTGCCAGCTCACCTCAAGTATGTCTTTTTAGGTGAAAACAAGACTCTTCCAGTAATCATTGCTGCAAACTTAAATAAGGAACAAGAGAGTCAACTCATGAAGGTAATAGGAAAACATAAGGAAGCTATAGGTTGGGCGGTTGCGGACCTAAAGGGTATTGATCCATCCATTGGCATGTCCCCTTACCGACTGGTTTATGGTAAACCATGTCATCTTCCTGTCGAATTAGAACACAAAGCACTATGGGCTATTCGTAAATTTAATTTTGAAATGAAAAAAGCGGGGTCTCATCGTAAATTGCAACTTAGTGAACTAGAGGAAATTCGCAATGAGGCTTATGAAAGTTCAAAAATTTACAAAGAAAAAATGAAAAAGTTTCATGATAAACACATAAGCCGAAAAACTTTTGAACCAAACCAAAAAGTATGGCTTTTCAACTCAAGATTGCGATTATTTCCTGGTAAACTAAGGTCTCGATGGGATGGGCCCTATGTGGTATCAAAAGTCTATCCTAATGGTGCAGTAGAAATTTTTGATCCCCATGTTGGGATGATGTTTACTGTAAATGGCCAAAGGCTTAAGCCTTGCATTGAAAGTCAGGTTGAGACAGATATGATTCAGGATGGTTTGTTGGTCGAGTCTGTTGACTTAATTGATCCTGTGTATAAAAGTGTTTAGTTTAGAAACAGTCGTCTGGCTGAAGACGTAAAACTTAGCTCTTCTTGGGAGGAAACCCATGTTTGTTTTTCTTTTTGCTTTGTTTGTTTGTTTTGTTTGTTTGCTTTGTTAAATATCATCTCATCATCAAAGATAATGTTATCTAAGTTGGGGGGAGTGGTATTATAGTTAGATCTGTGTGTGTTGTGCGATTTAGTATTAGTCTTGAGCCATAGCGTGCATTCTTCAAGGTACTTGGCATATCAGGGAAGATGTCTCCACCAGCCCAGGAACTAGTTTTACCTAAGGAGCGAAATATAGCCTGGTGTAGATTGAGAGGATTGTCCAGTTGAGTGGCGTTGCGGAACCGGAATGATCAATAGTGTGACCGGAGAGACGGAATTGTCTGGTAATGTAAGACCAACCTCATTCTGGGTGACTTTCTGTGGAACGCATCTAGGGCCAGAGTAAAGGAGCCGACTAGAAACTGGTATGTTGCACACCCGCTGAATGTTATCTATGTAAGAGTACTTTTACTAACATACAAGAAATAGAAATATATATATATGTTACAATTTTGAAAAAAAAAAAAAAATATTTAAAAAAAAAA
>JABAKE010000411.1 GCA_019779905.1 Modestobacter lapidis | reverse complement strand
GCTTCTAGGAGTTCTCCCAGATTCTTTGATTTGTTGCCGATAATCATGGAGCGTATCTTTGCTCTCATGTTGTTACGGCAGATGTCGACCAGCGACGCTTGTGGCAGTACGTCTGAACATTTGTACGCCATTGCCTTCCACTTGTGAATGTAGTCGTATGTCGACTCATTCTCTCCCTGTTTTAGGCTGCAGAGTTGAGCCATAGTCACAGGATGATCCTCACCTTTGAAGTGAGTCAGGAAGCGCGCCTCCATCATGGCCCAATTCTGGATAGAGTCCTCCTGGAGAGTGGAGTACCAGTCAAAGGCCGTACCTTTTAGGGTACTTGCAAAGAGACGGATCTTGAGGGCGTCTTGATCCGCAATCGCTCCCGTCAGGATCTTGAAGTGGATGACGTGTTGTCTGGCCGAGCCCTTCCCCGTGTATGTCTGGAGCGTGGGCTGTTTGAACTTTGCAGGAAACGGTACCGAGTCCATCCATGAGGGATATGGTGGCTTGAT
>JABAKE010000410.1 GCA_019779905.1 Modestobacter lapidis | reverse complement strand
CGAAGTAAGGTACTTCTTCTGAAGAAGAGGGTTCTTCTGGATCAGAATCCTGCACGTTTGTATCATCGGACAATTCCTCCATATCATTGGAGAAGTCGAACCAATTGGAGGGGCTTCCCGGATCTTTGCCTGGTGACTCTTCGAAAAGATATCCAGGGAGATCAATGTCTTCAAGGACTTGAGCCATTGGGGCTTGGTCAGCAAACTGACTTCTAAGCCTTTGTGTTAGTTGCTGCAGAGGGGTATCAGGATCGAATCCTAACCCATATGAAGACTTTTCTATATGGCCATAGAGTCTCCAATCTTCCAGCTGATGTTTGGCCAATACAGGCTCTAATGGTATGAGAATACCATGGCCTTCTCCCAAGCCAACTGGGTTTTGAGCATCATAGCCCATTTTCTTCATAATAGCTTGTGCCACAGGACTATACAAAGACAGTAGGGGCATACCTTGGTTTTGGAAAGGTTCAAGCATGGAATTTGATGAAGCAGCATCCGATT
>JABAKE010000409.1 GCA_019779905.1 Modestobacter lapidis | reverse complement strand
TGGTCCGCCCCAACTTGGTTTGAACTTTCCTCTCGGATCGTGTATTGGTGCGCTGATTTCTTTTAGGACTAAGTCCCCTTTCTTTAAGCCCCTGTTCTTGACTCGTTTGTTGAATGCCCTTGCGATCCTTCGTTGATAGCCCTGAACATGGTAAATGGCCCTGAGGCGCTTTTCATCTAGCATAGCCAACTGTTCGTATCGATCCCTCGCCCATTCAATTTCTGATAACTGACTTTCCATTGCGACCCTAACCGAGGGGACTTCGAGTTCGATAGGTAGTACGGCTTCCATACCATATACTAACGAGAAAGGTGTAGCCCCTGTCGAAGTTCGAACTGAAGTTCTATAGCCCCATAGTGCCAATGGGAGCTTCTCGTGCCAGTCATTGTAGGTGTCAACTGTCTTTTGGAGGATAATCTTTAAGTTCTTATTAGCCGCTTCTACTGCTCCATTGGTCTGAGGTCTGTAAGGAGACGAGTGGTGATGTTTGATTTCGAACCT
>JABAKE010000408.1 GCA_019779905.1 Modestobacter lapidis | reverse complement strand
CCCATGGAGTGGCTCTGATACCACTGAAAGAATATGCGATTCAGATCTGAAACGTCACTAGTGTAAGACGTTTATGGCTGGATACAAGCATGACAGATTTTTACAAATCTGATCTCATGCATATGCAGCGGAAATCAGCCATTAAAAATCGCATAGAAACTCCATTAAATCATAACCAACTTGTGCATAATTAATGGAGATGCTAGAAGACTCATACCTTGATACTTTGGAGGCTACGAATATTGCAAATAATCGATCCAAAAGGTAGAACTCAGATCTACAAGTTGCAAATACCTTGCTGGAATTTTCTTGCAACACTTTGTCTTTGATCTTCTCCTCTATCTCACTCCCAAATCTGATTGGCTATGATGGTGGGATCATAAACTAGGTTTTATGATGTGATTTCAGAACTTTTTCTCTTTGGAAGAAACCCTTCTTGATGCTATCTCCAAGGGAGAATCAAGAGTTAGGGGCGTGGAACACTACTTGGGCTCTTGGTGTGT
>JABAKE010000046.1 GCA_019779905.1 Modestobacter lapidis | reverse complement strand
CTAAGGGGGAGGCGAATTCACTTTAGTAGGTGATGATTTAAAGCCTTTTGATCCTGTAAAGTAGAGTTATAGTAACTTTACTTGGATTGAGATTAGGGCAGACGTATGTGTGTACATGTATATATATATGTGTTTATATATATATGTATGATGGTTGTGTATATACATATATATGTGTGTATATGTATGTGTGTATGATATTTGTGTATGAATACTTGTATAAATATGAGATAAAGTACAATACCTGAGTGATGGTATATTATGAGTATAATCTTGTTTCTTTGGTAGAGAAAATGTGTAATTATGTGATTATGATTCGTGAAGAATCATTAGTGATATTTATATGTGAATGATTCTGGTATGGATCATTAGTAGTCTATTGAGATTACACATAACAGTTGATTATGGTAGAAATACTTGAAATTATGAAAGCACAATTATTTCATAGAGGATGATTTTCTTGATGCTTGATTTTTATACAAATCATAATCAAGTGTACAGTGGTAGTAAGTGGTATTTACATTTGGTAGATACAAATATTACAAGTATTTCCACAGCTTAAGTCTTGAACTTTGAAACAAGTATTTGAGGCTTAGAAGCTCCAAATTTTCTCGAACCTTGAGACTTCATTCCCTTTAGAGTTGGCTAAATCTCTTCATACCAAAGAGTATTCTTTAGAATACATATCGCTTGGAGATTTAGGTCGGTGAAGTAGTTTGACTGCGATTACATGGATAATAAAATATATCCTTCGTCTTCTGATGAAATCGCTGGCTAAATATTCATACCAAAGAATATATCTTAGAGTATGAATTGTTTGGAGATGCACTTTGAGGATGCATATGATAAAATCTTTGACAGACTACTGCATGCCTGGCAGAATCAACCTCAAAGTCTATATGTTGAGTATGGAATCGATTGCTTGGAAATACATGTCGATGTAACGCAGGCACATTCGACTATGATTGATTCCCAAAATATAATTAATAGGGATCAATAGTTATCTCCATAAAAATTATATTTAGGGGATACAAACAGTGACCCATACTCTTGAGATTAATAGGAATCAATAGTTACCCATGAGAGATACAAGTTGTGGAGGCAAGTATCAACTACTGTGATCCACCTAAATGGCATTATAAAGGATCTATAGCAGTATCCTCAAAAACCATATTTAGGGGTGATCCGTTATTCTGAGATTCATGATGAGGATGCATCACAGATGTTGTCATGAAAAGATGAGATTCATGATGTGGATACTTCTCAAATATCATCATGGTAAAGATAAGAATAAACAAGATCATGATGATGATGATGATCCACTGATATTCTCAAGGAGATGAGGAAAGCAAGATGATGATGGTGAGATTAGATTTCCTTACTTAGGAAACCATAGTTTCGGATCATCTTTCAAGGTGTTGTCCTACACCTTAGAAACTTCTGTATAGCTTAGATAACTATGACAGAAGAGAGTGAGCACAAAGTAGGGTAAACATTTTTCGGACTGGCTTCTCACCTAATGAAAATCTGTTAAAGATTTTCTTTGATGGTAAAAACCCATTACTGTCCCTGAGAGATAACCCATAATCCATCTCTGCTTCGCTACGAGCTCTTGTGAATGCTACTTTTAATAATAGAGCTTGAAACTGAGAAGGTGATTTCTCAGTTGGCGAATTGGGGGAAGTAGCTATGAGGAGCAGGAAACCAGCAAGATGGAACACATAACAAAAAGTGATATAGCTTCTATTGTTATATATAACGATAGGAATTGAAGCAAATACCAGTTTTTGATGTATGAGGATAGATAAAGCTGTTTCTAGTGGTAGTGATAGAAGAAAGCATTTCTTCTGACATTCTTAAAGAATTTCAGAAATGGAGTTAAGAGTAGATATTGAACAAAAATTTTATGCAATGGTAGAACATGAAGATGATTTTTATGAATCAAAACGAGATGCTGCATTTTCAAATATAGGAACGAAAGATAGATTGGGATGAGTAGATGGAAAGAGGAGAGCCAAATTTATACAGAAATTTGACAGTACGTTTGGTTGAGAAATTCAAACTGATTTGAAGCGTATCAGACTAATTACTATTTACTTTTTGATAAAGCGAGATTTTCTGATAACGTATTCAGACTGATTTGAATTGTCGGTAAAGCAGACAAAATTACTTTTTGACAAACGAGTGCTAGAACTGTTCACTTTTTGACAAATAATTGATTCTCTGAAAATGTATTCGAACTGATGTGAATTGTCGGTAGAGCGGACAAAATTACTTTTTGAAAAATGAGTACTACTACTGTTTACTTTTTGAAAAATGAGTGCCAGTACTGTTTACTTTTTGAAAAATGAGTACTAGTACTGTTTACTTTTTGACAAATGATTGATTTTCTGAAAACGTATCGGCAGATACAGTTGTTGGATATTTTTTTTTCAAAAGTTGGAGAACAGTAGATTTTGCTGTCTGATATCAATGGTTTTAAATGCATTTCTGCATCGTAAACTACACCATTCTTTTATCAAAAATCTCTTGAGATTTCTTAAGTTTTTGCAATGGCATCTCCATCTTCCGTTAACATGATTCCTGATTTGAATGAGTCTTTGGATGCTCAACTACATCAACCTTTAGTTATTCCTCAAAATGAAGGGATGCTTACACAAAGGTCTGATATAGAAGCTTTGTATGAGTCTCTTGTACTTTGTTCTAGAACTACAAGTTCTGTACAAAATATAGCTCTGCGTCTGAAAGCTAGGACAGCAGAAGTGCGAGCCAGAATTGACGAAGTTGAGAGTCTACGACAGTTACTTAAGGAGAATCGAATGAAAAATAGGATACTGACACGTGAGAATAGAGAGTTAAGGCGTATGTTGGATTCATATGCTAAAGAAATGGATCCAAAGATTACAGAGTTGGAGAAGTATAATGATAAGATTAAAGAAGTACAGCAGGAAATTTTAGACAGATTACAAAAGGTGTCTGTAACTGCTGCTTCTACTTCTCAACATAATCTTACTCTGTGATGTATATAAATAATATTTATTTATTTGATTTGGCAGATGATTGTTATTTCCTTGATTTATGTATATAAATATATATACATCTGTGTGAAGTATTTTATCTGTCTGCTGACGGCTGATTTCGGGGACGAAATCCTGTTAAGGGGGAGGTATTGTGAGACCCCGAAAATTTTAATACCGTATATATATATATTTTTAATTATATATATACTTGTTGCTAGTATATTGTATATATTTTAAATACACACTTGGCATTATTCTAATAGGGTTTGAAATATGCCATGTGGTCATTAATTGAGAAGGGTGAATTTTTATTCACTCTTAGGTAATATTTAAAATGTGAATGGTGGATGAATTAGAATGGTGAATAAATGAGATTAGTAGTTAAATATGTGAAGACAAGAGTGGGTGAGTGGAGATTGATGAGAGACATGAATGGGAGAGTGGTTAAGAAAAGGAAATAAAGAAAGAAACAAAATAATAAGGGATGATGTGGGTGAGTGGAGGTTGATGAGAGACATAAATGGGAGAGTGGTTGAAGAAAATGAAATAAAGAAAAAATAAAATAATAAGGGATAAGGAAATGATGGGGAGTGGGGTGTGTGTGTGTGTGTGAGTGGGAAATGATGGAGGATGAATCCTTTCCCTATAAATACCACACTCTAAATGCTAATGAGTACACAAGTAGTAGAGAAGAAAGAAAGAGAAAGAGAAAGAAAAGAGAGTGAGAAGTATCTTGAGAGAGTGAGAAGTATTTTGAGTTTGAAGGAGTAAGGAATTCTTGAAGTCCAATACTCACAATCAAGGTAAGGTTCTACAACCTTACATATTTCATGGGGAGTTTGAAAGAAAATAAGGATTTCTTGTTTTCTTTAGAAGTAGAAATCTTATTTGATAAATTCATGTAAAATGAATTTGGTTTGAGGTTGAAAGATTGAAGTTTATATATATTGATTTATTTCAATTCATACCTGTTTTGGTATATAAATTCTAATTAAATGTAGAAAAATTATTTTTGAGCATAGTTTGTTGGAATGATCTCATAACTCCTAGATTTATCTTCAATAAAATTTTTATGAAGAAATATTGCAATCTACTATTTTTCTTTGATTTTAGAAGTGATTGTTATACAACGGGTAATCGCACTGTTTTATGTTCTGATTTGGATTTAAAATTGGAGGATGCTCCACTTATCCTAAAATTATGAAAATTTGTGGGGATGTTCATACGTGAATCTAGTTTATATCTGGAAAATTTCACATTTTAATTCGAAGTAATGAATTTTTAAAAATTCAAATACTATTACTGGGTTGAGAAAATTTATATATTTCCAGCTTTTGCTTTAAAATGTTAAAATATTATTTTAGCACAAGAAAATACTTTTCTTTGAAGTAAATTGAGTTTATGTATTACATTGACAAGAAAATGGATTTATTTTCATTTGAGTAACCATTACATGGTATATATATATACACATATATAT
>JABAKE010000407.1 GCA_019779905.1 Modestobacter lapidis | reverse complement strand
GGATCTCTGAGGATTGCTAATTCTTCTGATTGCTTGATTTCTTGATTTTTTGATTCATTCCCTGGAATGCTTGGAGGTGACTCCTATTTATAGGCTTTTGGTAGCCTTTAGGAGTGATTTATGAGCTTTTATGGTAATAAAGCTCATTAAGGATGGAGTTACAAGTTTAATTACTTTTTTGTTTTGTAACTCCTGACCCTTGGATTCTATTGGCCAAAGGAGAGTCATGGGCATTTAATTGCCTTTAATCTCCATTATATTAGGAGTTTCATGGTTTAAATGCCATGATTGTTTGGATTTGTAACTCCTAAACGGAAGCTTTTGATTGGGCCGTCCAAGATAATGGGTTAATGGGCGCATTAACTTTCCATAAACAGGCCAATTAACAGCATTGAGTGGCCGCCTTGGTAGCTGAAGAGTCGCGGGCCATGTCGTGGCTTTTGGAATTCTCTTCGCGATGATCATTGATGGATCTTTATGTAAATCAACATCAGATGATCATG
>JABAKE010000406.1 GCA_019779905.1 Modestobacter lapidis | reverse complement strand
TCAAGGATAATAAGAGATGGATCTTATTTGGAAGACAGGTCCAATTGATCCATGGATATTGATGGAGGGGCCTACTTGTGGTAATGAGGAAGTTTAGGGTCTTCTATGTAATATTCCTAAGACTGGAGTGCAATTGCATTTATATAGTGGAGTTATTTGCAATTAACTGTGGGCCCGGATTGCACATGAGATGTGGGGTCGCGGTGTCCTAGTTGGAGCCAGCTTTCTAAGGAATCCCTAGTGGTCCCCACGCTAGCCCAATTTAGAAAGATACTAATTCTAGTTGAACTATAAAAGGAAAGTTACTAATTCTATTTGAAGTAAGACTTCTAATAGTGGTATTAGTAAGTTACTAATTATTAATGGAAGTAGGACTTCTATTTTAATTAAGAAAGAAGAAACACTTAGTAATTAATTGGAAGTAGAACTTCTAATTGGAATTAGTAAGAGGAGGTGCTCAACACTATAAATAGGAGAGGATACAAGGTTGGACGCCCAGCCCAT
>JABAKE010000405.1 GCA_019779905.1 Modestobacter lapidis | reverse complement strand
ATGAAGCAGTCAAATCGTTTGGCTTCCTTCAGAATATGGATGAACCATGTGTATATAAAAAGGTTAGTGGGAGTGCAGTCACATTCTTGGTCCTATATGTGGACGACATCCTAATCATTGGGAATGATGTAGGAATGATTTCATCGGTAAAACTTTGGCTCTCTAGCAACTTCTCCATGAAGGATTTGGGAGAAGCAACCTACATACTGGGTATAAAGATCTATAGAGATAGATCTAAAAGGTTGCTTGGTCTCTCACAATCCATGTACATAGATAAGATACTGAAGAGGTTCAGTATGGAGAATTCCAAAAGGGGTTTGCTTCCCTTTAGACATGGAATTCATCTCTCCAAGGATATGTCTCCCAAGACAGATCAAGAGAGAGAGCATATGAGTAAGATCCCTTATGCTTCGGCTGTGGGGAGTCTTATGTATGCTATGCTATGTACTAGACCTGATATCAGTCATGCTGTAAGCGTTGTCAGCAGATATCAGTCTAATCCAG
>JABAKE010000404.1 GCA_019779905.1 Modestobacter lapidis | reverse complement strand
AAAACCAAGTTTTGTTTTGTTGGCATGAGAGCCAGATTTTTTGTTGGCATGAAAGCCGATTTTTGTGTGGCATTGATAGCCTGGTTTGTGGCATTGATAGCCGTTTTGATTTGTTGGCATGAAAGCCGAGTTTTTTGTATGGCATCTATAGCCGGTTTGGTTTTCAAAAAATGCAGGTATCGACTAAAAGTCGCCTCCCTGCTGAATGGTTTTGCAAGTATCGATGGAATGTCGCATCCTTGCTCATTCGGTTACGAGTATCGACGAAATGTCGCTTCCTCGTGGATTTGGGTGCAAGTATCGATGGAATGTCGCATCCTTGCTTTTCAAAAATTGGTCTGCGGGTACTGACTTGGTGTCGTTTCCCCACTATTTTTGAAAATTGTGGTTTTCTCGAACCTTTTGAAATTTTGGGTTTGTGGATATCAACTGCAATGTTGCATCTCCACGATTTTTTTGAAATTTGTGGTTTTCTCGAACCTTTTGAAATTTTGGGTTTGTGGAT
>JABAKE010000403.1 GCA_019779905.1 Modestobacter lapidis | reverse complement strand
ATGCACAAGTTCAAGCCCCAAAGGAGAATCAAGAAGAAGGAACAAGCATTGTGGATGACATCTCACAAGAACTTCCAAAGGCATGGAAATTCAAATCAAGTCATCCCAAAGATCTCATTATTGGTGATCCTTCTATTGGTATACGTACTCGCTCTAAACTCAAAGATTTATGTATTAATATGGCTTTTGTTTCTCAAATTGAACCCAAAAATTTTAATGAAGCCGAATTTGATGATTTTTGGATAATTGCTATGCAAGAGGAACTTAATCAATTTGAAAGAAATCAAGTTTGGGAACTAGTCCCAAGACCATCAAATCAATCTATTATAGGAACCAAATGGGTTTTTAGAAACAAAAAGGATGAAGATGGTAATATCATTAGAAACAAAGCTAGGCTTGTTGCACAAGGATATAATCAACAAGAAGGCATAGACTATGATGAAACATATGCCCCGGTAGCTAGATTAGAAGCAATTCGTATGTTATTAGCTTTTGCATGCCATAA
>JABAKE010000402.1 GCA_019779905.1 Modestobacter lapidis | reverse complement strand
CAATCCAAGATGTTCATGCACACACTTTTTTTTTTTAAATGCATCAAGATAGAAAGCTAGAATCTCTAGGTCAAGCCAACATGAATTTTGGCTTAGACAAAGTTTGATTGGTTTTGACCAAGTTGGGTTGGAATTGGTCAAATTTTGTCAATGTTTTCCTAGCATCTAATGCATGATGATTTTTCTTTTATGCATGAGATTTGGTAAATTGTTATGATGATGCACACCTGAAAATCTTTTGCAAGTCTTGGGATTTTGACGCTCGCAGCAATGTTGAGCTCTTTCCTAGTCTCGCGGGATTTTGAGGAGCTTTGCAAGTTCTGGAATTTGATGCTCGCAGCAATGTTGAGCTCTTTTCCGATCTTGCGGGGATTTGAGACGACTAGCTTGATCTCGCAGCAATGTTTGAGTTCAAGCTTTCTTTGAGAATCCTTCATTGATTATGAGCTCGCAGTGATGTTGAGCTCATCTTCATGCTTCCAATCTTTTTCGGGGTGTTTCCCTT
>JABAKE010000401.1 GCA_019779905.1 Modestobacter lapidis | reverse complement strand
GGTAAACCTGGCAACTCATCGGGAAAAATATCAAGAAACCTCTTCACTACTAGTAACTCCTGAATGTCCACCTGTGGAGAGTCTTCTAACTCTGATGCAGCTAAGGAGTTCAGAAATCCCTCAGCCTGTACACGACGGAAACCCTTCCGTGAATAGAAAAATGGAAGTGCTCTATTCCGCTCTCCAACAAATTGAAGCTGTTCCCCACTGGGTAGGAATAAAGTTAACTTCTTCAAATAGCAATCCATCAAAGCTCGATGATGGTATAACCAATCCATGCCCAGAATTACATCATACTTAGACAACTTCAACACAATCAAATCGGCCTCCAGCTCGAAGTCATTGATTCTAATGACACAAGCTCTACACAAGGAAGTCGACTGAACAGTTGTGCCCACTGGAGTCTCAATACCAAAAGAACTATCAATGGTCTCAGGTTTCAACCCCAAACTCTTCATACAAGCATAACTAATAAAAGAATGAGTGGCACCTGGGTCAAACAACA
>JABAKE010000400.1 GCA_019779905.1 Modestobacter lapidis | reverse complement strand
GCCGTCTGCTCCTCCACCGCCGAGGCGATCGTCAGCTGGAAATCGTTGATCGACCCGATCACCTCCGAGATCCGCCCGATCGCCCCGATCGCACCGGAGGTGTCGCCCTGGATGGCCTCCACCCGCCGGGCGATGTCCTCCGTCGCCCGCGCCGTCTCCTGCGCCAGCTCCTTCACCTCGTTGGCCACCACCGCGAAACCCTTACCGGCCTCCCCGGCCCGCGCCGCCTCGATCGTGGCGTTCAACGCCAGCAGGTTCGTCTGCTCCGCGATGCTCGTGATCGCCTTCACCACCGCACCGATCTCCTGCGACGAGGTACCCAGCTTCGTGATCGTCACCGTCGTGGCCTCCGCCTCGGCCACCGCCGTCGCCGCCACCCGGGCCGCCTCGTTCGCGTTCTGGCTGATCTCCCGGATCGAGGCACCCATCTCCTCCGCACCCGCAGCCACCGTGCCCACGTTCCGCGACACCTCCTCCGCCGCCGCCGACACCACACCCGACTGCGC
>JABAKE010000399.1 GCA_019779905.1 Modestobacter lapidis | reverse complement strand
ATTTTCACTTTCTAGATTGATTTTTTCTCTCTAGATTTTCACTCTCTAGATTTATTTTCTTATTTTCTCTCTCTAGATTTTCACTTTCTAGATTGATTTTCTCTCTCTAGATTTATTTTCTCTCTAGATTTTCACTCTCTAGATTGATTTTCTCTCTCTAGATTTATTTTATTATTTTCTCTCTCTAGATTTATTCTCTCTCTAGATTTATTTTCTCATTTTCTCTCTCTAGATTTATTTTCCTATTTTCTCTCTCTAGATTTATTTTCTCTTTTTCTCTCTCTAGATTTTTACTTTCTAGATTTATTTTCTCTTTTTCTCTCTCTAGATTTTTACTTTCTAGATTTATTTTCTCTCTCTAGATTTTCACTTTCTAGATTGATTTTCTCTCTCTAGATTTTCACTCTCTAGATTTATTTTCTCTCTAGACTTTCTCTCTCTAGATCTTTTTTCTCTCTCTAACTTTTCTCTCTCTATATTTATTGTCTTATTTTCTCTCTCTAGTT
>JABAKE010000398.1 GCA_019779905.1 Modestobacter lapidis | reverse complement strand
CGGCGTGCCTATACCGAGGAGAGCCGAGGAGTTGCGGGCCTCTGTTGAGGCAAGTTTTGGTGTCGCACGTGATGAGTCGACGCACTTCGCCGTGGCGGGTCCACGCCGTTGTAGCTTAGATATACCAGATGCCAAGACGAGCCGACGATGCAAGGGCCTGCTTCACACGAGGCAATCTAAGGTTGGGCATGCCCACCCTCCGGCAAGCCAAGGCGTGGCAAGCCCATGCCCAGGCGAGCCTCGATGAGGCATGCTTGATGCTTCGGCGTCGCATGACTCATCAAGGCGATCCCAGCCACCCCGTCCCGTTCCGAATATTGTCCCTCGAAAAAGATGTTGCTTTCCCCTCCCCCGCGCAACGAGGCAAGGCATGCCCACGCGGAGGATAGCCGAGGAGCGGCAAGCCATGTTGAGGCGGGTTTAGGTGTCGCACGTGATGAGTCGACGCGCTTCGCCGTGGCGGGTCCACGCCGAAGCGCGTCGACTCATCACGTGCGACACCTAAAC
>JABAKE010000397.1 GCA_019779905.1 Modestobacter lapidis | reverse complement strand
ATGGTTTATTTTCTCCCGGTGATTGCTGAGGAGCCTTGCCTTTATCTTTCTGGAGATTTTCAGCGAAGGATGCTATTTTCTCCTCTTTTTCTTCGTTTCCATCTTTGTACATTTGAGAATCTGCAAAGTGGACTTCTTTGCCTTTGAAAGGCTTCTTGTCTGCAAATACTCGATGTATCAAGCCGTCGTCACCAACAAACTTGATGCACTGATGAAGAGTTGAAGGGACAACACCATTCTCGTGTATCCAGGGGCGTCCGAGAAGGATATTGTAACATGAGGGGGTCTTTATTGCATATACGGTGACTTCAGAGATAAGATCACCGATTTGCAACTTGAACCTGATTTTGCCGATAGGCCTTTGAGCGCTTCCATCGTATCCAAAGATAGACACAGATGTGTGACTCAGCTTGCTAGGTGGGATGCCCGGCTCTTCGAGGGCCGAAGTAGAGATGAGGTTGAGTGCGGAACCTGGATCTATCTGTACTCTGGCATCTCTTTGATGTA
>JABAKE010000396.1 GCA_019779905.1 Modestobacter lapidis | reverse complement strand
AAAGAAATCCACTTCTCTATGTTCAGCCATGGCTCCTTTAGTCATACTCATTCAATTGGAAGTATTGATCCAATTTAATAAAAAAAATTATGTTTCGTAATTTCATAATCCAACTTTTCAATTTCGAATTGACTCTTGGATAAAAATCATGAGAATGTAGATTCTTCCTCGAATCTGTCATTGAGAGGTAAAGGATTAAATCCTTTTAAGAAATAAAGTTTTTGATCGGAATATGAATTAAACCGAGGGACCCCTTAACTATTACAGGGGTTAATAGAACGAATCACACTTTTACCACTAAACTATACCCGCTACAATGCGATTATTGTATATAAACAGACCTTTTGTCGAACAAAGTAACCGGACGTAATCAAGACAGGATCAGAAAAGAATCATGAAAATTAGACTGTTGACGTGTTTTGTCGGGGACTTAATGAGATTAAGAATTAAGAAAAGGGGCTCATTTAAATAACAAGTTCTATCTTTTCTTTTGCTGGAGGCGTTTTG
>JABAKE010000395.1 GCA_019779905.1 Modestobacter lapidis | reverse complement strand
GACCCATCCTTAGGCAAGTCAGACTCAGTAAATGAAATTGATGGCCCATGATGGACCAGATTTACCAAACCTACTAAACTTTCGGGGGACGTATCAATTGGGACCTGCACCTGGTTGAGCAAACGAAGTATGGTCTGCCTGTGTTTCTGTGAGGCCATGAGCAATCCCCAGATAGTGATGTTGGCTTGTGTTCGCTTCAACTGCTTCAGCACTTCTTCTTCTTCTTCTATGACTTCTGGTCATTGACCCTTTTCCAATTCTCCCAACGGATTGCTAGCTTCTAGATGAGTTGGCTTGAAATGACGTCCACCTCGGGTTAGATGGTCTACTTCTTCATTGTCACTGATCCACAGATCTTCTATAGTTTCTGGCGTGCTCATGAGATCTTTCCACTCGATTAAGCCGATCAAATCCTTAGCAAGGGTGGATGCATAAGCAGAGCTGGGCCATTTATAGGAATCAACCCATTGAAATCTAGGATAAGTAACATGATACACAATCTCTCCAT
>JABAKE010000394.1 GCA_019779905.1 Modestobacter lapidis | reverse complement strand
CTCCCCCCCAAAAAGGGGGGGGCCTTGTTCCCCCGGCCGGAGGCCGGGGGGGCTAGCCCGGGGGGGCTTGTTCCCCACCTGGCAAGGCCCGCCAGGGAACTACCCCCGAAGGGGTGGTTCCCTGGCTCGCCCCTGGATCCCACCGAAAGGTAGGATCTATACCTTTAAGAGGGTGGATCCATACCCTTCCGACAGGAGAAGTAAGGATCTAAAAGTATTTAGATATAGTTAACTTTGGAAGTTATTTAATGAAAACTATTGCTAAAAGATATTCATGAAAAAAAATTTTTTTAAAATATGTTGTCAATTTTTAATATTTATAGTTTAGATGCTCAAATTATGGTAGATATTACCTTATTACTAAGTATTATTTTTGGTATTTGTGTTATAAGTTCTAATAATCCTATGTTTAGTATTTTATATTTAATAGGATTATTTATTAGTATAGCTGGATATCTATATTATATTGATCTTGGTATTATGAGTTTATTATATTTATTAATATATG
>JABAKE010000393.1 GCA_019779905.1 Modestobacter lapidis | reverse complement strand
TGACTTAAACAGCATATAATAAGATGAAAGAGATCATTAAACAGAATAAACCTGTTGATTCAGATAATGAGAAACCTAAAATTGCGTAAGGGAATAAAGTTTTCATTAAAGAAGGATTTCTAGAAACAGAGTTAATTAAAGCTGCGAAAACGATAGCGATTCCGATACCAGAACCTAATAAACCAATTGTTGCAATACCTGCACCGATGTATTTAGCTGCGATGATAATATTCATAATAAATAAATAAGATTAGACAACTAATTAAAAAAGAAGAGATTCGAACTCCTGACGCTTAAGATGTAAACTTAACATTCTACCACTGAATTACTTTTTCATATGATGATTAAATGATAATACTATGAATATAAGTATGAATTTGAATATGAGTATTAAAGAATATCTGGAGTCACCCCTTTATGTCCAGTGAATTTCAGACAACCATACTGGAATTGTTAATTTCCCACAGCATCTTCCGATACCGTAACTGTGTTTCAACTTTAACCTTAT
>JABAKE010000392.1 GCA_019779905.1 Modestobacter lapidis | reverse complement strand
TTAGTTTTCTTGTTATTTTATGTATGTAAGCATGATTAGGATAGTTTTTCATCATTATTTTATGTGAGCATACATATTAGGGTTAGCTATATTATTTTATTCTATGTGATTAGGATGCATATTTAGGGTTGTTTAGTTTAGTTACTATTTTATGTGAACATGCATATTAGGGTTAATAAATATGATTAGGTTAGCATTGTTGTGATTTATGTTAGTATGCATGTTTAGGATTAGTTAGTTTTGTCGTGATTTTATGTATGCATGCATGAGTAGGGTTAGATTTGTTGTTATTTTATGTGTAAGTATGTTTAGAGTAAATATTGATATATTTATGTTGTTGTTCGAATCTCATGATAATTAATCGGTGATTTTAACGGTAATATGAATATGTCAATATGTTATTTTAATATGTGATGAGTTTTGAGTCTTTTTGTGCTTTTATGATTATTTGAATGCTTGCCATGGTTTTAATGATTTGAATATAAAAAATGTGGACGAGGGAGCGTGCAA
>JABAKE010000391.1 GCA_019779905.1 Modestobacter lapidis | reverse complement strand
ATTGTTAATGCATCCTCGCAGATTTTCTCACAGAACTTGAGCTGTAGTTTACATTTTGGGTGCAAAAGTAAGAAACGGAAGTTTGGTAAGAAAATGTTGCACAAACTTAAAAACACATGATTTTGCATCCTTGCATTTTTTCTCGCAAAACTTGAGCCGATGTTTAAATTTTAGGTTCAAAAGTGAGAACAGATGTTAAGTACAAAAAATGATGCTTGATCATCAACTCCAATTAATTAATTATCGTGACACATTTTCTCACGACTTGAGCCGCTGTTTTCATTTTGGGTGCAAAAGTGAGAAAAAGAAGTTTGGTACAAAAATGATGCACGAACTTCAAAACCCATAGTTATGCATCCTGACAGATTATCTCACAAAACTTGAGTAGCTGTTTACGTTTCGGGTGGAAAAGTTAGAAAAAAAAGTTTGGTACAAAAATGATGCACGGACTTCAAATCCCATAGTTATGCATCCTGACACATTTCCTCACAAAACTTGAGCTCGCGTTTAC
>JABAKE010000390.1 GCA_019779905.1 Modestobacter lapidis | reverse complement strand
TACTCTAATGGGTCTCGAAAGAGATTATCAGATCAAAACCCTTTCTAACCAAATTCTAAAAAAAAATTCTAAATTCAAACAACACAATATCTTTAATATGATTATACCTCCTTATGTTTCACATACCAATATGAAATTCATTAGTAAAAGGAATTATTCTTCAACTCACGAGAATAAAGATCTTTCTTGAATAATTACTGGTCTTGTAGATGCAGAAGGATCATTTATGATCAGAATTAGGAAAAATAGTAAATATAGTATAGGATGGAATATCTCTCCTGTCTTTTCTATTTCTTTACATAAATCAGATCTAACTGTATTAAAAAAAATAAAATATTATTTTAATGATAAAGGTCTAATAAATAAATCACATGGTGATGTTTGAAGTTATAAAGTTGAATCTGTGAAAGATATTATTAATGTTATTATACCTCATTTTGAAGAATATCCTTTAATGACTCAAAAATATGCGGATTATAAAATATTTAAAGAGATTATAGGATTAATAAATG
>JABAKE010000389.1 GCA_019779905.1 Modestobacter lapidis | reverse complement strand
CCCTGCCTTCGTGCGCGCGGCCGCAGCTGCGTCTGACGTCGGCTGTCCGTCGGTGCTTGCTGCTGCGTCGGCCGTGTGCCGGCGGTCCGTGCGCGCTGCTGCGCGGTGCGCCCGCCGCGTGCGGAAGATTTTGACCCCTCGACCAAGTATGTGTTTTTTCGAGACAAATGCGTGTTCAATGCATTGAAAGCGTGGAAGACGTGCCTAACAGTCGTTGTGCGAAGGGATTTGTGCATTGGGATCCGGGAAGGTGCCGAAAGTTCGATTTCCTCATTCTCGGACGTTTATTCCCGGGAGGTGGGAAACAATGGACGGCACCAACCCCTACCTTGTTGTGGCGTTGCGCTGTCGGTCTGTGCGTGCGTCGTGCTGCTGCTGTTCGCAGTGAGCCCTATCGTGGGCCTTGCTGCTGCGTCGGCATTGTGCAGCCAGTCCTTGGCTTATTTCCAGCTGATGCCTCGAACGTTTGCGGTCCGCACGCGTCGGTACTTCCCCGATCGCGGCCGCCCCGCTG
>JABAKE010000044.1 GCA_019779905.1 Modestobacter lapidis | reverse complement strand
TTCGCCGCTGCTCTGGCATGGACAGATCCTCTCAGCAGCGAGTCACTGTCCAAGATCATTGGTACACCCCAGACCGAGACGGGGCCGGTCAGGCCAGGGCCGTGGGCGCCTGGTCTCCGGCGGTAGCCAGGTCCTCGAACTCATGGACGGCGTCGATGTCCCCGCCCATGGCGATGTTGGTGATCCGCTCGAGAATGATCTCGACGACCACCGGCACCCGGTACTCGGCCATCAGCTTCTTGGCCGACTCGAAGGCCGGCAGCATGTCGTCCGGCTCGTGCACTCGGATCGCCTTGCATCCCAGCCCTTCTGCCACCTTGACGTGGTCGACTCCGTAGCCACCGAGCTCGGGGGCGTTGATGTTGTCGAAGGACAACTGGACGCAGTAGTCCATGTCGAAGGCCCGCTGTGCCTGCCGGATGAGCCCGAGGTAGGAGTTGTTCACGACCACGTGGATGTAGGGCAGGTTGAACTGCGCCCCGACGGCCAACTCCTCGAGCATGAACTGGAAGTCATAGTCGCCGGACAGTGCCACGACGGTCGCCTCGGGGTCCGCTGCGCAGACACCCAATGCGGCGGGCAGCGTCCATCCCAGCGGGCCGGCCTGGCCGCAGTTGATCCAGTGTCGGGGCCGGTAGACGTGCAGGAACTGGGCTGCCGCGATCTGCGACAGTCCGATGCTGCTGACGTAGCGGGTGTCCTTGTCGAAGGCCTTGTTCATCTCCTCGTACACGCGCTGGGGCTTGACCGGCACGTTGTCGAAGTGGGTGCGACGATGCAGCGTGGCCTTGCGCCCGAGGCACTCATCGACCCAGGCCGTCCGGTCGGGCAGCAGTTGGGCGGCCCGCCGTTCCTTGGCGATCTCGACGAGCGTGGTCAGTGCCGCCTTGGCGTCGGAGGTGATACCGAGGTCAGGGGGGAACACGCGGCCGATCTGCATGGGCTCTATGTCGATGTGGATGAACTTCCGGCCGCGCGTGTAGGTCTCCAACCCGCCGGTGTGCCGGTTTGCCCAGCGGTTCCCGATGCCGAGCACGACGTCCGAGGCCAGCAGGTTGGCATTGCCGCAGCGGTGCGAGGTCTGCAGGCCTGCCATGCCAGCCATCAGACGGTGATCGTCCGGAATGGATCCCCATCCCATCAGCGTCGGGATCACCGGGATGTCGAGTACCTCGGCAAGCTCGACGAGCAGGTCAGCTGCGTCGGCATTGATGATCCCGCCCCCGCTGATCAGCAGCGGGCGCTGGCCACCGGCGAGCATGTCGAGCACCTTCTCGCACTGGCCGCGCGTGGCACTCGGCTTGTACGCCGGCAACGGTTCGTAGGTGTCGATGTCGAAGTCGATCTCAGCCATCTGCACGTCGATGGGCAGGTCGAGGAGCACCGGTCCGGGACGGCCTGAGCGCATCAGGTGGAAGGCCTTCTGGATGGCGCCGACCACCTGGGCGGGCTCCAGCACCGTCACCGCCATCTTGGTGACCGGCGCGGCGATGGACGCGATGTCGACCGCCTGGAAGTCCTCCTTGTGCAGCTTGGACACCGGCGCCTGTCCGGTGAGACAGAGGATGGGCACCGAGTCCGCCCACGCCGAGTAGAGGCCGGTGATCATGTCCGTTCCTGCGGGGCCTGAGGTGCCCACGCACAGCCCGATGTTGCCTGGCCGGGTGCGGGTGTAACCCTCCGCCATGTGCGAAGCGGCTTCGACGTGGCGTGCCAAGACGTGCTTGATTCCCGGCCGGCGGGCCATGGCGGCATAGAAGGGATTGATGGCTGCACCAGGCAGCCCGAAAGCATGCGTGATGCCCTCGCGCTGCAGGACCAGCACGGCGGCGTCCACGGCGGTCATACGGGGCATGGGTGACTCCTCGATGGACCTGCCCCTCGGGGCGGGGTCTGCTGCGATTGACGAAAGGAACGGCGGACGACGGAGACCGGGTCAGGCGTGAATGCGTCCGGAGAGCTGCTCGATCATGAGCAGGAGCGCGGAGTGGTCCAGGGACCCGTGGCCGTTGGCTCGCAACGCGCCCATGAGCTGAGCGACCACGGCGCCCAGTGGGGTTGCGACCCCGGCCTCACGCGCCGCGGAGATCACGATGCCCAGGTCTTTGTGGTGCAGATCGACCCGGAATCCCGGTTGGAAGTCGCGGGCGAGCATGCTCGTTGCCTTGCGGTCGAGGATGCGGTTGCCCGCCAGGCCGCCGGCGAGCACCTGGACGGCGCCCTTGGTGTCGACACCGTGGGCCTCCAGGAAGACGAGGGCCTCGGCGACGAGGCCGATGGTGCCGGCGACGATCAGCTGGTTCGCCGCCTTGACGGTCTGTCCTGAGCCGGAGGGTCCGACGTGCACTACCGTGGAGCCGACGGCGTTCAGCACGGGCCGGGCCGCTTCGACGTCGGCCTCCTCACCGCCGACCATGATCGAGAGGTTCCCCTCGACGGCGCCTGCCTCGCCGCCGGACACCGGTGCGTCGACCGCCCGGATGCCGCGGGCGGCCGCCGCGTCAGCGATCCGCACCGACACGTCGGGCCGGATGGTGCTCGCGTCGATCAGGAGCGTGCCCGGGGCGGCGAAGGCCAGCACACCCTGGTCGCCGAGCACCACCTCCTCGACGTCGGGGGAGTCCGGCAGCATGGTGAGCACCACGTCGGCGCCGCGCACTGCCTTGGCGAGCCCGGAGGCAGTCCGGCCGCCGACGGCCACGAGCCTCCCGCCCTTGTGGGGCGAGCGGTTGTACCCGATGACGTCGAACCCGGCCGTGACCAGGTTGGTAGCCATCGGGGCGCCCATGATGCCCAGACCGATGACAGCAACGGTTGTCATGTGCGTCTCCTTCATCTTGGCGACCGGGGTGCCCTCAGCGGGCGCCCGCGGCGGCGCGGTCGGCGATCGGAACCCAGCCGAAGCTCTCGGCGCTCGACCTGCTGGGCTTGTACTCCAAGCCGACCCACCCGCCGTAACCCGCTGCCTGCAGCTTGGCGAGGTAGCCGCCGATGTCGAGCAGGCCGGTGCCGGGCTCGTGGCGTCCGGGCGCGTCTGCGATCTGCACGTGCGCGACCCGGTTGGCGAACGTGGCGATCACGGCATCGAGATCGTCGGCGTTGACGGCCAAGTGGTAGAGGTCGCACAGGAAACCGAGATTCTCGACCCCGGTCTCGCGCGCGACTCGATCGATGACGCTGAGCGCGTCCTGCGCGGTGCGCAGGGGGTAGAGCGGGGCACCGCTCACCGGCTCGACCAGCACGGTGCCACCGATAGCGGCAGCGGCCCTGCCGGCATGGGCAAGATTGGCCACGGCCAGCTCGTCCTGCTCCTCGGGCGTGGAGTCCTCGCGACGGTTGCCGTACAGCGCATTGAAGGCACGGCACCCGAGCCGCTCACCGATGGCCACGGCGGTGGCGACGCTGTCGCGCAACTCGCTGGCGCGCCCTGGCCACGACACGACGCCCCGATCGCCGGCGGGCATGTCGCCGGCGAAGAAGTTCAGACCGACCAGATGCACTCCACCGTCCTGCACCGCCGCGACGAACTGGTCTACCTCCGGATCGGAAGGGGTGGCCGTCGGAAACGGCCACCAGCACTCGACGGCGTCGAATCCCGCCGCCTTGGCCGCGGCTGGTCGCTGAAGCAGGGGTAGTTCCGCGAACAACATGGAGACGTTCACCGTGTAACGGCTACCCACTCGTCATCAACCTTCCGTTGCGCGGATGAAAATTTTCGTCCTGCGAAAAATACGCCGAGCGTGAGAGGCAGTCAATCCCCGACCGTCCTCGTTGGCGTGGAGACTGCCGCGGCTGCGTTGCCACGGCGCGGGCCCGTCGGGTGTCCTCACGCACGGGGCCGGCGCGCTCATCCCCTCGGCGGCATGCGGGAGCGCCGCGACCCTTGCGGCACCCTCACTCACGGCGGCTGCCACGGTCGGTGCCTCCGACTCGTCGAAGACGCTGGGAACGATGAGGTTGGGGTCAGCTCCTCGGGGTGACACACCCGGCGATCGCGAGCGCTGCGGCGACCAGGATCTCGTCGGTGATCGCGCTGGTGCCGCGTCCCGCAGACCCCGGAAGACGCCGGGAAAGGCAAGACGTTGTTGATCTGGTTGGGATGGTCGCTGCGGCCGGTGGCCAGAATGGCAGCGTGCGTGCGGGCCTCGACCGGAAGGACCTCTGGCACCGGATTCGCCAGGGCGAACACCACGGCGCCGTCGGCCATGGTGGCGATGTCCGCGCCGGTGAGGATGTCGGGACCGGGGATGCTGATGAACACGTCTGCATCGCGCCGTGCCTCGCGCAGGGCGCCCTGAAAGCCGTGAGGGTGGGTGGTCGGTGATCCACCGCCGCATGGGGTCGGCCTCGGGCGTCGGCGTCACCGCGCCCTGTCTGTTGCAGGCGATGATGTGACGCGCCCCTTGGGTGTGTAGGAGTCGAATGCTCGCGGCTCCGGCAGCGCCGACCCGAGAGACGACGATGCGCACGTCGTTGAGTGGCTTGCCGTCGACCCGGAGCCGGCGAGGCAGCGCACCACCTCGACGGTCTGGTCGACGTCCTGGGTGTCTGCACATGGGCCAGGGGTCAACGTCGGCGAAGCGCTTGAACAGCGCAGCCTTGCCCTCCATGACTGGAAGGGCCGCGACAGGGCCGATGTTGCCGACCCCGAGGTCGGCCGAACCGTCAGTGACGATTGCGACGGTGTTGCCCTTGAGCGTGAGTCGACGTGCGTCCTGGGATCTTCGGCGATGGCCATGCTCGCGCGGGCCACGCCTGGGTGTAGGCCCGGGACGGGTCGTCACGGTGTTGCAACAATGAGGTTTTCTCACCAGGTTCGGCGGCCTGAAGGACGTCGTCGCTGGTCGTCGCGGGTGTTCCGGATGTAG
>JABAKE010000388.1 GCA_019779905.1 Modestobacter lapidis | reverse complement strand
GATCAACCGAACCCTTCCTGTAGAATGACTCCAGCACGGTGGCATATTTATGCTCTCTGATGGCGGAGTTTATCTCCTTCAAGGCACTCTTCAATTCTTCCCCATTCCGGCAGGCGGCTCCAACGAAGGAAAACAACCCACTCTCCCAGGGTCGTAACTCCTAATACAGGAACAGTTTATTCACTTTATGACATGTGAAAGTTGTTTGTAGCATTTCTCTGGTGATCGTAACAATTGCCTTACTTTCTTTTTTTACCCTCGAGTCTCACTACTTATCTTACTCTGGAACTTGAACTAGAACTGATTCCGTCTCGTTCCGCCTACCCTGATTTCATGAGTTTAGGAGTGAATGAGCTAAGCCAGATCTTTCTATCCCACAGGGATAGGATGTTCAAAGTTAACTTGCTCTACCACCTAGAGAGGAATTCACTTGATTGAAGGGTCTCCCCTCATCTATAATCTATAAAGGATAGGAGATTCTGTTTAAGCTATCCCACTTTATTCGGTTCGGTTAA
>JABAKE010000387.1 GCA_019779905.1 Modestobacter lapidis | reverse complement strand
AAGATTTCAAGTAAAACTTGATTTACAATATAAGGCTCAATTGTGACAATTTGCATAATCTTCAATCATATTGCAACTTACACACATACTTACCATGAAAAGTTGCAAGGATTCAAACAAGATAATATAAACAAGTAGAGAATCATAACATCACACAATTTTTGAACAAAAGATGCATATATATATATCAAAAGGTTTTAGATACAAATCAGAGTTATCTAAACACAAAGGTTTACATAAAGAAAATACAAAAAAATACATCAAGATGTAGAATCATCAGCTCTATCAGCTCTAGATCTAGATCTCTCTCTATCCTCCTCTCTCTCTGCAATCTCTAACTGCTCGTGAAGATAAGAGAATCTATCATGAAGTCCATCGACATCTCTCTGCATCTCATCTCTGAACATCCTCATGGCAGTGGACTCAGAGCTGACATCATCTCTAATCCTCCTCTCTTTCTGCAATCTCTAACTGCTCGTGAAGATAAGAGAATCTATCATGAAGTCCATCGACATC
>JABAKE010000386.1 GCA_019779905.1 Modestobacter lapidis | reverse complement strand
CCACTTCTAAAAACATGGATTCAACGTGAAATTGGTACTTAACAACATATTTTGAAAATCTTTTATTTTGGTGAAAACGACCAATTCACGGTCAATTTGATCGAAACCCTAATTCAGCTCATTCTTACCCGTGGGATCGATTTTGGGCGAATCTATCTCAACCATTCAAAGGCTCAATTGACACTTCAAATTCACTCCCCACATCCATATAAACCTCATGAAACAATCCGTTTCGAATTCGGAGGTCATTCGGAAATTATACGAGAAAAAGGACGAAAATGCCCTTCAAGTCGCAAAAACCCTAATTACCTATCGAGCTCTCATCAGAATGCCATGAAAATTTACAGGGATGTTCTAAAACACCTCAAAAGTCAAATGCAATACAAATGGGTTGATTCCAATCCAAATGTACACATGAAATAATGAATTGTCCTTTTCCTCAGAAAAGGGCAATTTGGGCAATTTGGCCTGTACAAGACCAATTCCTCACCAAATGATCAGCTATTCTAGTTAATCA
>JABAKE010000385.1 GCA_019779905.1 Modestobacter lapidis | reverse complement strand
AAGGAAGCTTGAAGATGAGCTCAATATTGCTGCGAGCTCATAATCAATGAAGGGTTCTCAAAGAAGACTTGAATTCAAACATTGCTGTGAGATCAAGCCTTTCTTCTCAAATCTTCGCAAGATCAGAAAAGAGCTCAACATTGCTGCGAGCTCAAAATTCCAAAACTTGCAAAGTTCCTCGAAATTCTGCAAGACTGGAGAAGTGGGCTCAACATTGCTGCAAGCTCCAAAAATCCCAAGACTTGCAAGAAAATTCGAGGTATGCATCATCATGCTCCCAATTCCATTTACCAAAAATCATGCATAAAACCATCATGCATTAGATGCTAGGAAAACTTTGACAAAAGTTTGACCAATTCCAACCCAATTTGGTCAAAACTAATCAAACTTTGTCTATGTCAAAATCCATGTTGACTAGACCTAGAAATTCTAGCCTTTTATCTTGATGCATACAAAAACAAAAAGAAAATTAAAATGCATGATCATCTTGAAATTGCATAAAACCTCATATCAGATCG
>JABAKE010000383.1 GCA_019779905.1 Modestobacter lapidis | reverse complement strand
GTTCGGTTCGGAATGTCGAAGGTACCGGGGTCCGACGAGGAGGGAGGTGATTGTTATTCAATAAGGAGTGGGATGATGTAATTGGAAGTGCGATACGTGACCAAGTGGTGAGGCATGGAAGGCCAAACGATGCCCACGACGCGATGCATATCCCATGCAATGATGCCAAGTATTTGGTTGTCCAAGTTTCGCAATGCCCACAGACAAGGAATGGCGATGGCATATGGCATACACACGCCAAGTCATGGTGGCGTGCCGTAGCCAAGGGATGGTTGCGAGTGTATCGGGATGGCGGCGAGCCCATGTGATGCAAGTGAGTAAGGCTGGGACCGGTGGCATGCCCACTGCCCATGCCATGGCAATGCCCGCAACAAGGCATATGTTGGCAAGGCACAAGGCACGGTGGCATGCAAACAGCCCACAGAGTGGCACTGTCCAAGCAATGGGTGGCTGCTTTTCAGAAAACATGGCGTGGCATGACCACAGCCCACACGCTAAGGCATGGCTGCGAGAAGGCATG
>JABAKE010000382.1 GCA_019779905.1 Modestobacter lapidis | reverse complement strand
TGATGTTACGGATCAGCCTCACTCTTCAGGCCAGCAGCTTTGCCCAGCATCTTCTGCCGATTGTCAGCCTGTTCAGCTGACCTCAGAGGATTCCAGTCACCCGGCACAGCATGTTTATTCTCGGCGGCGATTACAGTCTGTTTCCCAGGGTCAGACTACTCCAGAAGATCAGCAGTCTAGCCCAGTTGCTTCCCTTCCAGTCGCTTCCTCAGATTCTGGATCCCTCTCTCAGGTTTTTATTCCTCTCAAGTTTCTTATCCCGTTGAAGGATTTTTTTCTTATCTTATGAATAGTTTTCCCCAAAACATCGAGCTTACCTCATGTCAGTTCAATCTTCTCATGAACCTGAATCATTTGCTGAAGCCTCCAATCATTCTTGCTGGAGAGATGCTATGCAGGAAGAAATCAATGCCCAGGAAAAAAATAATAAGACTTAGTCTCATTGCCCGCAGGGAAACAAGCCATTGGCTGCAAGTGGATTTACAAGATCAAGCATAAAGCAGATGGCTCGGTAGAGAGA
>JABAKE010000381.1 GCA_019779905.1 Modestobacter lapidis | reverse complement strand
AAAAACGTCATTTGGATTTAGATTTGAGAAATTGTGGCTCCTCCCAGGGTACTGGCGCTCGCGGAAATCGTTGAGCCCGTCTTTGGATCAGGATATCACATGCTCTCCTTGATAAATCCATTTTGACATTTCAAAAACAGAGAATCCCATCTCATGGGTGTGATCTCCAACATTTGTGTCTAGCGGTGCTAGTACGCCCTTTTAGGGTCTACTGTATTCGCGACCGGCACATTTGTAAATTCCAACCTTATATTCTTCCTATCTCGAGCAAACCTTGCTTCTTGATAAGTTGAATTTAGGTTTACAATTGCTTCTAGCAGTCACTGGAATGCTCATTTTGGGCTTACCACACTTGCAATCAGGACAATTGTACCCTCTATGGCTTTTGCCTTCTTCATGACACTTGGGTCATATCCCTCAAGTGGTCTGAAAGACAAAGCCATAGATTCGTTTTTCCATTTATAATCATTATATTCTTGTGATTACTAATGGATGTGGTCTTGTTTCAGAAGTTTACTAACA
>JABAKE010000380.1 GCA_019779905.1 Modestobacter lapidis | reverse complement strand
CAGATAAGAGACAACAAATTTGCCCCCAGACTTGTGCTTAGCCCTTTTCACCTTAGTTGTGATGACCAAAGGCTTTGGAGCTTTGAGGGAAACAACGAAGGGAGATTGACTACTCTCTTCAGGTTTGCTGGAGGGTTTGTTTTCCTCTGGTGATTTTTGAGGAGCCTTACCTTTATCTTTTGGGAGATTTTTGGTAGAAGGCGTCATTTCCTCTTCTTCTTTTTCTCCTTCATACATCTGAGAGTCTGCGAAGTGGACTTCCTTACCCTTGAAGGGCTTTCTATCCGCAAAGACTCTATGTACCATGCCATCGTTGTCGACGAACTTGATGCATTGATGTAGAGTTGAAGGAACAATTCCATTCTCGTGTATCCAAGGGCGTCCGAGAAGGATATTGTAGCATGAAGGGGTTTTTATTGCATATACAGTGACTTCAGAGATAAGATCACCGATTTGCAATTTGAACCTGATTTTGCCGATAGGCCTTTGAGCGCTTCCGTCATATCCAAAGATGGATACAGAC
>JABAKE010000379.1 GCA_019779905.1 Modestobacter lapidis | reverse complement strand
TACTTCATCCCCATCTTCTTAAGATGTCGATCCAAGACCTTCTGGGTAAGAGCCTTGGTAAGTGGGTCTGCGGTGTTATCCTCAGATGCTACTCTTTGCATACTGATATCTCCTCGCTCTATGATCTCACGAATCATGTGGAAACGCCTTTCAATGTGCTTGGATTTCTGATGTGACCTTGGTTCCTTGGCTTGAGCTATAGCCCCATTGTTGTCACAATACAAAGGTATAGGTGACTCAATGGCTGGAACCACTCCAAGTTCTGAAATGAACTTTCTGATCCAAACAGCTTCCTTGGCAGCTTCGGAGGCGGCTACATACTCAGCTTCTGTAGTGGAATCCGCTGTGATAGTCTGCTTACAGCTCTTCCAACTAAACACACCACCATTTAAGGTGAACAAATATCCAGATGTAGACTTTCTATCATCTATATCTGATTGAAAATCAGAGTCCGTGAAACCATCTACTTTGAGCTCATCTCCTCCATAGATAAGAGCCAAATCCTTAGTCCTTCTCAAGTACT
>JABAKE010000378.1 GCA_019779905.1 Modestobacter lapidis | reverse complement strand
TCGACTCTTAATCACAAAAATTTTTATGTGGCTATTCTAGATCATCAAAATTCATGGGAACTTTTCCTAGAGATTGTTAAGACCTAGAATTAATGAAGTTAATAAGTGGCTTGCTTTAAAAAATCCAGAAAACAATTTTTCAAGATTTTTAAAGTGCTTGCATGTTGCTGCCCAGAAAATGAATCAACCCAGAATTTATTTCAAATCTCATTTAAAAAATAATTCTATGATATAAAAATGTATAAAAACGATTTTAATACATTAATACATCATTAGGCAGTAACCTTATGTGTTTTTAACAAATTAAAAACATACCTTCATCACATGAATTAACCAAACTCTCAAGAACACTTGAAATTAAAGACATTTAATTTCATATTATTGCATGCTTCAAGAATTAATATAAGCACATTTACTAACCTCAAGAACATGTAATAATCATGTAGGGTTTCTAAAACCCATGATCCATAAAACTAGAGGGTGTAAACCCTCATGGCCGTGAACCATATAGAGGAGAGAGAGA
>JABAKE010000377.1 GCA_019779905.1 Modestobacter lapidis | reverse complement strand
TTTTCTTGAGGATTTTGCAGAGTGTCTTGTTGAAGGCTTCTGCTAGTCCATTTGCTGCCGGATTGTACGGAGTCGAAGGACAACTTTGGATTTTGTATTTGTCGCAGAACCTGTAGAATCTGTGATCCCGGAATTGTGGTCCGTTATCATGGACGAATCTTTTAGGTATGCCGAAGCGACAAATAATGTTGGTGCGCAAGAACTGAAGGACTGATCAGGTCTTCATTTCACCGAGCGCAAATGCTTCTGACCACTTGGAAAAATAATCCGTAGCGGCGAAGATGAAGCGATGACCTTTGCTTGATGGAGGGGAGATAGGACCTATGATGTCCATACCCCAGGCTTCGAAAGGCCATGAGATCGCTGTAGGGTGTAGCCATTCTGGAGGCATGTGGACATAATCTCCATGAACTTGGCATTGTTGGCAGCGTTTAGCAAATTGCATTGCATCAGCTACCATGGTAGGCCAATAATAACCTAACCTTCTTATCTGATCGTAGGGCTTAGGACCAGCCTGATGGGCT
>JABAKE010000376.1 GCA_019779905.1 Modestobacter lapidis | reverse complement strand
AATAAATAATAATATGAATATATGTTTTATCATTATAAATTATACAGCGTATAATAATAAGAATGAAATCATTAAACAGAATAAACCACAAGCTTCGGCTAAAGCGAATCCAAGAATGGCTTGAGGGAATAATGTAGCACGTAATGAAGGGTTACGTGATGTACCATTGATTAAAGCAACGAATACTAAAGCAATACCGATAGCGGCACCACCTAATCCTAATGTAGCAATAGAAGCACCAATATATTTGGCAGCAAGAGCGATTTGCATATTTAAATTATTATAAATTACTGATTATAACTATACTTACCTTTATATTTTATAATATGTATATATCTATATCTACCTATAAGTATAATATCATATTAATTATATATATGATTATATCTTTATAATATTAAGTTATATATTAGTTAGAATATTTTGATAATATATAGTTATATATAGGGATATGTATATATGTGGGTATATATATGGTAGTATATATGTATATAAAGTTATATATGTCTATAAGATAAAATAAT
>JABAKE010000375.1 GCA_019779905.1 Modestobacter lapidis | reverse complement strand
CTCCAAGAAGGGGCTTGCTGCCCTCTAGACATGGAGGACCACTATCTCAGAATCAATGTCCAAAGACACCAGAGGAGATAGAAAGCATGAGGAGAGTACCATATGCATCCGCTGTTGGAAGCCTCATGTATGCAATGTTATGTACTAGACCAGATATTTGCTTTGCCGTTGGCATGGTTAGCAGATATCAGTCAAACCCTGGACCTATACATTGGACAGCTGTTAAGCATATATTCAAGTATCTTTGGAGAACGAAAGATTATATGTTAACTTATCGAGCAGATGATCTGACGCCTTTGGCGTATACAGATTCTGACTTCTAATCAGATATAGATGCCAGAAAGTCAACTTCAGGATATGTATTTACTCTATCGGGAGGGGCCATTTCATGGAGGAGTGTCAAGCAATCCTGTACTGCTGATTCTACCATGGAGGCAGAGTATGTGGCAGCATCGGAAGCTACAAAGGAAGCAGTATGCCTCAGAAAATTCCTGTTGGAATTAAGAGTTGTTTCTGCAGTGCAAA
>JABAKE010000374.1 GCA_019779905.1 Modestobacter lapidis | reverse complement strand
GACGTAGGCGGCGAGATGCTCGCCGGTGAGCGTGGAGCGGTCGGTGACGAGGGCGGCGGGGGTGCCCTCGCAGACGATCCGGCCGCCGTCGTGGCCGGCCCCGGGACCGAGGTCGATGATCCAGTCGGCGTGCGCCATGACCGCCTGATGGTGCTCGATGACGATGACCGACCTGCCGGAGTCGACGAGCCGGTCGAGCAGGCCCAGCAGCTGCTGGACGTCGGCGAGGTGCAGCCCGGTGGTCGGCTCGTCGAGGACGTAGACGCTGCCCTTCTCGGCCAGCTGGGTGGCCAGCTTCAGCCGCTGCCGCTCGCCCCCGGACAGCGTGGTCAGCGGCTGGCCGAGGGTCAGGTAGCCGAGCCCGACGTCGGCGAGCCGATCGAGAACGGCGTGCGCGGCCGGTGTCCGCGCCTCGCCGGCACCGAAGAACTCCTCGGCCTCGGTCACCGGCATCGCGAGGACCTCGGCGATGTTCCGGCCGCCGAGCGTGTACTCGAGCACCGCCGCCTGGAACCGCTTGCCCTCGC
>JABAKE010000042.1 GCA_019779905.1 Modestobacter lapidis | reverse complement strand
GCGCGTCCGCTCCTTGAGAACTCAACAGCGTGCCGAAAGTCAGTGCCAAGTAACAATTCCCGTTGGTCTGGTCATTCGTGATCGGGTCATTGGGTTCCTTTGGTTGATTGAACGAGAGTGCCAACTCTCGGTCTCAGCTGTGATCAAATCATCTACGGAGAGTTTGATCCTGGCTCAGGACGAACGCTGGCGGCGTGCTTAACACATGCAAGTCGAGCGAGGCCCACTCTTCGGGGTGGTGCCCTAGCGGCGAACGGGTGAGTAACACGTGGGCAACCTGCCCTCAGCTCTGGGATAACTCCAAGAAATTGGTGCTAATACCGGATGTGACCGCTGACCGCATGGTCTGGTGGTGGAAAGATTCATCGGCTGAGGATGGGCCCGCGGCCTATCAGCTTGTTGGTGGGGTAATGGCCCACCAAGGCGACGACGGGTAGCCGGCCTGAGAGGGTGACCGGCCACACTGGGACTGAGACACGGCCCAGACTCCTACGGGAGGCAGCAGTGGGGAATATTGCGCAATGGGCGAAAGCCTGACGCAGCGACGCCGCGTGAGGGATGACGGCCTTCGGGTTGTAAACCTCTTTCAGCAGGGACGAAGCGAGAGTGACGGTACCTGCAGAAGAAGCACCGGCCAACTACGTGCCAGCAGCCGCGGTAATACGTAGGGTGCAAGCGTTGTCCGGAATTATTGGGCGTAAAGAGCTCGTAGGCGGTCTGTCGCGTCGGCTGTGAAATCCCGAGGCTCAACCTCGGGTCTGCAGTCGATACGGGCAAACTAGAGTGTTGCAGGGGAGACTGGAATTCCTGGTGTAGCGGTGAAATGCGCAGATATCAGGAGGAACACCGGTGGCGAAGGCGGGTCTCTGGGCAACAACTGACGCTGAGGAGCGAAAGCGTGGGGAGCGAACAGGATTAGATACCCTGGTAGTCCACGCCGTAAACGTTGGGCGCTAGGTGTGGGGGCCATTCCACGGTCTCCGTGCCGCAGCTAACGCATTAAGCGCCCCGCCTGGGGAGTACGGCCGCAAGGCTAAAACTCAAAGGAATTGACGGGGGCCCGCACAAGCGGCGGAGCATGTTGCTTAATTCGATGCAACGCGAAGAACCTTACCTAGGCTTGACATGCACGGAAATCCCGCAGAGATGTGGGGTCCTTTAAAGGGTCGTGCACAGGTGGTGCATGGTTGTCGTCAGCTCGTGTCGTGAGATGTTGGGTTAAGTCCCGCAACGAGCGCAACCCTCGTTCTATGTTGCCAGCACGTGATGGTGGGGACTCATAGGAGACTGCCGGGGTCAACTCGGAGGAAGGTGGGGATGACGTCAAATCATCATGCCCCTTATGTCTAGGGCTGCAAACATGCTACAATGGCCGGTACAAAGGGCTGCGATACCGTGAGGTGGAGCGAATCCCAAAAAGCCGGTCTCAGTTCGGATTGGGGTCTGCAACTCGACCCCATGAAGTTGGAGTCGCTAGTAATCGCAGATCAGCAACGCTGCGGTGAATACGTTCCCGGGCCTTGTACACACCGCCCGTCACGTCACGAAAGTCGGTAACGCCCGAAGCCGGTGGCCCAACCCCTTGTGGGAGGGAGCCGTCGAAGGCGGGATCGGCGATTGGGACGAAGTCGTAACAAGGTAGCCGTACCGGAAGGTGCGGCTGGATCACCTCCTTTCTAAGGAGCACTGGCCGCTTTCCTTGTGGAAGTGGTCCAGAGCCGTGCGCGGATCGTGAAGGTCGCCCCGTCTGGGGGGGGTCTCGGGTGTTCGTGACGGAGCTCGAGGGTGGAACGCTGACCAGTTCGGCCGGGACGATGGTTCTGCTGCTAGTACGGCCTCTTCGGGGGTCTGGAGCGTGGTGGGGTTGTCGGGTCTGGTTGTAGGCACGCTGTTGGGTCCTGAGGGAACGGGCGACTGTTCACTCTGGAGGCCTTCTGGTCGTCGTACCGTCGAACTGTGGTTCGGGCTGGCGGTGGCAGGTGGGGGGTCATCTTCCGTACGTTGAGAACTGCACAGTGGACGCGAGCATCTTGTAGGTATGTATGTGGATTCCCGCGCTCGGTTTCTCTGTCTTCGGGTGGGGTTGTCGGGTGTGGGTTTTTGTGTGTGGCCAAGTTTTTAAGGGCACACGGTGGATGCCTTGGCACCAGGAGCCGATGAAGGACGTAGGAGGCTGCGATAAGCCTCGGGGAGCTGTCAACCGAGCGTTGATCCGAGGATTTCCGAATGGGGGAACCCCGCACCAGTCATGTGGTGTGACCCGCGCTTGAACACATAGGGCGTGTGGAGGGAACGTGGGGAAGTGAAACATCTCAGTACCCACAGGAAGAGAAAACAACCGTGATTCCGTGAGTAGTGGCGAGCGAAAGCGGATGAGGCTAAACCGATCGCATGTCAAGCCGGCAGGCGTTGTGTGGTCGGGGTCGTGGGACAACTCAGTTGGGTCTGCCGACCTGGCAGGGAGTCAGAAAAGACCTGTGTTAGTGGAAGGCCTCTGGAAGGGGTCGCCGTAGAGGGTGAGAGCCCCGTACACGAAAGCTGGGTCTCTTCCGAGTTGTATCCCAAGTAGCACCGAGCCCGTGAAATTCGGTGTGAATCTGGCGGGACCACCCGCTAAGCCTAAATACTCCCTGGTGACCGATAGCGGACAAGTACCGTGAGGGAAAGGTGAAAAGTACCCCGGGAGGGGAGTGAAATAGTACCTGAAACCGTGTGCCTACAAGCCGTGAGAGCCTTATGCGCACTTGTGCGTGGGGGTGATTGCGTGCCTTTTGAAGAATGAGCCTGCGAGTTAGCGGTACGTGGCGAGGTTAACCCGTGTGGGGTAGCCGTAGCGAAAGCGAGTCCGAACAGGGCGTTTTTGAGTCGCGTGCTCTAGACCCGAAGCCGAGTGATCTACCCATGGCCAGGTTGAAGCGCGGGTAAGACCGCGTGGAGGACCGAACCCACCAGGGTTGAAAACCTGGGGGATGAGCTGTGGGTAGGGGTGAAAGGCCAATCAAACTCGGTGATAGCTGGTTCTCCCCGAAATGCATTTAGGTGCAGCGTCACGTGTTTCTTGCCGGAGGTAGAGCACTGGATGGCCGAGGGGCCCCACAAGGTTACTGACGTCAACCAAACTCCGAATGCCGGTAAGTGAGAGCGTGGCAGTGAGACTGCGGGCGATAAGGTTCGTAGTCGAGAGGGAAACAGCCCAGATCATCAGCTAAGGCCCCTAAGCGTGTGCTAAGTGGAAAAGGATGTGGAGTCGCAGAGACAACCAGGAGGTTGGCTTAGAAGCAGCCATCCTTGAAAGAGTGCGTAATAGCTCACTGGTCAAGTGATTCCGCGCCGACAATGTAGCGGGGCTCAAGCACACCGCCGAAGCTATGGCATTCACATGTTGTCTGTCGGTCATCTTCGGGTGGCCGGCCAGGTGTGTGGATGGGTAGGGGAGCGTCGTGTGGCGATGGAAGCGGCGGAGTGATCCAGCCGTGGACGCCACACGAGTGAGAATGCAGGCATGAGTAGCGAAAGGGGAGTGAGAAACTCCCCCGCCGGATGACCAAGGGTTCCTGGGCCAGGCTAATCCGCCCAGGGTGAGTCGGGACCTAAGGCGAGGCCGACAGGCGTAGTCGATGGACAACGGGTTGATATTCCCGTACCCGCGAAAGAGCGTCCATGCCGGACCCAGCGATGCTAACCGCCCGAAGCCTGTGACTGTCCTTCGGGGCTGATCAGGGGGAGCGCGGGACCCGGACTGGTAGTAGGCAAGCGATGGGGTGACGCAGGAAGGTAGTCCTACCGGTGAGTGGTAGTACCGGTGCAAGGGTGTGGCCCGCGATGTAGGTAAATCCGCATCGCATGAGGGTGAGGCCTGACGCATAGCCGTTTGAGGCGAATTGGATGATCCTATGCTGCCGAGAAAAGCCTCTAGCGAGTTCTTAGCGGCCCGTACCCCAAACCAACTCAGGTGGTCAGGTAGAGAATACCAAGGCGATCGAGCGAACTGTGGTTAAGGAACTCGGCAAAATGCCCCCGTAACTTCGGGAGAAGGGGGGCCATCTGCTGTGAACCGCCTTTGCGCGGGGCAGCGGTGGGTGGCCGCAGAGACCAGTGAGAAGCGACTGTTTACTAAAAACACAGGTCCGTGCGAAGTCGAAAGACGATGTATACGGACTGACGCCTGCCCGGTGCTGGAACGTTAAGGGGACGGGTTAGCTCTTCGGGGCGAAGCTCAGAACTCAAGCGCCAGTAAACGGCGGTGGTAACTATAACCATCCTAAGGTAGCGAAATTCCTTGTCGGGTAAGTTCCGACCTGCACGAATGGCGTAACGACTTCTCAGCTGTCTCAACCACAGGCTCGGCGAAATTGCACTACGAGTAAAGATGCTCGTTACGCGCGGCAGGACGGAAAGACCCCGGGACCTTCACTATAGCTTGATATTGGTGTTCGGTTCGGCTTGTGTAGGATAGGTGGGAGACTGTGAAGCGGGCACGCCAGTGTTCGTGGAGTCATCGTTGAAATACCACTCTGGTCGAATTGGATGTCTAACCTCGGTCCGTGATCCGGATCAGGGACAGTGTCAGGTGGGTAGTTTAACTGGGGCGGTTGCCTCCTAAAATGTAACGGAGGCGCCCAAAGGTTCCCTCAGCCTGGTTGGCAATCAGGTGTCGAGTGCAAGTGCACAAGGGAGCTTGACTGCGAGACCGACGGGTCGAGCAGGAGCGAAAGCTGGGACTAGTGACCCGGCACCGGCATGTGGAAGCGGTGTCGCTCAACGGATAAAAGGTACCCCGGGGATAACAGGCTGATCTTCCCCAAGAGTCCATATCGACGGGATGGTTTGGCACCTCGATGTCGGCTCGTCGCATCCTGGGGCTGGAGTAGGTCCCAAGGGTTGGGCTGTTCGCCCATTAAAGCGGTACGCGAGCTGGGTTTAGAACGTCGTGAGACAGTTCGGTCCCTATCCGCCGCGCGCGTAAGAGACTTGAGAAGGGCTGTCCCTAGTACGAGAGGACCGGGACGGACGAACCTCTGGTGTGCCAGTTGTTCCGCCAGGAGCACTGCTGGTTGGCTACGTTCGGGAGGGATAACCGCTGAAAGCATCTAAGCGGGAAGCCTGCTTCAAGATGAGGTCTCTCACCGACTTGATCGGGTAAGGCCCCCGCCCAGACCAGCGGGTTGATAGGCCGGAAGTGGAAGCGCAGCAATGCGTGGAGCTGACCGGTACTAATAGGCCGAGGGCTTGACCACACACTTTTCCATGTTGTGTGCTCTGCAAATATGTTGTCTCGCGTCCACTGTGCGGTTCTGAAGGTGCGGAACCGTGTGTTCCAGGCCCTTGTTCCACTGGTGCTGTCTGCGGCCGGTGGGGTGGGGTCGCTATCTTCACAGTGTTACGGCGGTCATGGCGAAAGGGAAACGCCCGGTCTCATTCCGAACCCGGAAGCTAAGCCTTTCAGCGCCGATGGTACTGCCCGGGGGACCGGGTGGGAGAGTAGGACGCCGCCGGACATC
>JABAKE010000373.1 GCA_019779905.1 Modestobacter lapidis | reverse complement strand
TGCGGGTAGGTACTACCCCGGAGGGGTGGTACCCTTGGCACGAAGTGCCTAGGTACTTATATAGCCCTTCTCACCGCCATCCCTTCTGGGCGGTAGTCCTTCCCATGGGGGGGACCACCGGCGTTCCAGGCGGTAGTCCTACGCCCCAGGGGGGGTGGGACCACTTTTTAAGAAGTCCTGCCTACTTATTTATAAGTGAGCAGGACTCCCCCGGGGGAAGTCCTAAAAGATTTAAATTATAACAATAATATAAGTCAGAGTAGTTATATTAGCTCAATAGGTAGAGCATTCGTTTTGTAATCGAAAGGTTTGGGGTTCAATTCCCTAATATAACAACAAATAAAACTTAATGAATTTTCATTCGGATCTTATGGTCTAATGGTTATGACATTGCCTCTTCATGGCAAGAATGCCGGTTCGATCCCGGCTGAGATTAAAAGAGTTCGTTTAACATACATCAATTTAATATGAGGCTATATCCACTATATAATGTTATATTATAATAAAAAACAAATAATATTAAGTTAA
>JABAKE010000372.1 GCA_019779905.1 Modestobacter lapidis | reverse complement strand
GATCACCGCTATTGCCGCCGCCGCCCTTGTCCTGACTTCACTCGACCGCGGAACCAGGTGAGAAAACCTCAATATGCGGCACCACCTCGATCTTGCCTCCGAGGTGCATGAGGACGGTGTGGTCTGACGCCTCGTGGACGACGAAGCGATCCTGCGCGGCGAGAGCATCGATGATGGCAGCGGTCTGCGCCGCGGCGACTGCGTCGCAGTAGTGCTCGACCAGCATCCGGTCGTGGCGCGACTCGACGTCAAGGGCTGTGAGGGCGCCGCCGGTGGCCGCCACCACACCGGCCAGGCGAGGGGTGGCATCCCAACGTGGCGGGTGCCGCGACTCGAATAGTGATGGCTTAGCCGGGACTGGGTGTTGTCCTCAAAGCCTCCGAGCGCATCCCGGATGCGGAACAATTCTTCCGTGATGCAGAAGATCGACCGCGGGCCCCCCGGCTGCTGCGGCGTACTGGGCTGTGTCAAGGATCGTGGACAGGTCCTCGGGTTGATCACGCTGTGGCGGTTGCCGCAGCCCGGTGGT
>JABAKE010000371.1 GCA_019779905.1 Modestobacter lapidis | reverse complement strand
AAATTCAAAAAATTCAAATTTCAAATTTCAAATTTCAAATTTCAAATTTCAAAAACTTGAAATTCTAGTTAATTAATATTTGCATATTATTCTCTCTTCTTCTTTAAATGAAGCTACCAACTATATGTGTGTGACCTCTTAGGTTCACAACAACCTAGTAGTAGGAATTAGGATAATAAATTATCCTTCAAATAAAACTACTTTTATTTAAGGTTCAAATTAGAACTCTTCTAATTTCTTTTTTGAGAAATCAATTTCTCTTTGGCCTCTACTAGTCCTGAGTGACATCTAGCAATATGTCAAGACACACCCTAGGTTGTGTGAAGGTTAATCATAACACAGTGAACCCTTCAGTTACAATTAAGATACAATTCAATCCTTCCATCAAACAATGCCTTAGTTAAATTACTTGGGTATTGGATAATATGTCAAACCCTAATTTAACATTTTGTATGTGATTCTCAAAATATAAATTCAACCTTGGGATACTCAAGAAACAGTTTTCTTATTCCCAACTGCTTTGGCCAAA
>JABAKE010000370.1 GCA_019779905.1 Modestobacter lapidis | reverse complement strand
AGAAGAGAAAGAGAGAAGATATTAAAAGCACTAATCCTCCTAGCCTAGCATGCATTCTATCATTCAACACTAACAAGGGACAAGGGTGACATACCTCTTGATAGCTTCTTCCTTGCTCCTCCAAGACTTCAAAGCTTTCCAAGCCTTAGGAATTTCGTGCTCCCCCTTCCTTGCTGCCTTATAGAGCCTCTCTCCTCAGAAAATAGGTTCAAAGATGATGCAAAAGTCCTCCCTAAAGTTCTATAGTAGCATACTTATAGAACTAGGGCAAAAAGTGTCAATGGCTGAGATTAAACCATCCTAAACTCATCCAAGGGTTCAAAAGCCTTCTACCAAGAGTCCCATGGCTGAATATCACTTGAATTGTCCCAAAAATCAACCAAAAATGGAAGAAAATAGGTGAGAGAGCCCAAAAGAACCAAAAAACATCAAACCAGCTCGGCCACCCTAGTGGCCGTCCACCCTAGGACGGTTGGCCATCCACCCTTGGACGGCTAGCCGTCCTGACTAGGACGGTCACCCTAGGGTGA
>JABAKE010000369.1 GCA_019779905.1 Modestobacter lapidis | reverse complement strand
TTTCAATCGATAATAATTTGGGATAACTCCGTGAAGGTAAATAAAAAGATAATGTATTATAAATAACTAACCCTTCCTACTTAAAGTGGGAGGTGTACTAAATAATGTACGTATTAATTAATAAAATATTAATTAATAAAAATAACAAAATTCATCAATGAATAATCTAAGTTAATATTAAAAAATAAAATAATAATAAATCCTTCGCCCTGCGGAGGATCAAGGGTAAAACCTTGATCCGAGGGCGGTCAAGGTTAAAACCCTCGATCCTGAAAAAAAAATAAAAGTGTAAAAATGGAGTTATCGGTACTCGAAACCGAATCGAAAGCATGCAACGCTCCTATTCTACCAATTGAACTATAACCCCGATAAGTGCAATAATACGATTTGAACGTATAAACTTAGGACATGAGCCTAGTATGTTAACCAATTACATCATATTGCGATACCTTACCCCTCTCCCCCTTTGTGGTGTAGGGGGGGGGTAAGAGAGTAAGATTGGTGTTTTAAGTAATATTATAGATTATCGAT
>JABAKE010000368.1 GCA_019779905.1 Modestobacter lapidis | reverse complement strand
AGTTTTTCACAAAACAATGAATTCAGCTACTGTTTTGGGACTAATCTTTCCTATATTAAAACAAACTTTTAAAATGTGAGAATACTCTATTTCACAAGGATTTTCAGTCCTCTTTCAAATGGCATAGGTCTCGTTTAGTGATTCCAACGTTTGGTATCACTTTAAGGCACTTTGTGACACTAACTCCAAACCATGGCAGAATCTGGAATTTGTGCACAAATGCATTTATTGGGCATAACCTAAAGTGAACTAAGTCATGGAAACACTTCAATTCACTAGGTTTTTCAGTCCTCTAAACAATGGCAGGGGTCTCAAGACTTGATTCCAACGTTTGGTATCAATTAGAGACATTTTGTGACAGAGAGTCAGATTTTCCAGAATTGACTCTTATTCACAAAAATTCTAGTGTGGCTATTCTAGGTCATTAAAAATCATGGGAACCCTTCCTAGACTTTGTTAAGACCTTATATGAATGAGGTCAATAGGTGGCAAGCTTCAAAAATCCCAGAAACTATTTTCTTTGGATTTTAC
>JABAKE010000367.1 GCA_019779905.1 Modestobacter lapidis | reverse complement strand
CTCTGTGTTACTTCTGGTTCCATTTTTCTCTGTTTCCTGGTGTTTCCATTAAGAATACATGTGTTCCTTTTTTGACTTTGTTTATAGGAATATCTGTTCCTCTTTCTAACTCGGCCATAGGATTGCATGTTCTTCTTTTTAACTCAGCTAATAGGATTGCATGTTCTTTGTTCTAACTCTGCCATAGGAATGCATGTGGATCCTGTGTATAACCCTGGTCATAGGAATGCATGTGTCTCCTGTGTATAACGCTGGTCATAGGAATGCATTGTGCTCCGTTCTCTCTTGTTGGAATGCATGTGTCTCCTGTGTATGACTTCGTTATAGGAATGCATGTATGTCATGTGCATGACTTTAGTTATAGGAAATGCATGTGTCTCCTGTGTATGACTTCATTATAGAAAGGCATGTGTCTCCTGGTTCACTCTGTCATAGGAAGGCATGTGTTTCCTGATAAACTCTGTTATAGGAAGATGAATACTGCCTGGTTCACTCTGTTATAGGGATGCATACTTTTCTTGTCTGCGTAAAA
>JABAKE010000366.1 GCA_019779905.1 Modestobacter lapidis | reverse complement strand
TATAACTAATCTAAATAAAATAATATCGTCCCCCGCGCGGTACGCGCGAGGCCCCTAACCTTTAGGTTGGGGCCCACCTTTTAAAGGTAGACCCCTTAGGGCCGAGCAAGTCGGCCCCGCGGGGTATATTTATTAAAAAATAAATAAATATATATCTCAAACAAATAATAAATCAAAGTAATTTCGGGGTATAAATTAATAGAGAATTTAGTTTAACGGTTAAAACACTTGCCTTTTAAGCAAGCAGATGGTGGTTCGAATCCACCCGTTCTCACACATAAGAACCAAATAAATGATCTAAAATAACTAAATTATAACCAAATGACAATAAAAATTTTATATTTAATTAATGTAATAGGTTTACTATTAATAATGTGAGTAAATAAAATGCGTATAATAAAACTAAGTAAAAAAGTAATCCTTCGTCAAATATCTTTAATCGTAAGTATCTTAACTTTATATTATAGTATAACTCTATGATATAACTATCAAAGTAATACAGTAGATTATCAAGGATTAGAATCTCTTTTTAA
>JABAKE010000365.1 GCA_019779905.1 Modestobacter lapidis | reverse complement strand
AAATGCAATAATGTTACCATCCTTTATAGCATTCCTCCCATGCATTAGGAAATTTTCTTACTTTGCAAATGAATTTATCAAAGTAAGAAAATTTATGTATTCTTTATATGGTGATTACGGCGTCCACGGCACAAACCGTCTAATCTTAACCTAAAAAGGCTCCCAAACCATCCTCTATAGAATGTTTTGAGTGGAGAATTTTGGTGTTGCACCCAACGATTAAATCGAATGGGGCATATCACCTACTTTCCTCCTCTAACTTATTTGGATTTTGGGCTTCAATCACGATAACCCATCGTAAAAAAAAAAGGCTTAAGCGCGGCGCAAAGAAAAGAAAAATTTTAGTTGGAGGATAAGATGGAGTTTTTCTTTAATTACCCAAAATTAAATGAAATGTATCCAAGCAAATGGCAATATAGAATAAGAGAAATGCAAGAAGAGACAAGAATTAATTAAAGAAGAATAAGCAACCTGTTTTTTAAGAAAAGAAAAAAAAATGAATTAGTACTTAAAAAATAAAAAATAAAAAAACTT
>JABAKE010000041.1 GCA_019779905.1 Modestobacter lapidis | reverse complement strand
TTCGCCGCTGCTCTGGCATGGACAGATCCTCTCAGCAGCGAGTCACTGTCCAAGATCATTGGTACACCCCAGTAGCCGTCACACGGCTTGCCTTCAGGTGCGGGAAGCGCTGTAACCGAGCGCGCGGCGCAGTCGACGGAGTTGTCACAACGAGTTGCACGACCCGAGATGCAAGACGTGTGCAGGCTCGCGATCTTGATGTCACCAGTACCGATCGAAGGGGGCGGTCGAGCGGCGGCATCGGAGGCGCAGGTGCCCTGGGCGATGAATCGGAAGGACGGACGGGCGGGTCGAGGACAGCTCGAAACCGAGCCGTCGGCCATCTTCACGGCGATAAGTGGCTGCGGAGGAGGATGGCCCGGTGGAGCAGAGCACCACGATCGATGTCGAGGCGTCGGTCGAGCAGGTCTGGGAGGTGCTGCGGGAGGTCGGACAGTGGCCGGAGTGGGCGCCGACGGTGACCTCGGTTCGACGCCTGGACGACGGGCCGCTCGCCGTCGGGGTCCCGGGTCCGGGGTGGAGCAGCCCCGGATCCCCCAACCGAGTATGTGGTGACGGAGCTCGAGCCGAGCCGCTCGTTCACCTGGGTGGCCTCCGGCCCGGGCGTCCGCACCACCGGTCGGCGGCGGGATCGGCTTGGGCACACGGTGCTGATCCTTACAGCAGGGCCGCAGCCTCACAGGCAAGGAGTCACCGAACCGAGGGCAGTCCCGTGCTGTGTTCGACCTACGCGGCAGCAGTCAACGGCCGATGCTTGTTAACGGCGGGCGAAGTCTGACCCCCTGGCGGCAGGCGGGTTCTACGGCTTGTCGCAACACACCTGGTAGGTGAGGGGTGTGCGCGTGGGGCGACGGGGCCGGAAGCGTCGACTCGATCTGGAGTCCGAGTACTGGAGGTTGCTGAAGTCCCGCATCGGCACGGTCGCCGCCTGCCGCCAGGGGGTCAGTTTCAGGCGCCGTCGACACGATGCTCCGGCAACTCCTCCAGCTGTGGTGACGCGTGCCGGCCGAGCGACGTGTCCGTCAACGGCAAACTCGGGGACGAGGGCAGGTCTCGCTGGGATCCGGGCCCTTCCTGGTGTCAGGGCATGGCAAGGCTGTCACGGTGTCGCAAGATGAGACACTCCGCGCGACATCGGGGGAGTCACAGTGCGTTGGCTCACATGTGGCGTCATCGCTGTCGCATCACTCGTGGAGGCTCGATGCTGTCCCTTCCGTCCATCGATCACCTGCGCTCGGCGCGAGACCGTCTACTCGAGTCCCGCGACCTGCCCGAGGACACGATCGTGCGGCCGGAGATCGCCATGGCCTGGCAGCGCTGTGTCAGCAGTGGAGTGAAACCAGACAGTCTTGCGCCGTTCTATGTCGGCAAGGAGGGGACCGAGGGCCAGCTGGTGCTGGCTGCCACACCGGTCCTGTCAAAGCTGTTCGACCGACTGTCCGGAACGTCGGTCAGCATGCTGCTCGCAGACCGTACTGGCCTCCTGGTCCAGCACTGGGCGGGTACCAGGCAGGTGCTCGGCCATCTCGAGAGAGAGCACGCCACGACTGGCTTCCTGGTCGACGAGTCCATCTCGGGGAACAACGGCATCGGAACCGTACTGGAGGAGGGGCGCCCGGTCCTGGTCGAAGGGGCCGAGCACTTTGCGGACGTCTGGCTCGACCACACGTGCGTCGGGACCCCCATCCGGCATCCGATAACCCGCCAGGTGCAGGGTGTCCTCAATCTGACTTGTCGTGCGCGCGAAGCCAACGACCTGATGTTGCCGTTCGTGCTAGAGGCTGCGCAGGCAATCGAGCGTCGCTTGTACTTGAAGAGCTCTCGGAACGAGCGTGTCCTGCTCGAGCAGTTCCTGTCGGCCGAGAAGCGCAGCAGCCGCCCGATCATCGTGCTGAACGACCAGATCGTCATCAGCAATGCCGCTGCTGCGCGGGTCCTCGACCAGGTCGGGCAGGTCCAGCTCTGGGAGTACGCCTCCGCGGCGATGGAGGAGCACCGAGGCCAGGACACGGTCCTGCCCCTCGGTGACGGTGGGTCGGTGGCCCTGCGTTGCCAGCCCGTCCAGGAAGGTCGTGCCGTCATCGGTGCGCTGATGGAGATCGTGCAGCAGCGTCGGCCGCCGAATCGACGAGAAGCTGGTGAGCACACGGCCGTTCGCGGCTCACACGTGTCCCGATCAGAACGTTCGGTTCAGGTCACCGATACCTGGGCTCGCCTGCGCACGGCGGGATGTGACGCGCGCAAGGCCGGCCTGCCGCTCCTGGTCGTGGGGGAGCCGGGTGTAGGCAAGATGACATTGGTCGAGCAGGTGCTGGGAGGCGAGAACGCATCCCCGATCACGGTCTTCGACGGGGCTCGGCAATCGCTCGACGGTGTGTCGCGGTGGGTTGGAGCGGTCGAGTCGACGCTGTGCGAGAACGCAGGCGGCGTTGTGGTGCTACGGCATGTCGAGTGTCTGGACGAGCAGGCTGCCCGCGCGATGTGCAGCGTCATGGACACCCACCGGATCAGGGAGACCTCACTGGCGGCCACGCTCACCGTCACTGACGGCTCGATGCCAGGCGGCCCGCTGATCGACCGGCTTGCGGTCGCTCCTGTGACCATCCCTGCGGTCCGGCAACGCACGGCCGAACTGTCGGCGTTGGTGGCGACCCTCACCCGTAGGCACGCACCCCAGGCTCAGGTCCGGTGGCTGCCCGACGCGATCCAGACGCTGGCCCGGCTGGACTGGCCCGGGAACGTCCGCCAACTGGAGAACCTCGTCCGCCGCGTCCTGGTTACCCGTCGGGTCGGGGACATCAGTGCGCGCGAGCTACCGGAAGAGATTCGTGGTCAGGCGCCTCGTCGGGGACTCTCGCAGATGCAGCGGGCGGAGCTGGCAGCCATCACGTCGGCGCTCCAGCATGCGGAAGGGAACAAGAGCGAGGCGGCCGATCTCCTGGGTGTGTCGCGAGCCACGCTCTACCGCAAGATCCGCTCCTATGGGATCGCCCTCGACAGGACCAACTTCTGACTCCTGAGGCTGCGGCGCCTACCCGGGTGTGGCACGGAGGGATGAGCGGCCAGTGGTGGCCGTCGCCGGGATGAGGCAGGGGACAGCGCCGATCGTTGGTCAGACCATGCGACGTCCCGCCGGACAGCGGGGTTCCGGCCCCCCATCCGACGCGCCCGCAACCCCTTGCGCTTTCCGTATAGCAAAACTTAGTATCCGCTCTGCAAGAAAACGACCGTCTGAAGGGCGACTCGCAGCCGCACGGCCAGGCGAGTCCCTGTCGACCCCCTCAGGTCCATCAAGGAGGATGAATGAGCGTCGCGCGTACCCTGCCCGATCCGGCCGATGTAGTGATCATCGGCGCTGGCGCAGCCGGCGGTACGGCCGCAAAGGTCCTGACCGAGGCGGGCGTCAACGTCGTCTGTCTCGAGCGCGGTCCGTGGATGAAGCCGGATGAGTTCTCCGGCGATGAGATCAAGTACATCAACCGCAACTTCCTCTGGCAGGACACGCTCCTCAAGCCCCGCACGAAGCGCCGGCACGCGTCGGAGAAGGCCGAGGTCACTCGCTTCTCCCCGACGCCGCAGATGGTCGGCGGTGGCACCACGCACTGGAACGGCTGGTTCCCGCGCCCCACTCCGGACGACCTGCGTCCCCGGAGCATCTATGGCGACATCCCGGGTGCCAGCCTGGTCGACTGGCCGTTCACCTACGACGAGCTCGAGCCCTACCTGACCAAGGTCGAGTGGGAGTTCGGCGCCTCGGGGCTGGCGGGCAGCAACAAGTACGACGGTTACCGCAGCGCGGGGTTTCCCTGCCCCCCGGTTCCGCTGAGCGGATACGGCAAGGCCTTCTACAAGGGCTGCGGCGAGCTCGACTACAACGCGTTTCCACTCCCTCAGGCGTTGGTCACCACGCAGCACAAGGGCCGCAAAGCAAGCGTGCATTCCGGGTTCTGGCAGGAGTACGGCGACCCTACGACGACCAAGTCCACAACCCTGCAGTCCTTCATCCCGGAGGCGTTGGCGACCGGGCGGCTGGACCTTCGCCCGGAGTCCTACGTCCGTGAGATCACCGTGGGCAAGGACGGCAAGGCGAACGGCGTTCTATACGTCGACAAGGACGGGCGTGAGATCCACCAGCGGGCCTCGGCCGTCGTCGTGTGCTGCGGTGGCATCGAGAGCGCACGGCTGCTGCTCATGTCGAAGTCGAACCTCTTCCCCGACGGGCTGGCGAACAGCAGTGGGCTCGTGGGGCGCAACTTCACGGCCCACGAGTACATCTTCGCCGTGGGCGTCTTCGACAAGGAGAACCACCCGCCGCTTCGCGGCTGGAGTGGCTCTTACATCAACGGCGCCACCTACGAGTTCTACAAGACCGACATGAGCCGCCCGCACATCCTGGGTGCGGTGGTGTCCGGCTCGATCCTCGGCCACCCGGTCAACTACAACTTCCCGGGCAAGCCCTCCTGGGGTCAGGCCGGGAAGGACGCGGACCGCGACTTCTTCAACCACAGCATGAAGGTCGGCGTGCCCGTCCAGGACCTGCCGCAGCACAACAACATGGTCGACCTCGACCCCGACGTGACGGACGCCTGGGGTGTGCCCGTGGCACGCATCACCGCCAAGCCGCATGCGAACGACCTGGCGCAGGGCACCTGGATCGTCGACAAGTGCGTCGAGATCCTGCAGGCGGGTGGAGCCTCTAGCGTCATGCCGGTCTACATGAACGACATCACCGGCAACTGCAACCACGAGATGGGGACGACGCGCATGGGGAACGACCCGGCGACGTCGGTGCTCAACAAGTGGGGCCAGGCGCACGACGTCGACAACCTCTACGTCATGGACGGCAGCGTGTTCCCGACCTCGTTGGGAGTGAACCCGACCCTGACCATCATGGCGATCGCCTGGCGATGCGCCGAGCGCCTGGCCCAGCAGCGCGGTCGGGGCGTCGTCGGTTCCGCGGCCCAGCAGCTCGTCTCCGTCGGCTGAACGGCACGGTGGAGCAAGCGATGACCGAACGAGGTGCAGACATGAACGAGACCCAGGGGCGCTTCTTCGACGCGCACCAGTGGCGCACGATGGATGCGGCCACGGCGCGCATCATCCCGACCGACCACGACCCGGGTGCGCGCGAGGCGGGGGTGGTCGGCTTCATCGACCGCTACCTGTGCGGGACCGACTACATCTACGCCAATGCCTATGGCAGCGGCTTCATGCGCCTCGAGGGGGAGCAGGCGCAGGCGTGGTCGCAGCGCAACGCCATGCTGCAGGAGCGCTACCGGACCGGCCTGGTCCAGCTCGACGAGCTCAGCCGGGAGGCGTACGGGCAGGACTTCGCGGACGCCACCGAGGAGCAGCAGGAGGAGGTCCTGGCAGAGATCTCCGGCGCGCCGAAGCCGAACCGGTTCCTGCCGACGTCGGTGTCGAAGGACGTGGCGGTCACGGATGGTCTGGCGCACGGCAACTTCGGCATCAGCATCGAGCGGTCCGAGCCGGGCCAAGGCAAGTCCATCGTGCTGAGTCAGCCGGTGACCGACGATTCGCTGAACTTCTTCGAGACGCTGGTGTTGCACACCCGCCAAGGCTTCTATGCCGATCCGGTCTATGGAGGAAATAGGGACCACATCGGCTGGAAGGTCATCGACTTCCCTGGCCCGAAGTCGATCGCCGAGACGCGGGATGGCCGCTACAGCACCATGCAGTACCTCGAGGAGGGCCACTACGAGGTAGTCGCCCCTGAACTGGTGGCGGCTGACGGTCGGCCTTTCGGGTGGACCGACTGATCGCTCGCCCGTGACGGCGGCGGGAGCTGCCCACAGACGGACGCATCCGGTGAGCGTGCTCGACGCTCACCGGATGCGTCCTTGTGCGTGCGGCCTGTCCGCGAGAGCAGCTCGGGCACATGGCGGCCATCAGCTCGTGCGAGACGATCAATCACTGTCCCGCCCCGGGTTCACTGGAGGCTCGGAACTGACGCGGCGACAGTCGTCGCCGCGGTGGTGTGCCGGTGGAAGTCGTCCTCGTGCTCGGCCGGTGGGATCAGGCCGATCTCGCCGTGCAGGCGCCGGGGGTTGAACCAGTCGATGTACTCGGCGGCGCCGGCCTCGGCGAGGCGCTGGGTGTAGCGCACGGCGACGTACTGAACGCCCTTGTCCGAGTGGGGGATCAGCCCGGTCACGTCGCGGCCGGCGCGCCGGCGGGTCCAGATGCCCATCTCCAGCGCGTCCGTCCGGCCAGGTCGGTGCGCAGCGAGCGGGACAGCTGCCAGCCCACCACCCGGCGGGAGTGGACGTCGATGACGAAGGCGGCGTGGACCCAGCCGGAGACGGTGCGGCAGTAGGTGATGTCGGCGACCCGCAGCTGGTCGGGGCCGGTCGCGGGTGAACGCGCGGTCGACCAGGTTCAGCCGGGTGTCCGGGCCGGTGCCCGGACACGGTGGTCCGCGGGCCCTTCGCCCGGGTGGTGCCGCGGAGCCCGGCTGCGTGCATCAGCCGCTCGACGGTGCACCGGGCCACCCGGTGGCCCTGCCGGCGCAGCTCGGCGTGGACCTTCCGGGCGCCGTAGACGCCGATGTTCTCGGCGTGCACCTGCTCGATCACTGCCGTGGTCGCCGCGTCGCTGGCCGACCGTGCCGACGGCGGCCGGGGCCGGTGCGCGTAGTAGGTGCTCGGGGCGATCTGCAGCTGTTCGCAGGTCGGCTCGACCCCGTGCTCGTCCCGATCGGCGTCGATGAACTCGACGATCACCGCTGCGGGCGGTCGAGCTCCGCCTGGGCGAAGAGCGCCGAGGCGGTCTTGAGGATCGCGTTCGCCCGGCGCAGTCGCCGGGTCACGCCGAGCGTCCACCGCCTTCCGCGTCGCCCGCTCACGCAGCTCGTCGGGGTACTTCCTCGGTGCCGCCATGACTCTCATCCCCACGGGATCGAGAACCTCCATCAGACCCCGGGGCGGGACGCGTGGATCTCCGGCGCCGTCCGGGACAGACCGGCGTCGAGGTGCTCAGTAGCCTCTACCGCCGACAGGGATCCCTTGAACTTGTCAGGGGCCATGAGGACATGCACATCAGCGTCATTCGCTGAATGACTCGGACTGGGCTGTGTCAAGGATCGTGGACAGGTCCTCGGGTTGATCACGCTGTGGCGGTTGCCGCAGCCCGGTGGT
>JABAKE010000364.1 GCA_019779905.1 Modestobacter lapidis | reverse complement strand
AAGGAAGGAACCAAGATTTCTCAAATATAAATCCAAAAGTGACAGAAGTTCTTTTTTTTTTTCTTGAAGAGTTCATATAGATCTTCCAATTCGATCTTATGAAACCTCAGTTGATAGATCAGCCCCCAGGTAAGGGTAGGATTACTTAATGAACCCGTTTGGAGGACCCTTGCCTAGAACAGTCTAGCTGTCTCCACACTCTGGACAAGGCTTTTCTTAGATCCACTTTGGTCAAAGAACGCAATTGGTACAACCTTAGTGGGTTTTTTTTTTTTGTTTTTGAAGGAAAATTTTTTTTTATGGATTTATTGAAGAGAACAAATGGTATCCCCAATCCGAAAATGAACTCAGCATTTCTGCGAGCTACGAGATCCGAAAAGGAAGAAGCCAAAGTTCTCAACTTAAACCCAAAAGAGAAATCTGAAATTTTTTGTAAATCAGATTTTTTTTTTTTTGTTGAGAAAAATTTTTTTTTGATTTTTTTTTATGGATTCATAGAAGAGAACAAATGGTATCCCCAATCCGAAAATGAAC
>JABAKE010000363.1 GCA_019779905.1 Modestobacter lapidis | reverse complement strand
ACGGCGGCGGCTTCGTAGATGCCGGTGACGAACTCGGTGCGGCGGACGAATCCGCTGTAGAGGGGGCGGACCCGGGGCTTGTACCGGCCGACCAGCACCCACTTCAGCGCCGCGACGCCGAGGACGACGGTGACGCTGGAGGTCAGCGCGATCAGCGGGGCGAGCAGCACCGACGCCACCGTGCCCCAGGCCGCCGCGACCGTGGCCACCCCGTAGAGGGTGGCGAACATGGCCACGCCCAGGATGGAGCTGGGTAGCACGATGCGGAGGAACTCGATGGCGTACCGGGCGCGGATCCGCCGCCGGGACGGGGTGAAGGTCTGGGCTTCGGTGAAGTCCTCGTACATTTCCCGGCGCGGGAGGTAGAACGCCGGGGAGCCGAGCCAGGCGGTGCCGGGCGGGACGCCGTCGGCCGGGGGCACCGAGCGCACGCCGATCAGCGACCCGTCACCCAGGGTGGCTCCGGAGGGGATGAACGCGGCGTTGCCGACGAAGGTGCGCGCCCCGATCTCGGTGCGCTGGAAGGCGACGTGGCC
>JABAKE010000361.1 GCA_019779905.1 Modestobacter lapidis | reverse complement strand
GTTCGTTTCCATTAACATCTAATTGAATTGAAGAAAGGGCTTGACGAATACAAACATAGGACGGCGTATATATATAAGAAAACTTCGTATAAGCCGGCGAGAACCATTTGAATCACTACACTACTTGATTCAAATGGTTCTCACAAACGCTAAACATATCTGGTTCCAATTCATTTTTTTTACTGAACCTAAGAGAAGAAAAAAAAAAAAAGACTTCTTTTTTCATTGTACAACGAGCGTTTTTAAAAATCATAGGAGTGGTTTTTGATTTTTTGTTTTATTCATGAAAACTATCTATAAAAATAACTAGATAGAATAGTTTCGATCTTGTCAACTGATAATGAGAGAACGAAATCCGGGTAAATACCAATACCTATTATGGGTAGAAAGATAGCGATCGAAATAAATAACTCTCGCGGTCCAGAATCAAAAAAATAAGAGTTTGGAGGATTAAATAACTTGTATCCATAGAACATCTGGCGTGACATAGATAATGAATAAATAGGAGTTAATATCATCCCAATTGCCATTACACAA
>JABAKE010000360.1 GCA_019779905.1 Modestobacter lapidis | reverse complement strand
ACCATTCCTATTCTTTGAATTGAAACAAATTAGAATTCTCAATTCTCTACGACCTCTAGGCGATAAAATATTTTCAGGAACAAGCAAATCATAATGATTTTTGTCGCTATTTCCAGTTATCCTTTGATGTCTTGCAATGGATTTATCAAAATTCTTCTTATCAACATATCTTTTTTCTTGGCATTTTGGATTAGTTTGATACTTAGTGTTATGAACCAATGAACTACTTATGGTTTGATACATAATAAATTGTCCATCATTTTTTACAGACAGACGCACTGGTTCGATAATCAATATCCCCCTTTTTATCAATTCTGTAAGAGTTAAATCTTTCTGAATCAGCATTATATCCAGACTCAGTTCTTCCCTTTGAATAGAGGATATAGCAATTTCTTTTGGATTTATTAGTCTAAGCAGGAGACAATATACCTTGATATTATTGATGATTTTTTGATTTAAAAAATCATCCCATCTCAATTGAAAAAGTAAATATTTTTTTAGGAAGAAATCGAGTTCTGCTTCCGTATTGCTTTTGTA
>JABAKE010000359.1 GCA_019779905.1 Modestobacter lapidis | reverse complement strand
GTAATTAACTGTGACACGTTCACTAAAAAAAAACCCTTTTGTAGCGAATCATTTATTAAGAAAAATTGAAAAGCTTAACACAAAGGCGGAAAAAGAAATAATAGTAACTTGGTCCCGGGCATCTACCATTATACCCACAATGATCGGCCATACTATTGCTATCCATAATGGAAAGGAACATTTGCCTATTTATATAACAGATCGTATGGTAGGCCACAAATTGGGAGAATTTGCACCTACTCTAAATTTCCGGGGACATGCGAAAAACGATAATAGATCTCGTCGTTAATAAAATGAATATAAATGTTTATCATTCATTAGTAGGAGGTGAACCTTATGATAAAGAAGTACCGAAACCGAGACCGAGAGATAGAAGTATACGCTTTTAGTAAACATATATGTATGTCTGCTCACAAAGCGCGAAGGGTAGTTGATCAGATTCGTGGACGTTCCTACGAGGAAACACTTATGATACTAGAACTCATGCCTTATCGAGCATGTTATCCTATTTTAAAATTGGTTTATTCTGCAGCAGCAA
>JABAKE010000358.1 GCA_019779905.1 Modestobacter lapidis | reverse complement strand
ATAAGGTGCTTCTCATGGTCCTTCAATACATCTAATGTACCAGCACTATGATCCAGAATCTTTCATTCTGATGATCGAGACAAATCACACTATCACATAGTGATCAAAGTACTGCAACCTTATCAGTATGAGATGTCCAGTCTCATCACCGGTTGTGAACATATTTTAAGTATAAGATTTGTAATACATTTCTCTCTGTATGTGGATCTCATCCATACACATGTATTACATCTAGTATACTTATGGACTCCGATTCATCTCATGAATCATTATGTCATTTGTATTGGTTTTGTGCAAATACACCATTCATCTCATTAAAGGAAAACATGAAAATGTAGATAAATAAAAGAAATTAATCATTTTATTACATCATCTACTGCATTGAGTCCACATAAACTAACAGCCTATCCTTTCCCCTATTGCATGTTGGACTCTTACCGAAGTAGCTTCAAATGGAGGTGGCTAAGTTTCAAGACAAGGTACACGAAGCAGTGCCTTCTGAGCCTTCCTTGATTCCTGCGGATTGATTGATAGATTG
>JABAKE010000357.1 GCA_019779905.1 Modestobacter lapidis | reverse complement strand
TTTTTATATACTTTATAGATTCTTTACTCATCTATAAAAAAAAGAGGGGTATATCTCCGGATATCTAGATGGATAAGTATGTATCATGACCTAGACTATTAATGAATATGTATGTTAATCCATATCAATAAATTTGTAGAATAGATACTCATACAAATACAAATTAATCATGTGCCAGGAACCAGATTTGAACTGGTGACACGAGGATTTTCAGTCCTCTGCTCTACCAGCTGAGCTATCCCGACCATTCCCGCCCGACGCATCATCCTCATTTTACTAGATCACTTGGGTTTATGTCAATTAATAAGACGAAAAAGTATTACAAAGTCTTATCCAGGCCCTGGAATTTCTTGGATCTTCAAAAAAAAAAAAAAAAGATTTTCTAAGTTTCAGTACAAGTAATGATATGGACTGTGAATCATTCAAATGGGGATTCCTTGCTTGAAGATGTTCATTTGTACGTGTATCGTACATATCACAAGACTTGTGATAAGAGAACAAAGGATTCATTTGTGAAAGAATGGAGTGAATGAGAAACA
>JABAKE010000356.1 GCA_019779905.1 Modestobacter lapidis | reverse complement strand
GGCCGACGCAGCAGCACACACCGACGGACAGCGCACGCCGACGCAGCAGCACACACCGACGGACAGCGCACGCCAGACGCAGCGGCAGCGGCGCGCACGAAGGCACGGACGGAAAGGACAGGGCAGACGCAGCGGCACGCCTGCACGCACCGACAGGCGGCAGCGTGCACCGACCGCCCGCACGCGGCCGACGCAGCAGCACGCACCGACCGACCGGGCACCGACGGACAGCCATTTACGGCCTTTTCGAAGTGCGGCATACCCGTTCGTTCCACCGACCGTCCGAAAGGGCCAAGCGCCAAGCGCCAAGTGCAAAGTGCTAAGTGCTAAGTGCGGTGCGGTCGGTCGGCGCGCGTCAAGATATGGTATGTAATATAGTAGGAGCGCACGAAGGCACGGACGGGACGGACCGGGCAGACGCAGCAGCACGCCTGCACGCACCGGCAGGCAGCAGCGTGCGCCTCCCGCCCGCACGCGGCCGACGCGGCAGCACGCACCGACCGACCGGTCACCGACCGGACCGACAGCGCAACGCCACA
>JABAKE010000003.1 GCA_019779905.1 Modestobacter lapidis | reverse complement strand
TGCGACGTGCACCACCTCATCCACTGGATCCACGGTGGCGAGACCAACCTGACGAACTCAGCGCTCCTCTGCGAACGGCACCATACGAAGGTGCACCACGGCTTCCGCGTCGAACGACCACCCGACGGCCGATGGCGCACCTACCGCCCCGACGACACCGAGATCATCATCGGCCCACGGCTGCTGTAGCGCGGGCGACAGCCCGCGGTGCCCGGCCGGTGGGACGGCGGGGGCTGCCCGGCGTCCGGGCACGAGTGAGACGAGCTGCACCGTGTCGCCCGGAGGACGGGGACGACGAGCTGCACACCCCTGGCATGCTCACTCGCCGCGCCCCTGGAGGGCGACCGGGCGAAGATGGGATGGCCATGGGCCAGCTGGACGGCAGGGTCGCACCCGGGCGCCCTCGCGGACGAACAGCCGGGCGATGGCGAGGCCGATGCCGCTCTCGCCGCCGGTGATCACCCGCGGTGACGTCGCCGACGTCACCGCCGAGGACGCCGTCCGGACCGCGATCGCGGCGGGGCACGAGACCTTCGGCCGGCACACCACTCCCGACGAGATCGCAGCGGCCGCGCTCTACCTGGCTTCGGACGCCAGCGCGATGGTCACCGCCACGACGTTCGCCATCGACGGCGGCCTCAGCGCCTGACCGCGCGCAGCACGCGCCGCACCCCGACGTACGCCGCCCCCATCCCGGCGACCCACGGCCCGGCCACGATCACCGGGTCCAGGAGGTGATGGCCGACATCGGCCCGCTTGCGGCCGATCCGTGAGCTGAGGCCCGCGTGGGTGAGCTCGCTGCGCACGCCGGTCTGGGTCACCGGGTTGTCCGGCCGCAGCGTGGCGAACGAGCGCAGGTGGCTCTCCCAGGCGTCGACCCGGTCGGCGGCCACCAGCAGCAGCCAGTGCGCAGCCCGGCCCTCGCCGAACCGCCGGTAGGAGTACCTCCGGATCACCCCGGACAACCCCGCGGGCGGGCAGGAGGTGCCGAACACCGGAGTGAGCACCGCGTGCTCGATCGAGCGCTCCCGGGGCCACTTCTCCGGCTGCCGCTCCGGGAAGTCCCAGCGCGCCCCGGTCTCCAGCGACTGCAGCCGCGGCACGGCGGGCCGGTCGGCCGGGTCCAGGTCGGCTCCCCAGCCGGGGATCCGTGCCCGCAACTGCTCGGCGGTCTCCCGCTGCGGACGGGGACCCGGGGTGTACGCGGCCGGGATACCGGTCTCGGGGGCTGTGCCGGTCATGGTCGTTCCCCTCTCAGGCCGCGCTCGGGACGACGAGCGGCTTGATGCAGCCGTCCAGCTTGGCGGAAAAGATGTGGTAACCCTCCGCGATGTGCTCCAGCGGGATGCGGTGGGTGATCATCTCCCGCGGCTTCAGGTGCCCGTTACGGACATGCTCGAACAGCCGGGGCCACTGCCGTTTCACCGGGCACTGGTTCATCCGCAGGGTGAGCCCCTTGTTCATCGCGTCGCCGAACTTCACCGCACTGAAGATCGGTCCGTAGGCGCCCATCACCGAGACCGTGCCGCCCTTGCGCACGCCGTCGATGGCCCAGTTCAGCGCGACGGGCGAGCCGCCCTGCAGCGTGAGCTTGGCGGAGGTGACGTGCTGGAGGAGGTTGCCGTCGGCCTCCGCGCCCACGCAGTCGATGGCGACGTCCGCGCCGAGGTGGTCGGTGATCCGCTTCAAGTGCACGACGATGTCGTCGTACTCGGAGAAGTTGTAGGTCTCGGCGTGCGCGAAGGTACGGGCCATCTCCAGCCGGTAGTCGACGTGGTCGATGACGATCACCCGGCCGGCGCCCATGAGCCACGACGACTGCGCGGCGACGAGGCCGACCGGACCGGCGCCGAAGACCACGACCGTGTCGCCCTCGACGATGTCGCCGAGCTGCGCGCCGAAGTAGCCGGTGGCGACCGCGTCGGTGAGCAGCACGGCGTCCTCGTCGTGCATCCAGTCGGGGATCTTCGTCGGGCCGACGTCGGCGAACGGCACCCGGACGTACTCCGCCTGGCCACCGTCGTAGCCGCCGCAGGTGTGCGAGTAGCCGTAGATCCCGCCCACGGCGGTGGCGTTGGGGTTGACGTTGTGGCAGTTCGAGTAGAGCCCGCGGGCGCAGAACCAGCAGGACCCGCAGTAGACGTTGAACGGCACCATCACCCGGTCGCCCACCTGCAGGTTCTGCACCGAAGGGCCGACCTGGTCCACGACCCCGATGAACTCGTGGCCGAAGGTCGTGCCGACCCGGGTGTCGGGCATGAGCCCGTGGTAGAGGTGCAGGTCCGATCCGCAGATCGCCGCGGTGGTGACCCGCACGATCGCGTCGTTGGGGTGCTCGATCGGCGGGACGTCCTTCTCCTCGACCCGGATCTTGTAGGGACCGCGGTACACCATCGCGCGCATGCGACCTCCGGTGGAGCAGCTGTGCCGACGGCCACCGGGGCTGGATGGGCGCCCCCCTGAGCCTCCAGCACCGGCCAGCGCGCGGCCAGCCGAGACCGCGGCCGGGTCGGGACGCGGCGCCCTCCGGTCAGGGGACGGCGGCCACCGGTTCCACCGTTCCGACCGGGACCACCGACGTGTGCAGCGTTCCGCGTTCGACGACCAGCATCTGGCCGTTGCTGACCGTCGACCACCCGGCACTGTCGGTCCACCCGGTGGAGGCGACGACGACGGTGTCGCCGGTGCGGCGGTGGAGCAGCGGGTAGTAGTCGCGGTCCGCCCCACGTTCCGCGTCGTAGCAGCACACGGCCAGCAGCGCGTCGGGGGTCAGGAGCAGGCAGTTCAGGCTGTGGACCTCGGCGCCACCGGCGAGCACGCCGGCCACGGTGGCGGCCAGCGCCTCGGCCGGCGACGCGCCCTCGGCCAGCCGGGAGAGGAGCGCCAGGAAGTACCGCTCGCTGTCGGTGTCACCCCGCCGGCGCGCCGCCACGTCGGGAACGATCAGGTCGTCGAGCGCGGCCGGCGGCGCGATGGACCCGTTGTGCGCGAATGCGATACGCCCGTCGGTGAACGGGTGGGTGTTGCCCGGCCCGACCGACAGCCCGAGGGTGGCCCACCGGAGGTGGGTGAGGGCGGCCTCGGCCGGCCGGCCACCGGCGAGCTCAGCGAGCTCGACGCTGGTCAGCGCCGACTCCGGCGACTTCCGCACCTCCAGCTCGCCCACCCCGGTGCTCCAGGCGTGACCCCAGCCGTCCCCGTGGACCGCAGCCAGCCCGAGGAATGCCGCACGCTCGCTGCCCAGGACGTCGTCCAGGGTCCGCGGGATCGTGGACACCGTTCCCAGCAGGCGGCACATCGGTGGGTCTCCTCGATCAGCGCGGCGGGGCCTCTCCCCGGGGTCGTGCCCGGCAGCTACCCCGATGACGCCCGTTCCACCGCCACCGAATCCAGCATGGATCACCGGTGTCCCAGGGGGCTATCGGGGTAGGGCAGGGCGGACCGACGACCTGCGACCGAACCCGGAGGATCCCCACCGTGGAGACCCGAGCAACGCACCGTTCCGCGCTGCGCCGTTGGCTGCTGCCCACCGCCTGCTGCAGCGCCCTGCTGTTGGCCGGGTGCAGCTCGGACGCCCCCATCGAGACACCGCAAGCGGAGGTGCCCGGCGGTGCGATCGGGCCGGACGCCCCTGTCAGCGAGGACGTGAAGCTGCTGCAGGTGCAGCTGGAGTACCCGCTGGACGGCGCCTACGAGGTGGGTGAGGACGCCAGCCTGTTCCTGGGCATCGCCAACACCGGCCGGGAGGCCGACACGCTGATCGACGTGAGCGGTCCCGATTTCGCCGGCGCGGAGAGCTCGCCGCCGGGGGGTGCGGCGGCTGCCACCGATGGTGTCTCCATCGAGGTGGCCGCCGAGGACAACGTCTACGTGGGAGCGGAGGGCGCGCCGTCGCTGACGCTGCTGGGCCTGGAGCGCGAGCTGCTGTCCTCCGAGTCGATCCCAGTGACCTTCACGTTCGAGCGGGCCGGCGAGGTGACGATCGACGCGATGGTCGCAGCGGAGGGACAGACGCCGGTCCCGACCTTCGACTTCCCGAACCCCGATGAGGACCCGACCGACGACAGCACGGAATGAGCCTGCGCCCCTCCGCCATCGCGGCCTGGTTCCGGGGCTCGCTGTGGCCGCTCCCCGTGGTGGGGATCCTGATCGCCATCGGCCTCGGCGTCGGGCTCCCCGCCCTGGACGAGCTGCTCGAGCAACCCGGTGGTGAGCACCCGCTGACCTTCGTGTTCGGGGGTGGTCCGGCGGCAGCCCGCGACGTGCTCGCCGCCATCGCCGGCTCACTGATCTCGGTGACCGGGCTGACGTTCTCGTTCACCGTCGTGGCCCTGCAGCTGAGCAGCAGCCAGCACTCCCCCCGGTTGCTGCAGACCTTCGTCACCGACCGGGTCATCCAGCTGACCCTCGCCCAGCTGGTCGCGACGTTCGTCTACGCCCTCACCGTGCTGCGCACGGTGCGGACCGAGTCGGCGACGGGCGGCGAGACGGCTTTCGTGCCCCGCCTGTCGGTCACGGTGGCCTTCCTGCTCACGCTGATCAGCGTCGTCGCGCTGGTGCTGTTCCTCGGCCATCTGGCCCGCTCGCTGCGGGTGGAGACGATGTACCGCGACGTCCACGAGGAGGCCGGCCACACCTTCGCCCGGGAGCTTCCCGAGCCGGGCGCGGACGCCGCGCCCGCGGTGGAGCTCCCACCGGGGACACCGGCCCACCTTCTCGCGCGGTCCAGCGGCTTCGTCACCGAGGTGTCCCCCCACCGGATCGTCGCCGCCGCGGCGGCGGCCGACGTCGTCGTGCTGCTCGCCCCGCGGATCGGTGACTCGGTCGTGGCGGCCACCCCGATCGCGCACGTGTGGCCCCGCGGCCGGGGCGCCGCGCCCGGCCTGGACGACCTCGAGGAGGCCGTCGGCCGGTGCGTCCAGCTGAAGTTCGAACGGTCTCCGTCCCGGGACATCGCCTACAGCCTGCGCAAGGTCGTCGACATCGTCATCCGCGCGCTGTCCCCCAGCACCAACGACCCGACGACGGCGGTGCATGGGCTGTCGCACGTCTCCTCGCTCCTGGGCGACCTGGTGACGCGGCCGTTGGCGCCGCTCCGCTGGTGCGATGACGACGGTGTCCTGCGGTTGGTCGTCCCGCAGTGGGAGGTGCACGACCTGCTCCGGCTGGGCCTCGAGGAACCGGTCCACTTCGCCTCGGGGCAGCCTGCCGCGCTCCGCCGGATCGCGGCGCTGCTGCGCGAACTGGCCTGGCGCGCACCCCGCGGACGGATCGACGCCGAGCTGCTCGCCCAGCTGGACCGGGTGGTCGAGCTGGCGCAGGAGTCCACCTCGGTGGAGCCCAGCGAGACCGGGCAGTGGCGGCAGCAGGTCACCGACGCGATGGCCGGCCGGTGGGAGCCGGTCGTCCACGGGCGGCTGAGCAGCACCGCCGCGCGGATCGGGGCCGGCCCCCCCGGTGGCCGCGAGCCGTGAGCCGGGTCGGTCAGCCGCAGCGGCCCCGGGGCCGCGCGTCACCCGGGTCGTGGCCCGCGGCCCCCGCCGCCCTCAGCTGGCCAGCACCTGCGGCGAGGCCTCCTTGAGCTTGGCGTTGGCGAACCGGAGGATCCGCAGAGTTTGCGGGTGGCACCGTTCGCTGAGCGCCAGCAGTTCCCGGTCCTTGGCGGCCTGGGCGCCCTGGGCGAGCAGCTCCCAGTCCAGCGAGATGCCCGCGGCCTGCCGGTGCAGGTGTCGCAGGTCGGCGAGCAGCAGGAGCCCGGGTTCCGGGCGCCGTCCCATCAGCTCCGAGCTCTTCTGACGCAGGCTCGCCACGAAGCCCGGGTCGTCCTTGGCCTCCGGGTCCAGGTCCAGGCCGTAGTCCCGCCCGACCCGGGCAAGCTCGGCGACGTGCTCCCGCGACCACTTGGCGATGTCCCGGGTCACGTAGAAGACCTCGTGGTCGGTCTTGTGCCGGTCCGACATCGCCAGCAGCGTGCTGGTCAGGTCGTTCTCCGAGCGGTGCAGTTCCTCGATCGCCATGCCCAGCTTCATCGCCGACCTCCTGCAGTGAGGGCTTCCCCGGCCTCGGCGGCGGCCCCGCCCCGGGTCTGTGGGGGGGTACCGGCCACCGGCGCCGAACCGGTCGTCGTGGGCGCGGCCGAGGACCTGCCCTTGGCCTTCTCGATCCGGCGCACCGCGGCCGCTGCGGTCTTGAAGAGCGGTTGCTTGGACACCGGGTCCCAGTCGGTGATCGTCAGCTCGTTCGCCGCCCGGCCCTCCTTCTTGCCCGGCCCGTGGCCGCCAGGGGTGTCCCAGTAGCCGTAGTGGAACGGCAGGAAGGCCACCCCCGGCCGGATCCCGCTGATCCGCAGCCGGGCCTCCACCCGCCCACGCGGCGTGGTGATCTCCAGCAGGTCGCCCTCGGTGAACTTCCGGTCGGCAGCGTCGCCGGCCGACAGCTCGATCCAGACCTCCGGTGCCGCAGCCTGCAGCTGCGGCGCCCGGGCGGTCTTGGTCCGGGTGTGGAAGTGGTAGAGGGTGCGCCCGGTGATCAGCTGGAACGGGAAGTCCTGGCTCGGGATCTCGTGCGGGGCCAGGTACTCGGCTGCCTTGAGCACCGCCTTGCCCGACGGGTTCAAGGTCTTGTACTCGGTCTCCGAGAGCGGAGCACCGGTGACCATGTCCCGGCCGAAGCTCTCGCAGTAGCTGGGGTCGGCCCAGAACTTCCCGTCGGCGTAGATGCGCTCGGTGCCGTCGGGATTCTCCTCGTTGCACGGCCACTGGATCCCGCTCCCGCCGCGCAGCTTGGCGTAGCTCATGCCGGTGTAGTCGCAGGGCCGGCCCCGGCTGCACTCCTTCCAGCCCTCGAAGGCGCCCTCGGCGTCCGACCACTTCACCAGCGGCTGGCCGTCCTTGTCCTCGAGCCCGAGCCGGCGGGCGTAGTCGATGAAGATGTCCAGGTCGGGCCTGGCCTCGCCCGGGGGCTCCACCGCCTTGTCCGACAGGTGCACGGTGCGGTCCACGTTGGTGAACGTGCCGGTCTTCTCCCCCCAGGTGGCCGCGGGCAGGACCACGTCGGCCAACTGGGCGGTCTCGGACAGGAAGATGTCCTGCACCACCAGGAAGAGCCGGTCCTGGCTGAGGATCTCCCGGATCCGGGCCAGTTCGGGCAGCGACACCGCCGGGTTGGTGGCCTGCACCCACATGAAGCGGATCGACCCCTGCTCGGCGTACCGCATCATCTGCATGAGGTGCGTCGGGCTCGAGTAGTGTGGGATCTGCATCGGGTCGACGTTCCAGACCTTCGCGAGGTCCTCGATGTGCTCGTCGTTGTCCCAGTTGCGGAAGGCCGGCAGGTCGCCGTCGCCGCCGCACTCGCGGGTGTTCTCCGCCGTCGGCTGGCCGTTCATCTGCAGCACGCCGCAGCCGGGCCTGCCCAGCATGCCGCGGATGATGTTGACATTGTTCACCTGCACGGCTGCCGCGCTCGCCTGGTGGGACTGGTAGAAGCCCTGCAGCACGGTGGAGAGCAGCCGCTCGGCGTGGCCGATGATGCGCGCCGCCTCGCGGATCTGCTCGGCCGGCACGTCGCAGACCTCCGCCGCGACCTCCGGCGGGTAGTCGGCCACCCGCTTCTCCAGCTCCGCGAAGCCCACCGCGTGCGCCGAGACGTAGTCGTCGTCCACCCAGCCGTTGGCGATGATCTCGTGCAGCAGCGCGTTCATCAGCATCACGTTGGTGCCCGGCCGGGGCGCCAGGTGGATGGTGGCCTCGCGCGCGACCGGCGTCATCCGCGGGTCGACGCAGATCACCTTCGGCGGGTTCGGGCCGGCCAGCCGGTCCAGGACGCGGGTCCACAACACCGTCTGGGTCTCGGCCATGTTGTGCCCGTACAGCGCGATCACGTCGGCGTGGTCGATGTCGGTGTAGGAGCCCGGCTGACCGTCGCAGGCGAAGGATTCCTTGAGCGCCGCCGCGGCCGTGGCCGTGCACAGCCGGGTGTTGCCGTCGACGTGGTTGGTGCCGATGCCGCCGTGCGCGATGAGCCCGAGGGTGTAGTACTCCTCGAGGAACAGCTGCCCGGTGGTGTAGAAGCTGATGGCGCTCGGGCCCTGCTCGTCGAGCAGCTCCTTCGTCCGGTTCACCACGGCGTCCATCGCGGTGTCCCAGTCGGTCTCGACCAGCTTGCCCTTCCGCCGGATCAGCGGGCGGGTCAACCGGTCAGGTGAGTTGTTGGCCTGCCAGCCGAAGAGGTCTTTCGGGCCCAGCCGGCCGTGGTTGACGCGGTCGACCTCGCGGCCACGGACCCCGACGATCTTCTCGTCCTTGACGGCGATGTCCAGCCCGTCGCCGTTGGAGTGCAGGATCGTCGCCGACTGCACCCAGCGGTCGACGTCGGCCTCCGTCAGCCCGTCGGCCAGGTACGAGTCCACCCGGGTCGGCCAGGTCTCCCCTGGCCCGTACGGGGTGCGGGAGCCCCACGGCTCCGCGATCCGGTCCAGCTTCATCGGTACGCCTCCTCGGTTGGCACGTTGCTGCGCGCCATACCCGGTTCCGGGCCCCGGAACGTGCCTTCGCGGCCTGACATCCGATCGTCATGTGCAGCGCCAGGTGCCGATGGCGACACCGGGCGCATGACGACTGGGTGACGGAGGTCGGGTCCGCGTGGTCTCCGGGTGGGGACCGGCACGTCGGCGCTCCGAGGAGGGCAGCCCGCCCGCCCGCGCCGTGGTGACGAGGAGATGACCATGACCGTTGCAGCCCCGATGCTCGAGTCCTATCCGAAGGACCTCGGCGGGATCGACCGGCAGAAGCTGGTCGCCTGCATCGAGGCCTGCGTCGAGTGCGCCCAGGCCTGCACCGCCTGCGCGGACGCGTGCCTCAGCGAGGACATGGTCGCCGAGCTGCGGACGTGCATCCGGAGCAACACCGACTGCGCCGACATCTGCGACACGACCGGCCGGGTGCTGTCCCGGCACACCGGCTACGACGCGAACCTGACCAGGGCCGTGCTCGAGGCCTGCGCCACGGCGTGCAAGGCCTGCGGCGACGAGTGCGCGAGCCACGCGGAGATGCACGGGCACTGCCGGGTCTGCGCCGAGGCGTGCCGGCGGTGCGAGCAGGCCTGCCGCGACCTGATCAGCTCGCTGGGCTGACGGCGGTCGGCCTCGGGGTGGTCGTGCGCCGGTCAGCTTCCCGGCCACGACCACCCGGCGTCGGTGACCACCCGTGCCAGCCGGGCGCGCCGCCCGGCGTCCGCCGACGCCTGCCGCCCCCACTCCCCCTGGTCGGCCAGCGGAATACCGGCCCGCAGCAGCGGCCCCGTGTCGGGCAGCGGCGGCACCGGATCCGTCCGCGGGGTCGCCGACGCCGCATGCGCGGCCTGGGCGTAGCTGCCCAGCACCCGCTGCACCGGGTCGACGGTGGCGGGGTCCGGCCTCGCCGACGGGGCCACCGCGGCCCGGAGCAGCAGCACCGCGTCGTCCAGCCGGGCCAGCGCCACCGGGGCGGAGTCGTCGGGGTGCCGGCTGCGGAAGTAGTGCAGCACCGGGTAGGCGAGATGCTGTTCGGCCACCGCGGACAGCTGCGCGGTGAGGGTCACCAGGTGCTGCACGAAGGCGGAGCTGACCGCGTCCCCCGCCCAGCCCCGGACCACGATGTCGCCGGCCGTGTCCCCCAGGGCCTGCACGTAGGTGGCCAGGCTGCGCCGGCTCACGACGGCCGAGACGACCGAGAGCAGGTAGGTGATGGCCAGCGTCACCAGGAAGAGCCCGCTGAAGCTCGCGACCGACGTGAGGATGCGCCAGAGCGCCGTGTCGGCGGTGAAGTCACCGACCCCCAGCGTGGAGACGGTGAAACCGGCGTAGTAGACGACGTCGGCCACCGACGCCGCGGCCCCCGTCTGGGCGTCGCTGATCGCCCCGCCGCTGAGGAAGAGCAGCGTCCAGCCGGCCCAGAACAGGGTCACCCACACCAGGACGGTGACGACCAGGATGCCGCCGCCCGCGTTCGCGAGCACCCGGGAGGAGCTGTCCCGGGCGTGCGCCCGGAGCAGCACCCGCCACAGCCCGTCCCCCAGCCGCCGGGTGAGCGGCCCGGCACCGCCGGTGAGGGTGAGCGTGGTGGTCCAGAGGTCGACGAGCACCACCGCGATGAGCACCACCCCGAGGGCGGCGAGCGCTGCACCGGTCACCGGTCAGCGCCGGGCGGAGTCGACACCGGCGAGGGCCGAGCGATCCCCGAGCTGCTCGCGGGCGATGACGCTCAGCGTGCCGTCGCTCTCCAGGACGACGGCGCCGACCGCGGCGAGGTCGCCGGACCCGGAGGCGCGGACCGCCTGGCGGACCTCGTCGAGGTTGACGCGCTGTTCCTCCAGCGCGTCCGGCAGCACGTGCCCGTCCTCCAGCAGGAGGGTCGGCCGGGCGGTCACGACGTCCCGGGCCGCGCTGCGGCGCACCGTCACCCAGGCGACCGACCACTGGAGGAGCGCCAGCAGGGTCAGGGCCAGCGCCCCCTCGGACCAGGAGACGTCGGAGTTGAGCAGGATGGTGGCCAGCGTCGAGCCGAGCGCGACGGTGACCACCAGGTCGAAGGCGTTGAGCTTGGCTAGCGTCCGTTTGCCGGACAGCCGCAGGACGACGACCACCGTCAGGTAGGCCGCCGTCCCGACGGCCGCCACGCGCGCCAGGTCGGACCATGAGTCGAACCACATGCCGTGGCCCCTACCCGGTCAGCAGCGCGCGGACCATTCGTGCCCGCACGCGCGGCACAGCAGCCGGGCCCACCAGCCGCGGTCCTCCTCCTCCGGCGTCACGTCGTCGACGTCCCGCGAGGAGCACCCCGGGCAGGGGACCAGGAGGCTCAGGCCGCTCACCACCGGGCGCTCCCGGTCCGGATCCCGGCATCCTCCGGGGCGTCCACCAGCACCAGTTCGCGGCCGTCCTCGGTCACCGCTGCCTGCAGGTTGCGGAGAGCGCGCAGGCCGGCGTCGTCGACGGCCTGCACACCCCCCAGATCGAGGGTGACCCGGTCGTGCCCGCGTCCCTGGAGCACCAGCACGGCGCCGCGGAGCAGGTCCGCGCCCTGCTCGGTCAGGTGCCCACCGGCCCGGATGGCGCCGGTGTGCTGGTCGACGACCTCGGTGAAGCCGGTCCCCCGCCGGTCCGCGGGGATCTCACTGCGCACGGGCACGTCAGGCCGCCAGCCACTCGGCGGTGCGGGGCTGTACCTGCAGCACGTGGGTCAGCCCGGTCCGCCGCAGCATGTCCTGGGTGCGCCGGTCGGCGCCGCGCAGCACCAGCGCCCCGCCGCGCGCCCGGCAGATCCGGTGCGCCCACAGGAAGCTGGCCAGGGCGGGGCTCGCCAGGTGCGACACCTGGCTCAGGTCCACCACGACCCGCCGGGCACCGCTGAGCAGGGCGTCGTGCAGCAGCCACCGGGCGTCGGCCAGGCCGTCGGCCACCAGCGCCTCGCTCAGATCCACGACCCGCTCGTCACCCGAGGCGTACGCGTCGTCCCTGGTCCTGCTGTCCGGTCGCACGCTGATCACGCGGTCCTCCTCCGGCCGGCGGGGCGGTCGCCCTCCGGTACGCCTCCAGGTTCGGTTGCGGACGTTGCGGTTCCCCTGACCGTTCCGTTGCGATCGTGTGACGGGCCACCGACGGGCCGGTTGCCGGTTGCTCGAGGCCCGGCCGATGGCAGCATGGGGCGGGTGGCCCCCCGTCTCCTGATCGTCGAAGACGACGACCACATCCGTACCGCGCTGCGCTGGGCCCTGGAGGACGAGGGCTACCAGGTCGCCGAGGCCGTGGACGGGGAGGACGCCTGCCGGCAGGTGGCGGCGTCGGTCCCGGACCTGATGGTCGTCGACCTCATGCTGGGCGCGATGGACGGCTTCGCGGTGGTCCGCGAGGTGCGTCGCGACCACGACCTGCCGATCATCGTGGTCAGCGCGCGGGCCGACACGCACGACATCGTCGCCGCTCTCGAGGCCGGCGCCGACGACTACGTGACCAAGCCGTTCCAGGTCAAGGAGATCACCGCGCGGCTGCGCGCGCTGCGCCGTCGGGCCGGTTCGTCCGGGGGCGGCAGCGAGACCGGTGGGGATGCCGGGAGCGCGCTGCCGGAGGTGGTCCTCGACTCCCATCCGGCGGCGCCGCTGGTCCTGCGGGCCGAGCGCGGCACGGTGCACCGGGGCGAGGAGCAGATCCACCTGACGCTCACCGAGTTCCGCCTGTTGTGCGAGCTCGCCGCCTCCCCGGGCCGCGTGCTGAGCCGGGCGGAACTGCTGCGCCGGGTGTGGGAGCACGGCTTCTTCGGCGACGAGCGGATCGTCGACGTCCACGTCCGCCGGCTGCGCACCAAGGTCGAGCTCGACGCGGGCGATCCCCGGCTGGTGGTCACGGTGCGCGGCCTGGGGTACCGGCTGGACCCGCAGTGACCTGGCGGCTGCGGCCGCGGGGGCTGCGGGCCCGCATCGTCGTCGGTTTCGCGGCCGGCACGCTGCTGGTGTCGGCCGTGCTGGTGGCCACCACGTTCCTGCTCGCGCGCAACTACCTGCTCGACCAGCGGGAGTCCTCCGCCACCCGGCAGGCCTTCACCGACGCCAACCTGCTCCGCAGCCGGCTGTCCACCGCCGGCGTGGAGATCGGCGACGTGCTGGCCGACCTGTTCCCGGCGGGGGGCTCGGCCGTGGTGGTCCGCAACGGGGAGGCCTGGTACTCCTCGAGCCTGGACGTCGGGGCCCGGGACGTTCCCGGGGCGTTGCAGGAGCTGGTGGCCGGCGGAGCAGCGGGAACGGTCCGCATCGAGTCGGCCACGGGCCCGCGGCTGGTCGTCGGAGTGGCCGTCCCGGCCGCCGGCATCGAGTTCTTCGAGGTGGCGCCGCTCACCGAGCTGCAGCTCTCGCTGCGCACCCTCGCCGCGGTGCTGGGGGCCGGTGCGCTGGCGGCGACGGCTGCCGGGGCCGCGTTCGGGACGTGGGCCAGCCGGCGCGCCGTCCACCCGCTGGAGCAGGTGGCCGGCGCGGCCACCTCGATCGCCGGCGGCGAGCTGACCACCCGGCTGCCCAGCACCGACGACCCTGACCTGGTCGCCATCGTCGGCAGCTTCAACAGCATGGTTGACGCCCTGGCGGCCCGGATCGACCGGGATGCCCGCTTCGTCGGCGACGTCAGCCACGAGCTGCGCAGCCCGCTCACCACGCTGACCACCAGCGTGGAGGTGATGGGGGCGCGCCGGGAGGAGCTGTCCCCGCGGGGCCGGGAGGCGCTCACGTTGATCGAGGCCGAGCTGCGCCGGTTCCGCCGGACCCTCGACGACCTGCTGGAGCTGGCCCGGCTGGATGCCGACGCCACGGCCGAGCCCCTGCCCCCGGTCAGCCTCGGCCAGGTGGTGCGCGAGGTGCTGGCCCACACCGGCCGCCCGGCGGACCTGCTCACCACCGACGGGGACGCGCCCACCACCGTCCGGGCCGACAAGAGCACCCTGGAGCGGGCCGTGGTCAACCTGCTGGACAACGCCGACCGCCACGCCGGGGGGGCTCGCCGGGTGATGGTGCAGCAGCGCGACGGTGCCGTCGTGCTGCACGTCGACGACGCCGGACCCGGAGTGGCTCCCGCGGACCGGGAACGGGTGTTCGAGCGGTTCGCCCGCGGTGCCCGGACGGCCCGGGGTTCGCTGCCCGGGGCCGGGCTGGGGCTGGCGATCGTGGCGGAGACCGCGGCACGGCACGGTGGCGCGGCCTGGTGCTCGGCCAGCCCGGACGGCGGCGCCCGGTTCAGCCTGGCCCTCCCGGGGGTGCGGCCGTGAGCCGGCGAGGGCTGGCGGCCGCGCTGCTCGCCCTGCCGCTGCTGTGCTCCTGCGGGGTGCCCACCGGCGGCCCCCCGGAGATCATCGCCCCCTCCGACGTGCCCTACGGCCTGGCGTCGCCCGGGGCCACCGGCCCGGCGGTGCCCTCGCCGGCGCCGGAGGTCGGCGAGCCGCGGATCTACCTGGTCGGGGAGGACGACGTGCTGGTCCCCCGCGGCCGGCAGCCACCGCAGGGAACGCTGCGGGAGCAGGTGGCCGAGTTGCTGGGCGACCTGGCGGACGGGCCGACGCCCGGTGAGCGCAACGACCAGATCTCCACCACGCTGCCGCCGGAGGTGCAGCTGACCGTCACGGACGTCTCCGGCGACACCGTCACCGTCGATGTGGCCGGCAGCGCCGACTCCTCGACGATCCGGGAGAGCCGGCCGGCGGTGGCGCAGATCGTGCTCACCGCGACCAGCCTGGCCGGGGTGGCCGGCGTGCTGCTGACCCGGGACGGTGAGCCGGTGGAGGCACCGCTCCCCTCGGGGCAGCTGACGTCGCGGCCGTTGACCGCGGCGGACTATGCCGAGTTCCTCACCCCTCCGCCGCCCTGACCACCGGCGCAGGTCCGCCCGCCCGATGGTCCCGGCGCCGGGCGGACCGGCCATGATCCCTGCCATGACTGGAGATGACCGGCCGGTCCGGTTCGGCCTGGTGGGCTACGGCTTCGGTGGGCGCTGGTTCCACGCGCCGCTGCTGGCCGCGGCGGCGGAGTGCGACTTCCTCGGGGTGGTGACCACGTCGGCGGAGCGCCGGGCCCTGGTGACCGCCGACCATCCGGCCGCGCAGCTGTTCGACTCGCTGGAGGACCTCGTGGCCGCCGGCGCCGAGGCGGTTGCGATCTCCACCCCGGCCGACACGCACAGCCTGCTCACCGACCAGGCCCTGCGGCTCGGGCTGGCGGTGGTGTGCGACAAGCCGTTCGCGCTCGACGCCGCCGCCGCGCGGTCGTCCGCCGAGCTCGCCGCCGAGCGGAGCCTGGTACTGGTGCCCTACCAGAACCGGCGGTGGGACTCCGACTTCCGAACCGTCCGGCAGCTCGTCGCGGACGGGGTGCTCGGCACGCCGACCCGGTTCGAGTCGCGCTTCGAGCGGATGGCGCCGGACCCGGGCCCGCCGGCCTCGGGTGGCGGCACCCTGCTCGACTTCTGCAGCCACCTGGTCGACCAGGCGCTGGTCCTGCTCGGGCCGGTGGTCCGCGTGCACGCCGAGTGGCGGCTGCGGAGCAGCGGTCTGGACGACGACGTGTTCCTCGCCCTCACCCACGCCGACGGAACGCCCTCGCACCTGTCGGGCAGCTGGAGCCAGGGCGCTCCCGGGCCGCGGTTCCGGGTCACCGGCACCACCGGCAGCTACGTCGTCGGCGGCGACGGCCGCATCGACGGGCAGGAGGACGCGCTGCTGGCCGGGCACACCCCGGCCACCCTCGGCGACCGGTGGGGCGCCGAGCCCGAGGAGCACTGGGGCCGGGTGCACCGGGGCGACGCCGGCACGGTGGTACCGACCGTGCCGGGAGCCTGGAGCACCCTCTACCCGGCCGTCGCGGCGGCGGTGCGGGGCCGCGGGCCGGTACCGGTCGACCCGCAGGACGCCGTCGCCACCGCCACCGTGCTGGACGCCGCCCGGCGCAGCGCCACGGAAGGGCGCACGGTGTCCCTGCCGGCCTGACCGTCCGGGACGGCGCCGACGCCCGACCCGGTCGGGAGCGGGGCCGTACGCTGGTCGGGATCCGGCCGACGTCGTCCGGATCACCGGAATACCGCCCTCCCCGACGGGGTACCGGGTTCCCCGACTGAGGCGCCGTACGAGTATGGAGCCGACCTCCACTCGACAGGACCTGCACATGCGCGGCAACACGACCCACCGCTTCTCCAACACCACGATCCTGACCGTCAGCAACGCTGACGCCTCCCGGGTCGTCACCTCCGCCGAGTTCGACGAACAACTCGCCGACACCTACCAGCGCGTGCGCCTGCGCCCCGGCCTGCTGGAGCGGCTGGTGGGCATCCGCGAGCGCCGCTGGTGGCCCGACGGCGTCACGTTCGTCGACGGCGCGGCCATGGCCGGGGCCAAGGCGATCAGCGAGAGCGGCATCGACCCGGCCGGGATCGGCCTGATGGTCAACACCTCGGTGAGCCGGGAGCACCTGGAGCCCTCCACCGCGACCGCGGTGCACCACGCCCTCGGGCTGCCCAGCTCGTGCCAGAACTTCGACATCACCAACGCCTGCCTCGGTTTCGTCAACGGCATCGAGCTGGCCGGCGCGATGATCGACTCCGGCCGGGTCGACTACGTGCTCGTGGTCAACGGCGAGGACTCCCGGAAGGTCCAGGAGCGCACGATCGCGAACCTGTCCCGCCCCGACACCACGTCCAAGGACGTGATGAGCCAGTTCGCCTCGCTCACCCTGGGCTCGGGTGCGGCGGCCATGGTGCTGGGCCGCGCCGACCGGCACCCCGAGGGGCACCGGGTCGTGGCCAGCGCCAGCCGGGCCGGCACCGAGCACCACGGGCTGTGCATCGGTGACAACGACGGCATGTACACCGACCTGAAGGGGCTGCTGGATGCCGGACTCCAGCTGTCCGAGGACCTCTGGGACGAGGCGACCCAGGAGTTCGACTGGGCCGGCGGCATGGACCGGTACGTGATCCACCAGGTCTCCCAGGTGCACACCAACGCCGTCTGCGAGCGGCTGGGCATCGACCCGGACCGGGTACCGCGCACCTTCCCCGAGCGCGGCAACATCGGGCCGGCGTCCGTTCCGTTCACCCTGGCCGGCGAGGCGCACGACCTGGTCGACGGCGACCGGGTGCTGCTGATGGGCATCGGCTCCGGCCTGAACGCCTCCATCCTCGAGATCACCTGGTGACGGCGGCCGCCGCCGCCGACGTCCCGCACGGCCTGCCCGGGCTGGACCCGGCCTGGTCCCGCACGCTGCGCGTCACCGACGGCGACGGTGTCGCGCACACCTGGCACGTGCTCGACAACGGGGTGACCGATCCGGTCGGCACCCTGCTGTGCGTCCACGGCAACCCGACCTGGTCCTACCTGTGGCGCCGGCTGCTGACCGCGGCGCCCCCCGGCTGGCGGGTCGTGGCCCCCGACCAGCTCGGGATGGGCTTCTCCGAGCGGCTCGCCGCACCGCGCACCCTGCCGCAGCGGGTCGCCGACCTGGTCGACCTGACCGCGGCGCTGGGCGTCACGGGGCCGGTGGTGACGGTCGCCCACGACTGGGGCGGCATCATCTCGCTGGGCTGGGCGCTGGCCCACCGCGAGCAGCTGCGCGGGGTGGTGCTCACCAACACCGCGGTCGCCCAGCCCGACCACGACCTGGGGCCGGTGCTCATCCGGCTGGCCTCGGCGCGCGCGCTGCACGAGGCGGTCACCGTGCGCACCCCGGTGTTCGTGCAGGCAGCCACCCGGTTGTCCCGGCCGGCGCTGCCCGCCGACGTACGCCGGGCCTTCGCCGCGCCGTACCGCTCGGCTGCCCGGCGGCGGTCGGTGGGTGACTTCGTCGCCGACATCCCCTTCACCGACGCGCACCCCTCGCGCCCGGCGCTGGATGCCATCGGCGCGGGCATGCGCGGGCTCGACGTCCCCGCACTGCTGCTGTGGGGCCCGCGCGACCCGGTCTTCGCCGACCGGTACCTCGCCGAGATCCGCGACCGGCTGCCGCAGGCGGAGCTGCACCGCTACGAGGGCGCCTCGCACCTGCTCCCCGAGGACGCGCCGCAGTACGCCGCCGCGATCGCCCAGTGGGTCACCGACCTCGGCACCCCGCCCGCCGCGCCGCCCGCGCCGGGGGCTCCCCCGGTGGCCGGCCGGCACCTCTGGTCCGCGCTGGCCGAGCGGGCCGGCGACCCGTCACCGGCCGTCGTGGAGGTGGGCGGGGCCACCACGAGCTGGGCGGCGCTGCACCGGCGGGTCGAGGACCTCGCCGCCGGGCTGGCCGCCGCGGGCGTGCGCCCGGGCGACCGGGTCGCCCTGCTGGTGGAGCCCTCCGCCGACCTCACCGCCGCCGTCTACGCCGTCTGGCGGGCCGGCGGGGTGATCGTGGTGGCCGACAAGGGGCTGGGGCTGGGCGGGATGCGGCGGGCGCTGCGCAGCGCCGCGGTCGACCACGTCATCGGCGGCGGCCCGGGCCTGGCCGCGGCCCGGCTGATGGGGCTGCCCGGCTCACGGATCGCCGCCGGCCCGGGGCCGCTGGTCCGGCGCGTGACCGGCGCCGCGCACGACCTCACCGAGCTCACCCGGCTCGGCCGCACCGCAGCGTCCCCGCCGGAGATGCCGCTGGACGCCGACTGCGCCGTGCTGTTCACCTCCGGGGCGACCGGCCCGGCCAAGGGCGTGGTCTACACCCAGCGGCAGGCACTGGCCCAGTTCGAGCTGGTCCGCAGCACGTACTCCCTGGGCCCCGAGGACCGCTTCGTGGCCGCGTTCGCCCCGTTCGCGCTGCTGGGCCCGGCGCTGGGGATCGGCTCCGCCGTTCCGGACATCGACGTGACCAGGCCGGGCACGCTGCGCGCCACCGACCTGGCCCGGGCCGCGGCGGCGGTCGATGCGACCGTCGTGTTCGCCTCGCCGGCCGCGCTGCGCCGGGTCGCCGCGACCGGCGCGGACCTGACCGCACCCGAGCGCACGGCACTGTCCCGGGTGCGGCTGCTGATGTCCGCCGGCGCTCCGGTGCCGGCCACCCTGCTCGAGTCGGTGCGCGCGGTGCTGCCGGCGGCGGAGGCGCACACGCCCTACGGGATGACCGAGGCCCTCCCGGTCACCGACATCTCGGCCGCCGAGGTCGAGGCAGCCGGGCCCGGCGACGGGGTGTGCGTGGGCCGGCCGCTGCCCGGGGTGGAGGTGCGGCTCAGCCCGCTGTCGGCCACCGGCCAGGCCGACGGGCCGCTCACCGCGGAGCCCGGCCGCACCGGCGAGGTCTGCGTGCGCGGCCCGCACGTCAAGGACCGCTACGACGCGCTGTGGGCCACCGAGCGGGCCGCCTCCCGCGACCCCGGCTGGCACCGCACCGGCGATGTCGGGCACCTGGACGACGCGGGCCGGCTGTGGATCGAGGGGCGGTTGCCGCACGTGGTCCCCACCGCCGGTGGCGTGGTCACCCCGGTGGGCGTGGAGCAGCGGGTGGAGCGGCTGGACGAGGTCTCGGCCGCCGCGGTGGTCGGGGTCGGCCCGGTCGGCGCCCAGGTGGTGGTGGTCGTGCTCGTGCCCGCCGCGCCGCCCCCGCGTGGTCGCGGGGAGAGCATGGCCCCGGCCGACGCCGACCTGGCCGCGGCCGTGCGCGCCGCAGCCGGGGTGGACGTCGCCGCCGTGCTGGTGGCCCGGCGACTGCCGGTCGACATCCGGCACGCGTCCAAGGTCGACCGGACCGCGGTCGCCGGCCGGGCCGCCGGCGTGCTGGCCGGCTCGGGGGCACCCCGGCGTCCCCGGTGAGGGTGCTGGTCACCGGCGCGAGCGGGATGCTGGGCCGGGCCACCGCCGCCGCGCTGTCCGAGCGCGGCGACGAGGTCACGGTGCTGCAGCGCCGGCCCGCCGGGCTGCCCTGCGCGGAGGTGCTCGGCGACGTCGCGGACCCCGATGCCGTGCGCCGCGCGACCCGCGGGCAGGACGCCGTCGTGCACCTGGCCGCGAAGGTCGACGTGGTCGGCCGCCGGCGGGAGTACGTCCGGGCCAACGTGGCGGGCACCCGCACCGTGCTCGCCGCCTGCCGGGCCGCCGGGGTGGGCCGGCTGGTCCACGTGTCCTCGCCGTCGGTCGCGCACGCCGGCGCGGCCCTGGCCGGGGTCGGCGCGCAGCCGGCGGACCCGGCAGGGGCGCGCGGGCACTACGCCCGCTCGAAGGCGGTCGCCGAGCAGGAGGTGCTGGCCGCCGACGCCGCCGGGCTCGCGGTGCTCGTCGTCCGGCCGCACCTGGTCTGGGGGCCCGGCGACACCCAGCTGGTCGGCCGGATCGTCGACCGGGCCCGGGCCGGCCGGCTGCCGCTGATCGGCTCGGGTGCGGCGCTGATCGACACCACCTACGTGGACAACGCCGCCGCCGCGCTGATCGCCGCGCTCCACGCCTGCGGGCCGGTGCACGGCGAGGCCCTGGTGGTGACCAACGGGGAGCCGCGCCCGGTCGGCGAGGTGCTGGACCGGCTGTGCCGGGCGGCGGGCGTCCCCGGCCCGGGGTTCCGGGTGCCGTTCCGGGCCGCGTGGCTGGCCGGCGCCGTGATCGACGGCGCGTGGACCCTCGCCGGGGCCCGCGCCACGCCGCCGCTGACCCGGTTCCTGGCCGAGCAGCTGGCCACCGCGCACTGGTTCGACCAGCGGCGCACCCGCGCCGCGCTGGGCTGGCGCCCGGAGGTCAGCCTGGACGAGGGCTTCGCCCGGCTGGGCCGCTGGTACGCCGACCGGCGCTGACCTCCCGGCGCAGCACGAACGGGAACGGCTCGGGCATCCCCCGCAGGTCCATCAGCCCGAGCACGGTGCCGTCGCCGATCCGGCGGAAGGCGTCGATGACCGGCAGCCGGTCGTAGACGATCGCCGCGGTGAGCACGCCCCGGTGCCGCACCTCCCGCACCCGGGCCGCCGGCCGCCGGGTGCTCAGCAGCGGGCGCAGCCCGGCGAACGCGGCCCGGGCGGCCCTCGTCCGGGCCAGCCAGGTACGGTCGCGCAGCAGGCCGAGCGGGGCCAGCGCCGGATCCACCGGGCGGGGCATGCCGGCCCGGTCGGCGAACAGCAGCGGGTGCACCGTCTCGGCGTCGACGACGTCCTTGCCGTACCAGCCGCAGCTGGCGAGCAACCCGTCCAGCCGGTGCCCGGTGGGCAGTTCGCTGCCCCGCCAGCGGCCGACCAGGTCCGCTGCCCGCACCGGCGGCAGCCCGTCGGCGAACACCAGGACGTCGCCCCCCGTGGCACCCCCGGCCGCCAGCTCCAGCAGCCGTCGTCCGGCCGCCTCCTCGCCGGTCACCGCGGTCCGTCCGGGTCCAGCCAGTCGACCGCCTCGCGGGCGACCTCCGGGGGCACCGTGTGCGGTCCGGCGAACTCGCGGTAGGTGACGTCGTAGCCGTCGTCCCGCAGCGCCGGCACGATCCGCCCGCTGGTGCGCGCCACCGGCAGCACCTCGTCGGCGACCCCGTGCGAGACGAACACCGCCGGCCGGCCCGCGCGCGGCCCCCGCGGGACGAAGCCCGGGGAGAACGCCACGACCCGGCGGAGGAGCGCGCCGTTGGCCAGGCCCACCCCCAGGGCGTACGAGGCGCCGTCGGAGAAGCCGGCGACGGCCACCTGCTCGGCGTCCACCCGGACCGTGCTGAACACCCGGTCGAGAGCCCGGTCGAGGAGCTCGAGGTCGGGGCCGTAGCCGTTCCGGATCGCGTCCCAGGTCGGGCCGCGGGACGACGGTGCGAGCAGCAGCAGCCCGCGCTCGTCGGCGAGGGCGCGCAGCAGGGCCAGGCCGGCCACGGCGTCGCCGCCGGCCCCGTGCAGCGTGATGACCAGCGGAGCGGGCCGTCCGGCCGGCAGGGCCGGCGGGACGTGCAGTAGCGGGTCACCCTCGGCCACCAGCCCCAGCGGCCGGGTGCCGGGAACCGGCAGCGAGGCACCGGGGGTCGCCGTGGGGCGGGCCGTCAGGGCCGCGCCGGAACCGCGTCCACCGGATGCACCGGGCGCGGCCGCGGCGCATCCGGCCAGCAGGCCGGTGACCGCGCCGGTCACGAGGAAGCGTCGTCGGGTCGGCACCGCGGCACTCCTACCCGCGCGGCCGGGAACCACCCGTCGGCGGCGGGGATGGCCGAGGGCCCTGGAACGACCGCGGGGCAGCAGTAGAGTGGGAGGGATGAGGAGCACCCCGCGGGCCCTCGTCGTTCCGGCCCTGGCCGTGGTCGGCGGTGTCCTCGGGGTGTCCGGGCCCGCGTCGGCCGGGGAGCCGCGCGGCGACGTCCGGATCGGCTACGACGTCTCCTATCCGCAGTGCGGCACCTCGCTGCCCGATGAGCAGGCCTTCGGCATCGTCGGGGTCAACGGCGGCCTGGCCACCCGGATCAATCCCTGCCTGGTCGACCAGCTCGAGTGGGCGGACGGGTCGACCGGCGACCTGCGGGGTCAGCCGGAGGTGCAGCTGTACGTCAACACCGCCAACCCGGGGCAGGTCCGCGACCAGGTCAGCACGTGGCCCAGCGCCACCGACACGCCCTACGGCACCTGCGACGGCGGGAACACCATGGCGTGCTCCTGGGTGTACGGGAAGATCCGCGCCCAGGTGACCGTGCACGCCTACTTCCAGCCGGCGGCCCGCGACGCAGGCATCGACGACGACCCGGGTGCCCACCGCTGGTGGCTGGACGTGGAGACGGTGAACACCTGGCAGTCGGGCTCGCCGGCGGCCCGGGATCGCAACCGGGCCGCGCTCGAGGGGATGGCCACCTACCTGCAGGACGCCGGCGCCGAGGTCGGGATCTACTCGACCGGCTACCAGTGGCGCCTGATCGTCGGCGAGGTCGGGTCCGACAGCGTGCTGCACGACCTGGACAGCTGGCTGGCCGGTGCCCTGTCGCGGGAGGGCGCCGAGGAGAACTGCGACGAGGCGCCGCTCACCGACGGGGGGCGGGTGGTGCTCGCCCAGTACGTCGAGGACGACCTGGACCACGACGTGTCCTGCGTGCGCGCCCGTCCGTACCGCCGCTGACCGGCGGGGACGGCGCCGTACCCGCCGTCTCCTGCCACTCGACGTTGAACACCCCACCCAGCAGCAGCACGATGCTGGCCAGCCAGCCGAAGAGCATCGCGGCCACGGCGGTGCCGATGAACCGGCCGACCGTGCTCACCGCGTCCGATCCGCTCTGCACGTCCGGTCCCCGCGGGCCGGCCACGTCGACGTACAGCCGGAAGCCGGTGGCCAGGGCGACGAGCAGGACCGAGGAGAGCAGGGCCCCGGGGAGCACCTGCCGCCACGAGGTGTCCGCGGTCTGCCCCGCCCGGTAGAGCCAGGCCAGGAAGGCCACGCCGACCAGGAGCGCCAGCGGCCAGCGGCCGTACGCCCAGACCTGCTCGAACACCCGCCCGGCGCCGACCAGGTCGGCCAGCCAGCGTCCGCCGCCGAGCAGCGGGCCGGCCACCAGCAGGCTCAGCAGGACGGTGACCACCACGACGGCTGCGAGGGTGAAGGCCAGCGACAGGCCCCACAGCGCGACCAGGCTCCGCCGTTCCTCGACGCGGTAGGCGTCGCCGAGGGCCCGCATGGCCGCGCGGAAAACCCGGCTGCCCAGCCAGAGCGCGCCGGCCAGGCTGCCGACCGCCACCCCCACCTGCTCCTGCCGCAGCAGCTCCCGGACCAGGGGGACGACGACGTCGGCGGCGAGGTCCGGGCTGAGCACGGCCTGCACCCCCGAGGTGATCAGGTTCTCCATCTCCCGGACCGCGGCGGCGCCCAGCAGCGAGTCCAGCAGGCCCAGGCTGGCCCCCAGCGCGGTGACCAGCGGCACCAGCGACAGGACGAGGTAGTAGCTCATCTCGGCGGCCAGGCCGGTCACCCGGACCGCGGCGAAGCGGCGGGCGACGCGGACGACGAGCAGCCCGACGGGGCGGCCACGCACCCGGCCCGGGTGGCGGGCCACCCGCCGCTCGATCCGGTCCAGCACGGTGGCCCGTGGTCCTGCGGAGGTCGAGCCCGCAGGGGTGCCAGCGCGAGTCACGGTGGGCTGGGCTCCTCGGTCGTCGGCTCCGCGCCGGGTCGGCGGGGTCGGGGACCAGCATGGCCGACGGCGGGCGGGTAGGACCTGGCCATGGACCGCAGGCGCACCGATCCGGAGTCCGAAGGCCTGGCCCGGCGGCTGGACAAGCCGATGGGCGTGCTCGGCCTGTTCTTCGTCCTGGTGGTGCTGGGGCAGTCGCTCGCCCGGGACCCCCGGCTGGTGACCACGCTGACCGTGCTCGGCTGGCTGTGCTGGGCGGTGTTCGTGGCGGAGTTCGCCTTCCGTGCCGTCACCGCGCGCGACCAGCGCCGCTTCTGGCGGCGCAACTGGTGGCAGGTGCTCTTCCTGGCCCTGCCCTTCCTGCGGTTCGCCCGCGCGCTGTCCCTGCTGCGGGCGGCGCGGGTGGGCGGGGTCGTGTCCGCCGCGGTGCGCGGTTCCCGGTCGGCCGGCCGGCTGCTGACCGGCCGGATCGGCTGGCTGGCCGCCGTCACCGGCGTGGTGGTGCTGGGCACCAGCCAACTGCTGTACGTGGTGGGCGCCTACGAGGTCTACGGCGTCGCCCTGTACGACACCGCCCTCGCGACCGTCGTCGGGGAGCCGCTGTCCGCCGGGGGCCAGCTGGCCCGGGTGCTGGACGTGGTGCTCGCGGTCTACTCCGTGGCCGTGTTCGCCACCCTGGCCGGCGCGCTCGGTGCCTACTTCCTGGAGGGCCGCCGGGCGGCGGACGTCCCCGCGCCGTCGAGCCCGGGACCCTGACCCCCCGACCGCCGCGACCGCCGCGCCGGGCGCCGCGGGGCCTGGACTGGCAGGGTTTCGCCGGGACGACCGTGGAGCAGGAGGACGGCATGGCGATCGACGAGACACCCGAGTGGCAGGCCCTGGCCGAGCACCACCGGCAGGTCCGGGACGTGCACCTCCGGGAACTCTTCGCCGGCGACCCCGACCGCGGCGCCACGCTGACCGTCCGGGCCGGGGACCTGTACCTCGACTACTCGAAGAACCGGCTCACCGCAGAGACCGTGCGGCTGCTCGCCGCGCTGGCCGAGCGGGCCGGGCTGCGCGAGCGGACCGAGGCGATGTTCGGTGGGGCGCACGTCAACAGCACCGAGGACCGCGCCGTGCTGCACACCGCCCTGCGGGACCCGCGCACCGCAGGCGTCGTCGTCGACGGCCAGGACGTCGCCGCCGACGTGCACGAGGTGCTCGACCGGATGGCGACCTTCGCCGACCGGGTGCGCAGCGGCGACTGGACCGGGCACACCGGGCAGCGGATCCGCACGGTGGTCAACATCGGCATCGGCGGCAGCGATCTCGGTCCGGCGATGGCCTACCAGGCGCTGCGCGACTTCTCCGATCGCGCGCTCACGTTCCGGTTCGTCTCCAACATCGACCCGACCGACCTGGCCGAGGCCACCGGCGACCTCGACCCCGCGACGACGCTGTTCATCGTCGTGTCCAAGACGTTCACCACCCAGGAGACGCTGACCAACGCCACCCAGGCCCGTCGCTGGCTGGTCGACGGGCTGGGCGGGGACGAGTCGGCGGTGGCCCGGCACTTCGTCGCCGTGTCCACCAACGCGGCGAAGGTGGCCGATTTCGGCATCGACACCGAGAACATGTTCGGGTTCTGGGACTGGGTCGGCGGCCGGTACTCGTTCACCTCGGCCGTGGGGCTCTCGCTGATGGTCGCCATCGGGCCGGCGCACTACCGGGAGATGCTCGACGGCTTCCACACCGTCGACGAGCACTTCCGCACCGCGCCCTACGAGGAGAACCTGCCGGCCCTGCTCGGGCTGATCTCGCTCTGGTACGTCGACTTCTTCGGTGCCCAGACCCAGGCGGTGCTCCCCTACTCCCAGTACCTGGCCCGCTTCCCGGCCTACCTGCAGCAGCTGTGCATGGAGTCCAACGGCAAGTCGGTCACGCTGGACGGATCGCCGGTGGACGTGGCCACGGGCGAGATCGTGTGGGGCGAGCCGGGCACGAACGGCCAGCACGCCTTCTACCAACTGCTGCACCAGGGCACGGTGCTGGTGCCGGCCGACTTCCTCGCCTTCGCCCGCCCCGGCGACCTCTCCGCCGACCGCGACCTCGACGGCATGCACGACCTGTTCCTGGCCAACTTCCTCGCCCAGCCCCGCGCGCTGGCCTTCGGCCGGACCGCCGAGGAGGTCGCCGCGGACGGGACGGCGGCCGGCGTCGTCCCGCACAAGGTGATGCCGGGCAACCACCCCACGAACGCGATCATCGCGCCGGCGCTCACCCCGCACGTGCTCGGCCAGCTGGTGGCCGCCTACGAGCACCGGGTGTTCACCCAGGGCGTGGTCTGGGGGATCAACTCCTTCGACCAGTGGGGCGTGGAGCTGGGCAAGGTGATGGCCGCCCAGCTGGCGCCGAAGCTGCAGGACGAGCAGGCACCCACGTACGACGCCGACTCCTCCACCAACGCGCTGATCAGGCTGCTCCGCGAGGGCCGCGGCCGGCCGGCCTGACACCGGACGGTTCGGCCGGCCGCGGTCGTCCGGCCACCGTGGATGACGGCGCGCCAGCCGGCGCCGGCCCGCGGCCGGCGGCGGGCCACCGCCGGCCGCCGACCCAGCACGCTGCCTCCCACGGAGGTGCCTGCGCGGACCGCGCCCTCCACCGCGGAACGGGGGCCCGACCGTGCAGTGCACCCGATGTGGCCAGTGGCCGGCCGACCAGGACTCGTTCTGCGCCCGGTGCGGCGCGCCGGTCCGACCGTTGCCGGCCGGCCCGCCGGAGTGGCCCCCGCCGCGCCGGGGCGCCGGCTCGCGGACGTGGCTGGTCGCGGGTGCGGCCGCCGTCGTCGTGCTGGCCGGGGCGGCGGGCACCTATCTCGCCATCGACACGGTCGCCTCCCGGTCGTCCACCACCGGGCCGGTCGCGGCGGCCGTCGCCGGCCCCGACGCGGCGCCGCCCGGTACCCCCCGGCCGGGAACCACGCCGCCGGGAACCACGGCCCCGGGAACGACGACCCCGGGAAGCACGGCCGCCACGACCACGGTCCCGGCGAGCACGACCGCCCCGTCGACCCCGTCGACCTCCACCGCCGACCCGACGACGTCGTTCGCCGCGCTCTACGAGCGGAGCAGCGACGGCGTCGTGCGGATCGAGACGGTCAGCTGCGACGGCGACGGGGTCGGCACCGGGTTCCTGCTGTCCCCGACGCTCGTGGCCACCGTGGAGCACGTGGTGTCCGAGGCGGCCGTCATCAGCCTGGCGGTCGGCGAGCAGCGCACCACCGGGGTCGTCATCGGCAGCGACCCGGCCCGCGACCTGGCGCTGGTGCAGACCGAGCGCCCGCTGACCGGCCACCTGTTCACCCTCGCCACGCGGGAGCCCGAGGTGGGCACCCCGGTGGCCGCCATCGGGTTCCCGCTGCGCCAGCCGATCACGATGACCCAGGGCGGGATCAGCGGCCTGGACCGCACCATCTCCGTCGACGGACGGGAGCGGCCGGGGCTGATCCAGACCGACACCCCGGTGAACCCGGGCAACAGCGGTGGGCCGTTGCTCACCGCCTCCGGCGACGTCGTCGGGCTGGTCGACGCGCTGCTCACCGACGCCAACGGGATCGCGTACGCGGTGCCCGCGACCCAGGCCGGCCCGGCGTTCACCGGCTGGCGCACCGCCCCCCGGCCGCAGCCGGCGGCGATCTGCCCCGGCGCGCTGGGCCCCAGCACCGGGAGCGACCCGGAGCTGGACCGCAACCCCGCCCCCGGCCCCCTGGACGCCCTGACCGACTACTTCCTCGGCATCAACACCGGTGACTACGCGACCGCCTACGCGGTGCTGGGCCCGCGGCTGCAGGCGACGCTCAGCCCTGCCGAGTTCGCCGACAGCACCCGCACCTCCTACAACACCGACTTCACCCTGCTCGAGGTGACCGAGCGGGACGACGGTGTCCTCGTCGGCCTCGGCTTCACCAGCCTGCAGGCCCGAGGCATGGGTCCGGACGGCGAGACCTGCACCCGGTGGACCCTGGACTACCTGCTCGTCCGGGACGCCGCCGGCGACTGGCGCATCGAGCGCGCGACCGGGCGGGACGGCGCCGCGAACCGGCCCTGCTGACCGGAGCCGACGCCCGGCGTACCGCCGCGGCTCGTGGCGCCACCGGGCCCCCGGCCGTCCTAGGGTGCTCGGGTGGTCCGGACCCGGAGGAGCTCGGCCGAGCGGCCCGGGTCCGGCGCTGCCCCCGGGGCCGGCGCCCCCGGGCAGCCGTGGCGGCCGCCCCGGCGGCAGTGGCACCCGGCGCAGGCGGTGGTCGCGGCCTACGGCATCGCCATCGCCACCGGCACCCTGCTACTGGCGCTGCCGGTGGCCCGGCGCGGACCGGACGGTGCCGGCCTGGTCACGGCGTTGTTCACCGCCACCACGTCGATCTCGCTGACCGGGCTCACCGTCGTCGACACCGGCACCTACTGGAGCGGCCTCGGGCAGGCCGTGGTCCTGGGCCTGGTCCAGGTGGGCGGCCTGGGCATCATGACGCTCACCTCGGTGCTGGCCCTCCTGCTCGCCCGCCGGCTGGGCGTACGGGCCCGACTGAACGTCGTGGCCGAGGCCCGCAGCATCGGGGTCGGCGACGTCCGGCGGGTACTGCTGGGGGTCACGGCGGTCAGCCTGCTCATCGAGGCCGTGGTCTCCCTGGCGCTCACGCTCCGCTTCGTCGGCGGGTACGACGAGCCGTTCCCCCGGGCGCTGTGGCTGGGCGTCTGGCACGGCGTCGAGGCCTTCAACAACGGCGGCGTGTCGCTCTACCCGGACAGCCTGGTGCGCTTCGCCACCGACCCCTGGGTGCTGCTGCCCATCGACGTGGCGGTCATCCTGGGGGGGATCGGCTTCCCGGTGCTGTTCCAGCTGCGCCGCGACCTGCGGGTGCCCCGGCTGTGGACGATGAACACCCGGCTGGTGCTCGCCGGCACCGCCGGGCTGCTGGCCCTGGGCACGCTGGTGCTCACGGCCCAGGAGTGGCAGAACGAGGACACGCTCGGCCCGCTCGGCATCGGCGGCAAACTGCTGGCCGGGTTCACCACCGCGGTGATGCCCCGCTCCGGCGGGTTCAACGTCGTCGACACCGGGGAGATGCGGCCGGGCAGCTGGCTGGTGACCGACGTGCTGATGTTCATCGGCGCCGGGCCGGCCGGCACCGGTGGCGGCATCAAGGTGACCACGTTCCTGGTGCTCTTCTTCGTCATCTACGCCGAGGCGCGGGGGGAGGCTGCGGTCAACGTGTTCGGCAAGCGGCTGCCCCGCTCGGTGCACCGCCAGGCCACCGCGGTCGCCCTGCTGTCGGTGGCCGGGGTCATCGTGCCGACCCTGGTGCTGCTGCCGCTCACCCGGTTCAGCCTGGACCAGGTGCTGTTCGAGGTGATCTCCGCATTCGCGACCGTCGGGCTGTCGACCGGCATCACCGCCGACCTGCCGACGGCCGGCCAGCTGATCCTGGTGGTGCTGATGTTCATCGGCCGGCTCGGCCCGATCACACTGGCCTCGGCGCTGGCCCTCCGGCAGCGCCGGCAGCTGTACGACCTCCCGAAGGAGCGACCCGTCATTGGCTAGCCTGCTGCGCCCCCGCCGCCCCGACGACCGGTCCACCACCGGCGCCGTCGTCGTCATCGGCCTCGGCCGCTTCGGGTCGGCGCTGGCCCTGGAACTCATGGCCGGCGGCACCGAGGTGCTCGGCATCGACGCCGACCCGGACATCGTGCAGGCGCTCAACGGCCGGCTGAGCCAGGTGGTGCGCACCGACAGCACGAAGGAGGAGGCGCTCCGCCAGCTCGCCGTCGCCGACTTCGAGTACGCCGTCGTGGGCATCGGCACCCACATCGAGTCCAGCATCCTCACCGCGTCGCTGCTGGTCAGCTTCGGGATCAAGCAGGTCTGGGCGAAGGCGCTGAGCGAGGCACACGGCCGGATCCTCACCCAGCTCGGCGTCGCCCACGTCGTCTTCCCCGAGGCGGACATGGGCCGCCGCGTCGCCCACCTCGTACGCGGCGCCGTCCTCGACTACATCCAGTTCGAGGACGACTTCGCGATGGTCAAGACCTGCCCGCCGGCGGAGATGATCGGCAAGCGGCTCGGCGACACCGGCATCCGCAGCAGGCACGACGTCACGGTCGTCGCCGTGCACCGCCGCGGGGAGGGCTTCACGTACGCGACGGCCGACACGGTGGTCCACCCGGAGGACATGATCATCGTGGCCGGCCGGACCCAGGCGGCCGAACGCTTCAGCCACCTCGGCTGAGACCCCCGCCGGGGCTTTCGGTACCGAAAGCCCCGGCCTTTCGGTACCGAAAGCCCGTCAGCGGCGGCGGTCGGGCAGGAAGCGCAGCCGGTCGCGGGTGGCCGCCACCTCGGTGGCGTCGACGTCGGCCAGCACCAGCGTCTCGGTGCCCGAAGCCGTCGCGAGCAGCTCCCCCATCGGACTGACGATCCGGCTGTCGCCGGCGTGCTCGGTGCCGTCGCCCGCCGTCCCGACCCGGTTGCAGCCGACGACGTAGGCCTGGTTCTCGATCGCCCGGGCCTGCAGCAGCGTCTGCCAGTGCAGCCGGCGCGGGCTCGGCCAGTTCGCCGGCACCAGGTAGACGTCGGTGTCCGGGGCGGCGCGCCAGAACACGTCGGCGAAGCGCAGGTCGTAGCAGATGAACGGGGTGACCCGCAGACCGCCCACCTCGACGGTGACGGGCGCCTGCCCGGCGCGGAACCGCTCGTGCTCGCCGGCGTGGGTGAAGGGGTGCAGCTTGCGGTAGCGGTGGATGGTGCCGTCCGGGCCGGCCAGCACGAAGGAGTTGTAGGGCAGCTCGCCGTCGTCGGCCACCTCGGGGCAGGTGCCGCCGACCCAGACGCCGTGCTCGGCGGCCTGCGCGGTGAGGAACCGGGCCGACGGTCCGCCCTCGGGCTCGCCGATGCCCGGCGTCATGGAGAAGCCGGTGGAGAACGTCTCGGTGAGCAGCACCAGCTCCGCACCGGCCCCCACCGCCCGGGCCACCTGCGGGGCGAGCCGGGCGAAGTTCGCGTCGCGGTCCTCCCAGACGATGTCGTGCTGCACCGCGGCGATTCTCATGGGGACATCCTGCCCAGCCGCTCGACCGCCTCGGTGAGCACCTCGTCCCGCTTGCAGAACGCGAAGCGCACCAGGTGCCGGCCCAGGGAGGCGTCGGCCGGGTCGTAGAACACCACCATCGGGACGGCGACCACCCCGGCGCGGGCGGGCAGCGAGCGGCAGAACGCCATCCCGTCGCCGTCGGGCTGCACCGGCCGGACGTCGACCGTGGCGAAGTAGGTCGACTCCGGGCTGACCACCGGCAGACCGGCCGCGGCCAACCCGGCGACCAGCAGGTCCCGGCGCCGCCCGAGGTCGGCCGCCAGGCCGGTGAAGTAGGCGTCCGGCAGGCCGAGGCCGGCGGCGATGGCCGGCTGGAACGGGCCGCCGTTGACGAACGTGAGGAACTGCTTCGCCGTCCGGACGGCGGTCACCAACGGCGCCGGGCCGCAGACCCAGCCGATCTTCCAGCCGGTGGTGGAGAAGGTCTTGCCGCCGCTGCCGACCACCAGCGTGCGCTCGCGCATGCCCGGCAGCGTGGCGATCGAGAGGTGCTCGCTGCCGGCGAAGACCAGGTGCTCGTAGACCTCGTCGGTCAGCACCAGCAGGTCGGCGCCCTGCGCCAGGTCCGCCACCGCGGCGAGCTCCGCGCGGGTGAACACCTTGCCGGTCGGGTTGTGCGGGGTGTTGAGCAGCAGCAGCTTCGCCCGCGGGGTCACCGCGGCCGCCAGTTCGGCGGGGTCGAAGGTCCACCGGCCACCGCCGTCGCCGGCCGGCGGCGGGTACAGCGGCACGGGGCGGAGCACTCCCCCGGCCATGGCGACCGCGGCCGCGTAGCTGTCGTACATCGGCTCGAAGAGGACGACCTCGTCGCCGGGCTCGAGCAGGGCCAGCAGCGCGGCGGTGAGCGCCTCGGTGGCCCCGGCGGTGACCAGCACCTCGTCGGCCGGGTCGTAGCCCAGGCCGCGGAAGCGCTGCACGTGCGCGGCGATCGCCTCCCGCAGCACGGGGTGGCCGGGGCCGGGCGGGTACTGGTCGTACGGGGTGCCGATCGCCGCGCGGGCCACGTCGAGCACCTCGGCCGGTCCGGGGGTGTCGGGGAAGCCCTGGCCGAGGTTGATCGAGCCGGTGGCCACCGCCAGCGCGCTCATCTCGGCGAACACCGTCGTCCCGAAGCCCTGCAGTCGGGCGGAGAGGTGCGGCACCCGGGTCACCGCCCCATCCTGCACCCCGGCGGTCGTCAGTCCGTCGCCGACAGCGCAGCCAGCTCGACGACGGCGGCGATGAGCTGCTCGCCGTCGAGGAGCACTCGGTCGTTGTGCCCCGCGCCCGGCACCTCGACGACCCGGTGCAGCCGGGCGGCGGCACGCGCCACGGCCCGGCTCTGGCCGGGCGGGACGACCGAGTCGTCCGTGCCGTAGACGACCGTCGTCGGCGCCCGGACCCGGGCCACCTGCTCCGCGACGGGGAAGCGGTCGCGCAGCAGGGCGCGCACCGGCAGGAACGGGTAGTGCACGGCGGCGACCGCCGGCAGGTCGACGAACGGTGACCGCAGGACCAGCCCGGCCGGCGGGTGCTCGACCGCCAGCTCGGTGACGACGGCGGCGCCCAGGCTCTCGCCCAGGTAGAGCAGCCGGTCGGGGGGCACGGCGGCGTCCTCGACCAGGAAGGTGCGGGCCGCCCGGATGTCGAGGGCCAGGCCTTCCTCGCTCGGACTGCCGGGGTTGCCGGCGTAGCCGCGGTAGTCGAAGAGCAGCACGCCGAGCCCCGCCTCGTGCAGCGCCTCGGCCAGCGGGGCACGCAGCCCCCGGTGCCCGCCGTTGCCGTTGGCCACCAGGACCGCTGCCGAGCCGGGCTCGGGGGCCGGGAGGTACCAGGCGGCCAGCAGCAGCCCGTCCGCGGTCACCAGCCGGACGTCGTGGGCGCCGGGCAGGACGACGTCGACCGGCTGCTGCGGGCCGTCCTCGGGCAGGAACACCAGCGAGCGCTGGAACGCCCAGAGCAGGCCGGTCAGCACGACAAGCACCGCACCGACCACCGCAGCACCGAGGAGCACCGGTCGGAGCACGCCCCGAGGATGCCGCACCGGCCGGACGCGGCTCGAGGTAACTGGCGGTCGCTAGCGAAAGCCGGCCTCCCTGCGGTTGGGGCGGGCCCGAGGCTGACTCTCTACCGAAAACTCGAGCCGCGGAGACGGATGCGTGAGGAGCGCCAGGGCCTCCGCCCGGAAGTCACCCACCGAGTCGATGCTCTTGCTGATGGCCATCCAGCGCAGATAGGCGATGTCGTCGACCCTTCGCAGGCACTCCATGACCCCCACGGCCAGTTGCGCGGTCAGGACGTCAACGCTGGCCGGCCAATCCCCACAGCGTCCAACTCGCGACGTTGTCGCTCGTGACGCCCGCCTCGGGACGTCCGAGCATGGCCTCGCGGATGCTGTTCCTGAAGCGATCGAAGACGAATCGACGCCGCTCGATGGGCGCCCGCTTGATGACCCGCTCCGGCATGGGCGGTCGACCTGGGGGCCACCACGAATCGCCGGCGACGGGCATGCGGTCCGGCGGGGTCGGGAGCGCCAGGTCGGGATAGTTCTCTGGCCTACCAATCCACCGCAGCACGTCGGCCGCGTTGGCGAAACCCGGACGACCTTTCCGGTCCGACCGTCCCAGAGTGCTCAGTGCATAAAGCACGTGCGGCATCTGCTTGCCGTGATGCCGCAGCCGCTGCTCGATGGCCTGCCGGATGACAGCGTCCGTGATGGCAACCTTGTAACCGGGACGCTCAGCCTGTTCCTCGCGGCTCATCGGAGTAGCGGTGGCACTCAAGTGCATCTCGAGGTCGTACGTCGCTTGGCGGACGACCTCTCGGGCCTCGTCCTCGGTCATCCGCTTGAGTACACCTTGCTGGACGTCCCTGAGCAGGCGCGCTTCGTCGAAGCCGCCGGCAGCCAACCGTCCGTCCCCGGACCGACGGACGAGCACTTTGTCGAGGCTGAGGCCGACGGGCTGCTCCGCCGTGTCGAACCAGTGGGTGCGGTTGTTCTTGCACATCCGCCGGCGGACGACCTGGCGATTGCCGTCGCTCAGGCGCGTTCGACTCACCGTCGTGTCGGCGTCGCAAATCGTGCACCTCATGCCTGAAGCACCGTGGAGATGCGTCGTAGGCGCGAATCGTGTCGCACATGCTCTCCCTAGACGTCAACCTAACGTCATGAGTCGCTACATTTGCGCATTCTCCAGCAAGTCCCGCTACATGCACCGGCAGAGGGGTTCCGTCACGGCGAAACGGCGCCACAGTGAGGGGGCAATCGAGAACTCCCCACCCCTCGCCGAAGGAGATCCTCATGCGCACCACCTCGTCTGGCAAGGTCGTCCTCAACTGGCGCCGTCGGTTCATGTGCGGCCTCGCCGTACCCATGACGTTCCTGGGGGTGGCGGTGGCTGCGAGCCCGGCCAATGCCATGGCTTACACCAAGAACGTGTATGCCCCGAGCAACGTGAGCGGGTCCGCGGAGGGCTGGGCGGACATCTCGCAGGACTGTTCCGGGACCCTCGGCTGCTACAGCTACGGGAAGATCGAGCGCTGGGGCTGGTTCGGCAACTCCTGGATCGGCGGCGGATGGCTGACCGGATCGGGTTGGCACAAGATCGTTGCTGACCTGCCCGAGGGTTGCGGGTACTACCGGACCACGGTGGACTCCTACAACTACGCATCGGGTCCGATCGAGGGCCAGATCAATCTCGGGCCGATCGGCGGCGGCGCCGGTGGCCAGACCATCTACAACAACAAGCTCCCCTGGAGCTCCGGCTGGTCGTACCTCTGCTCCTGATCCCGCAGAGCAACAGGAACGGCGCCTTCCGCAGGGGAGGCGCCGTTCCTGTTGCGCGGCGACCGTGCCGCACCCGTACCGCTGGGTGTCGGCACCTCCGCCGGCGACGGCCGCCCCATGGAGACTGGTGGGATGGAGCGCCCCCGTGAGTACGAGCCGAGCACGGTGGGGTGGGTTCGCGACGAGGTCGAGCACATCGAGCGCACCGGGACCGCCTGGGGCAACCGCCCGGTGGTGCTGCTGACCACGGTGGGCGCCCGCACCGGGCAGCTGCGCAAGACCCCGCTCATGCGGGTCACCCACCGGGGCGTCTACGCGGTGGTCGCCTCGGCGGCCGGCGCCGAGCGGCATCCCGCCTGGTACGCCAACGTGCGGGCCCATCCCGAGGTGGGGCTCCGGGACGGCGAGCTGGACCTCTCCCTGGTTGCCCGCGAGGTGACCGGCGCCGAGCGGTCGCGGTGGTGGTCGATGGCCTGCACCGTGTTCCCGTCCTACGTCGAGTACCAGCGCCGGACGCGCCGCCGGATCCCGGTGCTGCTGCTCGAGCCCGGCGCGCCCGCGGAGGACTGAGCCGAGAGCGGTTCCGCGGAACCGCCGCCCTCCCGGACCCGTGCATCTTCGGGTTGAAGCACGCCCCGACGGACGCCGCGCGGTTCCGCGGAACCGCCGCCCCGCCCGGCAGGGCAAGACCCGGGGGCTCAGCGAGACTGCCGGGGTGCATGCCGAGGTAATCCTGCTGTTCGTGCTGGCCGGCGTGGCGGTGCTCATCGCCGTCCGGTGGATCGCCGGGCGCACCGGGCTGCCGGCCGCCGCGCTGCTGACCCTGATCGGCATCGCCTACGCCCTGGCACCGGGCCCCAACGTCACGCTCGACCCCGACGTCGTGCTCACCCTCCTCCTGCCGCCACTGCTGTACAGCGCGGCGCTGGACGCCTCCCTGTCGGCGATCCGCCGGAACATCCGCACCGTGATCAGCCTCTCGGTGCTGCTCGTGCTGGCCACCGCACTGCTCGTCGGCGTCGGCTTCCAGCTCCTGGTGCCGGGCGCGACGCTGGCCGCCGGGATCGCCCTGGGCGCCGCGGTCGCGCCCCCGGACCCGGTCGCCGCGCTGGCGGTCGGCCGCAAGGTGGGGCTCCCGCCCCGGCTGATCACCCTGATCCGGGGCGAGGGGCTGCTCAACGACGCCACCGCACTGACCATCCTCACCGTCGCGGTCGCCGCCGCCCAGGGCGACGGCTACTCCACGCCCGGCGCCGTGGCGCAGTTCCTCTTCGCCGCCGTCGGTGGGGTGGGCGCCGGTCTGGTGGTGGCCTACGGCGTCCGCCCGCTGCGCCGGCTGCGGAGCGACCCGCTGTCGTCCAATGCCGTCTCGCTGGCCACCCCCTTCGGTGCCTACCTGCTCGCCGAGTCGGTGCACGTCTCCGGGGTGCTCGCCGTGGTCGTCGCGGGGCTCGTGATCGGGCACAACAACCCGAGCTGGGCCTCGGGCGCCAGCCGGCTGCAGACCGACGCGGTGTGGCGGCTGGTCGACTTCCTGCTCGAGGGCTTCGTCTTCCTGCTGATCGGCCAGCAACTGCCCGAGGTGATCCGCGGGCTGGGCCGGTACGAGACCTCCACCGTCGTGACCGCGGCGGCGATCACCCTGGGCAGCGTCCTGCTGCTGCGGCCGCTGTGGCTGCTGCTCACCGAGGCGCTGCCCGGCTCGCTGCACATGCGGCTGGGCGGACAGGAGCTCGACGAGGCCGAACCCCGCAGCTCACCGGCCGGCCACCGGCTCAACGGCCGCGAGGTCGTCGTCCTCAGCTGGGCCGGCACCCGCGGCGTCATCACCCTGGCGGCCATCTTCACCCTGCCGCTGGTGACCGACCTCGGGGAGCCGTTCCCCGACCGCGACCTGCTGCTGTTCTGCGCCTTCCTGGTCGTGCTGGTCACCCTGGTGGGTCAGGGCCTCACGTTCGCCCCGCTCGTGCGCACGCTGGGGCTGCGGGCCGACGAGGCCGACCAGGCCAAGCTGCGGAACCAGGCTCGGGTCGCCTCCGCCGAGGCGGGGATGGCCCGGCTCGACCAGCTCGAGGCCGACGAGCACGACGACGTCGACGAGCAGGCGATCACCACCCTCCGCGCCCAGCTGAGCAGCCGGCTGGACCGCTACCGGCACCGCCTCGACGTGCTGCAGACCGCCGAGGGTGGCGACATCCCGATGTCCCCGCAGTACGAGGCCGCGCTCCGGCTGCGCCGGGCGGTCCTCGCCTCGCAGCGGCAGGAGCTGCTGCACTGGCGCGACATCGGCCGGCTCCCCGACGAGAGCCTGCGGATCCTCGAGCGGGAGCTCGACCACGAGGAGGGGCTGCTCCCCACGCGCGGCCGCCGCTGACCACCCGGGACGTCGCACCGGACGGCGCGCGACAGGCCGTGTCCGGCGGCCGGTGCCGCGCCGTCGGAGGTGCGCCGTACCGTTCTGCCCATGAGTCGCACGCACCCTGAACTTCGCACCCCACCGGCACTGGCCGACGGCGGGCTGCGCGTGATCGCCCTGGGTGGCCTGGGCGAGATCGGCCGCAACATGACGGTCTTCGAGATCGCCGGCAAGCTCCTGATCGTCGACTGCGGCGTGCTGTTCCCCGAGGAGCACCAGCCCGGGATCGACGTGATCCTCCCCGACTTCACCTCGATCCGGGACAGGATGGACGACGTCGTCGCGGTCGTGCTCACCCACGGCCACGAGGACCACATCGGCGGGGTGCCCTACCTGCTGCGCGAGCGCCGCGACATCCCGCTGGTGGGCTCGAAGCTGACCCTGGCGTTCATCGACGCCAAGCTCAAGGAGCACCGGATCAAGCCGGTCACCGTCGAGGTGTCCGAGGGTGACCTGGTCGAGTTCGGGCCGTTCGACCTCGAGTTCCTGGCGGTCAACCACTCCATCCCGGACGCGCTGGCCGTCGCCATCCGCACCGCGGCCGGCATGGTGCTGCACACCGGTGACTTCAAGATGGACCAGTTCCCCCTCGACCGCCGGATCACCGACCTCCGCGGCTTCGCCCGGCTCGGCGAGGAGGGCGTCGACCTGTTCCTCACCGACTCCACCAACGCCGAGGTCCCCGGGTTCACCACCTCGGAGGGCGAGCTCACCCCGGCCATCGAGAAGGTGTTCCGCACCGCGCCCAAGCGGGTGATCGTCTCCAGCTTCGCCAGCCACGTGCACCGCATCCAGCAGGTGCTCGACGCCGCCCACGCGCACGGCCGCAAGGTCGCCTTCGTCGGCCGGTCCATGGTGCGCAACATGGGCATCGCCCGCGACCTCGGCTACCTCAACGTGCCCAAGGGGCTGGTGGTCGACCTGAAGGTCCTGGAGAAGCTGCCGCCGAACAAGATCGCCGTGGTCTGCACGGGTTCCCAGGGCGAGCCGATGGCCGCCCTGTCCCGGATGGCCAACCGCGACCACGTCATCCGGATCGAGGAGGGCGACACGGTGCTCATGGCCAGCTCGCTCATCCCGGGCAACGAGAATGCGATCTACCGGATCATCAACGAGCTGACCCGGTGGGGCGCGAACGTGGTGCACAAGGGCAACGCCAAGGTGCACGTGTCCGGGCACGCCAGCGCCGGCGAGCTCGTGTACTGCTACAACCTCGTCCAGCCGCGCAACGTCATGCCGGTGCACGGCGAGTGGCGGCACCTGAAGGCCAACGGCGAGCTGGCCATCCGCACCGGCGTCGACCCGGGCCGGGTGGTGCTGGCCGAGGACGGCATGGTCGTCGACCTGGTCGGCGGCCGGGCGTCGATCACCGGCAAGGTCCCCGCCGGCAACGTCTACGTCGACGGCGAGACCGTCGGTGGCGCGACCGAGGCCAGCCTCAAGGACAGGCGCAACCTGGCCGAGGAGGGCGTGATCACCGTCGTGGCGATCGTGGACATGGAGACCGGCCGGCTCGCCGAGACCCCCGACTTCCTCGCCCGCGGCTTCGTCCACGACGAGGGCACCTTCACGGCCGTCGTCCCGCTGATCGAGAAGGCGCTGGCGAAGGCCGCCGAGGAGGGCGTCGGCGGGGCCATCCAGCTGGAGCAGCTGATCTCCCGGGCCGTGCAGAACTGGGCGCACCGCACCTACCGGCGCAGCCCGATGATCATCCCGGTGGTCATCGACGCGTAAGGACCGGAAGGCGTCCGGGACGCATCCCGGAGCCCTCCGGGTCAAGGTGCGGTCACGAATGTGCCATTCAGTGGACGGGGAGCGGACCCGCGCGTCGCGGCCGTGCCACGGTGTGCCAGCGGCTGCATCGGAGCAGCCGGACCGTCGAGGAGACCCCATGTCCCTGCGCACCCGGCGGAGGGCGGCCGTCGCGGCCGTCGCCGCACTCCCCCTGCTGACCCTGGGCTGCGGCTCGGACGCCGAGCCCGAGGCCTCCGGCGGAGGCGGTGATGGTGCGCAGGAGGTGGCGACCGTGACGCTGGGCCTCATCCCGATCATCGATGTCGCCCCGATCCACCTCGGCATGGAGCAGGGGTTCTTCGCCGACCAGGGCATCGAGCTCGAGCTCTCCGCGGGGCAGGGGGGCGCCGCGATCGTGCCCGGGATCGTGAGCGGCAGTCTCGACGTGGGGTTCACCAACAACCTCTCGCTGGTGATCGCCTCGGCCGCCGGCCTGCCCCTGCAGGTGGTGGCCAGCGGCGTCGACAGCGCCGGCGACCCGGAGACCGACCAGTTCACGATCGTCACCGCCGACGACTCGATCACCCGCCCGGCCGACCTGTCGGGCAAGACGGTGGCGGTGAACACCGTCAACGCCATCGGCGACACCGTGGTCAAGGCCTCGGTGGAGGCCGACGGCGGTGACCCCGACTCGATCAACTTCGTCGAGCTGGCCTTCCCCACCATGCCCGCCGCGGTCACCGCGGGGGACGTCGACGCGGCGTGGCTGGTCGAGCCGTTCGTGACCATCGGTGAATCGCAGGGCATCCGGGTCCTCACCACACCGCTCAACGACTTCACCGACATCGAGGTGGAGGTCTCCACCTACGTCACCAGCCAGCAGTTCGCCACGGAGAACCCCGAGGTGCTCGACCGCTTCCGCACGGCGCTGGAGGAGTCGCTGGAGTACGCCCAGCAGAACCCGGAGGCCGTCCGGGCGATCCTGCCGACCTACCTCGACATGCCGCCGGAGCTCGCCGCGCAGGTGCGGTTGCCGGTGTGGAACACCGACGTCAGCGAGGAGACCCTGGAACTGTTCACCGAGCTCGGCCAGAAGTACGGCGTGCTCACCGGCGAGCCCGACCTGGACGCCCTGCTGGCCGGGGTCGAGTAAGGACCCCCACTGCCCCCACCACTCGCAAGCTCGCGAGTGGGCCGGGGGCAGCGGGGTCCTTCCTCAGGCCGGGACCAGCCGGACCGGCACGCTCGCCCAGCCCTTGAGGGTGTTGTTCAGCTTCGGCACCGGATCGCCGGCGGGCTCGATCGCCCGGGCCCGCTGGGCCAGGGCGGTGAGCACCAGCTCGGTCTCCAGCCGGGCCACCGGTTGCCCGACGCACTGGTGCACGCCCATCCCGAAGGCCACGTGCCCGGCGGCGCGCCGGCCGATGTCGAGCACGTCGGCGTCCTCGCCCCACTGCCGCGGGTCACGGTTCGCCGAGCCGAGGAACAGCAGCACCTTGGTGTCCCGGGGGATGGTCGTGCCGGCCACCTCGACATCGCGGGTGGTGGTGCGGAAGAAGGTCTGCACCGGCGACTCCCAGCGCAGCGCCTCGTCGAAGGCGAACTTGGCCCGCGCCGGCTGCCCGTGCAGCTGCGCCCACTGCCCGGGGTGGCGGGACAGCGCGTAGACGGTGTTGGCGATGCCGTAGACGGTGGTGTCCACCCCGGCGGTGAGCAGCGAGCGCACCAGCATCGGGGCCTGCTCGTGGGTGATCTCACCGCGGTCGGCGGCGGCCCAGATCTGCTCGCCGAACCCGCCGGGGGCGAGGTTCTCCCGCTGGCACTGCTCCATCACCCAGGCCTGCACCGGCGCGGCGGTGGCCAGCGCCTTGCGGCGCAGCTCGTTGTCGGGGCCGAAGGCGTTGAAGGCCAGACCGCCGTAGGGCAGCAGGTTCTCTCGGCCGGCCTCGGGCAGGCCGACCGCGTCGGGGAACACCTGCAGCGGATAGACCTCGGCCAGGTCGGTCACCGCATCGACGGTGCCCTGGGCGACCAGCCGGTCGGCGATCTCGTTCGCCGGTGCGGCGAACCGCTCCCGCAGCGCGCGCATGCTGCGCGGGGAAATGACCCCGTTCATCGCCGTCCGGACCACGGTGTGGTCGGGTGGGTCGGCCTCCAGCAGCAGGCTCGGTGGCCGCCACGGCTCCTCCTTGGCGAAGTCGCTGATCCCCGCGCCGCGACTGGACACGAAGGTCTCCCAGTCGGTCAGCGCGGCCGTCACGTCCGCGAACCGGCCCAGGGCATAGATGCCGTGGCGGGGCAGGAAGACCACCGGGCCGGCGTCGCGCAGGCGGCGGTGGAAGTCGTAGGGATCGGTCAGCACCTCGGTGCCGAACGGGTCGTCGTCCAGGCTCGGGACGTCGGCGGTGCTCGGGCTCTCGACGGTCATGGTCTCCTCCGGGATCGGATCGGGGGCGGGGCGGCGGGCTCAGCCGCCGGTGATCGTGCTGACGTCGAACTCCTCGTCGATGAGCTCGTACTCCAGCATCAGATCGGCGATGTCCTGCAGCCGCTGGGTGTCCAGCTCCGCCGACCACGTGGGCATCGCCACCTGCTCGACGACCTCGGCGGGGACCTGGGTGTAGGTGGGCACCAGCTCGACCAGCCGCGCCCGGTCGTCCTGGAGCTCCGTCATCGAGGCGTCCAGCGCACGCTGGAAGGCCTCGACGGCCTCGGGGTTCTCCTGCACGAACTGCTCGGTGGTGATCCAGCCGGCCACCGGCATGCCCTCGGTGGGCCCGGCGAACATCGGCAGCACGATGCGGTTGCCGCCGGCCAGCGCGCTGGCCTGGAACGGCTCCACCTGCCAGATGGCGTCCACGTCACCGCGCTCCAGGGCGGCCTGCATGTCGGGGTAGGGCAGCTCGACGTAGGTGACCGAGGACGGGTCCACCCCCGCCTCCTCGAGCAGGGTGTTGATCGCGACGGTGCCGATGTTGAGCAGGTTGTTGACCGCGATGCGGCGGCCGGCCAGGTCCGCGGGGCCCTGGAGCGGCGAGTTCCCCGCGACGAGCAGGGAGTGGTCGTCCCCGCCGACGTCGTTGCCGGCCACGAGCCGCAGCGGCAGGCCCTGCTGGGCGGCGAGGAAGGCCGAGGTGTAGTTGCCGTAGGCGATGTCGAACTCGCCGGCGACCAGGGCCGGGATGGCCTGGGCGCCGCCTGCGGTGGGCGTGAGCTCGACCTCGAGCCCCTCGTCGGCGAACAGGCCGTGCTCGGCGGCGTTGACCGCGCTGGCGGTGTGCACCAGCGGGAAGTAGCCGACGCTCATGCTCGTCGTCGCGTCGTCCCCGTCCCCGCTCGCACCCGCACCGTCGTCCGACGACCCGCCACAGGCCGTGAGGGTCAGCCCGAGGGCCAGCACCGCCGCGAGGGCCAGCGGCCGGCCCGTCCGGCCGGGACGGATGGTCAGGAAGTGCTGCATGGGGGTCCTCTCCAGTGCAGGTCGCCGTCGACCTGCCGCGCCTGCTCGTGCGGCGTCGTCGCGCCGCATCGACCCCGTGACCGGGGCCTCAGCAGGATCCGGTGACCCGCGACACCCTTTCCAGTGCCCATCCCGTTGAATGGGAAGCCGGATCGGACGGCGACACGGAGGGCGGCATGGCCAACTCACCGACCGGCGACTCGGTGCTGGCCCGGATCGTCCGGGTGCTGGACTCCTTCGAGGACGGCGCTCCGCTCACCGCCTCCCAGGTGGCCCGCCGCGCCGACCTGCCGGTGGCCACGGCGCACCGGCTGGCCGTCGCGCTCGTCTCGCACGGCCTGCTGGAGCGCGCACCGGACGGCCGGCTGCGGGTCGGCGTGCGGCTGTGGGAGCTGGCCGCGCGGGCACCGCGGGCGCTGGGCCTGCGCGAGGCGGCCATGCCGTTCATGGAGGACGTGCACGCCGCCACCCGGCAGCACGTGCAGCTGTCGGTGCTCGAGGGCGACGACGTGCTGTTCATCGAGCGGCTCTCGGCGCGGAACGCGGTGATCAACCTGGTGACCGTCGGCGGGCGGATCCCGGCCCACGCGTCGTCCTCCGGTCTGGTCATGCTGGCGTTCGCACCACCCGGGCGGCAGGAGGAGGTGCTGGCCCGGCCGATGCGGCCCTACACCGCCGCCACGATCATCGACCCGAACCGGCTGCGCCGGGAACTGGCCGAGGTGCGCCGGGTGGGGTACGCGGTCACCGGCGGCCACGTGCACCGGGACGCCACCGGCATCGCCGTTCCGGTGCACGGGTCCGGGAACGCCGTGGTCGCCGCCCTGGCCGTCGTCGTGCCCAGCGCGGACGCCCAGCCCCGCCAGCACGTGTCGGCGCTGCTGGCCGCGGCCCGCGGCATCTCGCGCACGCTGGGCGCCGCGCTCCCCACGCCGAGCGCCGAGCGGCTCTCCTCGCCGCACGCCCCGGCCCCGGGCTGACGCGGCAGCCCGCACCCCCGGAGCGGAGGCGCGGGCTGCCCGGACCCGGCTCAGCCCCGTCGGGCCACCCGGGTCAGCGGCCCAGGACGCTGCTCAGCGCGGCGCGCAGCCACTCGGCAGCCTGCCCGGGCGAGGACGGCGAGGAGAGGTGCCGGGCGGCGACGTAGAGGTCGGGGCGCACCAGGAGCAGTCCGCCGTCCTCGATCTCGCGCAGTTCGGCCCAGGTGCCGTACGGGTCCTCGAACTCCTCGCCCGGGCCGATCGACACCGGGGTGAGGCCCAGCCCGAACTCCTCCCCCAGCGCCCGGCCGGCCTCCAGCCAGGGCGCGCCGCCGATGCCGGTGACCAGGGCGAAGCGGCCCTGGCCGACCAGGTCCAGCGTCGACACCCGACGGCCGGCACGGGTCACCCAGGTGTGCGGGATCTTGGCGCCGGGCCAGGTGGTGGGCTGGGCGTAGAGCACCGGGTCACGCCGGTACTCCGGCATCGGCGTGCCGTCGGGCACGACCGCCGAGGAGGCGTAGCGCTGGTTGTGCTCGATGCCGTGCGCGTCGAACTCGTGCGCCTTGTACGCGATGGCCTCACGCAACCCGGCGCGGACCTTCTCCCCCTGCGGCCCGGGCGCCTTGCGCAGCGCGAGCGCCTCCTCGAGCTTGGCCACGTCGGTGGTGTCGGAGAGGTCCAGGGCCTGCAGGATCCGGCCGGTGTCGGCGATGCTCTGGTTCGCCCGCTCCACGATCTGCCGGGCGATGGGGGCCCGCTCGGCGTCGTAGCTCTCCAGCAACGACGGCCCGGCGGTCCCGGCGATGACGTGGGAGAGCTTCCAGGCCAGGTTGTAGGCGTCCTGGATGGAGGTGTTCGAGCCCAGCCCGTTCGTCGGCGGGTGCCGGTGCACGGCGTCACCGGCGCAGAAGACGCGGCCGCGGGCGATCGTGGTGGCGAAGTGGTGGTTCACCGTCCACGGCGACGCGGACTTCACCCGCATCTCGAAGTCGTCGGTGCCCACGAGCGCCACCGCCAGCTCACGGACGACCTCGTCGGTGAAGGTGGGCGGCCCGGCCGCCACCTCGTAGCCCCACATGAGCATCCACTCGTTCCAGGGCTTGATCATGCGCAGCACGCCCAGGCCGACGCCCTCCTTCTCGGCGCCCGGCTGGAGCATCCAGTAGAGGACCGACGGGCGGTGCGCGACCAGGTGGGAGAGGTCGGCCTCGAAGACAATGCTCATCGCGCCGGCGACCGCGCCCGGCCCCTCGAAGGGCAGGTCGAGGTCGGCGGCGACCTTGCTGCGCGCGCCGTCCGCGCCGACCAGGTACTTCGAGCGGATCGTGTACTCACGGCCGGTCAGCCGGTCGCGGACCGTGGTGGTCACCCCCTCGTCGTCCTGGACGTGGGAGAGGTACTCGGTGTCGAACCGGAGCCGGGCCCCGCGCTCCTGGGCCGCTTTGATCAGCACCGGCTCGGTGATGGTCTGCGGCGCGTCGAGCATCGTGCAGGGGCTCTGCAGCTCGTAGTCGGCGTGCCGGACCGTGTCGGTGCCCCAGGACGGGATCCGGCCCAGTTCCTCGCCGGCCAGGCTGGTGCAGAACGTGGTGTTGCCCATGAGTTCCCACGGCGTGCCGAGGGCCAGGAGGGTGTCCTCGATGCCCATGTCGCGCATCGTCTCCATGGTGCGCTGGTTGGTGATGTGCGCGCGGGGGGTGTCGGAGAGCCGGCTGTACTTGGTCACCAGCAGCGTCGACGTGCCGTAGGTGGCGAGGAACAACGCCGCGGATGCCCCCGCCGGGCCCGAGCCCACGACCAGGACGTCGACCTCGATGGTCGGCTGCGCGTCGGCGGTGGTGCTCGTGGCGGGAACGCTCATGAGGGTCCTCTTCCGTCTGCAGGCCAGCGGCGGACAACCGTCCGCGCTGTGGTCGTGCCGATTACAGGCACCGTCCCACCAGTGTGTCAAGACTCACCCCGGCTGGTGGATGCCCGTTGCCCGGCGGGTGCCCACCGCCACCTCGACGACCGCGCCCGCCTGGCACAGCCGCGCCTCGGCCAGCGCAGGTGTCGAGCAGTGTGGCGGCCGTAGATCCGCCGGGCACGCACCGGTTCCTCCTGAGGACGGCGGTCGGGCCGGGCAGCTGCCCGGCCGCCCGGACCGTGTCCCACGCCGGGTCAGCGTCGCAGCGGCGCCCGCAGCCGATCCCGGCGTCTCCAGGCGACGACGCCGGCCGCGGCCAGCAGCCCGAGGGTCATCGCCGGGCCCACCCCGAGGACGACGACGTTGGTGACGGTCGCCCCGGCCATGAGCGCAGTCAGCCCGACCGCCGCCGGGGCGGCCAGCCGAGGAACCAGCAGCCCGGCGGCCCCGGCCACCTCCAGCGCCCCGACCACGTACCGCAGCGGCTGCCCGGCCCCGATGTCGGCGAACAACTGCACCATCTCGGGGCTGCCGCCGAGCTTGGTCAGCCCGGCTCCGGCGAACACCGCGGCCAGCGCGGCCTGCAGCACCCACAGCGCGGCGGCGCCGGCCCGGCGGCGGGCCGCCGGGCGGACGGCACCGGATGCGACGGCGTCCACGGCGCTCAGCCGGCCAGCAGGGCGTCGAGCCGCTCGTACCCCTCGCGGACGCCGACCTCCATGCCGCTGGCCACGAACGCGTCGCGCGCCTCGAAGGAGTCGACCAGCGATGTCGAGGTGAGCCGGGTCCGGCCGCCGCCGAGGTCGGTGAACACCAGCCGCTCCAGGGCCACGCCATCCGGCATCCCCTCGAAGGTGAAGGTCTGGACGATCAGCTCGGCCGGGCGCACCTCGTGGAAGCAGCCGCGGAAGCCGTACTCCTCGCCGCCCTGGCTGTGCACGTAGCGGTAGGAGCCGCCGGTGCGGCAGTCGTAGTGGTCGATCCGCATCTCGAGATCGCGCGGGCCGAGCCAGCGGGCGACCAGCTCCGGATCGGTGTGCGCGCGGAAGACCTTCGCGGGTGGCGCGTCGAACTCCCGGGTGATCCGGACGAGCGGAACGTCGGGGTCGGCGACGATCTCGGTCCGGTGGGTGCCGGCGGTGGTCATGTCGGTGCTCCTCCTTCGTGCGGCGGTGGGGCGGGGTGCACGTCGTCCGGCATCGACCGGAGGACGTCGTCGAGCCGGCGGTAGCGCTCCTCGGCCTCGCGGCGGTAGCGCTCGAGCCACTTCGTCATGAGGTCGAACACCTCGGCCTCCAGGTGCACCGGGCGACGCTGCGCGTCGCGGGTGCGACTGACCAGCCCGGCGTCCTCGAGCACCTTGAGGTGCTTGGACACCGCCTGCAGCGTCACCTGGTAGGGCCCGGCGAGCTCGTTGACGGTGGCGTCCCCGGCGGCGAGCCGGGCCACCATGTCGCGCCGGGTGGGATCGGCCAGCGCGGCGAACACCCGGGACAGTCGGTCGGCCATCACGTCTCCTCAACCGATCGGTTGAGTACAGCGTGCGCCGGGCCGTCGACATTGTCAACCGCCTGGTTGACCACGGGGGGCCGCCTCCTCCTCCCGGGGCCGCGCCCGGCATGCTGCAGGCTCCGCGCACGGCCGTCCCGACCATCGGGCGGCACCGCGCGCGGGCTTCCCTGGGCCGGCACCGAGGCCGGTCCAGTGCTGAACGGAGTGCTGCGTGCGGATCGGCGTGCCCCGCGAGTCGCGCCCCGGTGAGACCCGGGTCGCCACCACCCCGACCACCGTTCCGCACCTGCGGGCGCTCGGCCACGAGATCGTCGTCGCCGCCGGCGCGGGACGGGCCAGCAGCTTCCCCGATGCGGCCTACGCCGCGGCCGGCGCGGAGGTCGGCGACGACGACGCGGCGTGGCGGTGCGACGTGGTCCTGCGGGTCAATGCCCCGGCGGACGGCGAGATCGACCGGCTCCGGGACGACGCCGTGCTGGTCAGCCTGCTCGCGCCGGCGCTGAACCCCGACCTGCTCGACGCCCTGGCCCGGCGGGGAGTCACCGCGCTGGCGATGGATGCCGTGCCGCGGATCTCCCGGGCACAGTCGCTGGACGTGCTGAGCTCGATGGCCAACATCGCCGGCTACCGCGCGGTGATCGAGGCGGCGCACGCCTTCGGCCGGTTCTTCACCGGGCAGGTGACCGCGGCGGGCAAGGTGCCCCCCGCCAAGGTGCTGGTCGTCGGCGCGGGAGTGGCCGGGCTGGCCGCGATCGGGGCGGCCAGCAGCCTGGGCGCGATCGTGCGGGCCACCGACGTCCGGCCGGAGGTCGCCGAACAGATCCGCTCGCTGGGCGGGGAGTACGTGGCCGTCGCGCCGGCCGAGCAGACCGTCAGCGCCGACGGCTACGCCCGGGAGACCTCCGCCGACTACGACCGCCGGGCCGCCGAGGTCTACGCCGAGCAGGCCCGCGACGTCGACATCATCATCACCACCGCGCTGATCCCCGGCCGCCCCGCGCCGCGGCTGATCACCGCGGAGATGGTGGCCGGCATGCGGCCGGGCAGCGTTCTCGTCGACATGGCCGCCGCGATGGGCGGCAACGTGGCCGGCACCGTCGCCGACGAGGTGGTGGTCACCGGCAACGGCGTGTCGATCATCGGCTACACCGACCTGCCCGGCCGGCTGCCGGCGCAGGCCTCCCAGCTCTACGCCACCAACCTGGTCAACCTGCTGAAGCTCCTGACACCGGGCAAGGACGGCCGGCTCGTGCTCGACCAGGACGACGTGGTGCAGCGCGCGATGACCGTGGTGCACCGCGGCGAGATGACCTGGCCACCTCCGCCCGTACCGGTGTCGGCCACGCCACCGGCATCCTCACCGGCCGCGTCGGTCACGCCCGCGGCTCCGAAGGCGGCGCCGTCGCCGGCCCGCCGGGCCGCCCTGGCCGGGGTGGGGGCAGTGCTGCTGTTCGTGCTCACCGCGCTGTCCCCGGCGGACCTGCGCGGGCATCTCACGGTCTTCTCACTCGCGATCGTGATCGGCTTCTACGTCATCGGGCACGTCCATCACGCCCTGCACACCCCGCTGATGTCGGTCACCAACGCGATCTCCGGGATCATCGTGGTCGGCGCGCTCCTGCAGGTCGGGCACGGTGACGCCGTCGTCACCACGCTCGCCACCGTCGCGGTGCTGGTGGCCAGCATCAACGTGTTCGGCGGGTTCGCCGTGACCCGCCGCATGCTCGGCATGTTCACGAGGGGCTGAACCGGTGTCTGTCGAGTCCGCCGTCCAGGCGGCGTACGTCGTCGCGGCGCTGCTGTTCATCCTCAGCCTGGCCGGGCTGTCCCGGCACGAGTCGGCCCGGGCCGGCAACGCCTTCGGCATGGCCGGCATGGCGGTGGCGCTGGCCGCGACCGTCACGCTGGCCGCGCGCAGCAGCAGCGGCACCGGGCTGGCCCTGCTGGCCGGCGCCATGGGCGTCGGCGCCGCGATCGGGCTGTGGCGGGCCCGCCTGGTCCAGATGACCGGCATGCCCGAGCTCATCGCGATCCTGCACAGCTTCGTCGGCCTGGCCGCCGTGCTCGTCGGCTGGAACGGCTACCTGTCGGTCGAGGCCCGCCCGGGCGAGCAGACCGAGGTGGCCCCCGGACTGCTGGGCATCCACTCCGCCGAGGTCGTGATCGGCGTCTTCATCGGCGCGGTGACGTTCACCGGCTCGATCGTCGCCTTCCTCAAGTTGTCGGCCCGCATCCGGTCCAACCCCCTGGTGCTTCCCGGCCGGAACCTGCTCAACCTCGGCGCACTGGCGGCGTTCGCCGTCCTGACCGTGCTCTTCGTCCTCGAGCCGGGCCTGGGCCTGCTCGCCGCCGTCACGGTGCTCGCCCTGGCCCTGGGCTGGCACCTGGTCGCCTCGATCGGCGGCGGCGACATGCCCGTGGTCGTGTCGATGCTCAACAGCTACTCCGGCTGGGCGGCCGCGGCCTCGGGCTTCCTACTCGGCAACGACCTGCTCATCGTCACCGGCGCGCTGGTCGGGTCGTCCGGTGCCTACCTGTCCTACGTGATGTGCCGGGCGATGAACCGGTCGTTCCTGTCGGTCATCGCCGGCGGCTTCGGCAACGAGGGCAGCGCCGCCGGTGACGTCGACCACGGCGAGCACCGCGAGATCAGCGCCGCGGACACCGCGCAGCTGCTCAAGGAGGCCACCTCGGTGGTCATCACCCCCGGATACGGCATGGCGGTCGCGCAGGCGCAGTACCCGGTCGCCGAACTGACCCGCCGGCTGCGCGAGCTGGGCGTGCCGGTGCGGTTCGGCATCCACCCGGTCGCCGGCCGGCTGCCCGGGCACATGAACGTGCTGCTGGCCGAGGCGAAGGTGCCCTACGACGTCGTCCTGGAGATGGACGAGATCAACGACGACTTCCCCGACACCTCCGTCGTCCTGGTCATCGGCGCCAACGACACCGTCAACCCCGCCGCCCTCGACGACCCGGGCAGCCCGATCGCCGGCATGCCGGTACTGCACGTCTGGGAGGCCGAGGACGTCGTGGTGTTCAAGCGGTCGATGAACACCGGCTACGCCGGTGTGCAGAACCCGCTGTTCTTCCGGTCCAACAGCGCCATGCTGTTCGGCGACGCCAAGGAACGCGTGGAGGACATCCTGCGCGCGCTGTGACCTTCCGGGCGGTCACGGCCCTGCCCCACCTCCGGCCCCGGACGGCGACCGACCCGGTGCGAGCATGCGCAGCGCGACCGCCGCCGGGACCAGGGCCACCGCGGCGACCAGCACGAGGCCGAGCTCGTCGGTACCGGGAAGCGCTCCTCCGGCCAGCGGTGCCACGAGGCCCGCACACCCCCAGGCGGTGAACACCCGGCCGTAGGCCCGGGGAAAGGCACCGGCCCCGACCCGGTCGGCGGTGACCGCCGGCACCAGCGCGGACACCGCCCCGTAGGCCAGGCCCGTGCCGGTGAACGACCCGAGGACCACCTCCGGGGCCGTCGGGCTCCCGAGACCGGCCACCGAGACCGCGGCGACCCCCAGCGCCGTCGCCAGGGCGGGTACCCGGCCGACCCGGTCGGACCACCAGCCGGCGGCCAGCCGCCCGGCCAGGTTCCCGGCGGCCAGCAGCGAGACGGCCACCCCGGCCGCGCCCGCGGTCAGCCCGCGGCCGGTGGCGACGGGGGCGGCCATGGCGAACAGCAGCAGTCCGGGTGCGGATCCGCCGGCGAAGAGCACCCAGAGCAGGACGACGGTGCGCCGCGGCGGCGGCCCGGCCGCCGGCCGGCCGCGCTGCGCCGTCCGGTCCGGTGGAGCGAGCAGCGCCGCCGCGGCCAGCAGCCCACCGACCACCACCGACAGCACGGCCAGGCAGGTCCGCCAGCCGGCCGCGGCGAGCGCAGCGGGCGCCAGCACTCCCAGCAGCACCGGCCCGGCGGCGTAGGCGGCGACGACGAGGCCGGTCGCCGTTCCCCGGCGGGGGGCGGGCGACCGGGCGGCGAGCCCGACCGCGACGCCGTAGCCGACCCCGCTCGCGGCACCGAACAGCAGCGCGATACCGGCCCACAGCGCCAGCGGGTGGTGTCCCGTCGCCGCCACGCCGAGGCCGGCGGCGGCCGCGCCGGCCGCACCGCCGAGCAGCCGGCGGGGCCCCACCGTGCGCAGGGCACGGCCGGTCGTCAGCAGCGCCACGGTGAACACGGCGATCGCGGCCGCGAAGACGGCGGCACCGGCGGAGCCCGGTGCGCCCACGTCCGCGGTCGCCTGCTCGGCCACCAGGCTCCAGCCGAACAGCGTCCCGGCCGCCAGGTTCGCCACCACTCCGCACGCGACGGGCCGCTCCAGCTGAACCCTCCCCGGGTGGGCAGCGGTGGACGCCGTTCACCGTCCCGGCCCGGACGGCGAACCGTCAAGCGGCTCCCGACCGACCCGGCGGCGCCGCATTACGGCCGATATCGGGTCGATCCAGCCGACATGCCGGGTGGCTCCCACCCGGTCGGTGACGGCGCGCCGATGGTCCTGCGGAGAACGCCCGCTGGTCCGGCGCCGAGGACCTGCCGCGGCTTGACCGCCGACTCGGGCCAGGGCCAGGGTCGGCTGATCCAGGAGGGTCGAAAGCCCCTCCGCCGGTGCATCCGGAGGTGCGACATGGCCGTCTACCAGTACCGCTGCCCCGACCACGGTCCGACCGAGACCCGCTGCGCGATGGGCAGTGCGCCGGCGACGGTTCGCTGCCCCGCCTGCGGAGCGGACGCCGCCCGCGTGTTCACCGCCCCCCGGCTCTCGTTCGGGTCGCCGGTGCGCCGGGCCCTTCTCGACCGCACCGAGCAGAGCCGCGACGAACCCGCGGTGGTGTCCGGGCCGCCGGCCCGGCACCCGTCGGCTGCGGCGCTCCCGCGCAACCCCGCCCTGGCGCGCCTGCCGCGCCCCTGACCGACGTGCACGGCCGTTCACGGGGACCAACCCAGCTCCATCGGTGATCGAGGAGATGAACCCAGATGGGCAATGTCGGGCTTCTGTACGTGGGAGCGGTGCTGGCGATCAACGGGCTGATGCTGCTGGGGCTGGTGGAGGCCCGGGCAGCGGCCCCGATGAACATCTTCGTGGGTGCGCTCCAGGTGATCACACCCACGTACCTCATCTTCACCTCCGGCGGTGACCCCGATGTCATCCTCTCGGCCGGCGGTCTCTACCTGTTCGGCTTCACCTACCTGTACGTCGCGTTCAACCTGCTCGCCAACCTGGACGGCACCGGAGTCGGCTGGTTCTCCGCGTTCGTGGCCTGCTGCGCGCTGGTCTACGCCGGGCTGAACTTCGGCCGGTTCGACGACCCGGCATTCGGCGTCATCTGGCTCTACTGGGCAGTGCTGTGGGCGCTGTTCTTCGTCGTCCTCGGCCTCAAGCAGGAGCAGTACACCCGGTTCACCGGTGCGTTCTGCCTGCTCTGTGGCGTGGTCACCGGCGCGATCCCGGCGTTCCTGCTGCTCACCGGCGTCTGGGTGGACTACACGACCACGTGGGCCATCGCGCTGGCCGTCCTGGGCGTCATCGCGCTGGCGGTTCTCTACCCCCGCTTCCGCGGGCACCCGGAGCCCGGGGTGCCGCCGGCGGCGCCCGTTCCGGCCGGCGCCCCTGAAGCACCGCGCGCCCGTGGCACGGAGGTGCGGCCGGACCGGCCTGGTGACGTGCGCACCGACCCCCCTCCGCAGCGCCCGAACGCCGACGCGGGGAGGTGACCGCAGCCCGTCACACCGGAGCCCGTCGACCGGCCTCGTGATCCCGTCCATCCCCGAACGGAGACCCCGCCATGCCCGACCTCGTCTTCCCCCTCGACTCCAGCAAGAAGTTCACCGATCAGCAGCACCTGGGCCACAACCGCTGGCACCCCGACATCCCCGCCCAGGTGACCGTCCGTCCCGGCGACAGCTTCCGGGTGGATTGCCGCGAGTGGTTCGACGGGGCCATCCACAACGACGACTCGGCCGACGACATCCGGGACGCACCGCTGTCGACGGTCCACGTGCTCAGCGGCCCCTTCGCGGTGGAGGGCGCCGAGCCCGGCGACCTGCTGATCGTCGACATCCTGGACGTGGGACCGATTCCGCAGGAGGACGCCGGCCCGCTGGCCGGACAGGGGTGGGGGTACACGGGCATCTTCGCCAAGCAGAACGGCGGGGGGTTCCTCACCGACCAGTTCCCGGACGCCTACAAGGTGATCTGGGACTTCTCCGGGCAGACCGCGACGTCCCGGCACGTCCCCGGCGTCTCCTTCACCGGGATCGTGCACCCCGGCCTGATGGGCACCGCGCCCTCGGCGGACCTGCTGGCCCGCTGGAACCGGCGGGAGGGCGCCCTCATCGCCACCGACCCCGACCGGGTGCCACCGCTGGCCCTGCCGCCCCTCCCCCAGGACGCCATCCTCGGCGGGCTGGAGGGTGCGGAGTTCGACCGGGTCGCCGGCGAGGCCGCCCGCACCGCTCCGCCCCGGGAGAACGGCGGCAACCAGGACATCAAGAACCTGACCAAGGGCAGCCGGATCTTCTACCCGGTGTTCGTGCCGAGCGCGAAGCTCTCGGTGGGCGACCTGCACTTCTCCCAGGGCGACGGCGAGATCACCTTCTGCGGCGCCATCGAGATGGGTGGCTTCATCGACCTGCACGTCGACCTGATCAAGGGCGGCATGGAGACCTACGGGGTCAGCGAGAACGCCATCTTCATGCCGGGCAACGTCGACCCACGGTACGAGAAGTGGCTGGCCTTCTCCGGAACGTCGGTGACCCTGGACGACGAGCAGCGCTACCTGGACTCCCACCTGTCCTACCAGCGCGCCTGCCTGCACGCGATCGACTACCTGACGAAGTTCGGCTACTCCCCGGAGCAGGCGTACATGATCCTCGGCGCCGCACCGATCGAGGGCCGGCTGTCCGGGGTGGTCGACATCCCCAACTCCTGCTCCACCGTCTACCTCCCGACCGGGATCTTCGACTTCGACGTCGCGCCGTCGGCGTCCGGGCCGGCCCGGATCGATCCCGGCATGGGCGTTCCCCGGTCGAGCTTCTGAGCATGCCCGTCCGTCCACCCCCACCCGCACAGACCTGAGGAGTTCCCGTGCCCGAAGTGATCTTCGAGATCAACCGCGACCTGAGCGTGTCGATGCGCGACCAGGCGGTGCCCGGCCACAACCGCTGGCACCCCGACATCCCCCCGGCCAACACCGTGGCCCCCGGCGGGACCTACCGGATCGAGTGCAAGGACTGGACCGACGATCAGGTCCGCAACACCGACGACGCCGATGACATCCGCGACATGAACATCGACCCGTGCCACATGCTCAGTGGGCCGATCGCCATCGAGGGCGCCGAACCCGGTGACCTGCTGGTCGTCGACATCGTCGACATCGGCCCCTTCCAGGAGCAGGAGTGGGGCTACACGGGCATCTTCGCCAAGGAGAACGGCGGCGGGTTCCTCACCGACTACTCCCCCCAGGCGTCCAAGGCGATCTGGGACCTCGACGGGATCTGGACCAGCAGCCGGCACGTCCCCGGGGTCCGGTTCATCGGCAACTCCCACCCGGGCCTCTTCGGCTGCGCGCCCTCGCCCGACCTGCTGGCGGAGTGGAACCGGCGGGAGCAGGCGCTGATCGACCAGAACCCCGACCGGGTCACCGGCGACATCCCCGCGCACGAGGGGGACGTCCCCGGCACGCCGCAGGTCCCCGCGCTCGCCCTGCCGCCGTTGTCCAAGGACGCCCTGCTCGGGACGTTGAGCGGCGCGGACCTGGAGCGGGCGGCCGCCGAGGCCTGCCGCACCATCCCGCCGCGGGAGCACGGTGGCAACGTCGACATCAAGGACCTCGGCGTGGGCAGCCGGGTCTACATGCCGGTGTACGTGCCCGGGGCGAAGTTCTCCATCGGTGACCTGCACTTCGCTCAGGGCGACGGCGAGATCACCTTCTGCGGCGCGATCGAGATGCCCGGGTTCATCGACCTGCACTTCGATCTGATCAAGGGCGGGATGGACCGGTACAAGCAGTCGATGCCGTTCTTCAAGCCCGGCCGGGTCGGGCCGAACTACTCGGAGTTCATCACCTTCGAGGGCATCAGCGTCGAGGACGGCCGGAACTACTACATGAACGCCACCGTCGCCTACCGCCAGGCCTGCCTCAACGCCATCAACTTCCTGATGCCGGCGATGGACTGGACCTTCGAGCAGGCCTACCTGTTCCTGGGAGCGGCACCCATCGACGGCCGGATCGGCGGCGTGGTCGACATCCCGAACAGCGCGGTGTCGATCAGCATCCCGTTGTCGATCTTCGACCGGAACATCCTGCCCGGCGCCGGAGGAGGCCGGGACCTGACGGCCGACTGACCCACCGATCCACCGACCCGTGGTCCGGGGCGGGCGTGCCCCGCCCCGGACCACGTTCCTCCCGACGTCCCGAGAGAAGGCACCGCATGCCGCTGTACGAGTTCTCCTGCCCCCGGTGCGGCCCCTTCGACCTGCACCGCGACATGCGCGAGGCCGCATCGACGGCGGCGTGCCCGGCCTGCGACGGAGCGGCGCAGCGCCGCTACCGGGTGGGAGTGGGCTCCGTCGCCACCGGGGTGCTGCGCGACGCCGGGCGGGCCGACCGCGCGCGGGTGGACCGCGCGCGCAGCGGTGAGCCGGTGGTCACCGGCCCGCCCGCAGGGCGGCGGCTGCCCGGTCGCGGCGCCCACCGGCACTGACCGAACAGCGGGGCCACCCGGCCCCGGCTACGGTCCACAGCACCAGTACCCGCACCGGACGGAGGGCCATGCCGCTCGTCTCCCGCCTCTCGACCACCCCGGTCAAGGGCACCGCCCTGCACCATCCGCAGACCGTGACGGTCACCGACAACGGAGTGCTGGAGAACCGGCGCTTCCACCTCGTGGACGCCCAGCGGCGGCTCTTCAACGGCAAGCAGCACGGCCCGCTCGTGCGCCTCACCGCGGAGTTCGACCCCGCCGCTGCGCACCTGACCCTGCGGTTCCCCGACCGTCCGCCCGTCGAGGGCCGGGCCGCCGACCTCGGCGAGGCGGTGTGCACGAACTTCTACGGCCGTGACGTCGACGGGCACCTCGTGTCGGGGCCCTGGTCGGCGGCGCTGTCGGACTTCGTCGGTGAGGAGGTGCACCTGGTCGCGGCCGACCGCCCCGGCGACGCGGTCGACGTGCACCCGGTCACGCTGATCTCCTCGGCGACCATCGAGCACCTGCGCAGCGTCACCCCCGACGGCGAGCGCCTGGACCACCGCCGGTTCCGGATGCTGGTCGAGGTGGATGGCTGCGACGTGCACGAGGAGGACACCTGGGCCGGCCGGCGCCTGCGGATCGGCGGCGCGACCGTGCAGGTGGTCGGCCCGGTGCCGCGCTGCGTGGTCACGAACGAGAGCCCCGAGAGCGGGGCGGTCGACTTCAACACACTGAAGGCGATCGTGCGGTACCGCGGCGAGCTCGCCACCGACCTCAGCACCCCGGTCGCCCACCTCCCCGACAACGGCGCGGTCATCCTCGGCATGTACGCCACCGTGGAGCAGCCGGGCGAGGTCGCCCTCGGCGATTCCGTCGAACTGCTCGACGAGACCGCCGTCCAGCCTGCCTGACCAGTCCCCGAGCCACAGGAGCACGCATGCCCCGGCCCACCGACCACGAGCTCTTCGCCCTGGGGGACGTCGTCCTCCAGGGCGGCGCGACCCTGCGCGGCGCGCAGCTGGCCTACAAGACGTACGGCACGCTGAACGCCGACCGGTCCAACGTGATCGTGCACCCCACCTGGTACAGCGCCTGGCACGACGCCAACGACTGGACGGTCGGCGCCGGCAAGGCGCTGGACCCGGAGAAGTACTTCATCGTCGTCCCGAACCAGCTGAACAACGGCCTGTCGACGTCGCCGAGCAACACCCCGCCGCCCTACGACGGGCCGAACTTCCCGCACGTGACCTTCTACGACCAGGTCGAGGTGCAGCACCGGCTGCTCACGGAGAAGTGGGGCATCGAGTCCCTGGAGCTGGTGCTCGGGTCGTCGATGGGCGCGGGGCAGACCTACCAGTGGGCGGTCAGCCACCCCGAGATGGTCAAGCGGGCGGCACCGATCGTCGGCTCGTCGGTCACCAGCGAGCACAACCAGGTGTTCCTGAAGAGCCTGCGCGCGGCGCTGACGGCCGACCCGGTGTTCGACGGCGGGCGCTACTCCCCCGGTGCGCTGCCCACCGTCGGGCTGCGCGCGTTCGCCCGGATCTACGCCGGCTGGGGCCTGTCCCAGGCCTTCTACTGGGAGCGCGAGTACCGGAAGCTCGGCTTCTCCTCGCTCGAGGACTTCCTCGTCGGGTTCTGGGAGGGGTATTGGCTCGACGAGCGCGACCCCAACGACCTGCTGGGCATGCTCTGGACCTGGGAGCACGGCGACGTCGGGCAGACCCCCGGGTTCGACGGCGACACCGAGGCCGCGCTCCGCTCCATCCGCTGCCCGCTGCTGGCCATGCCGGCGCGGACCGACCTGTACTTCCCGCCGGAGGACGAGGAGTGGGCGTCGCAGTTCATCCCGGACGGCGAGGTGCGGGTCATCCCCACCATCTACGGGCACTTCGGCGGCCTGGGCCTGAACCCCGCCGACAACGAGTTCATCGACGGGGCTTTGCAGGAGCTGCTGGCCCGCCCGGTCTGACCGGCCGGCTCCGTCCCGCCGGTGACCCGACCGCGGTCGGGTCACCGGCGGGACGTCCTCAGCAGGTCACTGCGGCTCGACGTGATCGGCCTGCAGGCCGCGCTCCCCCGGGCTGGCGTCGTAGGAGACCCGCTGGCCCTCCTCCAGGCTGCGGTAACCGCCGGAGGCGATCGCGGAGAAGTGCACGAACACGTCCTGCCCACCGTCGTCGGGCTCGATGAAGCCGAAGCCCTTCTCGGCGTTGAACCACTTCACCGTGCCCTGCGAGCCGCCGCCGGGGGACGACCCGCCGCCGGCCGACGGGCCCCGGTCGCGTCCGCTCCCGCGGACGTCGTCGCGGCCCCGGTCGTCCCGGCGGTACCCGTCCCGGTCGCGGTCGTCCCGGCGGTACTCGTCGCGCTGGTACTCGTCCCGGGAGCCGCCACCGCCACCGATCGGCACCACGTTGTCGGCCTGCAGGCCCCGGTCACCGGGGCGGGACTCGAACTCCACCCGCTGCCCCTCCTCCAGGCTGCGGTAGCCACCGGAGGCGATCGCGGAGAAGTGCACGAACACGTCCTGCCCACCGTCGTCGGGCTCGATGAATCCGAAGCCCTTGTCGGCGTTGAACCACTTCACCGTGCCCTGCTGGCCACCACCGGAGGAGGGCCCACGGCCCTGGTCGCGCCCGCCGCCGCGGGATTCGTCGCGCCATGCGTCCCGGCCGCCGCGGTCGTCCCGGCCCCGCCCCCGGTCGTCCCGCCCCCGGTCGTCCCGTCCCCGCTCGTCGCGTGCCGGGGCCCGGCCGCCCCCACCGCCCAGGGACACCACGGAGTCGGCCTGCAGCCCGCGCTGGCCGGGGCTGGCCTCGTACTCCACCCGCTGGCCCTCGTCCAGGCTGCGGTACCCACCGGAGTCGGCGATCGCGGAGAAGTGGACGAAGACGTCCTCGCCCCCGTCGTCGGGTCCGATGAACCCGAAGCCCTTGTCGGCGTTGAACCACTTCACCGTGCCCTGCGGCATGTTGCTTCTCCTGCACTGATCGATGTCGACGGCCGTTCCCGGCGCTCCCGGGCTCACACCCGGTACCAAGCCTCGCATCATCCTGCCGTCTGCCGGCGGGCGCCTGCACCCACCGGCCCGATCCGGCGTCCTACGGAACGAGCAGCAGCTTGCCGGTCGTGCGGCGCGCCTCGAGGTCCTGGTGCGCCGAACGGGCCTCGGCCAGCGGGTACCGCGCCCCGATCCGGACGTCGAGGCGGCCGGTGGCGATCAGGTCCAGCACCTCCCGCGCCCGGGTCTGCAGGAGCGGGGCGGAGCGGGCGTAGGTCTTCAGGGTGGGCCGCTGGACGTACAGCGACCCACGGGCGGCGAGCAGCGAGACGTCGACCGGTTCCGGCGGGCCGCTGGCCGCGCCGAAGACGATCATGCTGCCGCATGGCCGCAGCGCGGTCAGCCCCTCGAGGAACGTCGTCCGGCCGACGCCGTCGTAGACCGCGGCGACGCCCTCGCCGCCGGTGATCTCCCGGGCCCGCTCGGCGAACGACTCGTACCCGATCACCTCCTCCGCACCGGCCCCGCGCGCCAGTTCCGCCTTCTCGGGGGTGGACGTGGTCGCGATGACCCGGCCGCCCCGGGCGACCACGATCTGCGTGAGCAGCAGGCCGACGCCGCCGGCCCCGGCGTGGACGAGCACCCAGTCGCCGGGCTCCACCGGGTACGAGTCCGACGCCAGGTAGTGCGCGGTGAGCCCCTGCAGCAGGGCCGCGGCCGCGACGTCCAGGTCGATGCCGTCGGGTACCGGGACGAGCAGCTCCTCGGGGGCGGACAGCCGCTCGGCGTAGCTGCCGGGGACGTTCATCCAGGCGACCCGCTGCCCGGTTCCGGCGATCGTGCCGGCACCCTCGGCGCCCGGCACGGCCGGCGGGGTGGAGCCGTAGCCACGCCCCTCCCGCTCGTAGACGTCCATGTAGTTCACCCCGGCGGCCGCGACCTCGACGACCACCCGGCCCGCTCCGGGCTGCGGATCGGGCGCCTCGGTGTACTCGAGGACCTCGGGACCACCGTTGGACTGGAAGACGACTGCGCGCATGTCCGGTGAGTGCCGTCGGGAGCGGCCGGTCAAACCCCGCCGGCGGGCTCAGGTCGCTGTCGCGGACGGTGGTGCGCTGCCGCCCTCGGGTGCCTCCGGGGTCATCAGCCGGGCGATCTCGGCCTGGTCGGCGGCCGACGGCAGCCCCCAGCCGGATTCGTAGCCGTACACCTCGTGCAGCGGCGTGGCCGCCGTCCGGCCGTCCAGCACCTCCACGGCGCCGCTGGCGATCAGGCCGGGGTGCTCGACACCGCAGGCCTCGGCGACCTTGACGAGGTCGCGGCGCAGGGTCTTGACGTAGTTGGCCGCCCGGACGGACTTGAGCGCCGGGTCCAGGCCGCGGGTGAGCCAGGCGTTCTGGGTGGCGACGCCGGTGGGGCAGGTGTCGGTGTGGCACTTCTGCGCCTGGATGCAGCCGATGGCCAGCATGGCCTCCCGGGCCACGTTCACCATGTCGCAGCCCAGCGCGAACGCGACGACGGCGTTGTCGGGCAGCCCGAGCTTCCCGGCGCCGATGAAGGTGACCTGCTCGTGCAGGCCGCGGCGGGCGAAGGTGGAGTAGACCCGGGCGAAGCCGAGCTGGAAGGGCAGCGACACCGAGTCGGTGAAGATCATCGGTGCGGCACCGGTGCCGCCCTCGCCACCGTCCACCGTCACGAAGTCGACGCCGCGGCCGGTGGTGTCCATCAGCGCGGTGAGCTCGTCCCAGAACCCGAGGTCACCGACCGCGGACTTGATGCCGACCGGCAGGCCGGTCTCGGCGGCGAGCAGCTCGACCCAGTCGAGCAGGCTGTCGGGATCGGAGAACTCGGCGTGCCGGGACGGGCTGATGCAGTCGCGGCCCTCGGGCACCCCCCGGGTGGCGGCGATCTCGGCGGAGACCTTGGCGCCGGGGAGCACGCCGCCCAGGCCGGGCTTGGCGCCCTGGCTGAGCTTGATCTCCAGCGCCCGGACCGGCGCGCCGGCGACCAGGTCCTTCAACCGGGCGAGGTCGAAGCGGCCGTGCTCGTCGCGGCAGCCGAAGTAGGCGGTGCCGATCTGGAAGACCAGCTCCCCGCCGTGCCGGTGGTGCACCGACAGGCCGCCCTCGCCGGTGTTGTGCAGGCACCCGGCCAGCGCCGCCCCCCGGTTGAGCGCCTCCACGGCGGCCCCGGACAGCGACCCGTAGCTCATCGCCGAGATGTTGACGACCGACGGCGGCCGGAACGCCAGCCGCCGACCACGGGCGCCGCCGAGGACCTTGGCGCCGGGCAGTTCGACGTCGTGGCCGGTCTGGACCGCGGTGGCCGGGACGGCCCGGCCGAACGTGGCGTGCTTGATCACCGGGTAGCCGGCGGTGTACTCGAGATCGTTGTCGGTGCCGAAGCCGAAGTAGTTGTTCTCCTTCTTGGCCGAGGCGTAGACCCAGCGGCGCTGGTCGCGGGTGAACGGGCGTTCCTCGTTGTTGCCGGCCACCAGGTACTGCCGCAGCTCCGGCCCGATCGACTCGATGAGATACCGGGCGTGCCCGAGAACGGGAAAGTTGCGCAGCAGGGCGTGGTCGCGCTGCACCAGGTCGCGGGTGGCGAGGGCACCCAGCGCGGCGAGGGCGGCGGCCACGCCGGTCGGGACGGCACGCTTCATGTCGCCACCTTCCCCGCCACCGGAGCCGGGTGCCAGGTGGAGCGGCCGGCCTCAGCCGCCGGCCGCCCGGACCGCGTCCAGGAGCGTGCCCCGGGCGGAAGCCAGCGACGGCCCGTACCAGGTCAGCTCCCGGCCGGGCACCAGCGCGACCGGCAGGCCGCCGAACGCCTCGGGGCCGTCGTCGGCGGTGAACCGGTAGGGCTCGTCGGGCAGCAGCACGAGCTCGGGACCGGCGGCGCGCACGGCGTCCAGCTCCAGCCGCGGGTACCGCTCGGCGTGCCCGGCGAACACGTTGTCCAGCCCGAGCCGGGCGAGCAGGTCGCCGGTGAAGGTGCGCGCGCCGACCACCATCCACGGGTCGCGCCAGACCGGGACCGCGACGCGCAGCCGCGGGCCGGCCGGCGGCTCCGCCCAGCCGGCCGCGGCGGCCGCGAGCCAGGCCGGCTCCCCGACACCGAGGACGTCGGCGAACAGCCGGCGCAGCGACGCGAGCGCCTGGTCCAGCGACTCCACGACGGTCACCCACACCGGAATGCCGGCCGCGCGCAGCCGCTCGACGTCCAGCCGGCGGTTCTCCTCCTGGTTGGCCACCACGAGGTCGGGCCGGCGCGCGGCGATCGCGGCCCGGTCGGGGTTCTTCGTCCCGCGCACCCGCGTCACGGCCAACCCGGCCGGATGGCTGCACCAGTCGGTGGCGCCGACCAGCCGCTCGGGCACCGTGACGGCCAGCGCCTCGGTCAGCGAGGGCACCAGCGACACCACCCGCCGCGGTGGCCGGGGCAGCGCGACCGCCGTCCCCAGATCATCCCGCAGGGGGCCGAAGTCGCGACTTTGGCCCCTCATGCGAAGTCGCCGGCCGCCCGGCGCAGGTCGCGCAGGATGGCGACCAGTTCCGCCGCCCGTCCGCCGCCCAGGTCCGGGGAGCTGAACACCTCGCGGTTGAGCCGGCCGGTGGCCTCCGCGGCGACCGCGCGCCCGGCGTCGGTGATCTCGACCAGCACCGCCCGCCCGTCGTCGGGGTGCGGACAACGGACCACCAGTCCGGCGGCCTCCAGCCGGCCGGCGGCGTTGGTGACGCTCGCCGGGTGCACCTGCAGGCGCGCGCCGGCCTTCGCCATCGGCAGGGACCCGCGGCGGGTGAACGACAGCAGCACCAGCAGCTCGTAGCGGGCGAAGCTGAGCTGCAGCGGCCGCAGCACGTCGTCCACCCGCGCCTGCACGATCGCCTGGGCCCGCATCAGCGACGTCACGGTCGCCATGCCGTCGGCGGCGTCGGCCCAGCCGTGCTCCCGCCACTGCCGGGTCGCCTCGGCGACCGGGTCGAACGCCAGCAGAGGTGAGGTGCTGGAACGGCCACCCTGCAGTCGAAGGACCCCGCCCTCCTCACCGCTCGCAGGCTCGCGGCGAGCCTCTGGCCGGGGCCGAGGACCGGAGTGGTCCTTCATCACACGCTCCGCCGGTACTGCCCGCCGACCTCGAAGAACGCCTCGGTGATCTGCCCCAGCGAGCAGTACCGGACGGCGTCCATCAGGGCGTCGAACACGTTCCCGCCGGATGTCGCGGCCTCCTGCAGCCGGGCCAGGGCCCCGGGCGCATCGGCGGCGTGCCGGGCCTGGAAGTCGGCCAGCCGGGCCAGCTGCGACTCCTTCTCCGCCGCCGTGGCCCGGGCGAGCTCGACCGGCGCGGGCGGCTGCTCGTCGCGGTGCGGGTCGAGGAAGGTGTTCACCCCGACGATGGGCAGGCTGCCGTCGTGCTTGCGGTGCTCGTAGCGCATCGACTCGTCCTGGATCCGGCCGCGCTGGTAGCCGGTCTCCATCGCGCCGAGCACTCCCCCGCGCTCGGCGATCCGGTCGAACTCGGCCAGCACCGCCTCCTCGACCAGGTCGGTGAGCTCCTCGACCACGGCCGAGCCCTGCAGCGGGTTCTCGTTGCCGGCCAGCCCCCATTCCCGGTCGATGATCACCTGGATGGCCAGCGCCCGGCGCACGGACTGCTCGCTGGGCGTGGTCACCGCCTCGTCGTAGGCGTTGGTGTGCAGGCTGCTGGCGTTGTCGTACACCGCGCACAGCGCCTGCAGGGTGGTGCGGATGTCGTTGAAGTCCATTTCCTGCGCGTGCAGCGACCGGCCCGAGGTCTGCACGTGGTACTTCAGCTGCTGCGACCGGGTGTTCGCGCCGTAGCGGTCGCGCAGCGCGATCGCCCAGATCCGCCGGGCCACCCGGCCGATCACCGTGTACTCGGCGTCCATCCCGTTGGAGAAGAAGAACGACAGGTTGGGCGCGAAGTCGTCGACGTGCATGCCGCGGGCCAGGTACGCCTCGACGTAGGTCAGGCCGTTGGCGAGGGTGAAGGCGAGCTGGCTGATCGGGTTCGCCCCGGCCTCGGCGATGTGGTATCCGGAGATCGAGACCGAGTAGAAGTTCCGCACCCGGTGGTCGATGAACCACTGCTGCACGTCGGCCATGCACCGCAGCGAGAACTCGGTGCTGAAGATGCAGGTGTTCTGGCCCTGGTCCTCCTTGAGGATGTCGGCCTGCACGGTGCCGCGGACGCCGGCCAGCACCCGGTCGCGGACCTCGCCGGCCTCGGCCGCGTCCGGCTCGCGTTCCTGCTCGGCCCGGAAGGCGTCCAGCCCCTGGTCGATCGCGGTGTTCAGGAACATCGCCAACACCGTGGGGGCGGGCCCGTTGATCGTCATCGACACCGAGGTGGTGGGCGCGCACAGGTCGAACCCGCGGTAGAGCTCGGCCATGTCGTCCAGCGTGGCGATGGAGACCCCGGAGGTGCCGACCTTGCCGTACACGTCCGGGCGGCGGTCGGGGTCGCGGCCGTAGAGGGTCACCGAGTCGAACGCCGTCGACAGCCGGGTGGCCTCGTTGCCCGCGGCCAGCACCCGGAACCGCCGGTTGGTGCGGAACGCGTCGCCCTCACCGGCGAACATCCGGGCCGGTGGCTCGCCGGCCCGCTTGAACGGGAAGACCCCGGCGGTGAACGGGAACTCCCCGGGCAGGTTCTCCGAGCGGAGGAAGCGCACCAGCTCGCCGGCGTCGGCGGTCCGGGGCAGCGCCACCCGCGGCACCCGGGTGCCCGAGAGAGTCGTGCGGGCCAGCGGTGTGCGGATCTCCCGGCCCCGCACGGTGTAGACCAGCTCGTCCCCGGAGTACCGCGCCACCCGGTCCGGCCAGTCGGCCAGCGCGGTCCGGACGTCCGGCGACACCTCGTCCTCGACCTCGTCGAGCAGCGCCCGCACCCGCCCGGCCGCCGGGTCGCCGTCCAGCAGGCCGGCGACGGTCTGCAGGTGCTGGCGCCGGCGCGCCAGCTCGGCCTGGGCGGCGGTCTGCCGGTGGTGGTCGCGCACGGCCTCGGCCACCTCGGCCAGCGACCGGGACCGGGACGGCGGGACGACGCTGGTCAGCCCGGTCGAGATCCGGACGTCGACCGGCGGCAGCGCCCCGCCGACGGCGGGCAGCCCCCGCTCGGCCAGCCGGTCGCGCAGGTGCTGGTACAGGGCGGTGACGCCGTCGTCGTCGAACCGGGCGGCGCTGGTGCCGAAGACCGGCATCTCCTCCCAGGGCGTGCCGAACGCCTCCCGGTTGCGCACCAGCTGGCGGGCGACGTCCCGGCGGGCGTCCTCGGCTCCCTGCCGCTCGTACTTGTTGACCGCCACGGCATCGGCGAAGTCGAGCATGTCGATCTTCTCCAGCTGCGAGGCCGCGCCGAACTCCGGCGTCATGACGTACAGCGAGACGTCGCTGAACGGAATGATCGCGGCGTCGCCCTGCCCGATGCCCGGGGTCTCCACGACGATCAGGTCGAACCCGGCGGCCTGCACCGCGGCCAGCACGTCGCCGAGGTGCTCGGGCAGCTGGGCGCCGGCCGAGCGGGTGGCCAGCGAGCGGAAGAAGGTGCGGTCGCCGTCGCCGCCGTCGAGCGCGTTCATCCGGATGCGGTCACCGAGCAGCGCCCCGCCACCCCGACGCCGGGTCGGGTCGACGGCCAGGACGGCGATCCGCAGCCGGTCGGCGCCGTCGCGCCGGAACCGGCGGAGCAGCTCGTCGGTGAGCGAGGACTTCCCCGACCCGCCGGTGCCGGTGATGCCCAGCACCGGAACGGCACGGCGGCCGGCGGCGGCCCGCAGCTGCGCGGCCAGCTCGGGCGAGCGCCCGCTCTCCAGCACCGTGACCGCCCGGGCCAGCGCCGCCGGATCGCCCGCGGTGAGCGCATCGACGTCCGGCGGCCGCGCGGCGAGGTCGACGTCGCAGCAGCGGACCAGCTCGTTGATCATCCCCGGCAGGCCGAGCCGCTGGCCGTCCTCGGGGGCGAAGATGCGCACGCCGCGGTCGCGGAGGACGGCGATCTCGGCCGGCACGATGACCCCGCCGCCGCCGCCGAAGACCTGCACGTGCCCGGCACCGCACGCGGCCAGCCGCTCGACCAGGTAGCTGAAGTACTCGACGTGCCCGCCCTGGTAGGAGGAGACGGCGACGCCCTGGACGTCCTCCTCCACCGCGGCCCGCACCACCGCGTCCACGCCCCGGTCGTGGCCCAGGTGGACCACCTCGGCCCCCTGCGACTGCAGCAGCCGGCGCATCACGTTGATCGCGGCATCGTGCCCGTCGAAGAGGCTCGCGGCGGTCACGAAGCGCACCGGGTGGGTGGGCACGTGCAGGTCCGGGGCGGTCGCCATGCGTCTCCTCGCGCGGGGCCCCGGAACGGCCCGGCACCGGCCGGCACCGTCGTCCGCGGCTGGTCCGGACTCTACGGCCGATATGCTTGGACGTCCACGTATCCGGCCACCCCCGCGGGCGCGTCCACCGGCGAGCGGAATGCCGGCCGGAGGCGTGGAACGTGAGACGCTCGTGCGCGACGGACGACGGCAGCACGAGGGGACGCAAACGATGGCAGGGCGCGGTACCGGACCCGACTTCGTCGAGGCCCTGGCACGCGGCCTGGACGTGCTCGCGTGCTTCAACCCGGACCGGCGGACCATGTCGCTGACCGAGGTGGCCTCGGCCGCCTCGCTGGCGCGCCCGACGGCCCGGCGGCTGCTGCTCACCCTCGAGGAGCTCGGTTTCGTGACCAGCACCGGCGGCGTCTTCCAGCTCACGCCCAAGGTGCTGTCGCTGGGCATGGCCTACGTCGGGGCGCTCAGCCTCTGGGACATCGCCCGCCCGCACCTGGAGGAGCTGGTCGGCCGGACCGGGGAGTCCTCCTCGATGGCCCAGCTGGACGGGGCGGACATCGTCTACGTCGCCCGGGTCGCGGTGCCCAAGCTGATCGCCCTGCGGGTCGACATCGGCACCCGGTTCCCGGCGGTGCAGACCTCGCAGGGCAAGGTGCTGCTCGCCGGCCTGACCACCGAGCAGCTCGACGCGACGCTGGCCGAGCCCAGCCGGTCGGGGCTGCCGCCCAACGTCTCCCGCACCGCCGAGGAACTGCGCGCGGAGCTCAGCGAGGTGCGCGCCCGGGGCTGGGCCCTGGCCGACGAGGAGCTGGCACCCGGGGTGCGCTCGGTCGCCGTTCCGGTGCGCGACAGCGCCGGCGCGGTCCGGGCAGCCATGAACGTCACCGTCCATGCCGCGGAGACCTCCACCGACCGGCTGGTCCACGAGCACCTACCGCTGCTGCTCCGCACCGCCGGCGACGTCAGCACGGAATGGGCGCTGTGGCAGAGCCGGCCGCACGTCGAGCTCCGCCGTCCCGAGGCCGGCCCGGCCAGCGCCTGAGCAGCCTGCGGCGACGGGTCAGAGACCGTCGAGCGCGGCGTGGGTCCCGAAGAGCCGGCCGTGATAGGTCAGCGGCTGGCCGTGCACGGTGTCGGCGGCCACGACGGTGCCCAGCGCGACCACGTGATCGCCCCCCTCGACGAGCTGGGCGACCTCGCAGGCCAGCCAACCGGGCGCGCCGGGCAGCCGCGGCAGGTCGGAGTCGACCTCCCAGCGCACGCCGTTGAACTTGCCCGTCCCGCCCTTGCGGGCGAAGGCCAGCGCCAGCTCCGACTGGTCGGCTCCCAGCACGTTGACCCCGAAGCGGTGCGTGTCCCGGACCAGGGCGAGCAGGTCCGAGCCGCGGTCGAGGGAGACCAGCACCATCGGCGGTTCCATCGACAGCGAGGCGAACGCGCTCACCGTGGTCCCGTGCGGCAGCCCGTCACCCATGGCGGTCACCACCGACACCGGCGTGGCCACGCCGGCCATCACCTCGCGGAAACGCGTCTGCAGGTCCGGCCGTTCATCGGCGGGAGAGGTCATCGGGTCGTCCTCCATGGTTCTCGTGGGTGGGTCAGCCGAAGGGGCGGACCGGGTCGCGGCCGTCCCAGCCGACCGACGCCAGCCAGTATCGGGTGAACATGTCGTCCATCCCGGCGGTGCCCTCGATCAGCTCCACGAAGCCGGGCAGGGCAGGTCCGCCGTCGAGGTAGACGACCGTTCCGCCGGTGGGCACGCCCGCCCGGAAGGCCACCGTGGCACCGGCCGCCTCGCGGGCGGCGACGTCCGCGGCCAGGTCGTCGGTGGCCAGGCCGACGTGGTGGAAGCCCCACCCGCGCTGCTGCACGGTCTCCCGGTAGACCGACGGGGCGTCGTCCAACGGCTGGATCAGCTCGATCTGCATGTGCCCGGCGAACGCCATCGCGATCGCCACGTCGGCCCGGCTGGGCTCGCCGCGGTACACCGCGTCGACGCCGGTGAAGTGCTCCAGCAGGAACCACGGCCCCACGCCGAGGTCGGCCACCCAGGCGGCGATGGCCGCGCGCACGTCGGGCACCACGTAGGCCGTCTGGACGATCCCGCCGCGGGGCTGCCCGAAGCCGAACTCGGCCACGGTCAGGTCCGCCGCAGGTACCGGGACAGCGTCACCGCGGCGACCAGCGCGCCGCCGTAGAAGAGCTGCTGGGCGTAGTCCTGCGCCCCCAGCAGCTGCAGTCCGGCCACACCGGTGGCCAGGAAGAGCACGGCCACCCCGGTGCCCAGCGCGTTGAACCGGCCGGGCTGGATCGAGGTCGCGCCCAGGAAGATCGCCGCGTAGGCGGGCAGCAGGAAGGCGCCCACCGAGGAGGGGCCGGCCGATCCGGTGGTGCCCACGTAGAGGATGCCCCCCAGGGCGGCGATCACGCCGGCCAGCACGAACGCGCCCCACCGGATCCGGTCGGACTTGATCCCGCTCAGCGCCGCGACGTCGCGGGACTGCCCGACGAACAGCGCCCGCACACCCAGCGGGGTGTAGGTGGACACGTACCAGATGAGCAGCATCACGAGCAGGCAGTAGTAGAACTGGATCGGGATACCGGCGATCACCCGCACGTACGTCCACTCCGAGAGCGTGCCGGACACCCCCACGATGGTGGTCGAGTTGGCGATCCAGAAGATCAGCCCGCCGAAGAACGTGCCGGTGCCCAGCGTCATGATGAACGGCTCGGTCCTGAAGCGGACGACGAACAGCGCGTTCGCCGCCCCGCAGAGCGCGCCGGCGCCGATGGCCAGGAGGCAGGCCAGCCCGATCGGCACGCCCTGCTGCACGTTCAGCACCGCGACGAGGATGGCCGAGAGCCCGCCGATGCTGCCCAGCGACAGGTCGATGTCGCCGACCATCGAGGGCAGCAGGGCCGCCAGGGCGAGCATGAACAGGATCGACTGCGAGCCCAGGATGTTCGAGATGTTCCCCATGGAGAGGAACCGGTCGGGGTTCAGCGCGGCGAAGACGGCGAACAGCACCACCCAGGCCAGCGGCAGTGCCGCCTTCTCCGCCCAGCTGCCCCGGGTCTTCGTGGTCGGCGGCGTGCCGCTCTCGCCAGGGGCGCCCTCGGCCCCGCGTCGCTCCGCGACGTCCGTCGTGCTCATGATGTGGCCGCTCCCGCTGTCGTGATGGTGGATTCCCCGGTCGCCCGGGCGGCGCCGTAGACGGCCGTGGTGATGGCCTCGGGGGTGATGTCGCTGCCCTCGACGGTGGAGACGGCGGTGCCGCCGCTGACGACGACCACCCGGTCGCTGACGGTGGCCAGCTCGTCGAAGTCGCTGGAGACCCACAGCACCGACATCCCGGTCTCGGTGGCGCGTCTGATGACCCGGTAGATCTCGGCCCGGGCCGCCACGTCGACGCCCTGCGTGGGCTCGTGCAGCAACAGCACCTTCGGGGAGATCTCCAGCCACTTGGCAAGCACGACCTTCTGGGCGTTGCCGCCGCTGAGCGTGCCCACCGGCACCGACGTGCGGCGCGGCCGCACGTCCAGCGCGTCGGCCCGCTGGTCGGCGGTGGCGCGCATCCGCCGGGTCTGCAGGACACCGCGCCGCCGGAACGTCGCGACGACCAGCAGCATCATGTTCTCGGCCACCGAGACCCCCGGGGCGATCGCGTCGCGCCGTCGGTCGGCGGGGATCAGGGCCAGGCCCGCGTCGACGGCCAGCGCCGGCTGCTGCCGGTCGACCGGCAGGGTGCGGCCGTGCACCGTGATCTCGCCGGCGGTGGCGGACCGGGCACCGAAGAGCAGGTACGGCGCGTCCTCGGCACCGGAGCCGAGCAGGCCGGCCAGCCCGACCACCTCGCCCGGCGCGACGGCGAGGTCCAGGCCGGTGAGCCGTCCACCCACCAGGCCCCGGACGTCGAGGCCGGCACCGGGGGTCCGGTCGAAGGCGCGGTCGGTCGGCGCGCCCCCGCCGTGGCCGAAGGCGGTCTTCGTCGCGGCGCCCGCACCGACGATCAGTTCGACGATCTCGTCGTCGGTCACGTCGCTCATCGAGGCGTGCGCCACCACCCGGCCGTCCCGCAGCACGGTGAGCCGGTCGGCGATCTCGCGGACGGCGGGCAGGTCGTGGGAGATGAAGATGACGCTGGACCCACCGGCCACCACCGTGCGGATGAGGTCGAAGAGGAAGCTGACCTCCTCCTCGGGCAGGAAGACCGTCGGCTCGTCGAGCACGAGCACCGACGAGGTGGCCCCGGTGCGTTCCCGGTGCTGCTTGAGCTGCTCGGCGGCGCGGGCGATCGCGACCAGCGCCTGGTCGACCGGGGGCAACTGGTTGACCACCGCCATCGGGTCGACGAGGACGCCGTAGGAGCGGAGCATCTCCCGCGCCTTGCGGACCTCCCGGCCCCAGCGGATGTTCCACCGGGAGGCGCCCTCCTGCGCGAAACCGAGGAGGTTCTCCAGCACCGTCAGCGGGCGGGCCAGGCCGAGGTCCTGGTGGACGAAGCAGAGCCCGAGGTCGCTGGAGGTACCCAGCGGCATGGGGAGCGGGACCTCGGTGCCGTCGACGACCAGCCGGCCGCCGGGCTCCGGCTCGTGCACGCCGGCCAGCACCTTGACCAGGGTCGACTTGCCGCAGCCGTTCTCGCCCAGCAGTGCCAGCACCTCGCCGTGCTGGACGGTCATGTCCACGCCGCTGAGTGCGCGCGTGCCACCGAAGACCTTCGAGATGTTGTGGAGTTCCAGTGCCGTGGTCGACATCCGTGCTGCCCATCTGCCGGGTGGACGTGGGACGCGGGCGGACGTGCGCATCCGCCGTCGTCCCACGGGTGTGTCGGTCGAGCGGTCCGGCGGTCCCCGCGTCGCGGGGACCGCCGGAGCCGTGGATCAGGCGGGCGGGGCGTCGAGCCAGAGGTCGCGGTAGCCCTGCACGTAGGAGTCGCCGAAGCCGTAGTCGGGCGGGGTGGCCTCGTCGGCGTTCTCCGGGGTGAACATGCGGTAGGGCGCGAAGGCCTCGGCCGCCGGGATCGCCGGCTCACCGGCCATCACCCGGAAGAGCTGGTCGGCACCGCTGTAGGCCATCCACGGGAAGCTGGGGCCCATGTCGCCGCCCATCGGGTTGGACGGATCGGTCATCATCTCGATGGCCGGCTCGTCCGCGCCGAAGGCGTAGGTCTTGGCGTCGGTGCGGGAGGCCTTGAGCGCCGAGACGACGAAGGGCGTCTGGGCGTCGAAGGCCATGAAGACGGCTTCGATGTCCGGGTTCGCCACCAGCGCGGAGCTCACCGCGCCGGACAGCTTGGTGGCGTACTCGGTGATCGGGATGTTGATCGTCTCGACGCCGCACTCGTCGCCGCAGAGCCGGGCGAACTCGTCCTTGACCGTCTGCTCCATGCCGATGGACGGCGGGTTCTCGTTCGACGTGATCATCAGGGCGTCGATGGGGTTGCCGTTGGCCTCCACCAGCGCCGCGGCCACGCTCACCTCCATGGCGCGGTTGAACTCGCCGTTGGTCTGCGCGGCGATGAGGTCGGAGGCGGGCTCGGAGACGTCGGCGAGGTGCATGTCCACGACCTCGATGCCCGCCGCCTCGGCCGCGGCCATCTGCGGGGCCAGCGACGCCGGGTCGATGCCGCACACCAGGGCCACACCGTCGTAGCCACCGTTGATCGCCTGGTTCATGCCCTGCACCCAGGCCGCCGGGCCGCCGTCGTTCTGGAAGTAGGTGCTGTCGGGCATGCCGATGCTCTTCGCGATGTCGACGACCTGGCGGGCCATGTCGTCACAGCCCTTGAGCTGGCTGCTGACCGGCATCGAGAGGATCTTCTGACCGGCGAGGGGGGCGACCGAGAAGGCCGGCCCCTGCGGCTCGAACTCGGGAACCGCTGCCGCCTCCTCGACAACGGCACGGAGCTCGTCGAGGACGTCGGCGGAGATGACCGTGCCGGCCTCGCCGGAGGAGCCGGAGTCCTCCTCGGAGGAGCTGGGCGCGCAGCCGACGGTCACCAGACCGATGGCCACCGCGGCCGCCGGGAGGGCCAGCCGTCGGGCACGCGGGGTGCGGGTCGCTCGAAGAGCCATGTCGCGTCCTTCTCGTCGTCGGGGAACACAACGAGCGCCTGGGGCCGAGTGCCGGCACCCGCCTGACGCCGTGGTGGTGGCGGAACCCTGACAGCGCGCCGCGAGCGTGTCAACCGTCACACGTACAAGTGTCCGTTTTGCGGTCAGCGCCGCCGGGCGCGCGCACCGACCTACCCCTACGCCGCTCGTGGGACCGGTGCCGGCGACCACCGCGACTCCTACCGGCAGGTCGCGGGACCTTGCGGCAGCATTGACACCGGGTGTGGTGTGCGACACGGTGGGCGTAAAGGCGGACAGCTGTCCGCACCACTTCGAGATCGGAGATCAGCGTGACCGTTCCGGCTGCAGGCCCCACCCCCACCAGGGTCCCGACGGGCTCCGGGGAGATCAACCTGTTCCGCCAGGGGACGGGCCGTCCGGTCGTCGTCCTGCACGCCGCCGGCGGCGCCGGGGCGTGGAACCCCTACCTCGAGCAGCTCTCCCAGCACTTCGACGTGATCGCCCCTGACCACCCCGGCTTCGGGCTGAGCGACGAGCTCCCCGAGGTGGCCACCATGGAGCTGCTCGTCCAGCACTACGTCGCCCTCTTCGACACCCTGGGCCTGGACCGGTTCGACCTGGTCGGCTCGTCCTTCGGCGGCTGGATCGCCGCCGAGATCGCCAGCACGGTCCCGGACCGGATCGACCGGCTGATCCTGATGGCCCCTGCCGGGCTGCACCTGCCCGATGCACCGACCGCCAACATCCTGACCATGACGCCGCCGGAGCTGTTCGGGGCGCTGTTCCACGACCAGGCCCTCACCGAGGCCGTGCTGTCGGTGCCGCCCACCCCCGAGGCCGCCGCCCAGGGCGCCCGCGACATGGCCGCGGTCGAGCGCTTCGCCGCTTCCGGTCCCGTGTTCCTGCACAACCCGGAGCTGCCGGCCCGGCTGAAGGCGATCAGCGCGCCGACCCTGGTGATCACCGCGGAGGAGGACCGCATCATCCCGCGCCCGCACAGCGAGGCGTACGCCGCCGCCATCCCCGGGGCGGAGCTGCACGTGCTGACCGAGATCGGCCACGCGCTGTACCAGGAGAAGCCCGACGTGGTCGCCGACGAGGTGATCGCCTTCCTGTCCCAGCCGGTTCCCGCCGGTCGATGAGGGCAGCGGTCACCCAGGGGCTGGGCTCGGTCCTCCTCGAGGACCGGCCCGGCCCGGGCGGGCCGGTGGCCGGGGAGACCGTGGTGCGGGTCGAGGCCGTCGGCATCTGCGGGTCCGACCTGCACCTGCTGCACGGTGACCTGGGTGCCACCCACGAGGGCCTGCTCCCCCGCGTGCAGGGGCACGAGTTCTCCGCCGTCGTCGCGGCCGCCGACCCTGCCGGGAGCGGGCCACCGGTGGGCACCCGGGTCGCGGTGTGGCCCGTGCTGGCCTGCGGCACCTGCCGGCCGTGCCGCGAGGGTCGGGTGAACGTGTGCCGGCGCCTGGCGCTGATCGGGGTGCACCGGGACGGCGCGTTGCAGGAGCAGCTCACCGTCCCGACGGCAGCGGCCGTCGCCACCCCCACGCTCAGCAGCGTGCAGGCCGCGCTGGTCGAGCCGGTGTCGATCGGCGTGCACGCCGCCGCGCGGGCCCGGGTCTCCCCCGGCGACACCGTCGTGGTCTTCGGCGCCGGGCCGATCGGCGCGGCGTCGGCGCTGGCCGCCCGCGACCGGGGCGGCGACGTCCTCGTCGTCGACCCGGTCGACGCCCGCCGGGACCTGCTGGCCCGGGCCGGCTTCGGGGTCACCTGGGCCGAGGGCGCCGAGCTGGCCGGGCAGGTGCTCGCGCACAGCGGCCCCGACGGTCCGGACGTGGTGCTCGACACCACGGGGCGGGCCGCGCTGCTGCCCACGGTCCTCGACGTCGCCGGGCACGGCGGCCGGGTGGCCGTCGTGGGCCTGACCTCCGCCACGGCACCGACCAGCCCCGGCCCCATCCCGTTCAAGGAGCTCGACGTCCTCGGCGTGAGCTGCTGCACCCGCGACGAGTTCGCGGCCGCCGCCGACCTGGTCGCCCGGCATCCCGCGCTGGCCGACTCGCTGGTCAGCCATGTCTTCCCGCTCGACGAGGTGGCCGGCGCCCTCGCGCTGCTCGACGAGCGCCCCACCGAGGCGGTCAAGGTGTTGGTCGACGTCTCCGGCGACACCCGGCTGCCCACCGGCCCGGGAGCGGGCGACCCGATGACAGGAGCGTTCCGATGACCGGACCTGCCCAGCGTGACCCCCGACCACTGCCCGACCGGCTCTCGATGGTCGACCGGCACGTGCTGGTGACCGGTGCCGCGAGCGGCCTCGGGCTGGCGATGGCCGAGGGGCTGCTCCAGTGCGGCGCCGCGGTGACGATGCTCGACCGGGACGCCGAGGAGCTGGCCGCCAGTGCCGCGGCGCTGGCCGGGGCCGGGGGCACCGTGCAGCAGGTCGTCTGCGACGTGTCCCGGCCCGGTGAGGTCGAGGACGCCGTCGGGGGCGCCGCGGCCGAGAGCGGCCGGCTGGACGCCGTGTTCGCCAACGCCGGCATCGCCGGCGGTCCGGGCATCAGCTCGGCCGAGGGCCGGCTCTACGACCTCGACTGGTCGGCGTTCGACGGCGCGCTGGCGGTGAACCTGGTGGGCACGCTGGCCACCGTCCGGGCGGCGGCCCGGGCCATGCGCCCGGCCGGCCGGGGAAGCATCGTGGTGACCGTCTCCACGGCCGGGCTCCGGGCGGACAACATGGTCGGCTACGGCTACAGCGCCTCCAAGGGCGCACTGGCCAACCTGGTCCGTCAGGCGGCGGTCGACCTGGCGCCCGACGGCATCCGGGTCAACGGCATCGCGCCCGGGCCGTTCTACACCAACATCGGTGGTCGCGGCCCGATCGAGCCGGCGCTGGAGAAGCAGTGGGCCGACACCGTGCTGCTGCGCCGGATGGGCATCCGGCAGGAGATCCAGGGCATCGCCCTGCTGCTCGCCTCCGACGCGTCGTCGTTCATGACCGGCGCCGTCCACCCGGTCGACGGTGGCGCGATGGTCGGGGCCTTCGGCCCCTGAGCCCGCCCTCCGCACGACGAACGGGCCCGCCCGACCGGATCTGGTCGGGCGGGCCCGTTCGTCGTGGCGGGCTACCGGGTCAGGTGGACGGCACCAGGTTCATGTAGACCCACGCGTGGTTCGGCGCCAGGCCGGCCAGCGCACGGCCGGCGCCCTCGATGACCTGCGGGCCGGAGGTGACGTGCTGGGTGCCGGCGTGCATGTCGCGGAAGAACTGCTGCAGCGCACCCGTCCGCAGCGCCGCGGTGCCACCGGACTTGTAGACGGAGTTGGCGATCGCCTCCGCCGTCCAGGTGGCGTTGTACAGCGCCAGCCGGACCATGGTCCGCTGCTCGTGGGTGAGCTTCTCGCCGGCCTCGATGGTCTTCGTGACGTCCGCCCAGGCCTCGTAGACCAGGGCGCGGGCGGCGTGCCACTTGGCCTCGTTCTCGCCGTAGGCCGCCTGGAAGGCGGTGCTGTCGGCCAGCGTGCCGGCGCGGCCGGCCTTGGCGCGCACCTGCTCGGCCAGGTCGTCGAGCATCCGGCGGGACACCCCGAGCGCCCAGGCCGAGTGGCCGATGATCGCGAAGTGCATGATCCCGAGGTTGAACACCGAGCCGCCGCGGACGCCGGTCTCGGTGGTGCCCTCGTGGGTGAAGGCGGCCGGCACGTACACGTCGTCGATCGTGTAGTCGATGCTGCCGGTGGCCTTCAGGCCCAGGACGTCCCAGTTGTCCTGCAGGTTGGCCTGCTCGACGGGCAGCACGAAGATCAGCGGCTGGCCGGTGTCCTCGACGATGCCGAGGGTGTGGATCCACTGGGCGTGCTTGATGCCGGAGGCGAAACCCCACGAGCCGGTCAGCCGGTAGCCGTCGCCGTCGCGCACGGCCTTGCCCGGGCGGGTGCCCTGGCCGGCCACGACGGGGAAGCGGTCGCCGACGAACATCTTGTCGGTCGCCTCGTCGCCGAGGTAGCCACCACCGGTGCCGGTGGCCAGCGCCGCGGCCATGGTCACCCAGGCGGTCGACGGGTCGGCGTAGGCCAGCGCCTGGACGATCTGCAGTGAGGAGATCGGGTCGGCCTCGGCGCCGCCCAGCGGCGCCGGGGTCCACATCCCGAAGAACCCGTGCTCGTGCAGCGCGTCGGCGACGGCGTCGGTGAGCCGGCCGCCGGCCTCGTTGGCCGCGGCGTTCTCGCGGATCAGCGGCTGCAGCGCCGTCGCGCTGGCGACCAGATCAGCTGCCGAGCGGGGGGTGCGGGCCGGGCTCGACGTGGTGTCGGGTGCCGTCGTCGTCATGGTGGCTCCTGTTCTGCGGGAAATGAAAGGCCGGTGCGTGGCGGGCGCGAGCGCCCACCGGAGTGGTCCGGATGGCCGACGGGCGTCGTCCACAGGGCGGGACGGCCCTCCGGCCGGGGACACGGCGTTCGTTGTGCGAACGCGCGTTCGTTTCAGAGTTGTCGCGTCGATCGACCGTGTCAAGAGACACATGTGTCCCGGACGGCGGAGCGCCGCCGGGCACGTCAGCCGACCAGCGAGAGCGCCGCCACCGGGCAGGCGCTGACCCCCCGGTCGGCCGGCCCGGTCAGCTCCCCGGGCAGGTCCGCCTCGAAGAAGGGGCTCTGCACCTCCCCCTCGTCGTCGAGGGTGAAGACCTCCGGCGCCTGGCCCTCGCAGAGCCCGTGACCCTCGCAGCGCCGGCGGTCGACCGCGATCCGCACGTCAGCCCGCGGTGTGCACGGTCACGGGCAGGCTGCCCAGCGCGCGGATGAGGTTGTTCAGCGCACGCTCGGGAGTGCCGAGTTCGAACCGGGTGACCGAGCGGGCCAGCGCGGTCAGGATCGACTCGGTCTCCATCCGGGCCAGCGCCTGGCCCGCGCAGCCGTGCTCGCCGTACCCGAACCCGAGCTGGTGGACGGCGTCCTTACGGGTGACGTCGAAGACCTCCGGGTCGGCCCACTTGCGCTCGTCACGGTTGGCGGAGGCGTAGCTGACCACGACCCGGGAGCCGGCCGCGACGGGCACCCCGTCGATCTCGGTGTCCCGCTCGACCAGCCGGCCGAACGAGCTGATCGGGGACTCGTAGCGGACGACCTCGTTGACGGCGTTCGGGATGAGCTTCGGGTCCTCGCGGATCCTGTCCCACTGGTCGGGGTGCTCGCCGAACAGCCAGATAGCGCTGCCGACCGCACTGATCGTGGTGTCCAGCGACGGCGCGAGGTAGTCGAGCATCAGCATCATCGTCTGCTCGGTGGTGACCTCACCGCGGTCGCGGGCCTCCAGCACGCTGGCGCCCAGGCTGCCGGGCAGCACGTTGCCGGTGCGGACGATCTCGGCACCGAAGGCGGCCATCTCGCCGCACTGCGGCAGGGCCTTCTCCACGCGCTCGTTGACCGGGCCGAAGGAGTCGAAGTTGGCACCGGCCCAGCGGAGCAGGTGCTCGCGGCCCTCCTGCGGCCAGCCGATGAAGTCGGGGACGATCGACAGCGGCAGCGCACGGGCCAGGTCGGCGACCGCGTCGAACGACCCGCGCTGGACCAGCTGGGCGACCAGCGCGTCGGCGGCCTCGGTGACCTGCTCCTTCATCGGACGCAGCGAGCGAGGGGTGAGCCGGTGGGCGACGACCTGGCGCAGGTGCGCGTGCAGCTCGCCGTCGCTGGCGAGCGTGCAGCCGAGGATGGCGGAGTTGGCCGGCTCGTTGAGCGCGATGCCGTTGGCCGACCGGAAGGTGTCGCCGTCGGCGAGGACGGCGCGGACGTCGGCGTAGCGGGTGACCGCGTACGCGCCGTGCTTCTCCAGCCACACCGCCGGGCCGAGGTTCCGGAGGCGGCGGTAGTGCTCGTAGGGCTCGAGCAACGCCTCGTCCGCGTAGATGTCCTCGTCGTAGGTGGGGACCGGGGTCGTCGTCGTCATCTCGGGATGAGTCCTTTCCAGCGCCGCAGACCCTGCGGCGGTGACGTTCGTGGACAACTGTCCGCGCTACGGACATCCGGACCTTGCACGACCCGCGGACGGTGTGTCAAGGACCACGTTCGCGGGTGTCCCGGCATCCCGTCGTGCTGCCCTCCCGGGCAGCACGACACCGGGGACCGGGCCGAGGACGAATCCCGGCCCGGTCCCCGGCACGGCTCGTGCCGACCCAGCCGGCCACCCGACGCCGGCGGTGGCGAGCTCAGCTGGTGGGGCTCAGGTGGTGATGTCGGGGTACGGCATCGTGATGTGCTCCATCGCCTTGCCGTAGGCCTTCTGGTACTCCAGCGGGCCGTGGTCGCGCTCGAACATGGCGATGAACAGGGTGAGGGTGAGGAAGGGGTGGGCGCCCAGCTGGAACAGCCTCACGTGGTCGTGCTGCGCGAGCGCCGTGCGTTCCTCCTCGGCGAACGACAGCCACGTCGTCCTCTCCGCGGGGATGCAGTTGAGGATGGTGTTGGCCATCTCAGCCTCCCACCACGCCACCGTGCCCGCCGGATCCTCGCGGTAGCGCTCGACCAGCTCGGGATCGCGGTCGACGGTGTACAGGAACTTGTCGATCAGGTACTTGCTCATCGCGACTCCTCCGCTGCGCTGGTCACGCCGGGGCCCCGTTCGGGTACCAGGTGAAGTAGGCCTCCATCGTGTGGAACAGATCGAGGGTGTCGACGTGGTCGGCCTTGGCACCCTCGCCGGCGACGCCCATCATCAGCATGAAATCCATGAAGCCGTGGGTGGCGTTGCCCGGGTGGTGCAGGCTGTCCAGGCTCACCTCGGCCAGGCAGCCCTCGATGTCGCCGCTGGCGATCCACTCCACGGCCTTGCGGTCGAACTCCGGGTCGGGGCCGTGCTCACCGAACTGGCGCGGGCCGCCGAGTTCCAGCGACAGGTGCCCGGTGCCGATGATGGCCACCCGCTTGTCGCTGTCCCAGGACTCGACCATCTCCCGCAGCGCCTTGCCCAGCTGCACGAAGCGCTTGGGCTGGGGCATCGGCGGGGCGAAGATGTTGGTGTAGACGGGCACGATCGGCAGGTCGGCCTCGGGCCGCAGCGCGATGATCGGGCAGGTGATGCTGTGGTCGATCCGCAGCTCGTTGCTGAATGCCAGGTCGAAGTCCCGGTCCAGGCCGTCGCGCAGCAGGTGCGCGGCCAGGTCCTCCTCGCCGCGCAGCGTCATCTTCGGCAGGCCGAACTCGCGTTCCTCGTTGTACCAGTTGGCGTCGAAGAACGGCGCCTTCCCGACCAGGAACTGCGGCATGTTGTCCAGCCACAGCTGGTGGAAGTGGTCACTGCCCACCATCACCAGCACGTCGGGCTCGGCCCGGTTCAGCGTCTCGGCGAAGGCCGTCTGCTTGGCGACCCACTCGTCGGCGAACGGCGGCCGGTCGGCACCCGTCGACGTCTTCGCCCGGTAGTAGAAGGGGTGGTGGGTGGACGCGACGACCGCGGCCAGTTCAGCCATGACGACCTCCGTTGGTGTCAGTCTCCGTGGGTGCGCCCGGGAGTGGGTCCGGGACGAAGGGGTCGGGGGCGACGGACCGGTTGTTGAGGTCCACCGACAGGAAGACATCGTTGCCCACCGGGTGCCGCAGCTCCTCGGCCAGCTGCCCGATCAGCCCGGCCGTACGGGCCAGCAGGGCGAAGCCACGCAGCAGTTCCAGCGGCAGCCCGAGGTCGGCCAGCGCCGCCCCGCACACGCCGGCACCGTTGAGCGGCAGCGTCTTGCCGAGCACCTGGGGGTGCACCCGGCCGATCGCGGCGAACAGCGACAGGTGGGGGCCGAACAGGCCCTCCTCGGTGGCGATCTGCAGCAACCGCGGGGTGCGCGGGTCGCCCTGCTTGTGCACGTGGTGGCCCAGGCCGGGCACGAACCGCTTCGCCGCCCGCTGCGCCTGCACCGTCTCCAGCGCGAGGGCGTCCCAGCCGGCGTCGTCGGTGGGCAACGAGCGGGTGGGATCGGCGGCGGAGACGCCGGTCAGCACGTCGTGCAGGAACCGGCCGCTGTCCTCGGTGACACCCAGGAACCGCGACCCGCCGCCGAGCAGCCCGGCGGCCAGCGCGCCCTGCACGGAGTCCGGGGCGGACAGGTAGGTCAACCGGGTGACGATCGCGGTCGGGGTGAACCCGTGGTCGGCCAGCGCGGCGAGCACCGCCTCGAACACCCGGGTCTCACCGGCCGTGGGGCGCCGCTGGGTGGCCAGCCAGAAGGCCAGCTCACCGAAGCCCACCGTGCCCATGACGTCCTCGGCGAGGTCGTGCCCGAGCAGGGTGATCTTCTCCAGGCTGGAGGCGCCCAGCGCCGTCCGGTAGACCGGGGGCTCGGCGCTCATGCCGTGCCCTCGCGGGTCTGCCCGGCACCGGCGACCGGGGCGGCCAGCCAGTCGCGGAGCACCGCACCGTGCTCGTCGAGGCCCGGCGGGGGCAGCCGGTAGTCGGCGGGGGTCTCGGAGAAGCGGATGGGGTTGCGCACCGAGGGCACGGCAGCCCGCCCCTCCCCCACCGTGACCACGGGGTCCAGGCCGACCTCGGTGGCGAAGTCGACCCCCTGGTCGACGGTGTTGATCGGCCCGCACGGCACGCCGGCGCCGATGATGTCGCGGAACCACTGCATCTTGGTGCGGGTGCGCAGCCGGTCGACCAGCAGCGGGCGCAGCTCGTCGCGGTTGGCCGTGCGGTCCTCGTTGCGGGCGAACCGCGGATCGTCGGCGAGCTCGGGGACGCCGAGCACCTCGACGAGCTTGCGGAACTGCCCGTTGTTGCCGGCGGTGATGATCAGGTCGCCGTCGGCGCAGGGCAGCGGCTCGTAGGGGAACAGGCTCGGGTGGCTGTTCCCCATCCGGAACGGGACGACGCCGCCGGCGACGTAGGCGCTGGAGTGGTTGACCAGCCCGGACAGCGCCGAGGACAGCAGGTTCACCTCGATGTGCTGCCCGCGGCCGGTCTCGTGCCGGCGGTTCAGCGCGGAGAGGACGCCGATGGTGGCGTGCAGCCCGGCCATCACGTCGAACACCGAGATGCCCGCCCGGTACGGCTCGCCCTCGGGGTCGCCGGTGAGGCTCATCAGCCCGGAGATGGCCTGGACGATCAGGTCGTACCCGGGCAGCGAAGCCCCCTCCGGGCCGCTACCGAAGCCACTGATGGAGGCGTAGAGGACGCCGGGGTTGCCGGCCGACACCGAGTCGTAGTCCAGGCCGAAGCGGGCCAGCCCGCCGGGCTTGAAGTTCTCCACCACGACGTCGGCCCGCCGGGCCAGCTCGCGGGCTGCCGCGGCGTCGTCGGCGTCCTTGAGGTCCAGGGCGATCGACCGCTTGTTGCGGTTGATGCCCAGGTAGTACGTGGACACCCCGTCCCGGACCGGGGGCTGCCAGCTGCGGGTGTCGTCCCCGGCCGGGCTCTCCACCTTGACCACCTCGGCGCCCAGGTCGGCCAGGAGCATGGTGGCGTAGGGGCCGGCCAGGACGCGGGAGAAGTCGGCCACCAGCAGACCCGCCAGGGGCCCCCGACCAGACGCGGCGCCGGGGACGGGCTGATGTGCGGTCATCGTTTCTTCGTGCGCCTCTCGTCCGGCGACCGACAGACGGACGTATGTCCGTTCGGCCGTCTGAGTCTCGAACTCCGGATGACGGACTGTCAACCCTCCGGTCGGGTCCGCTGCGTCGTGGCGCGGTACGTCTTGACACCGAGGGGTAGCCATCCCAAGGTCTGCAGCATGCTGTGTCGACCACCAGACGGACACCGGTCCGCCCTGGCCGGCCATGACCCGAGGAGATGTTGATGAGCCACCCCGACCAGGTCGCCGGACAGCCCGTGGTGTTCCGCAACGGCACGGTACTGACCATGGACGACGCGCACACCGTGCTGGCCGGCGGTGACGTGCTCGTCGTCGACGACCGGGTCGCGGCCGTCGGCACCGCCCTGGACGTGCCCGAGGGCACCCTGGAGGTGGACGCCACCGGCGGCATCGTTCTGCCCGGGATGATCGACACCCACCGGCACATGTGGCAGACCGCGATGCGCGGGTACGGCGCGGACTGGACGCTGACCCAGTACTTCGTCTGGTACTACCTCGAGCACGGCCGGGCGTTCCGGCCCGAGGACGTCCACGCCGGCAACCTGCTCTCCGCCTGGGATGCCCTGGAGGCCGGCGTCACCACGACCGTCGACTGGTCGCACGGGCTGCAGACCGTCGACCACGCCGAGGCCGCCGTCGACGCGCTGCAGGCCGTGCCGGGCCGCTTCGTGCTCGCCTACGGCAACATCCAGGCCGGTCCGTGGGAGTGGGCGACCGACCCCGCCGTCCAGGCGTTCCTCGAGCGGCGCCGCACCGGTGCCGGCGACCGGCTGGGCTTCCAGCTGGCCTTCGACGTCACCGGCGACCCGGCGTTCCCGGAGAAGGCCGCCTTCGAGGCCGCCCGCGAGCTGGGCCTGCCGGTCACCACGCACGCCGGCGTCTGGGGCGCCACCAACGACGAGGGCATCCGGCTGATGCACGAGCACGGCTTCATGACCCCGGAGACCGTCTACGTGCACGCCGCCACGCTGACCACCGACTCCTACCACCGGATCGCCGCCACCGGCGGGTCGATCTCGGTCTCCACCGAGTCCGAGCAGAGCGCCGGCCAGGGGTACCCGCCCACCTGGCAGGTCCGCCGGCACGGCATCCCGGTTTCGCTGTCGATGGACACCAGCGTGTGGTGGAGCAGCGATCTGTTCTCCGCGATGCGCACGACGCTGGGCGCCGACCGCTCCCGGGAGCACCTCGAGGCGCACGCGAAGGGCGAGACCGTCACCCAGGTGCACCTGCGCGCCGAGCAGGTCGTCGACTGGGCCACCCGCGGTGGCGCCCGGGCACTGGGCCGCGACGACCTCGGCAGTCTGGAACCGGGCAAGAAGGCCGATGTCGTGCTGATCAGGAACGACGACTCCCCGGTGTCGTTCCCGCTGCTCAACCCCTACGGCCACGTGGCGTTCCAGGCCCAGCGCGGTGACGTGCACACGGTCCTGGTCGACGGCCGAATGGTGAAGTCCGGGCACCGGCTGGTCGGCGCCGACCTGCCGGCGGTGCGGGCCACCCTCGACGCCACCGTGGAGCACCTGCGCTCGACGCTGGGCGAGGAGGCCTGGGCAGCCGGCATGAACCCGGCGACGCCGGACGACGAGGTGCTGGACAACCCGTACACCTACACCGAGTACAAGTCCGATTCCACGCACGACGCCCGGGGCACCGTCTTCGGTGAGCCCGGCTCCTCGGCCTGACCGGCCCGACCCATGGCCGGACGCGGAGAGGTCCCGGACTTCGTCGAGGCACTGGCCCGCGGGCTGGACGTGCTGGCCTGCTTCGACCCCGGTCACCGCACGATGACGCTGACCGAGGTGGCCACCGCCGCCGACCTGGCGCGGCCCACCGCCCGGCGGCTGCTGCTCACCCTGGCGGAACTGGGCTTCGTCCGGCCGGTCGGCGGGGCGTTCACGCTGGCCCCGCCGGTGCTCACCCTGGGGATGGCCTACGTGGGCGCGCTGGGGCTGTGGGACGCCGCCCGCCCGCACCTGGAGGCGCTGGTCCGGCAGACCGGTGAGTCGTCGTCGATCTCCCAGCTGGACGGCCCGGACATCGTCTACGTCGCGCGGGTCTCGGTGCCCAAGCTGATCACCGTGCGGGTGGAGGTGGGCACCCGGTTCCCGGCTGTGCGCACCTCACAGGGCAAGGTGCTGCTCGCCGCCCTCACCCCCGCCGAGCTGGCAGCCACCCTCGCACTGCCGAGCCGCGCCGGCCTGCCGGACGCACCCACGCCGACCGCCGCTGACCTCGACGTCGTGCTCACCGAGGTACGGGCCCGGGGCTGGGCGCTGGCCGACGAGGAGCTGGCCCCCGGCGTGCGGTCGGTCGCCGTGCCGGTGCGGGACGGCGCCGGCGCGGTGCGGGCGGCGATGAACGTGACCGTGCACGCCGCCGAGACCTCGCTCGAGCGGCTGCTGGCCGAGCACCTGCCCCGGTTGCAGCGGGCCGCCGGTGAGGTCAGCGCCGACTGGGCGCGCTGGCAGCGCCGCGCCGCCGCCGCGCCCCCGGCAGCGGACACGGCGGCGGGCACGGCGACGGACACGGCGACGGACACGGCGGGGGGCACGGCGGCGGGCACGCTGGAGGGCACGGCGGCCGGCTGACCTCCGGCTCAGGCCGGCCGCGGCACCCGGTTGTCGAACAGCGCCAGCGCGGCGGCGGTGTTCGACGCCGGCACGTGGTAGGTGGAGTGCACCTTGGTGATCTCGGGGTTCATCGCCCCGCGCATGACCAGCCACATGATCAGCTCGATGCCCTCCGAGCCGGCCTGGTCGATGTACTCCTCGCGGGTGAGCGCCGCGAGCTTCTCCGGATCGGCCTGGATCGCCTCGAGGTACATGTGGTCGAACGTCGGGTTGATGTACCCGGCCCGGCTGCCGGCCAGCTGGTGCGACATCCCGCCGGTGCCGAAGACGGCAACCTTCAGGTCGTCGGGGAAGCCCGCGATGGCCCGCCCGATCGCCTGGCCCAACGCGTAGCAGCGCGCCGCGGTGGGCTGCGGGTACTGGATGACGTTGACCAGGACCGGCACGACGGCGCACGGCCAGGCGTCGCCGGGCTCGGGGCAGAAGATCGACAGCGGCACGGTGAGCCCGTGGTCGACGTCCAGTTCCTGGCAGACGGTCAGGTCGAAGCCCTCGTCGACGAGCTGCTCGACCAGGTGCAGCGAGAGCTCCGGGTGCCCGACCACGTCGGGCACCGCACGGCGGCCGAAGCCCTCGTCGGCCACCCGGTAGCTGTCGGCGGTACCGATCGCGAAGGTCGGGACCATCTCCAGGCCGACGGCGTTGGCGTGGTCGTTGTAGACGATCACGGCGACGTCCGGCCGGTGCTCAGCCATCCACTCGCGGGCCGGCCGGTACCCGTCGAACAGCGGCTTCCAGTACGGGTCCTCGGTCTTGCCGCGGTCCATCGCCGCGCCGATCGAGGGGACGTGCGAGGTCGCGAGACCCCAGATGACCTCAGCCACGGATCCGTCCACCCGCCTTCAGCGCCGCCATGAACTCCTCCTCCGTCATCCCGGTGAACACCCCACCGAGGTACTGCATGGACCGCTTGTCCATCATCGCCAGCTTGAACACGTAGAAGATGCTGCCGCCCAGGTCGAGCATCGCCTGCCAGTCGCGGTCCAGCACCGCCTGCTGCTGCTCGGCGGTGAGGCCGAACTCCTGGCAGTACGCCGCCTCGCCGGCGGTGAACCGCTCCCGGTTGGCCGGATCGCCGAGCGAGCCGAACAGCTTGTTCATCCGGTACCCGCGACGGCTCGTCGCGAGGTCGAAGACGTAGTTCTCCTGCGCGCCGGGCCTGCCCTCAGCCGTCATCGATGCGCTCCCGGTCCGGTGGGGTCCGCCGACGTCCCCGCGTGCTCATGATCCTCCAGCCACTCCCACATGTCCCGGGGGTTCGAGCTGGACCAGGTCCGGCCACACCAGCAGCGGCCGGCGAGCTCACCGTCGTGCTGCCGGAAGGAGACCCGCAGCAGCTGGTCGCCCCCGGCGCCGGTCACGTGCGCTCCTGCGGGTGGGTGGCCAGCGCCTCGACGCTGACGTCGAGCCACGGCGACATCGGCAGCGACATCAGCGCGTCGTGCAGCTCGGCGGGGTCGGCGGCCTCGTACAGACCGACCGTGGCGTTGCGGCCGGGCACCCGCCACAGCCGCTTGAGGATGCCGGCCTCCCGCAGCTCCATGGCGCGGGTGCGCTCGCCGGCGCGCAGCTCTGCCCGGCGCTCGGGCGGCGTGTCGGCGGGCAGCCTGTTCTCGGACCGGACGAGGAACTCCACGCTGGTCTCCTGTCTGTGTCGGGGGTCTGTGCCGGTCGACCGGCGGGTCAGCCTGCGGTTCGGCCGGTGAGGGAGAGCAGGACGTCGGCGAGCTCGCGCGGAGCGGTCACCATCGCCTCGTGCCCGGTGTCGAGCTCGTGCACGCCCCAGCCGCGCTCGCGGGCGCGGTCGGCCTGGGCCTGGAAGACCCGCATCCAGGTGACGCACTCGATGAACGACGCCGGCACATCGTCGACCGCGCCGGTGAGGTGCAGCGGGTCGGTGTAGGTCTTCCACGGGTGCGGGGTGAGCTTGGGCGTCAGCCAGTCGACGTCGGCCTGGTCGGTCACGCCGAGCACCGACAGCTTGCGCACCGGCACCAGCCAGCCGAAACCGGCGGTGGCCGCCGACTCCGCCCAGTGGTGCTCGACGGTCCCGGGCAGCAAATCCCGGGCGGCCTCGCCGTCGTCGCCGACGAAGGCGTCCAGGTACACCCGCCGGCCGATCGCGGCCGGCCGCCGGTCGGCCACCGCGGTCACGACCTGCCCGGCGTAGCTGTGGCCGACCAGCACGACGTCGGACAGCCCGAGGGTGTCGACCAGCCGGACGACGTCCTCCACGTGGGCGTCCAGGCCTACCTGCGGGGAAAGCAGGTGGGCCCGCTCCGACAGCCCGGTGAGCGTCGGGGCGTGCACCTCGTGACCGGCTGCCCGCAGCAACGGGGCGACCCGGTCCCAGCACCAGCCGCCGTGCCACGCACCGTGGACCAGGACGTACGTCGTCACGGAGCGGCCACCCCGGCGGGGGCTGCGGCCGCGGCGGGTCGCTGCGGGCGCGCCGGCGCGGCTGCGGCCTCGGCCGCCGCCTCGCGCTTGGCCATCTTGTCCAGCAACCGCCGGCCGCGGACCCCGGCGACGTCGGAGCGGATGCTGGACTCGATCATCCCCGGGTCGGTGGCCACCATCAGCTCCTGGACCTCCAGGGCGTCGATGTCCTCCTTCATGACCGCGAGCTGCTGCTGCAGCTGGAAGGCCGACAGCTCCTCGTCCTCGACCTTGTAGTCCCGCCCCAGGCAGAAGAAATCGTGGGTCGTGGTGTCGGTGGCCGGGGTCATGCCGTAGAGCACCTTCATGTGGAACCCGTCGGGCTCCTCGGTGCCGGTCGGCGCGAGCCGGATGTTGAGGACGAAGACGCCCGGGGCGTAGAAGTCGCCGTCCTGCCACCGGTCGATCGGCGAGGTCAGGCCCATCGACTTCTGGTAGAAGGGCGGGGCCTCGATACCGATCATGTGGCGGGTGAACGACACACTCCGGGTGTCGCTGGTGACGTCGATCGGGGTCGCCGCCACCGCGGCGTTGCCGATGCTGCCGGGGTGCAGGAACGTCTCGTGGGTCAGGTCCAGCAGGTTCTCCACGAGCAGGATCTGCCGGGCCTTGAGGCCGACGCTGCCCTGCACGTGCGTCCAGCCCGGGTCCGACAGCCACCAGGTGTCCGGGATGTCGGCCGGGTCCGCCTTCGCCGGGTCGCCGGGCCAGATCCAGACCAGGCCGTCCCGCTCCACCAGCGGGAACCGCACGGTCGAGGCCTTGGGCTGGTCGGGCTGCTCGGCCACGCCCACGCAGACCCCGTCGTCGGCGATCCGGTAGCCGTGGTAGTTGCACTCGATGACGTCGCCGTCCAGCCGGCCCAGGGACAGCGGGTAGCGGCGGTGCGGGCAGCGGTCCTCGAGGGCGTTCACGCTGCCGTCGGAGAGCCGGTAGAAGACGACCGGGCGGTTGCAGATCCAGCGCTGCAGCAGCGTGCGGCCGACCTCGTCGGAGAACGCGGCCAGGTACCAGCCGTCCAGGACCAGACGCGGGGGCGCGACCATGAGGGGCTCCTCGGGGTGGGTGGGAAGGGGATCGGTCAGCAGAGCGGGGACCCGTCGGCCGGCTGGTCGACGTACGTGACGCCGAGCCGGGCGAGGGTGTCCCGCATGCCGTACACGTCCAGGCCGAGCACCCCGGCCTGGAACTGCTCTCGCTTGCCCTGCGCCGACACCGCACGCGACCACACCGGAAAGCCCAGCGCGGTCAGTTCCGCGACATCGCGCACGCCCGCGTCGATGACCAGCCCGCGGACGCCGCGGGCGATCAGCTGGGTGGCGAAGAGCTCGCCGAACATGCCGTCGGTGGACGGCGAGGTGGTGGTCCCGACCAGCACGTCGCCGGGCCCGCACTGCTCGATGCAGGCGTGGATCATCAGGTTGTCTCCGGGTTGGCTGAGGACCGTGACGGCGCGGCGGTCGCCGGAGTGGGCGCTGATGGTCGGGGCGGACGCGGGCGCGGGTTGCTCGGGCACGGGAGTGGCAACCTCCAGTCGGTTCGGGCTCGGACGGGTGGCTCGGGGCGGCGACGCCGGGCCGGGCGGAACGCGCCCGGCCCGCCGAACCTAGGTCGCCGGCCCGCACCGCGGAACGGCCTCCCGTCGGGGATGGACTACGTCATCCGTCGCGAGCCCGCCGGCCGCTCCTGCGCTCAACTCGGTGGCGGGATCAGCCCCTCGCGGATGGCCAGCAACGCTGCCTGCGTGCGCGAGGCCAGCTGCAGCTTGGCCAGCACGTTGCTCACGTGGGTGCGGGCGGTGCGCTCGCTGATCCTCAGGCGCTCGGCGATGTCCCGGTTGGAGTGCCCCTGGGCGACGAGGGCGAGAACCTCCCGTTCCCGCGCGGTCAGCGCGCCCAGGCCCACCTGCGGTCCGGCCATCCGCCGGGTCAGCTGCCGGGCGACCGCGGCGTCCAGGTGCACCTCGCCGGCGGCGGCGGCCTGCACGGCGGTGACCACCTCGGCCGGTTCGGCGTCCTTGAGCAGGTAGCCGGCCGCGCCCGCGGCCAGCGCCGCGTGCACGCGCTCGACCTCGCCGAAGCTGGTCAGCACCACGACCCGGACGTCCGGGTGGGCCTGCACGATCGCCGCGGTCGCCTCGACGCCGCCCATCCGCGGCATCTGCAGGTCCATCAGCACCACGTCGGGCAACCGGGTGCGCAACGCCGCGCACTGGGCCAGCTGCGCCAGCGCGTCCTGCCCGTCCGTCGCCTCCCCCACCACCTCGACGGTCGGGACGGCGTCGACGTAGGCGAGGATCCCGCGCCGGACGATGGCGTGGTCGTCGACCACCATCAGCCGGATCACCGGGGGCTGCGCGGGTGCGTCGTCGTCGGGCACCGTCGTCATGCTCCTCCTCCGGTTCGCTGCAGTGGGAGCTCGAGCCGCACCGCCCAGCCGCCGTCCGGGCACGGTCCGGCGGTGAGCCGGCCCCCCCACCGCTCGGCACGCTCCCGCATCGACACCAGCCCCAGCGTCCGCCGGGCCCCGACGGCCGGTGGCGCGACCGATCCACTGCCGTCGTCGGACACCTCCACGGCCAACCCGCCCCCCTCGCCCAGCGACGCGAACCGCACTCCCGCGGCAGTGGCCCGGGCGTGTTTGACCACGTTGTGCAGGGCCTCCTGGACGATCCGGTAGAGGTCCTCCTGGACGTCGAGGCCACCCGTCCCGGTCAGATCGTCGGGCGCGACCACGTCGATCAGCAGCCCGCCGCGCGCCTCCAGGCTGGCGGCGTGCGCCCGGACGGCCTCCACCAGTCCGCGCTCGGCCAGCTCCAGCGGCCGCAGTTCGAACACCAGCCCGCGCAGGTCGGCCAGCGCGCTCTGCGACAGGCCGGCCAGCTCGGAGGCGGCGGCGCGCAGCCGGGCCGGGTCGGCGTCCCCGCCATCGAGCAGGGCGCTGAGCGCGGCGGCCTGCAGCCGCATGGAGAACAGCTGCTGGACCACCGAGTCGTGCAGGTCGCGGGCCAGCCGGCGGCGCTCGTCGGACTCCGCCTGGGACCTGGTCTGGGCGAGCAGGGCGGCGGTGTCGATCGCGACCGCCGCGTGGTCGGCCATCGCCTCCAGGAACACCAGCGAGCTGGGGCCGGGGTCCTCACCGGGCAGGTAGTAGGCGTTGATGACCCCGACCGCCCGGCCGCGGACGACCAGGGGCATGGCCACGAAACTGTCCCAGTCCGGGCGGCTCATCACCTCGTGCAGCGGCGCCCAGCGGGGGTCGGCCAGGATCGCCGCGCGGCGGTGCACGTCGACGACCGGGTCACCGGCCCCGATGGCGTCGATGAACCGGACGTGCGCGCCCAGCCGGCGGCAGGCGGCGAGCCGCTCGGTGAAGTCCGCTGCGTCGCCGAACCCGGCCATGCCCAGCAGCCGGACCTCGTCCCGCGGATCGTCGAGGGCGAGGATCTGCACCGCGGCGATGTTCGCCGTCATGACCACCTCGCGGGCCACCGCGTCCAGGGTGGCGCGCAGCGACCGCTCGTCGGCCACGCTGGACGCTGCCCGGGCGATCGCGGTCAGCCGCTCCTGCTGTCGCGCGGCGTCGGTGACGTCGCTGAACCAGACGACCGCGCCTCCCTCCGGCAGTGGCTGCAGGCGGTACTCCAGGGTGCGGTGCCGGCCATCGCTGCCGGTCCAGGACGCCCGGGCGCGATCGGCGGGCGTCGGGCCCGGGGCGTGGACGGCGAAGGGCACCGGCCGGCCCACCAGCTCGGCGGCCGGCCGGCCGAGCACGCCGGCGCCCGCGGCGTTCACGGAGACCAGCCGGCCCTGTGCGTCGAGCACGCCCAGGCCGTCCGCGGACACCTCGAGCAGCGCGGCGAGCACCTCGGGCGCGGGGACGGCGACCATCTCGGCTCCTCCCGGGGCTGCAGTACGGAAAGCGTGCACCGGGAGCTTCCCAGGTCCGCCGGCCGCGCACCCGCCATCCCCCGACAGCGCGAGCGAGACATCCACAGGTCCTGTTCCCCACTGGTCGGGGAGCCGCTGAGGGCGTACCGTCGAACGTGTGTTCGACGACGACGCCGCCGCCCTGACCCCGCGGTCCGGCGCGTCGTTCGAGGAGGAGCTGCGCCGGTTGCTGGCCTCGGTGACATCGGTCGTGGTCGGGCGGCCGGCGGTCGAGGTGGAGCTGGCCGAGGGCTTCCCGTGGCACCGCGCAGTTCCCCCGGGCGTTGCTGGTCCCGTCGTCGAGCCAGGCGCTGCCGCCGCAACCGCTGCCGCCGCCGCAACTACTGCCGCCGATCCCGAGGGTGGTTTCCTGCCCGGCGCGCTGTGCTCCTCGGTCTGGTCCACCGACCTGGACCGCGCGGCTGCAGTGGCCGCCCAGCTGCGCACCGGCTACACCTTCATCAACGCCCACGGCGCCGCCCACCTCGACGAGCGGGCACCCTTCGGCGGTTTCAACCAGAGCGGCATGGGCCGGGAGCTGGGCATCGAGGGCATCCGCGAGTTCATGGACACCCACGCCGTCGGCTTCCCCGCCTGACGACCACCCCCGACGAGAGGACAGCGACATGGCAGCGAACCGCGGCATCACCTACCAGGGAGCCGGCCGGGTGGAGGTCACCGACCTCGACTACCCCGAGCTCGTCCTGCGCGACGGCCCGGGCGTCCACCCCGACAACATCGGGCGCCAGGTTCCGCACGGCGCGATCCTGAAGGTGCTCACCACGAACATCTGCGGCAGCGACCAGCACATGGTCCGCGGCCGCACGACGGCACCGCACGGCCTGGTCCTCGGCCACGAGATCCTCGGCGAGGTCGTCGAGACGGGCCCGGGCGTGGAGTTCGTCAAGGTCGGCGACGTCTGCTCCGTGCCGTTCAACATCGCCTGCGGGCGGTGCCGCAACTGCAAGGAGGGCAAGACGGGCATCTGCATGAACGTCAACCCCGACCGCCCCGGCTCCGCCTACGGCTACGTCGACATGGGCGGCTGGCAGGGCGGGCAGACCGAGTACGTGATGGTTCCCTACGCCGACTGGAACCTGCTGGTCTTCCCCGACCGGGACCAGGCGATGGAGAAGATCCTGGACCTGACCATGCTCTCGGACATCTTCCCCACCGGGTACCACGGCGCCTACACCGCAGGCGTCACGACCGGATCCACCGTGTACATCGCCGGCGCCGGCCCGGTCGGTCTGGCCGCGGCCGTCTCCGCCCAGCTGCTCGGCGCCTCGGTGGTGATCGTCGGCGACCTGAACGAGGACCGGCTGGCCCAGGCCCGGTCGTTCGGCTGCGAGACCGTCGACGTCAGCAAGGGCGCCCCCCAGGAACAGATCGAGCAGCTGCTCGGCATCCCCGAGGTCGACGCCGCGGTCGACGCCGTCGGCTTCGAGGCCCGCGGTCACGGGTCCGGGGCGGCCACCGAGGCGCCGGCCACCGTGCTCAACTCGCTGATGGAGATCACCGCCGCCGGTGGCGCGATCGGCATCCCCGGCCTCTACGTCACCGGTGATCCCGGCGGCATCGACGAGGCGGCCAAGGTCGGCGCGCTGTCGCTGAGCCTGGGCACCGGATGGGCCAAGTCGCTGTCGATGGCCACCGGGCAGTGCCCGGTGATGCGCTACAACCTCGGGCTGATGAAGGCGATCCTGCACGAAAAGGTGCAGATCGCGAAGGCCGTCAACGCCGAGGTGATCACCCTGGACGACGCCCCGCGCGGCTACGCCGAGTTCGACTCCGGGGTGGCCAAGAAGTATGTGATCGACCCGCACGGTGTCACCGGCAAGGCCGCCTGACCCACGCGGCACCACCGGACCGGCCGCCGCCCCGATCCCGGGGCGGCGGCCGGCGGCGTTCGGGAACCGTGGTCAGTGCGGCATGGTGATGATCGGCTTGACCACCGCACCGCTGTAGGAGGCCTCCAGCGCATCGCCGATCCGCTCGAGCGGGAAGTACTCCACCAGCCGGTCCATCGGGAACCGCCCACCGGCGTAGAGGTCCATCAGCGCGCCGATCAGCCGCGGGCTGTGCCCGCTGCCACCCAGCGTGCCCACGATCGACTTCCCCCACAGCGTCGTCATGTGGTCGGCGCTGAACTCGGTGCCGGCCGGGGCACCGCCGATCAGGACGGCGGTGCCGCGCATCCCCACCGAGTCGATGGCCTGACGGATCACCCCCGGCGCACCGGTGCACTCGAAGGAGAAGTCGGCCGGGCCGCCGCAGATCTCGGTCACCGCCCGGACCGCGTCCTGCTCCCCGGCGTCGACGGTGTGGGTGGCGCCGAGCTCGCTCGCCAACTGTAGCCGGGAGGCGTGCCTGTCGACGGCGATGATGGTGGTGGCCGCCGAGTTGCGGGCGGCCATGATCGCGGCCAGCCCGACGGTGCCGGCGCCGTAGATGACCAGCGAGGCACCGGGCAGCGGCCGCGCCGTGTGGAAGACCGCGCCGGCGCCGGTGGCCAGCCCGCACGCCAAGGGGCCCATCAGCTCCACGGGCATGCCCTCGGGTACCGGGACCAGCGCCGAGGCCGGCGTGATCGAGTGGGTGGCGAACGACGACTGGCCGAAGAAGTGACCGGCGAGCGGGTCGCCCGACGTCGTCCGCAGGGCCGATCCGCCGCCCAGCCGGGCACCGCTGAAGCACAGCTCACCCAGTCGCAGGCAGTAGCGGGGTTCACCGTCCAGGCAGTTGCGGCACTCGCCGCACCACGGCCAGCCCATCACGACGGCCTGGCCCTCCCGCACGCTGGTCACACCGTCGCCGACGGCGAGGACCGTGCCGGCGCCCTCGTGCCCGAGCACCCCCGGCAGCGGGAAGGGCATCTCGCCGTCACGGGCGATGCCGTCGGTGTGGCAGAACCCCGTGGCGGTGACCTGCACCAGCACCTCGCCGGGGCCGGGGTCGTCCAGCTCGAGGTCCCGGACGGCGAACGGCCCGTGCGCCTCGTCGACGACCGCTGCGGTGATCTGCACGTGGTGGCTCCTTCTACCTCGATCGGCGGACCCGGGCGGCCCTCCGGCGGAGCATGCCACTGCCCGGCCGGACCGGCGGAAGGAGCCGGCCGCCCCCGGTCAGCCGTCGGCGGGCAGCACGACGCGGGCGACGGCGACCGCCTCGGGTGGTGGTCCCGGGGCGGCCGCGGCCGCGCGCAACCAGGCGGCCAGCGGCCCGGCCAGCGCCGGGGACGCGGTCACGATCCACGCCGCGCTGCGCGCCCGCGCCTCGGCGACGTGCTCGGTGCTGCCGTCGGGGAGGTGGGCGACGACCTCCGGGCGGGAGGCCAGCAGACCCGCCGACCGCCACGCCCCGGGGGTGGACCGGGCGGCCAGGTCCTCCAGCCGGTCGGCGGCGGTGCGCAGCAGCTCACGGGCATCGGCGTCCATGCCCGCGAGTCTGCCGCCGGGCGCAACGCGGCGGGTCAGCCCGTCGTCGGGTGGGTCGGCCGGGGCCTTCGCGCACCCGCCGCCCCGGGCCGACCCCGGAGTAGCGTGCGGAGGACGGTCCCCTCGTTCCCCGTACCGGCGACCAGCCGGCCGGGAGACCCCCAACACCGCCGCTGCGCCGGCGGAGTCAGGCCGGTGCCGCCATGACCGCTCCCGCCACCACCGCCCACCCCGTCCCGGCCCCCGAGGCGCGCGACGAGATCGCCGACGTGACCCCGGACGAGGGCCGCTGCGGTTCCTGCCCGCATCCGCTGGCCGCCCACGACCCGATCGGGCTGCGGTTCTGCCGGGCCACCCGGGCCGGTGGCATCAGCCGCGGCTGCGTCTGCCGGACCGCCTGACGCCACCGCCACCGAACCTGCCCGGCACCGACGGGCCCGGTGAGCCGCTCAGTCGCCGGTCGCCGATGCCCGGTCGGCGCGGCGCTGCTCGACGACGGCCCGGGTCGCGCGCTGCCGTCGAGCAGCCGCCACCGCGGTCGTGCGCGCGGGGCGCCGCCGGGCCGGCTCCTCCGAGAGCTGCTGAGCAGCCAGCAGGGTGGCCGACGGGCGGACGGTCGCCGCGACCGGGGTGACCACGACCAACCGGTCACCACCGCCGTCGGTGATCGGCTCCGGCACGACCGGGAGCGGAGGTCCGACGGCGTCCGGCTCGACGACGTCGGGAGCCCCGGTCGGCAGGACCAGCGGCGCGATCAGCATCGCGCGTACCCGCGGACGTCCATGTCGAGCGATCCTGACTGTCGAGCGGCGATGTGACCCAGGACGCCGGCGGGGCCCGATCCGGCGATCGGGGCGTCCTGACGGTACGCGCGTGGCGACGGCTCCCGCGCCCCTCTCCCGCCCGGCGGTGACCGCTCGCGGCGTCCCCGTGACCCGGCGCTCGCACCCCCTGCGACAGCGGTGTGCCACCGTTCCCGGCATGGTGAACGTCCTCTCCATCCAGTCCCACGTGGCCTACGGGCATGCGGGCAACGACTCGGCGGTGTTCCCGCTGCAGCGCCTCGGCATCGAGGTGTGGCCCGTGCACACCGTGCAGTTCTCCAACCACACCGGCTACGGCGCCTGGACCGGCCGGGTCTTCGACGGCCAGGCCGTCGAGGAGGTCGTCGGCGGGATCGCCGACCGCGGCGTGCTGGGCACCTGCGATGCGGTGCTGTCGGGCTACCTCGGCTCGGCCGACATCGGGCACGCCGTGGTGCAGAGCGTCGGACGGGTCCGCGCGGCCAACCCGGACGCCGTCTACTGCTGCGACCCGGTGATCGGCGACGTCGGCCGGGGCGTCTTCGTCCGGCCGGGCATCCCCGAGTTCATGCGGGAGGTCGCCGTCCCGGTCGCCGACGTCGTCACGCCCAACCACTACGAGCTCGACGCGCTCGCCGGCGTTCCCACGGGCTCGCTCACCTCCGTCCGGGACGCCGTCGCCGCGGTGCAGGCGCTCGGCCCGCGGGTCGTGCTCACCACCTCGCTGGTCACCGAGGACACCCCGGCCGACGCCGTGGACCTGCTGGCGTCGGAGGGCGGCCGGCACTTCCGGGTGCGCACGCCGCGGCTGGACCTGTCGGTGAACGGCGCCGGGGACGCCATCGCCGCGCTGTTCCTCGCCCACTGGCTGGCCACCCGCGACGCCGGCACCGCCCTCGGCCGGGCCACCGCGTCGGTGTTCGGCCTGCTCAGGGCGACCGCGGACGCCGGCTCCCGGGAGATCCTGCTGATCGCCGCCCAGGACGAGTGCGTCTCGCCCACGCGGACCTTTGACGTCGAGGAGATCTGAGATGGTTCCCGGGTTCCCGTCGCTGGCCCAGCTGGCCGCCGAGGAGGACGAACTGCAGTTCACCGGCTTCACCAACGAGGACGCCTGGGAGCTGGGCTCGGCGCTGGTCGCCGCCGCCCGGGCCCAGCGGGCGCCGGTGGCGATCGACATCCGGCGCAACGGCCACCAGCTGTTCAAGGCCGCCCTACCCGGCGCCACCCCGGACAACGACACCTGGATCGAGCGCAAGGCCCGGGTGGTGCAGCGGTTCGCCCACAGCAGCCTCTACGTCGGCCAGCGCAGCCGGGAGGCCGGCCAGACCTTCGAGGCGGAGTTCGGCCTGGACCCGCAGCAGTACGCCGCGCACGGCGGCGCCGTGCCGGTCACGGTGCGATCGGTCGGCCAGGTCGGCGTAGTCGTGGTCTCCGGGTTGCCGCAGGTGGCCGACCACCTGATGGTCGTCGCCGCGATGCGGGCGCACCTGGGCCGCTGACGGGCTGGGCCGGTGGCCGGCCTCCTGCGCCGGTCGGGATCCCTCCCCCGGCTCACTCGGCTGCCGCGCCGGCGGGGTTGCCCTCGGCCTGCTCGCTGCTCGGCGCCCCCACCCACACGGTCTTGGCGTTCTGGAACTCCCGCATGCCCAGCTCGGTGAGCTCCCGGCCGTAGCCGCTCTGCTTCACCCCGCCGAAGGGCAGCTCCGGGTAGCTGGTGGTCATCCCGTTGATGAACGCCATGCCGGCGGCGATGTCCCGGACGAACTGCGCCCGCTCGCCCTCGTCCTCGCTCCACAGGTTGGAACCGAGGCCGTAGGGGTGGCTGTTGGCGATCTCGATGGCCTCGTCGAGGCTGCCGACGGTGTACAGCGCGGCGACCGGGCCGAACACCTCCTCGGCGTGCATCGCCATCTCCGGGGTGACGCCGGTGAGCAGGGTCGGCTGGTAGAACCAGCCCGGCCGGTCGGGGCGCGTTCCGCCGACGACGACGGTGGCGCCCCTGGACCGGGCGTCCTCCACGTACTGCTCGACGTCGTCCCGGCCGGACTCGGTGGCCAGCGGCCCGACCTGGGTGTCGGGGTCCATCGGATCGCCGACGGTCAGCGCGCCGATCCTGTTCGCGAAGATGCGGGTGAACTCCTCGGCCACGTCGGCGTGCACGAAGAACCGCTTGGCCGAGATGCAGCTCTGCCCGTTGTTCTGGTTGCGGGAGGTGACCGCGACCCCGGCCGCCGCATCGAGGTCGGCCGAGGGCATCACGATGAACGGGTCGCTGCCGCCGAGCTCGAGCACGGTGGGCTTCAGCGCGTCGCCGGCGATGGCGGCCACCGACTGGCCGGCCGGCGCGCTGCCGGTGAGCGTCGCCGCTACGACGCGGTCGTCGCGGAGCACCCGCTCGATGGTCGACGAGCCGATGAGCAGAGTCTGGAAGACACCGGCCGGGAAGCCGGCCCTGCCGAACAGCTCCTCCAGGTAGAGCGCGGTCTGCGGCACGTTGCTGGCGTGCTTGAGCAGGCCGACGTTGCCGGCCATCAGCGCCGGGGCGGCGAAGCGCATCGCCTGCCACAGCGGGAAGTTCCACGGCATGACGGCCAGGACGACGCCCAACGGCTGGTAGGTGACGTAGGCGTCCTGCGCCCCGACCGCCTCGGCGTCGCACGGCGTGGGTTCGAGGAACGCCGGGCCGCGCTCGGCGTAGTAGCGCAGCGCCTTCGCGCACTTGCCGACCTCCGCCTGGGCCGAGGCGAAGGTCTTGCCCATCTCGGTGGTCATCAGCTCGGCGACGGAGTCGGTGTCGGCGTCCAGCACGTCGGCCGCGGCCCGCAGCCAGCCGACCCGCTGCTCGACCGTCGTCAGCCGGTAGGAGGCGAAGGCCGTCGCGGCGCCGGCGATCTTCTCCTCCAGCGCCTCGTCGGACAACGGATCGAAGGTCGTCAGCGTCTCGCCGGTGGTGGGGTTGATCGTCGCGATCGCCATACCGCTCCCCTGCCCGGCGGCCCGCGGACGGAAACCGCGCTCAGATCCGGTAGGCGCGCAGCTTGGCGTAGAGGGTGGGCCGCGACAGCCCGAGCTTCCTGGCCGCGGCGCTCTTGTTGCCGGCGCAGGCGGTGAGCACCTCGGCGATGACGGCGGCCTCGGCCCGCTCCAGCAGGGTGCGCCGCCGGGTACCGGGCGCCGTCCGCACCGGGGCGGGCAGGTGGTCGACGGTGACCAGGCGGCCGGCTGCAGCCGCCACCGCGCGCCGCACCACCAGCCCGAGCTCGGCGACGTTCCCCGGCCACGGGTTCCCGGCCAGCACCGCCAGCGCCGCCGCGCTCCAGCGCGTGCCGGGCGGGCTCAGCTCCTGGACCAGCGGGGTGATCTCCTCCGGCCGCGCCCGCAGCGGCGGCAGCTCGACGAGGGTGGCCACCAGGCCGTCGAGCAGTTCGGTGATCTCGACGGTGACGGTCGCGCCGACGGAGGCAGCCACCAGCGTCCCGGCCGATGCCGCGGCCGCCAGGCCGGCCACCAGCTCCGCCGATCCGGCACCGGTCAGCGGCAGCCGCTCCAGGTTGCGCAGCACCACGGCGGAACCGTCGTCGGCCCAGTCCGGCCTGGCGGCGCCGTCGACGACGCGCACGGCCGGCGCTCGCTCGCCGCAGACCTCGCGCAGCAGCGTGGCCCGGCCGGTGCCGGGCTCGCCCTGCACCACCGGGAACCCGCCGGTGTCCAGCACCCGGCGCACGGTGTCCGCAGCCCGGCGCGCCGGCGTCCGCGCGAACGACGGCGCCGGGGGGCCACCCGGCGTGCCGGGCGTGCGCGGCCCGACCGTGACCACCACTCCTTCGTTCCGGCCCCCTTCGGCCACTCGGCGGAGGGTCGCCGTCCGGGCGTCGAGCTCGGGCAGCTGCACCGGGCCGCCGTCCTCGACGGCGGCGAGCACGCCGGACCACCACCGGTGGTGGTCGATGCCCAGCTCGGCGGCCGCCTGGTTGGCGATCAGCACGTCGGGCCCCAGGACCAGGACCGGCGCCACCGTGCCCGCCCGCTCGGCGAGGAAGGCGTCGAACAAGCGGCGCTCCCGGTCGCCGGCGGCCTGCAGCAGCGCCTCCTGGACCTCCCGGACCAGGAGCGTCACCGTGGGTGCCAGCAGTGGGGTGGTGTGCTCGGCCCGGCAGGTGACGTTCACCGCCCCCACGGCGCGCCGGGTGAGCGGGTGGTGGACCGGCCCCGCGGCGCACGTGAACCGGTGGAAGGGCTCCTTGAAGTGCTCGTCCCCCCGGATGGTGACCACCCGGCCGTTCTCCAGCGAGGTGCCCAGCCCGTTGGTACCGGCGTGCTCCTCGTCGAAGTAGAAGCCCTCGACGATGTCCATCGCGTCCAGCGACCGGTTCAGCGCCGCATCCGACACCCACCGCCACACGACCTGACCGGACCGGTTGGTGAGCGCGAGGGCGGTGTCGGTGCCCACCAGCAGCTCCGCCATCCGCGCGAGCACCGGCACGGCCACCCCCGCGAACCGGCTGTCGGTGTCCGGCTCGTCGTGCGGCAGGGCGATCCGCTGCGGGTCGACGCCGGAGAGCCGGGACCGCCGCCAGGACTGCAGGACCTCCTCCCGGACCCCGGACAGCTCCTGCCCCAGCTGGAACCGCTCCCAGGCCCGCCGGACCGCCGTCTCCACGCGCTCTCCTCACGATCCCCGGCCCGGCCGACCGTTCCGATCCTTTACACCGGGGCGGGTGTGACGCAGCTTACGTTCGGCGTCCACCGGACGAATTCGAGGAGGACCCATGGACAGGCTGCGGTTCGGCATCTTCCTGGCCCCGTTCCACCCGGCCGGGGAGAACCCCACCCTGGCCCTGCAACGCGACCTGGAACTGGTCGAGCACCTCGACCGCCTCGACTACGACGAGGCCTGGATCGGCGAGCACCACTCGGCGGGCAGCGAGATCATCGCCTCCCCGGAGATCTTCATCGCCGCGGCCGCGGAGCGCACGAAGCGGATCAAGCTCGGCACCGGCGTCACGTCGATCACCTACCACAACCCGCTCTGGGTGGCCGAGCGGATGGTCATGCTCGACCACCTGACCCGCGGCCGCGCCATGCTCGGCTGCGGCCCGGGGTCACTGCCCACCGACTCGATGATGCTGGGCATGAACCCGACCGACACCCGGGAGCTGCTGCCGGTCGACCTGGACATCATCATGCGGCTGCTGCACGGGGAGACCGTCACCGCGCAGACCAGGACGCACACCCTGATCGACGCCCGGCTGCACCTGCGCCCGTACACCCAGCCGCACTTCGAGGTGGCGGTCGCCGCCGTCGCCTCGCCGACCGGCCCCCGGATGGCCGGCACCCACGGCGTGGGTCTGCTGTCCATCGGCGCGACGCTGACCCAGGACGGGTTCGACGCGCTGGCCCACCACTGGAACGTCGTCCAGGAGCAGGCCGAGGCGCACGGGAAGACCGTCGACCGGTCCGCCTGGCGGCTGGTGGGCCTGATGCACATCGCCGAGACCCGCGAGCAGGCCTACCGGGAGGTCGAGCACGGCATCGAGGCGTGGTTCCGGTACTTTCAGAAGACGGCGGCGTTCCCGCAGATGGCGGTCGAGGGCGGCGACGTCAAGGAGATGATCGACTTCATCAACGAGGCCGGCATCGGCGCGATCGGCACGGTCGAGGACGCCCGGGCCCAGGTGCAGCGGCTGTGGGACCAGTCCAACGGCGGCTTCGGCGCGATGCTGCTGCTGGCCCACGAGTGGGCGGACCCGCAGGCGACCAAGCGCTCCTACGAGCTCATCGCCCAGCACGTGATGCCGCACTTCCAGGGCGGCCAGGTCAGCCACGCGCAGGCGACGCTGGGCGCCAAGGAGCGGGCCATGGGCAAGCGCGAGGACTACGCCGCCCAGCAGCTGCAGGCGGTCGCCACGATGACCGAGCGCTACGAGCAGGAGCGGGCCGCGACGAAGTGAGCCCAGGGGGCGGTGGCCGGCCGGCCACCGCCCCCTGCGCCACCAACCCCTGAGCCGTCGTGCCCGTGCTCCTCGATCCCGGCCCTGGCGACGGGCCCGCCCCTCCCGGGGGAGCCCGGTGCGGCTGGGCCCTCCGCACCGTCGGCGGAGTGGTTGAGTGGGCGACGTCCGATCGGGACGCCGTTCGTCCAGCGAGGAGCGACATGACCCTGGCGCCGTTGCCGCTGCACCGGTTCCCGCTGTGCCGCTCCAGCGACGTGCACGAGTTCGCCGCCCGGCTCAACAGCGTCTACTACCCGGCCACGGTGGTGCCCGGCGCGAGCCGGCGCTTCCCGGGCACCTCGGTGCTGCACGCGGTGCACACCCCGGACTTCACCCTCGGCTACATCCGGCCGGGTGGGGACGTCGAGGTCACCCCGGTCGAGGACACCACCACCTACCACGTCAACCTGGCGCTGTCCGGGTCGCTGACGGCGGTCAGCGGCAGCGACGAGGTGACGGTGCGGCCCGGGCACGCCTCGGTGCACAGCCCGCGCCGGACGCACGTGCTGCGGGCCCGGGCCGGCAGCGAGCTGATCGGCCTGAAGCTGAGCCGGGAGCTGGTGGAGGGCGAGCTGGGCGCGCTGCTCGGCCGGCCGGTGACCGGCCCGGTACGGCTGGCCCCCAGCTTCGACCTGCGGAACGGCGCCGGCCGCTCGTGGCTGGCGCTGGCGCAGCTGATCATGACCGAGGTCGACCGGCCGGGGCTGCTGGACGGCGCGCTCGTGCGGAAGCAGTACATGCGCACCCTGGTCGCCGGGCTGCTCACCGCGCAGCGGCACGAGCTGACCGACGCGCTGCGCGGGGCCGAGACGCCGCTGCGGCCGCGCACCCTGCGCCGGGCGCTGGACCACCTGCACGCGCACTTCGACGAGCCGCTCACCGTTCCCGACCTGGCGGTGGCGGCCGGCTGCAGCGTGCGGCGGCTGCAGGAGAGCTTCGCCGAGCACCTGGGCATCGCGCCGATGACCCACCTGCGCACCGTGCGGCTGGACGCCGCCCGGCGGCAGCTCGCCGAGGGCAGCGGCACCGTCACCGAGGTCGCCCAGCGGTGCGGGTTCACCCACCTGGGCCGGTTCTCCGCCGCCTACCGGGAGCGGTTCGGCGAGCTGCCGTCGCGGACGCTGGGCGGCGCGGCGGAGTGACCCCGGGTCCTCAGCCCGGCAGGTTCCCGCCGATCAGCACGAACGCCAGCAGGCACGACTCGTCGGACCTGTTGGCCCAGGCATGCCGGGTGCCGCGCTGCACGAGCACGTCGCCGGCGGTCATCCTGACCTCCATGGTGTCCATCACCGCGTAGATCTCGCCCTTGAGCACGATGGCGTAGTCGATCGACTTCGTGGTGTGGAACGCCAGCGGCCGGATCTCGTTGCCCTCGGCGTCGAACCGCCAGTCGCGGTCCGGCGGGAGCTCCAGGGTGCGGAAGATCGTGCCGACCTCCGAGGGGCCCACACTGAGCTGGGCGTCGGTGTCGTAGGGGTCGACGACCGGGCCGGTGTTGTCCGCCGGTGCGGTCTCGGTGCGCCACAGCTGGGTGGCCACGTAGGTCGGGGTGTCGTGGCCGACGGTCGCGTGCTTCGCGACATCCTCCATCACGATCGTCGACCGGCCCTGCTCGTCGACGCCGGTGACCAGGCGCCGCACCCTCGCGGTCGTCGGCGCCGGCTCCACGCCACTGGAGAACGGGTTGTAGTCGGCCACGGGAGCTCCTCTGGGGGACGGACGCAGATCGGCCGAACCCTAGACACTCCCCCGCCCGCGCCGCCCGGCCCCGGCGGATCGGCCGCGCATCCCGGCCACCGGTCGCGCGCAGTGGACAGGAGGACCCGGAGCGCGGGGTTAGCGTGACCGTGCCCACACCCCCGCGCCCGGTGACCCGCACCCGGCCGACCCAGCAGGAAGGCCCCGGCTGCCCATGTCGACGCCGTCGTCGCCCGAGCACGTCCCCTCGAACTACGACCGCGCTCCGCAGTACGACGGGATGGTCGTCGAGCGCGATGTCTACGTGCCGATGCGTGACGGCGTCCGGCTGTGCGTCGACATCTACCGGCCCGACACCTCCGACGTGCTGCCCGCGCTGCTGGCCTTCGCGATCTACAACAAGGACATCCAGGGCCCGGACATGTCCGCCGCGATCCCGCCGCAGCCGGCCTGGTCGCCGCTGTGGAGCGGGCCGATGGAGGCCGGCGACACCCGGTTCCTCACCTCCCGCGGCTACATCCACGTCGTGGGCATGCCCCGCGGCGTCGGCAAGTCCGAGAGCGGCGGCTCACGCCAGTACGACTCCTACGACCTGATCGAGTGGATCGCGCAGCAGGCCTGGTGCGACGGCTCGGTGGGCATGGTGGGCATCTCCGGTTTCGGCGCCGAGCAGATGCACGTCGCCCGGCAGAAGCCACCGCACCTCAAGGCGATCTTCCCGTTCGACCCGCGCGGTGCCTACGGCGAGCTGGGCGGGTTCCGGGAGGAGTACCCGGGCGGCGTCGTCCACCTGTTCCGCTACCTGGTCGGCCACTTCGGCACCTTCCACCAGGACCGCGGCGCCCCCGGCGAGCTGCCACCCGAGCGCGAGGCGCTCTGGCGAGAGGCGATGGACAACCCGGACTACAAGATTCACCCGCACCTCTACAACGTGGTGTCGATGAAGGGCCAGCACATGCCGGCCTACTTCAACGTGCTCATCGACCCGTTCGAGGCCGCGGGCGTGCTCGAGCGCAGCGAGGCCTCCTTCGCCGACATCGACATCCCCGTCTACACCGGCTCGGGCTGGTACGCCTACACCTACAAGACGCACCTGCAGGGCGCGCAGACCTACTGGCGACACCTGGCCGGCTCGGCCAAGAAGCTGCTGTTCACCGGCCCGGCGCACCTCGAGCGGCCCTTCCACGGGCTGCACTCGGAAATCCTGCGCTGGTACGACCACTGGCTGAAGGGCCTGGACACCGGCGTCCTCGACGAGCCGCCGGTGCGCTACTGGGTCACCGGCACCAACGAGTGGCGCACCGGCAGCGACTGGCCGCTGCCCGAGACGCGGTGGACGCCGTTCTACCTCAACAGCTGGGAGCGGCTCAAGCCCGAGCCGTGGGTGCCCGGTTCGGTGGACGACGTCGTCCCGCCGGACTCCTTCGTGCAGATGCCGCTGACCCACACCCGGAAGGTGTCGACCCTCCGCTTCATCAGCGAGCCGCTCAGCGAGCCGATGCTGATCGCCGGCCCGGCCAAGGTGACGCTGTTCGCCGCGATCGACCAGCCCGACACCAACTGGATCGTCTCGCTCAAGGACATCGGCCCCGACCCGCACGTGATGACCGTCCGCGAGGGCGAGCGCGAGCTCGATCCCACGCTGCCCGAGCGCGAGCTCACCCGCGGCTGGCTCAAGGCCTCCAACCGGGCGCTGGACCCCGAGCGCAGCACCGAGTGGAAGCCGTTCCACAAGCTCACCCGCGCCGCCGCCGAGCCGGTGACGCCCGGGGAGGTGGTGGAGTACCAGATCGAGGTGCTCGCGACGGCGAACACCTTCGAGAAGGGCCACCGGATCTGCGTGGAGATCAGCGCCATGGACGTGCCGACCGGCGTGGCCGGCGCGACCAACGCCGAGTACGTGCCCTACCACGTCACCAGCTCGCGGACGACGCTGCACACCGTCTACCACGACACCGCGCGGCCCTCGTCGATCCTGCTGCCCGTCATCCCGCTCACGAACGGAGACCCCTCATGACCGTCCCCCGCGCCGAGGACACCCCGGCTCCGGCCGTTCCCAAGGAGCTCGCCGAGGACATCACCGAGGACACCGTCACCGACGCCGTCGTCGAGAGCTTCGCCGGCGCCCCGGACGCCCGGCTGCAGGAGCTGCTCGGCGCGTTCGTCCGGCACCTGCACGCCGCCGTCCGCGAGGTCGAGCCGACCATGGACGAGTGGGAGACGGCGATCGGCTTCCTGACCCGCACCGGGCAGAAGTGCGATGACGTCCGGCAGGAGTTCGTGCTGCTCTCCGACGTGCTCGGCATCTCCGCCCTGGTCGAGAACATCAACCACCGCAAGGTCGCCGGCGCCACCGAGGCCACCGTGCTCGGCCCCTTCCACATGACCGAGTCGCCGGTTCGGGACAACGGGGACTGCATCGACCTGGTCGGCGGCCGGACCCCGTGCGTCGTCACCGGCCGGGTACTCACCACCGACGGGACGCCCATCCCCGGCGCGCAGGTCGACGTGTGGCAGGCCGACGAGAACGGCTTCTACGACGTCCAGGTGCCCGACGTGCAGCCGGCCGGCAACGGCCGGGGCCTGTTCACCACCGACGACGAGGGCCGGTTCTGGTTCACCACCGTCGTGCCCAGCTACTACCCGATCCCGACCGACGGCCCGGTCGGCCAGCTGCTCGAGGCGACGAAGCGGCACCCGAACCGGCCGGCGCACATCCACTTCATCGCCGACGCCCCCGGGTACACCCAGGTCACCACGCACATCTTCGTGTCCGGCAGCCCGTACCTGGACTCCGACGCCGTCTTCGCGGTCAAGCGCAGCCTGGTGCGCGATTTCGAGCCGGCCGACGACCCGGCCGGTGCCGAGCGGTACGGGGTGAGCAACCCCTACCGGCACGCCCAGATCGACCTCGTGGTCCAGGAGGCCGCCGGGTGACCTCGACGCTCCCCCGGCGCTCGGTCGGGCAGCGCGTCAAGCGGCACGACGGCGACGCGCACCTGACCGGCCAGGCGGTATACACCGGCGACGTCACCGTCCCCGGCACGACGCACGCGGCGCTCGTCCGCTCACCGCACGCCCACGCCACCATCGAGTCGATCGACACCACGGCGGCGCTGGCGCACCCCGGCGTGCTGGCCGTGGTCACCGGAGCGGAGATCGCTGCGGTCACCGACGAGATCCCGCACGGCCTGGACGCCGGGCACCTGGGCGGGCACCACGCCGTCGTCCGGCCGCTGGCGGTGGGCAAGGTGGTGCACGTCGGTGAGCCGGTCGCCGCCGTCGTCGCACTCACCCCGGCCGACGCGGCCGCGGCCGCGCTGCTGGTCGAGGTCGGCTACGACCTGCTGCCGGTGGTGCTCGACCCGGACGCCGCGCTCGCCGAGGACGCGCCGCTGCTCTACCCCGAGTGGGGCGACAACGTGATCATCGCCCGGGAGGTCGGCCCGGACGACTTCGACGAGGTCGCGACGTCGGCCGCGCACGTGCTGGACGGCGAGCTGCGCGGCCACCGCGGCAACGCGGCCCCGATGGAGACCCGCACCTATCTGGCCGACTGGGACTCCCGGCGCCGGCACCTCACCGTCTGGGCCACCACCCAGAACCCGCACGTGATGCGCACGGTGCTGGCCTCGACGCTGCGGCTGCCCGAGGGCTCGATCCGGGTCATCGCGCTCAAGATCGGGGGCTCGTTCGGGCTGAAGATGTACGGCAACCGGGAGGACTTCATCGCCCCGGTGCTCAGCCGGCTGGTCGGCCGCCCGGTGAAGTGGGTCGAGGAGCGGTCGGCGGCCCTGCTGCCCGCCGCCCGTGACCAGCGGCTGGCCTACCGGGTCGCCTTCGACGACGACGGCCGGCTGCGCGCGCTGGACGTGCACGCCGTCTCCGACCACGGCGCGGGGGCGGCGACGCACGGTTGGGGCATGGCGCACGTCGGCGCGCTCGCCACCGGGCTGGGCTACGCGCTGGACCACTGCCACGTCCGGTACACCGTCGTTGCCACCAACAAGGCGCCGTGGGTGGGCACCAAGCCGTTCGGCAAGGAGAGCGCCACCCTGCTGCTCGAGCGGATCATGGACCGGATCGCGGTCACCACCGGCCTGGACCCGGCCGAGGTCCGCCGGCGCAACTTCCTCGCCCCCGACGCCTTTCCGCACACGCACACCTCCGGCCTGGAGCTCGACAGCGGCGACTACGCCGCCGCCCTCGACCTGACCCTGGAGCTGCTGGACCACCCGGCGGCCCGGGCCATGCAGTCCGCCGCGCGGGCGGAGGGCCGCTGCGTCGGCATCGGGCTGGGGTTCGAGCTGATGCCGGAGAGCGCGGACATCCCCGGCGCCCTGGTCGCCGCCTTCGACACCTCGACGGTGCGGATGAGCCCCTCGGGGCAGGTCACCGTGCTCACCGGGGTCACCTCACCGGGCACCGGCAACGACACCGCCATCGCCCAGCTGGTCGCCGACGAGCTCGGCGTCGCGATGTCGGAGATCACCGTCGTCCAGGGCGACACCGACCTGTGCCCCTACGGCTTCGGCAACATCTCCAGCCGGTCGATCATCACCGGCGGCAACGCGGCGGTGCTCGCCGCCCGCGATCTGGTCGCCACCCTGCACACCACCGCCCGGGCGATGCTGTCCGCCGGACCGGAGGAGGCGATCGTGCTCGGCGACGGGATGGCGCAGGTGGCCGGCGATCCCGAGCGGGCGCTACCGGTCCCGGCGGTGGCCGGCGCCGTCCACACCCTCAGCTACCTGCTGGGGCTGGACATCGAGCCGAGGCTGGAGTCGACGCGCACCTACCGTCCGGCCAACGTGCGGCAGGTGCCCGACGAGCTCGGCCGGATGAACACCTACACGACCTACCCCTATGCGGTGCACGCGTCCCTGCTGGAGGTCGACCCGGAGACCGGGTCGGTCACCCTGCTGCGGCACGTCGTGACGCACGACTGCGGAACGGTGGTCAACCCGATGTTCGTCGACGGCCAGGTGACCGGCGGTGTCGCCATGGGCATCGGCGCGGCGCTGGGCGAGGAGCTCGTCTTCGACGCCGACGGCGTTCCCGCGAGCACCGGCTTCAAGACCTACCTGCTGCCCCGGGCGATCGACCTGCCCCGGGTGGAGCTCGGCCACCTGTGCACGCCGGCCCCCGGCACGCCGCTGGGCGCCAAGGGCGTCGGCGAGGCCGGTTTCTCCGGCGCGCTCGCCGCGGTGGTGAACGCGGTCAACGACGCGATCGCCCCGCTGGGCGCCGCGCTCGAGGCCACCCCGGTCAGCCCGCCGCGGGTGCTGGCCGCGCTGCTCGAGGCGGGCCAGTGATCCCGCACCGGTTCGACTACGTGGCCCCCGACAGCCTGGCCGGCTGCATCGAGGCACTGAACACCGCGGCCCCGGCCGGCGGGGACGGCGAGGACGCGCGGGTGCTGGCCGGCGGCACCTGGGTGCTGCCGGAGATGAGCCGCGCGGAGTCCCGCCCGGCCCGGCTGGTCGACCTCCGCCGCGCCGGGCTGGGCGGGGTCACCGGCACCGGCTCCGGGCTCTCGGTGGGCGCGATGTGCACCTACGCCGAGCTGCTGGCCAGCCCGGACGTCCTCCGGCACGCCCCGCTGCTGCACACCATGGCCGAGGGCATCACCGGCGGCTGGGCGCTGCGCAGCCAGGCGACGGTGGGCGGGTCGGCGGTCTCCGCCCGGCCGCAATCCGACGTTCCCGGTGCGCTGGTGGCCTGCGGCGCCGTCGCCCGGGCCGTCGGGCCGGAGGGCGAGCGACGCTTTCCGGTGGCCGAGCTGTTCGCGGCCGCCATGCACTCCTCGCTCCTGCCGGGCGAGGTGCTCACCGGCTTCGACGTGCCGTCCACCGCCGGCGCCGGGTCCGGCTACGTGAAGCTCAAGCGGGGTGGCAGCTCCTGGCCGATCGCGACCGCCGCGGCCCTGGTCCGGCTGGGCGACGAGGGCGTCTGCCGGCAGGTGTCGCTGGTGCTGGGCGCGGTCACCGCGACCCCGCTACGGGTCGACGTCGACGCCGCCCTGGTCGGCACCACCCCCGGTGACGACGGCGTCCGGGAGGCCGCCCACCTGGCCGGCGCCGCCGTCGACGAGCCCTGGGACGACCTGCTCGCTCCCGGCAGCTACCGGGCGGCGGTCGCCGCCCCCATCGCCCGCCGCGCGCTGACCATGGCGTTGGTGGCGGCCCGCACGACGATCCAGGAGACGCGCGCGTGAGCGACCCCACCACCACCAGCACGGTCGACCTGACCCTCACGGTCAACGGCGAACGGCGCACCGCCGCGGTCGACGGCCGGGCGCTGCTGCTCGACGCGTTGCGCGACGGGTTCGGCGTCACCGGGCCGAAGAGCGGCTGCCGCACCGGCGACTGCGGCGCCTGCACCGTGCGGGTCGAGGGCCTCATCGCCAAGTCGTGCCTGCGGCTGGCGGTGGCCGAGCAGGGCGCGCAGGTGCAGACCCTGGAGGGCCTGGCCACCGACGGTGCGCTGACCCCGCTGCAGTCGGCGTTCTGGGAGAACAACGCCTTCCAGTGCGGCTACTGCCTGTCCGGGATGCTGTTCGCCGCCGAGGACCTGCTCGAGCGCGTCCCCTCCCCCACCGAGGGCCAGATCCGGGAGGCGATCAGCGGCAACCTGTGCCGGTGCACCGGCTACGACGCGATCGTCGACGCCATCGCGTCCTGCGCCGGAGGAGAACGCCCGAACGACCGACCCGGAGGAGCCCCCGCATGACCCGATTCGTCCTCGTCCACGGCGCGTTCGCCGGTGGCTGGTGCTGGGAACCCCTCGCCGCCGAACTCCGACGCCGCGGTCACACCGTCTCGGCCCCGGACCTGCCCGGGTCGGGTGCGGACACCACACCGCTACCGGACGTCACCCTCGACGCGTACGCCGAGCGGGTCTGCTCGGTGCTGGCCGAGTCGCCGGACGAGGCGGTCCTGGTGGGTCACAGCATGGGCGGCGTCGTCATCACCCAGACCGCCGCCCGGTGCCCCGAGCGGATCGCCCGCCTGGTGTACGTGGCCGCCTTCCTGCCCCGCGACGAGCAGAGCCTGGTGGGGCTGACCGATCTGCCGGAGGGCGCCGGGGACGGCGTCCAGGCCAACATCACGGTCAGCGGCGAGCCGCCGGTCGCCGACATGTCCGCCGAGGCCTGCCGGGGGGTCTTCTACGGGACCACCTCCGCGGAGCGGACGGAGTGGGCGCTGGAGCGTCAGGGCCGACAGCCCGTTCTCCCGTTCGTCACCCCGGTGTCGCTGGGCGGCGGGGTGGACGACATCCCCCGCAGCTACGTGGTCTGCACCGAAGACCGGGCGATCCCGCCGGCGCTGCAGCGGCGGATGATCGCCGACAACCCGTGCACCGACGTCCTCGAGCTGCCCGCGGACCACTCCCCGTACCTGTCGGCGACGACCGAGCTGGCCGACTTCCTGGAGCACTGAAGAAGGACCCCGCTGCCCCCCGCCCTTCGCGAGCTCAGGGCAAGACCCTGCAGCAGGGCCGAGCGGGGCCCCTTCTTCAGGCGGCGTCGGCCGGCGCGATGCCGGTGTTCATCACCTCGAGCAGCGTGTGCGCATCGAGGTGCCGCCCGCTGAGCCGGGCGCAGACCTTGCCGTCGTAGAAGACGATCACCTCGTCGCAGACACTGGCGAGCTCCCGCGGGTCCGACGACGCCACCAACTGCACCGCCCCGTTGTCGGCCTGCTCACGGAAGAGGCCGTAGATCTCGGCCTTGGCGCCGACGTCGATGCCACGGGTCGGGTCGTCGAGCAGCAGCACCGTCGGGCGGGCCTCCAGCCACTTGGCGAAGACCACCTTCTGCTGGTTGCCGCCCGACAGCATGCCGACCTCCAGGTCGACCGACGGGGTCTTGATGCCCAGCCGGCGCACGTGCTCGGCAGCACGCTCCCGCACCTTGCCGGCCCGGATGACCATGCCGTCGCGGCGCAGCGCCACCGAGCTCACCTGGCCGATGTTGTCCCAGATGGGCTTGTCGAGCATGACGCCGAAGCGCTTCCGGTCACCGGACACGATGGCGACGCCCTGGCTGATGGCGCCGCGCAGCCCGGCCTTGAGCGGGCTGCCGTCGGGCAGCACGACCCGGCCGCGGCTGGGCCGGGCCACCCCGGAGGCCACGTCGAGCACGGCGCGGTGCCCGGCGCCGGCGATGCCGGCGAGGCCGACCACCCGGCCGCAGGGGACGACGAGGTCGACGTCCTGCAACTGCCCGGGGACGGTGACGTTCTCCAGCCGCAACGCCGGCTGGCCCGGCTCGACGGCCAGCGCCCCCGAGTGCGCGCGTTCCTCCACGACCGCGGCGACCTTGTCGCCCAGCATGTGCTGGACGATCCGGTCCACGGTCAGCGTGCTGGCCGGCACGGACGGGACGGCCACCCGCCCGTCCCGCATGATCGTCACCTCGTCGCAGACGGCGAGGACGTCCTCCAGGTGGTGCGAGACGTACACGACCGCCACGTCCCGGGTGCGCAGCCGGCGGAGCACGTCGTGCAGCCGCTCGGACTCCCGGGAGTGCAGCGCCGACGTCGGCTCGTCGAGGATCAGCACCGCCGGGTCGGTGACCAGTGCCCGGGCGATCTCGAGCAGCTGGCGCTGGTCCAGCGGCAGGTGTTCCACCGGCGCGTCGAGCGCCAGGTCGAGACCCAGCTCGTCGAGCACCGGCCGGGCCTTGGCCGCCATTCCCCGCCGGTCGACCAGCGGACCGCGCTTGTACTCCCGCATCGGGAAGAGGTTGGACAGCACGTCCAGGTCGGGGAACAGGCTGAGTTCCTGGGAGACCACGGCGATGCCCTTGTCCACCGCGTCCGCGGTGTTGGCGACCGTCAGGTCCTTGCCGCCCAGGCGCAGGACACCCGCGTCCGGGGTCACGGCGCCGACGAGCACCTTGACCAGCGTCGACTTGCCCGCACCGTTCTCACCGAGCAGCGCGTGCACGCTGCCGGCCCGAACGGTCAGATCGACCCCGGCCAGGGCGACGACGCCGCCGTAGGCCTTGCGGATGCCCTGCGCCTCGAGCACTGGTCTCAGCCCTCCAGCGGCTGGATCGGCGGGTTGGCGAACTGCTCCTCGGCGAGCGGCTTGTAGTACTCCAGCTTCGCCTCGCGCGATTCCTGGCGGGCCTGGATCTCGGCCACGTTCTCCTGGGTGACCAGCTCGGCCGTGCTCACCCACCAACCCTCGGGGATCTCGTTCTCACCGAGGGCGTTCTCGATCAGCATCCGGGTGGCCAGGTAGCCCTTGAGGAAGTGCTGCGGGTCGGCCGTGGCGAAGTTCGTGCCGTCGGCGACGGCCTCCAGCCCGGCCTTGTTCAGGTCGAACGCGCCGGTGAGCAGGTTGCCGCCTTTCTCCCGGTTGATCCGGGCGAGCGAGGCGAGCGCGGCGTCCCCGGAGTCCATGAACACCGTGGCGTCGGCGTTGGCCGAGACGAGGTTGTTCCAGGCGGCGTAGTTGCCGGTCGGGTCCGGGGCGCTGGCCACCGGGCCGACGACCTCGAAGCCGGGCAGCTGCTCCTGGAACGCCTTGGCCATGCCCTCGGCGCGCAGGTCGAGGGTCGGCACACCCGGGATCGGGCTGGCGACGACGGCCTTGCCCTCGGTGGTGCCCTGCTCCCCGAGGATGCGGATCGCCTCGTCGGCCAGCATCTCGCCGGCCGCGATGTTGTCGTTGCCGATGTAGGTGGTGATGCCGGAGCCCGGGAGCGGGGGCGTGTCCACGGCGATGACCGGGATGCCCGCGTCCACGGCGCGCGCCTCGGCACGCGTCAGCAGGTCGGGGGTCAGGGTCTCGATGGCGATGCCGTCGGGGGCGGTCCGGATCGCGTCCTCGAACATCTTCACCTGCGCCGGGCCGTCGAGCTTGGTCGGGGCGATGACCTGGACGTCGACGCCGAACTCCTCACCGGCCGCTTCCGCACCCTCCATCATCTCGATGGCGAAGTTCTGGCTGCCGTCGGCGCCGATGAAGGCGATCTGGAGGTCTTCCGCGGCCGCAGCGGCGTCACCGCCGCCCTCGCTGTCCTCGGTGTCGCCGCCGCTGCTGCCGCAGGCAGCCATGAGCACGACCATGGCGCCGGCCACCAGCACGCGAGATCCGCGGGCCACGGGGCCGGTACGCACGGTCGACGCTGATCGTGTACGCACGATGTTCCTCCTGAGATGGACGTGAGTCGGGGTGGTACGGGGTGACGCCCCCGCGGACCGGAACGGCTCCGCGGGGAGGAAGGGAGAGAGGTGCCCGGGCCGACCGGACGTCTCAGAGGTGGGTACCGCTGCCGGCGCGCGCCCGGCGGCGGCGGCGGACGGCGCTGTCCAGGGACACCGCCCCGAGGATCACCGCGCCGGTGGCGAACTGGTTCCAGTTGATCGGGACGCTGAAGTAGGCCAGCCCGCTGGCCACGACACCGAGCAGGACAGCGCCGAGAGCGGCGCCGACGATGGTGGCCTTGCCGCCGGCCAGCGACGTGCCACCGATCACGGCCGCGGCGATGGCGAGCAGCTCGTAGCCGCTGCCGGTGTTGGGATCCGCAGCGCCGAGGTAACCGATGGTGAGCACGCCGGCCAGGCCGCCGAGGGCGCCGCTGAGCACGAAGGCCTGCATCCGCACCCGGTTGACCGGGATGCCGCTGAACAGCGCGGCGTCGGGGTTGGAGCCGATGGACCTGACCCGGTATCCGAACGGCGTCGCCCGCAGCACCACGGTCAGCACGATGACGACCACCACCAGCACGATGCCGGTCACCGGCACGCCGAGGACGTCGCCGCTGATCACCTGGGAGAACGGGTCGTCCACCGGGGGGCCGAGGACCTGCGTCCCGTCGCTGAGCGCGAGCGTGAGACCTCGGAACATCGCCAGCGTGGCCAGCGTGGCCACGATCGACGGCAGGCCGAAGTACTGGATGAGCAGGGCGTTGAACAGGCCGAGGAGACCGCCGGCGACGATCGCCAGCACGGCGGCCAGCCACGGGTTCATCCCCGCGGTCGTGAGCATGGCGCAGGCCAGCGCGGTGAGCGCGTAGACCGAGCCGACGGACAGGTCCAGCTCGCGCATCGCCAGCAGGAACGCCATCCCGCAGGCCAGGATCCCGATGTAGGTGGCCTGGTTCAGGATCGCCATGAGCTGGTCGAACTGCAGGAAGCGCGGGTGGAACGCGCCGATCAGCAGGACCAGCGCCAGCGTGGCGATGAGCACGCCGAGGTACTCCTGGGCCAGCAGCGTCCGGCCGAACCCGTTCCGCGGCTGGCGCGGCGCCGGTGGCTGCTCGGTCGGCGTGGGCGTCGAGACGGTCGTCTCGCTCATGCCCGGACGCCCCGACGCGCGGCCTGGCGGCCGGCGCTCGTGGCGGGCGGGACGTCGTCGCTGACGGTCACGTGGTGCCTCTTCCCCGTTCTGCGCGGCCAGGGCCGCCGCTGACGTGTGTGCTCCGGCAGGTAGTACGTCCGGACCGGTCACCCGCGAGGGACGCGGACCCACGGCCACGGTGTCCCCGGCCGGGTTTTCGTTGTGCGAACGGCCGTTCGTTATCGCGGTGACAGTGCTGGGCCGTTCCCGTGTTGTCAAGGTCACTAGGGGTCCAGGGGTGAGGCCGTGACCGTTTCGTGGCCGAAGGCGCCCCGAGGCCCCCCGGCCCCGCGGCCCCGGTCCGGCCGGGCTAGGACTCCGCGTCCACCGGCAACGCGCGCCAGCGCCAGGTGCAGCGCAGCCGCAGGCGTCCGCCGGCCGGCACCTCGGTCGCCCGGCCGAGGGACGGCGCGTCCGGTGGCCCGGTCTGCGGCTCCAGGCAGAGCTCGCCGGGGCGCTCGTCGAAGAGCACCCAGTGATCGGCGCTGGACTCGACGTGCAGCTCCAGCGCCCCCGGCCAGCGCAGCCCGGGCGGTGCGGTGAACCCGCGGAAGCAGTCGTCCCACGGCCCCGGCCGGAGCGGGACCAGCTCGCCGGTGGGCAGACCGGCCGGCCCCCGCACGTACTGCTCCCCGCCGCTGAGCAACCACCGGGCGTCCGCACCGCGGGCCAGCCGGCGGGCGAACCACGGGTGCCAGCCCATGGTCACCGGCATGGCCTCCTCGGCGTGCAGGACGAGCTCGCTGACCAGCGAGTCGGCGCCCAGCTCCAGGCGCTGCTCGAGCCGTCCGCGGGCCGGCCAGCCGTCGCCGAGGTCAGTGGCGCACCTCAGGGTGGTGTCGTCGGCGTCGACCACCGCCCACGCCCGCTCGGCCACGGTGCCGTGGATGGCGTGCGGCGGCGCGAGCCGCGGCAGCTGGTGATCGACCCCGGCCAGGGTCACCCGCCCCTGTCCCAGCCGGCCGGCGTAGGGGGCCATCACGAAGGTGCCCGACCGCATGCCCGGCGGTAGCGGCACGTCGGCGCTGGTCAGCAGCTCCAGGCCGGCCACCCGCCAGGAGCTCCAGCGGGCTCCGGTCGAGGGGTCGACGGCGAGCTCGGCATCGCCACAGCGCAGGCGCACGGTCACCGGGTCAGTATCCGGCGGCCGCGGGGCGCGGCCGGTCAGAGACCCGGCTCGGCGGCCGCGACGATCGCCCGGACCTCCGCCGCGGTCTCCGGCTGCACCGGCAGGTGCGGCAGCACCGCCGGCACCTCCTCCAGCAGCAGACCCTCGGCCAGCAGAGCGCGCACCAGCGCCTCGGCCTCCGCCCGCGGCACCGGCACGGTCAGACCGGCCGCGTCGAGCGCGGCCCGGGCGAGGAAGAGGGTTCCGGCCAGGTCGTCGCCGGCCGGCTCGGTGACCGGGGCGGGGGCCGGGGCGGCCGCGGTGCGGGTGATCCCCTCGGCCGCGCGGACCAGCGAGAGCGGCAGCCCCTCGGCCTCCACCTCGACCAGCGGCACCGTGCCCAGCGCGGCGAGCACCAGGTGCTCGGCGTCGATCCGCAGCGGCGCCTCCCACTCCCCCACCCGGACGACCTCGACCAGGTCGCGGCCGTCCTCCCCCAGCTCGTCCAGCAGCTCCTGCCACGCGGCGCGGCGGGTCGCGCGGGCCCGCTCGGCGGCCTGCACGCAGGTGGCCAGCACGAAGGGCTCCAGCACCTGGGCGTCGAAGCGCTCGGCGTGGACGGCGCCGTCGGGGTCGAGGGCGTTGAGCGCGTCCTGGAAGCTGCCCGGCCGGGCGTCGCCGAGCTCCAGCCGGCCGTCCTCCTCCCCGCTGAGCGGCTGCCCGCTGGCCGCCCGCACGCCGATGGTCACGCCGGTGGCCACCAGCCGGCCGCCACGCCGCAGGTGGTGCGGCTGGTCGGAGAGCCCGACGCTCCAGGCGCAGGCCTCCGCGATCAGCGCCGGTGCACGCTCGCGCAGCACCTCGCGGGTCAGCAGGGCCATGAAGTCGACGTCGAACACGCCTCCACAGTGCCCGCGCTGCCCGGCTGGTGCACCCTCCCCCACGGACCGGCCCCGTGCCACGCTGACCGGGTGGCTGTCGAACGCACGGTGCGGCTGCGGTTCGGGCACGACGCCCGGGCGGCGGGCACGCACACCAACCTGTCCGCCGTCCGCAGCGACGGCCCGGTGCTGTGGGTGGCCGGCGACGAGACCGCGACGGTGGAACGGCTGGTCGCCGACGATCCCGACGACCCGGCCGAGTTCGGTGACCAGACCACCTACCGGCTCGCCGACCTGGTCCAGCTGCCCGGGGAGGACGCCGCGGAGGAGCCGGACATCGAGGGGCTGGCCCGGGACGGCCACTTCCTGTGGGCGGTCGGGTCGCACAGCCTGCGCCGGCGGCAGATCAAGGCCAAGCACTCCGGCGACAAGGCGCTGCGCCGGCTGGCCAAGGTCACCGGCCAGGCCAACCGGCAGGTGCTGGTGCGCATCCCGGTAGCCGACGTCGACGGCCTGCCCACCCTGGTGCCCGAGCTGGCGGTGGCCGGCAGCCGGCACCGGGCGGCCGTGTTCGGCGCCCACGGCACCGACCTGCGCGATCTGCTGGCCGACGACGAGCACCTGGGCCCGTTCCTCCCGATCCCGGGCAAGGACAACGGGCTGGACGTCGAGGGCATCGCGGTGGCCGGCCCCCGGGTGTACCTGGGCCTGCGCGGACCGGTGCTGCGCGGCTGGGCGGTGGTGCTGGAGCTCCGCCCCGAGGTGCACCCCGACGACCCGGGGCGGCTGGAGCTGCTCCCGGTCGACGACGGGCGCCGGTACCGCACCCACGTACTGCGGCTGGACGGCCTGGGGGTGCGCGACCTGTGCCCGCACGGCGAGGACCTGCTGGTGCTGGCCGGCCCGACGATGGACCTGGACGGGCCGGTGCACGTGTTCCGCTGGCACGGCGCCCTGACCACCGAGGCGCCCCAGGTGGTGCGGGGCGAGCTGCTCACCCGGGAGCTGACGCTTCCCTTCGGCGTCGGTGACGACCACGCCGAGGGGCTCGGGTTGCTCGGTCCGGCTGCGGACCCGCGGCTGCTGGTGGTCTACGACAGCCCGGCGCCGTCCCGGCTCACCGGTGACGGGTGCGTCACGGCCGACGTCGTCCGGCTGCCGTGAGGCCCCCTTTCGGGGGCCGACCCTGAGCCTGCGAAGGGGATCCTTCTTCAGCCGAGCAGCGCCCGGCGCAGCTCGTCGGCCTGGGCGCGCACCGACTCCAGCACCGTCGTGACGTCGCGCTCGGCCAGCCGGCCGCCGGACAGCACCGGCACCGGCACCTTCTCGTGACCGTCGAGGCAGAGCCGCCCGGCCAGCTCGAAGGCGGTCCGCAGCAGGCCGCCCCCCGGGGAGCCGAGGTCGTCGACCTCCCGCAGCGGCAACACCATGGTGTGCGGGAAGCCCCACTGCTCCAGCGCGACCGAGGTCAGCCGCAGGGCGTGGATGCCGTACCGCTGCACCTCGGCGGCGCGGCGGCCGGCCGCGCCGGGCTGGGCGGCGCTCAGCTCCGCGTAGCCCTCCGGGTCGTTGTGGTGCAGCAGCGCCACACCCAGCTGGGCGAGCAGCCCGATGCACAGCGCGTCCTGCGGGCGCTCCCCGAAGCGCGGGGCCAGCGCGGCGGCGGCCAGCGCCAGGTGGGTGCTGACGTCCCAGAAGTCCTCGGGCAGCTGCGACTCGTCGTCCAGGTCGGTCAGCGCGACGGTGGCCATCGTTCGCACGGTGGTGAAGCCGACGACGGTGACGGCGAACTGCAGCGACGTGACCCGGCCGCGCATGCCGAAGTAGGCGGAGTTCGACAGCTTCAGCACCCGGCCGGCCAAGGTGACGTCGGAGGCGAGCACCGCCGAGAGTTCCTTGGCGCTGGCCCCGTCGGCGTTGGCCACCGAGACGATCTGGGCGGCGACGGGCTTCTGGGCAGCCATCGAGTCGATGCTGGCCAGCACCGCCTCGATGTCGAAGACGGGCGCAGCCGCGAGGGTCGTGGGCATGTCGGCTCTCCGGGCGGTGTGGGGCTGGTCGAGCAGGGGCAGGTCGAACTGGGGCAGGTTGAACTGGGGCAGGGCGGTCATCGCAGCGCGCTCCGCCGGCCGGCGAACCAGGCGGCGAGGACGTCGCCGCCCATCGGCTCCGCGAGGCTGAAGCCCTGCAGGTAGGTGGCGCCGAGTCGGGTGAGCTCGGCGGCCTGCTCGGCGGTCTCGACCCCCTCGGCGACGGTATGCAGGTTCAGGCTCCGCGCCAGGGCGATGACGGCGGTGGTGATCTCCGGGTGGCCGTCGGCCAGCTCGGCGACGAAGGAGCGGTCGACCTTCAGGCTGGTGACCGGCAGGTGCCGCAGGTAGGCCAGCGAGGAGTAGCCGGTCCCGAAGTCGTCGATCGCCAGCTCCACGCCGAGGTCGCGCAGCTGCAGCAGCACCGCCCGGGCCGACGCGGGATCCTTCACCAGCGCCGACTCGGTGATCTCCACCGACAGCCGGCGCGGTGCCAGCCCGTGGCGCTGCAGTGCCGACTCGACGTGCCCGCACAGGTTCCCGTCGAGCTGCAACGCGGAGACGTTGACGTTGGCCCGGGCCGGTGCGTCCTCGCCGAGCACCCGGTCCCACTCGACCAGCTGCCGGCACGTCTCGTCCAGCACGAGCAGGCCGAGTGCCGAGACCAGGCCGTTCTCCTCGGCGAGCGGGACGAACGTCGACGGGCTGATGGCGCCACGCTCGGGGTGCTCCCAGCGGGCGAGCGACTCGACGGCCACGGGCGTGCCGTCCTGGGTGCTGAAGATCGGCTGGTAGAGCAGCGTGATGTCGCGGGCCTCGATCGCGGCACGCAGGTCGGCGACCAGCCGCAGCTTGTCGCGGGCCTGCGCGCGGGCGAGGTGGTCCAGAACGGTGATCCGCCCGCGCCCCCCGGCCTTGGCCTGGTACATCGCGATGTCGCAGTCGCGGATCAACTCCTCGGCCGAGACGTGCTCGCCGGTCTGCACGGTGACCCCGATGCTGGCCTGCGGCCGGTGGTCGACCCCGCGGATGCGCAGCGGCCGGCGCAGGGCCTCCCCGATGCGCTCGGCCAGCGCGACGACGTCGGCCTCGTCGACGTCCTCGCAGACGACGACGAACTCGTCCCCGCCGAAGCGGGCGACCAGGTCGTGGGGGCGAACGGTGGACCGCAGCCGCGTCGCCACCTCCACGAGCAGGTCGTCGCCGGCGGCGTGGCCGAGGGAGTCGTTGACCACCTTGAAGTTGTCCAGGTCCAGGAAGATGCAGGCCAGCCCGGACCCGGCGGGGTCGAAACGCTCGGTGACGTGCTCGGCCAGCAGCGTGCGGTTGGGCAGGCCGGTCAGCGGGTCGTGGTGCGCCTGGTGGGCGAGGCGGGTCTCGAAGGCCAGCCGCTCGGTGATGTCCTCGATGGTGCCGACGAAGCCGGCGCCGACGCCCGGGGTGAACAGGTGCGCGAAGCGGATCACCGTCGTCCGGACGGTCCCGTCGGCCCGGACCAGGCGGGCCTGCACCTCCCCCTCGCCGCCATCGAGCACGGTGGCGGCCTGCTCGAGCACGGCGTCGAGGTCGTCGGGGTGCATGCTGGTCAGCCAGCCGGTGCCCAGCAGGTGCTCGGCCTGCTGGCCGACCAGCGCGCAGAAGGCGTCGTTGACGTGCGCCAGCCGCATGCCCTGCTCGGACAGCAGCGTCGGGATCGGCGAGCGTTCGGTGAGGGTGGCGAAGCGCCGCTCGTGGGCATCGGCGGTCGCCCGGGACACCCGCTGGTCACCGGCGTCGACGGTGAAGACGCGAAGGGTCCACAGCCGGCCGGTCTGGTCGGGGTTGGCCCGCACGATGCACTCCAGCGGGGCACCGCTGGCCGACCGCACGGGCAGCGTCATCTGCACCGCGCGCTCGCGGCGCAGCAGGAGCCGCAGTTCCCCGCCGCCCAGGCTGGGCAGCAGCTGCTCCAGCGGCAGCGCGCTGAGGTCCTCGGGGGCGTAGCCCAGCAGCTCGACGGCCTTGTCGTTCGTCCAGACGACCGTCCGCCGGCGGCCGACCACCTCGACGACCAGCAGCGCCATCCGGTCGCTCAGGATGGCGGTGTGGAAGACCGCGGCCATGACGTCGGGGGGCACCGGTTGCCCGGTCGGCGCGTTCGCCCGCACTGTCACCGATCGCCCCGTCCCTCGCCACGGCCGGTCGATCCGGCTCGTTGCAGAGACCATCGGCCCACCGACGGCACCGGTTCACCGGTCGACCCGGAGTTCCCCCCTCCGAGGGAGGGCACGCGCCGGCGGCCACCCGGTCGCCGGATCCCCGACCCTGGGGATACTCACCAGTAGCCGATGTGGGATGTTCGGTCCGGACGCCCGGCCAGGCGTCCGATCGTGATGGCGGCAGCCGAGTTCAGGGAAGAGGCCCGATGCGTTTGCACCTGTCACCCGAGGACCAGGCGTTCCGGGAGGAGATGCGCACCTTCTTCACCACGCAGGTGCCGCAGCCCATCCGGGACGCGGTCGCGGCCCGCCGGGAACTGACCAAGGAACAGTTCGTCGAGGCCCAGCGGGTGCTCAACGCCGCCGGGCTGGCCGTGCCGCACTGGCCGGTCGAGTGGGGCGGCCGCGACTGGACGCCGCTGCAGCAGCACATCTGGCACGAGGAGATGATGGCCGCCTGCGTGCCGCCGCCGCTGGCCTTCAACGCGACCATGGTCGGCCCGGTCATCGCCAACTTCGGCTCGCGGGAGCAGAAGGAGCGCTTCCTGCCGCCCACGGCGAACCTGGACATCTGGTGGTGCCAGGGGTTCTCCGAGCCCGACGCAGGCTCCGACCTCGCCTCGCTGCGCACCACGGCGGTCCGGGACGGCGACACCTGGGTGGTCAATGGGCAGAAGACCTGGACGACCCTGGGGCAGCACGCCGACTGGATCTTCTGCCTGGTGCGCACCGACCCGACGGCGGCCAAGCGGCAGCGCGGCATCTCCTTCCTGCTGCTCCCGATGGACTCCCCCGGCGTGACGCTGCGCCCCATCGAGCTCATCGACGGCGGCTCCGAGGTCAACGAGGTCTTCTTCGAAGACGTCGTCGTCCCGGCGGAGAACCTGGTCGGTGAGGAGAACCGCGGCTGGGACTACGCCAAGTTCCTGCTCGGCAACGAGCGCGTCGGCGTCGCCCCGGTCGCCTCGACCAAGCGGTTGCTGGCCCAGGCCAAGGAGCACGCCCGCGAGGTCCGCGTCGGTGGTGCACCGCTGGCCGCCGACCCGCTGATGGCCGCGCGCCTCGCCGAGCTGGAGAACGAGGTGCTGGCCCTGGAGCTCACCGCGATCCGGGTGGTGGCCAACTCCGCCGACGGCAAGCCGCACCCGGCTTCGTCGGTGCTGAAGCTGCGCGGCACCGAACTGCAGCAGGCGGTCACCGAACTGCTGGTGGACATCGCCGGCCCCGCGTCGCTGGCGTCGTTCGCCGGGGCGGGTTCGCAGGTGCCCGAGTGGGCCCGGGTGGCCACGCCGTCCTACCTGAACTTCCGGAAGGCCTCGATCTACGGGGGCTCGAACGAAGTGCAGCGTCAGATCATCGCCGGTTCGATCCTGGGGTTGTGAGTTCGCCGTGGAGTACACCTACGACAACGAGCAGATCGCGCTGCGGGAGGCCGTCAACGCCCTGCTGAACCGCGCCTACGGCGGGGGCCAGCGGCGCGCCGTCGTCGCCGCCGACCCCGGCTTCGACGAGAAGACCTGGGCGCGGCTGGCCGAGATGGGCGTGCTGGGCCTGCCGTTCGCCGAGGAGGACGGCGGCATGGGCGCCGGCCCGGTGGAGGTGTCGATCGTCGCTGAGGAGATCGGCCGGGTGCTGGCGCCCGAGCCGTTCGTCGAGTGCGTGGTCCTCGCCGGGGGGCTGGTGTCCGCCGTCGGCACGGTCGAGCAGCGCGCCGCGCTGCTCGGCCCGCTGGCCGAGGGCGCCAGCGTGCCGGCGTTCGCGCACGCCGAGCCGGGCAGCCGGTGGGAGGCGAGCGCCCGCGGGGTGCAGGCCACCGACGACGGCGACGGGTGGCGGCTGAGCGGGGTGAAGGAGCCGGTGCCGCACGGCGCCCGCGCCGACGTGCTGGTGGTCAGCGCCGTGGCCGGCGGGGTCACCCGGCTGTTCGTCGTCCAGGGCGACGCCCCGGGGCTGAACCGCACCGGGTACCGCACCCACGACGGCGGCCGCGCGGCGAACGTGACCTTCGACGGCACCCCCGCGCAACTGCTCGGCGAGGGCGGGGCCGACCGCACGACCGACATCGAGCAGGCCCTCGGCCGCGCCCGGATCGCCTACGGCTCGGAGTCCATCGGGGCGATGGAGACCGCCCTCGGCACGACGTCGGAGTACCTCCGGACGCGCAAGCAGTTCGGGGTGACGCTGAACAAGTTCCAGGCGCTCACCTTCCGCGCGGCCGACATGTACATCTCCCTCGAGCTGGCGCGCAGCACGGTGCTGTGGGCGACGCTGGTCGCCGACGCCGGCGGCGACGTGGTCACCGCGGGCCTGCGGGCACGGCTGCAGTCCAGCCGCGCCGGCCGGCACATCGGCAAGGAGGCCATCCAGCTGCACGGCGGGATCGGCATGACGGCGGAGTACCCGGTCGGCCACTACACCAGCCGGCTCACCGCCATCGACCACCAGCTCGGCGACGGCGACTGGGCGCTGACGCGCCTGGCCGCAGCCGTCGACGACCACCTGACGGTCGACCCGCTGTCCTGACCCACACGGCACGCGCACGAGTGGCGAGCTGCCGCGGCGTCCTCTCCGGGGAGACCACGGCAGCTCGCCGCTCGGCGTTCAGCGCCCGGGGCCGTCCGGGCGGGTCAGCGGGTCGTCGTGGTGCTGGACCGGCACCATCCAGGCGAACAGGTCGGTGAAGTGCGGCCGGACGTCCGGTGCCGGCCGGTGCTGCCGCTGCGCCCGCTGATGAGCCGCCCGATCGCCATGCGGGCCGGTCGACGAACGGGCCTCGGTGCAGCGCTCGTGGGACAGGTACTGCGGCACGCCCGGCCCGACGACCCGCCGGCCGGCCGCGGCGACGGCGTGCCGGGCCTCCCACTGGGCCATCAGCTTCTCGGCGGTGGCGAACGGGTTGAGGTCGGGGGAACCGGGCACCGGGCCGTCCGACGGTCCCCGGGTGTCAGGAGCGGTCATGACGCCTCCTCTCGCAGACGTGACCCCATGGTCTGCCTGCCCGGTCCCGAGGGGCAGAGCACGAGGACCCTGCCGGGAATGCCGGCCGGGGTGACTGGGGTTCCACCGAGCAGTTAGTTGCTCTCTCAACCACCTGGAGCGCGCGATGCAGTTCGGGATCTTCACCGTCAGCGACCTCACGACCGACCCCACCACCGGCCGCACGCCCAGTGAGGCCGAGCGGATCAAGGCCGCCGTGGCGATCGCAAGGAAGGCCGAGGAGGTCGGGCTGGACGTCTTCGCCCTCGGCGAGCACCACAACCCGCCGTTCTTCTCCTCCTCGCCGACCACGACCCTGGGGTACATCGCGGCGCAGACCTCGACGCTGCAGCTGTCGACGGCCACCACGCTGATCACGACCAACGACCCGGTGAAGATCGCCGAGGACTACGCGATGCTGCAGCACCTGGCCGACGGCCGCGTCGACCTGATGCTGGGCCGCGGCAACACCGGCCCGGTCTACCCGTGGTTCGGCCAGGACATCCGCGACGGCCTCCCGCTGGCGGTGGAGAACTACGCGCTGCTGCGGCGGCTGTGGCGCGAGGACGTCGTCAACTGGGAGGGGAAGTTCCGCACCCCGCTGCAGGGCTTCACCGCCACCCCCCGCCCGCTGGACGGCGTCCCGCCGTTCGTGTGGCACGGCTCGATCCGCAGCCCGCAGATCGCCGAGCAGGCCGCCTACTACGGCGACGGCTTCTTCTCCAACCACATCTTCTGGCCGGCCGAGCACACCCAGCGGATGGTCGAGTTCTACCGCTCCCGCTACGAGCACCACGGCCACGGCGCCGCCGACCAGGCGATCGTCGGCCTCGGCGGTCAGGTGTTCATGCGCCGGAACAGCCAGGACGCCATCCGGGAGTTCCGGCCGTACTTCGACAACGCCCCCGTCTACGGGCACGGGCCGTCCCTGGAGGAGTTCACCACCCAGACCCCGCTCACCGTGGGCAGCCCCCAGCAGGTCATCGAGCGCACCCTGGGCTTCCGCGACTACGTGGGTGACTACCAGCGCCAGCTGTTCCTCATCGACCACGCCGGCCTGCCGCTGAAGACCGTGCTGGAGCAGCTGGACCTGCTCGGCTCGGAGGTCGTGCCGGTGCTCCGCCGCGAGTTCGCCGCCCGCCGGCCCGCGCACGTGCCGGACGCCCCGACGCACGCCTCGCTGGTCGCCGCCCAGGCCTCCGCGGCGGAGGTGCCGGTCCGATGACGACCGCGCTGGACGGGTAGGGCAGGCCCCATCCCCCCGTCGGGGCGGGAACCGGGGAGGATGCCGGGATGGACGTGCTGAGCAGCCGGCTCCTCCTCCGGCCCACCGACTGGGATCGCAGCCAGGCCTTCTACCGCGACGTCCTCGGTCTCGCCGTGCACCGGGAGTTCGGGCCGCCCGACCACCCGGGCGTGGTCTTCTTCCTGGGCAGCGGCCTGCTGGAGGTGTCCGGCCGGTCGGCGCGGCCGCCGGCCGGGATGCGGCTGTGGCTGCAGGTCCGGGACGCCGCCGCCGAGCACGACCGGCTGGCCGCGGCCGGGGTGCCGGTCCTCCGCGAGCCGCGGCTGGAACCCTGGGGCCTGGTGGAGGCGTGGGTGACCGACCCGGACGGCGTCGAGATCGCGCTGGTCGAGGTGCCTGCCGACCACCCGCTGCGGCGCGACCCGCGCCGGCCGGGGACCTGACGAGGGGGCGCCCGCCGTTCGCCCTGCCCCCTCATCGGATGCCCCCTCGTCGGTGGTGCTGAGCAGGCTCAGCGCCGGGCGCGGTTCACCGAGGACCGCGGGACGATCGGTGCGTCCTCGCCGGGCTCCCCCAGGTGCCGCTCGAAGGACTGCGGGACCACCAGGTCGTCGGCGCTGAGGTCCTGGACGGAGTCGCGACCCAGCCCGGTCAGCGCCGAGCCGAGCCCGTCCCGGAGCAGGTCGAGCACGTTCTCCACCCCGGCCTGGCCGTTGGCGGCAAGACCCCACAGGTACGCGCGGCCGATCATCACGGCCTTGGCGCCGAGCGCGAGAGCCTTGGCCACGTCGCTCCCGCGGCGGATGCCGCCGTCGAGCAGCACCTCGATCTGGTCGCCCACGGCCTCGGCGACCGCCGGCAGCGCCCGGATGCTGGCCGGCGTGCCGTCCAGGTTGTTGCCGCCGTGGTTGGAGACGGAGATCGCCGTGCAGCCGACGTCCACGGCGCGCTTGGCGTCGTCGACCCGCATGACGCCCTTGAGCATGAAGTGCCCGTCCCACTGCTCGCGCAGCCAGGCGACGTCGTCCCACGACGGCATCGGCGACTGGTTCCACATGCCGTACGCCTCGAAGAAGGTGGGCGCGGGGTCACCGGGGTCGGCGACCATGTTGGGCACCGTGAGGTCGGGGACGCTGCCCGACCGGGCGAAGTCCAGCAGCCAGCGCGGCTTGAGCAGCACCTGCGGCGCGTACCTGCGCGCCGCCTCGAAGTTGATCCGCTCGGGGATGAACGGGCTGCCCCAGTCCCGGCCGTAGGCGAACGACCAGTCGAGCGTGGCGATCATGCCGACGGCGCCGGCCCGGCGGGCGCGCTCCATCCGGGCCGTCATCGCGTCGCGGTCGCCCACCCAGTACATCTGGAAGAAGGTCTGTGGGTTGGCCGCGACAACCTCCTCGACGGGCTTGCTGGCGAACGAGCTCAGGCCCATCGCCACACCGCGGGCCGCGGCGGCGCGGGCGACCGCCACCTCACCGTCGGGATGCACCGCCTGGACGCCGGTCGGGCTGATCAGCACCGGCATCGAGACGTCCTGCCCCATGACGGTGGTGGCGAGCCGGCGTTCGTTGCTCAACCCGGCCACGTGCGGGGCGAACCCGAGCTCGGCGAACGCGATGGTGTTGTCGTCGAGGGTCAGCCCCTGCTCCGACCCGGCGACCAGCGCCCCGTAGACCCCCTTGGGGAGCCGTCGCTTCGCCCGCCGCTGGGCCTCGGCCACCGACTCGAACCATGCGTTCGCCATACCGGACTCCCTTGTCGACTCACCGTGGCACTGAGTGCCACCCTAGCCTGCGGGCAGTGGCCCGGGCCACAGCGAGCGCTCAGGGGTTCTTGATGACCGAGACGTCGAACTCGATCTGGATCTTGTCGCTCACCAGCACGCCACCGGTCTCGAGCGCCGCGTTCCAGGTGAGTTCCCAGTCGCTGCGCCGCAGCACGAGCGCGCCCTCGAAACCGACCCGCAGGTTGCCGAAGGGATCGAGCGCCGACCCGGTGAGGGTGAAGTCGACCGCCACCGGGCGCGGAACGTCCTTGATGGTCAGGTCGCCGGTCACCCGGTAGACGTCGGCGTCGAGCTGCGTGACGCCGGTGGAGGCGAAGGTGACGGCCGGGTGGGTGCCGACGTCCAGGAAGTCCGCCGAGCGCAGGTGCGCGTCCCGGTCGGCGTTGCCCGTGTCGATGCTCGCCGCGTCGATGCGCAGGGTGACCGAGCTGGCGCCGGGATCACCGGTGTCCAGGTGCGCCGAGCCGGCGAACGAGGTGAACGCCCCGCGGACGGTGGTGACCATGGCGTGCCGCGCGCGGATCCCGATCCGGGTGTGCGCGGCGTCGACGGTGTAGTCGCCGGTGACGTCCTCCAGCGCGCTGGTCGCGGCGTCGAAGTCACTGGCGTCGGGTTCCTGCGCGCGGTGTCTGCCCACGGTCGGTGCTCCTTCGAGAGGGTGCAGCGTTCCATCCTGGCCGACCGACCGATCCGGGGCAGCAGGGCCTCCCACCGTCGTCGTCAGCGGTCGGTCAGTACCAGTTGTTGGCCTTCGAGTGCGACCACGCGGCGCACGGCGAGCCGTACCGGTTCTCGATGTAGATCAGACCGGCGTCGATCTGCCGGTAGCCGTCCGAGGTCTTCGCGATGCCGGTCCCGGCCCAGGTCGAGTTCAGGAACTGCGGGATCCCGTAGGCGGTGCTGGTCGGGTTCTGCGCGGTGGGGTTCCAGCCGCTCTCCTTGCCCCACAGGCTCTCCAGGCAGCTGAACTGGCCGGCGTCGCCGCCGAGCTTGGACAGGGCGTAGTCCTGGAAGGAACCGGAGGCCGACGACCCCGACGACCCCGACGACCGGGACGAGCTCGACCTGGCGGCGGCCGCGGCCTGCTCGGCCTGCCGGGCCTGCTCGGCCTGCCGGGCTGCCTCCGCCTTGCGCGCCTCCTCGGCGACCCGGGCCTCCTCCGCCTTGCGCGCCTCCTCGGCCAGGCGGGCCTCCTCGGCGAGCCGGGCATCGATCGCGGCCTGGTCGGCGGCGGCCTGGGCCTGCGCCGCCGCCGTCCGCTCGGCCTCGCGCTGGCTGCGGGTGGCGACGAGCTCGCCGAGCCGGTCGGGCAGCTCGGCGTCGACGATGCTGCTGGCCGACTGGCCCTGCAGTTCGAGCTGCTCCGCCACGCTGGCGGGCTGGGTGATCGCCTCGGCGTAGGCCGCCGGCTCACCGGCGACCACGACACCGACGACCACGGCACCGGCGGCCGCGGCGGTGAGGAAGGCGACGGGGCGGCGCACGCCCGTGGGTGGACGACGGCGGCGCCGGGAGCGGGTGGCGGCGTCGGCGGCGGGCGACTGCTGCTCGAGGATCTGCGTGGGCGCGGTGGGCAGGGAGGTGCGGTGGTCCATGGGGTGCGTGAGCTCCGGGAGGGCTGGCCGCCGGCCGCGCGCCGCCGGGGAGGCAGCGGGGCGTGCAGCGGGGCGTACGGGAACGACGGGCTGGCTGCATCCGGCCGGACACCGCGCCGCGCGCGCCGGGCGGCGCGCGGGGGTCCGGACGAACGGCCGGGTCAGGTGTCCAGGGCGCGGGATCTGCCGCAGCGCGGCGGACTGCAGGGCGTCGTGCAGAGGTGCAGGCGCGCCATGCGACGGCTCTCCGTTCTTCCACAGCCACCTACCGGGTCAGCTGGTGCGGCGACTCGGCGGCACCCGGCGCGGGCTCCCCGGTCGGGGAGGAGACGTCCGGCCGGACTGCACCCCAACGTAGAGGCCGTTACCTGTCCGTGACAATGTCGTGCGCCACATTCCGCCGGATGCCACCGCGGGTCACGGGAGACGCCACACCGTCGTCCGGCGGACCTGGTCCTCGTCGACCTCCGGGACGTCGTACTCCGCCACGGCGACCAGCCCCTCCCCGGGCAGGTAGCGACGCCCCGGGTCACCCAGCAGCACGGTGCGCCCGGCCACCCACGCCGTCCAGAGCCACGGCAGCACCCGCTGGGTCATCTCCCGGTCGTAGCAGACGTCCCCGGCCAGGATGACGTCCACGTCCGGCGGCCCGCCGGAGAGCACGTCGCCGACCACCTCGATCCCGCGCACGCCGTTGACCTCCGCGTTCAGCGGGATCGCCGCGTGCGAGTACGGGTCGACGTCGCTGGCCACCGCCGCGGTGGCACCGGCGAGCAGCGCGGCGACGGCGACCAGGCCGCTGCCGGAGCCGAGGTCCAGCACCCGGCGCCCGGCCACCACCTCGGGGTGGTCGAGCACGTACCGGGCCAGCGCCTGCCCCCCGGGCCAGGCCGCGGCCCAGAACGGCAGCGTCGCACCGGCGCCGCCGCCATCGGTCTCCATCGCCTCCCACAGCGCGACCACGTCGTCGGCGGCGTGCACCTGCACCTCGGGCACGGCCGAGGGGCGGGCCAGGCGGGTGTGCGCCCTGATGAAGGGCGCCGGGACGGCGGGCGGGGTCGGCACCGGCCCAGTCCACCACCTCCCGCCACCACCTCCCGCCGGCACCTCCCGCCGGCACCTCCCGCCGGCACCTCCCGCCGGTCAGCCCTTGCGGTGGCTCCGGACGACGGTCACCGGGCACTGCGCGTGGTGGACGATCTGGTCGCTGACCGCGCCGAGCAGCAGACCGCGGAAGCCGCCCCGGCCGCGGGACCCGACGACCAGCAGGTCGGCCCCGGCGCCCGCCTCGATCAGCGCCTTGACCGGGGCGGTGTGCACCGCGTGGCAGTGCACGGCGGCGGCGCGGCCGGCGCCCAGCGCCGCCACCACGTCGGCCTGCAGGTCGCTGAGCACTGCCCGCTCGTAGTCGGTCATCGGCGGGATGTAGCCCGGTTCCCAGGTCGCCGGTCGCGGCGCGGTCACCATCCGCCAGGACCGGATGACGTGCAGCGGCCAGGAGGCCCGCTCGGCGAGGGCCGCGGCCCACTCCAGCGCCTGCTGCGAACACTCGGACCCGTCGTGGCCGACGACGACCCCGCCGTCGACGGTGACGTGCGTGCGCACGTCACCGTCGTCGACGCCCTCGTCCAGCGCGGTCTGCCCCAGCTCCGCCGCGACCACCTCGGCCCGGTCGGCCGGATCGGCGCCCCCTGCCGCCCCGTCACCCGTCCCGTCGCCCATCCGGTCGGTTCCCTCGCCCATCGTCGTCTCCCGTCTCCTGGGCGCGTCGGCCGTACGCGCCGCGACGCACTGCCCCGCACGGTAGGGCAGCCCGGGCACCGGCACCGCCCGGCGTCGCGCCGCCGGTACCACTGTGCCGCAGGCCGGTGTGCACGAACAGCGCTTCGGTGATCATCCCGGTGCTTGATCACCTCCCGTCCCGGGTAGGCGGGGGCGGACTGAACGTCGACGACGTCCCTCCGGGCCGCCGGCTCCCGCCGCGCGCCGAGGGACAGACCGAGAGGGTGGACATCCGTGGAGCACTTCACGATCGCGACCGTGGCCGAGCAGAGCGCCGACTTCCGCCGCGTGCTCTGGACCGGCGAGCACACCCAGCTGGTGATCATGACCATCCCGCCGGGCGGTGAGATCGGCGAGGAGACCCACGAGGACACCGATCAGATCCTCACCTTCGTCAGCGGGACCGGCCAGGCCGTGGTGGGCGGGCAGAAGAAGAACGTGGCGCAGGGCGACCTGGTCGTCGTCCCGGCCGGCAAGAAGCACAACTTCCTCAACACCGGCGCCAACCCGCTGGTGCTCTACACCGTCTACGGCCCGCCGGAGCACGCCGACAAGGCGGTGCACGAGACCAAGGAGATCGCCGACCAGCTCGAGGAGTCGGGCAAGGACGAGCCGCCGACCCAGTGACCCCGGCACAGCCGGCCGCCCTTGCCCCCAGCTCTCCCGAGCGCCGCTGCGGGGAGAGCTGGGGGCCCGGCCGGCGTCAGGCGGCGAGTCGGACGCCGTACCAGGAGTGCAGCAGCTCGGCACGCACACCGGCGGGCAGCGCGCCCCAGCGGAGCAGCGCCGCCCGGGCCGGCAGCTCGCTGGCCGCGGCCAGCTGACCGAGCTCCAGCACCCGCTCGGGCCGTGGCGCGAAGGCGCCGCGGTCGGTCAGGCCGCCGTCGAGCAGGCGTTCGTAGGCCGCGCGGATGTCGGCCTGGTGGGCGGCGTCGAACCACTGGGGGCTGCGCGCCGGGTGCTCAGCGACGAACTGTCGGGTCACGGCGTCCCCATCGGCAGCCGATCCGCCGGTCGTGACCGGCCCAGGCCACCGGGCGCCACGCCCGTGGGGGCCGCGCCGATCACCACGGTCGCGTCCAGGTCCTCGTCGCGCACCACCCACGCGACCAGGCCGGCGGCGGTCACCGCCGCGGCCGTCAACCGCGCCTGTGCCTCGCTGGTCTCGATCAGCAGGTGCCCGCCCGGGGCCAGCCAGCGTGGCGCCGCGGCCGCCACCCGCCGCTGCACGTCCAGCCCGCTGTCCCCGCCGTCGAGCGCGACCCGCGCCTCGTGGTCGCGGGCCTCCGGGGGCATCAGCGCGATCGCGCCGGTCGGCACGTAGGGCGCGTTCGCGACCAGGACGTCGACCCGACCGCGCAGGCCGGCGGGCAGCGGCGCGTCGAGGTCGCCCTCCACCACCTGCCCACCGCGCGGCTCGACGTTGCGGCGGGCGTACCCGACGGCGACCGGATCGATGTCGGCGGCGACCAGTTCCGCCGGCCCCAGGACGTCGAGCAGCGCGGCGCCCACCGCCCCGGAACCGCAGCACAGGTCGACGATCACCGCGGGGCCCGGTGCGAGCGCCGCGGCCTGCCGCACCAGGAATCCGGTGCGCCGCCGCGGCACGAAGACACCCGGTCCCACGACGACCCGCAACCCGCAGAACTCCGCCCAGCCCAGCAGGTGCTCCAGCGGCAGGCCGCCGACCCGCTGGGCAACCAGGTCGTCGAGCTCGGCCGGGCCGGCCGCGGCAGCCGCCAGGAGCTCCGCCTCCTCCTCGGCGAACACGCAGCCGGCCGCCCGCAGCCGGGAGACGACCTCGGCGGGCGGGCCCGGGCGGTCGGCGGTCCCGGGGTCCGGCACGCCAGCACGGTAGGCGCCCGATGGCCGGGCGGGGCGTTCCGGAGCCGTCATCGCGGGGCTCCTCGGATTGCCGGGCGGTCCCCGCCGACCCTACGGTCGGCGCGCACCCGGCAGGCTGGTCGCGACCTGCCGGCCGGCGTGGCTGGTGACGCGGTGCCTGGCGGTCACCCCGATCCGCCCGGTCATCGACCGGTTTTCCCGAGGAGGATGCCGCCCATGGACCTCAACTCCGACCTCGGCGAAGGATTCGGGCAGTGGGCCCTCGGCGACGACGAGGCCCTGCTGGACGTGGTGACCAGCGCGAACGTCGCCTGCGGCTACCACGCCGGTGATGCCTCGATCATGCGGCGCGTGTGCGAGCAGGCCGTGGCCTGCGGCGTGGCGATCGGCGCGCAGGTGGGCTACCGCGACCTGCCGGGGTTCGGCCGGCGGTTCATCGACGTCGAGCCGGCCGCGCTCACCCAGGACGTCATCTACCAGGTCGGGGCACTGGACGCCTTCGCCCGGGTGGCCGGCTCCCGGGTGCGCTACGTGAAGCCGCACGGGGCGCTCTACAACGCGATCGTGCACCACGAGGAGCAGGCCGCCGCCGTCGTCCGCGCCGTGGTCGACCTCGACCCGACCCTGCCGGTGCTCGGCCTGCCCGGTTCGGTCTTCCTGCGGCTGGCCGCCGAGGCCGGCCTGACCACCGTGGCCGAGGCATTCGCCGACCGTGCGTACACACCCGAGGGCACGCTGGTGTCCCGGCGGCTGGACGGCGCCGTGCTGCACGACCCGGAAGAGATCGCCCGGCGGTGCGTGGCGATGGCCGCCGGCGAGCCCATCGCCGACGTGGCCGGCCGCCCGCTGGTGCTCACCCCCGACTCGATCTGCGTGCACGGCGACACCCGCGGTGCGGTCGGGATCGCCCGGCAGGTCCGTGCCGCGCTCACCGCCGCCGGCACCGGCCTCGCCCCGTTCGCGCGCTGATGCGGCTCCTCCCCAGCGGCAGCACCGCGCTGCTCGTCGAGCTCGACGACCTCGACGACGTGCTGGCGCTCTACGCCGCCCTGGCCGGCCGCCCGCCGGTGGGCGTGGTCGACGTCGTCCCGGCCGCGCGGACGGTCCTCCTCGTGACCGACCCGGCGCGGACCACGCTCGCGGCGGTCGCGGCGGCGGTCCGGACGACGGCGCCCCGGCCCGACGCCCGGGCCGGTGGCGACGTCGTGGAGCTGCCCGTGCACTACGACGGGGCCGACCTCGCCGAGCTCGCCGGGCTGCTCGGCACCGACCCGGCCGAGCTGGTGCACCGGCACACCGGGGCGGAGTGGACGGTGGCGTTCTGCGGCTTCGCCCCCGGCTTCGGCTACCTCACCCAGGACGGCGGCGGCTGGGACGTGCCGCGCCGGCCGACACCGCGCACCCGGGTGCCGCCGGGGTCGGTCGCGCTGGCCGGGGGGTTCAGCGGCGTCTACCCGCGCGCGTCACCCGGCGGCTGGCAGCTGATCGGGCGCACCGACGTCGCCGTCTTCGACCTGGCCCGCGACCCGGCCGCGCTGCTGCGCCCCGGTGTCCGGGTCCGGTTCGTCCCGAGGGGCCAAAGTCGCGACTGTGGCCCCTCAGGGGGCGTGGTGGCGGCACCGTGACCCGGGCGCTCACGGTGCTGGCCACCGGCCCGCTCACCACCGTGCAGGACACCGGCCGGCCCGGGCAGGCGGCGCTCGGCATCGGTCGGTCGGGGGCCTGCGACCGGGCGTCGGCGGCGCTGGCCAACCGGCTGCTGGGCAACCCGCCGGACGCCGCCGTGCTGGAGGTCACCCTCGGCGGCCTGGCCGTCCGGGCCGCGGCCGACCTGCTCGTGGTCACCACCGGGGCCCGCTGCGCCGGGGCGGTCGCGCACGACGCCCCCGCTCCGTTGCGGGCCGGCGAGGAGCTGCGGCTGGGGGTGCCCACCTCCGGGCTGCGCACCTACGTCGGCGTGCGCGGGGGGATCGACGTCCCACCGGTGCTGGGCTCGCGGTCGACCGACGTGCTCGCCGGGCTGGGCCCGCCGGTGGTCGCGGTCGGCGACGTCCTCCCGGTCGGGACGAGCCCGCTGCCGCTGCCGGGCGTGGACCTGGCCCCGGTGGCCGACCCGCCCGGCGGCGAGGTGACCCTCCCGGTGCTCCCCGGCCCCCGCGCCGACTGGTTCGGCCCGTCGGCCTGGGCGACGCTGACCGGCGCGGCGTACACGGTCACCAGCGACAGCAACCGGGTCGGCCTGCGGCTGGACGGCCCGGCCCTGCAGCGCACCGTTCCCGGGGAGCTGCCCAGCGAGGGGATGGTGCGCGGGGCGCTGCAGGTGCCGCCCGCGGGGACGCCGGTGCTCTTCCTGGCCGACCACCCGGTGACCGGCGGCTACCCGGTGGTCGGGTACGTCGTCGACGACGCGGTGGACCGCTGCGCGCAGCTGCGGCCGGGGCAGCTACTGCAGTTCCGGGCCGCGCCGGGCTGAGCGCCGTCCCCGACGCGAGCAGCGTGCGCGGACCGACGTTCCCGTGGCCGCGGACCACCGGCTGGGTGACCCGGCCTGGACCGGATCTCCGCCGGCGGCCCGGGCTGACCCGCCGGACTGACCCGCCGGGCTCAGCCCGGCCTCACCCCGACCCCGCGCCGAGCCCGACGAGCTGCTGCTCCCGGACACGTCCGCTCGCAAGCACCGTCCCGGCGAGGACGACCTCCACGCCGGCCAGCAGCAGGCCGCCCCACACGCCCAGCTCGGTCCAGGTCGGGCCGCCGGCCAGGTGCCCCGCGTGGGCGGACCCCTGCGCGGCGGTGATCAGCAGCAGGTGCACGAGCAGCATGCCGCCGTACATCAGCCCGGTGAACCGCCACACGCCGGCTGTCGGGTGCCGCCACAGCGCGCGGACGCAGGGCAGGCACGCCACCGCCATGGCGAGGAACAGGGCCGTGCCCACCGGGCCGCCGTGGCCGCCGCCCGCCGCGGCCGTGGCCACGTGCGCCGCGATGCACAGGACGCCGGTCGCGGCGGCCGCCCTTCCCAGGGCCGCCACTGCGCCGTCCCCGTCGGCCTTCACGCCTGGCCGACCGGCGGACCTGACTCGGGCAACCGGTCGCGGGCCACGGCGGGCTCCTCGGGAAGGGCGCCGTGGCCGTCGTGGTCCAGCGCATTCGGCGCCACCGGCTCCTCCTCGATCGACCCGACCTCCGCGGCCACCCCGGGGGTCCGGACCCGGACGGCGAGGAACCAGACCAGTCCCAGCACCAGCGCCCCCAGGAAGATCCACGGCAGCAGGTCGTACGGCGAGTCGGGCACCGGGATGACGTTCTTGTAGAAGACGTAGAGCAGGGCGAGCACCACCACGACGGCCAGGACCACCGACGCTGCCCGCAGCTCGCTGCGCCGCCTCAGGAACACCGGCAGCGAGAGCGCCATCAGGACGTAGGCCAGCATGTAGCCGAAGGTGCCGATCGTGCCGGTGTAGGCGTACACGCCCAGCAGCGTCGTCCCGGAAGCCACCATCACGATCGGGACGACAGCGACGACCGGTGCGATCAGCCAGATCGCCACGTGCGGCGTCCTGTGCTGCGCGTGGGCCCGGCCCAGCGCCGAAGGCAGCACCCCCTCCTCGCCCATCGTGTACAGCACCCGCGCCGCGGCGTTGATGCTGGCGATGATGACGGCGAAGAACGACGCCGTGACGCCGAGGTCGATCAGCCAGGTGACACTGCCCAGGCTGTTGTCCTCGGCCAGGTCGCTGATCGGGGCGGAGCTGGTCGCCAGCCCCTCCGTGCCGCCGAAGCCGAGCACCGAGGAGTAGGAGGCGAAGATGTAGAGCAGCCCGACCAGCACGGCGCTGCCCAGGACCGCACGCGGGATGGTCCGGTGCGGGTTGCGTGCCTCGGCGCCCAGCGACGCCGCGCTCTCGAAGCCCACGAAGCCGAGCACGGCCAGCACGATGCCGAAGGTGACCCCGTCGAAGGTGACGCCCTCCAGGGTGAACTGGGAGGTGTCGAGGGCGAGCCCGTTGCGGGCCACCACGATGACCAGGACCAGCAGCACGGCGGCCACCGAGACGACCTCCAGCACCAGGCCGAGCCGGGTGGAGATCTTGATCCCGTTCATCGCGAAGGCCCCGGCGGCGACCGCGGTGACGGCGGAAATCGCCACGATCGCGGTCGTGGAGGTCCCCGGCAGCCCGATCGTCTCCAGGAAGTTGCCGAGGTAGAGGCCGGTGCCCGCGATGCCGACCATCGCGATGCAGGTGTAGCCGATGACCAGGCCCCAGCCCGCCGCGAACGCCCCACCCGGCCCCAGCCCCCGGGCGACGTAGCTGTAGAGCGACCCGGACGAGGCGAACCGGCGGGCGAACTGGGCGACGCACAACCCGATCAGGACCACGATGATCATCGCGGCGAGGTAGGAGATCCAGGCTCCGGTTCCCGCGTACAGCACGATCAGCGCCGGCCCGGTGGCCATGACGGCGGTGGGCGCGATGCCGGCCACCGACTGGGACAGCACCTCGACCTGGCTCATCGACTCGTGGGCGAGCCCCTGGTCGGAGCGGACGTCGGAGCCGCCCTCCGCGGCGCGGGTCACTCGGATGCCTGCGCGGGGGCGGCCGAGCCGACGGTCGCGCCACCGGCATGGCAGGCCGGCGTGGACCGCGGCATGTCCAGCGCCGGGTTGCCGTCGAAGAAGCCCACCGGCTTGAGGTGGAAGCCGATGGTGCTCACCGGCATGACCGGCCAGTCCTCGGGGCGGACGATGTGGTGCGCCCCGAAGGAGTACCAGACGACGACGTCGGCGTCCTCCAGCGACCGGTCGGCCTTGACGAACTCGGGCAGGCCGCCGGGCGATCGGCTCTGGTTGGGGTAGTCGCCGGCGGCGAAGAGCTCGCCCTGGGTGTTCCGGGTGACCCACAGGTGCTTGTAGGCGAACTGCGCCCGGTCGTAGGCCTGCGAGCCCTCCTGCTGCAGCGGCAGCACGTTGTCCCCGGGCATCAGCTTGTAGCCGACCGGCTGGCCGAGCTCGTTCACCGACGAGGGGTTGACGATCTGCCAGGTCCGCGCGGCGAACGGGTCGATCAGCCGCTGGGCCTCGCTCTCCCGGGCCAGCAGGGTCTTCTTCGTCACCCAGGCGTTCCCGTACGGGTTGTCCTCGCCCGGGGGCAGCGGCACCGAGTCGACCTCGTAGACCGAGTTGCCCTCGCCATCGACCTGCATGTCCATCCGCACGTTGAAGAAGTGCTGGTGGTGCGGGCCGTACAGGCCGGGGGCCACGAGGTTGCCGAAGCGCGGCTGCTCGCCGGGGGCGACCGCCCCTGTGGAGATGACGCCGGTGAGCTTGACCTCGAACTGGATGGTGCCGTCGGTGTAGAGGTACCAGAAGAAGCCGTACTCGTAGTTGCCGACGGTGGCGAAGCAGGAGATCACCAACCGGCGGGAGCGGCGGACCTCCATCTTCTCGGTGCGGAAGTCGGTGTGCTTCCAGCCGACCCCGAAGTCCTCCTCGTGCATGCAGATGGCGTTGGGGATGGTGACCGGCTGGCCGTCCTGGTCGTTGGCCACGGCGTCGAAGTAGTGGATCTCGCCCAGGCAGTCGCAGCCCAGCTGCAGCGGGTTGAGCAGCAGGCCGACGCCGTACTCCCCCTCGTCGAACACGTTCTTGATCCGGTGGGTGGGGGCCGGGTCGGCGTAGGGGATGTACATCTCCGACAGCGACGCCCGGTAGACGACCGGGCGGAGCCGGCCCCGGTCCTCGTAGCCGACCTGGTGCAGGACGAGCCCCTCGCGCGGGGTGTACCCGACCTGCAGCCGCCACTTCTGCCAGCTCACCGCATGCCCGTCGACGGTGAAGCTGGGGCCCTCCGGCTGGGTGATCTCGATCGGGCGGAGGTCATCCCGGACGTGGGTGTGGGCCGGGCGGTTGTCGTCGTCGAACATCAGCTCGGGCATGTAGTTGCCCGCCTTCTCCGGCAGTGGCACCACCCCGTGGTCGCGGACGTCGATGACCTCCATGAGGTCCAGGTCGACCAGGACGATGAGTCCCTCGACCGGGCGGGCGTAGCCGTTGTCGTCCTCCCGGGACCGGACGAAGGTCAGCGGCCGGATCAGCCGGCGGCCGAGGGGGTCCTCCAGGTCGTACCCGGCGGCCCAGGGGTCGATCATCGCCAGGGAGAAGTCGGTGACCCCGCGCTTGCGCATGGCTTCCTGCCAGCGGGGATCGGCCCGGGTGATCTCCTCGGTGGCGAAGAACTCCTCGAGCATCACGCCGGGCTGGACGCCCTCGACGACCCGCCACGCGGTGACGACGCCGGAGGACAGCGACACGACCGTCTCGATCGTCTGCTGAGCGCCACGGTCGTACAGGACCACGAAGGCAGCTCGCTCCAGCGGTGCGTCCTCGCCGCGCTGGGAGTCGAGGACCTCCTGCTTCGGCGGTTCCCGCAGGGTGATCGAGACGAAACGGACCCGGGAACCGAGGTCCCGCTGCTCCCGCAGGATGGCCGAGGCCCGGCTGATCTCCGTTGCGCTGAGCGGCTCGAGGGGGGCCGCGTTCGTCGTCGTACGGACATCGGGGAACTGGATTGCCACGGTGGGTCTCCTCGGGGAGCCGACTCGGACGGGCGGTGGACCCGCCCGTCGCGGACCGTATCGGGCACCCGAGGGGACGCCAAGGCCTTGACGTGATCTGCGTCACCGTGCATGCGCGGGAAAACCCGGCGCCCGGGACGACGCCGAAGATCAGCGCTCGATGGGCGGCAGGTAGGCCGACCCGCCACGCAGCCGGGCGCCCATCGCCACCCGCAGCGGCACCAGGACGATCCCGTCCCGGGCCATCCGGGCCCGCACGTGGCGCCGGTGCCGCACCACGCCGACCACGCCGATCGCCCAGAACACGTACTGCACGGCGAACGCGGCGCGGAACGCATCGAGGTCGTAGGCGGTGGACGCACCCGGGGTCATCGCGTCCAGCACCGCGCCGATGGCGAGCACCGTGCACAGCGAGGCGACGAAGCCGCCGACGTTGACCACGCCGCTGGCGCTGCCGGCCCGCTCGACCGGGTTCTCCGTCCGGGCGTAGTCGAAGCCGATCATCGAGCCCGGCCCGTTGGTGCCCAGCACCAGGACCAGCACCACGAGCAGCCACAGCGGCGCGGTGCCCGGCCACAGCAGGACGACGGTCCAGGTGACGACGGTGGCCACGGTGATGCCGAAGACCAGGTTGGACCGCCGCAGCGGCCAGCGTCCGACCAGCCGGCCCAGCAGCGGGCCGAAGCCCATCCCCATGACCACCAGCAGGGTCAGCAGCGTGGCCGCCGTGGCCGGGCTCAGCCCCTGGCCGAGGGTGAGGAACGGATAGCCCCACAGCAGGGCGAAGACCGTGCCGGAGAACTGGGTGACCAGGTGGCTGTAGAGGCCGAGCTGGGTGCCGGATTCCCGCCAGGTGGCGGCCAGGTTCGCCCGCACCTGGGCCATCCCGGCCGGTGCGGCCGGCGGTGTGCCGTCCGGGGTGTCCTGCAGGGCCACCAGCACCAGCACGGCGACCAGCACGCCCACCGCGGCGGCGCCGCTGAAGGTCGCCGACCAGGAGGTGTCCCGCAGCAGCGTGACCAGCGGGTACGCCGCGACGACCGACCCGATCTGGCCGAGGATCCCGGTGAGCTGGGTGACGATCGGGACGGTGCGGCCGGTGAACCAGACCTGCACCACCCGCAGCACGCTGATGAACGTCATGGCATCCCCGGCGCCGACCAGCACGCGCGCCGCGACGGCGGTCGGCACGTCGCCGGCCAGGGCGAGGACCAGCTGCCCGGCGGCCATGGTGAGCGCCCCGGCGACGATCAGCCGCCGGGAACCGAACCGGTCCAGGGCGATCCCGACCGGCACCTGCATCGCGGCGTAGACCGCCAGCTGCAGCACGAGGAACAACGAGATGGCCGAGGCGCCGGCGTCGAACCGCTCCTGCGCCTGCACGCCGGCCACCCCGAGCGACCCGCGGTGGAAGATCGCGACCGCGTACGCCAGCAGCCCGACCGCCCACACGACGCAGGCACGCCGGGGGGTCCGGGTGGCGGGCGCACTCGCGGTCATCACGTCTACAGACGACACCACAGCCGGGCCACAGCTTCCCGCGGGCACGGTGAGATCCCTCACCGAGGCGCGCTGCGCCGCCTACCCCGGGTAGCGCCCCCGGCCCGTCGGCGCCACTGGGCCCGGCGCCGCCGGCTCCGACTCAGACCCCCAGCACCGCCCAGCCGTGCGGGGCCAGCTGCACGGTGGCCTGCGCGGTGCCTGCCCGCTGCAGGGTGCCGTCACCGGCCAGCAGTTCGCGGGCCGCCGGGGCGGGCTGCTGGACCGCGTCATCGGAGAGGTTCAGCGCGACCAGCAGCCGGTCGTCCCCCGCGGTGCTGGCGTAGGTGAGCTGCCGGTTGGCCAGGTGCAGCGGGGTGGTGCGGGCCCGGTGCAGCCAGCGGTGCCGGCGGCGCACGCCGATCAGCTCCTGGTGCAGCCGGTGGGTGGCCGCCCCGAAGGGCAGCAGCTCCGCGGGGGTGGCCGGGAACGGCGGGCGGACGGCGTCGTCCCCACCGGCCCGGTCCTCCTTGATCCCGCGGAAGGCCTGCTCGTCGCCGGCGTACACGGCCGGGGTGCCGCCGACGGTGAACAGCACCGCCACGGCGTGCGCGACGTGCCGCTCGTCGGTCAGCCGGCTGGCGATCCGGGTGACGTCGTGGTTGCCGAGGAACGTGAGCGGCGCGAACGTGTCCAGGAAGTCGTCGTGCCGGCCCAGCGCGTGGGCCAGCTCGTGCAGGTTGCCGTCGTTGAGCGCGCTCCAGATCGCCTTCCACAGCTCGTACTGGGTGACCGCGTCCATCCCCGACTCCTGCACCACCGCCGCGTAGTCGCCGTGGATGACCTCACCGACCACGTAGGCGTCGGGGTGGGCGGCCCGCACCCGCGGGAGCACCCGGGCCCAGAACGACGCCGGGACGGCGTACGCGGCATCCAGCCGCCACCCGTCGGCACCGCGGTCCAGCCAGTGCGTCATCACGTCGGTGACCCAGTCGGCTACCGCCGGCGAGGAGTGGTCGAGGGCGACGAGCTGGCCGTGGCCCTCGAAGGTGTCGTACTCGGGCACGGTGCCCGGCTGCCGGCCGGCCGGCCAGCGCAGCCGGAACCACGAGGCGGTCGGCGCGCCCGGTCCCTGCTCGACGACCGCGCGGAAGACGGGGTGTTCCCGGCCGACGTGGTTGAACACCCCGTCCAGCAGCACCCGCAGGCCGCGGTCGTGCGCCGCGGCGACCAGCGCGTCGAAGTCCGCGTCGTCGCCCAGCCGCGGGTCGATCCGGAGGTGGTCGACGGTGTCGTAGCCGTGCGTGCTGGCGGCGAAGACCGGCCCGAGGGCGATCCCGGAGGCCCCGAGCTCGACGGCGTAGTCCAGCCAGCCGGTGAGGTGCCCGAGCCGGTGGACGACGGGTGCGTCGGCCGGCGCGGCCGGTTCGGCGCCCACGAAGCCCAGCGGGTAGACGTGCCACCACACCGCGTCCTGCACCCAGTCCGGCATGGCGTCACCGTACGTCGGGCCCCGCCCCGCCCGGCGGCTACCGTTCGACCACGTGACGACGTCCGGTGCACCGGCCAACCATCGCGGGCTGGTTCCGGTGCTGCTGTACCTCGGCATGCTGGTCGCCGTCGTCAGCAGCCTCGGGGCGCCGCTGATCCCGGCGATCGCCGAGGCCAACGACGTCCCGGTGTCCAGTGCCCAGTGGTCGCTGACGATCACGCTGCTCGTCGGCGCCGTGGCCACCCCGGTGATCGGCCGGCTGGGCGACGGGCCCCGCCGGCGCGCCGTCGTGCTGGTGGTGCTCGCCGGCGTGCTGGCGGGCAGCGTGCTGGCCGCGCTGCCCTTCGGTCTGGGCTGGACGATCGCCGGGCGGGGGCTGCAGGGGCTGGGGCTGGGGCTGACCCCGCTGACCATCGCCACCGCCCGCACCGTGCTGTCCGGCGAGCGCTCGAGGTCGACGGTGGCAGCCCTGTCGGTCACCGTCGCGGCCGGGGTCGGCCTGGGCTACCCGGTCACCGGGCTCATCGCCGAGCTCGGCGGCGTGCACGCCGCCTTCTGGTTCGGCGCGCTCGCCAGCGCCGGCGCGCTGGTCGCCGCGGCGCTGGTCTACCCGCCCTCGGAGCAGGTTCCGCCGCGCCGGCTCGACGCCGCCGGGGCGCTGCTGCTCGGCGTGGGCCTGGCGGCCGGGCTGCTGGCCCTCGGCGAGGGCGAGGACCGGGGGTGGACGTCGTCGGCGGTGGTCGGGCTGGCGGTGCTCGCCGTCCTCGCGCTGGCTGCGTGGATCGCCTGGCAGCTGCGGGCGGCGGCGCCGTTGGTGGACCTGCGGCTCGCCCGCGGCCGCAGCGCCGCCACCGCGCACGGAACGGCGCTGCTCGCCGGGCTGGCCAACTACCTGCTGCTGGCCTCGGCGCCCCGGTTGGCGCAGACCCCGGAGTCGACGGGGTACGGCTTCGGGACCTCGATCGTCGTCGCCGGGTTGGTGCTGCTGCCGTTCTCGGTCGGGAGCGTGGTGGCCAGCCGGCTGGCCCGGCCGCTGGACCGGCGCGCCGGCCCCCGCGCGGTGCTGCCGGTGGGCGCGGTCGTGCTCGGTCTCGGCCTGCTGATGTTCGGGCTGGTCCGCGAGGAGCTGTGGCAGCTGTTCGTCGGGACGGCGGTCTCCGGCCTCGGCGTCGGGTGCATGTTCGCCGCGCTGCCCGGGGTGATCGTGAACGCCGTCCCGGTGCGGGAGACCGGCAGCGCGATGAGCCTGAACCAGGTGCTGCGCTACATCGGCTTCGCGGTCGGCAGTGCCCTCAGCGCCACCCTGCTGGAGGCGGCCACCCCCGAGGGCGCGGCGTACCCCGCCAGCGGCGGCTACACCGCGATCGCCCTCGTCGGCTGCGCGGCGTGCGTGGCGATGGCGGTGCTGGCGGTCACCCTGCCCGCGCAGCCGGAACGGGCCTGAGCCGCCGGCTGCGCGACCGGGTGCGCTGTCAGCCGGGGATGCGGACGGTCAGCTGCGGCGGGCGCGGGCGGGTGCGCCGACGCCGCGTCTTCGCCCCGTACATGTCCCGGTCGGCCCGCGCCACCAGCTCGTCGGGGTCGTCGCCGGCGCGGCCGATCGCCCGGCCGACGCTGACCGCGATCGGCAGCGGACCGGCCGGCGTCTGCGCCGGCCGGCGCAGCCCACGGCCCACCCGGCGGGCCAGCGCCTGCAGCGCGGCCGGGTCCGCGCCCGGGGTCAGCAGCACGAACTCGTCGCCCCCGAGCCGGGCCACCACGTCATCCGGTCCGGACAGTTGCTGGAGCCGCCCGGCGAGCTCGACGAGCAACTGGTCGCCGGCGGCGTGCCCGTGCCGGTCGTTCACGATCTTGAACTGGTCGACGTCGCAGAACAGCAGGCCGCACCCGTCGCCGGTCGCGGCGTCCAGGTGCTGCCGCAGCGCCGCGAAGACCACCCGCCGGTTGCCCACCCCGGTCAACGGGTCGGTGGTGGCCCGCCGGTGGCTCAGCGCCTCCCGCTCCCGGCGCTCGGTGACATCGGCGCCGACGAAGGCCATGGCGAACGGGCGGCCGGTCGCGTCGGCCAGCACGCTGTTGTGCAGCGCCACCCGCCGCCGGCCCCCGCCGGCGGCGAGCCAGTCCACCTCATGTGGGAGCAGGTTCCCGCCCGCCATCGCATCGGCGATCGCGACCCGGGCCAGCCCCCTCTCCTCCGGGATGGCCAGCACGTCCCACAGGTGGCGGTCCAGCAGCTCGGCGGCCGGCCGCCCGGTGAACCGCTCGAGGGCCGGGTTGGCCAGCAGGATCCGGCCGTCCCCGTCGGCGACGCAGATCAGCGAGTCGGTCGCGCCGACGAGGGCGAGTGCCAGCGCCGCAGCGGAGGGACGGGCGGCAACGTGCGACGGTGCGGTCACCGCGCCTCCTCGTACGGACCGGCCGGATCGGCCGGATCTGGCGGGACGCCGACCGGGACCTCCCCGGCAGCACTCCCCTGACCTGGTTGCCATCGGCCCCGCCGGGCATGCACTGGCGCCTCCGCCGGACGGTCTCCCCCTACGGGGTCAGTCCGCGGCAGACCTCAGACACCGGCAGGGACGTCCACCGGGCGCGCGGCAGCGGAGCTGCCCGCCGTGGTGGCCCGGTGCCGCGCCCGCCGGTCGGCCCGCTTCGCGCGCCGGGTCTCCAGCGTGGTGTAGAGCACCGGCACCAGCAGCAGCGTGAGCACGGTGGAGCTGATCAGCCCGCCGATGACCACCAGAGCCAGCGGCTGGGAGATGAACACGCCACCCCCGGTCAGCCCGATCGCCATCGGGGTGAGCGCCAGCACCGTCGCCGCCGCGGTCATCACGATCGGCCGCAACCGCTTGCGGGCGCCCTCGGTGACCGCCTCGGCCACGCTGCGGCCCCGCTCCCGGTACTGGTTGACCAGATCGATGAGCACGATGGCGTTGGTGACGACGATGCCGATGAGCATCAGCACGCCGATCAGCGCGGGCACCCCCAGTGGGGTACCGGTGAGCAGCAGCATCAGCAGCGCACCGGTGGCGGCGAACGGCACCGACACCAGCAGGATCAGCGGCTGGGCCAGGCTGCGGAAGGTCGCCACCATCACCAGGTAGACGATCACCACCGCGATCACCAGGGCCAGGCCGAGGTCGGCGAAGGCCTCCCCCTGGTCGGCGGCCACCCCACCGATCGTGACGTCCACGCCGGCCGGCAGGTCGAGCCCGTCCAGCGCGGTCTGCAGCGCGGCGGTCAGCGTGCCCAGGTCCGAGCCCGCCGGTGTCGCCGAGATCGTCGCGCTGCGCTCGCCATCCACCCGGGTGATCGAGCTCGGGGCCTGGACCTGCTCGACGGTGGCCAGCCGGCTCAGCGGCACCAGGCCGCTCGGGGTGGGCAGCGCGACGGCGCGCAAGCCCTCGATGCCCTGGGGCTGCTGGGTCGGGTCGAGGTAGACCGGGGTGGCCTGGTCGTCGACGTCGATGGAGCCGATCGGCAGCGCCGTGGTGAGCCCGGCCAGGGTGCGGGTGACCTCGGCCTGGGTGAGCCCGACCTCCGCCGCGGCGATCGGGTCGACCAGCACCCGCACCACCGGCAGGCCGGCGGACAGGTCGTTGGTGACGTCGGTGGCCCCCTCGACCCCCTGCACCGCCTGCTGCACCTGGTCAGCGGCCGCAGCGAGCACGTCCGGGTCGTCGGCCTGCACGAGCACATCGACGGTGGAGCTGCCGAAGCCCGAGCCGGCCGCCGCCACGGTGACCGTCCCGACGTCGTCCCGCTCCTCGGCAGCGGCCCGGATGGCGTCGCCGGCCTGCTCCGGGTCGGCGTCCTCGGCCAGCGTGATCGCGAACGTGGCCTGCGGCGTCCCGCCGCCGCCGGTGAACGCGGCGATGCCGCCGGCCGAGCCGACCGTTGTCTGCACGGTCTCGACGCCGGGGACGTCCGCGAGCGCGGTCTCCAGCGTCCGGGCGCGCTCGTCCTGAGCGGCCAGGCTGGTGCCGGCCGGGTACTCGGCGGTCACGGTGACGGTGTCCTGACCCGAGTCGCCGATGAAGTTGGTCTGCAGCAGCGGGGTCAGCGCCAGCGTGCCGATGAAGACAGCGACGGCACCGACGACGGTCCACCGACGGTGCGCGATCACCCAGCGGAGCGCCGGGAGGTACAGCCGCTGCAACCAGGTGCGCCGTTCCGCCGCCTCCGCCTCCGCGCGCTCGCGGGCCAGCTCGGTGGAGTCCGCCCGATCCTCCTCCGGCGCCTTCAGGAACGCCGAGGCCACGACCGGGACGATGGTCAGCGAGACCACCAGCGAGGCCAGCAGGGCGATGGCGATGGTGAGCGCGAAGGGGCGGAAGAGCTCGCCCACCAGCCCGCCGACCAGGGCGATCGGCAGGAAGACCGCGGCGGTGGCGAGGGTGGAGGAGGTGATGGCGCCGGCCACCTCGCGGACGCCACCGACGATCGCCCTGGTGCGCGCCTCGCCGTAGGACAGGTGCCGCTTGATGTTCTCGATGACCACGATCGAGTCGTCGACCACCCGGCCGATCGAGACGGTGAGCGCACCGAGGGTGAGGATGTTGAGCGAGAAGCCGGCGACCTGCAGTCCGATGAACGTCACGCACAGCGAGACCGGGATGGAGATCGCCGAAATCAGCGTGGAGCGGACCGAGCCGAGGAACACCAGGATCACGATGAGCGCGAACAGCAGGCCCAGGCCCCCCTCGGTGGCCAGCCCGCTGATCGACTCCTCGATGAACGGCGCCTGGTCGAACACGACGGTCACGGTGCTGCCCTCACCCAGGGCCGCGCGGACGTCCGGCATGAGGCCCTCGACCGCGTGCGAGATGTCGACGGTGTTGCCGTCCGGGGTCTGGGTGAGGCCGATGGAGAGCGCCTGCTGACCGTCGACCCGCGAGTACGAGGTGACCGGGGCCTCGCCCAGGGCGACATCGGCGACGGCGCCCAGGGTGGTCACCCGGCCGCCGGCACCGACCAGCGGGACCGCCCGCAGCTCCTCCACCGAGGTGAGCCGGGAGCCGGCCTGCACCGAGAGCGTCTGGTCGCCGGCGGGAAGCGTGCCCGCCGGGGCGACCACGCCGTTGTCCTGCAGCACCGTGGTGACCGCGGCCGGGGACACCCCGGACGCGGCGAGCGCCGCGGGGTCGAGGGTGATCTCGACGCGCGGCTCGCTGCCGCCGCTGACGCTCACGTCCCGGACGCCGTCGATGCCCTCGAACAGCGGGACGACGGCGGAGTCGATCCGCTCGGCGAGCTCGGTGGCGTCCCCGGGCCCGGCCACGGCCAGCTGCACGACCGGGAAGTCGGCCAGCGAACCGGTGAGCACCTGGGGCTCGACGTCGGCGGGCAGCTGGGCCTGCACCCGGCTCACCGCGGTCTGCAGCGCGCTGGTCGCCCGGTCCAGGTCGGACCCGTACTCCAGCTCGACGGCTACCGTGGCCAGGCCCGTGCTGGCCGTCGAGGTCGTCGCGACGACGCCGTCCACGGAGGAGATGGCCTGCTCCAGCGGTGCCACGACCTGCCGCTCCACCACGTCCGGCGAGGCGCCGGGCTGGGTGGCGACCACAGCGGCGGCCGGGATCTCCAGGGACGGGATGAGCTCCTGTTTCAGCGACCCGGCCGAGATCAGCCCGAACACCAGGACGACGATCGTGGCGAGGGCGACGAGCGCACGGTTGCGCAGGGACAGGACGGCGAGACGGGACACGCGGTTCCTTCCGGACGGGACGGTCGGCGTCCAGAGTAATTTGCTCGACACAAACTAACGGCTAGCGTGGCTTGTTCCCAGGAGGAGGTGCCATGTCCTCGGATGCGTCGCTCCGCCCGCCCGCCGGTCCCGAGGACCCGGCGGTCGCCGCCGTCCTGCGGCTGGGCGCCCAGGTCAGCGAGCACGCGATGCGGCGGAAGCTCGCCCCCCTGCTCGCCACGCCGCTGACCGTCCAGCAGCTGCGCTGCCTGACCATCCTGGTGATCGAGGGCAGCGCCACCCCCCACCACCTCAGCGACCTGCTGGCGGTCACCCCGGCCACGATGACCGGGATCACCGACCGGCTGGTCCGGTCCGGGATGGCCGACCGCGTGCAGGACAGCCGGGACGGCCGCGGCCGGGTGGTCTCCCCCACCGCCGCCGGCCTCCAGGTGGTCCGCGAACTGCTCGCCTCCGACATCGAGACCGACGCCGCGCTGCTGTCCGCGCTCGCCGCCGACGAGCTGGCCGGCCTGCGCCTCGGGCTCAGCGGCATCCTCCGGGTGCTGGGCGCCGGCTTCCCCGACTGAGACCACCGCGTCGCCCGCCGGCCATGCCGGTCAGGAAGGCGGCAGGTCGAGCAGCGCGGTCATCTCCGGCAGCTCGAAGAACGCCGCGGTGGCCCGCGCGCTGGGCTGCCCGGCGTCGGGATCGGCACCGGCGGCCAGCAGGTGCCGCACGGTCTCGGCCGACTGCTTGAACACCGCGGCGGCCAGCGGGGTCTGCCCGCGGTCGTTGATCCGACCGTGGTCCGCGCCGTGCTCGAGCAGCACCGCCACGGTGTCCGGGTGGCCGCGGTAGGCCGCCAGGATGAGCAGCGTGTCGCCCTTGTCGTTGGTCAGGTTGGCCGGCACGCCGGCGTCGAGGTAGGCGGACAGTTCCTCGGTGGCGCCCGCGCGGGCCAGGTCGAACACCCGGCCGGCCAGCTCGATGACCTCGGGATCGATGGGATCCGGCTGCTCGCTCACGACCGGGAGCCTAGGCGACCGGCCCGGCCACGGGCCGTCACCGGGCGGCGACCCGGTCGGTCAGCGCCAGCACGTGCTGCCACGCATCCGCGCAGGCCTCGGCCCACTCCCCGAACGCCCGGTCGAAGAACGAGTGCGGCGCCCCGTCGTAGACGACCGCGTCGACGTCGGCTCCGGCTGCCCGCATGGTGGCCGCCAGGGCCTGCTGGTCCTCGACGGGGGTGGCGCTGTCGGCACCGGCGATGATCATCACGGTGGGCCTGGTGGCCCGGGCGGCGGACTCGCCCACCATGCCGGGCCGCCCGTAGAAGCCGGCACAGCCGGCCAGGTCCAGCGAGCCGCCCGCCTGCCGCCAGGAGTGGCTACCGCCGAAGCAGAACCCGACCGTGACGACCGGTAGGCCCGGCTCGGTACGGCTGCGCAGGTACTCGATGCCGGCGGTGATGTCGGCATCGATGCCGTTCTCGGTGGTCTGCGGGATGTGCGGCTGCCACTCGAAGTCCTCCCCCCGGGTGCCGTTCTCGGCCGGGCCGGCGGTGCGCCCGAACCAGTCCAGCGCGACGGCCGGCAGCCCCGCCTCGGCCAGCCGCTCGGCCAGCGCCACGTAGTAGGGGTGCAGACCGCGGATGTCGGGCAGCACGACGACGCCGGCCCGGGCAGGGGCGGCCGGGGCTGCGTAGGCGGCGGAGAACTCGTTGCCGTCGGCGGCGGTCAGCGTCAGGAGGCCGCGCTCGGCGACGTCCCTGGACCGGGGCGGGGCGGGCGGACGGCTGTCGTGGTCGTGGCACATGGCGCTGTGTCTACCGGCGGGCCGCCGGCCGTGCAGGGCGACGGCCGGGGTTCGGGCCTCAGGCGTCCGTGTCGGCATCGGCGACCACGTCGGAGTCGCCACCGAAGACCTCGGCCGCCACGTCACGGCGCGTGTCGGTGGCCCACTCGTACTGCCGGTTGGCCTGCTCGATGAGCCGGTCAAACAGCGCGGCATCGATCCGTTCGTCGACCTCCGCGACGATCCGCAGGGTCTCGAACCCGCTCCGCTTGGCCCGGACGGCGGACGCCAGAACCTCGAACTCCAGCAGCGAGCTCGACGGTGACCGGCTGAGCAGGTGCCCGTTGAGCTTGGCCCGGCTGGCCTTCTCGGCCAGCCACAGGGCCGCCTGCTTGTACTGCCGCACCGGGAAGCCCAGCGACGCCATGGTCCGCGTCAGCACCACCTTCTCCTCGCGGAGCTCGGCCAGCAACTGCCGCAGGCCCTCCTCGTACCGGTCGCCCCGGTGCGCGCCGATCATCCGCGCGACCAGCTCGATGCCACCGGTGGCGGCGGCGAGGTGGTCGTTGCAGTACACCGACAGCAGGTCGGGATGGCGCGCGCCGGCAGGGCTCGGGGTGTCGGTCACGGGATCTCCTCGCGGACGGGGCGGCGCTGGCAGCGCGGACGGCGGACCCATCATGGCCGGTCCGCCCGACGTCGGCACACCGCCCGGATCCGTCGTCCCGGGGCCCGGGTGGATCTCAGCTGCGAGATACCGTCGGGGCCGATGACGCTCACCGAGGAAGCAACCGGTCAGTCCCTGCGCCAGATCGGCGCCCTCGTGCGCGGTGCCCGCCGGCACCACGGCCTGACCCAGAGTCAGCTCGCCGAGCGGCTGGGCACCAGCCAGAGCGCGATCGCGCGGATCGAGCAGGGCAACCAGAACCTGACCCTCGACCTCCTCGGCCGGCTGTCCGCGGCCCTGGAGAGCGAGCTGATCACCGTGGGCCGGGCCGGCCCGACCCACCTGCGGGTGCGCGGGGGCACCCCGCTGCGGGGCAGCGTGACGGTCAAGTCGTCGAAGAACGCCGCCGTCGCGCTGCTGTGCGCCTCGCTGCTCAACCGGGGCCGGACGACGCTGCGCAACGTCTCCCGCATCGTCGAGGTCGACCGCATCCTCGATGTCCTCACCTCGATCGGCGTCTCGGCCACCTGGGACGAGGCCGGCCGGGACCTGACTCTGGTCGTGCCCGCGGAGCTGGACCTGGCCTCGATCGACGCCGACGCGGCCCGGCGCACCCGCAGCATCATCATGTTCCTCGGCCCGCTGCTGCACCGGGCCGGCACCTTCGAGCTGCCCTACGCCGGCGGCTGCGACCTGGGCACCCGCACCGTCGAGCCGCACATGATCGCGCTGCGCCCCTTCGGCCTGGAGGTCGAGGCCCGGGCCGGGGCGTACCACGCCACGGTCACCCCTCCCGGCGCCCGGAACCGCAGCATCGTGCTCACCGAGCGCGGCGACACCGTCACCGAGAACGCCCTGCTGGCCGCAGCGCGGCACGACGGGACGACGACGATCCGCAACGCCTCGCCCAACTACATGGTCCAGGACCTCTGCCTGTACCTGCAGATGCTCGGCGTGGGCATCGACGGCTTCGGGACGACGACCCTGGTGGTCACCGGCAGGCCGGTGCTCGACGCCGACGTCGACTACCCGCTGAGCGAGGATCCGGTGGAGGCGATGAGCCTGCTGACCGCCGGCATCGTGACCGAGTCCGAGCTCACCGTCCGGCGGGCCCCGATCGAGTTCCTGGAGATCGAGCTGGCGATCCTGGCCGAGATGGGGCTGCGCTTCGACCTGTCGGCGGAGTACCCGGCCGACAACGGGCGCACCCGGCTGGTCGACGTGACGATCCACCCCTCGCAGCTGCGGGCGCCCATCGACAAGGTGCACCCGATGCCCTTCCCGGGGCTGAACATCGACCACCTGCCGTTCTTCGCCGTCATCGCGGCGACCGCGGCCGGCGCCACGCTGATCCACGACTGGGTCTACGACAACCGGGCGATCCACCTGTCCGACCTGACCCGGCTGGGCGCCGACGTGCGGCTGCTGGACCCGCACCGGGTGCTGGTGGAGGGCCCGACGCGGTGGTCGGCGGCGGAGATCGTCTGCCCACCGGCGCTGCGCCCGGCGGTCTGCATCCTGCTGGCCATGCTCGGGGCCAGGGGCGAGTCGGTGCTGCGCAACGTGGACATCATCGCCCGCGGCTACGAGCAGCTCTACGAGCGACTGGTGGAGATGGGCGCCCAGATCGAGGTGTTCTCCGACTAAAGAAGGACCCCGCTGCCCCCCACGCCTCGCGAGCTCGGCGCGGGGCCCTGCAGAGGGGCCGACGGAGCAAGGGGGGCCGAACGGCGAAGCCGAGTCCTGGCCCCTCGGGCACCGCAGGTGTCAACTGCGCAGCAGTGCGGCAACGCCCACGCAGCCGGCGGCCCACAGCGCGCTGGCCAGGGTGCCGATGATGAACCGCTCGGCGGCGGTTGGCGCACGCAGCTCGGCATACCGGCCCAGCCCCTTGACCGCGAGGACGACGGCGAGCCCTTCGGGGAACCCGCGGAGCAGCGTGACCGCGATCGCGATGCGCTCGAGCAGCCCGATCCAGGCCCCACCCCGCAACACCTGGGGATCGGCCGGCCCGCCGCTCGCCCCGGCGCCGGACGGATCCGCGGCCCGCAGCACCGCGGTGGCCACCGGGCCGCCCCCGGAGGTGGCCGCGAGGACCGCAGCGACGAGCCCGGCTGCGACGAGGCCGTCCGACGGCTGCCCTGCACGCCAGGCCAGCGCCGCGGCCACCCCGAGCCCGGCGGCCAGCACCGCCGCGCCGGTCGAGGGGCGCACCCGCTCCGGGCGCAGCGCCAGCCCGGCCCCGGCGAGCGCGACGACGGCCAGCACCAGCACCGCGGCGACGGTCATCCCAGCACCCGGGCCAGCAATCGCGCCGTGGCGGGCCGCAGGTCGCGCTCGACCTCCCACAGCCCCGCCGCCAGGCGCTGGCCCACCGCCTGCCGCGTGACGCCGAGCTCGGCGGCGGCCTCGGCCTGGGTGCGCCCGGCCTCCACCAGCGCGATCGCCTCCCAGGCCTGCTCGCTGCGCCGCTGGACCAGCACCGCCAGCGCGGTCAGCGCGGCCTGGGCGTCGCCGGCCGCCGTGGGCGCCGCACCGCGGACGGCCACCCGGGCCGGGCGGCGCTTGGCCGCCTCGACCGCGGCGCGGGCGGCCACGAACGCCGCGCCCGCGCCGGCCCGGGTGCTTGCCGGCAGCGGCGTCTGCATCGGCCCGGCCCCCACTCCGATGCTCCAGCCGCCGGCCCGCACCAGGTCGAGCACCACCGCGACGACGACGGCCGGGTCGTCGAGCACACCCTGGAACTCGTCACCGGCCGTGCGCTCGAAGCGCAGCAGCGTCGGGACGTCCGCCAGGGTGCTCAGCGTGCCGGCGACCCGGTCGGGATTGCGACGGCTCGCCCGCTGGTCGACGGTCAGCACGAAGGGCACCCGGCAAGTGAAGCACCTTGCCTTGCCGCCCGCAAGCGTCAGCCCTTGCTCAACTCGGACGGAAAGCCCCCGGTCGCCACGGGCCCCCAGCGCTGCACGGTCACCCGCAGCAGGGACTTGCCCTGCTGCCACATCGCCGCCCGGTACTCGTCCCAGTCGGGGTGCTCACCGCTGATCGACCGGAAGTACTCCACCAGCGGCTCCAGCGCCTCGGGCAGGTCGAGCACCTCCGCAGTGCCGTCGAGCTGCACCCACGGCCCGTCCCACTCATCGGACAGGACGCAGAGCGACACCGCGGGGTCGCGGCGGGCGTTGGCCACCTTGGCGCGCTGCGGGTAGGTGGACACCACCACCCGTCCTCCGGCGTCCAGCCCGCAGGTCACCGGGGAGAGCTGCGGGCTGCCGTCGCGCCGGCGGGTCATCAGCACCGCACGGTGCCGCCTGCGCAGGAAGGCGAGGAGTTCGTCGCGGTCGACCCGGTCGGCGGTGGCGGTCTTCGGCATGCCCAGCAACCTACGGCCGCGCGGCCGGCAGGTCACCGGGGCCGCGATGTGCTGGGATCACCGCATGCCCGAGACGCCCGGCGACACCTCCTCCGACCGCCCCAGCGGCAGCACCGGCGCATCCGCCACCACTCGTGTCGGCAACACCTCCGGCGACACCGTCCCGGATGACACGACGGCCGGCACCACGACCGGCACGATGACCGCCGTGACGACCGGGGACGCGGCCGGGAACGCGGCCAGCACGAGGGCCCCGGCGCCCGGTCCGGACCGGGCGCAGCGGATGCAGGCCGCCACCCGGCACGTCGCGATCGCCGCCGCCCAACTGCTGCTGATCAGCGCCGCCCTCATCGTCATCGGCTACGTGCTCGGCAAGCTCTGGGTCATCCTGCTCCCCGTCGTCCTGGGCCTGTTGTTCAGCACGGTGCTGTGGCCGGCGACCCGGTTCCTCCGCAAGCACGGCTGGCCACCGGCACTGGCTTCCATCGTCACGCTGCTGGTCTTCCTGGGCGCCGTCGGCGGGATCGTCGCGGTGATCGCACCCCAGGTGGTCGGCCAGGTGGAGGACCTCGCCAACGGGTTCGCCGCCGGCCTGCAGCAGGTCCAGGAGTGGATCGCCGGGCCACCGCTCAACCTCGGTGACGAGCAGATCGGCAACGCGGTCGACTCGGTCATCAACTCGGTGCAGAGCAACGCGCAGAACATCGCCGGCTACGCCGTCACGACGGCGACCACGATCGGCACCCTCCTGATCAATCTGGTGCTGGCCCTGGTGCTGACGTTCTTCTTCCTCAAGGACGGCCCCCGCTGGACTCCCTGGCTGGCCGCGCAGACCGGTCCCCGGGCGGCACCGCACGTCGCAGCCCTGTCGACCAAGGCGTGGAAGACGCTGTCGGAGTTCATCCGGCAGCAGGCCCTGGTCGGCTTCGTCGACGCCTTCTTCATCGGCCTGGGCCTGCTGATCCTGGGTGTGCCGCTGGTGCTGCCGCTGGCGGTGCTGACCTTCTTCGGCGCGTTCATCCCGATCATCGGCGCCTTCGTGGCCGGCGCCTTCGCCGTCCTCATCGCCCTGGTCGACCAGGGCTTCACCACCGCGCTGATCGTGCTCGGCATCGTCCTGCTGGTCCAGCAGCTCGAAGGCAACGTCCTGCAGCCGATCATCCAGGGCCGCGGGCTGAACCTGCACGCCGCGGTGGTGATCCTCGCGGTCACCGCCGGGAGCAGCCTGGCCGGCATCATCGGCGCCTTCCTCGCCGTCCCGGTCACGGCGCTGATCGCCGTCGCCTACCGCTACGGCCGCGACCAGCTCGACGGGCTGGCCCCCGAGGTCGCCGCGGACGGCACCCGGCAGGAGCTCACCGGTGACGCCACGGGCTCGCAGCTGGTCCGCTCCCAGGTCGCCGACGAGCCGGTGGCCGAGACCCGCGACGCCGAGCGCGAGGACGATCCCGACAGCTCCACCGCGGCTCCCGGCCCGGGGAGCCCGGTTTCCCGCACCCTCGGGAATGCCCGCCGCCGCCTGCGGCTTCACCGCCAGTAGACAGGCAGGTCGGTTCGAACAGCAGGAGGACGTCCCGTGCGCCAGCTACCGGAGGACCTCGTCGAGGTGCTCCCCGACGCCGAGCCGCTGCTCGCCCGTGCGGCAGCGGTGCGCGCGGCCGACGACCGTGCCGGGCTGGTGCTCGTGCACGACCTGGCCGGCGAGTTCGACGCGGCGCACGCCGGCGCGCTGGCCGGGTCGCACCTGCTGGCCGGCCTTCCGCACCAGCTCGTCGCCCGGTTCGACGTCGACGCGCTGGTGGACTACCGCGGCCACCGGCCGCGGATGGTCTTCAGCGGTGACCGGTACGAGTCGATCACCTCGCCCGAGATCAACCTCTACGCCGTCGAGGACGACGCCGGCACGCCGTTCCTGCTCCTGCACGGCGCCGAGCCCGACTTCGCCTGGGAGCGGTTCACCGCCGCGGTGCGGCAGCTGGTCGACCGCTTCGGTGTCACCTCCGTGGTCGGCCTGCAGGCCATCCCGATGCCGGTGCCGCACACCCGGCCGGTCACCGTCACCGCGCACGCGTCCCGCCGCCAGCTGATCGAGTCCTACCCCGTCTACTGGGGCGAGATGCGGATTCCCGGCAGTGCCGGGGCGCTGCTCGAGCTGCGCCTGGGCGAGGCCGGCGTCGACGCGCTGGGCATCGCCGCGCACGTGCCGCACTACCTCGCCTCGGCCACCTACCCGGCCGCCTCGCTCACCCTGCTCGAGCACCTCGAACGGCTGACCGGCCTGCACGTCCCGACCGAGACGATGCGCGAGGCCGCCGAGGCCAACCGCACCGAGATCGACGAGCAGATCGGCCGTTCCACCGATAACACCGCCGTCGTGGCCGCCCTCGAGGAGCAGTACGACTCGTTCACCTCCGCCCGGGAATCCACCGGCCTGCTCGGCTCGCTGGGCGAGATGCCCAGCGGCGAGGAGATCGGTGCCCAGATCGAGCAGTTCCTGGCCGAGCAGGACCGCCGGCCCGACTGAGGAAGGACCCCGCTGCCCCCCACCGCTCGCACGCTCGCGGCGGGCCCCTGCAGCGGGGCCGGAGGGTCCACCCGAACACGGTGACGACTCGTGCACAGCACGCCCGAGGGCGGCCACCGATCGCTCGGTGACCGCCCTCAGGTGCGTGCAGTGGTCGTCAGCCGGCGACGGCGACGTGCTCGTTGGGCACGCAGTGCGTCATCGCCAGGCCGGTGACGTCACGCCGACCGTTCTTGCCGAGGTTGGCAGCGCGCTGCTGCTCCGCCTCGGACAGGGTCTGGCTCTGCAGCGGCGGCAGGCCACGGACGTCGTCCGCGGTGATGCCGAGCCCCTCGCCGACCCGCTGGCCCAGCTCGTCCTCGCAGAGGAAGAAGTGCCAGACCATGCGCTCCTGGATCTCGCGGCGGCACTGGGACAGGGCGCCGACCAGGTTGGCGACCAGGTCGTCCCGCTCCCACTGCTCCGACAGCAGGTAGCGCTCGCCGGCCTGCTGGTAGTCGTTCGTGCGCGGGATCCGCTTGCGGGTGACCCGGCCGACGATCTCCGGGCCCTGCTCGTCGTGCGTGGGGTACGTGCCCTCACGCAGGCCGCCGGTGATCGACGGCTCGTAGTTGACGTGCGGGTTCGCCCCGTTGTCGTCCACCCCGTAGGCCATCGGCCCGCCCTGCTGGTTGGTGGCGACCCGGGCGTTCTTGGCCGAGTTCACCGGCAGCTGCAGGTAGTTCGGGCCGACCCGGTAGCGCTGGGTGTCGGAGTAGGAGAACGTCCGGCCGACCAGCATCTTGTCGTCGGAGAAGTCGAGCCCGTCGACGAGCACGCCGGTGCCGAAGGAGATCTGCTCGTTCTCGACGAAGAAGTTCTCCGGCATCCGGTTCAGCGTCATGGTGCCGACCTTGCGGAGCGGGAAGATCTCCTCCGGCCAGACCTTGGTGTCATCGAGCGGGTCGAAGTCCAGCTCCGGGTGGTCGTGGTCGTCCATCAGCTGGACGTGCAGGTCCCAGGACGGGAAGTCGCCGGCCTCGATGGCGTCGTAGAGGTCCTTGGTGTGCGCCCCCAGCTGGCCGGCCTGCACGGCGGCGCCGTCGGCCGCGGTGTAGGACTTCACGCCCTGCTTGGGCAGCCAGTGGTACTTGACCAGCTGGGTCTCGCCCTGGGCGTTGACCCACTTGTAGGTGTTCACCCCGAAGCCCTGCATGTGCCGGTAGGTGGCCGGCAGGCCGCGGGGGCTGAACACCAGGGAGACCATGTGCATGGCCTCGGGGGTCTGGCTGAAGAAGTCGAACGCCCGCTCGGCCACGTTCGCCTCGAAGGTCACCGGGTCCGGCTTCTGCGAGTGGATGAAGTCGGGGAACTTGATGGCGTCCCGGATGAAGAACACACCCAGGTTGTTGCCGACGAGGTCCCAGTTGCCGTCCTCGGTGTAGAACTTCACCGCGAAGCCGCGCGGGTCGCGGGCCATCTCCGAGGAGTCCCGGCCGCCGGCAACGGTGGAGAAGCGGATCGCCAGGTCGGTCTTCTTGCCCTTCTCCGAGAAGAGCTTCGCGCGGGTGTACTTGCTGATCGGCTCGTCCCCGACGGTCCCGTCGGCCTCGAAGTAGCCGTAGGCGGTGACGCCGCGGGCGTGCACGACCCGCTCCGGGATGCGCTCCCGGTCGAAGTGGCTGATCTTCTCGAGGAACTGGTAGTTCTCCAGGGTCGCCGGGCCACGTGCGCCCACCGTCCGCTGGTTCTGGTTGTCGTAGACCGGGTGACCCTGACGGTTGGTCAGGACCGGACGGTCATCATTGGCGGCGGATGCCTGCGATGCGACGTCGGTCATGCTCCCACTCCCTCTCCGATGGCAGTTGCTGTTCCGTACCCGTGCTGCCTGCGCGCGACCTGGCAGTCGGCGCAGAGCCCCCAGAAGACGACCTCGGCCTCGTCGACGACGAAACCCGCTGCAGCCGAGGGGGTCAGGCACGGGGCCGCCCCCACGGCGCAGTCGACGTCGGCGACCGCACCACACTCCCGGCACACCAGGTGGTGGTGGTTGTCGCCGACCCGCAGCTCGTACAGCGCCGGCCCACCGGCCGGCTCGATCCGGCGGGCCAGACCGCCGCCGACCAGCGCCTTCAGCACCCCGTAGACCGCCTGCGGCGAGATCGACGGGTGCACGGCACGGGCCGCGGTGGCGATGGTGTCGGCGTCGACGTGCGGGTGCCCGGCGAGCACGTCGAGCACGGACAGCCGGGGCCGCGTCACACGCAGCCCGGCATTCCGCAGCCGGTGCTCCCAGGTCGTCTCCATCGGTGCCCACTCAACACCGTTGTCTTGACTAGGTCAAGAGAAGGACCCCTGCCCCCCACCACTCGCAAGCTCGCGGCGGGCCCCTGCAGGGGGCCATGGGGGCCTCGCTTCAAGCGAAGACGATGGTCTTGGCGCCGTCGACGATGACCCGGTCCTCCACGTGCCAGGTGACCGCCTGGGCTAGCACCTGCCGCTCGACGTAGCGACCCACCCGGCGCATGTCCTCGACGGTGGCGCGGTGGTCGATCCGGGCCACCTCCTGCTCGATGATCGGGCCGGCGTCGAGTTCCGGGGTCACGTAGTGCGCCGTGGCCCCGATCAGCTTCACGCCGCGGTCGGCCGCCGCCTGGTACGGGTTCGCGCCGACGAACGCAGGCAGGAAGCTGTGGTGGATGTTGATCAGCCGCTCGGGGAACCGGCTGCAGAAGTCCGCCGAGACGATCTGCATGTAGCGGGCCAGCACGACCAGGTCGACGTCCCCGATCAGCTCCAGGGCACGCGCCTCGGCCGCCGCCTTGGTCTGCGGGGTCACCGGGACGTGGTGGAAGGGAACGCCGTGCGCCCGGGCCACCGGTTCGAGGTCGGGATGGTTGGAGACGATGACGGCGATCTCGGCCCGCAGGTCACCGGCGTCGACCCGGTACAGCAGTTCCTGCAGCACGTGGTCGGCCCTGGACACGAAGACCGCCAGCCGCGGCCGGTACGCCGCCTCGGTCAGCCGCCAGGTGAGCGAGAACTCCCCCGCCAGCTCCGCGAGGGCCGCCTCCAGGTCGGGACGGCGGGCGGTCAGCCCGGCGAGGAAGAACTCCAGCCGCAGCGTGAACGTGCCGCCCGAGGGATCGGAGGAGTGCTGCTGCGAGTCGATGATGTTCGCCCCGGCATCGGCCATCAGCCCGCTGAGCGCCGCCACGATCCCGGGCCGGTCGGGGCACCGGACGACGAGACGGCCGACGTCGGAGGAACGGGCATCGCGGGGAGCAGGGGCGGACACGCCGCGCATCGTGGCAGAACCGCGGCCCCGGCCCTGCTGCAGGGTCCCGCCGCGAGCGTGCGAGCGGTGGGCAGCGGGGTCCTTCTTCAGCCGGCGGGCAGGTCGACCCGGCGGCGGGCGTCGACGTCGAAGAGGTCGCCGTGCTCGGCCACGCGCGCGAGCACCGCGGCGGTGTCGAACCGCAGGGTCGCGGGGTCGGTGCCGGCCCGGACATCGTCCACCTCGTCCCAGCCGATCGGCGTGGACACCGTGGCACCCGGCCGGGCGCGCAGCGAGTAGGGCGCCACCGTCGTCTTCGCGGTGTTGTTCTGGCTCCAGTCGACCAGCACCTTGCCCGGCCGCAAGGCCTTCTCCATCCGCCAGACCACGTCGTCGGGCGTCTGCCGGGAGAGCTCCTGGGCCAGCGCCCTGGCGTAGCGGCTCGGGTGGTCGCGGTCCGCGCACCGGATCGGCGCGTAGACCTGCAGCCCCTTGGAGCCCGACGTCTTCACCACCGGGTCCAGCCCGTCGGCGGCCAGCCGCTCCCGCAGCCGGGCGGCCACGTGGGCGCACTCCAGGACCCCGGTGCCCGGCCCCGGGTCCAGGTCGAGCACCAGCAGGTCGGGCAGCTCGGCCTGCCCGCCGTCGTCGACCCGCCACTGCGGGACGTGGATCTCCAGCGCGGCGAGGTTGGCCGACCAGGCCAGGTCGGGTACCGCCGACAGCAGCACCATGTCCAGGGTCTCCCGGCCCTTCGAGCTGCCCGGGGAGGGGATGGTCACCCGCTGGACCCAGGGCGGGGCGTGCCGGGCGCTGTTCTTCTCGAAGAAGGCCTTGCCGTCGACACCGGAGGGCCAGCGGGTGAACGTGACCGGCCGGTTCGCCACGTGCGGCAGCAGCACCGGCGCGATCTGCACGTAGTACTCGATGACCTGCGCCTTGGTGAAGGACACCTCGGGGAACAGCACCTTGTCGAGGTTGGACACCTCCAGCTGCCGGTTCTGGATCTGCACCCGCTGACGGCTCATGGCTCCCTCACCACGTCGGCCGGGAGGAGGTCCGCGCGGAGGCCGCGCCACGAGGGGTGGCGCAGCCGGCCCTCGCGGGTCCACTCGGTGAAGGCGACCTCGCCGACGAGGTCCGGGTCCACCCACTGCGCGTCCCGGGTCACCTCGCGGGGCAGCGCGCCGACGAACGGCGACGACGACCGCGGGGTGACGATCCGCTCCAGCTCGGCCAGCGCCGTCGCGGTGAACCCGGTGCCGACGTGCCCGGCGAACACCAGGTCGCCGCGGTCGTCCGGCACCCCCAGCAGCAGCGAGCCGATGCCCCCGGCCCGCCGCCCGGCACCGGGCCGCCAGCCGCCGACGACGACCGCCTGGGTGCGGATGTTCTTCACCTTGCGCCAGTCCGGGCCGCGCCCACCGGGCCGGTACGGGGAATCCAGCCGCTTGGCGACGACGCCCTCCAGCCCGTTCTCGCGACTGGCGACCTGCACCCCGTCACCCACGCCCGGTACGTCGCCGCGGAACCACGGCGTGGTCACCCACCGCTCGCCCGCCGGGCCGAGGGCGTCCAGTCGGTCCCGCCGCGCCGTGTAGGGCAGCGGCAGCAGGCTCTCCCCGTCCAGGGCCAGCAGGTCGAAGACCAGGTAGCTGACCGGCGCGGCGGCGGCCAGCCGCGCGACCTCCGGCCCGGTCCGGTGCATCCGCCCCTGCAGCGTGCCGAAGTCCGGCCGCCCGGCGGCGTCGAGGGCGACCACCTCCCCGTCGAGCACCGCGTCGTGTCCGGCCAGCGCGGCGGGCAGCCGGCCGAGCTCGGGATAGGTGGCGGTCACGTCGTTGCCGCTGCGCGCCCGCAGGGTGAGCGCGCCGTTCCGGACGTGCGCCAGGGCGCGGACGCCGTCCCACTTGAACTCGTAGCCCCACCGCAGGTCGTCGGCGCGGGGCAGCTCGCCGATCGCCGCCAGCATCGGCGGCAGGTCCTCCGGCGCCCCGGCGACCACCGGCCGGCCCGACGCGGGGTCGGGGGGTGCCGCCGGAGCCGCCTGGTCCCCCGGCGGAGCCGTGTGGTCGAGCTTGCGCACGTTCCAGGTGCCGTCGGGCAGCCGGAACAGCACGTACCGGCCGGACAGCCGGCCCCCGTCGAAGGCGACGGTGACGTGGTCGTCGGCCCACTTCTCGGTGGCGTAGCGGCCGGCGTCCCAGATGGTGACCTCACCGCCGCCGTACTCGCCGGCGGCGATCGTGCCGGCGAAGGAGGCGTACTCCAGCGGGTGGTCCTCGGTGGGCACGGCGAGCCGGTTCAGCCCCGGCCGGGTGGGCGGCCCCTTGGGCACCGCCCAGCTCTTCAGGACGCCGTCGCGCTCGAGCCGGAGGTCCCAGTGCACCCGCTCGCCGGCACGGCCGCGGGGGGTGTGGTGCTCCTGCACGACGAACGTGTCGTCGTCGCCGACGGGCAGTGGACGACCGGCGGCCGGGACGGGCTCGGCGGTCCGGTCCGGATCCCGCCTGGCCCGGTAGGTGGCCAGCGGGTCGGCGGGCCCGGGCGTCGGGCGGGCGCGCGGTGGCATGCGGGCGGGGTCGCCGGGTCAGGCGGTCTTGCGCGGGCGGGACGTCCGCTTGGCCGGCTTGGCCGCGGCGTCGTCGTCGGCCGCCTTCTCGGCCGGGGCCTTGGCCGCCGCCTCCTTCGCCGGCGCCTTCCTGGCCGGCGCCTTCCTGGCCGGCGTCTTTTTGGCCGGCGCCTTGGCGGCGGCGGCCTTCTTGGCGGGGGCGCGCCTGGCCGCCTTCGTCTCCTCCTCGTCGCCGTCGCCGTCGCCGTCGGCACCGGCGTCGGCCGGCGCGGCGCTCGCGGCCGGTGCTGCTCCCCCGGCCCGCTCGACGCTGCGGCGCAGCGCGCTCATCAGGTCGACGACCGCCGCGCCGTCGGTGTCCGCGGCCTCCGGCGCCTGCTGCACCTCACCACCGGACTGCTTGGCCTCCAGCAGTGCCTGCATCGCCTCGCGGTAGTCGTCGGTGAAGGCGGTGGCGTCGAAGTTCCCGGCCATCGTCGAGATCAGCGACTCGGCCATGGCGAGCTCCTGTGGGCGGACCGGCACCTCCTCGTCGAGGAAGCCGAAGTCGGGACGGCGGATCTCGTCCGGCCAGCGCATCGTGTGCAGCACCAGCACGCCGTCCCGCACCCGGAGCGCGGCCAGCGACTCGCGCTGCCGGATGGCGATCTTGGTGATCGCCACCTGGCCGGCGTTCTCCAGGGCGGTCCGCAGGAGCACGTAGGGGCGGGTCGCGACCCCGTCGGGCTCGAGGTAGTAGGTCTTCTCGAAGTGGATCGGGTCGATCTGCTCCTGGTCGACGAACTGGAGCACCTCGATCTCCCGCGTCGTGGTCAGCGGCAGCTCGTCGAAGTCGGCGTCGGTGAGGATCACCAACTGGCCGTCGGGCAGCTCGTAACCCTTGGCGATGTCGCCGTACTCGACCTCGTCGCCGTCCACCGAGCAGACCCGCTTGTACTTCACCCGCCCGCCGTCGGTCCTGTGCACCTGGTGGAACCGGATGTCGTGGTCCTCGGTGGCCGAGTACAGCTTCACCCCGATGCTGACCAGCCCGAAGGAGACCGCGCCACGCCAGATGGACCGCACGACTGCCTCCTGTCCACGCGCCGTCACCCGCGACGGCACGACAAGATCGCAGGATAGGTCCGCACCGGGCCGTCCGGCGCGGCGAGCGCCCTGCTCAGCGGCTCATCCCACCCCGACGAGGCAGATCAGGACGCTGCGTCGCCGCCCGGCTGCAGTGCGCCGTTCTGAATGGCGTCGTAGCCGAACTGCAGGACGTCCGACCCGGCCACCATGGTCATCGTCAGCGCGGCCAGCCGGGTGGCCCGCGGCGCGGCGACGTAGCCCAGGACGAAGCCGGTACCGACCCACTGCGCCAGGCAGAACGGGCAGGTGACCAGCTCGCCGACGGCATGCTTGACGCCGCCGTGCTCCCGCACCTCCTCCGCGACCTCCGCCTCGCCCGAGGTGCCCTGGTAGCTGGTGAAGGGCGCCCGGACGGGCGCGGTGACCGGGTCCTTGGCGATCCGCCGGGCCAGCCGGAAGGTGCCGATGGTCAGCAGGACGGCGTCACCGAGCGGGATCCGGGCCGGCAGCTCCCTGCCCGAAGCCCGGATGGCCGCCGCGGCCGCGCCGACCAGGCCGACGTAGACGCCCATGGCGCCGAGGTCGGCGCCCAGCGGCCGCGGCTCGCCCCGCGCGTACTCCTGCTTCTGGGTACGGGCCCAACGGCGCACCGGCTCCCCGATCTGAGCAACGTCGTCTGCGATCGCCATGCACCCCCGCTACCCGGGTCGGCCTGGCCCATGCCCGGCCACGCGGGTGACCGGGCCACAGCGGCCGAAGGCATGCCGCGTCGGCCGGCGGGTAGGGCGGGACCACGACGCCGGTGACCCCGCCGGCTCCACCCGTCAGCACGACGGCGACCCGCGCACGCGCGGCAGAGGAGGACCCATGACCGAGCCCGAGGGCCAGACCGCCCGCGACATCTCCTACGAGGACGACGGCATCCCCGAGATCGCCGACGACGAGACCCCCACCTCCGCCCTCGCCGAGGACCCGGAGTTCGCGCCGGTCCCCGGGGAGCGGGCCAACGCGAGCACCGACTTCGGCACCACCGCGGTGGAGCAGTCCGCGGGCGAGCCGCTCACCGACCGGCTGGACCGGGAGGTGCCCGACGTGACGGAGCGGGACGACGTGCGCGCCGCCGAGACCCACGACCGCACGGTGCCGCAGCTGGACCAGGACGCCGACACCGACCTGGCCGACGACTCGGGCACCGACACCGTGGGCGACGACGTGCTGGCCACCGGCGAGGCCCCCACCGGCGGGGAGGGTCCCGAGGAGCGCGCGATGCACGTCACCGACGGCTGAGGGGGCGCCCCGGACGGGCTGGTGCGTCGATCAGCGCTCAACTACCTTGGTGCCGCGGTTGAGCAGCCAGCCGCTGGCCCGTCCGGAACCCCGGGTGGGTCGCGCCCGGGGCGCCACCGTGTCCTGGGCAGCCGTCGGACGGTCAGCGCAGCAGCAGTACGCTGTCCGCCGTACGGGTGCCCGTTGGGCACCGCCCCTGAGAGGAGCTGCGGTCCGTGACCTCATCTGAACTGCCCGCCGAAGGTCCGCGCGACGTGTCGGCCCCGTCCGACGGCGGCGAAGCACCCTTCGACGACGTGATCACGCTCTCGACGTCGCACGACGGCGACGGCACGGTCACCGTGACGGTGGTCGGCGAGGTCGACACCTTCACCGCGCCGGTGCTCCGCGCGTCCCTGGACACCCAGCTCGAGCAGCAGCCCACCGAGCTGGTCATCGACCTGTGTGGTGTGCAGTTCCTCGGCTCCGCCGGCCTGGCGGTGCTGGTCGAGACGCAGAAGTCGGCCCGCTCTCGTGACGTCGGGCTGCGGCTGATCGCCAACACGCGCGCCGTGACCCGTCCGCTCGAGGTCACCGGCCTGATCGACCTGTTCACGATCGCGGAGAAGTAAGAGAACCTCGCGGGCCCCTGCAGCGAGGCTTGCACGACGACGGCGCCCCTCCTCGGAGGGGCGCCGTCGTCGTAGCTAAGCGCTGAGCAGGCTGCAGACGCCGGCCTCGAGCGCCTGCTGGGCGGTCCGGTCGTCCGCCGCCTGCGCCGCCTCCGCGAGCGCACCGCAGATCGTCTCACCGTGCTCGAACCGGTCGACCACCCGTGGATCCACGTAGCTGGACCGGCACACCGCCGGGGTGTTCCCGAGCTGCTCGGAGACCGTCTGGTAGGCCTGCCGGACGAGCTTCTTCCGCGCCGTCCGGCTCTTCGGCGGCGGGGCCTCGGCCAGCGTGGCGGCCATCAGCACCGTCGCCGTCCAGGTGCGGAAGTCCTTCGCGGTGATCTCCGCGCCGCTGATCTCCTTGAGGTAGGCGTTGATCTCGTCGCTGGTCACGTCGTGCCAGCTGCCGTCCGCCAGGAGGTATCCGAGCAGCTCCTCCCCCTGGTCGGCCGGCCGCTCGAGGAGCTGGCGCACGACCGTGGCGGTGGCTCGGTCGATCAGCTCGACCTCCCGGTCGATGCCCCCCTTGGCGGTGTAGTGGAAGAAGACCCGCTCCCCGCGCACCTCGACGTGGTCGCGGCGCAACGTGGCCAGCCCGAAGGTGCCGTTGTCCTCGGCGTACTGCTCGCTGCCCACCCGGAAGGCGCCCAGGTCGAGCAGCCGGACGCCGCAGGCCAGCACCCGTTCGCGGTTGAGGCCGCGGCTGCGCAACGCCGCCAGCACGGCATCGCGGACGTCGGGGAGCTGATGGGAGATCTGCAGCACCCGCTCGTGCTTGGCGGCGTCCCGCTTGACCCGCCACTCGTCGTGGTAGCGGTACTGCCGCCGGCCGGCGGCATCGGTGCCGACCGCCTGGATGTGCCCGTTGGGCCAGGGGCAGATCCAGACGTCCTTCCAGGCGGGCGGGATCGCCAGCGCGCGGAGCCGGTCCAGCCGGTCGTCTCTGATGAGCACGCCGTCGGCGTCGTGGTAGGCGAAACCCCGGCCGGCCCGCCGCCGGGTCCAGCCGGGTGCGTGCACGTCGCTCCGCCGCAGTCTCACCCCGGAGAGGTGGGCACCGTAGGGTTGCCCCAAACCCGACGGGGCACCCCGTCCCACTCTCGGGTGGTTCCTGGAAGAGACCGGGACGCCGATGTTTCCCGCGCTTCGCGTCTGGGCATGGCATACCGGCACTGCACCTTCCGCCGGTGGGTCCCCCTGGCCGCCGGCGGGAAGGCAGCTGCTCGTCGCTCGTGCTCCAGCAGGGGGCGGGTGAGCCATGATGAACGGGCCCCTCCCGCCCCGGGAGCGGTGCGAACGAAGGAGCAACGACGGATGGTCGACACGACAGACGCTCCCGCCGCGGAGCGGCGTGCGGAGCGGCTGGAACTGCGGGTCCCCACCTCGCCGACGCAACTGCCCGCGGTGCGGGCCATGACCGGTGACCTGGCCATGCGGATGGACTTCGACCTCGACGCGGTGGAGGACCTCCGCCTGGCGGTCGACGAAGCATGCGCGACGCTGGCCGCGATCGCCCTGGGCGACGCCCCGCTGACGGTGGTCTTCGAGGCCACCCGCGACGCCTTGCGCATCGACGCATGGGTGCCGACGGCGCCCGACACCGACGTGCCGCGGGACGGCTTCGGCTGGGCGATCCTGCAGACCCTCGTCGATTCGGTGGACGCCGGCCCCGGCGATCAGGCGAAGGTTCCCGCAGGCGACGGCTCCCCGTCCCCGGTGGCCGGCATCGCCCTGGTGAAGTACCTGCGGCGCTACAGCCCTGTTGCCGGGTTCGGCGTCGCGGACGACGACGTCTCGGTCGCGCGGTGACCCGGGCGGCTGCAGCGCACCAGCCGGCCACCGTCGATGACACCGTCGACGCCGTCCCCGGTGCCGGACACTCCGCACCCGCTTCCCCGGCGGGCGGCATCCCGGGCCCCGAGGTCGCCGCGCTGGTCCCGGCGGACCCGCCCGTCGCCGAGCCCGCCGAGGTGCCGGCGGACCCCGTGCCCGTGTCGGAGAACCGGAGCCGCGCGGAGCGCACGGCCCCGCTGTTCGCGGAACTCGCGACCCTGGAGAAGAACGACCCGCGACGGGAGCGGCTGCGCGAGATCCTCGTCGAGGAGCACCTGCCCCTGGTTCGGCACTTCGCCCGGCGGTTCAGCAACCGCGGCGAGCCCTTCGACGACCTGCTGCAGGTCGGCACCCTCGGCCTGATCGCGGCGATCGACCGGTTCGACCCCACGCGCGGCGTGGAGTTCCTGTCCTTCGCGGTGCCCACCATCACCGGGGAGATCAAGCGGCACTTCCGCGACCAGGGCTGGTCGGTACGGGTCCCCCGCCGGCTGCAGGAGCTGCACCTGTCGCTGAACGCCGCGGTGAGCGAGCTGGCGCAGAAGAACGGCCATGCCCCCAACCCCAGCGAGCTCGCCGAGCACCTGGGCATCCCGCGCGCCGAGGTCCTCGAGGGCCTCGCCGTCGCGAACGCCTACCGCAGCAGCTCCCTGGACGAGCGGCTCTCCGGTGAGGAGGACTCCCCCACCCTGGCAGCCACGCTGGGCGAGGAGGACGCCGCGCTGGAGGGCGTCGAGTACCGCGAGTCGCTCCAGCCGCTGCTGGCCACCATCCCGGCCCGCGAACGGCGCATCCTGATCCTGCGGTTCTTCGGCAACATGACGCAGTCGCAGATCGCCGCCGACATCGGCATCTCGCAGATGCACGTCTCCCGGCTGCTCAGCCAGACCCTGGCCAAGCTCCGCGAGGGCCTGCTCAAGGACTGAGCCGCCGACGCAGGAGACGTCACCGGCCGGCCGCCCGCGAGGGTGAGCCGGCCGGTGACGTCCGCGGGCCGCTACTGCTGCGGCGGACCTGCCGGGGACTCCGGGTCGGTGTCGCCCGCCCGGTTCCGCGGGTCGGCCGCCGGCCCGCTCTCCCGCACGTCCCGTGCGACCTGGGCGAGCGGCGGTGGGGTGGGCAGGGCCGGCTCGGTGGCGATGCTGGACAGCTCGATCTTCGCCTCCGGCTGCTCGGCGGCCGGCGGCAGGTTCGAATCGAACCAGCTGCTGGTGTCCAGCGAGGACGGCGCGGTGCCGGCGCCGGCGGCTCCGGCAGAGGCGTCGACGTCGAGCCAGGAACGCCCGCCGTCCTCGCCGCCGTCGCCACCGAGCCGGGACAAACCCTCCAGCGCCTTGCTGAACTCGCTGGGCACGATCCACATCTTGTTCGCGTCGCCCTGGGCGATCTTGGGCAGCGTCTGCAGGTACTGGTAGGCCAGCAGCCCCTGGTCGGGCTTGCCGTCGTGGATGGCCTGGAAGACCGTCTCGATGGACTTGGCCTGCCCCTGCGCCTGCAGGAAGAGCGCGGCCCGCTCGCCCTCGGCGCGCAGGATCCGGCTCTGCCGCTCGGCCTCGGCCTCCAGGATCGCAGCCTGCTTCATGCCCTCCGCCGACAGGATCGCCGCCGCCTTCTGCCCCTCGGCCGTGGTGATCGCCGATTGCCGGTTGCCCTCGGCGGTGAGGATGACCGCGCGCTTGTCGCGGTCTGCGCGCATCTGCTTCTCCATCGAGTCCTGGATGGACGGCGGCGGGTCGATCGCCTTGATCTCCACCCGCGCCACCCGCAGGCCCCACGGCCCGGTGGTGCCGTCCAGGACCGTGCGCAGCTGGGAGTTGATCCCGTCCCGGCCGGTCAGGGCGCCCTCCAGGTTCAGCCCACCGACGACGTTGCGCAGCGTCGTGGTGGTGAGCTGCTCCATGCCGGTGATGTAGTTGGCGATCCCGTAGACGGCCAGCCGCGGATCGGTGACCTGGAAGTAGACGACGGTGTCGATGCCGACCTGCAGGTTGTCGGCGGTGATGACCGGCTGCGGCGGGAAGGAGATGACCTGCTCGCGCAGGTCGATGGTGGCGCGGACGCGGTCGACGAAGGGCACGAGCAGCGCCAGGCCCGGGGACAGGGTCCGGCTGTACCGACCCAGCCGCTCGACGACCTTGGCCTGTGCCTGCGGAACGATCGTGACGCTCCTGGCCAGCAACACGATCGCGAACAGTGCGATGACGATCAGGGCGATCAGTGCTTCCACGGGACGGGACTCCTGTCCTCGGAATGGTGCGGAACACCGATCTTGCCCGTCCGGGGGAATCCGGTCACGCTCCCCCCGCACCGGCTCACCCGAACGCCGTGCTCAGAAGTGGCTGACGTAGGCGATCGGGCCCTCGATCTGGACGATCCGCACCTCGTCGCCGACCTCGTACACCTCACCGTCGAGCTGGGTCCGCGCCGTCCACTCGTCCGCACCCATCCGGACCCGTCCGGCGGCGCCGTCGACCCGTTCGCTGACCACGGCCGTGCGGCCGACGTAGGTCGCGACGCCGTCGATCTGCTCGGGTGTCCGGTCGACCAGGTGCCGTTTGGCGATCGGCCGGATGACGACGAGCAGGCCGACCGAGACGACGACGAAGGCCACCAGCTGCAGCAGCACCGGCCCACCGAGGAGGGCCACGCCCATCCCGCCCAGGGCGCCGCCGGCGAACATGAGCAGCACCAGATCCAGGCTGGCCATCTCGCCGCCGGCGAACAGCCCGGCGGCGATCAACCAGAGCAACCAGGCAGGCACGTTTCGCAGTCTGGCACGGTCCGCGTCCCCGTGCCGATGCCCCGCTCGGGTCGCGCGCCTCCACCGAGGTGGCGGCGGCGTCGTAACCTCGACAGTCGTGCACGACTACCCCGCCGGCCGGTTCGCGGTCTGGGCCACTGCCTGGCTCTCCGGACGCAGCTCCTACGACAAGGCCCTCGACGCGCTCCTCGGCGAGACGGCCCACCGGGTGGTCGGCCTGCCGGGAACCACGGAGGCGGTGCCGCTGGGCTGGGCGCTGAGCGCCCTGCGTGGCCTCGGCGAACGCCGGCTGCGGCTGGTGCTGCCGGTACCCGGTGACGTCCGGGGGCTGCCGGCGGCGCCCGGGCTCGCGCCGCTCGCCCTGGAGTCCGGTCAGGCCGCGGTCGGTGAGCGGCTCGCGCTGGTACCCGAGGAGCTCGGCCCCGAGGCGGTCTCCTGGACGGCGGTGCCCCTGGTCGGCGTCCCCGCAGCGGCCCCACCGGTCGAGGGCACGCTGCGGTCGGTGTCCGGGCAGCTGGACCTGGCCGTCGGGGACGCCGCGCGCACCCTGGCCACCCTCGACCTGGCCCGGTGGAACCCCGAGGTGCCGGCACTGCTCGCCGGGCTGGCGAGGACGACCAGCGCGCCCGGGCTCCCGCCGGACCACGACCCGCTGGCCCTCTCAGTGCTCGGCCGGGCGCAGCGGCTGGCCAAGGTGCTCGACCTCGCGATGGCCGACGCCCCCGGTGCCGCCGTCACGCACACCCAGGCCGCCGCGCGCGACGAGGCGCTGCGCCCGCTGGCCCAGGCCGTCCGCGAGGCGACGGTCGCGAGCTACAACTGGGTGCCGCGATGACGTACGTGAAGTGACCCAGACCGCGGCGGAGCCGCTCCGGTCCGCGAGTGGGGGCCGGAGGCCGCCGCGATGCGGGGCGGGCAGCGGCTCAGCTCAAGCCGGGGACGGCTCCTGGCCGCGGTGTCGTCCGTCAGGACGACGATGTGCGACAAAACAGCAGCTCGCGGGGCAGTCGGTGCCCAGCCGCGGCTCTCCCCCGGCGCGGCGTTCCTGCAGCAGCTCCCGCACGGTGGCCACGAAGGCCGGGTGGGTGCCCGCCGTCGCCGCCCGGGCGAATGCCAGGCCGAGCTCGGCGGCGGTCTGCTCGGCCTCGTTGTCGAGATCCCAGATGACCTCGAGGTGGTCGCTGACGAAGCCGACCGGGAACACCACGACGGCCTGCTCCCCCGCCTCGGCCAGCGCCCGCAGATGGTCGTTGACGTCGGGCTCCAGCCACGGCACCGACGGCGGCCCGCTGCGGCTCTGCCACACCAGGTCGAACGGCCGACCGGGCGCCGCGGCGTCCACGACCGCCTGGGCCGCGGCCCGCAGCTCGGCCTCGTAGGCCCCACCCTGCGGCCCGGCGACGGCGGCCATCGACGTCGGGATGCTGTGCGCCGTCGCGACCAGCCGGGCGGAGTCGCGGAGCCCGGCCGGTAGCCGCGCCAGCGCCGCAACCAGTGCCTCGGCGTTGGCCTGCCGGAAGCCGGGCCGGTCGAAGTAGTGCGGCAGCTTCTCCGCCGTCGGGCCGGCCGGGGCTGATGGGTCCGAGGCCAGCGCCGTCCGGGCCCGGGCGACGTCCTCGTGGTACTGCCGGCAACCGGAGAACGAGGCGTACGCCGACGTCGCGAAGACGTAGGCGTGCTCGATGCCGTCCTCGGCCATCTGCCGCCAGGTGTCCTCGACGTAGGGCGCCCAGTTGCGGTTGCCCCAGTAGACGGGCAGATCGACGCCGGCGCGGGCGAGCTCGGCGCGTACCGCCTCGATGAGCGCCAGATTCTGCGCGTTGATCGGGCTGACCCCACCGAAGTGGTGGTAGTGCTCGGCGACGGCCGTCAGCCGCTCCGGTGGGATACCGCGGCCGCGGGTGACGTTCTCCAGGAACGGCATCACGTCCGCCGAGCCCTCGGGGCCGCCGAAGGACAGCACCAGCAACGCCTCGCGGCGGCCGGCCGGCGCCTGCTCCGCGGACGGCGGCCGGCCGCCGTTGTTCCGGACGGCGAGGGACGGCTCCTGGTCGGGCTGCTGGCCGGGCGGGGTGATCGAGGCACCCGCCGGCACCGGGTGCCGGGGGCGCGACAGGTCGGCGGCGGTCACCCGCCGACCGCGTGGCTCCGTCACTACACGCCTACGGCGTGGAACCCGCCGTCCACGTGGACGATCTCCCCGGTGGTGGCCGGGAACCAGTCGGACAGCAGCGCAGCGACGGCCTTGCCCGAGGGCTCGGTGTCGGTGACCGACCAGCCCAGCGGGGCACGCCCCTCCCAGGCCTCCTCGAACTGCTTGGACCCGGGGATCGACTTCATCGCCATGGTGCGCAGCGGCCCGGCGGCGACCAGGTTGACCCGCACGCCCTCCGGGCCCAGCTCGCGCGCCAGGTAGCGGGAGGTCGACTCCAGGGCGGCCTTGGCCGCGCCCATCCAGCCGTAGACCGGCCAGGCGACGGTGGCGTCGAAGGTCAGCCCGACCACGGAGGCGCGGTCGCCGAACAGCGGCCGGCACGCCTGGGTCAGCGAGGCCAGCGACCAGGACGAGACCTGGAACGCCGTCGCCGCGTGCTCCCAGGCGACCTCGGGAAACCCGTCGCCCATCGCCTCCTGCGGCGCGAAGCCGATCGAGTGGACGACGCCGTCGAGCCCGTCGACGTGCTCGCGCAGCCGGTCGGCCAGGGTCGACAGGTGCTCGGTGTTCGTCACGTCCAGCTCGACGACCGGCGCCTCCTGCGGCAGCCGCTTGGCGATCCGCTGGCACAGCGACAGCGCCCGGCCGAAGTTCGACAGGACGACGGTGGCCCCCTGCTCCTGCGCGATCCGTGCCACCGAGAAGGCGATCGACTGCTCGGTCAGCACACCGGCGATCAGGATCTTCTTGCCCTCGAGAATGCCCATCAGTGCCCCATCCCCAGTCCGCCGTCGACCGGGACGACGGCCCCGGTGATGTAGCCCGCCTGCTCGCCGGCCAGGAACCGCACCACGCCGGCGATCTCGTCGGCCTGCGCGTATCGCCCCAGCGGCACCTGCCCGAGGATCTCCTGCTGGCGCTTCTCCGGCAGCTCGGCGGTCATGTCGGTCTCGACGAAGCCCGGCGCCACCACGTTCGCGGTGATGCCGCGGCTGCCCAGCTCGCGGGCGATCGAGCGGGCCAGCCCGACCAGCCCGGCCTTGCTCGCGCCGTAGTTGACCTGTCCGGCCGAGCCGGTGAGCCCTACCACCGAGGAGATGAAGATCATCCGCCCGGCGCGGGCCCGCACCATCTTCGACGCCGCCCGCTTGGCCACCCGGTAGGCGGCGCTCAGGTTGGCGTCGATGACGTCGGTGAAGGCGTCCTCGCTCATCCGCAGCAGCAGCCCGTCGCGGGTGATGCCGGCGTTGCTCACCAGCACCTCGACCGCGCCCTGGTGCTCCTCGACCTCGGTGAAGGCCCGGTCGACCGCGGCGGCGTCGGTGACGTCGCACTGCACGCCGAACAGCCCCTCGGGGGCGCCGCTGCCGCGGTGGGTCACCGCGACCGAGTCGCCCTGCTCGGCGAAGGAGCGGGCGATGGCCAGCCCGATCCCCCGGTTGCCCCCGGTCACCAGCACCGATCTGCTCACGCGCCCACCCTCGTCGATCGCTGCGTTCGGTCCAGGTGAACCTATCCGGTGATCGGCGGTCCCACCCCCGGGGACCGGGAGCCCACCCCGGCCGCCGTTGACGGCCCCGGGAGCATTGACTCCGAACGGCGCGCCGAGCCCCCCCGTCACCCGCGGTCGCGGCTGACCACCTCAGCACATCGGAGGAACCCGCCATGAGCAGCACCGGTCCCGAGGATCTCGAGGAGATCCGCCAGCTGGCCCGGTCGGTGGCGGAAGGCCGGATCGCGCCGTTCGCCGCCGCGGTCGACGAGGAGGCGCGGTTCCCCACCGAGGGGTACCGGGCGCTCGTCGAGTCGCAGCTGCACGCCGTCGTCATCCCCGAGGCCTACGGCGGGGTGGGCGCCGACGCGCTGACCGGCGCCGTCGTCGCCGAGGAGATCGCCCGCGTCTGCGCCACGACGCAGCAGGTGTCCGGCGCCAACGAGCTGTTCGCCTGGCCCCTGCTCCTCGCCGGCTCGGCGGAACAGCGACAGCGCTGGCTGACCCCGATCGCCGCCGGGGACGCGCTGGGCGCCTTCGCCCTGTCCGAGCCGGAGGCGGGCAGCGACGTGGCATCGATGTCGACCCGCGCGGTGGCCACCGCGGACGGCTGGCGGGTGCGCGGCACCAAGCGCTGGATCACCAACGGTGGCGTCGCCGACTGCTACCTCCTGTTCGCCGTCACCGATCCCGCCGCCGGTGGCCGCGGCATCTCCGCGTTCGTCGTGGAGGCGGGCGACGCCGGCCTGTCCTTCGGCGCCCCGGAGAAGAAGATGGGGCTCAAGGGCTCCCCCACCACCGAGATCTACCTGGACGACGTCGTGCTGCCCGCCGACCGGCTGGTCGGCCGGCCGGGCACTGGTCTCCAGACCGCCTTCGGGACCCTCGACCGGACCCGGACGGGGGTGGCGGCCCAGGCGGTGGGGATCGCGCAGGGCGCCCTGGACGTCGCCGTGGAGTACGTGTCCCAGCGGCGCCAGTTCGGCCGGGCCCTGGCCGAGTTCCAGGGCCTGCAGTTCATGCTCGCCGACATGGCCGTCGCCGTGCGGGCGGCCCGGCTGCTCACCCACGCTGCGGCCGCCGAGATCGAGGCCGGCGCCGCCTCGATGGGAGCGTCGGGAGCAGCGGCGAAGCTGTTCGCCTCCGACACCGCCATGTCGGTGACCACGGATGCGGTGCAGCTGCTGGGCGGATCGGGCTACGTCCGGGACTACCCGGTCGAGCGGATGATGCGGGACGCAAAGATCACCCAGATCTACGAGGGCACCAACCAGATCCAGCGCATCGTCATCGCCCGCGCCCTGCTGGCGGCCCACGGTCGCTGACGGCGCACGGCCGACATGATCGACGCATGGACACCTCTTTCACCGGGTCGGTCTTCCTCGGCATGAGCGTCGACGGGTTCATCGCCCGCCTCGACGGCGATCTCTCCTGGCTCACCGGCGGCGCCGGGGACGGCGGCCCGCCCGACGACGGCGCCGGCGGCGACTTCGGCTTCGCGGAGTTCGTCTCCGGCGTCGACGCGCTGGTGATGGGCCGCGCGACCTACGACGTCATCGCGCCACTGGACGAGTGGCCGTACCAGGGCAGGCCGGTGCACGTGCTCAGCACGACACTGCCGCCGGGCGCCGACCCACGCATCATCGTGCACAGGTCCTTCGAGGAAGCGGTGGCCGCGATGACTGCGGCCGGGTACCGGCGCGTGTACGTCGACGGAGGCCGGACGGTGCACACCTTTCTCGCCGCAGGGCTGGTCTCCGAGCTGACCCTCAGCCGGGTTCCGGTGCTCATCGGCACGGGCCACACGCCCTTCGGCGAGCTGTCGAGGGACGTGGCCCTCGACCACGAGCGCACCGAGGTCTTCTCCGGCGGCATGGTGCAGAGCACCTACCGGGTGCGCCGGCAACCGTGACCGGCGCCGGCGCCCCGCCGTACCCGGGCGGCCTCGGCGAGCTCCGCCAGCATCGCCTCGGTGGTCGGCAGATCGACGCAGGCGTCGGTGACGCTCTTGCCGTACTCCAGGGACCCCGGGTGCCGGCGATCCAGGTCCTGCCTGCCGGCGACGAGGTTGCTCTCGACCATCACGCCGCGGATCGCCCGCTCGCCGTCCGCGACCTGCCCCGCCAGATCGCGGACGACGTCGATCTGGCGCAGGTGGTTCTTCTGGCTGTTGCCGTGGGAGGCGTCGACGACGACGACCTCCGGCAGCCCCCGCGCGGCCAGCTTCTGCCGGGTGTCGACGATGTGGGCTGCCGAGTAGTTGGGGCCGTGCCGGTCGCCCCGCAGGATGACGTGGCCGGTGTCGTTGCCGGTCGTCGACAGCTGGGCGCTGACCCCGTGGTGGTCCACGCCCAGGAACTCGTGCCCCGCCCGCGCGGTCAGCACGGCCGAGATGGCGGCGTCGACGCTGCCCTCGGGGGAGTTCTTGAAGCCGATGACGGAGGAGAAGCCGGACACCCGCTCCCGGGCCGTCTGGTCGGTGACGTTGCGGGCACCGACGCCGTTGTAGGTGACCAGCCCGTTGACGTACTGCGGAGTGAGCGCGTTCAGCGGTTCGGCCGCCACCGGGACGCCCAGCGCGGTGATGCGGCACATGAGCAGCCGGGTGGCGACGAGGCCGACGCTGATCCGGCTGGAACCGTCGAGGAAGGGGTCGTAGGCGAAGCCCTTCCAGTCGACCTCGGTCCGCGGCTTCTCGGTGTAGGTCCGCATCAGGATCTCGAGGTCCGCGCCGTGCCGTTCCCGCATGCGGGCGATGAAGCCGGCGTACTCCACCGCGGCGGCCGGATCGTGGATCGAGCAGGGCCCGGCGATGACGGCCAACCGGTCGTCGGCACCGCGCACGATGTCGGTCATCGCGCGGCGCCCCGCCCGCGTCGTGGCGGCCGAGGCCGCGGTCAGCGGGACGACGGCGGCGACCGCGGCCGGCGTGACCACGACGCTGGAACCGGTGATGCGCATGTTGACCAGGTCGGCCACGTCGACGTCGCCGGCGGGCCCCACCCCCAGGCGCTGCTGCACGCCCGGCAGCGCCTCGGCCAGCGCCGCGTCGATCTGCGCGTTGACCCGCGTCTGGACGTCCAGCAGGCAGTCGGCGATCCGTGTCGCCACGTCCAGGATCTGCTCGGTGGGAATGGCGGCCTCCTCGGTCGTTCCGGTCGCCGGCACCTCGCTGAGGCGCACTCGCCCGGGGCCGGCGGAGTCCAGCATCCCCGGCCCGGGACCGGCCGGGGCGCGCGGGGCTGCGCATTGGGTGCACGATGACCGACGGGACCGGCACCACCCGGGTCGGTCGTGCCGCCGACCGGCCTGCCGACGCGCTCCATGACGAGGAGGACCCATGAGGGTCGGGGAGATCGACATCCACCCGATTGCCGACGGTACGTTCCGGGCGAGCCCCGGCTACTTCGGCGACCACGTCACCGCCCACGGCCACGAGGACTTCTTCGACCGGCACGGGCAGGCCTGGATGCCGATCGGCACCTTCCTCGTCCGCACCGGCTCCTCCGTCGTCCTGGTCGACACCGGCCTGGGGCCGGACCTGCACGACGACGGCCCCCGGCGGATGCTCGTCGGCGGGCAGTTGCCCGTCGGGCTGCGTGCGGCCGGCGTGAGCCCGGACGAGATCGACGTCGTCATCTGCACCCACCTGCACCTCGACCACTGCGGTTGGCTCTTCGATCTCACCGGCCGGCCGGTCTTCCCCCGGGCCGACATCTGGTTCGGTGCGGCGGACTGGCAGCACTTCGTGCTCGACCCGGGCAGCCGGATGCTCGATCACATCCGGCACGGTCTGCTGGGCACCGACGCCGCCCGCCTGCACCTCGTCAGCGGCGACACCACCGTCGTCCCCGGCGTCGACGTCACGATGACCCCGGGGCACACCCCCGGGCACCTGTCGGTCATCGTGTCCTCCGGGGTGCACCGGGCACTGCTCCTCGGCGACGCGATCACGTGTCCCCTGCAGCTGGACGAGCCCACGTGGCACGCGCTGGGGGACCTCGACCCCCAACTCGCCGCCGAGGTCCGCCAGCGACTGTTCCGGGAGCTCGAGGACGAGCACACCTACGGCGCCGGGGCGCACTTCCCCGAACTCCAGTTCGGCCGGGTGCTGGCCGGCGAGATGCGCCGGTGGATCGGCTGAGCGGTCCGTGGACCGGGCCCGCACCCTCGCCGCGGTCTACCGGCACTTCGGTGCGGTCGCCGCCGCCGGCACGCTGTACGGGCGCGTCGCCGTCGCCCTGAGCGAGTCCGACCAGGCGCTGCGCGCCATCGGGGCGGCGCCGGCGCGCAGGCGGCACCCCGCAGTGGTGCTCGCTGCGCTGCACGACCTCGCTCTCGCCGGGCGCGCCCCGCAGCTCGCCGCGGCCTACGCCGCTGCGGACGGCGACGCTGCCGCCGGCGCGGCGATCGACACGCTGATCCGAATGACCGACCCGGTCGTGGCCATCGCCGTGCGCCGACTGCCGCAGACGTACGAGACCCAGCGCTGCGCCGTGCTGTACCCGGCCATCGCCGAGGCGGCACGCCGGGCGGGCGCGAACGCGGTGGGGCTGATCGACGTGGGCTGCCCGGCCGGGCTCGGGCTCCACGTCGACCGGGTCGGCGTCACGTACAGCGACCGACGGTCGCTGGGCGACCCGGCATCTCCCGTGCAGCTCTCGGCCTCGGTCGTCGGGGCCCAGCCGATCCCGACCCGGTCGATGCCCGAGGTCGTCGCCCGGATCGGAGTCGACCCCGATCCGCTGGACCTGACCAACGCACATGACGCCCGGTGGTTGCACGCCTGCCTGTGGCCGGACCAGCCGGAGCAGGTCGCGAGGCTCGACGCAACGCTGGCGCTGGCGGCGACGGCCCCTCCGCTGCTGCTGCGCGGGAGCGCCGTCGAGGTGCTGCCCGACGCGGTGGCGCGGGTGCCTCCGGACGCCCTGCCCGTCGTCACCACGTCGTGGGCGCTGTCGCGCGTCCCGCTCGAGAGCCGGCTGCGCTTCCTGCACCGCCTGGACGAAGCGGCGGCCGGCCGGGCGGTGGCGTGGGTGTCGACCGAGGGGGTCGGCGTCGCACCGGCAGTACCGACGCTCGGCGACCGGCGCGCCGCCGGCCACAGCATCATCGGCCTGACGGTGCTCGACCGGGCAGCCCTGCGCGCGCAGGCGCTCGGCCGCTGCTGGTCACGGGGCCGCCTGCTGTCGTGGCTGGAGAATGCCTAGCGAGGAGACGACGCCTGCCGAGGACGTGCCGCCCGGCGTCGGCACGGAAGCAGGGTCCTGCGGAGGCAGGCCCCGGCCTCGCCTGCATGCCGGCCGTGCAGATCACCCGCGTCGGCGGCGTCGTGACAGGTCCTTCAGCAGCGTTGGCATCTCGAGTCGGCCGACGCCCGACCTGGACTGTTGCGAGTCGCAGTCTCCCGACTCCCAGCCATCCTTACGGCCCGATCGAGGAGCCGGCCCGGTGTTGCGCTGATCGAGCTGTTGCGCTGATCGAGCAGAGTCACCGCTCCCGGACTGCGTAGGTCAGGTGGGTCACCCGCTGCGTCGGCTCCGCGCGGACCGGCTCCAGGGCCACGCGGGCCGCGTCCACGCCCTCGAACAGCCGGATCCCGGAGCCGAACAGCACGGGCGACAGCGCGATCGAGAACTCGTCGACCAGGCCGGCGTTCACGTACTCCAGGATCGTCGCGCCGCCGCCCGCGATGCGGACGTCGCGGTCGCCGGCGGCCTCGCGGGCCCGGTCGAGCGCGGGCCCGATGCCGTCGTCGACGAAGTGGAAGGTGGTCCCGCCCGGCCGCTCCCAGGGATCACGCTTCGCGTGCGTCAGGACGAAGACCGGCGTGTGGAACGGCGCCTCCGCCGGCCACATCTGCTCGCCGGCGTCGAACATCCGCCTGCCCATCACACTCGCGCCGGTGCGCTCGAACGTCTCCCGCACGATGTCGTTGTCGCGCCCCTCCTCGCCACCCCCGCCGAGCTTCAGGTTCTCCCGCATGAACCGCGTCGGGAAGATCCACCGCTGCAGTTCCATCCACTGCCGCCCCATCAACTCCCCGAGGGACCCGGGAGCGATGAACCCGTCCAGCGACATCGACACGCTGAAGAACACCTTCCCGGCCATCAGCCCTCGGCTCCTGTCCGGCCGGTCCCGGTGACGTAGGCAGCCAGGTTGCCCAGGGTCTGCTGGCCGCCCTCGATCGCGTGGTGCTTCTCGGCCGCCTCGTCGCGCAGCCGCTCGGTGGCGAACACCGTGCGCATCTCGATCCGGGTCGCCGCCCCGTCGGACGCGAACGAGAGGGCCGACTCGAAGGCGTTCGGGTCGCCGCGGAACTCACCGTGCAGCAGCGCGATCCGCTCCGGGCGGACGATCTCGGTCCAGGAGATCCACTCCTGGTAGTCCGTCCCGTCCGGTCCGTGCATCACGAAGTCCCACTCCCCGCCGACGCGGAATTCGAAGGACCGTGTGGTGGTGGTGAACCCTTCCGGCCCCCACCACCGCGACAGGTGCCGCACCTCGGTGAACGCCTCGAACACCAGCTCCCGTGGGGCGTCGATGACCCGGGAGATCGTGATCTCCCGGTCAGCCGTCGCGGACCGCGCCGGCGCTCCTCGTCCCGCCGCGCTCATCAGCTACTCCTCCTGCCCTGCCTGCTCGAGGACGTGCACGTACGCGTCCAGCCGGTCGAAGCTCTCGTTCCAGAACTGCTCGAACCCGCCGCTCCACTCGTGCACCGGCCGCAGCCCGCGGGCGTCGAGGCCGTACAGGCGCTGCTTGCCTGCCTTGCGGTCCCGCACCAGCCCGACCTCCCGGAGCACCCGCAGGTGTTTGGACGCCCCCGGCTGTGGCATCCCCAGCTCCTGGGCCAACTCGGTCACCGGCCGCTCTCCCGCCCGCAGCAGCACCAGGATCTCCCGGCGCTGCGGCTCGGCGATCGCGTTGAAGACGTCCGACGTCGTCGCTGCTCGTGCCATGGCAGCCAACATATACCTATATAGGCATGTATCAAGCCGGAGGCGCTCGCCTCGGCCTGCGAGCGCGGCTGCACGCACGTCGGACGCCTGGAGATGCTGGCCGGACGGCACGGGTCGCAACGCGTCACCCGCTGCGTCCCCCGGGAGCGGCCACAGCCGTCGTCAGCCCGCCCTAGCCTGGCGTGCATGCGTGCTGTGCAGATCACCCGCTTCGGCGGACCCGGGGTCATGGACGTCGTCGACCTGCCCGACTCCACCCCGGGCCCCGGTAGAGGTCGCTTGAGCGAAAAGCCGGAAACGGACGTGGAGGTCAGGCCGAGGGCCCCAGGGCGCGATCTCGCGGTGCGTGGTAGCTGTCGGCCCAGGGACGCAGCGACTCGAAGGTGCCGCTGGCGGCGAGCACGTCGCTGTCGGCGTACCGACGTCCCTGGATCTGCATGCCCACGGGCAGCCCGTCGACCAGTCCGGCCGGGATCGATGCGGCCGGGTGACCGGTGAAGTTGGTCAGGTACGTCGGGCACCAGCCGATGTAGGGGTCGACCTCGATACCTTCGACCTCGCTCGGCCCAACGGTCGTGCCTGGGACCTCGGAGTTGAGGACCGGCATGGCGCTGAGGGTGGGAGTGACCAGCAGGTCGAAGTCGGCGTACACCGCCTGGATGGAGTCGTAGACCGCGGAACGCATCACGTAGTCCTCGTTGAGCTCGCTGATCGACATCCCGTAGACGTGGTCGGCCCAGCGCAGGTAGCCGTCAGGGAAGTCGTCGCGGTGCTCGCCGAGCAGGTCCAGGCCGTTCTTCTTCAGATTCTCGAAGGCGCCGACGTTGACCAGCATGATCTGCCGGCACCACAGGTCGCTGAGTTCGCGCTGGTCATAGGGCAGCGTCAGGTCAATCTGCTCCACGACGGCCCCGGCGTCACGGAAGGCCTGGACCGCCTGGCCGACCGTCTCGCGGATACGTCGGTCGACGGGAAAGATGCCGAAATCGGGGGTATAGGCGATCCGCATGCCGGAGATGTCCCGGTGCACATCGCGGGTGAAGTCGTGCGGTTGGCTGTCGATGCTGAACATGTCGCCCGGGTGGTAGCCGGACAGCACGTCGAGCACCAAGGCGGCGTCCTCGACGGTGCGCGTCAGCGGTCCCTCGAAGAGGAAGGGCATCGTGCTGCCGAACGCGTTCGGCCGGACGACCGAAGGAACTCGCCCGAAGGACGCCTTGTACCCGTACAGCCCGCACCAGGCGGCGGGGATCCGGATCGATCCGCCACCGTCGGTTCCCTCGGCGAACGGCACGAGCCCGTCGGCCACGGCTGCGGCGCTGCCACCGGACGACCCCCCGGGGTTCCGGGAGGTGTCGAAGGGGTTGGCGGTCGCCCCGAAAAGCGGGTTGTCGCAGGTGCCCCGGTAGCCCATGACCGGCGAGTTGGTCTTGCCGACGATGATCGCGCCGGCCTTCTCGACGCGCTCGGCGAAGATGCAGTAGGCGTCGAGGGAGAAGTCGGCCAGCGCGCGGACGCCGCCGAAGGTGGCCGGCCAGCCGGGCTTGAAGTCGAACAGGTCCTTGATCGCGGTCGGTACGCCGTGCAGCGGGCCGATCTCCGAACCGTCGACGAGCGCCTTCTCCGCCTCACGGGCGGCCTGCCGGGCGCCCTCGACGTCGGTGAAGACGAAGGCGTTCAGGCTGGGGTTGCGCTCCTCGATCCGGGCGGCGCAGGCATCGACCAGGTCTGTCGGTGACACCTCCCGGTCTCGGACGCGGCGGGCGAGCTCCGTCGCACTGACATAGGCGAAGTCGGCGTCATCCAGCACTGGTTCCTCCACGGTCGGAGCAGGCGGTGCGCCCGATGCTAGGGCCCCGGCGGTCGAGCCGCCTCACCGCGCATGCTCGATCCACGGAGGCGATCCCCGGCCCTCCCGCCCGCCGGTCGAGCCCTAGCCTCACCTGCATGCGTGCAGTGCAGATCACCCGCTTCGGCGGGCCAGAAGTCCTCGACGTCGTCGACCTGCCCGACCCCGTCCCGGGCGAGGGCCAGCAGCTCTACGAGGTGACCGCAGCAGGAGTCAACTTTGCCGACACCCACCAGGTCGAGAACAGCTACCTGGCCCCGCAGGAGCTGCCGCTGGTGCCGGGCGCCGAGTTCGTCGGCACCCCGGCCGGCGGCGGGCCGCGCGTGGTCGGCCTGCTCGCCGGCGGCGGTTACGCGGAGAAGGTGGCGGCCTCCCCGCGGCTGACCTGGCCGGTGCCCGCCGGGGTGAGCGACGAGCAGGCCCTCGCCGTCGTCCTGCAGGGCGCCACCGCCTGGCACCTGCTGCGCACCTCCGCGCACCTGGCCCCCGGGGAGTCCGTCGTCGTCGTCGCCGGGGCCGGCGGGGTCGGCTCGCTCGCCGTCCAGCTGGCGAAGCGCTGGGGCGCCGGCCGGGTCATCGCCACCGCGTCGAGCCCGGCGAAGCGGGCCCTGGCCCAGGAACTCGGCGCCGACGCCACCGTCGACCCCGGGCTGGCCGAGGACGACCCGAAGACCTTCACCGCGGCGCTGCGCGAGGCGAACGGGGGGCACCAGGTCGACGTCGTGCTGGAGATGACCGGCGGCAACGTCTTCGACGGCGCGCTGTCCGCACTCGCGCCGTTCGGCCGGCTGGCCGCCTACGGCATGGCCGGACGCACCCCGCCGGGAGCGGTGCAGGCGCCGGCGCTGATGGGCACCAGCCGCGCCGTCGTCGGTTTCTGGCTGGCGCACTGCTTCAGCCGCCCGGCCATGCTCGACGAGGCCGTCACCGACCTGCTCGGGCTGGTCGCGGAAGGGGCGCTGAAGCCGGTGTCCGGCGGGCGGTACCCGCTCTCCGCCGTCCGCGAGGCGCACCAGGACCTCCGCGCCCGCCGCACCAGCGGCAAGCTCGCCCTCGACCCGAGCAGGTAGGAGGCCCCGTCCCGAGGCTCGCCCCGAGCCTGCGAGGGGTGAGGAGGACGGGGTCCTTCATCAGAGCAGTCGGTTGGTCCACAGCAGCGAGGCGACGACGCCGAGGAAGGCGAACAGCAGCCCGCCCCGGACGAACCACGGGCTGATGTCCTGCGCCTCGGTGGTGTAGCCGATCTGGCTGCCGAGGTCCTCGTAGACCTCCGCGAGCTCGGCCGCGCTGGCCGCCTCGCTGTAGCTCCCGCCGGTCTCGTCGGCGATCTCCTCCAACGTCGCCCGGTCGACCGGCACCGGCACGGTCTGACCGTCCAGGTCGAGGGTGCCGTAGTCGGTGCCGAAGGCGATGGTGGACACCGGCACCTCGGCGCCGTTGGCCGCGTCGATGGCCTGGGTGGCCTCCCGGCCGACCGTGCTGTAGCCGTCGGACAGCAGCACGATGCGGGCCGGCGGCAGTTCCACGCCACCTTCGTCCAGCGACGACTGGTAGTTCTGGATGGCGGTCAGCGAGGTAAAGATCGCGTCACCGATCGCGGTGGACTCGGCCAGCTGCAGGTTGTCGATCGCGGTCGCCACCTGCCCCCGGTCGGTGGTGGGTGTGACCACGGTGGTCGCCGTGCCCGCGAAGGAGACCAGGCCCAGGTTGATCCGGCCCGGCAGCACCTCGACGAACTCCTTGGCGGCGGTCTGCATGGCCGTGAACCGGTCGGGTTCGATGTCGCCGGCCCGCATCGACAGCGACACGTCGACGGCCATGATCACCGTGGCCCGCTCCCGCGGCACCCGCACCTCGGTGCTCGGCACCGCCAGCGAGGTGACCAGCGCGGCCAGGCCGAGGGCCAGCGCGGCGAATGCCGCGTGCCGTCGCCAGCCCGGTCGCCTGGGCACCACCGAGCCGAGCAGCGCCACGTTGGTGAACCGGGCGGCGTAGCGCGCGCGCCGCCGGTGCAGGACGACGTACAGCGCGACGACGGCGACCACCGCGAGCAACGCGAGCAGCCACCACGGCGCCTGGAAGGTCATCGGGCCGCCCCACCGCTGCCGGCCCGACGCCGGTCGGCGACGTAGCGGACGACGTCGGCCACCCAGTCGCGGTCGGTGCGCAGCTGCAGGTGCCCGGCCCCCGCCCGGCGCAGGCCGGCGGCGATCTCCCGGCGCTGCGCGGCCGCCCCCTCGGCGAAGCGCCGGCGGAAGTCCGCGTTGCCGGTGGGCACCTCGAGGGTCTGGCCGCTCTCCGGATCGACCACGGTGAGCAGCCCGACGTCGGTCAGCTCGAGCTCCCGCGGGTCGACGACCTCGACGGCGAGCAGCTCGTGCCGGGCGCCGAGCCCGCGCAGCGGCCGCTCCCAGTCGGCCGGGCCGCCGTGCACGTCCGATCCCAGGAAGTCCGACACCACCACGACCAGGCCGCGGCGGCGCGGCGGCCGGCGCAGCGTCTCCAGCGCGGCGGCCAGGTCGCCCCGCCGCCCACCGGCGGCGCGGGGCGTCGCGACGACGGCGCGCAGCAGCCGGTCGGCGGCGAGCCGGCCGGGAGCCGCCGGGTACCGGTCCACCCGCTCACCGGTGGTGACGACGGCGCCCAGCCGGTTGCCGCCGCGCACCGTCAGGTGGCTGACCGCGGCCAGCCCGGCGATCGCCAGGTCGCGCTTCTCGCACTCCGCGGTGCCGAAGTCCAGGCTGGCCGACAGGTCGAGCACCACCCAGGTCTCCAGCTCGCGGTCGGCGATGGTCTCGCGGACGTGCGGCACCTGGGTGCGCGCGGTCACCGGCCAGTCCATCCGCCGGACGTCGTCGCCGGGGTGGTAGGTGCGGGCATCACCGGCCTCGCTGCCCGATCCCGGCACCAGGCCCAGGTGGTCGCCCTGCAGCAGGCCGTCGAGCCGCCGGCGGATGGTCAGCTCCAGCCGGCGGAGCAGCAGCGCCGAGGACGCCGCGTCGGGGGCACCGCCGAAGCGGGGTGGTGCGGCGTCGGGCCGCGCCGGGACCGCTGGCGAGGTCACGCCGACTGCGGGCCCGGGTACCCGCCGTCCGGACGGCCGGAACCGGACGGGGGCCCGTAGGCCGTCGATCCACCGGAGTTCGGGCCACCCGGGAGCGGGCCGGGCGCACCGGTGCCGCCGAAGCCCGGGACGACGGGTCCGCCGGGGCTGCCCGGCCCGTAGCCGCCGGCGCGCTGCCGCGGGGTGACCTGCGGCAACGGCACGCTCTCCACGATCCGCTTCACCACGTGGTCGGCGGGCACGCCGTCGGCCAGCGCGTCGTAGGAGAGCACCAGCCGGTGCCGGAGCACGTCGGCGGTGACGTCGAGGACGTCCTGCGGCAGGACGTAGTCGCGTCCCCGGACCAGCGCGAGCGCCCGGCTCGCCGCGATCAGGCCGAGGGAGGCGCGGGGGCTGGCGCCGTAGGTGACCCAGCCGGCGACGTCGGGCATGCCGTGCTCGCGTGGCGCCCGGGTGGCGACGACGAGGCGCACCACGTAGTCGACCAGCGCGTGGTGGACGAACACCTCCTGCGCGGTGCGCTGCAGCCGGCGCACGTCGTCGGGCCCGAGCACCGGCTGCGCGGTGGGCGGGGTGGCGCCCATCCGGTAGATGATCTCCCGCTCCTCCTCGGGGCTCGGGTAGTCGACGAGCACCTTGAGCAGGAAACGGTCGCGCTGGGCCTCGGGGAGCGGGTAGACGCCCTCGCTCTCGATCGGGTTCTGGGTGGCCAGCACCAGGAAGGGGTCAGGGAGCTTGTGGGTGACCCCGCCGATGGACACCTGGCGCTCGGCCATGACCTCCAGCAGCGCCGACTGCACCTTGGCCGGCGCGCGGTTGATCTCGTCGGTGAGCACGAAGTTGGCGAAGACCGGGCCGAGCTCGGTGTCGAACGCGTCCTGGCCGGCCTTGTAGATGCGGGTGCCGATGATGTCGGCCGGGACCAGATCGGGGGTGAACTGCAGCCGGGCGAAGCTGCCGCCGACGACGCGGGCCAGGGTCTCCACCGCGAGGGTCTTCGCCACGCCCGGCACGCCCTCGAGGAGCACGTGCCCGCGGGCCAGCAGACCGACCAGCATCCGCTCGACCAGGCGGTCCTGGCCGACGATCACCCGCTTGATCTCGAACATGGCCCGTTCCAGCCGGGCGGCGTCCACCGAGGGCGGAACGGGCTGGTCCGGGGCGGGCTCTGCGGCGGACGAGGCGCTGGCGGCGGTCACACCCACCAGTGTCCTACACCCGCACCGACCGACCAGCGCAACGCACGTTCCGGCAGGCGACGGACAGGTTCCGGGACCTGCCCGTCGCACCCGTCGACTGCTAGCCTGATTGCCGCGTCGGGCAGCTCCCCCCGTGGCTGCCCGACGCCCTGACCCCACGAGCTCGCTGTCCTTCCGCACAGCCCTTCGGCCCCCTCCCGGGCCCCGCCCTGAGCGTGCGAAGGGTGGGGAGGGCGGGGTCCTTCTTCAGGCGCTGGGCCGCACGGCCCCGTAGTACTCGTTCCCGAAACGCACCCGCGCCGTCGTGACCCGCGACCCCGGCTTCGGCGCCTCGATCATCTGGTTGTTCCCGATGTAGATCGAGACGTGGTAGATCGTCGTGTAGGCGCTGCCCGACCCCCAGAACATCAGGTCACCGGGCTGCAGGTCGTCCGCGGACACCTGCTTGTTGCGGTTGAGCCACCACTGGTCGCGGCTGGTGCCACCGACCGCGATGCCGGCCTTCGCGTAGGCGTACTGCACGAGGCCCGAGCAGTCGAAGCCGAAGACCGCGGTGTCGGGCGGGATGCCGTAGCTGGGCCCGTTGCTGCCGCCGCCGCCCCACGAGTACAGGGCGCCGATCTGGCTCCTCGCCGCGTCGATGGCGGTCTGCGCGGCCGAGGCCGACGGTGCGCCCGCGGGAGCACCGACCGGGGGTGCCGCGACGGGCCGGCTCGACGACGGGGACGGCGACCTGCCCGGCGTCGCGGCCGGCGGGTCGACGCGCACCGGGGTGCGGGCCGGGACGGCGGCTGCGGCGGAGGCCTGGGCAGCCGCGGCGGCCCGGGCGGCCTCGCGGGCCCCCTCCAGGCCGTAGAGCGTCTCCTGGGCCTTCTGGAGCTCGGCCTCGATGCTCTCCTGCTGAGCGCTGAGCGTGTCGGCCTGGCTGCGCGCGGCCACCTCCTGCACCTGGGCGCTGGCGAGTTGGTCGGCGGCCTGCGTCTGCAGGACCTCCGCCTCACCGACGGCCTGCTGGGCGACCTGGTCGGCGGCCTCGGCGTGGTCCTCCAGGACGGTGAGCTCGGCGACGACGTCGGTGTGGTGCACGCCGGCGGCGTCCAGCAGCGCGGCACGCTCGATCAGCTCGGCGGGGCCACCGGAGCTCAGCAGGGCGTTCACGCCGGGCGAGGTGCTGCCCTGCTTGTAGCTCGCCCGGGCGAAGCTCGCGACGTCGTCCCGACCCCGTTGCAGCTCGGCGGCGGCCTGCGCGGCCGCGGCGGCCGCTGCGTCGGCGGTGCTCCTGGCGGCCTCGTAGGCGGCCTGGGTCTGCTCGTAGTCCTGCAGTGCGATCTGCGCCGCCTGGTGGGCGGCGGCCGCACCGGCCTCGGCCTGGGCCAGCTGTGCGGTGATCGCCCCCACCCGGGCGGCGGCGTCCTCCCTGGCCTGCTGCGCCGCGCTGATCTGGGAGTCGCTCGGGGCCGCCGGTGCGGCGGTGGCCGCTGCGGGAGCCGCGGCGAGGCAGACGACGGTGGCCGCGCCGACCCCGATTACCCGGCGCACCCAGCGGGCACCCGCCCGCTGTGTCCTGACCTGTGTCCCGCACCGCTCGCCCACGAACCCGACTCCTCCGTTGCCCGGACCGACCCTGGCGGGGCGGTGCGGTGTCCACCTGGTGCCGAACCCCCCGTTGGGGGGCACCGGGGTCCAGATCGACCGGATCGGGGACGCGGCGGAGGGGGTGCGCGGGTCGCCTCCCCCGGTAGGGGGAGGCGACCCGGACGCGGAGGACGAGGGGTGCGACGGCAATCAGGCCCCGCTGCGAGCCGGCGAGTGGCGGGGGCAGCGGGGTCCTTCCTCAGTTCACCTGGCGCTCCGCACCCGCCCAGAAGGACTCGCGGAGCTTGAACTTCTGGATCTTGCCGGTGGCGGTGCGCGGGATCGCGTCCCGGAACTCCACCCGCTTGGGCGCCTTGTAGCCGGCGATCTTCGCCCGGCAGTGCGCGATGATGTCGGCCTCGGAGGCGCTGGCGCCCTCGGCCAGCACGACCAGCGCGGTGACCATCTCGCCCCACTTCTCGTCGGGGATGCCGATGACGGCGACCTCCGCGACCGCGGGGTGGCTGAACACGACGTCCTCCACCTCGATCGAGGAGACGTTCTCCCCGCCCGAGATGATCACGTCCTTCTTGCGGTCGGAGATCGACAGGTAGCCCTCGTCGTCGACGCCGCCACCGTCGCCGGTGTGGAACCACCCGCCCTCCAGGGCGTCCGCCGAGGCCTGCGGGTTCTCCCAGTAGCCGGCCAGCACGGTGTTGCCCTGGGCGAGGACCTCACCGGACTCGTCGGTGGTGATCCGGGTGCCCAGCGCCGGAACGCCGGCGCGGGACAGCGCCTTGGCCCGGTCCAGCGGTGCGAGACCGTCGTACTCGGCCCGCGAGCGGTTCACGGTGAGCAGCGGCGCGGTCTCGGTGAGGCCGTAGATCTGGTTGAACTCCCAGCCCAGTTCCTCCTCGACCCGGGCGATGGTCCGGGACGGCGGCGGCGCGCCGGCGACGATGATCCGTACCCGGTCGCGCCCGGGGACCTCGCCGTCCCAGTCGGCGGCGGCCTCGAGGACGGCGTTCCACACCGCCGGCGCGCCGGCCATCAGCGTCACGCCGTGCTGCTCGACGCGGCGCAGGATCTCCGCGCCGTCGACCTTGCGCAGGCAGACCTGTCGGACGCCGAGGCCGGCGGCGGTGTAGGGCAGCCCCCAGCCGTTGCAGTGGAACATCGGCAGGGTGTGCAGGTAGACGTCCCGGTCGCTGACCTGCATGTGCATCCCGAAGGTGACGGCATTGACCCAGAGGTTGCGGTGGGTCATCTGCACCCCCTTGGGCCGGGCGGTCGTGCCGGAGGTGTAGTTGATCGTGGCGGTGGCGTCCTCGTCGGGCTCGGCCCACGGCCGGGGCTCCGCGTCGTACCGCAGCAGGCCGGTCTCGTACTCCTCACCGGTCAGCATCCGGTGCTTGGCGGTGACCCCGCCCAGCTGCCCCTCGAGCTCGGGGTCGACGAGGAGCACGCCGGCCCCGCTGTGCTCGACGATGTAGGAGACCTCGTCGGCCGACAGCCGGAAGTTGACCGGTACCAGCACCCGGCCCGACGCCGGCACGCCGTACAGCAGTTCCAGCAGCCGGGCGGAGTTGTGGCTGACGACGGCGACCCGCTCGCCCTCCCCCACGCCGAGCGCGTCGAGGCCGGCGGCCACCGCCCGCGCCCGCCGGGCCACCTCACGGTAGGTCAGCCCGCCCAGCGGGGCGGCCGGCTGATCGGGTTCGTCGACGATGCCGACCCGGTCGCCGTACACGAGCTCGGCGCGATCGAGGAAATCGCGGGTGGTCAGGGGGACGCGCATGCCGGCTCCCGGGCTCAGTGGCCCCGCCGGCCCGCAGGACACCGGGGACGGGACCGCTCGACGTGGTCCCGGTCACGCTAACCGGCGAGCCCGCGGACCACGAGGGGGCATGATCCGGCACCCACCGGATCGCTTCCGGGCCCCGGAAGGGGCCTTCCGCCCAGCCGCCGCCGGAATCGACCATGGCTGCGTCCGGGCGCGATCCGCGGACGGGCCAGCGCCGGGTTCCGGCGCCGGCCGGCGCGGCGGGCTCGGCCGGTGCGCACCGCACCCATTCCCCTGCGAAAGGACCTGGTGTGATCGACAAGTTCCGCACGGAGGTGCTGTCCGTGGTCGACCGGGTGCCCTCGGGGTCCTCGATCGCCGTCGGCGGCTTCGGCAGTTCCGGACGGCCCGACGCCCTGCTGGACGCCCTGTGCGACCTCGACCGCCGCGACCTGCACCTGATCGTGAACAACGTCGGGGACGACGCCAGCGGCGTCGGTCGGCTGGCCGTCGAGGGGCGGCTGCGCCGGCTCACCGCGTCGTTCCCGATCCTGCAGGAGTTCTACGACTCCTACTTCGCCGGCAAGGTCGAGCTCGAGCTGATCCCGCAGGGCACGCTGGCCGAGCGGCTGCGCGCTGGCGGGGCGGGCATCCCGGCCTTCTTCACCCCCTCGGGCGCCGGCACGATGCTCTCCGACGGCACCTTCACCCTCCGCTACTCCCCCGAGGGCGGCGTCGCCGAGCACGTACCCGCCAAGGAACACCGGATCATCGGCGGCCGCGAGTACGTCCTCGAGGAGGGCATCGTCGCCGACTTCGGCTTCGTCAAGGCGCACCAGGGCGACCGCAAGGGCAACCTGCGGTTCCGCCTGTCCGCCCGCAACTTCAACCCGATGGCCGGGATGGCCGGCCGGCACACGATCGCCGAGATCGAGCACCTCGTCGAGGTCGACGAGCTGCATCCCGACGACGTCCACCTGCCCGGGGTGTTCGTCGACGACGTGGTGCCCGCCGCCGGGGCAGGTGCCCAGCGACCGCTGATGGAGAGGTCCCCGTCATGACCGACCGTCGTTCGACCGCCGGGGGCCCCGCCCCGGTCACCGGCCGCAACCGCGCGGGCATCGCGCAGCGGCTCGCCCAGGACCTGCAGGACGGCTACGTCGTCAACCTCGGCGTCGGCATCCCGCTGGCCGTCCCGCAGTTCCTCCCGGCGGACAAGGAGATCGTGCTGCACGCGGAGAACGGCGTCCTGGGCCTGGGTCCGGCACCAGCCGCGGGCGAGGGCGATCCCGACCTCACCGACGCCGGCAAGCAGCCGATCACGCTGACCAGCGGCGCCGCGATCACCGACTCGGCGATGTCCTTCGCCATCATCCGCGGCGGGCACCTGGACGTCACCGTGCTGGGGGCGCTGCAGGTCTCGGCCCGGGGCGACCTCGCGAACTGGTACGTGCCCGGCAGGAACCCCGCCGTGGGCGGGGCCATGGACCTCGTGGCGGGAACCCCGCAGGTGTGGGTGACCATGGAGCACGTCGACCGGACGGGGCGGCCCAAGATCGTGCCGGAGTGCACCTTCCCGCTGACCGGCCGGGCGTGCGTCACGCGCATCTACACCGACCTCGCCGTCTTCCACGTCGTCGACGGTCAGCTGTTCCTGAAGGAGTGCGCGCCGGGGGTTCCTCCCGGGGCCGTGCGCGAACGCACCGCGGCCACCTACGTCGAGGACCTCGCCGCCGACGGACCACCGGCGGCAGAGCAGGTGGGCGTCGGCCGTCCTTGACAGCGCCGCGGGGAGCGCCACAGAGTGACCTGCGCCGTACGGCGCCCCGGCGCCCGCCCGCCGCCGGGGGCCCCGACGCCAGGAGGACGACGTGCCGGCAAGGCTGCCGCTGCCACCGACCCCTGCCTCCACCGGCCGGTCCGGTGGCCCGGGCATCGGGGGCACGCCCTCCACCGGCCCGTCCACCGCCGCCGGCCGCGTCCTCGCCGTGCTGGCCGCCTTCGGACCGCAGCACACCTCGCTGACCCTCTCCGAGATCAGCCGCCGCACCGGGCTGTCCCTGACCACCACGCACCGCCTGGTCGGCGAGCTGCGCGAGTGGGGCGCTCTCGAGCGGTCGGCCGACGGCCGCTACGGCATCGGTCTGCGCATCCTCGAGCTCGGCGCCCTGGCCCCGCACGGCCTGCAGCTGCGCGAGCTGGCGCTGCCCTTCCTCGACGACCTGCACCACGCCACCCGGGCGAACGTGCACCTGGCCGTCCGGGACGGCCACGACACCGTCTACGTCGAGGCGCTGCGGGCCCGCGGCGCCGTCCAGGTGCTCTCCCGGCTGGGTGGCCGCTGGCCGCTGCACGCCACGGGCACCGGTCAGGTTCTGCTGGCCTTCGCCGCACCGGAGGTCCAGCAGGAGGTCGCCGCCGCACCGCTGCGGCGGTTCACCGCGAACACCATCACCGACGTGGACACCCTGCGGAGGACGCTGGCGGAGGTGCGTCGCACCGGCGTGGCGATCGCGGCGAACCACCTGCCGCCGGTGGGCGCCCTGGCCCTGGCGGTCCCGGTGCGCGGCGCGCACGACGAGGTGGTCGCCGCACTCGGCGTCACCATCCAGCGGGGCAGCGCCAAGAGCCACTCGCTGATCCCGGTGCTGGCCGCCACGGCGCGGGGCATCTCCCGCGCCCTGGGCGCGCCCTCGGCCAGCACCGTCGGCCCCCGCTCGGTGCGCCGGACGGTGCAGCCGGACCTGCTCTGACTGCGAGCCCGATCAGGTCGGTCCGGCCGGTCCGGTCCGGTCCGGCAGCGCAGCGGGCCGGGACGGTCACGGTGCCCGACGTCGGGCACCCGAGCGCGGTAAGGGCAGCCTTGGTCCGCACCCCGCGCGGTGAGCTGGGATGATCGGGGGTGGCAACGGGCGCGCTGACAGCGCGCGTCAGGACCAGTGAGGGTGAGGCGCAGCAGTGGCAGCCAGCAAGGACAGCTTCGGAGCCCGGTCGGCACTCAGTGTCGACGGCACCGACTACGACATCTTCCGGCTCGACGCGGTGGAGGGCGCGGAGAAGCTGCCCTTCAGCCTCAAGGTGCTCCTGGAGAACCTGCTCCGCACCGAGGACGGCGCGAACATCACCGCTGACCACATCCGTGCCCTGGCCAACTGGGACCCGAACGCGGAGCCCGACCAGGAGATCCAGTTCACCCCGGCCCGCGTGGTGATGCAGGACTTCACCGGCGTGCCCTGCATCGTCGACCTCGCCACCATGCGCGAGGCGATGGCCGACCTCGGCGGCGACCCGCAGAAGATCAACCCGCTGGCCCCGGCCGAGCTGGTCATCGACCACTCGGTGATCGCCGACGTCTTCGGCACCCCGGAGTCCTTCGAGCGCAACGTCGAGATCGAGTACGAGCGCAACGGCGAGCGCTACCAGTTCCTGCGCTGGGGCCAGGGCGCCTTCGACGACTTCAAGGTCGTCCCCCCGGGCACCGGCATCGTCCACCAGGTCAACATCGAGCACCTGGCCCGCGTGATCTTCCCGCGCCAGGAGGGCGATCGCACCCTCGCCTACCCCGACACCTGCGTGGGCACCGACAGCCACACCACCATGGTCAACGGCCTGGGCGTGCTGGGCTGGGGCGTCGGCGGCATCGAGGCCGAGGCGGCCATGCTCGGCCAGCCGGTGTCGATGCTCATCCCCCGCGTGGTCGGCTTCAAGCTGACCGGCGAGTTGCCCGACGGCGCCACCGCCACCGACCTGGTGCTCACGATCACCGAGATGCTGCGCCAGCACGGCGTGGTCGGGAAGTTCGTCGAGTTCTACGGCGCCGGCGTCTCCGCGGTGCCGCTGGCCAACCGCGCCACCATCGGCAACATGAGCCCCGAGTTCGGCTCCACGGCGGCGATGTTCCCGATCGACGAGGAGACCATCACCTACCTGCAGCTGACCGGCCGCAGCGCCGAGCAGGTGAAGCTGGTCGAGGCCTACGCCAAGGAGCAGGGCCTCTGGCACGACGCGTCCCGCGAGCCGGCGTTCTCCGAGTACCTGGAGCTCGACCTCTCCACCGTCGTCCCGTCGATCGCCGGGCCCAAGCGCCCGCAGGACCGGGTGGCCATCACCGAGGCCAAGCCGGCCTTCCGTGCCGCGCTGGCCGACTACGTGACTGCCGACGAGACCGGCGGGGAGGACCGCAAGCCGGGGGTGCCGGCCCAGGAGACGCCCTACGGAGCCCACTCCTGCGTCGACGAGGGATCGGCCGAATCGTTCCCGGCCTCCGACCCCGTCGCGGTCTCGCGCGACGGCTCGGAGGGCAAGCCGCACCACTTCGACGGCCACGCCGTGCCCGACCGTCCGTCCAAGCCGACCAGGGTCGTGATGGAGGACGGCACGGAGACCTCCGTGGACCACGGCCACGTCGTCATCGCCGCGATCACCTCCTGCACGAACACCTCCAACCCGCAGGTGATGATCGGCGCCGCGCTGCTGGCCAAGAAGGCCGTCGAGCGAGGGCTGAGCAGCAAGCCGTGGGTGAAGACGACGCTGGCCCCCGGGTCCAAGGTCGTCATGGACTACTACGAAAAGGCCGAGCTCACCCCGTACCTGGAGAAGCTGGGCTTCTACCTGGTCGGCTACGGCTGCACCACCTGCATCGGCAACTCCGGGCCGCTCCCCGAGCCGGTGAGCCAGGCGGTGAACGAGGCCGACCTCGCCGTCGTCTCGGTCCTGTCGGGCAACCGGAACTTCGAGGGCCGGATCAACCCCGACGTCAAGATGAACTACCTGGCCAGCCCGCCGCTGGTGATCGCCTACGCGCTGGCCGGGTCGATGGACGTCGACCTGAACAACGACCCGCTGGGCCAGGACACCGACGGCAACGACGTGTTCCTGCACGACATCTGGCCCTCGCCGCAGGAGGTGCAGCGGACCATCGACCAGGCGGTCTCCGCGGAGCAGTTCGGCCGCAGCTACGAGGACGTCTTCGCCGGCACCGAGCAGTGGCAGAACCTGCCCACCCCGTCCGGGGACACCTTCGCCTGGGACGCCGAGAGCACCTACGTCCGCAAGCCCCCCTACTTCGAGGGCATGCCGGCCGAGCCGGCCCCGGTGCAGGACATCACCGGCGCGCGCACCCTGGCGGTGCTCGGGGACTCGGTGACCACCGACCACATCTCCCCGGCCGGCTCCATCAAGGCCGACTCCCCCGCCGGCCGGTACCTGCAGGAGCACGGCATCGCGCGCCGCGACTTCAACTCCTACGGGTCCCGGCGCGGGAACCACGAGGTGATGATCCGCGGCACGTTCGCCAACATCCGGCTGCGCAACCTGCTGGTGCCGGGCACCGAGGGCGGGGTCACGAAGAACCACCTCACCGGCGAGACGACCTCGATCTACGACGCCTCACGCGCCTACATCGACGCCGGCGTCCCGCTGGTGGTGCTGGCCGGCAAGGAGTACGGCTCCGGTTCCTCGCGCGACTGGGCGGCGAAGGGGACGGCGCTGCTCGGGGTCAGGGCGGTCATCGCGGAGAGCTACGAGCGCATCCACCGGTCGAACCTGATCGGCATGGGCGTGCTGCCGCTGCAGTTCCCCGAGGGCGAGTCGGCCGAGTCGCTGGGCCTGACCGGCGACGAGGAGTTCGGCATCACCGGGGTCACCGCGCTCAACGACGGCTCGATCCCGCGCACGGTGCAGGTCACGGCGCAGGGCTCGGACGGTCGGACGACCGAGTTCGAGGCCCGGGTCCGGATCGACACCCCCGGCGAGGCGAACTACTTCCGCAACGGCGGGATCATGCAGTACGTGCTGCGTTCGCTGCGCGGCACCGTCCCCGCCTGATCGGCCGATCGGTGGACCTGGACTGATGGACCTCGGGCTGGCCGGCCGCGGCTACCTGCTCACCGGCGCCAGCCGGGGGCTGGGGTTCGCAACCGCCCGGGCCCTCGTCGACGACGGGGCTCGGGTACTGGTCAGCTCGCGCTCCGCCGGCTCCGTGGACGCCGCCGTCGCCTCGCTGGGCGGGGCGCCGGCGGCCCACGGGCTGGCGGCCGACCTCGCCGACGCCGCGGCCGGGCCGGCGCTGGTCGAGGCGGCCACCGCCCGGCTCGACCGGGTCGACGGTGCGCTGGTCTCGGTCGGTGGGCCGGCGCCGGGCAGCGTGCTCGAAGTGGGCGAGGACGAGTGGCGGGCGGCGTTCGACACGGTGCTGCTCGGCACCGTCCGGCTGGTCAAGGCACTGGTCCCGGTGCTCGGCGACGGCGCCGCGATCGGGCTGGTGCTCTCCTCGTCGGTCCGCGAGCCGATCGGCCACCTGGCCACCTCCAACGCGGTGCGCCCGGGTCTGGCCATGACGGCGAAAGCGCTGGCCGACGAGCTCGGCCCGCGCGGCATCCGGGTCTTCGGGCTGCTGCCCGGCCGGATCGCCACCGAACGCCTGGTGCAGACCGACAGCCGGCACCCCGACCCGGAGGCGGCACGGCGGGCCACGGAGGCGTCGATCCCGCTGCGGCGGTACGGGCGGCCGGAGGAGTTCGGCCGGGTGGCCGCCTTCGCGCTCTCCCCCGCCGCCTCCTACCTGACCGGCATGATGCTGCCGGTCGACGGCGGGATGATCCGGTCGCTCTGATGGGAACGCCTCCCCCCGTACTGGTCGCCTGCGCGCACGGCACCCGCAACGCCACCGGCCGGCGGCTGATCGCCGAGCTCGCCCTGGCGGCCCGTGCACTGCGCCCCGGGTTGCAGACCACCGCCGCCTTCGTCGACGTCCAGCCACCCACCGTGGTCGACGTCGTTGGGGGCCTGGCCGAGGCCGGTACGCCGGTCGTCGTCGTCCCGCTGCTGCTGTCCGGCGGGTACCACGTGCACGTCGACATCGCCGGTGCCGTCGCGGCGCACGCCGGGGCACAGGCCGCCCGGCCGCTGGGGCCGGACCTGCGGCTGGCCGAGGTGCTGCACACCCGGCTGGTCGAGGCCGGCGCAGACCCGCGTGACCCGAACACCGCCGTCGTGCTGGCTGCCGCCGGCTCCAGCGATCCGCGATCGGTGGCCGACGTCGAGGACACCGCCGACCTGCTGCAGCGGAGCTGGGCCGGCCCGGTGACCACCGGCTACGGCTCGGCCGCGCAGCCGACCGTTCCCGACGCCGTCCTCGCCGCCCGCCGGGCCGGCGCAGAGCGGGTGGTCGTCGCGTCCTACCTGCTGGCGCCGGGGCACTTCTCCGACAAGCTCCAGGAGGCCGGCGCCGATAGCGTCACGGCGCCATTGCTGCCCGACGAGCGGATCGCCGCCGTCCTGCTCGACCGCTACGACGCGGTGGCTGCGCCCTGACTCAGGCCTGCCAGCCCAGCACCTGATCCCCGACCACCAGGACGAGCACGAGGAGCGCGGCCGCCGCCACCGGCACCAGCGGCGTCCACCAGGACCGACGCACCGCCAGCCGGATCAGCCACGCGGCGAGCACCAGCCAGACCAGCCACAGCGGGAGCAGCGCGTGGACCGGGACCACCAGGCCACTGGTCAGGTAGAAGTACCCCACGACCAGGTGGGCGGCACCCGCCGCGACGGCGAACAGCAGGGTCCCGGCGGCCCGCGCGGTGTCGGTCGGCACCGGCCGAGTATGGCGGCGCCGACGCCGGTCCGGGCGGTCCCGTCACCCGCCGGTGGCCACCGGACGGGTGGGGTCGGCCGACCACTGCGACCAGGAGCCCGGCCACAGCGCCGCATCGACGCCGGCGACCGCCAGGGCGGCCACCTCGTGCGCGGCCGTGACGCCCGACCCGCAGTACACGCCGACCGGCGTTCCCGGCCGGACGCCCAGCGCGGCGAAGCGCTCCCTCAGTACAGCGGCTGGAAGCAGCCGTCCGTCGTCGCCCAGGAGGGCGGTGGTCGGTGCGCTGACCGCACCGGGCACGTGGCCGGCGCGCGGGTCGACCGGCTCGACCTCGCCGCGGAAGCGCTCGGCGGCGCGGGCGTCGAGCAGCACCCCGCCGGCGGTGGGCAGCGCCGCGGCGTCGTCGGCGTCCAGCACCGGCATCCCGCCAGCGCTCAGCACCACGGTCCCGGCTGCGGGCGCGACGTCCCCGGTCTCGAGCTCGCCGCCCGCGGCGGTCCAGGCGGCCAATCCGCCGTCGAGCAGCGCGACCCCGGGAAAGCCGCCCCAGCGCAGCAGCCACCAGGCGCGCGCCGCGGCCGACCCGCCGGCGTCGTCGTAGGCGACGACCCGGCTGCCGGCCGAGACGCCCCACCGCCGTGCGGCTGATTGCAGTCGCTGTACAGAGGGCAGCGGGTGCCGCCCCCCGCCCGGCGAGGGCGGCGCGGACAGCTCGGTGGGCAGGTCGACGTACACGGCGCCCGGAAGGTGACCCGCCAGGTACTCGGCCCGGCCGGTGTCGGCGCCGAGCCGCCACCGGACGTCGAGCAGCACGTCGGCCGGCCGGGCCAGCAGCTCCCCCGCCGAGGTCAGCACGGTCAACGTGCCGCCTCCAGCTCCGCGGTGAGCGCGGCGATCGTGTCCGCGCGGCCGCCGTAGCGGGCCGGCGTGCTCTGCAGGACGGCGATCTTCCACCGTCCGTCGTCCTCGACCGCCACGAGCGAGTGGACCGTGTGCAGCGCCGGGTCCACCGACTCGGCACCCGGCGGCACCATCCCGGCCACCGCGTGCAGGACGGCGACGCCCTCGGTCAGCCGGCGCACCGAGCGCACGATGCCGACGAACGCCGGCGTCGCGTGGTCGGCGAACAGCCGGCGCATGTCGGCGGCGATGCTCAGCCGGCCGCTGCGCAGCGTCCCGTCGAGGTCGATGATCTCGCCGTCGTCGGCGAAGACGGAGGACACCGTCACGCCACTGCGCTGGTTCCAGCCCGCCAGGTACCGCGCGTACAGCGCGCGGATCTGGGTGTCCTGCGGATGGCCTGCGCTCAACGCTGCTCCTGGGTGGTGCGGGTGGGTCAGGAGTGACCGTAGTGCGCGGCCCCGGGAGACGGTCCACCCCTCGCCGGGTTCAGCCGACCTCGACGGCCCGTCCGGTGTCGTCGACGGTGTGCTCGCCGTCGGTGAACTGGGTGCGGTACAGGTCGGCGTACTGCCCGCCGGCGGCGAGCAGCTCCGGGTGGGTGCCGCGCTCGACGATCCGGCCGCCCTCGACGACCAGGATCTGGTCGGCGTTGCGGATCGTCGACAACCGGTGCGCGATGACCAGCGAGGTGCGGCCGGCCAGCGCGGTGTCCAGCGCGTGCTGGACGGCGACCTCGGACTCGCTGTCCAGGTGCGCGGTCGCCTCGTCGAGGATGACCACGCCCGGGCCCTTGAGCAACACCCGCGCGATGGCCAGCCGCTGCTTCTCCCCACCCGACATCCGGTACCCCCGGTCGCCCACCACGGTGTCCAGGCCGTCGGGCAGCGAGGCCACCAGCGCCGCGATCCGCGCCCCGGTCAGCGCCGCCCAGAGCGCGTCGTCGGTGGCGTCGGGCCGGGCGTACCGCAGGTTCGCCCGGATGGAGTCGTGGAACAGGTGGGCGTCCTGGCTGACCACGCCGATCGCCGCGCGCAGCGAGTCGCCGGTGGCCTGCCGGACGTCGACGCCGCCGACCCGGACGGCACCGCCGGTGACGTCGTAGAGCCGGGGCACCAGGTTGGCGATCGTCGACTTCCCGGCTCCCGAGTGCCCGACCAGCGCCACCAGCTGTCCGGGCTCGGCCCGGAAGCTCACGTCCTGCAGCACCATCGCCGGGGGGCCGCCGTGCTCGGGCAGGGACACGTCCTCCAGGGAGGCCAGCGAGACGTCCTTCGCGGCCGGATAGCTGAACGAGACGGAGTCGAACTCGACCGACCGGTTGCCGGCCGGGACGTCGACCGCGTCGGGGGCCTCGGCGATCATCGGGGCCAGGTCGAGCACCTCGAAGACCCGGTCGAAGCTGACCATCGCGCTCATCACGTCCACCCGCACGTTCGCGAGCGCGGTGAGCGGCCCGTAGAGCCGGGACAGCAGCAGGGCCAGGGCGACGACGTCGCCGGGGCTCAGCTCCCCGGCGAAGGCCAGCGACCCGCCGAGGCCGTAGACCAGCGCGGTGGCCAGCGCCGCGACCAGGGTCAGCGCGGTGAAGAAGGTCCGCCCGTACATCGCCGACAGCACACCGATGTCGCGGACCCGGGCGGCGCGGTCCCGGAACACCTCCGCCTCGACCGAGGGCCGGCCGAACAGCTTGACCAGCAGCGCACCGGAGACGTTGAACCGCTCGGTCATCGAGGCGTTCATCGAGGCGTTGAGACCGTAGGACTCCCGGGTGATCTCCTGCAGCCGCTTGCCGATCCGCCGGGCCGGCAGCACGAACAGCGGCACCAGCACCATGGACAGCAGGGTGATCTGCCAGGACAGGGTGAGCATCACCGTGGCGGTGAGCACGAGGCCGATGGCGTTGGAGACGACGCCGGACAGCGTCGAGGTGAAGGCCTGCTGGGCGCCGATGACGTCGTTGTTCAGCCGGCTGACCAGCGCACCGGTCTGGGTGCGGGTGAAGAAGGCCACCGGCATCTGCTGCACGTGCTCGAAGACCCGGCTGCGCAGGTCGTAGATGACGCCCTCGCCGATCCGCGAGGAGTACCAGCGCTGGGCCAGCGAGCTGCCCGCGTCCACCACGGCGAGCCCGGCGATGACCAGGGCGATCTGCACGATGTCGCCGGCCGTGCCGGACAGCCGGGCGATCCGGTCGATGATCTCGCCGGCCAGCAGTGGGGTGAGCACCCCGATGAGGGCGGACAGGACAACCAGCGACAGGAAGGCGATCAGCTCGCGCCGGTAGGGCCCGGCGACGCCGAGGATCCGCCGGACCGTGCCCTCGGGGATCTCCCGGGCGGTCACGGAGGGGTCCCGGCGGAACGATCGCATCGCCGCCATCGAGGTCATGCCACTGTCCATGACCGTCTCCTGTCAGCTCGGGTCACCGCACGTGCTCGCGGTCAACCCCACCGGGGGGACGGCTTGTTCCGGTTCAGCGCGCGGCGAGGGCGTGCAGCCGGCGCACCTGGGCGGCGCGCTCGGCCGCGTCCTGGGTCGCGGGGTCACTGCGGACGGCGCTGCGCAGCAGCGCGAGGGTCTCCCGGCCGGCGTCGACGTCGACGGCCACCAGCGCCGCCACGAGGTCGCGCACGGCGCCGGCCAGCTGACCGGCCGGAACGGCGACGTTCGCCAGGCCGATGGCCACCGCCTCGGCGGCGTCGACCGGCCGGCCGGTCAGGCAGATCTCCACGGCCCGGCTGTAGCCGACCAGGTCCACCAGGCTGCTCGTGCCGGTGAGGTCGGGCACCAGGCCGAGCACCGCCTCGGGCAGCCGCAGCTGGGCGTCCTCGGCGAGCACCCGCAGGTCACAGGCCAGGGCCAGCTGCGCGCCGGCCCCGACGGCGTGGCCCTGCACGGCGGCGACCGAGACGATCCCCGGCGAGCGCAGCCAGCGGAAGGCCGCCTGGTAGCCGCGGATCCGCTCGGCGGCGAGCCCGGGCGGCAGCGTGGCCAGCTCGCTGAGCCCCCCGGCCACGTCCGGACCGGCGGTGAACAGGCTGCGGTCCAGGCCCGCGGAGAACGAGCGTCCGGCGCCCTGGACGACGACCACCCGCACCTCGTCGTCCAGGCTGTCCCCGACCGCGCGGAGCGCTGCCCAGGTGCCCGGCGTCTGGGCGTTGAGCTGGTCGGCCCGGTCGAGGGTCACGGTCAGGACGGCGCCGTCCTGCGTCGTCCGCACCCACCCGTGCGGCGCTGCCCCGGAGGAGGGGCTCACCCGGCCTTCTTGGCGTTCCGGTTCGCCCCGCCGCGACCCCGCAGCGTGGCGCCGGACTCCGACAGCAGCCGGTGCACGAAGCCGTAGGAACGGTTGGTGGAGGTGGCGAGGGAGCGGATGCTCTCCCCGCCGTCGTACCGCTGGCGGAGCTCGTCGGCCAGCGTGGTCCGGTCCCCGCCGGTGATGCGCTTGCCCTTGCCCAGGTCCGCAGTGCTCGAGTCGGCCATGACTCCCCTCCGTGCCAGCGGAGGCACCGGCTTCCGCCAGGGCAGTCCGCTGGTCGCTTCGCGCCGCTGTCCGGGTGACGTCGGCGTCCCGACGCCATGATCACCCGCCGCTGCGGGCTCGGCCACCGCAAGCGATGACACGGTCGGCCTACCGGCCGACCCCGCCGCCAGGCGCGCAGCAGGACCCCCTCCCACGAGCCCTTCGCAGGCTCAGGCCACGACCGGAGGGGGCCAGGGGTCCGTCATGCCAGCGACACCAGGTCGGCGAAGTCCTCGCTCCAGGTGTCCTCCGTGCCGTCGGGCAGGATGATCACCTTGTCCGGCTGCAGGGCGTGCACGGCTCCTTCGTCGTGCGTGACCAGCACGATCGCGCCGGCGTAGGTGCGCAGTGCCTCCAGCACCTGCTCCCGGCTGGCCGGGTCGAGGTTGTTGGTCGGCTCGTCGAGCAGCAGCACGTTGGCCGCCGAGCAGACCAGGGCTGCCATCGCCAGCCGCGTCCGCTCGCCGCCGGACAGCGTGCCGGCGCGCTGGTCGACGGTCTCACCGGAGAACAGGAAGGCGCCCAGGATCCGGCGCAGCTCGGTGTCGGTGGAATCAGGAGCGGCCGACCGCATCACCTCGAGCAGCGTGCGATCCATGTCGATGGTCTCGTGCTCCTGCGCGTAGTACCCGATCCGCAACCCGTGCCCGGCCTTGACCTCGCCGGTGTCGGGAGTCTCGGTGCCGGCCAGCATCCGCAGCAGCGTCGTCTTGCCGGCGCCGTTGAAGCCGAGCACGACGACCCGGGTGCCCCGGTCGATGGCCAGGTCGACGCCGGTGAAGATCTCCAGCGAGCCGTAGCTCTTGCTCAGGTGCTCGGCGGTGAGCGGGGTCTTGCCGCAGGGTGCGGGCGTCGGGAAGCGGAGCTTGGCGACCCGGTCCTGCACGCGCACGTCGGCCAGCCCGGCGGCCAGGCGCGCGGCCCGCTTGTCCATGCTCTGTGCCGCCTTGGCCTTGGTGGCCTTGGCGCGCATCTTGTCCGCCTGCGCGGTCAGCGCGTCGATCTTCTTCTCGGCGTTGGCCCGCTCGGACCTCCGCCGGCGCTCGTCGGTCTCCCGGGCATCCAGATAACGCTTCCAGCCCAGGTTGTAGACGTCGACGGTGGCCCGGTTCGCGTCGAGGTGCCAGACCTTGTTGACCACGGCCTCGAGCAGCTCGACGTCGTGGCTGATCACCACCAGGCCGCTGCGGTGCCCGGCCAGGAAGCCCTTGAGCCAGACGATGGAGTCGGCGTCGAGGTGGTTGGTCGGCTCGTCGAGCAGCAGCGTGTCGGCGTCGGAGAACAGGATGCGGGCGAGCTCGACCCGGCGGCGCTGACCCCCTGAGAGGGTGCGCAGCGGCTGGCCCAGGACCCGGTCGGGCAGGCCGAGGTTGGTGCAGATGCGGGCGGCGTCGCTCTCCGCGGCGTAGCCGCCCATGGCGGCGAACTGGTCCTCCAGCCGGCCGTAGCGGCGGACCGCCTTGTCGCGCTCGGCGTCGTCGGCCGGTTCGGCCATCGCGACCTGGGCCTTGGTCAGCTGGTGCTTGAGGACATCCAGCCCCCGGCCGGACAACACCCGGTCGCTGGCGGAGATGTCGAGGTCGCCACTGCGTGGGTCCTGCGGCAGGTAACCGAGCTCCCCGGTCACGTCCACCCTGCCCGCGTGCGGCACGCGCTCGCCGGCCAGCGTGGTGAGGGTGGTGGTCTTGCCGGCGCCGTTACGCCCGACGAGGCCGATCCGGTCGCCCGGCTGCACCCGCAGGTCGGCCTCACTGATGAGGATACGGGCACCGGCACGCAGCTCGAGGCCGGTCGTCGTGATCACTGATCCCAGGGTAGGCGCTCCGGGCCGATGTTCCGACCTGGTCGCCGGTGATGTGGGCGGCATTCCCCGCGCGGGGCAGGTGCTGTGGAAAACCGGTCTCCCGGTGCCCGCGGCGCGCCAGGATGCGTCCATGTTCCCGCGCTCGGGGCCGCCCGGCCCTCCCTGCCCGGTCTGCGGCACCCCGGTGACCGCTGTCGCCGACGCCGCATGCCCGGTCTGTGGCCTGCCCGCCGCCGGTCAGGCCGCGTCGGTGGTCGCCCGGATCGGCGCCACCCTGCACGACCTGGCCCGCGACCGGGACGCCCTGCTCGCCACCCTCCGGGCCGCCGCGCCCGGCGCCGCGCCGGCTCCCCCGGCCGCGCCGACCGGCTGGGCACCGCCCGCGCCTTCCGTCCCGCCTGCCTGGGCGCCCCCCGCGGCAGCCGCGCCCCGGGCACCGCAGCCGACGGCACCCCGGCCGGCCGGTCCCGCGCCGCAGCCTCGCCGGCCGCGGCTCAGCCCGCAGCAGGTCCTGCTGGGCCTGGGCGCCCTCCTGGTGGTCGCCGGTGCGCTGGCGTTCGTCGCGGTCGCCTGGACCCGGCTGGGCGTCGCCTTCCAGGCACTGGTGATGCTCGTGGTCACCGCCGCCGCGTGCGCGGCATCGGCCTGGGCGGCCCGCCGGGGTCTGCGCGCCACCGAGGAGGCCCTGGCCGCCGCGGGCGCCGCCCTGCTCGCGGTCGACCTGGGTGCGGCGCACGCCCTCGGCCTGCTCGACGCCGACCGGGTGCCGCTGCGGTGGTGGACGGCGATCTCCTGTGCCGTCGTCGCCGGCGCGGCCGTCGGGCTGGGCAGGCTCACCCGCTCGACCACCACCTGGCCGCTGGTGGGGCTGGTGGCCGCCCAGCCGGTGGCGGTTCTCCTCCTGCCGCCCGACGTCCTGGGTGGCCCGGTGGGGGTCGCCGTCGTCCTGGGCATCGCGGCGGCCGATCTGGCGGCCCCGCTGCTGCTGCGTCCGGAGCTCGGCCGGGTCGCCGAGGTGCTCGCCGGGCTGTGGGCGGCGGCCGGCGTGCTCGGCGGCCTCCTGCTGGCCGCCGGCGACGATGCGGTCGAGTCATGGACGGCGACCGCGGTCCTGGTCGTCGCCGGCGTCTCCGCCGTCGCGCTGGGCCGGGTCGCCCGGCTGGCGGCGCGGCTGCCCGGCCTACCGGTCGTGGTCGCGACCGCGGCCGGTATCGCCGGGCTGGCCCTGGCCGGGTCGCTGCAGACCCTGGGCGGTTCCGGGCCGGTGCTGGCCGCCGCGCTGGGCCTGGCCGCGCTGACCGGCGCCGCGGGCACGCTGCTGAGCGCACGCACGACGGGTGCCGGCCTGCTGGCGGCCGGCACGGCGCTGACCCTGGCCGGGTCGGTGCTGCTCGCCGACGCCGGGCGGTTGCGGCCGCTGTCGCTGCTGGCCCTGGCCGCGACGGTTCCCGCCGCAGGAGCCGCACTGCGGCTGCCGGCGGTGCGGGAGTGGGCGACCGGGGCCGCGCTGCTGGCACCGGCGGTCGCGGTCCTGCTCGCGCGGGAGGACCGGTGGCTGCCGGCCGCCACCGCCGGCCTGCTGCTCGCGCTGGTCGGGGCCGTCGGCTTCGCGGTCGGCGCGTTGCGCTCGGGACGCCCCGAGGAGTGGAGCGGGCCGGCAGCCGGGTCGTTCGCCGGGATCGCCGCCGCGGCGACGAGCAGCGACGTGGACGCCTGGGGGCAGGTGGGCCTCCAGCTCGCCGTGGTCGGCGTCGCCGCGGGTTGCTACGCGCTGGTCAGTGGCCGCCGCTGGGTCGGGGCGGTCGCCGTCGCGGACCTGGTCGTCGCCAGTTGGGTGGCGATCGGCGGCGCAGGCGTGCAGACCCCGGAGGCCTACACGCTGCCGGCGGCGGCCGGCCTGCTGGTCGTCGCGGTGCCCCGGCTGCGGGCCGGCGCCCGGTCGTGGTCCGCGGAGGGTGCCGCCGCCGGCGTGGCGCTGCTGCCCTCGGCGTTCGTGGTGGTCGCCGAGCCCTCCGCCCTGCGGCTGGTGCTGGTCGTCGCCGGTGCCGCCGTCCTGACCGCCGGTGGCGCGCTGCAGCACCGGCAGGCACCGTTCGTGCTGGGGGCCGCCGCCCTGGCCTTCGTGGTCCTGGGGCGGCTGGGGCCCTATGCCCCGCTGCTCCCGCGCTGGGTGAGCCTGGCCGCGGCCGGGCTCCTGCTGCTCGTCGTCGGCGCCACCTACGAACGCCGCCGCCAGCAGGCGCGGGAGGCGGTCGCCTGGGTCGCGCAGATGGGCTGAGTCCGGGCGCCCGGACGGCGGTGCGGCCGTAGCGTGGGAGGTCCGGCGCTCGGCGGAGGAGGTGTGGGGGTGGTCCAGGAACCGACGGCCCCGTATCCCCCGGCCCCGGACCAGCCGCGGCCGGCCGGGGCCGCCCCGCCGGAGTCGGAGACCGGGCCCGGTCGGGTCAGCCCGCAGAGCGTGCTGCTGGGGGCGGGCGCGGTGGCCGTGGTGGCCGCCGGCGCCGCGTCCCTGCCCGTCGGCGGCCCGGTCGGCCGCGGGTTGGTGGCCGTGCTCGCCTGCGTCGCGGCTGCTCTCTCGCTGACCGCCGGCCGGCGCGGTCTGCGCACCACCGAGGAGGTGCTGGCCGGCTGCACGGCGGTGCTGGCGGTCATCGCCGCGCACTCGTCCGACGGGGGCTGGTCCCCGCTGGTGCTCGCCGCGCTGGCCGCCGCGCTCCTCGTCCTGGGCCTGCTGGGCCGCGCGGCGGCCACCTGGCCCGTCAGCTCCTGGGCGACGGCGCAGGTCGCCGTGCTCACCGCCCTCGGCGACCTCTCCGGCGGATCGGGGCCGCATGCAGCAGCCGTCCTGGGCACCGCGCTGTTCGGCCTGCTGGTGGCCTGGCGGGGTCGCCGATCGGTGGCGGTGGTGGCCCTGCTCAGCACCGCGCCGTGGTGGCTGGGCGGCGTGCTGGAGGGCCTGGGCGTGGCCTGGGCCGGGAACACCGACGCCGCGACGCGCACGGGGGCTGCGGCGCTGGTCATGGCGGTCGCCGCCGGCCTGCTGACCGTCCGGTCCCGCCGGGAGCTGCGGCCGTTCCTGGGCCCGCACCGAACGGTCCCCGTGCTCACCGGACTGGTCGCCGGCGCGGCCGCGGCCGGGGCGCTGTCGGCAGCCGGCCCGGTCGGCGTGCCGCTGACCGGGTACCTGGGGCTCGCCCTGGCCGTCGTGGTGGCCGCCGTCGCCTCCCCCCGGCCGGAGTCGGTGCTGCGCCCGGCCGGGCTCATCGCGGCGAGCACGCTGACCGCGCTCGCGGTCGGGCAGCTGCTGGCCGCCGGCCGGTGGCCGGCGCTCGCGCTGCTCCTGGTCGCCGCGGCACTGCCGGCCCTGCTCGTCGCTGCGCGGCAACCGGTGGACCGCCCGGTCGCGCTCCCCGTCGCGGTGGGCTGCCTGGCCGGCGCGGTGCTGCTGGGCGACACCGGCGATGTGCTCGGCCCGGCGCTGGCCGGCACCCTGCTGCTCGGCCTGGCCGTGGCGTCGCTGGGCGTCGCGACCCTGCTCCGATGGGAGCGCCCGGAACCGCCGCTCGCGGTCACCGGCGCCGTCGTGGGGGTGGTGGGCCTGGTGGTCTCCGGGCACTGGGAGTCCGCGGCACCGCAGCTGGCCGTGCTGGGGGTGGCGCTGACCGGCTACGGGACCATCGCCGAGCGCAACGGCGCCCGGGCCGCCGGCTGCGCAGCCCTCGTCGGGGCCGCGTGGCTGACCGCGCGCGGCGCCGATGCGGGCGTGGCGGAGGCCTGGACGCTGCCCGTCGCCGCGGCCCTGCTGCTCTACGCCGGGCCGCGGTTGGCCGACGCGCCGTCCCGCTCGAGCTGGGGGCCGGGCCTGATCGCCGGGTTCGGCCCGTCGGTGGCCCTCACGCTGGTCCATCCGGGGGTGGTCCGGGTGCTGCTGGTGGTCGCCGCGGCGACGCTGACCACGGTCCTGGCCACCCGCTGGGGGGTACAGGCGCCATTCCTGGTGGGCGCCGGCTCGCTGGTAGTGGTGTCGGTGGGCCGGCTGGTCGATGCCCTGCCGTGGCCCGGTCTAGCCGCCGTCGCCGCGGCCGGCGCCTGCCTGCTGGCCGTCGGAGCCGGCTACGAGCACCGCCGTCAGCAGGCCCGCGGCGCCCTCGCCCGGGTCGGGGACATGTGGTGACGCCAACCGTTACAGCTACTGCACTCTCACAGGCTCTCGCCGAGGGGAGCCGGCCCCGCTGCAGGGCCCCGCGCCGAGCTTGCGAGGCGTGGGGGCAGCGGGGTCCTTCCTCAGACCCGGAATCCGAGGGCGCGCAGCTGCTCGCGGCCGTCGTCGGTGATCTTGTCCGGGCCCCACGGCGGCATCCAGACCCAGTTGATCCGGATGTCGTCGACCAGCCCGGGGCCGGGGCCACCGGTCAGTGCCTGGCGGGCCTGGTCCTCGATGACGTCGGTCAGCGGGCAGGCCGCGGAGGTCAGCGTCATGTCGATGATGGCGACGTTGGCGTCGGCGTCCACATCCATGCCGTAGACCAGGCCGAGGTCGACGACGTTGACGCCGAGCTCGGGGTCGACCACGTCGCGCATGGCCTCCTCGAGGTCCTCGATCAGGGCCGACTTGCCGCCGACGAGGGCCGGCTCGGTGGTCGGCTCGACGCTCGACCCGGTGGTCTCGCTCATGACTGTGCTCCTTCCGTCGGGGCGGGGGCTGACGACCACGCTCGGGCGCTGGCGTCCTTGAGGGCCATCCAGCTCATCAGCGCGCACTTGATGCGCGCCGGGTACTTCGAGACGCCGGCGAAGGCGACGGCGTCCTCCAGCTCGTCCTCGAGCTTCTCGGCCACCGCCGGGTCGCCCTTGCTCTGCATCAAGGTTCTGAAGTGCTCGCCCGTGGCCAGCGCGTCGGGCACGGTCTTCCCGATCACCAGGTCGTACATGGCCGAGACCGACGCCTGGCTGATCGAGCAGCCCATCCCCTCGTAGGAGACGTCGGCGATCGTGTCGCCGTCCAGGTGCACCCGCAGGGTGACCTCGTCTCCGCAGGTCGGGTTGACGTGGTGCACCTCGGCCTCGAACGGCTCCCGCAGTCCGCGGCCGTGCGGGTTCCGGTAGTGGTCCAGGATGATGTCCTGGTACATCGACTGCAGCTGCACTCAGCTCACCCCTCCGGCCGCGACGCCGAAGAACTGCTGCGCGGAGCGGATGCCGTCGGCGAGCGCATCGATGTCGTCGTACCCGGTGTGCACGTAGAACGTGGCCCGGGTGGTGGCCGGCACGCCGTAGCGGCGGACGACCGGCCAGGCGCAGTGGTGCCCGACCCGGACGGCGATGCCCAGGTCGTCGAGGACCTGGCCGACGTCGTGCGGGTGGATCCCCTCGACGGTGAAGCTGACCGCTCCGCCGCGGGCGACCGTGTCCGGCGGGCCGATCACCGTGACGCCGGGGATCTCGGCGAGCCGGGCCAGTGCGTACCCGGTGAGTGCCTGCTCGTGCGCCTCGACCTTGTCCATGCCCAGCCGCTGCAGGTACTCGACCGCGGCGCCGAGCCCGATGACCTGTGCGGTCATCGGCACGCCGGCCTCGAAGCGCTGCGGCGGGGGCATGAACGTGCTGCCCTCCATCCGCACGACCTCGATCATCGAGCCACCGGTGAGGAACGGCGGGAGCGCGTCGAGCACGTCGTACCGGCCCCAGAGCACCCCCACCCCGGTGGGCCCGAGCATCTTGTGCCCGGAGAACACCAGGAAGTCCGCGCCGAGCGCCGTGACGTCGACCGGCTGGTGCGGCACCGACTGCGCGCCGTCGACCAGCACCAGGGCCCCGACCTCGCGCGCCCGGGCGACGATGTCGCCGAGCGGGTTGATCGTGCCCAGGATGTTCGACTGCTGGGTGACCGCGACCAGCTTCGTCCGGTCGTTGACCACCGTGGCCAGGTTCGCGAGGTCCAGCCGGCCGTCGTCGGTGAGCCCCAGCCAGCGCAGCGTGGCGCCGGTGCGCTCGCACAGCTGCTGCCACGGCACCAGGTTGGCGTGGTGCTCCATCTCGGTGACGACGATCTCGTCACCCTGACCGACGGCGTACCGGCGGAACGCCGGTTCCTTCGCCGTGGCGGCGTTGGACAGCGCGTAGGCGACGGTGTTGATCGCGTCCGTCGTGTTCCGGGTGAAGACGATCTCGTTCTCGGGTGCACCGATGAACGCACCGATGGTGGCCCGGGCCGCCTCGTAGAGGCCGGTGGCCTCCTCGGCGAGCTGGTGCGCGCCCCGGTGGGGGGCGGCGTTGTGGTTCTCGTAGAAGTCGCGCTCGGCATCCAGGACGCTGCGCGGCTTCTGCGACGTGGCCCCGGAATCGAGGTAGACGAGACGGCGCCCGTTCCGGACCGTGCGGCCCAGGATCGGGAAGTCCGCCCGGATCGCCTCGACGTCCAGCGGCAGCGGCGCCTGCGGCGCCCCGGCGGGACGCGAGACGGTCTGGGTCACTGATCCTCCTCGCTGGCGCTCGTCGGCACAGTGCCCCGGGTCGCCCTGCCCATGGCAGACCTCGCAAGCTCGGTCATGCGGTTGCCTCCACGGCGGCCTGCTCGGCGGAGTCCTTGACGTAGGCGGCGTAGCCCTCGTTCTCCAGCTTCTCGGCCAGCTCCGGGCCGCCCTCCTCGACGATCCGGCCGGCCACGAACACGTGCACGAAGTCGGGCTTGATGTAGCGCAGGATCCGCGTGTAGTGGGTGATCAGCAGCACCCCGACCGGGCTCTCGGCCTTCGCCCGGTTGACGCCCTCGGAGACGATCCGCAGCGCGTCGACGTCCAGGCCGGAGTCGGTCTCGTCGAGAACGGCGACCCGGGGCTTGAGGAGCCGCATCTGCAGGATCTCGTGGCGCTTCTTCTCACCGCCGGAGAAGCCCTCGTTGACGTTGCGCTCGGCGAACGCCGGGTCCATCTCCAGCGCGGTCATCTCGGTCTTGACGTCCTTGACCCAGGTGCGCAGCTTCGGCGCCTGGCCGGTCACCGCGGTGGCCGCGGTGCGCAGGAAGTTCGACACCGAGACCCCGGGGACCTCGACCGGGTACTGCATGGCCAGGAACAGGCCGGCACGGGCTCGCTCGTCGACGCTCATCGCGAGGACGTCCTCGCCGTCGAGGGTCACCGTGCCACCGGTGATGGTGTACTTCGGGTGCCCGGCGATCGAGTAGGCCAGGGTCGACTTGCCCGACCCGTTCGGGCCCATGATCGCGTGGGTCTCGCCACCGCGGACGGTCAGGTCGACGCCGCGGAGGATCTCCTTGGGGCCTTCGCCGGTGGCAGGGTCGCCCTCCCCGACGGTGACGTGCAGGTTGCGGATCTCGAGCACGCTGCCGGTCGCGGTGCCGGCGGCGGTGGCGGTGGGGCTGGTCACGGGGTTCTCGCTCCTCAGTTGCTGGCCACGGCGATGGGGGCGTCGACGTCCACGAGCACGTCGTCACCCTCCACCCGGACCGGGTAGACGGGCACCGGCTCGGTGGCCGGGAGGTTCGTGGGCTGGCCGGTGCGCAGGTCGAAGCAGGACCCGTGCATGGCGCACTCGATGGTGGGCGCGCCGTCGACCTCGTCGACGTCGCCGTCGCTCAGCGGGACGTCGGCGTGCGAGCAGACGTCCTGGATCGCGTAGATCTCGCCGTCGAGCTGGACGACGGCGACGTCCACGCGGGCGAGCTCCATCCGCAGGGACCCCTCCTCGGGCACCTCGGACAGCGCGCAGACCCGCTCGTACGTCATGGGTCAGACCACCTCGACGGGCTGCTCGTCCAGCTCCGGCAGGGCACCGAGGCGGGCCTCGATGGTGCGCATCAGCCGGTCCTGCAGGTCGGGGAGCCCGATGTGCTGGACGACGTCGGCGAAGAAGCCGCGCACGACCAGGCGCCGCGCGGTCTCGGCGTCGATGCCGCGGGAGCAGAGGTAGAACAGCTGCTCGTCGTCGAACCGGCCGGTGGCGCTGGCGTGGCCGGCGCCGACGATCTCGCCGGTCTCGATCTCCAGGTTGGGCACCGAGTCGGCGCGGGCCCCGTCGGTGAGCACCAGGTTGCGGTTGAGCTCGTAGGTGTCGGTGCCGGTGGCCGCGGGGCGGATCCGGACGTCACCGACCCAGACCGTGTGCGCCTCCTCCCCCTGCAGCGCGCCCTTGTAGACGACGTTGCTGCGGCAGTTCGGCGTGCCGTGGTCGACCCACAGCCGGTGCTCCTGGTGCTGCGTCCCGTCGGCGAAGTAGACGCCGTAGAGGTCCGCGGAGCCGCCGGGGCCGGCGTACTGGACGTTGCTGACCAGCCGGACGAGGTCACCGCCGAGGGTGACGACGACCTGCTTGAGGCTGGCATCCCGGCCGATGACGGCGTCGTACTGACCGCCGTGCACGGTGCCGGGCGCCCAGTCCTGCACCGAGACGACGGTCAGCTGCGCACCGTCGCCCAGCAGGAAGGCCACGCCACCGGAGTAGCGGGCCAGGCCGCTGTGATCGAGCACGACGGTGGCCTGGGCGAACTGCCCGACCTCGACGACGAGCTGACCCCAGACGACCGCGTCGTCGGCGGCGGCGTCCGGACCGGTGCCGGACAGCCCCAGGGTGACCGGGCGGTCGAGCACGGCTTCCTTGGCGATCCGGACGACGGCCGCGCCACCGCTGCGCTGCCGGGTGAGCGCGGCGAGCCGGTCGACCGGCTCGGGCAGGCTCTTGAGCAGTGGGTCGCCCGCCTCCACGGAGGTGAGCTCGACGCCCTCGGGCAGGTCGGTCTCCCACCGGAGGGAGGCAGAGGACCCGGGAGCGGGCGCAGCGCCGTCCAGCAGCGGGCGGATGCGGCGCATCGGGGTGAACCGCCACTCCTCCTCGCGGCCGGTGGGGACACCGAAGGCGTCCGGGTCGGTGGAGGTGAGACGCTCGGCCGGCGAGCCGGTCGGGGTCGGGCCGCCGTGCGAGTGCGAGCCGGGGCCCGCCTCGCCGGCAGCGCCGGTGCCGGCGGCCGGGGTGGTCGGCGGGCCGGCCTGCGCGCCGACGCCGGGAGCGAACAGCTCCGAGGCGAGGGCGGCGGACCCGTCCGCGGCGGTCTCGGTGTGGGTGTTCTGCGAACTTGCCGACATCAGCCGACGGCACCTTCCATCTGGAGCTCGATGAGGCGGTTGAGCTCGAGGGCGTACTCCATCGGCAGCTCCCGGGCGATGGGCTCGACGAAGCCGCGCACGACCATCGCCATCGCCTCGTCCTCGGACATGCCGCGGCTCATCAGGTAGAAGAGCTGGTCCTCGCTCACGCGGGACACGGTCGCCTCGTGGCCCATGGACACGTCGTCCTCGCGGACGTCGACGTAGGGGTAGGTGTCCGAGCGGCTGATCGTGTCGACGAGCAGCGCATCGCACTTCACCGTGGACCGGGAGCCGTAGGCGCCCTCGTCGATCTGCACCAGGCCGCGGTAGGACGTGCGGCCACCGCCGCGCGCCACCGACTTGCTGATGATGTTCGACGAGGTGTGCGGTGCGGCGTGCACCATCTTCGCGCCGGCGTCCTGGTGCTGGCCCTCACCGGCGAAGGCGATGGAGAGCACCTCGCCCTTGGCGTGCTCACCGGTCATCCACACGGCCGGGTACTTCATCGTCACCTTGGAGCCGATGTTGCCGTCGACCCACTCCATGGTCGCGCCCTCGTGGGCCACGGCCCGCTTGGTGACCAGGTTGTAGACGTTGTTCGACCAGTTCTGGATGGTCGTGTACCGGCAGCGCGCGTTCTTCTTGACGATGATCTCGACGACGGCGGAGTGCAGCGAGTCGCTCTTGTAGATCGGTGCGGTGCAGCCCTCGACGTAGTGCACGTACGCGCCCTCGTCGATGATCATCAGGGTGCGCTCGAACTGGCCCATGTTCTCGGTGTTGATCCGGAAGTAGGCCTGCAGCGGGATCTCCACGTGCACGCCCTTCGGCACGTAGATGAACGAGCCACCGGACCACACCGCGGTGTTCAGCGCGGCGAACTTGTTGTCCCCGGAGGGGATCACCGAGCCGAAGTACTCACGGAACAGGTCCTCGTGCTCGCGGAGCGCCGTGTCGGTGTCCAGGAACAGGACGCCCTGCTCCTCGAGGTCCTCACGGATCTTGTGGTAGACGACCTCGGACTCGTACTGGGCGGCGACACCGGAGACCAGGCGCTGCTTCTCCGCCTCGGGGATGCCGAGCTTGTCGTAGGTGTTCTTGATGTCCGCCGGGAGGTCGTCCCAGGTGGCTGCCTGCGCCTCGGTCGACTTCACGAAGTACTTGATGTTCTGGAAGTCGATGCCGGACAGGTCCGAGCCCCAGTCGGGCATGGGCTTCTTGCCGAAGAGCTTGAGGGCCTTGAGCCGGCGCTCGAGCATCCACTCCGGCTCGCCCTTGCGCGTGGAGATGTCGCGGACGACGTCCTCGTTGATCCCTCGGCGGGCCGAGGCGCCGGCGACGTCGGCGTCCGCCCAGCCGTACTTGTAACGACCGAGCGAGTCGATCTGCTCGTCCTGCGTCATGGGGGCACTGGCCTCGGGCGTGGTCGCCACGGGCTGCTGGGTGCTGGTCATGCGGGGGTCCTCTCCCGGTCGATCGAGGGGGTCGCTGCAGTGCTGGCGCCGGCGTGTTCCCGCGAGGGCGTGGAGTGCGCGGCGCGACCAGCAGGTACAGGGCGTGCGGGGGCGGCTTTGTTCCCTCCGCGGAGGGTGAACTGCCCCGGTATGTGGGTGGTGCAGATGCCATCGCCGTGGGCGATGGTGGCCAGCCGCTGGACGTGCGTACCGACCAGGCGGCCGATGACCGCGGTCTCAGCCTCGCACAGCTGCGGGAACTCGGCCGCGACGTGGGCGACCGGGCAGTGCAGCTGGCAGAGCTGGCCGCCGCCGGAGATCGCCGACGCGCTGGCCGCGTAGCCCTCCGCGCTCAGCGCCACCGCCAGCACCTGGGCCCGGTCGACGACCTCGCCGTCGACCGCACCGGCCTGGGCGCCGGCGACCGCCGTCGAGCAGCGCTGCTCGAGGCCGGCCAGCTGCTGCTCGGCCACCTCGCGGACGGCGTCGGGGCCACCGGAGGCGGCCACGAAGCGCAGCGCGGTGAGCGCCAGGTCGTCGTAGGCGTGCGGAAAGGCCGAGCGGCCGGTGTCGGTCAGCGTGAACCGGCGGGCCGGACGCCCCCGGCCGCGGCGCCCGGCACCGAAGGAGCCCGGCCCCGCGCCCTCGGCCACCCGGCCGGCGGCGACCAGGGCGTCCAGGTGGCGGCGGACCGCTGCCGGGGACACGCCCAGCCGGGCGGCGAGCTCGGCCGCGGTCTGCGGGCCGTGGTCGAGGAGCAGCGCGCTGACCCGGTCGCGGGTGCGCCCGTCGTCTGCCGGAGCGGGGCTCCGGACGGTCGCTGCAGCGGTTTCCACAACACGAGTGTGTGCTATTTCCGGGAGCCCGCAAGCAAGGCGGCCCTTACCTGCGGGCTCCCGGGACGGCCGTCACACCGAGGCGGCGACCGTGTCGTCGACGTCTCCGTCGGAGACGGCGAACTCCAGTCCGCCGTCCCCCACCGCGGCCACCACCTGCTGCCCGGCCCGGAGCCCGCCGCCGAGCACCAGCCGGGACACCGGGTTGTCGACCTCCCGCTGGATGGCCCGGCGCAGCGGCCGGGCGCCGAAGGTCGGCTCGTGGCCGCGCTCGGCCAGCCAGGTCACCGCCTCCGGGGCGACCTCCAGCGTGATGTCCTGCGCCGCCAGGCGCCGCCGGGTCTCGTCCAGCAGCAGGTCGGTGATCCGGGTCAGCTGCTCGGTCTCCAGCTGGCGGAAGACGACGATCTCGTCGATCCGGTTGAGGAACTCGGGCCGGAACGCCTCCCGCAGCCGCCGCATCACCTGGTCGCGCAGGTCGTTGCCCGCGTTGCCGCCGGCGGTGAAGCCCAGCGGTCCGCGGCCGGCGTTGACGATCGCCTCCGAGCCGAGGTTGCTGGTCATGACCACCACGGTGTTGGCGAAGGAGACCGTGCGGCCCTGGGAGTCGGTGAGCCGGCCGTCGTCGAGCACCTGCAGCAGGGTGTTGAAGACGTCGGGGTGCGCCTTCTCCACCTCGTCGAGCAGCACCACCGAGTACGGGTTGCGCCGCACGGCCTCGGTCAGCTGCCCGGCGTCCTCGTAGCCGACGTACCCAGGGGGCGAGCCGACCAGCCGGCTGATCGTGTGCCGCTCCTGGAACTCGCTCATGTCCAGCCGCACCATCCGGTCGGAGTCGCCGAACAGCGCCTCGGCCAGCGCCCGGGCCAGCTCCGTCTTGCCGACGCCGGTCGGGCCGAGGAACAGGAAGCTGCCGATCGGCCGGTCGGGATCCCCCAGGCCGGCCCGCGAGCGGCGGATCGCCTCGGAGACGACCTCGACCGCCTCGTCCTGGCCGATCACCCGCTCGTGCAGCACGTCCTCCAGCCGCAGCAGCCGGTCGCGCTCCTCCTCGGTGAGCTGGGTGACCGGGATGCCGGTGGCCCGGGAGACCACCTCGGCGATCTCCGCCGTCCCCACCTCGGGGATGCCCGCGTCGCCGCCGGTCCGGGCCCGCTCGAGCTCCGCCGTGGCGGCCGCGATCTCGTCGCGCAGCGTCGAGGCGCGCTCGTAGTGCTCGGCCGCCACCGCCTGGTCCTTCTCGCGCTGCAGCCGGTCGACCTCCTGCTCCAGGGAGCGCAGGTCGGTGGTCGGCGTCTTTACCCGCAGTCGCACCCGGGCGCCGGCCTGGTCGATCAGGTCGATCGCCTTGTCCGGCAGGTGCCGGTCGGCGACGTACCGGTCGGACAGCTCGGCGGCCGCGACCAGCGCCTCGTCGGTGAACCGCACCTGGTGGTGGGCCTCGTACCGGTCGCGCAGGCCGCGCAGGATCTCGATGGTGTCCAGCGTGCTGGGCTCGGGCACGAGGATGGGCTGGAAGCGCCGCTCCAGGGCCGGGTCCCGCTCGATGCTCGTGCGGTACTCGTCCAGGGTGGTGGCACCGATGACGTGCAGCTCGCCGCGGGCCAGCGCCGGCTTGAGCATGTTGCCCGCGCCGGCCGAGCCCTCCGAGCCACCGGCGTTGACCACCGTGTGCAGCTCGTCGATGAAGACCAGCAGCGAGTCGCTGTTGTCGCGGATCTCGTCGATGACCTTCTTCAGCCGCTCCTCGAAGTCGCCGCGGTAGCGGGTGCCGGCCACCAGGCCGGTGAGGTCGAGTTCCACCAGGCGCCGCCCGCGCAGCTGGTCGGGGACGTCCCCGACCGCGATCTGCGCCGCGATGCCCTCCACGATGGCGGTCTTGCCGACACCGGCCTCACCGATCAGCACCGGGTTGTTCTTGTTCCGCCGGGACAGGACCTCGATCGTCTGCTCGATCTCGGCGGCCCGGCCGATGACCGGGTCGATCCGGCCGCTGCGGGCCAGGTCGGTGAGGTCCCGGCCGAACTCGTCGAGCGTCGGGGTCTTCGACGGCGGCTGCTCGCCGCCCTGGCCGCTGCCGCGCGGCGCGCCCGCACCCGCCGCCCCCCGCTGCAGCGCCTCCGGCGTGACCCGGGCACCGTGCAGCACCCGGCCGGCACCGGACTCGGGGTTGAGGGCCAGGGCGAACAGCAGGTGCTCGGGCCCGATGTAGGTGGAACCGCTGGCCCGGGACACCTGGTGCGCGTCCAGCAGGGCCCGCTTGGCCGCCGGCGTCAGCGCCGGCGGCTGCCCGGTGGGCTGCCCGCGCCGCAGCTGGGCCTCCAGCTGGCTGCGCAGCGCACCGCCGTCCGCGCCGGCCCGGGCCAGCAGGGTGGCGGTCGGCTCGTGGCCGGCGAGCGCCCACAGCAGGTGCTCGCAGTCCAGGTCGGGGCTGCCCCACTCGGCGGCCTGCCGGGCGGCGCTGGACACCACCTCACGGGCCTGGTCGCTGAGCAGCTGGGTGATGTCCACCCGTTGCATGCCCCGGCGGGCACCGGGGCCCGTGAAAGCCTGGAAGAAGTCGTCGAAGGGGCCGCCCCCGAAAGGGGAGCCGAAGAAACCGCTGGTCATGGGATCGCTGCTCTCTCTCGCGTCGTCCGTACCGGTGCTCGCCTACCCACCGGGACGCCGCGCACCGCAGTCAGCGGAAGTGGATGTGGTCCGCCGGGTCTGCGCTCGTCCGGGTGGGCCGCCGTCCGACTGATTCCGCCGGGGGCGGGGGCACCTGCGGTCAGTAGCATCGACGGGGTGTCAGTTCTTCCCGCGACGGTGCGCAACTCCACGGTGTCCCGGCTCGCACTGGCGAGCGTGGTGGCCAACGGCCTGATCGTGCTGACCGGCGGCGTCGTCCGCCTGACCGGCTCCGGGCTGGGCTGCCCCACCTGGCCGCGCTGCACCGAGGAGAGCTTCGTGAGCACCCCCGAGCTCGCCGTCCACGGGGTGATCGAGTTCGGCAACCGGCTGCTCACCTTCGTGCTCGTCGCCGTCGCCGCGGCCACCCTGATCGCGGTGTTCCGCTCGGCCCGCCGTGACCTGCGGCGCTGGGCGGTGCTCGCCTTCCTCGGCATCCCGGCCCAGGGCGTGGTGGGCGGCATCACGGTGCTCACCGGGTTGAACCCGTACACGGTGGCCGCGCACTTCCTGGTGTCGATCGGCCTGGTGGCCATCACCACGACGATGTGGCTGCGCTCCCGGGAGCCGGGTGTCGGGCAGCTGCTCGTCCGGCGGCCGTTCGCGCTGCTGGCCCGCGGCATCGCCGCCGCCACCGCGCTGGTCCTGATCATCGGCACCCTGGTCACCGGCAGCGGCCCGCACAGCGGCGACCCGGACGCCGGCCGCACCGGCTGGGACCCGGCGCTGGTCAGCCAGCTGCACGCCGACGTCGTGTTCCTGCTCGTCGGTCTGACCGTCGCCCTGCTGGTGGCCCTGCACGCCACCGACTCCCCCGGCCGGGTCCGCCGGGCCGCCCGCGACCTGCTCGTCGTGGAACTGGCCCAGGGCGTCGTCGGCTACGTGCAGTACTTCACCGACCTGCCGATCGTGCTGGTGCTGGTGCACATGGCCGGGGCGGTGCTGATCACCGTCTACGCGGCCCGGCTGCTGTGGTCGGTGCGCGGCCCGGCGTCCGAGCTGCCCGTCGACGATGACACCGCCGTCCTCCGGACGGCACCGCGGCCAGGAGCCGTTCCCCGGCCGTCATGAGCCGCTGAGGTCCCTCAGTCGTCGAACGGACTGCGCCGCGGCGGGGGCGGCGGGGTCCTTCTTCAGACCAGGACGTCGACGACCAGGGCGATCGACAGCAACGTCATGTAGGTGATCGACACCGAGAACAGCCGCATCGGGCGGTCGGGCACGCCCGCCTTGATCCGGCTCAGCCAGGCGTGCGACTCCCCGACGTACCAGGCACCCAGACCCAGCGTGGCGATGCCGGTGGTCCAGCCCAGCAGCGGCGTCACCGGCACCATCAGGAGCGAGGTGCCCAGGGTGCCCCAGGCCCAGCCGACGGACTGGCGCCCGACGCTGACCGGTCCGGCGACGACCGAGAGCATGGGCACCCCGGCCCGGAAGTAGTCGTAGCGGAAGCGGCTGGCCAGCGCCCAGAAGTGCGGCATCTGCCAGCAGAAGACGATGCCGAAGAAGACGAGGGCCGGCCAGTCCAGCGAACCGGTGACCGCGGCCCAGCCGATCAGCACCGGAGCGGCGCCCGGCAGCCCACCGAAGACGGTGTTGTGCCGGGTCCGGCGCTTGAGCACCATCGTGTAGACCACGGAGTAGGCCAGCACCGCGCCGGCCGCGAGGGCGGTGGCCAGCGGCGTGGTGAACAAGCCGAGCAGAACCAGCGAGACCCACGCCAGCAGGACGCCGAAGTACAGCGCGGCACGGGGCTCGATCACCCCGCTGGGGATCGGCCGGTCCCGGGTGCGGGACATCAGCCGGTCGATGTCCCGGTCGTACCAGCAGTTGATCGTGTTGGCGGCCCCGGCGGCGAGCATCCCACCGACCAGGGTGGCCACGACCAGGCCCGTGCCCGGCCAGCCCCCGGCCGCGAGCATCATCGCCGGCAGGGTGGTGACCAGCAGCAGCTCGACGAGCTTGGGCTTGGTCAGCGACACGTACGCGCCCACCGTCGTGCGGGCCGAACGGAGTGCCCGGGCGCGGTCGACGGGGCGGTCGGCGATCGCCGTCACCGGATCCCCGGGAGGCCGGCATCGCGCGGGCAGCAGGGCACCACGAGGTCCTTCTCAGCCGGGGATGGGTTGCCCCTCCACTGTAGCCCCGCCCCCGGCGGGGAACGGCCGGGCACCACTAGGCTTGATCACGTTGATGCTGCGCGCGCAGCGGGTAGGGCAGTCGACGATGACGACGACGCACCTGCCACCCCAGGACGGGAACGGACCCGACCGGGCGACCGTGGCGCGCGCCGTCGTCCGCCCGGGGCGGGTGAACTCCGCGCCCCCGGGCGGTCCGCCACCCGACCGATCCCCGAGGGAGCACCGAGCGCCAGATGACCGCTGACAGTGGGACCAAGAGCACCCGGGCCGAGGCCCCGGCCGAGGCCGCGAGCGACGCCCCCACCGGTTCGCCCCGGCAGCCGACCCCGACCCTGCCCGACAGCTTCGGCGACCTCGACCGCAGGGCGATCGACACCGCCCGGGTGCTGGCCATGGACGCGGTCCAGAAGGTCGGCAACGGCCATCCCGGCACCGCGATGAGCATGGCACCGGTCGCGTACCTGCTGTTCCAGAAATGGCTGCGGCACGACCCCAGCGACCCGAACTGGGTGGCCCGCGACCGCTTCGTCCTGTCCATGGGGCACTCCAGCCTGACCCTGTACGTGCAGCTGTACCTCTCCGGCTACGGCCTGGAGCTCGACGATCTCCAGGCGCTGCGCACCTGGGGCTCGCTGACCCCCGGCCACCCCGAGGTCAACCACACCCCCGGTGTGGAGACCACCACCGGCCCGCTGGGCCAGGGCGTGGGCAACGCGGTCGGGATGGCGATGGCCGCCCGCCGCGAGCGCGGGCTGCTCGACCCGGAGGCCGCGGAGGGCGAGAGCCTGTTCGACCACACCATCTGGGCCTTCGCCTCCGACGGCGACCTGGAGGAGGGCGTCAGCGGCGAGGCCTCCTCGATCGCCGGCACCCAGCGACTGGGCAACCTCGTCCTGGTGTACGACGACAACGAGATCTCCATCGAGGACGACACGAACGTGGCGTTCACCGAGGACGTCGGCCAGCGCTACGAGGCCTATGGCTGGCACGTGCAGCACGTGGACGACGGCGAGGACCTCGCCGCCGTCGACGCCGCGTTCGCCGCCGCCAAGGCCGAGACCACCCGTCCGTCGATCATCGTGCTGCGCACCATCATCGGCTGGCCGGCACCCAACAAGCAGAACACCGGCGCCGCGCACGGCTCGGCCCTCGGCGACGACGAGGTCGCGGCGACCAAGCGGATCCTCGGCATGGACCCGGAGAAGTCCTTCGACGTCGCGCCGGAGGTCATCGAGCACGCCCGCAAGGTGGTGGACCGCGGCCAGCAGGCCCACACGGCCTGGCAGGAGCGGTTCGCCGCCTGGGAGCGGGCCAACCCCGACGCCGCCGCGCTGCTGTCCCGGATGTCCACCCGCACGCTGCCCGAGGGCTGGTCCGACGAGCTGCCGAGCTGGCCCGCCGACGCCAAGGGCGTGGCCACCCGGAAGGCCTCGGGCGAAGTGCTGGCCGCCCTCTACCCGAAGGTGCCCGAGCTGTGGGGCGGGTCGGCCGACCTGGCGGAGAGCAACAACACCGCGGTCAAGGGCGAACCGTCGTTCCTGCCGGCCGACCGGCAGACCAAGATGTGGTCCGGCGGGCCCTACGGCCGCACCCTGCACTTCGGCGTCCGCGAGCACGCGATGGGCGCGATCATGAACGGCATCGCGCTGCACGGCGGCACCCGCGTCTACGGCGGCACGTTCCTCACCTTCTCCGACTACATGCGCGGCGCGGTGCGGCTGGCCGCACTCATGCAGCTGCCGGTCACCTACGTGTGGACCCACGACTCCATCGGTCTGGGCGAGGACGGCCCCACCCACCAGCCGATCGAGCACCTGGCCGCGCTGCGCGCGATCCCCGGGCTGGACGTCGTCCGTCCCGCGGACGCCAACGAGGTCGCGGTGGCCTGGCGCACGATCCTCGAGCACAACGACCGGCCGGCCGGGATCGTCCTGTCCCGGCAGAACCTGCCCGTCTTCGACCGCGAGCAGGTCAGCTCCGCCGAGGGCGTCGCCCGCGGCGGGTACGTGCTCGCCGAGGCGTCGGGTGACACCCCCGAGGTGATCCTCATGGGCACCGGCTCGGAGGTGCAGATCGCCGTGGCCGCCCGCGAGACGCTGGAGGCCGACGGCGTTCCGACCCGGGTCGTCTCCCTGCCGTGCGTCGAGTGGTTCTCCGACCAGGACGACGCCTACCGCAACGAGGTGCTCCCGCCCACGGTGCGCGCCCGGGTGAGCGTCGAGGCCGCCGTCCCGATGGGGTGGCGGGAGTTCGTCGGCGACGCCGGCCGGATCGTCGGGCTCAACCACTACGGCGCGAGTGCGGCCTACACCGTGCTCTACGAGGAGTTCGGCCTGACCGCCGACGCAGTGGTGTCCGCCGCCCGCGAGAGCCTGCAGGCCGCGTCCGCCGACGTCGCGGTCCCGGCCGGCCCGGGCGCCTCGCGCGGCGGCCTGGACAACCCCACCGGCGACCGTTGAAGGACCCCGTCCTCCCCACCCTTCGCAAGCTCAGGGTGGGACCCGGGACAGGGCCATGAAGATCCCCCTAGGAAGGACCTGACTGATGACCCAGAACGAGAACCTCGCAGAGCTGTCGAAGGCAGGGGTCGCCGTCTGGCTCGACGACCTCTCCCGGGACCGGATCCGCAGCGGGAACCTGCAGTCGCTGGTCGACGAGCGCAGCGTCGTCGGGGTCACCACGAACCCGTCGATCTTCGCCGCGGCGATCAGCGGCTCGGACTCCTACGACGACCAGCTGCACGCGATGGCCGTCCGCAAGGTGAGCGTCGACGAGGCGCTGCGCACCATCACCGCGGCCGACGTCCGGGACGCCTGCGACCTGCTCGCGCCGGTCGCCGCCCGCACCGGCCGGGACGGCCGGGTGTCGCTGGAGGTGGCGCCCGGGCTGGCCCGGGACACCGACGCCACCGCCGCGGAGGCCGCCCACCTGTGGTGGCTGGTCGACCGGCCGAACCTGTTCATCAAGATCCCGGCCACCGTCGAGGGGCTCCCGGCGATCACCACCTCGATCGCCGCCGGGATCAGCGTCAACGTCACGTTGATCTTCAGCCTCGAGCGGTACCGGGCCGTGATGGACGCCTACCTCGCCGGTCTCGAGCAGCGGCTGGCCGCGGACCCGCAGGTGTCCTTCGAGGGCATCGAGTCCGTGGCGTCGTTCTTCGTGTCCCGGGTGGACACCGAGATCGACAAGCGGCTCGACGCCAGCGGTGCCGACGCCTCGCTCAAGGGCAAGGCCGGTGTCGCCAACGCCCAGCTGGCCTACCAGGCCTACGAGGAGGTGTTCTCCTCCGACCGCTGGAAGGCGCTGGAGTCGCACGGGGCCCGGCCGCAGCGGCCGCTGTGGGCGTCGACCGGGGTCAAGAATCCCGAGTACTCCGACACCCTCTACATCAGCGAGCTCATCGCGCCCGACACGGTGAACACCATGCCGGAGAAGACCCTCCAGGCCTATGCCGACCACGGGCAGGCCGGCATCCCGGCCCAGTCGGCCTACGCCGACGCCGAGGGCGTGCTCAAGGCCGTCGCCGAGGCCGGGGTCGACCTCGACGACGTCTTCCGCGTGCTCGAGGACGAGGGCGTGCAGAAGTTCGCCGACGCCTGGGACGAGCTGACCGACTCGGTCAAGGAGCAACTGGAGGACAAGAAGTGAGTGGCAGGACCCCCCTGCCCCCCTGCAGGAAGCCCTGACCCTCCCCCGCCGCCCGGTGCAGCGCAGCCCCGGGCGGCGGGCGCACTCCCATCCGCACCACCTCCCGCACCACCGAGGACCTCCCGCACCACCGAGGACGGAGACCATGACCACCAACCCGCTGCGCGATCCGCGGGACCGGCGGCTGCCCCGGGTGCCCGAGCCCTGTGCGCTGGTGGTCTTCGGCATCACCGGCGATCTCGCCCGCAAGAAGCTGCTGCCCGCGGTCTACGACCTCGCCAACCGGGGGCTGCTGCCCACCAACTTCGCGCTGCTGGGCTTCGCCCGCCGGGACTGGGGCGACGTCGAGTTCGCCGAGCTGGCCCGCGCGGCCGCCCGTGAGCACGCCCGCACTCCATGGCGCGAGGAGGTCTGGGAGCGGCTGGCCAACAGCGTCCGCTTCGTGCAGGGCTCCTTCGACGACGACACCGCCTTCGACGAGCTGGCAGGCAACCTGGCCGAGCTCGAGGGCAGCCACGGCATCGGCGGCAACGCCGCCTTCTACCTGTCGATCCCACCGGCCATGTTCCCGGTGGTGCTCAAGCAGATGCAGCGCACCGGGATGGCCGACAGCACCCCCGACCGGTGGCGCCGGGTCGTGGTGGAGAAGCCGTTCGGCACCGACCTGCCCTCCAGCCGGGAGCTCAACGAACTGGTCGACTCGGTGTTCAGCGCCGACGACGTCTTCCGGATCGACCACTACCTGGGCAAGGAGACGGTCCAGAACCTGCTGGCCCTCCGCTTCGCCAACACCCTGTTCGAGCCGATCTGGAACGGCCACCACGTCGACTCGGTGCAGATCACCATGGCCGAGGACGTGGGGATCGGCGGCCGGGCCGGGTTCTACGACCAGACCGGCGCCGCCCGTGACGTGCTGCAGAACCACCTCCTGCAGCTGTTGGCGCTCACCGCCATGGAGGAGCCTGTCGAGTTCTCCGCCGAGGAGATCCGCACCGAGAAGCTCAAGGTGCTGCGCGCGGTGTCGGCGCCCAGCGACATGGCCACCTTCGCCGTCCGCGGGCAGTACGAGCAGGGCTGGCTCGCCGGCCAGCGCGCCCGCGGCTACCGGCAGGAGGACGGCGTCGACCCCGACTCGACGACCGAGACCTACGCCGCCGTCCGGCTGGGCGTCGAGACCCGCCGCTGGGCGGGCGTGCCGTTCTACGTGCGGACCGGCAAGCGGCTGCCCCGTCGGGTCACCGAGATCGCCCTGTCGTTCCGCCGCGCGCCGCACCTGCCCTTCGCGCCGACCGACACCGAGGAGCTGGGCCACAACCAGCTGGTGATCCGGGTCCAGCCCGACGAGGGGGTCACGCTGAAGTTCGGCTCGAAGGTGCCCGGCAGCGTGATGGAGGTCCGCGACGTCGCGATGGACTTCCTCTACGGCGAGCAGTTCACCGAGGCCAGCCCCGAGGCCTACGAGCGGCTGCTGCTCGACGTCCTGCTCGGTGACGCGACGCTGTTCCCGCGGAACGCCGAGGTGGAGGCGTCCTGGGCCGTCATCGACCCGCTCGAGCAGTTCTGGGCCGACACCGAGCCCCATCCGTACCGGGCCGGCGAGTGGGGCCCGCGGGCGGCCGAGGAGATGCTCGCCGCCGAGGGCCGGCAGTGGCGCCGGCCGTGATCGGGCCGGCGACCCGGCACCCGGCTCCTCCCGCCCCTCCCCCGAACGGAGCAACCCCATGACCACGCTCTGGGACACCACCGGCTCGGCCGTGGTCAAGGAGCTCGCTGCCCAGCGGCGCACCGGTGGCGCGGTGATGAGCGGGGTGGCCCTCACCCTGGTCGTCGTCGCCGACGAGGGCCGGGTCGCCGAGGCCGAGGAGGCCGCCACCGCCGCCGCGGAGGTGCACCCGTGCCGGCTGCTCGTCGTCATCCGACGGCAGATCGACGCGCCCATGCCGCGGCTGGACGCCGAGGTGCTGATCGGTGGCCGGCTCGGCCCGGGGGAAGCCGTGGTGATGCGGATGTACGGCCGGCTCGGCCTGCACGCCGAGTCCGTCGTGCTGCCCCTGCTGGCCGCCGACGCCCCCGTGGTCACCTGGTGGCACGAGCGGCCACCGGCGCGGATCGCCACCGACGCGCTGGGCGTCATCGCCAACCGCCGGGTCACCGACTGCTCGATGGCCGAGGACCCGCTGGAGGCACTGCGGGTCCGGGCGGAGGACTACGCGCCCGGCGACACCGACCTCACCTGGACCCGGAGCACGCCGTGGCGGGCCACGCTCGCCTCCACCCTCGACTCGGTGGCCGGGCGGCGCGGTGGCGCCGTGCGGGTGCTCGGCGGGCAGGTCGAGGGCGACCCGGCCAACGCCACCGCCCAGCTGATCGCCGGCTGGCTGTCCGCCCGCTGCGGATGCCGGATCTCCGTCGTGCCGAGCACCCGGACGCCGGCCTCGTCGGGGGTCGACGGCGTGGTGCTGCAGCTGGACGAGGACGAGGAGCTGCGGCTGCAGGACGACCGCAAGGGGAGCGCGGTCATCACCCAGCCCTACCGTCCCGATGCCGTCGTGGCCCTGCCGGACCAGTCCCTCGGCGAGCTGATCGGTGAGGAGCTACGCCGGCTGGACTCCGACGAGCCGTACAGCGAGGCACTGGAGACGGCCACCGGGGTGGCCGGGCTCTCCGAGCACCCGGCCGGCCGGGAGCACGTCTGGTTCGACCCGATGCGCCCGGCCGACGCCGGCACCCCGGCTCCCACGGTCCCCGCGGACTCGGAGGGCACGGACGAGGTGGCCGAGGCCGGCGAGGACGACGACGCTGCCGACGATCCGGCGGCCTCCCCCGACGAGCAGGCGGTGCCCCGGTGACGCACTCCCCCGGCGAGCGGATCGCGGCGGCCCTGAAGAAGGACCCTCCTGCCCCCCACCGCTCGCACGCTCGCGGCGGGCCCCTACAGGAGGGCCACGTGCCGGACGTGGTGGTCGAGCCGGACGCCGACCAGCTCGCCCGCTCGGTCGCCTCCGCCCTGGTCGCCCGGCTGTCCGCGGCGCAGGCCGTGCACGGCACCGCGTCGGTCGTGCTCACCGGCGGCGGCATCGGTACCGCGGTGATGAAGCACGCCGCCGCCCTGGCCGCCGAGCCCGAGCACGCCGTCGTCGACTGGTCGGGCGTGGACGTGTGGTGGGGCGACGAGCGCTTCGTTCCCGGGAACGACGACGAGCGCAACGAGAGGGCCGCCCGCCGGGTGCTGCTCGACCCGGTGGGCGTACCGGCCGGACGGGTGCATGCGATGCCCGCCTCGGACACCCGGTTCGCCGAGCCCGAGGACGCCGCCGCCTGGTACGCCGACGAGCTCACGGCGGCCGCCACGCGACCTGAGCTGACGGCCCCCCCGCAGGGTCCCGCCGCGAGCTCGCGAGCGGTGGGGGGCGGGGGGATCCTTCAACTCCCCCGCTTCGACGTGCTACTGCTCGGCATGGGGGCCGAGGGCCACGTGGCCTCGATCTTCCCGGAGTCGCCGGCGGTCACCGCGGAGCGCACGGTGGTCGCGGTCCGGGACTGCCCGAAGCCGCCGCCCACCCGGATCAGCCTGACCCTGCCTGCCATCTGCTCGGCCGAGGAGGTCTGGCTGCTCGTGTCCGGTGAGGCCAAGGCACCCGCCGTGGCCCGGGCGCTGTCCGGGGCGGCACCGACGGACGTGCCCGCGGCCGGCGCCCGCGGCACCCGGGCCACCCGCTGGCTGCTGGATGCCGCCGCGGCCAGCCGGCTCCCCCGGACCTGACGCGGCCCCCTGCAGGGTCCCGCCGCGAGCTCGCGAGCGGTGGGGGGCAGGGGGTCCTTTCTCAGGCGCCGCGGCGGGCGCGCAGGCGGGTCAGCGCCTCCTCGAGCAGGGCGTCACCGTCGGCGTCGCTGCGCCGCTCCCGGACGTAGGCCAGATGGGTCTTGTACGGCTCGGTCCGCGGCGCCGGCGGCGGGTTGTGCTGATCGGTGCCGGCGGGGAGCCCGCACCGCGGGCAGTCCCAGTTCACCGGCACCTCGACCTCCATGGCGAAGGCGATGCGGGACTCGTGCCCGTTCGCGCACCAGAAGTCGACCCTGCGCCGCGGTGCCGTCTCGCCCCGCTCGGCCTCACCCATCGGACCCGCGCCGACCCGGCTTCCCCGGATCGCGTTGCCACCAGCCACGATCGCTCCCCTGACGGCCGCGTGCTGCGGCCACGTCCTGCGGCACCGGAGTTGATCACCGCTCGGGCAGTCTAGGGCCAACGACGCCCTGCTCAGGTCACGATGCGGACACCCTGCGTACCGGCTCGCTGCGGACCGGTCGGTTCGGTGCCGGAAATCCGCCCCAGCGGCGGGTGCCGGGCGCTGTCGCCCGGGTTCAGCCGGCCTTGATGAGGATGCCGAGGGCGACGATGCAGACCGTCCATACCATCCCGGCGAACACGGTCAGCCGGTTGAGGTTCTTCTCCACCACCGACGATCCGGACAGCTGTGAGGCGACCGCGCCACCGAACATCGACGACAGGCCACCACCCTTGCCCCGGTGCAGCAGGATCAGGACGATCAGCAGCACGCTGGTGAGGACCAGCATGATGTTCAGGACGAGCTCGATCATGGACGTGTCTCCTGTCCCGTGGACCACGGGGGTGTGGGCGTGCACCCGGACGGTCGGGGGCTCTCGACGGTCCAGCCTAACCGACGGGGGTCAGCCGGCACCGGCGTCACGCCCGCTCAGCGAACACCGGCGGTCGCGACGTCGTAGCTGCTGTACGGCCGCATGACCACGCCGTTGCGCAGCCGCTGCCCGGCGAGCAGCTGCACCCTGTTCTCCGCCAGCGGAACGTACGCCCCGGTGGCCGCCGCCGCGGCCGCGACCTGCCACCAGGCGTCGGTGGCCGCCGCCGGATCCGGGGCCGCCCGGGCGGCGTCGACCAGCGCATTGACCCCCGGGTCGGCCAGCCGGGCGTAGTTGGTGTTGCCCACCGCCCTGATGGAGCGCCCGTCGACGAGCGGCACCAGGAACGACGGGGGGGTCGGGAAGTCGGCCGTCCAGGTGGCCATGACCAGGCCGTAGCCGGCGGCGGTGACCGCGTCCGGCTTACCGACGCCGGCGGCGTAGTAGGTCGCCGGGTCCAGCGGCCGGACCTCGGCCTGGATGCCGACCTCGGCGAGGTCCGCGGCCAGGGACTCCGCGACAGCGACGCTGGTGGTCGCGTCGGCCACCGCCAGCACGGTGCCGAACCCGTCGGGCTTGCCACAGGCGGCCAGCGCCTCCCGGGCGGCGGCCAGGTCCGGCTCCGGGTCCGGGTCCTCCGGCGCCCCCGCCAGTGCCCGCGGCCACAGCTGCGAGACCCGCACCGCGTGCTGCGCGCCGCCGAGAGCGTCCTGCACCGCCGACCGGTCGACGACGGCGGCCACGGCTGCCCGGCAGTGCGGGTTGTCCATCGGCGCGACGGTGGTGGGCAGCGCGAGCAGCCGGATCGCGCCACTGGTCACGTCGTCGATGCGCGCGGCCAGGTCGCCGTCGTCGAGCCGGCTGATGGTCGCCTGGTGCACCCCGGTGCCGGACAGGTCGATGTCGGCCGACCCGGCCAGCAGCGCCTGGTCCCGCGCGACGGCGGTGAGGCCGGTGCGCACCAGCACCTCGTCGGGCAACGCGGTGCGGACGTCGTCGGTGGCCGGGTCCCACTGCGGGTTGCGGGCCAGCCGGACGCCGACCTGGGGGTCGACCGAGGTGATCGCGTAGGGGCCCGTGGAGACCGGGTCCCGGCCGTAGTCACCGGCGGTGTCGGCATCGAGGGGTACCGGGCTCGAGGAGGGCAGCGCCATCACGAACGGGAAGTCCGGCGACGGAGTGCGGAGGGTGAAGACGATGGTGCGGTCATCGGGGGTGGCGATGGAGGGCAGCCCCAGCCGGCCGGGCGACTCGTCCTGGTACGGGCCGGCGTAGGGGTCGGCCGGGTCGTCGAGCAGGTCCACGACGTAGGTGGGCCCGCCCACGACGACGTCCGAGGCGAACGACCGCTCGATGCCGTACTTGACGTCCCGTGAGGTGATCGGCTGCCCGGTCTCGAACCGCACTCCCTCGCGCAACGTGAAGGTCCAGGTGCGGCCGCCGTCCGGGCTGGTGCCCAGGTCGGTGGCCAGGTCAGGCACCAGCTCGTCGGTGTGGCCGGGTTCGGACGAGTAGGTGACCAGCGTGCGGACGTAGAGCCGCATCAGGTTCCAGACCCCCGGGAGGTAGGACCGCTGCGGGTCCAGGCTGTCCAGTGGTCCCGTCACCAGCCGCAGGGTGCCGCCGGCCGCGTCGGACGGGGCGCGGACGCCGCCCACCCCCGCGTCCGGCTCACCCACCTGGGTCGGGACGCCGGCCGCGCCACTGTTGCCGCCGCCACACCCGGCGACGAGCAGGAGGCAGGCCAGCGCGGCAACGCACCGGCCCGCCCCCCGGCGGGTGCGGGGGCGGGCCGGCGCGTGCTCGGTACGGCTGTTCAACTGGGTGCTGCTCCGCCCCGGTTCGGGCCGGCGGCAGCTCAGCTGCCGTCGGCGGCGGTCCGACAGATGGACGCGAACTCGTCGGCGTCCAGGCTGGCCCCGCCGACGAGGGCCCCGTCGACGTCCGGCCCGGCGAGGATCCCGGCGGTGTTGCCGGCCTTGACCGACCCGCCGTAGAGGATACGGACCACCGCCGCCGTCTCCGGGCCGTATCGCTCGGCGAGCCGCGCGCGCAGCGCCCCACAGACCTCTTGCGCATCATCGGGGGTGGCGACCTCACCGGTGCCGATCGCCCACACCGGCTCGTAGGCGATCACGAGCTCCTGCAGCCGGTCGGCCGCCAGCCCCTCGAGGGCGGCGTCGAGCTGCCCGGTGCAGTGGCCGACGTGCTCCCCGGCCCGGCGGACGTCGAGACCCTCCCCCACGCACAGCACCGGGACGAGGCCGTGCCGGAGAGCCGCCTGCACCTTGGCGGCGACGATCGCGTCGTCCTCGCCGTGCAGCGCGCGCCGCTCGGAGTGGCCCACCAGCACGTACCGGCAGGCCAGCGCGGCCAGCATCGCGCCGCTGACCTCACCGGTGTACGCGCCGGAATCGTGCGCCGACAGGTCCTGCGCGCCGTACCCGATCTCCAGCTTGTCGCCGGCGATCAGGGTCTGGACGCTGCGCAGGGCCGTGAACGGCGGGACGACGACCACCTCGGCCGCCTCCAGCTGCGGTTCCTTCAGCGAGAAGGCCAGCTTCTGCACCAGGCCGATGGCCTCCAGGTGCGTGAGGTGCATCTTCCAGTTGCCGGCGATCAGCGGACGGCGACCCTCCCGGGGAGCGCGGGCCTTGCTCGTGCGTGCCATGCCCGCCTCCTCAGTTCGCCAGCACCGCGAGGCCCGGGAGTTCCCGGCCCTCGAGGTGCTCCAGCGACGCGCCGCCGCCGGTGCTGATGTGGCCGTAGGCGGACTCGTCCAGCCCGAGCTGCCGCACCGCGGCCGCCGAGTCGCCACCGCCGACGACGGACAGCCCGTCGACGTCCGCCACCGCCTGGGCCACCCCGCGGGTGCCGGCGGTGAACGGAGCGAGCTCGAACACGCCCATCGGCCCGTTCCAGAACACCGTGCGCGCCCCGGCCAGCTTCCCGGCGAAGAGCTCGACCGTCCGCGGGCCGACATCCAGCCCCAGCTGCCCGTCCGGGATCTCCGCGACGGGGACGACGGTCGTCTCGACGTCGGCGCTGAACTCCGGGGCGCAGACCACGTCGACCGGCAGGACCAGGCGGTCGCCGGCCTCGGCCAGCAGCCGGCGGCAGGTGTCGACCTGGTCGGCCTCCAGCAGCGAGCCGCCCACCCCGTGGCCATGTGCGGCCAGGAAGGTGAAGCACATGCCACCGCCGACCAGCAGGGTGTCGACCTTGGGCAGCAGCGCCTCGATGACGGCGAGCTTGTCGCTGACCTTCGAGCCACCGAGGACGACGACGTAGGGCCGCTCGGGGTTCTCCGTCAGCCGGTCGAGCACCTCGAGCTCGCGGGCGACCAGCCGGCCGGCCGCGTGCGGGAGCCGCTCGGCGACGTCGAACACCGAGGCGTGCTTGCGGTGCACCGCCCCGAAGGCGTCGTCGACGTAGAGCTCGGCCAGGCCGGCCAGCCGGTCGGCGAGCTCGCCGCGGGCGGCGTCGTCCTTGCTGGTCTCAGCCGCCTCGAACCGGACGTTCTCCAGCATCAGCACCTCGCCGTCGGCGAGCGCCGCGGCCCGGGCCGTGGCGTCCGGGCCGGCGACGTCGGCCGCGAGCGGCACCGGGGTGCCGAGCAGCTCGGCGAGCCGGGCGGCCACCGGGGCGAGCGAGAACTGCGGGTCCGGCTCGCCCTTGGGCCGGCCCAGGTGGGCGGCCACGACGACCCGGGCACCGGCGTCGCGCAGCGCCGAGATCGTCGGCAGGCTGGCCTTGATCCGGCCGTCGTCGGTGATCTCGCGGGTGGCCTTGTCCAGGGGGACGTTCAGGTCGGCGCGCAGCAGCACGCGCCGACCCGACACCCCGTCAGCGACGAGCTCGTCGACGGACCTCATCAGAGCTTGCTGCCCACCAGCGCGACGGAGTCGACCAGGCGGTTGGAGTAGCCCCACTCGTTGTCGTACCAGCCGACGACCTTCACCTGGTTGCCGAAGACCTTGGTCAGGCCGGAGTCGTAGATGCACGACGCCGGGTCGGTGACGATGTCGGAGGAGACGATCGGCGCGTCGGTGTAGACCAGGTAGGGCGCCAGCGGGCCGTCAGCAGCGGCCTTGTAGGCGGCGTTGACCTCCTCGACGGTGACCTCGCGGGACAGCGTGACGGTGAGGTCGGTCGCGGAGCCGGTCGGGACCGGGACGCGCAGCGCGTAGCCGTCGAGCTTGCCCTTGAGCTCGGGCAGCACGAGGCCGATGGCCTTCGCCGCACCGGTGGAGGTCGGGACGATGTTCAGCGCGGCGGCGCGGGCGCGGCGGAGGTCCTTGTGCGGGCCGTCCTGCAGGTTCTGGTCGGCGGTGTAGGCGTGGATCGTGGTCATCAGGCCACGCTCGATGCCGAAGGCGTCGTTGAGCACCTTGGCCAGCGGGGCCAGGCAGTTCGTGGTGCAGGACGCGTTGCTGATGATCGTCTGCGTGCCGTCGTACTGCTCGTGGTTGACGCCCATGACGATCGTGAGGTCGTCGTCGGTGGCCGGCGCGGAGATGATGACCTTCTTGGCGCCGCCGGCATCGACGTGCTTGCGGGCGTCGGCCGCCTTGGTGAAGAAGCCGGTCGACTCGACGACCACGTCGACGCCCAGCTCACCCCACGGCAGGTTGGCCGGGTCGCGCTCGGCCAGCACCTTGATGGTGGTGCCGCCGACCTTGATGCCGTCGCCGACGACCGAGACGTCCTCGGCCAGCTTGCCCAGGATGCTGTCGTACTTCAGCAGGTGCGCGAGCGTCTCCGGGGTGGTCAGGTCGTTGACCGCCACGATCTCGATGTCCGCGCCGCTGGCGGCGGCCGCCCGGTAGAAGTTGCGGCCGATCCGGCCGAACCCGTTGATCCCCACCCGTACCGTCACTGCTGACCTCCATGAGCCCGAGCTGCGCACCGGTGGCAGCGCGTGCGCGCGGCCACATGTCCGGGTCAGCCTATCGGCCCTGCCGCAGCCCGGCCCGGCCCCCTCGGGACCCGGGCCGTTGGTCCCGGCCACCCTTCAGGGGCCCGCGCCGAGCCTGCGAGGCGTGGGGGGAAGGGTGGTCCTTCTACTACTGGGCCAGCATGTCGTCGGTGACGACGGACTCCGTGTCGGGGATGCCGAGATCCTTGGCGCGCTTGTCGGCCATCGCGAGCAGCCGGCGTATCCGGCCGGCGACGGCGTCCTTGGTCATCGGCGGGTCGGCGCGCTGACCGAGCTCCTCCAGGGAGGCCTGCCCGAACTCCAGGCGCAGCCGGCCGGCGACCAGCAGGTGCTCGGGGGCGTCGTCGGCGAGGATCTCCAGGGCGCGCTCCACCCGGGCGCTGGCGGCCACCGCGGCGCGGGCCGAGCGGCGCAGGTTCGCGTCGTCGAAGTTGGCCAGCCGGTTCGCCGTCGCCCGGACCTCGCGGCGCATCCGCCGCTCCTCCCAGGCCATGACCGCGTCGTGCGCACCCATCCGGGTCAGCAGCGCGCCGATCGCGTCGCCGTCACGGACGACGACCCGGTCGGTGCCCCGGACCTCGCGCGCCTTCGCCGCGATGCCCAGCCGGCGGGCGGCGCCGACGAGCGCCATGGCCGCCTCCGGCCCCGGGCAGGTGATCTCCAGCGACGAGGAGCGCCCCGGCTCGGTCAGCGAGCCGTGGGCGAGGAAGGCCCCGCGCCAGGCGGCCTCCGCGTCGCCGATGCCACCGGAGACGACGGCCGGCGGCAGGCCGCGCACGGGACGGCCGCGCTGGTCGACCAGGCCGGTCTGCCGGGCGAGCCCCTCCCCGTGCTTGGCGATGCGCACCAGGTACCGCACGCCGCGGCGGATGTTGCCGCCGGCGAGCACGCTCACGCCGCTGGTGTAGCCGTAGACCTCGCTGATGTCGCGCCGCAGCCGCCGGGCCACCGAGCCGGTGTCCAGCTCGGCCTCGATGACCACCCGGCCACCGACGATGTGCAGGCCACCGGAGAAGCGCAGCAGCGCCGTCACCTCGGCCTTGCGCTCGGAGGTCTTGGTGCACTCCACGCGGGAGAGCTCGTCCTTGACCATCGCCGTCATCGCCACGTCGGACACCTCCGTGTCGCCCCGGTGCGACCGGATCGTGAGCTGCGTGTGGTTCCCATGCGCGGTCTTCCTTCCCCCTGAGTGCCGGCCCCGGACCGGTCGGCCGCTCCTCCGCGGCTCACCGCGCGCCGACCACGGAGGCCAGCGCGGTGGCGAGCCGCACAGGATCGTGCCGCGGCGTGCCGTCCGACGCGGCCACATGCGCCAGCACGAGCTCCGCTCCACATCCCTGCACAGCAGACAGCAGACCACGCCGGTCAACAACCGCAGCCGCATCGGCGATCACCGTGTGCAACGACACGCCTCCCAAGTGTCCCAGAAGCACGTTCAGATGCTCCTCCGGGGAGAACCCGTCCGTCTCGCCGGCCTGCGGTTCGAGGTTGAGCACGACGATCACCTTGGCCCGGGTGGCCTCCAGCGCGTCCCGCAGCCGCGGGACGAGCAGGTGCGGCAGCACGGAGGTGTACCAGGACCCCGGCCCCAGGCAGACCACGTCGGCGGCGGCGATCGCCGCCACGACGGCGTCGGAGACCGGCGGGTCCGGAGGTGACAGCTGGATGTCCTGCACCCGGCCCGGCGTGGCCGCGATCGCCACCTGCCCGCGGATCCGGCGGAACCGCTCCGGGTCGTCGGGGTCGACGCTGGCCACCGTGGCGACCAGGTCCAGCGGCACGTCGGCCATCGGCAGCACCGTGCCGCGGGCTCCCAGCAGGCGACCGATGACATCCAGGGCGCGCACGGTGTCCCCGCCGTACATCTCGGTGAGCCCGGTGAGCACCAGGTTGCCCACCGGGTGGCCGGCGAGCGCACCGGTGCCGCCCAGCCGGTGCTGGAACAGCGCGGCCATCTCCTGGGTGCGGGCGTGGTCACCCGCCAGGGCGGCCAGCGCCATCCGGAGGTCGCCGGGGGGCAGGACCGGCATCTCCCGCCGGATGCGCCCGGAGGACCCACCGTCGTCGGCGACGGTGACGACGGCGGTCAGGCACCCGGTGAGCTCCCGCCAGGCGGCCAGGGACGCGGCGAGGCCGTGTCCTCCGCCCAGCGCGACCACCCGGAGGTCATCCACTACTCGCGGCCCAGGTCGCGGTGCTGTGCGGTCGCCGCGACGCCCTCGGCGGTGAGCCGCCGGGCGAACTCCTCGGCCATGGCGACGCTGCGGTGCTTGCCGCCGGTGCAGCCGACGGCCAGGGTCAGGTAGCGCTTGCCCTCGCGCCGGTAGCCGGGAACCAGCAGGCGCAGCACCTCGGTGTACCGGTCGAGGAACGCGCCGGCGTCGTCCTGGCTGAGGACGTAGTCGCGCACCTGGGGATCGCGGCCGGTCATCGGCCGCAGCTCGGGGACCCAGTGCGGGTTGGGCAGGAACCGGGCGTCGACGACGAGATCGGCATCCAGCGGCAGGCCGTACTTGAAGCCGAAGCTGAGCACCGTGGCGACCACCTGCGGGGGTGCACCGTGCTCGATGAACGCTGACTCGAGTGTCGCCCGCAGTTGGTGCACGTTGAGGTCGCTGGTGTCGATCCACAGGTCGGCCTCACCGGCGATGCCGGTGAGCAGCTCGCGCTCGGCGTCGATGCCGTCGATGAGGCGACCGCTGCCCTGCAGCGGGTGCTCCCGGCGGACCGACTCGTACCGGCGGATCAGCACCTCGTTGCGGGCGTGCACGTAGACCACCCGTGGCCGGTGCCCGGCGTGGTCGAGCAGCCGGATGGACTCCTGCAGGTCGGTGGAGAACGCCCGGCTGCGGACGTCGACGACCGCGGCGAACCGGCGCACGTCACCGCGGGCGCCCAGCTCGACCATCGGCTGCAGCAGCGCCGGCGGCAGGTTGTCGACGACGAAGAAGCCGAGGTCCTCCAGCACCCGGCCGGCGGAGTTCTTCCCCGCCCCGGACAGCCCGGTCACCACGACGACATCCAGCGGGGCGACCTCGGTGGATGCCCCGTCGGCGGACGGCGGCACGTCGCGCTGCGGGCCCGCGCCCCGGTCGTCCAGCGGCACCGCGCCCTCGCCTGCGGCGCTCACGGGTTCTCCTCGCCGGAGCTCGTCGGCCGCGTTCGCGGCGCTGCTGTGCTCATTCGCTCGCTCGCTCACGTGCCGGCCCCGGCGGCCGGCTGGACGCGCCCGATCTCCGCCGTCTCCCCCGCCATCTCCCCCGCCGCGGCACCGGGTGCCCCGGGCGTCGGCTCGGCGACCGCGGCGAGCACGGCCTCCGCCGTGCGCCGGCCGATGCCCGGCACCGCCGTGAGCTCGTCGACGGTGGCGGCCCGCAAGCGCTTGAGCGACCCGAACTGCTTCATCAGTGCCTTTCGCCGTGTGCCGCCCAGCCCCGGCACGTCGTCCAGGAGTGAGACCAGCATGGTGCTGGAGCGCTTCTGCCGGTGGTAGGTGATCGCGAACCGGTGCGCCTCGTCCCGGATGCGTTGCAGCAGGTACAGCGCCTCGGAGGTGCGCGGCAGGATCACCGGGTCGGGGTCGTCGGGCAGCCAGACCTCCTCCATGCGCTTGGCCAGGCCGCAGACCGCGATGTCCACGATGCCCAGCTCGGCCAGCGAGCGACCGGCCGCGGCGACCTGCGGCGCCCCGCCGTCGACCACGAGCAGGTTGGGCGGGTAGGCGAACCGGCGCGGCCGCCCCTCCTCGGCTGCCACACCCTGCTCGTCGCGGCGGTCGGCCTCGTCCCTGAGGTGCCGGGCGAAGCGGCGCCGGACGACCTCGGCCATCGCAGCAGTGTCGTCGGTGCCCTGGGCGACCGCGAACCGGCGGTAGTCGGACTTCTTCGCCATGCCGTCCTCGAACACCACCATGCTGGCCACCACGTTGGTGCCCTGGACGTGCGAGATGTCGATGCACTCGATCCGCAGCGGCGCGTCGGGGAGGTCGAGCGCCTCCTGGATCTCGGACAGGGCCAGGGACCGGGCGGTGAGGTCGCTGGCCCGCTTGACCCGGTGCCGGGCGAAGGACTCCTGGGCGTTGCGCTCGACGGTCTCCATCAGGCTGCGCTTGTCGCCGCGCTGGGGGACGCGCAGTGACACCCGCGAGCCGCGGAGCTCGCTGAGCAGCTCGGCGTAGACCTCGGCGTCCTCGGGCAGCTCGGGGACGAGCACCTCGCGCGGCACGGCCTCGCCGGCCTCCCCGACCCCGGTCTGATCGTCGACGCCGCCGTAGACCTGCAGCAGGAACTGCTCGACCAGCTGGCCGGTGCTGACGTCCTCGACCTTGTCGATGATCCAGCCGCGCTGGCCACGGACCCGGCCGCCGCGGACGTGGAAGACCTGGACGGCGGCCTCCAGCTCGTCCTGGGCGAAGGCGACGACGTCGGCGTCGGTTCCGTCACCGAGGACGACGGCCTGCTTCTCCAGCGCCCGCCGCAGCGCCCCGAGGTCGTCGCGCAGCCGGGCCGCCTTCTCGTACTCCATCTCGGCCGCGGCCGCGGCCATCTGGCGTTCCAGCCGGCGGATGATCTGGTCGGTGCGGCCGCCCAGGAAGTCGCAGAAGTCGTCGACGATCCGCCGGTGCTCGTCCGGGGTGACCCGCCCGACGCAGGGCGCGGAGCACTTGCCGATGTATCCCAGCAGGCAGGGGCGCCCGATCTGGCCGGCCCGCTTGAACACCCCTGCCGAACAGGTGCGGGCCGGGAAGACGCGGGTCAGGGTGTCGAGGGTCTCGCGGATCGCCCAGGCGTGCGCGTAGGGCCCGAAGTACCGCACGCCCTTGCGCTTGGGGCCGCGCATGACCTGCAGCCTCGGGACCTCCTCGTTCAGCGTGACCGCCAGCGACGGGTAGCTCTTGTCGTCGCGGTAGCGGACGTTGAACCGGGGGTCGAACTCCTTGATCCAGTTGTATTCGAGCTGGAGGGCCTCGACCTCGGTGCCGACGACCGTCCACTCCACGCTCGCGGCCGTGGTGACCATCTGCCGGGTGCGCGGGTGCAGGCCGGAGACGTCGGCGAAGTAGCTGTTCAGCCGCTGGCGGAGGCTCTTGGCCTTGCCGACGTAGACGACCCGGCCGCCCGGGTCGCGGAACCTGTAGACCCCCGGCGACTCTGGGATGCTGCCGACCGCTGGGCGGTACGTGGACGGGTCGGGCATGGCTCCAGATTAGGTCGGGGCACCGACGGTCCGCCGACGCCGTCCCCCGCGTCGCGGTGACGGCCGACGGTGGTGACGAGGACGCAGGTCAGCAGGACGCCGGGTCAGCTCGCCTTCTTGCGGACCCGCTTCTTCGGCGCGGCCGCGGCGGTGACCGCGTCGGCGTCGAGGATCTGGGCGAGGAAGCGGCCGGTGTGGCTCTCCGGGACGGAGGCGACGAACTCCGGGGGGCCCTCCGCGACGACCGTGCCACCGCGGAAGCCACCCTCGGGGCCCATGTCGATCAGCCAGTCGGCACTCTTGATCACGTCCAGGTTGTGCTCGATGACGATGACCGAATTGCCCTTGTCGACCAGGCCCTGGATGACCAGCAGCAGCTTGCGGATGTCCTCGAAGTGCAGCCCGGTGGTGGGCTCGTCGAGCACGTACACGGTGCGGCCGTTCGACCGCTTCTGCAGCTCGCTGGCCAGCTTGACCCGCTGCGCCTCACCGCCGGACAGCGTGGTCGCCGGCTGACCGAGCCGGACGTAGCCGAGACCGACGTCGGTGAGCGTGCGCAGGTAGCGGGCGATCGCCGGGATGGCGGCGAAGAAGTCGGCCGCCTCCTCGATCGGCATGTCCAGGACCTCGGCGACCGTCTTGCCCTTGTAGTGCACCTCCAGGGTCTCCCGGTTGAACCGGGCGCCCTTGCAGACCTCACACGGGACGTAGACGTCCGGCAGGAAGTTCATCTCGATCTTGAGCGTGCCGTCACCGGAGCAGGCCTCGCAGCGCCCGCCCTTCACGTTGAAGGAGAAGCGCCCGGGGAGGTACCCGCGCACCTTCGCCTCGGAGGTGCTGGCGAACAGCTTGCGGACGTGATCCCAGACGCCGGTGTAGGTCGCCGGGTTGGACCGCGGGGTGCGGCCGATCGGTGACTGGTCGACCCCGACGACCTTGTCGAGCTGGTCCAGGCCGGTGACCGTGCGGTGCCGCCCGGGCACCAGGCGGGCGCGGTTGAGCTGATTGGCCAGCACCGTGTAGAGGATGTCGTTGACCAGGCTGGACTTGCCCGATCCGGACACCCCGGTGACGGCGACCAGGCAGCCCAGCGGGAACGTCACGTCGACGCCTCGCAGGTTGTGCTCGCGGGCGCCCTTGACGACGAGCTCGCGTCCGGGGCTGGGCCGGCGGCGCTCCTCGGGGATGACGATCTCCATCCGCCCGGACAGGTAGGCGCCGGTGAGTGACCGCTCGCTGGCGAGCAGCTCGTCGTAGGTGCCACTGACCACGACCTCGCCGCCGTGCTCGCCGGCACCGGGGCCGATGTCGACGATCCAGTCGGCCTTCTTGATCGTGTCCTCGTCGTGCTCGACGACGATCAGGGTGTTGCCCATGTCGCGCAGCCGGACCAGCGTCTCGATCAGCCGGATGTTGTCCCGCTGGTGCAGCCCGATCGACGGCTCGTCGAGGACGTAGAGCACGCCGACCAACCCGGAGCCGATCTGGGTGGCCAGCCGGATGCGCTGCGCCTCGCCGCCGGCCAGGGTGGCGGCCGGGCGGTCGAGGGACAGGTAGTCCAGGCCGACGTCGACCAGGAACGACAGCCGGGCCTGGATCTCCTTGAGCACCCGGTCGGCGATGGCGCGCTCACGCTCGCCCAGCTCCAGCGCGCCCAGCCACTCCGACGCGTCGCCGATGGAGAGGTTGGTGACCTCGGCGATCGACCGGCCGTTCATCTTGACCGCGAGGATCTCCGGCTTCAGCCGTGTCCCGTGACAGACGGGGCACGGGACATCGCGCATGTAGCCCTCGTACTTGTCCTTCATGAACTCGCTGTCGGTGTCCTCGTGGCGGCGCTCGAGGAAGGGCAGCACGCCCTCGAAGGCGGCGTAGTAGCTGCGCTCGCGGCCGTAGCGGTTCTTGTAGCGGACGTGCACCTGGTCGGGGGAACCGTGCAGCACCGCCTTCTGCACCCGGGCCGGCAGCTCCTCCCACGGGGTCTCCATCGAGAACCCGAGCATGTCCGAGAGGCCGCTGAGCAGCCGGGTGAAGTACTCGTTGCTCATCGAGCCGGCCCAGGGCGCCACGGCGCCCTCGCCGAGGCTCTTGGTCGGGTCGGGGATGACGAGTTCGGGGTCGACCTCCTTGCGGGTGCCGATGCCGGTGCACTCGGGGCAGGCGCCGAACGGGGAGTTGAAGGAGAACGAGCGGGGCTCGAGCGCCTCGAAGGACAGTCCGTCGTCGATGCAGGCCAGATGCTCGGAGAAGGTGCGCTCGCGGTGCGGGTCGCCCTCGGGCAGGTCGACGAAGTCGAGGACGACCATCCCGCCGGCCAGGCCGAGCGCGGTCTCCACGGAGTCGGTGAGCCGACGCTTGGAGCTCTCCTTGACGGTGAGGCGGTCGACGATCACCTCGATCGTGTGCTTCTCCTGCTTCTTGAGCGTCGGTGCCTCGGTGAGCGGGTGCACGGTGCCGTCGACCCGGACCCGGGAGAAACCCTGGGTCTGCAGCGAGCCGAACAGGTCGACGTACTCGCCCTTGCGGGCGCGGACCACGGGGGCGAGCACCTGGAAGCGGGTGCCCTCCTCCATGGCCAGCACCTGGTCGACGATCTGCTGCGGGGTCTGCCGCGAGATCGGCTTGCCGCAGTTGGGGCAGTGCGGCTGGCCGGCGCGGGCGTAGAGCAGGCGCAGGTAGTCGTAGACCTCGGTGATGGTGCCCACGGTCGACCGCGGGTTGCGGTTGGTCGACTTCTGGTCGATGGAGACCGCCGGCGACAACCCCTCGATGAAGTCGACATCGGGCTTGTCCATCTGGCCCAGGAACTGGCGGGCGTAGGCCGACAGGGACTCGACGTACCGGCGCTGACCCTCGGCGAAGATGGTGTCGAAGGCCAGGCTGGACTTGCCCGAGCCGGAGAGCCCCGTGAACACGATCATCGCGTCGCGGGGCAGGTCGAGGTGGACGTCCTTGAGGTTGTGCTCGCGGGCGCCGCGGACGACGAGCCGGTCCATGTGATCCCTGTCGGTCGCAGTGGTTCGTTGCTGGGTGGAACGGAGTACCCGCGGGGCCGCTTCCCCGATGTGCTGGACGGCACCCGGGCGGCGGTGCCCGGTCAGCCCGCCGTGTTCCCGGCGGGGACGAGTGGATCGAAGACAGGCGCGTGCCGGCGCCAGGGCAGCCGGCGCTCGAGCTCTCCGGCCAGCCAGAGTAGTCGCGTCTCGGACCCTGCCGGCCCGACGAACTGGACCGACGTCGGGGTGCCCTCGGGACGCGGTGCGGTGGGCAGCACCAGGGCCGGTAGGCCGGCCAGGTTCCAGGCCGACGTCCAGGGCGCCCAGCGGGCGTTGGCCGAGATGTTGGCCAGGAACCCGCGCTCGTGCCAGGGCCGTGCGGGCAGCGGCGGGCCGCTGACGACCGGGCTGAGGAGCACGTCGACGTCGGTGAAGAATGCGGTCATCCGGGCGCGGAACGCCTCGGCGGTGCGCGGCCGTAGCAACCCGGCCCGGCGGGCGAGCCGCCCCAGCCGGGCGTGCACCCGGCTGCGGGGCTGCAGGGCGGCCCGGTCGAGGCCGAGCGCCTCGGCGTCGGAGTCGGCACCGGCCAGCCAGCGCACGACGGTGCCCAGCGCGGCGGACGGCGGCAGCACCGGCTCGCGCCGGACGACCACGTGCCCGGCCGCCCGCAGTTCGGCGACGACGGCATCGAGCGCGGCGCGGCCCGAGGCGTCGAGCCGGACACCGGCCACCGGGGACCGCGTGGAGACGGCGATGGTCAGCGGCCGGCCGGGCGCGGCCGGCTCGGCCGGTGGGCGGCCGGCCAGCACCGCCGTGGCCAGGGCGAGGTCGGCGACGGTGGTGGCCAGCGCACCGTTCTCGGCCATGCCCGACCAGCTGTCGGCACCGATCAGGGCGGGGACCACGCCGCGGCCGGGCTTCAGCGTGACCAGGCCGCACGCGGCGGCCGGCAGCCGCAGGGAGCCCATGCCGTCGTTGCCCTGGGCGAGGGGAACCACTCCGGCGGCCACCGCCGCGGCGCTGCCGCCGGAGGAACCGGCCGAAGAACGCGCGGTGTCCCAGGGATTGCGGGTCACCGTGCCGGGGCCGTCCGTGGCCGAGTAGAGGCACAGCTCCGGAACGCGGGTGATGCCGAGCACGATCGCGCCGGCGGCCCGCAGCCGGGCGACGACCGGGTGGTCGGCGGTGGCCGGCGACGGGTCGTGCGCCGCGGACCCGTCGGTGGCCACCTCGCCGGCGACGGCGACGTTGTCCTTGATCGCGATGGGCACGCCCGCGAGCGGCAGGTCGGCTCGCCGCGGGGACGCGTCGACCGCGGCGGCCTCGGCGAGCGCGGCCTCGGCGCGGACGACCCGGAAGGCACCGATCCGGCTCTCCACCGCCGCCAGGTGGTCGAGGTGCGCCTGCACCACCGCCACGGCGGACAGCTCGCCGGACCGCACACGGGCCGCGATCCCGGTGGCGGGCGCACCGACGATGCCCGGCGCAGCGTCCTCCCCGCCGCCCGTCGCAGGCGGCCGGGGGGCTGCACTAGCGTCCATGCCGTCGAACCTATCCGGGAGCACCGACAGTTCTCAGGCGGGAGCGGGATGAGCGCACAGACCTACACCGGTGACGTCGAGGTCGGCGGGCCTGCCGACACCCGGGAGCTGCCCGGGCTCACCATCACCAAGCTCGCGGTGAGCGAGATGGCGAACAACGCGTACCTGCTGACGGCCACCGCGACCGGGGAGTCGCTGCTGGTCGACGCCGCCGCCGACGCCCCGGCGCTGCTGGCGATGATCGGCGACGCGGGCGTGCGCACCGTCGTCACCACGCACGGGCACTGGGACCACCACCGGGCACTCCCCGAGATCGTCGAGGCGACCGGCGCCGAGACGGTCGCCCACCCGGCGGACGCCACCGACCTCCCCGTCCCGGTGAGCCGGCCGGTCGAGCACGGCGACACGGTCCCCGTCGGGGACCAGACGCTCGAGGTCGTGCACCTGCGCGGCCACACGCCCGGCAGCATCGCGCTGGTGTGGCGGGGGCCGGAGGGGGCGGGCACGCACGTGTTCACCGGCGACAGCCTCTTCCCGGGCGGGGTGGGCAACACCCAGCAGGATCCGGAGCGGTTTACCAGCCTGGTCGACGACGTCGAGGCCCGGCTGTTCGGAACGCTGCCCGACGAGACGTGGGTCTACCCCGGCCACGGCAGGGACACGACGATCGGCGCCGAGCGGCCGCACCTCGCGGAGTGGCGCGAGCGCGGCTGGTGAGCGGGCCGTCGGCTGCTCAGCCCTGGTAGCCCTGTCGCAGGTCCGCCACGATCCGCGGCCGGTCCAGGGTGGACGGCTCGAGCCGCTGCGGCTGCCGGTCCGGGGCGAACACCCCGGCGGCAGTCAGGGTGGCCGCGTCCAGCGACCGCAGCACCGGGCTCCGCGCGGACAGGGTGAGCTCCGGAGGCTGCGCGCCGGCCGCAGCCAGCACGAAGCCCCAGTCGCCGAAGCTGGGGACGTGCACGTGGTACGGGGTCGGCTGCAGGCCGGCCGAGGCGATCGTCGAGACCGTTCGCGAGTAGGCGGTGGGGGTCGAGTACGGGCTGCCGGCCTGCACGGTGACCAGCCCGCCGGGGGCCAGCACCCCGCGCACCAGGCCGTAGAACTCGGTGGAGTACAACCGGCCGAGCACCGGGGTGTCCGGGTCCGGCATGTCCACGACGACCGCGTCGAAGGCGGCCCGGGGCGCGTTCCGCAGCCACCGGAAGGCGTCCTGCAGGACGACATCGACCCGCGGGTCGACGAGCGCACCCCGGTTGAGCTGGGCCAGCCGGGTCCGGGCCAGCCGCACCACCTCCGGGTCCAGCTCCACCTGCACCACCTCGGCGACCGACGGATGGCGGAGCACCTCCCGGGCGGCGAGGCCGTCGCCGCCACCCAGGATCAGCACGCGCCGGGGGTCGCGGGCCAGCGCCGGGTGCACCAGCGCCTCGGTGTAGCGGTACTCGTCGACACTGCTGAACTGCAGGTCGCCGTCCAGGTACAGCCGCAGGTCGGGGCCGCGCCGGGTGAGCACGATCTCCTGGTGGTCCGACCGGCCGGCGGAGACGATCGGGTCGGCGTAGAGCCGCTGCCGTGCGGTGACCTCGATCTCCCGGGCGTTGACCAGCAGCACGCCGAGGAGGGTCGCGGCACACAGCAGGGCGGCGCCGGCGGACCGCCGGGCGCGGGGGCTCAGCTGCGCCCGCAGCAGCAGCGCCGAGACCACGGCGGCGGCGAGCACGTTGACCAGGCCGGTGAGCGCCGCGCCGCGGATCTGCCCGGCCAGGGGCAGCAGCAGGAACGGCCAGGCGAGCCCGCCCAGCAGCGCCCCGGCGTAGTCGGCCGCGTTGAGGTCGGCCAGCAGCCGCCCGGTGCCGCGGGCGTCGGCGGCCCGACGACCGGCCTGCAGCAGGGTCATGAGCAGCGGCAGCTCGGCGCCGACGAGGACGCCGATGAGCAAGGTGGCCAGCACGAGCACCGACCCGCTGGTGCCGTACCAGGAGAAGGTGACGTACAGCGTGACCGCGCTGAGGCCGCCGACGACGCCGAGCAGGATCTCGACCGCGACGAACGTGACGGCGGCATGTCCCAGGAAGGGCTTGACCAGCAGCGCGCCGGCACCCAGCGCAGCCACGAACCCCGCGACGATCAGCGAGGTCTGGGTGATCCCACCCCCGACGAGGCTGGCCGACAAGGTCAGCAGGACCAGCTCGTAGACCAGCCCGCACGCCGCGCAGACGGCCACTGCGGCGAGCAGCAGCGGCCGGGACCGCCGCCCGATGGCGACCCCGTCGGACACCGTGGCGGCCTCGCTCACCGGCGGCGCGGGGGCGGCCACCGGCTCAGGACAGCGCCGCGGCGTTGACCGCGCCGACGGCCAGCAGCGTGGCCGCGACCGCCCAGGCGGCGGCGCTGAGGTGCGGCTCGTCGACCAGCTCGGCCAGCCGGGCGGGAACCACCAGGTCCAGCACCCGCAGGGCGACGGCCTGCAGGACCACGCCGACGAACCCATAGACGGCGGAGTCGACCAGGCCCTGACCGAGGGAGTCGGAGCTGGTCATGATCGCCGTGACCACGATGACGGCCAGGGCCAGGTGGTTGGCGGCCAGCAGGATCACCGCGTTCGGCCTGTGGTGCGTGTAGACCTGGGTGCGCAGGTTGCCGGGCGTGAGCAGGTCGAGCGCCAGGAAACCCAGGCTGAGCACGGCGGCGCCGACCAGGAAGAACAGCAGCGTGGCCACCACTCCCTGGCCGAGGTCGCCGCCGTCGATGGTGCCGAATTCGAGGGCGAACGAGGTCACTGCACTCTCCTGAGGGTGGGGATGCGGGGGCTCACTTGCCGTCCCCGGGGCCGCCGTCGCCGCCGCCGGCGGCCGGTGAGCCCGGACGGAAGCCGGGGCCGAGGAAGGCGTAGAAGCCGCTGCGGTAGCGGTCGTCGAGGTCCTCCATGCGGACGGTGCTGCCATCCGGGGCGGCGCTGACGATGACGATGTCGTCGTCGTAGCGGAGGTACTCGCTACCGCCGTCGGCCTGACGTTCGGCCGGCCGGGCCGCGTCGACGATCGCGGTCGCCGTGGTGCCCACGGGATCCGGGGACGCGTAGGTCCGGGAGTCGCCGCTGTTGTCGGTCAGCTCGTACGTGTCGTCCAGGAAACCGCGGACGTCGTTGCCTGCGCCGCAACCGGTCAGCAGGAGCAGAGCGGTGAACAGGGCGGCCGCGATGCCCCCCGGTCGGTGCGCGCGGCTCACGACGGCGACCACCGGCTGGTGGTGGCGACCAGGTCACCGGTCTGCGGGCCGGGGTAGAGGTGCCAGGTCGACCAGGTCCAGCCGCCCGACGGCAACGGGCCGGCCGTGAGCGCGGTGAGCGCGCTGCTGGCGCCGGGGAACGTGCCGCACAGCCAGTCGGCTCCACTCCGGGCGCGGGCGCGCAACCGGGCGGCGGAGGCGTCCAGGTCCGCCGCGGGGAGGGAGGTGATCGTCGCGGACATCTCGTAGCCCCCCGATCGGGCGCTGGCCGGCAGCCGCTGTCCTCCCGCGGCGACGGCATCGCAGGAGACCTGCTCGGTCAGCCGGTGACCGGGTGTCGTGGCGGTCACGACGTGCGAGGCACCGAGGACACCGAGCACCAGGACCCCGCCGCGACCGTCGCGCAGCACGAGCTCGGCCAGCGGTTCGGGGGCGGGCGCATCCAGCAGCAGACCGAGAGCGTCAGCGGCGACGTCCCGCGGCGTCACGTCCAGGAGATGGACGGTCATGCGCCGGGCGCCGAGTGGTAGACGGTCAGCTCGGCCGGCGTGACCACCCGGCCGGTGGAGACCTCCCAGGACTGGGTGTCGGCCCAGCGTTCGAAGGCCAGGAGGCCGGTGCGGTCGGCCGTCGCGTAGTCGGCGTAGTCCATGGTCCCGGTGGGCGGGGTGCCCGTGGTGCCCTCGGCGGTGTAGGTGGCGCGGCCGCGTTCGATGCGGCGGTGCACCCGGTCGTCGAGGATGACGTCGCCGTCCGGGGTGAGGCCGGTGCCCTCCCGGCGCATCCACAGGGTCAGTTCCAGGTCGCCCTCGTCGTCCTCGACGCTGAGCCACCGGCGACCGGTCGACCCGTCGAGCAGGTGCTCGCGCCAGGTCATCCCGCCCTCGCTCAGCGCGATCGTCCCGCGGACGACGTGGTCGATGCCGGCGTAGGTGATCACGTCTCCGACGCCGATGGCATGCGGGTCCCAGTCGGCGGGCTGGTCGGCCAGCGGATCGACGCGGGGCGTCCGGGACGGCGCAGCTCGCCGCCGGGCGCGAACGGCGACCACCACCGCCACGACGAGGGCGACCAGCAGGAGGACGAACAGCAGTTCGGGCATCGGCTACTTCCGGTCTGGTGTGCGCGAAGCAGGAACCCTATCGACAGGCGATCCCGGATGGGCCCCGTCGAGCGCCGGAAGTGATCTTCCCCCGGACCGCGGCAACTCAGCTCACAGCTGCACGCCCCTCGTCAGCGCGCCGTCCACCACCAGGTTCGTGCCGGTGGTGAAGCTGGACACCGGGCTGGAGAGGAACACCACCGCCCGGGCCATCTCCGCCGGCGTGCCCATCCGGCCGGTCGGGTTCAGCGCCAGGGAATCGGCGTACAACTGCGGCTGACCGGTCTGGATCTGGTGCCAGACACCGCCCTCGAAGTACGTGTTGCCCGGCGAGACGGTGTTCGCCCGGACCCCGGTCGCGGCCAGCTGGTACGCCAGCCCCTGCACGTAGTGCACGATCGCGGCCTTCATCACACCGTACGGGCCGGCGGTGAAGTCGATCTCCCGGCCGGAGACGCTGGAGATGGCCACGATCGACCCGCGGCTCTCGATCAGGTGCGGCAGCGCCGCGGTCACGAGCCGCACCGTGCCCATGAGGTCGACCTCGAAGGACGCGCGCCAGTTCTCCTCGCCGTCCCCGATCGCCAGCGCGCTGACGTTCGAGACCACCGCGTCGATCCCACCCAGCCGGCCGGCGGCCGCCTCGACCCACCCGGCCAGCGCGGCGGCATTCCCGACGTCGACCGCCGTCCCGGTGACCCGGTCACCGACAGCGGCCGCGGTGGTGGCACAGACGTCCGCGCTGCGGGCGCAGAACTCGACGGCGGCGCCCTCGGCGGCGAACGCCTCGACGATCGCGCGGCCGATGCCGCGGGTACCCCCGGTCACGAGCACGCGGGAGCCGGTCAGCTGCAGGTCCACGGAGGTTCCTTCCGGGTGGGTCGGCGCGGGGTGGGTCGGCGCAGGGTGGGGCGGCGCAGGGTGGGGTCAGCGCAGGGTGGCGGCGCGGCGCCGCAGGTCGTCGTGCAGGCCGCCGTAGGCCGAAGCCCCCGGCAGCAGCGACTTGCGGGCCTTCACGACGGCGGAGTAGTTCGCGTCGACGACGTTGGCGATCGGCACCTCGACGATCTGCGAGAGCAGCTGGTAGGCGTCCATCGCGTGCAGGCCGTACAGCTCCTGGAACCAGCGCACCAGCTGGGTCTGGCCGATCCGCCAGGCGTCCTCCAGCGGCCGGCTGGACCCGACGGTCATCCAGTGCGTGTCGTCCTCGATCCGGGGCCAGGCCGGTCCGCCGGCGGAGTCGCCGCCCTTGACCAGCTCGACGATGACCGTCGTGGTCATCGCGCCCTCGACCGCGGTGCCGCAGGCCTCTCCCTCGCCCTGGCGGTAGTGGCCGTCACCGAGGGAGAACAGCGCGCCCGCCACGTTGACCCGCAGGAAGCACGTCGAGCCGGGGCGCATCTGCGGGGTGTCCATGTTGCCGCCGAAGGCGTCGGGCACCAGCGAGCTGCGCACCTCGTTGCCGGCCGGCGCGACGCCGACCGTGCCGAGCATCGGCTCCACCGGCAGCTCGATGCTCAGGTCGCTGTGCCGGGCCACGAACGTGACCGTGTTCCGCGCCCGGTCCAGCTCGTAGATCCACGTGGTGTCCGGCAGCGGCTCCTGCAGCGTCGCCGTCCGGTCGGTGCCGGTGAGCCCACCGAAGAACGGGATCGCCGCGGACGCACCCCAGTCGCGGGCCGGCTCCATCGCGACGAAGTGCAGCGCGAGGGTGTCACCGGGCTCGGCGCCCTCGACCCAGAACGGGCCGGTCTGCGGGTTCACGTAGCGCAGGTCGACCTTCTCGCTGGACAGGTCGGTGGCCGAGCGGAGGGCACCGGAGAACGCGTCGTCCGACCACAGCCGCAGCGCGGTGCCGGGGGTGACCCGGCGCAGCGGCGCGACGCCACCGAAGGTGAACGCGTACTGCAGATGCGAGGGAACGACCTCCACGACGTCCATGGCGGCACCCTAGGACACGGCCGGCCGGATGATCACGGTCGCAGTCGCACTCGGTCCGGCGTCAGTTCCGCCACCGACGGGACGCCGAGCAGGGCCAGCGTGCGGGCCACCTCCGCGGACAGCAGGTTGACCGCCCGCTGGACGCCGCGCTCCCCACCGGCCATCAGCCCGTAGAGGTAGGCCCGGCCGACCAGCACCCCCTGCGCCCCGGAGGCGACGGCGGCGACGATGTCCGCGCCCTCCAGCACCCCGCCGTCCAGGTACACCTCGGCCCGCCCGTCGACGGCCCGCACCACGTGCGGCAGCTCCTCCAGCGGCGTCGGTGCCCGGTCCAGCTGTCGGCCGCCGTGGTTGGAGACGACGACGGCGTCCGCGCCGGCGTCCACCACCGCCCGGGCGTCCTCGGCGGTCTGCACGCCCTTGACCACCAGCTTCCCGGGCCACGTGGCCCGCAGGTCGGCCAGGTCGGCCAGCGTGGCGGCCGGCTCGAACACCCGGTCGGCGAGCTCGGCGACGGTGCCACCCCACGAGTTCAGCGACGCGAACTCCAGCGGCGGGGTGGTCAGCAGGTCGATCCACCAGCGCGGGTGCACCGCGGCGTTGGCCATCGTGCGCAGCGAGAGCGCCGGCGGGATGGTGAACCCGTTGCGGACGTCGCGCAGCCGGGGCCCGGCCACCGGGGTGTCCACGGTGAGCACCAGCGCCTCGTAGCCGGCTGCCCGGGCCCGCTCGACCAGGTCGGCGCTGGCCGCCCGGTCGCGCCACAGGTAGAGCTGGAACCACCGGCGGGCGCCCGGCGCTGCCGCGGCCAGGTCCTCCAGCGACGTCGTGCCCATGGTGGACAGCCCGTACGGCAGCCCGACCCGCTCGGCCACCCGGGCCACCGCGGGCTCCCCCGCGGTGTGCATCAGCCGGGTGAACCCGGTCGGTGCGAGCACGAACGGGACCGGGGACGGCCGGCCCAGCAGGGTCGTGCCGGTGTCGACGACCGAGACGTCACGCAGCACGCTGGGCCGGAACTCGACCCGGGCGAACGCCTCCCGGGACCGGCGCAGGCTGATCTCGGCGCCGGCCGCGCCGTCGGTGTAGTCGAACACCGCCCGCGGCACCGTGCGCCGGGCCAGGTCCCGCAGGTCCCCGATGGTGGCCGCCCGGCCCAGCCGCCGGTCGGTCGCGTCGCCGGGCAGCACCCGTGGCCGGATCAGCTCCGACAGCTCGGACCAGCGCGGTACCCGTCGTGTGACCACCTGTCCTCCTCCCTCTCGATCGTCGGCTTCAGAGCCGGGTGGCCGGCACGGTGAGCATCTCGCCGCGCCGTCCGGACGGCTCGCCGTCCACGGCCGCGGCCTCGGCCGGTCCTGCGCTGTCCGCCGCACCGTCTCCGGCCGGCGGCCCGGCGGTCAGCTCCCCCACCGACGACGGGTTCTGCGCGGTGGGCAGCCACCGGGCCCACCAGCGCAGCACGTGCTCCAGCCGGGCCAGCCGGTGCTTCGGCCGGCCGGACCGGGACAGCTCGTGGCCCTCTCCCGGGAACAGCAGCAACTCGGTGGGGACGCCGCGGCGCTTGAGCTCGACGTAGAGCCGGGTGCCCTGCTCCAGCGGGCAACGCCAGTCCTCCTCCGAATGGACGACGAGGGTCGGCGTGGTGATCTCGTGCGCGTGCGCCAGCGGCGACTGCGCGGCGATCCGCACCGGGTCGGTGCCCACGTACTGGTCGGCGAAGTAGAACCCGATGTCCGAGGAACCGACGAAGCTCACCGGATCGTTGAACGCCCGCTCGCTGATGCCGGCCGCGAACCGGTCGGTGCGACCCAGCAGCAGCGTGGTCAGGAAGCCGCCGTACGACCCGCCCATCAAGCCCACGCGGGACGGGTCGAGGACGGGATCGGCCAGCGCGTCGTCGAGGAAGGCGAGCACGTCGGCCGCGTCGAGCTCGCCCATGTGCTCCTTGATGACCCGCCCGTGCGCCTGCCCGTAACCCGACGAGCCCCGCGGGTTGCACTGCAGCACCGCGTAACCGGCTTCGACGTAGGCCTGGGTCTCGTCGAACAGGGTCCAGCCGTACTGCGAGAACGGGCCACCGTGCACGGTGAGCAGCACCGGATGCGGCCCCGGCCCCGCCGGCGTGGTGAGCCAGCCGTGCACCGGGTAGCCGTCGGGGGCGGTCGCCGTCCGCTCGCGCATCCGGTGCAGCCGGCCGGTGGCCTGGAGCGGGGCGCCGAAGCGGGTGAGCAGCCGCCGGCGGCCGGGCGTGATCGCGATCAGCTCGCCGGCCGAGCGGTCGTGCGCGACGGTGGCCACGACCACGCCACCGCCGACCCCGACGCCGCGGACGGTGAACGACCCGTCGACCAGCTCCTCGGGCTCGCTGCCGTCCAGCGGCACCCGCAGCAGCTCCACCGAGCCGCGCCGCTGGACCCCGAAGAAGGCAGCCCCGTCAGCGACGACGGTCGTGGGCGTCTCGTCCCCCCGGTCGTGCTCCTCCGGGTCGAGCACCGGTACCGGGTCCCCGCCGGAGACCGGCACCCGGCACAGCGTGGCGTTGCGGGCGACGAAGTCCACGCCCGCGGGTCCGAGGTCGGGCTGCGCGGTGAGGTACAGGGTGTCGCCGTCCGGGCCGTAGGCCGGTTGCAAGCACCCCGACCGTCCCGCGGTGACCCGGCGCAGCTCCGAACCGTCGGTGCGCACCACGTACACGTCGGTGACCAAATCGGCGTCGGCGCGCTCGTGCCGGGCGGAGACGAACGCCAGCTCGGTGCCGTCCGGGCTCCACGTGACGTCGCTGTCGTCCACGTCGCCGTCGGTGATCTGCACCGGCTGCGGTGTGGGCGCCGCGTCGTCGTCGAGCTCGCCGGGCAGGTCGACGACGAACACGTGGCTGCGGCGGTCGGTGCCGAAGCCCAGCGCGTCCTGTCGGTACTTCAGCGTGGTGATCAGCCGGGGGGCCTCCGCCGATGCCGGGACGTCCTCGTCGGTGCCGTACCGGCCGGGCTCGGGCAGGCGCGCGGTGTAGGCCAGCCGGCGGGAGTCGGGCGACCACACCGGCGCACCGGCGCCGAGGTGGTGGTCGGTCAGCCGCCGGGCGGACCCTCCCCCCACGGCCAGCACGTGCACCTGCGGCCGGCCCTTCGGCTCGGCCGACAGGTAGGCCAGCCAGCGACCGTCCGGGGAGAAGGCCGGGGCGCTGTCGGTGTGCCCGGAGGTCAACGGCCGCGCCGGCGCGGTGGCGTCGGTGGGCACCGTCCAGAGCTGGCTGCGGTACTCGTCGGCCACCAGGTCCAGCCGGGTGACGGCGACGACGGCGGTGCGCCCGTCCGGGGACACCGCCGGCACACCGGGGACGCGCAGCAGGGACAGGTCGGTCGGCCGCATGAGCGCACGCTAACCGAGGGCCGGCCGGACGCCGGTGCCCCATCGCGCCGGTCGGCTCAGGAGGTGAGCCGCTCCCGGCGGATGGCGCGCACCAGGCCGAGCGCGCCGACGACCGGCAGCAGCGCGAGCAGCAGCAGACTGCGGTCGAGCCCGAGGACCTCCCCCGCACCGCCGACCACGGCCGAGCCGACGCCGCCGCCGACGAGGAACACCAGCGTGGCGATGCCGAGGGCCACCCCGCGGACGTCGGCCGGGACGGCACTCCCCACCGCGGCCATGAGGGCGGGCTGGCCCACCCCGAAGGCGAGGGTCACCAGGACGACGGCCACCACCAGCGCCGGAGCGGAGCCGCTGGCCGCGCCGGCGGCGGCGACGACGAGCGCCAGCGCCGCTGTCACCCCGGACATCGCCAGCGAGCGGGCGGGCCCGAGCCGGGCGATCAGCGGCCCGGACAACCGCGGCGCGAGGAACCCGGTGACCGCGCTGGGCACCAGGGCCAGCCCGATGTGCAACGGCGTCCAGCCCTGCCCGGCGAGGACGGCCGGCACCGCGATGAGCAGCGCGAACCAGGCCGCCGGGACCGCGGAGGCGGCGAGGGCGCTGCGCACCACGACCGGCTCGCGGAGCACCGCTCTCGGCAGGAAGCCCTCGGGCCGACGGCGGACCTGCGCGGCGACCGCGGGTACGCCCAGCCCGAGCAGCAGCGCGCCGACGGTGGCGATCACCGCCCCCGAGGAGGGCGACTGGACCAGCAGCACCAGCCCGGCGGCAGTGGCCGCCACGAGCACTGCGCCGAGGACGTCCAGCCGCGCGCCGGTTCCCGTGCTCGGGACCGAACGCCAGAGGACCGGGACCAGCAGCAGCCCCAGCGCGGGCAGCGCCACGACCGCGCGCCAGCTGGACAGGTCCTCCACCAGGCCGCCGGCGAGCGGCCCCAGCGCGCTCACCGCGGCCGCCGTCCCGGCGACCCGGCCCAGGGCGGTGGAACGGACCGCGCCCTCGTACTTGGCGCTGACGATCGCCATGCCGAGCACCGGGACGGCGGCGGCGCCGGTCCCCTGCAGGAGCCGGGCGGCCAGCAGCACCTCGAAGCTCGGGGCGAAGGCGCCCAGCACCGCACCGGCGGTCATCAGCCCCACGCCCACGACCAGCGGCAGCCGGATGCCCGCCAGATCGGCGACCCGACCGTAGACGGCGGTCGCGACGGCGAGCATCAGCGCGTAGAGGCTGATCACCCACGAGACCCCGCCCGTGGTCAGGTCGAGGTCCGCGGCGATGGCCGGCAGGGTGACGGCGACGGCCGCGCTGCCCATGCCGGCGAGGCCGAACAGCAGGCCGACGAGCGCAGCGATCCGGCCGGCGTCCGTCGTGGGGGTCACAACCCGCCCCCAACCGGGAACGCCGCCGGCCTGTTCCCGCCGGAGACGGTCGGCTGCGGTCGTTCCACCAGCCGCCGTAGAACCTCGCTGGCCTCGGCCGCCGAGGCCCCCCGTGCAGTCGGCGGGCGAGGATCGGGGTGGGCGCTCCGGAGAGACGCACCGGGGCGGTGCCCGGACGACGATCGCCGTCCGGGCACCGCCCCGGCACTGCCCAGGTCAGCCGACTGCTCAGCGCTGGTCGCGGGGCCCCTGCTCGGTCACCGGAACGTCCCGCGGCGTCGGCGGGGCGTCCGTCGACGGCGCGTCCGGCACGCCGGGGGCGCCGATGTGCCGGCCGGTGCTGTCCGCGCCGGGGTCCCCGGCACCGGGGTGGGTGGCCCGGCGCTGCGCCTCGTCGCGCTTGTTCTTCCGCAGGCTCAGCACGGTGGTGACCAGGAGGGTGACCAGGATGACCAGCAGAGACAACCAGGTCGGGATCTCCGGGACCGCCGTGACGTGCTCGCCGCCGTTGATGAACGGCAGCGTGTTCTCGTGCAGCGCGTGGATGACGAGCTTGATGCCGATGAAGCCGAGGATGACGGACAAGCCGTAGGCCAGGTACACGAGCTTGTCGAGCAGCCCGTCGAGCAGGAAGAACAGCTGGCGCAGGCCCAGCAACGCGAACGCGTTCGCGGTGAAGACGAGGTACGTCTCCTGGGTCAGACCGAAGATCGCCGGGATGGAATCGACGGCGAAGAGGATGTCGGCGCTGCCGATGGCGATCAGCGCGATGGCCAAGGGGGTGATGTGCCGCTTGCCGCTGATCTTCGCGGTGAGCCGGTCGGAGTGGTACTCCTCGGTGGTGGGCACCACCTTGCGGGTGAGCCGGAGGACGGAGTTCTCCTTGAACTCCTCTTCCTCGTCGTGCCCGCCGCCCTTCGCCTGCGCGTAGGCGGTGTAGAGGAGGAACCCGCCGAAGAGGTAGAAGATCCAGCTGAAGTTCTCGATCGCCGCGGCACCCAGGAAGATGAAGATCGTCCGCAGCACCAGCGCGAAGGCGATGCCGAAGAGCAGCACCTTCTGCTGCAGCTGACGGGGAACCGCGAAGCTGGCCATGATCAGCACGAAGACGAAGAGGTTGTCGACCGACAGGCTCTTCTCGGTGACCCAGCCGGCGAAGTACTCGCCGCCGTAGGTGGGCCCCCAGACCCACAGCACGATCAGTCCGAACACCAGCGCGATGCCGACGTAGATCGCCGACCAGGTACCCGATTCCTTCAGGGTCGGCGCGTGCGGCGTCCGCACGTGGCCGTAGAAGTCGAAGACGAGCATCCCGATGATCGCGGCGACCGTGATGCCCCACACCCACAAGGGGACGTCCATGCAGTTCCTCCGGTTGTCTGGCTCGTGTCAGCACCGGAGGTCTCTCCCGCCGGCCCGCGAGACGGGTCGGCCGGCAGCGCCGGGGACCATCGGATCCCGTGTTGACGACGCTGCCGCGGTCGGGATACTCCCCTCCACGTGAGGCCCGCTCAACCCGGCGCATCAACGCACCGGACCCGGCGTTCCCGGCCCCAGCGTCCCCTACGAACGGCCGTTGCGCACAGTTCCCGCGGCCATCGGCGATTTCCCGGATGGCGGCGCTGCTCAGGCGTGCGCGGCGTCGAACTGCCGCAGCTCCCTCTTCAACTCGTTCAGCTCGTCGCGGAGCCGGGCGGCGACCTCGAACTGCAGCTCCCGCGCGGCGGACAACATCTGCTCGTTCATCGTCGCGATCAGATCGGCCAGCTCGTTGCGGGGCAGCCCCTGGACGTCGATCGCCCCGGCCTTCTTGCCACTCGTCCGGGACGACAGCCCCGGCACGGGCGACTTACCGCGGGACTGCTGCCGGCCGGACCCGCCGAGCAGCTCGGTGGACTCGACGTCCTCGGCGGCGGCGTAGATGCCGTCGAGGATGTCGACGATCTTCTTCCGCAGCGGCTGCGGGTCGACGCCGCGCTCCTGGTTGTAGGCGATCTGCTTCTCCCGACGCCGGCTGGTCTCGTCGATGGCCTGCGCCATCGACGGGGTGATCTTGTCGGCGTACATGTGGACCTCACCGGACACGTTGCGCGCGGCGCGGCCGATGGTCTGGATCAGCGACGTCCCGGAGCGCAGGAAGCCCTCCTTGTCCGCGTCGAGGATCGCCACCAGCGAGACCTCCGGCAGGTCGAGCCCCTCACGCAGCAGGTTGATCCCGACCAGCACGTCGTACTCGCCCTGCCGCAGCTCGCGCAGCAGCTCGACGCGACGCAGCGTGTCGACCTCCGAGTGCAGGTAGCGGACCTTGATGCCCAGCTCCAGCAGGTAGTCGGTGAGGTCCTCGGACATCTTCTTGGTCAGCGTGGTGACCAGGACCCGTTCGTCCTTGTCGGTGCGCAGCCGGATCTCGTGGACCAGGTCGTCGATCTGGCCCTTGGTCGGCTTGAGGACGACCTGCGGGTCGACCAGGCCGGTGGGCCGGATGACCTGCTCGACGAACTCGCCCTGCGTGCGGCCGAGCTCGTACTTCCCCGGCGTCGCGGACAGGTAAACCGTCTGGCCGATCCGGTCGGTGAACTCCTCCCACCGCAGCGGGCGGTTGTCCATCGCCGAGGGCAGCCGGAAGCCGTGGTCGACCAGGGTGCGCTTGCGGCTCATGTCACCCTCGTACATGCCGCCGATCTGCGGCACGGTGACGTGGGACTCGTCGATGACGAGCAGGAAGTCGTCGGGGAAGTAGTCGATGAGGCAGGCACCGGCCGAGCCCGGGGCCCGGCCGTCGATGTGCCGTGAGTAGTTCTCGATGCCCGAGCAGAAGCCGACCTGCCGCATCATCTCGATGTCGTAGGTGGTGCGCATGCGCAGCCGCTGCGACTCGAGCAGCTTGCCCTGCCTGTCCAGCTCCGCCAGTCGCTGCTCCAGCTCCGCCTCGATCGTGGCGATCGCCCGCTCCATGCGCTCGGGGCCGGCGACGTAGTGGGTGGCCGGGAAGACGAACAGCTCGTCGACCTCGCGGATCACCTCACCGGTGAGCGGGTGCAGGTAGTACAGCCGCTCGATCTCGTCGCCGAACATCTCGATCCGGCAGGCCAGCTCCTCGTAGACCGGGAAGACCTCGATCGTGTCGCCCCGGACCCGGAAGGTGCCGCGGGTGAAGGACAGGTCGTTGCGGGTGTACTGCTCGGTGACCAGGGTGCGCAGCAGTTCCTCGCGGTCGCGCTGCTCCCCCACCTTCACCTTCAGTGCCCGCTCCACGTACTCCTGTGGCGTGCCCAGGCCGTAGATGCAGGAGACGGTGGACACCACGACCACGTCACGCCGGGTGAGCAGGCTGTTCGTCGCCGAGTGGCGCAGCCGCTCCACCTCCTCGTTGATCGAGGAGTCCTTCTCGATGTAGGTGTCGGTCTGCGGGACGTACGCCTCGGGCTGGTAGTAGTCGTAGTAGGAGACGAAGTACTCCACCGCCGCGTCGGGCAGCAGCTCCTTGAACTCGTTCGCCAGCTGCGCCGCGAGCGTCTTGTTCGGCGCCATCACCAGGGTGGGCCGCTGCACCTGCTCGATCAGCCAGGCCGTCGTCGCGGACTTGCCGGTGCCGGTGGCCCCGAGCAGCACGGTGTCCGTGTCACCGGCGTTGACCCGCTCGGCCAGCGCCTTGATCGCGGCCGGCTGGTCGCCGGCGGGCTGGAACTCGCTGACGACGCGGAAACGCCCTCGAGTGGGCCGGATGTCCGTGGAGGTGGGCACGGCACGACGGTACGACGGAGGTGTGACAGAACGGGTTGCGAGCGTCGTCCGGGAGCGGTGGGGCGTCGTGCTGCCCGTCACCGCACCGTGACGTGTGGTTGGCCGCAGGATCGGGCAACGCACGCTTGATATCCGTGCCGCCGCGACAGCGGCGTGCTCCGGCCCCGACCCCCGGGGCCACCATCCAGGAGGAAGACCCGCCCATGACCACCAACGTGTGGCCCGGTACCGCCTACCCCCTCGGCGCGAGCTATGACGGGACCGGCACGAACTTCGCGATCTACAGCGAGGTGGCCGAGAAGATCGAACTGTGCCTGTTCAACGACGCGGGCAAGGAAGAGCGCATCAAGCTGCCCGAGATGGACGCGCACGTGTGGCACGGTTTCGTGCCCGGCGTCCAGCCCGGCCAGCGCTACGGCTTCCGGGTGCACGGGCCCTACGACCCGTCCCAGGGCCAGCGGTGCAACCCGCACAAGCTGCTGCTCGACCCGTACGCCAAGGCGATCGACGGCGGCGTCCGGTGGCATCCCTCCGTCTTCGGCTACAGCTTCAAGACCGGCAAGCGCAACGACCAGGACTCGGCCAAGCACATGCCGAAGTCGGTCGTCGTCAACCCGTACTTCGACTGGGGCGTGGACCGCCCGCCGCGCATCCCGTACCACAAGACGGTCATCTACGAGGCGCACGTCAAGGGCCTCACGATGACCCATCCCCGGGTACCCGAGGAGCTGCGCGGCACGTACGCCGCCCTCGCCCACCCGGCGATCATCGAGCACCTCACCGAGCTGGGCGTGACCGCGATCGAGCTCATGCCGGTGCACCAGTTCGTGCAGGACGACGCGCTCGAGCGGAAGGGGCTGCGCAACTACTGGGGCTACAACACCATCGGTTTCTTCGCCCCGCACAACGAGTACGCCAGCAACACCACCAACGGGATGCAGGTCGCCGAGTTCAAGGGGATGGTCCGCACCCTCCACGAGGCGGGCATCGAGGTCATCCTCGACGTGGTCTACAACCACACCGCCGAGGGCAACCATCTGGGCCCGACGCTGTCGTTGAAGGGCATCGACAACGTCGCCTACTACCGGCTGGTCGAGGACGACAAGCAGTACTACATGGACACCACGGGCACCGGGAACTCGCTCAACGTCCGGACCCCGCAGTCGCTGCAGATGATCATGGACTCGCTCCGCTACTGGATCACCGAGATGCACGTCGACGGCTTCCGCTTCGACCTCGCCTCGACCCTGGCCCGCCAGTTCCACGAGGTCGACCGGCTGTCCGCGTTCTTCGACCTGGTGCACCAGGACCCGATCGTCAGCCAGGTGAAGCTGATCGCCGAGCCCTGGGACATCGGCGACGGCGGCTACCAGGTGGGCAACTTCCCGGCGCTGTGGACGGAGTGGAACGGCAAGTACCGCGACACCGTGCGCGACTTCTGGCGCGGCGAGGACGCCACCGTGGGCGAGTTCGCCAGCCGGCTCACCGGCTCGGCCGACCTGTACCAGCACTCCGGCCGGCGCCCGGTGGCGAGCATCAACTTCGTCACCGCGCACGACGGCTTCACGCTCAACGACCTCGTCTCCTACAACGAGAAGCACAACGAGGCCAACGGCGAGGACAACAACGACGGCGAGAGCCACAACCGCAGCTGGAACCACGGCGCCGAGGGCGACACCGACGAGGTCGAGATCCTCGAGCTCCGCGCCCGGCAGCGGCGCAACTTCATCACCACGCTGATGCTGTCGCAGGGCGTGCCGATGCTGCTGCACGGCGACGAGCTGGGCCGCAGCCAGGGCGGGAACAACAACGGCTACTGCCAGGACTCCGAGCTGACCTGGATCGACTGGGAGCACGTCGACGAGGGGCTGCTGGAGTTCACCAAGCTGGTCACCCGGCTGCGCACCGAGCACCCCACCTTCCAGCGACGCCGGTTCTTCCACGGCCGGCCGGTGCGGCGCGAGGAGGGCGACCCGGTTCCCGACATCGCCTGGTTCACCCACGCCGGCGAGCTGATGACCGAGGAGGACTGGGACGCCGCGTACGCCAAGTCGATCGGCGTCTACCTCAACGGCCACGGCATCCGCTCCACCGACGAGCGCGGCGACCCCGTCGTCGACGACTGCTTCTACCTGGCGTTCAACGCCTGGCACGAGGACATCGGGTTCACCGTGCCACCGGCCGAGTACGCCGAGGGCTGGACCGTCGTCGTGGACACCGCGGAGATGGGCGAGGTGGAGCCGGTCGAGGTCAAGGCGGGCGAGACGATCACCCTCGCCGCCCGGGCCATGGTCGTGCTGTGCGCGTCGGCGTGACCGCCCCCACCCGCGGTGGCGACGGCCGCCGGGAGGTGCCGGCCAGCACCTACCGGCTGCAGGTGACCGCGGACTTCACCCTGGACGACGCCGCCGCGGTGGCCGGCTACCTGGCCGACCTCGGGGCGACCCACGCGTACTCCTCGCCGCTGCTGCGCTCCGCGGCCGGCAGCACCCACGGGTACGACACCACCGACCACGCGCACATCGACGAGCCGCGCGGCGGGCGGGCCGGGTTCGACCGGTTCGTCGCCGCGCTGCACGCGGCCGGGCTCGGCCTGGTGCTGGACCTGGTGCCCAACCACATGGGGGTGGCCGACGCGCACGAGTCGGGCTGGTGGTGGGACCTGCTCAAGCTCGGCCGGGACAGCCCGCACGCCGACGCCTTCGACGTCGACTGGGACTTCGGGGGCGGCCGGGTGCGGCTGCCGGTGCTCGGCTCCGCCGAGGACCTGGCCACGCTGGAGCTGGTCCGGGCCGACGGCGAGTGGGAGCTGCGCTACTACGACAACCGGTTCCCGGTCGCACCGGGCACCGCCCGGGACGGCGACGACCCGGTCGCCGTCCACGACCGCCAGCACTACGAGCTGGTCGACTGGCGCCGGGCCGACGCGGAGCTGAACTACCGCCGGTTCTTCGCGATCAACACCCTCGCCGGGCTGCGCGCCGAGGACCCCGCCGTCTTCGCCGCCACCCACGAGCTGGTCGGCCAGCTGGTGGAGTCCGGGGCCGTCGACGCGCTGCGGATCGACCACCCCGACGGCCTCGCCGACCCGAGGGCGTACCTGGACGCGTTGGCCCGGCTGTCCGGGCACCGGTGGACGGTCGTGGAGAAGATCCTCGAGCCCGGCGAGCAGCTGCCCGCCGGTTGGGCGACGGCCGGGACGACGGGCTACGACGCCCTCGCCGAGGTCGACCGGGTACTGGTCGACCCGGCCGGCGAGCCGGCGCTGACCGCGCTGGACACCGAGCTGGCCGGCACGCGGGTGGACTACGCGCAGCTGGTGCGGATGTGCAAGCGCGAGGTCACCGACGGCATGCTCGGCTCCGAGGTGGCCCGGCTGACCCGGATCGTCGGCGAGCTGCCCGGGGTGCCGGCCGAGCTGGTCACCGAGGGCCTCGCCGAGCTGCTGGCCGGCTTCCCGGTGTACCGCAGCTACCTGCCCGACGGCCGCGAGCACCTCGACGAGATGGTGCGCGCGGTCCGGGAGCGCCGTCCCGAGCTCACCGCCGCGGTCGATGCCCTGCACCCACTGCTGGGTACCGCCGGCTCCGAGCTGGCCACCCGGTTCGAGCAGACGTCGGGCCCGGTGATGGCCAAGGGCGTCGAGGACAGCGCCTACTACCGGTGGGCGCGGTTCGTCGCGCTCAACGAGGTGGGTGGCGACCCGGCCCGGTTCGGGACGACGGTGGCCGACTTCCACGCCGCCCAGCGGCTGCGCGCCGAGCGGCTGCCGGAGTCGATGACCACGCTGTCCACCCACGACACCAAACGCAGCGAGGACGTCCGGGCCCGGCTGGCGGTGCTGGCCGAGCTGCCCACCGAGTGGGCCGGGCTGGTTCGCGGCTGGCTCGATCGGCACCCGCTGGCCGACCGCTCGCTCGCCCACCTGGTGTGGCAGAACCTGGTCGGGGCGTGGCCGCTGTCCCGGGAGCGCGCGCACGCCTACGTGGAGAAGGCCGCCCGCGAGGCCGGCACCTCGACGACCTGGACGAACCCGGTGCAGGAGTTCGAGGACCAGCTGCACGCGCTGGTCGACGCCGCCTTCGACGACCCGACGACCGCCACGGAGGTCGACCGGTTCGTGGCGCGGATCGCACCGTTCGGCTGGTCGAACTCGCTGGCGCAGAAGCTCCTGCAACTGACCATCGCCGGCGTTCCGGACGTCTACCAGGGCACCGAGCTGTGGGACTTCTCGCTGGTCGACCCGGACAACCGGCGTCCGGTCGACTACGACCTGCGGCGCTCGTCGCTGGCCCGGCTCGACGAGGGCTGGATACCGCCCGTGGACGACACCGGTGCCGCCAAGCTGCTGGTCGTCTCGCGGGCGCTGCGGCACCGCCGCGACGTCCCCGAGGCCTTCGGCGGCTACACGCCGGTCGAGGCCACCGGAACGGCGGCGGACTCCGTCGTCGCCTTCGACCGCGGCGGCGCCGTCACCGTCGCGACCCGGCTGCCGGTGCGCCTGGCGGGCACCGGCTGGGGCGATACCGCGCTGCACCTGCCCACCGGCTCGTGGCGGGACCTGCTCACCGGCAGCCGGGTGGTCTCCGACGCGTCCGGCGCCGCGGTCTCCGAGCTACTCACCCGCCTGCCGGTCGCACTGCTCGCCCGCGACTAAAGAAGGACCCCCTGCCCCCCACCACTCGCACGCTCGCGGTGGGTCCCTGCAGGAGGCCGATCACTAACGCAGGGTTACAGGCCGGGGACGCTGCGGCGTCTCCGGCCCGGCCTGTCGGAGCCCGAGCTGGGCGGATGTCGGACCGAGCGATCCGGACCGAAGCGGAACCGGGCGGTTTCGTTCACAGTGGGAGAGCGCCTGGGCCACACCGGACGGGCGCGAGGCACCGGACCGCCGAGCCCCGTCCGCCGGCAGCCTGACACCGACCCACCCAGGACGGGGACGGGGAACCCACTTCCGACGCGCAGCGCGTGTCTCGGGGTGAAGCCGTGCCGCGCCCTTCCGGGGGTGCGAGCGGCCGGGCACCGATTCGCCCGAACCCGACAGCTAACCCCGCAGGCGGTGATCGGAGGATCACCCATGTCCCACCTCTCCATGAGCCGCGCCCGCCGCAGCGCACTCCGCGCCGGAACGGTCGCGGTCGGCGCCGCCGCCCTCGGGATCGGCGTCCTCGCCGGGCCCGCCTCGGCGTCGCACTACGACTGGTCCGGCGTCGCCCAGTGCGAGTCCAGCGGCAACTGGCAGATCAACACCGGCAACGGCTACTACGGCGGGCTGCAGTTCAGCTCGCCCACGTGGCTGGGCCACGGCGGCGGCGAGTTCGCTCCGCGCGCCGACCTGGCCACGCCGGCGCAGCAGGTCGAGGTCGCCGAGCGGGTGCTGCTGACCCAGGGCGTCGGCGCCTGGCCGACGTGCGGCAAGCAACTGCGCGACGGCACGACCCCGGCGGCCGCTGCCCCCGCCCCGGCACCGGCACCGGCGCCTGCTGCGGCGCCCGCGCCCGCGCCCGCGGCCTCGGGCGACACCTACACGGTGCGTCCCGGTGACACGCTGGCGGAGATCGCCGCCGCGCACGGCACCAGCTGGCAGGAGCTGCACGGCCGCAACTCCGCCACGGTGCCGAACCCGCACGTGATCCGGGTGGGCCAGCAGCTGGCGCTGTGACACCCGGGCGGCCGGAGGACGTCGTCCTCCGGCCGCCTCCGGGGCGCGATCGTGGGGCACCCCACGGTTGGCGCCGCCCGTGGCGGGCATGATCGGCCAGGCTCCGTCGGAGCCGCACCGCCGCGATCCGAGCAGGAGTTCCCATGGCAGCACCGTCCGCCTCGCCCGCCGAGTTCTCCGTCTGGGCCCCGCTGCCGGAACGGGTGCGCGTCACCGTCGACGGCACGATCTCCGACATGCAGCGCGACGACGCCGGCTGGTGGCGGGCCACCGTGGATGCGGCCCCGGAGGCCGACTACGGCTTCCTGCTCGACGACGACGAGACACCGCGCCCCGACCCGCGCTCGCGCCGCCAGCCCGAGGGCGTGCACGGGCTGTCCCGCCGCTTCGACCCCTCGGCGTACCCGTGGGGTGACTCCAGCTGGACCGGCCGTCCGCTGGCCGGGAGCGCCGTCTACGAGCTGCACGTCGGCACGTTCACCCCCGAGGGCACCTTCGATGCCGCGATCGGCAGGCTCGGCCACCTGGTCGAGCTGGGCGTGGGCTTCGTCGAGCTGCTGCCGGTCAACGCGTTCAACGGCACGCACAACTGGGGCTACGACGGCGTCGCCTGGTACGCCGTCCAGGAGACCTACGGCGGGCCCGAGGCCTACCAGCGCTTCGTCGACGCCTGCCACGGCTGCGGTCTGGGCGTGATCCAGGACGTCGTCTACAACCACCTCGGGCCGTCGGGGAACTACCTGCCGGAGTTCTTCCCGATCTTCGCGGAGGGCGGCGCGAACAGCTGGGGCAAGTCGATCAACCTGTCGGGCCCGGAGTCCGACGAGGTGCGCCGCTACATCCTGGACAACGTGCTGATGTGGCTGCGCGACATGCACGTCGACGGGCTCCGGCTGGACGCGGTGCACGCGCTGGTCGACGAGCGCGCCACCCACCTGCTCGAGGAGATGGCCACCGAGGTCGACCGGCTGTCGGTCGCCGAGGGCCGGCCGTTGACGCTCATCGCCGAGAGCGACCTCAACGATCCGCGGATGGTCACCCCCCGGGTGGCGGGCGGCACCGGCCTGGACGCGCAGTGGAGCGACGACTTCCACCACGCGCTGCACGCCACGCTGACCGGTGAGGAACAGGGCTACTACGCCGACTTCGCCGCGGCCGGCATCGGCGCGGTCGCCAGGACGCTGACCGGCGCCTTCTTCCACGCCGGCGACTGGTCGAGCTTCCGCCGCCGGCACCACGGCCGCCCGGTCGACACCGCGAGCCTGCCCGGCTGGAAGTTCGTCGGCTACCTGCAGGACCACGACCAGATCGGCAACCGCGCCGTCGGCGACCGGATCTCCGCCTCGCTCTCCCCCGGCCTGCTCGCGGCCGGCGCCACCCTGGTGCTGACCAGCCCCTTCACCCCGATGCTGTTCATGGGCGAGGAGTGGGGCGCGAGCACGCCGTGGCAGTTCTTCACCAGCCACCCCGAGCCCGAGCTGGGCCGGGCCACCGCCGAGGGCCGGATCGGCGAGTTCGCCGCGCACGGCTGGGACGCCGCCGTCGTCCCGGATCCGCAGGACCCGGAGACGTTCACCCGCTCCAAGCTGGACTGGTCCGAGCTGGGCCGGGCGCCGCACGCGGAGCTCTTCGAGGTGCACAAGGCGCTGCTCGCGCTGCGCGCGGCGCACCCCGACCTCGTCGACCCCGACCTGTCGGCCGTGCAGGTGCACTGGGACGACGCGGACCGCTGGCTGGTCGTGTACCGCGGCTCGCTGCGGGTGGTCGCGAACCTGTCCGACCAGCCGCGCGAGATCGACCTCGACGTCCCGGCGACCGGGGTGCTGTTCGCCACCGCGGAGCTGCCGGTGCTGGACGACGACACCGTGACGCTGCCGGCGGAGAGCGCCGCCGTGCTGACCACCCGCTGACGGTGCAGCGGCTGCTGCCCTCGCCCGGGCCGGTCGACGAGCGCGGGCTGGCCGAGGCGTACCGGCTGCCGGGCGGCCGGCACGTGCGGGTCAACTTCGTCGCGGCCCTGGATGGCGCCATCAGCGTGGCCGGGCGCAGCGGCGGGCTGGGGTCCGACGGCGACCGGCGGGTGTTCCGGGTCCTCCGGGCGCTGGCCGACGCCGTCCTCGTCGGGCACGGCACGGCCGCCGCCGAGGGCTACCGGCCGGTGCTGGCCGATTCCCCCGTCGGCCGGTTGCGGACCGCGCTGGGCAGCCGGCCGACCGCGCCGGTCGTGGTTGTGTCCCGGCGGGCGTCCCTGGCCCCGGACGCGCAGCTGGTCACCGACGCGGTCTCCCCCACCGTGCTGGTCACCTGCGCCGCCGCGGACGCCGGCCGGCGGGCCGCGCTGGCCGCCGCCGGCGTGCAGGTGCTCGTCTGCGGGGACGACGACGTCGACCTGCCCTCGGCGGTCGACGCCCTCGCCGATCGCGGCCTGGCCCAGCTGGTCTGCGAGGGCGGACCGGCGCTGTTCGCCGCCGCGCTGGCCGCCGGCGTCGTCGACGAGCTCGACCTGTCCGTGGCCCCGTTGCTGGTGGGCGGCGGACCAGGCCTCCTGGCGGGCCCGCCCCTGCCCGGGCCGGCAGCTGCGGAGCTGGTCCAGGTGCTCGAGGAGGGCGGCTACCTGTTCACCCGGTACGCGCTGGCCGGCCCGGCACCGCCCGGTGCTGCTTGACTGCCCCCATGGACCTGCCCGTGCTCCCGCCGGTCAAGCCGATGCTCGCCAAGCCCGCGGCGAAGCTGCCCACCGGCGACGACCTGTTCTACGAGCCGAAGTGGGACGGTTTCCGTTGCATCGTGTTCCGCGACGGCGACGAGGTGGAGCTGGGCAGCCGCAATGAGCGCCCGCTGACCCGCTACTTCCCGGACGTGGTCGCGGCGGCGAAGGCCCAGCTGCCCGAGCGCTGCGTGGTCGACGGCGAGATCGTCGTCCCGCGCGGGAACCGGCTGGACTTCGAGTCGCTGCTGCAGCGCATCCACCCCGCGGCCTCGCGGGTGGACAGGCTGGCCGCGGAGACGCCGGCGTCCTTCGTCGCCTTCGACCTGCTGGCCCTCGGGAACGAGTCGCTGCTGGACACCCCGTTCGGCGAGCGGCAGGCCCGGCTGCGGGCGGCGCTGTCCGGCACGCAGGCGCCGGTGCACGTCACCTCCGTGACCCAGGACGCCGAGCTGGCCCAGCGGTGGTTCGCCGAGTTCGAGGGCGCCGGCCTGGACGGCGTCATCGCCAAGCGCGCCGACCTGCGCTACGCCCCCGACCAGCGGCTGATGACCAAGGTGAAGCACGTGCGCACCGCCGACTGCGTGGTCGCCGGATTCCGCTGGCACAAGAGCGGCCCGGTGGTCGGGTCGCTGCTGCTGGGCCTCTACGACGGTGCCGGGACGCTGCAGCACATCGGGGTCGCGGCCTCGTTCACGATGAAGCGCCGCGCCGAGCTGGTGGCGGAGCTCGCCCCGTTCCGGGCCGACGCGCTCGGTGACCACCCGTGGCAGGACTGGGCGAACGCCCAGGTGGAGAACGAAACCGAGCACCGGATGCCCGGGGCGACGAGTCGCTGGAACGCCGGGAAGGACCTGTCCTGGGTGCCGCTGCGCCCCGAGCTCGTGGTGGAGATCAAGTACGACCAGCTGGAGGGCAGCCGGCTCCGGCACACCGGGCACTTCCTGCGCTGGCGCCCCGACCGCGAGGCCCGCTCCTGCACCTACGACCAGCTCGAGGTCCCGGTGCGCTACGACCTCGCCGAGGTCCTGGGCGGCTGATCGGTGTGCCCGGCCCGGCCGACCTTTACCCTGGGTGATCGTGACCGTCACCCGCCGCCTGCTGGCCGCCGCCGGACTCGTCCCGGCCACCGTGCTGGCCCTGGTGGGCTGCACGTCGTCCGACGACGACACCCAGCCGACCGCGAGCTCGTCCAGTGCCGCGCCCGCGACGGCCGAGGCCGACGAGATCGACTGGACCGACTGCGACGCCGAGATCTCGACGATCGTCGCCGGCCGGCCGGGCTCCGAGCGGGATCTCATGTTCTCCTGCGGCACGACGTCCGTGCCGGTCGACCACGCCGACCCCGGCGGCCCGACCCTGCAGCTGTTCCTGGTCAAGGCGGTGCTCGCCGGGCAGACCGACCGGATCGGCTCGCTGCTGGTGAACCCCGGTGGTCCGGGCGTCTCGGCCACCGACGCGGCGGTCCAGTCGGCGCTCACCCTGCCGATCGAGGTCCTCAACCGCTTCGACATCGTCGGGCTCGACCCCCGCGGCGTCGGGTTGTCCACGCCGGTCGAGTGCATCAGCGACGAGCAGAAGGACGCGATCACCGCGGCCGAGCCACGGCCGACCACGGCCGAGCAGCTCGACGCGGCGTTCACGATGGCCGAGGAGGTCGCTGCCGGGTGCGCCGAGCAGTACGACACCACGCTGGGTGCCTTCAACACCGTGGCCGCCGCCCGGGACATGGACCTGGTGCGCCAGGCGCTCGGGGACGAGCAACTGACCTACCTCGGCTACTCCTACGGCAGCACGCTGGGCTCCACCTACGCCGAGCTGTTCCCCGAGAACGTGCGGGCCCTGGTCCTCGACGGCGCGGTCGACCCCGACACCGACGCCCAGGGCGACGCGGAGGCGCGGGCCCGCGGCTTCGAGGACGCCTTCAACGCCTTCGCGGCCAACTGCACCGGCCTGGTCGGCGGCTGCCCCGTCGGCCCCGACCCGCGGCAGTTCCTGAACGACGTGCTGGCCCAGGCCGCCGCCGCGCCCATCCCCAGCAGCCGGCCCGGCGAGACCCGGCAGGCGACCCCCGGGCTGGTGCTCACCGGGGTGCGCTCGGCGCTGTATCAGCCGAGCGCCTGGCCGCAGCTGGCGCAGTCGCTGGCCAGTGCCCGCAACGGCGACTCCGCCGGCATCCTCACCCTCGCCGACACCCACACCGGCCGGAACGCCGACGGCACCTACAGCAACGTCATCGACGCGAACCGCACGATCACCTGCGCCGACACCGCAGCCGAGTTCACCGGCGAGGAGGTCCGCGCCCTCGTCGCGGACTGGAGCGCGCGCTACCCGCTGTTCGGCGCGGGCGCCGCGACCAGCCTCTACACGTGCTCGGCCTGGGATGCCCCGCGCACGCCGCTGCCCGAGCGCGACGCCGAGGGCAGCGCGCCGATCGTCGTCATCGGCACGCGCGGTGACCCGGTGACACCGCTGCAGGGCGCAGTGGACCTGGCCGAGGACCTCACGAGCGGGGTGCTGCTCACCTGGGACGGCAGCGGGCACACTGCCTATCCCAAGACCGATTGCGTGACCGCGGCCGTGAACGCGTACCTCATCGACCTGGTCGTGCCCGCCGACGGGCTCACCTGCCCGGCCTGACCTGATCGGAGCCCGCATGGCCAGCAGCAAGGATGCCGTCGTCCTGCAGGTGGACGGCCACGAGGTACGGGTCAGCAATCCGGAGAAGCCGTACTTCGCCGACCAGGGCCTCCGCAAGATCGACGTCGTCGAGTACTTCATCGCCGTCGGGCCGGGGATCCTGCTCGCGCTGCGGGACCGGCCCACGACGCTGGAGCGCTGGCCGGGCGGGGTGTTCGAGGGGGCGCGGATCTCCACCCGGATCGACAACACCGGTGACGCGTTCTACCAGAAGCGGGTGCCCAAGAACGCCCCCGACTGGGTGCCGACGGCGCACATCACCTTTCCCAGCGGGCGCACCGCCGACGAGATCGCCCCCGACTCGGTCGCCGTCGTCGCCTGGTGCGCCAACCTCGGGACGCTGACGTTCCACCCGTGGCCGGTATCCAGGACCGACGTCGAGCAACCCGACCAGATCCGGATCGACCTGGACCCGCAGCCGGGCACCGACTTCTCCGACGCGGTATGGGTGGCCCCGCACGTGCGGGAACTGCTCCACGAGTTCGGCATGGAGGGCTGGCCGAAGACCTCCGGTGGCCGCGGAGTGCACGTCTACGTGCCGATCCAGCCGCGCTGGACCTTCCCCGAGGTGCGGCGTGCGGTGATCGCGTTCGGCCGCGAGCTGGAGCGGCGCCTGCCCGACCGCGTGACGATGAACTGGTGGAAGGAGGAGCGCGGCGAGAAGATCTTCATCGACTACAACCAGATGGCCCGTGACCGCACGATCGCGAGCGCCTACTCCATCCGGCCCAAGCCGCACGCGCCCGTCTCCGCGCCGGTCGACTGGGACGAGCTGCCCGACGTCTCCCCGTTCGACTTCGACGTGCGCACCATGCCGGCGCGCTTCGCCGCCGTCGGTGACAGGCACGCCGGGCTGGCCGACCACGCCTTCGGCATCGAGCCGCTGATCGAGTTGGCCGATCGCCAGGAGCGGGACCTCGGGATGGGTGAGATGCCCTACCCCCCCGACTACCCCAAGATGCCCGGCGAGCCGATGCGGGTGCAGCCCAGCCGGGCGAAGAAGCCGGCCGCCGACCCGGCCTGACCGGGCGGCGGCCGGCCGCCGGCTACGCCTGCTGCAGCTGCGGCTGGACGTGCTCGACGAACAGGTCGAGCGAGCGCCGCGCCTCGTCCATGGTCATGTCACCGGTCGGCAGCATGAGGACGACCCGGTCGACCATGCCGGGCTCGAGGAAGCCGGCGAAGCGCTCGGCGATCTGCGCCGGAGTGCCGGCCCCCAGCCCGATCGACATCTCCAGACCCGCCAGGATCTTCCCGAGGGGAGCCATGACCTCCGCCCGCTCGTCCTCGGAGATCACCGTGTGGTCGAAGCGGTGGGCCGATGTCGTCCGCCGTCCCAGGCCGTCCGCTCCGCGCCGGGCCACGGCCACGGCGTCCTCCTCCCGCTCCGCGATCGCCAGCAGCATCGAGCAGGCCACCTGCGGCCGGGCGTCCGGGCCCTCCAGCCGGATCCGGTCGCCCTTGTGCTTCTCCCAGCTCTCCACGTACAGCTCGTACGCCGCCGGGCTGATCGGGCCCGGCCACATCAGGCTCATGCCGTACCGGCCGGCCGTCTCGGGATTGCCCGGGTACCAGAACGGGATGTGCTCCTGGAACGGCTTGGTCGACATCGGCATCGTCGGGAAGTCGTGGTACCTGCTCTGCTCACTGGAGATCTCCCCGGTGCGCAGGGCGTCGGCGATGATCCCCAGCGTGTCGACGAACCGCTCCTTGGCGTCGCGGTGGTCACTGCCGTGCCAGGCGTGCTCGGCCGGCACCGCGCCCCGCCCGACCCCGTAGTCCAGCCGCCCCTCGGTGAGCTGGTCCACCACGCACATGTCCTCGATCAGCTGGACCGGGTGGTGCATCGGCAGCAGCTTGACCATCGGGCCCAGCCGGATGCTGCTCGTGATCTGCGACGCGGCCGCCACCACGAGGTCCTGGTTCGGGGCCAGCGACAGGTCCGACCCGTGGTGCTCGGCCAGGTGGATGCTGGCGAACCCGGCCTGGTCCGCGGTGCGGAAGAGCTCGAGGCGGTCCTTCAGCAACCGGTGCGTCGGGGTTCCGGGGATGCCCTCGATGTGGTCGAACAGGCCGAAGGTCGGGACGGGCATGTGGGGCACCTCACTGGTCGTCGGGTCGGGCGAGTGTGCCACGGCCCCCGCGGAGGGCCGGGCGACGGAGTGCGCTGACCGGCGGTTCCCGTGCGGCGGGCTGCCACTCCCCGCACGCCGTTCCGGGCCGGGCTCACCCAACCGGGTGAGCACGCCCACCGGACGTGCCGCCCGGACTCGTCCCGCCGCCCTTCCCTGTCGTTGATCGATCCGTCGGTCGGAATCAGGGAGGACCCGGGCCATGCGCGCCTCGTTCGTCGTGTACGGCGTGCTGTACGTCGTCATCGAGATGGTCGGGTACCAGCTCGAGCTGATCGGCTGGCCGCAGATCACCGCACTGGACGTCGCGAGCGCGGTCACGAACGCCCTGCTGTGGGTTGCGCTGGTCGCCGCCGTCCTGGTGGCGCTGGACGTGGCCGGTGACCGCTGGCGCCGCCACCGCCGGGAGCAGCAGCGCGAGCTGGCCTGGGACGCGAGGTGGCACCGCCGTCAGGACTGGGACGACGCGGGCCCGATCACCGTGGCCAGCTGGCGCTCCCCGATGCCGGCCCTCCCTCCGGCGGCGGCCCGGCCCGATCCGGACGCCGTTCCGCGCGTACGTCTGCTCTGAGGCATCCGCGCTGGTCACCGAGGGTTTCCCGGACAGCACCAGCGGGCATCCGCCACCACCGGCTCCGAGAGAGGAAGACCCGTGGACACCTGGCTCATCGTGGTGATCGTGATCGCCGTCCTGGTGCTGCTGGCGCTGATCGCGCTGGCAGCGACGAAGCGGGGCGGCGCGGGCAAGGAGCGCAAGCGCGCCCAGGCGCGTGACCACATGCAGGAGGCGCAGGTGCGTGCGGCCAACGCCGACAAGGAGCAGGCCCTGGCCGACGAGCAGGCGGCCCGCGCGCGCCGGGAGCGCGCCGAGGTCGAGGAACGCGCCGCCCGGGCCGAGCAGGAAGCCCGCGATCGCATGGGGCACGCACGGGAGGAACGATCCGCCGCCCAGCAGCTGCAGGACAAGGCCGAGAAGCTCGCTCCCGGCACGGTGCGTCGTGACGACGACAGCGGCACCGCTCAGCGGCGCTGAGCCGGTCGGCACGGGCCCGGGATGGGGCGCTCCGGCCGGTGCCGGCGGCTCCGGCAGCAAGAATTTGCATCGATCGGGGGTCCGGGGCAGCGCGAGGGGGGCATGTGCGGCTAGGGTTCAGTCGTCGGGAAGGCCCTGCAGATGGCAGGACCCCGACGTACGACCTCAGCTAGGAGCGAGCAATGCCCGAAGGAACAGTGAAGTGGTTCAACGCCGAGAAGGGGTTTGGCTTCGCCACCCCTGACGGGGGCGGCCCGGACGTCTTCGTCCACTACTCGGCCATCCAGACCAGCGGGTACCGCTCGCTCGACGAGGGCCAGCGCATCTCGTTCGACGTCGAGCAGGGCCAGAAGGGCCCGCAGGCCGCGAACGTCGCCCCGCTCTGACCCAGAGTGGGCGGCTGATCCCAGCCACCTGACCAACGACAGTGCCCTCGCCGGGGAAACCGGGCGGGGGCACTGTCGCGTCCGGCCACGGTGTCAGCGTGCGCGGGGGACGTAGCCGCCGATCAGCGCGGACATCAGCAGCGCCCCGTCGTTGGGCCCCAGGGCGACGGCGGCGTCGCACATCGCCTGCCACCGCTGCCGCTCCACCTCGGTCATCGCCCCGGCGGCCCGAGCTGCCAGCTGCTCCAGCAGGCGCTCCCACTCACCCTGCGGGGTCGGCCACAGCCCGGTCAGCCGGCGCGCCTCGGCCGAGGCCGACGTGAAGCGCACGATGTCACCGGCGTGGTTGGTCAGCGCCACGACGTAGCCGGCGGCCACCAGCGCGTTGGCCGCCGACACCACCTGCGGCTTCGGCAGCCCGCTGGCCGGCACGACGGCCCCCAGGTAGGGGGCGCTCCCGTGCGGCGGCTCGTCCAGCAGCCGCACGATGGCCCGCAGCACGGGCAGGTCGCGGGTGAACCACACGTCGTCCAGCGGTTGGTCCGCGGTCATGACGTCCTCTCGATCGGATGGCGGGGGCGGCGCTCCCAGCCCGTCCACGGTACGAGCCCCCCGCTGCCCGGCCGGACGGCCGTCGATGCACAGCCTCCGCACAGCGGCCGGTCCCGCTCCGATCCGTCCCGTGACGTGCTGCTGACAGTCCGGTCATGCCGCGCTGACCTGCGCAGACACGATCGGCCGTGCGAACCCCGAGGGGCGGCGCACGGGTGGCGCGCCCGCCGTACGGTGGAGACATGACCACATCCGCCCAGCAGCCCCAGGTCGTCAGGACCGACGAGGAGTGGCGCGCCCAGCTGTCGCCGGAGGAGTACGCCGTCCTCCGCGAGGCCGGGACCGAACGGCCCTACACCGGCGAGTACGTCGACACGAAGACGGCCGGTGTCTACTCCTGCCGCGCCTGCGGCGCCGAGCTGTTCCGCTCGGAGACGAAGTTCGACTCCCACTGCGGCTGGCCCTCGTTCTACGAGCCGTCCGTGCGCGACAACGTCGTTCTCCGCGACGACCGTAGCTACGGCATGTTGCGTACCGAGGTGCTCTGCGGCAGCTGCCACAGCCACCTCGGGCACGTGTTCGAGGACGCACCGCAGACGCCCACGGGCGACCGCTACTGCATCAACTCGGTGAGCATCGCGCTGGCCCCCAGCGAGGGCTGAGTTCCCCGCAGCACCACGCACGACAGCGCCCCCGCCCGGGATCACGGGCGGGGGCGCTGTGCTGTGCACCTCGCCGACGGAGGAGGCTGGTGGCCGGCGGCGATGTAGGGCGCGGACGCCATACCGGCCCGCCAGGGCCGTCTGCGGACCCGTCGCGGAGGCCGGAGGCCTCCCGACGGGCACGCAGGAAACGGCTCAGCTCACCAGGGGCACGGCACCTGGCCGCGGTGTCATCCGGAGGATGACGATGTGCACCTCACGGCAGGTCGGCGACCAGCTCCGCGACCTGCTTGCGGGTGCCGGTGTAGAACGGCACCTCCTCGCGGACGTGCCGGCGGGCGCGGCTGGCCCGCAGATCGCGCATGAGGTCGACGATGCGGTGCAGCTCGTCGGCCTCGAAGGCGAGCATCCACTCGTAGTCGCCGAGGCCGAAGGAGGCGACGGTGTTGGCCCGGACGTCGGGATACGGCCGGGCCTGCATGCCGTGCTCCTTGAGCATGTCGCGCCGCTCCTCGTCGGGCAGCAGGTACCACTCGTAGGACCGCACAAAGGGGTAGACGCAGACGAAGCGGCGCGGCTCCTCGTCGGCGAGGAACGAGGGGATGTGGCTGAGGTTGAACTCGGCGGGGCGGTGCAGCGCCAGCTGCGACCACACCGGCTCGAGGTGCCGGCCCAGGGCGGTGCGGCGGAGCCGACCGTAGGCCTCCTGCAGCGCCTCGACCCGCTCGGCGTGCCACCAGATCATCAGGTCGGCGTCGGCCCGCAGACCGGCCACGTCGTAGACCCCGCGGACGACGACGTCCTTGCCGGCCAGCTCCGCGAACAGGGCGGTGACCTCGTCGGCAGCGGCCGCCCGCTGGTCGTCGCCGAGCGGGCGGGCCAGCTTGAACACCGACCACATCGTGTAGCGGATCTGGGCGTTGAGTTCGTTCGCCCGCTTACCGATGCTGCGCTCTCCGGTCTGCTGCTCGCTCATGTGCCCATTGTCGCGCGCCCGCCAGGAGCCCTGTCGCGCGGCCGCCGGGACGGTCAGCGGGGGGACGTCGTCCGGCGTCGGGGTGGCCGCAGGACCAGCGCCACGCCGACGGTGGTGACCACCACCCCGGCCAGCGACAGCAGCGGCAGCTCCTCGCCGAACAGCAGGTAGGCCTCGACGGCGGTGGCCGGCGGCACCAGGTACAGCAGGCTGGATACCCCGGAGGCGCTGCCGCGGCGCAGCAGGAACAGCAGCAGCAGGACGGCGCCGAGGGACAGCGGCAGCACCAGCCAGACCAGGGCGAGGACGAAGTCGGCGGTCCACTCGATCGTCATGCTCTCGGTCAGGCCGGCGACGGCGACCAGGGCGAGGGCGGCCGCGGCGTACTGCACGGCGGTGCCGGACAGCAGCGGGATGTGGTCGCCGTGCTTCTTCTGCCACAGCGTCCCGGCCGTGCCGCACAACAGGGCCACCAGGCAGGACGCGACGCCGACCGGCGGGAACGAGCCCTCGTCCCCCGCCGCGCTGGCCAGCCCGGGGGCGAGGACCAGCGCCACGCCGCCGACGCCGAGCACGAGCCCCAGCCACTGCACCGCCACCAGCCGCTCACCGAGCAGCCGGGTGGCCAGCGCCGCGGTCAGCACCGGCTGCAGGCTCACCACGACCGCGGCCACGCTCGCCGGCAGGCCGGAGTCGATGGCGAAGAACACGCCCCCGAGGTAGCCGGCGTGCAGCAGCAGACCGGCCACGCCGGCCCGGCCGGTCTGCGCCCGGTTCGCCGGCCAGGCGGCCCGCAGGACGACGGCGATCCCGGCCAGCAGCATCCCGGCCAGCGCCAGCCGCAGGGCCAGGAAGGTGAACGGCTCGGCGTAGGGCAGGCCGTACTTGGCACCCACGAAACCGGTGCTCCAGAGCAGCACGAAGACCACCGGTGCGACGGTGATCGCGGCCCCGCGCACGCGGGCCGGAGCGCTCACAGCAGCGCCGCGACGGCGCGGCGGGCGCCCCGGATGCAGGCCGGCACCCCGACGCCGCCGTAGGCGGCACCGGCGACGGCCAGCCCGGGCACGGCCCCGACGGCGTCCAGGACGGCGGTGACCCGCTGCGGGTGCCCGACCAGGTACTGCGGCAGCCCCCCGCCCCACCGGACCAGGTGGGTCTCCAGCGGCTCGGGGCGTTCGAGGTCGAGCAGGTCGGCGACGTCGGCGACGACGGCCGCGGTGAGGTCCTCGTCGGACCGCTGCAGCTGCGACTCGTCGCGGTACCGGCCCACCGACGACCGCACCCGCAGCACCCCGGCGCCGTCGGCGCCCCCGGACAGGTGCGGCCACTTGGCCGAGGAGATCGTCACGCCCTTCACCAGCCGCCCGGTCACCGGCGGCACGAGCAGCCCGGATCCGGCGGCCACCGGCTGGGCGGGGAACGCCATGGCGACCACGGCCATCGACGCGTACGGGATGCCCCGCAACGGTTCCTCCGCTCCGGGGGCGACGCCGGCGAGCAGCCGGGCGGCCTTGCCGGCCGGTGCGGTGACGACCACCGCGTCCGCGGTCAGGATGTGCGGCGACCCGGCCGGGCCGACCGACAGCTCGAACCCGGAGCCGGAGTGGCGCAGCGCGTGCGCCGGGGTGCGCAGCCGGATGTCGGCCCGGGACGCCGCGACGAGGGCGGCGGGCAGCGAGCCGATCCCGTCGGCGACGGTGACGAACACCGGCCCGTCGGCGTCGCCGCGGCTGCGCGCACCGGCCTCGCGGGCGGCGAGCGCCCCGGCGAGCACCGACGGTGCCCGGCGCAGCTGCGCGGCCAGCGCCGGCATGGTGGCGGCCAGCGAGAGGTCGTCGGGCCGGCCGGCGTAGACCCCGCCGAGCAGCGGCTCGACCAGCCGGTCGACCACCTCGTCGCCGAGCCGCTCGCGGAGCAGCCCGCCCACTGTCACGTCGCCGTTCGGGTCGAGGTGCAGCGGCGGCAGGTCGGCCTCGGCCCGCACCCGGGCCACCCCGGCCGGGGTGAGCACGCCGTCCAAGCCGTCCGCGGAGGTCGGCACGCCCTGGACCGTGCCCGGCGGCAGCGGGTGCCGGCCGTCGGGCAGGACGATCGACGCCTGCGTGGTGGCCGGCGCGACCAGCTGGCCGGCCAGCCCGAGGTCCTCGACCAGCTGCACCGCCTCGGGCACCCGGGCGAGCATCGCCTCGGGTCCGGTGTCGTACCACTGTCCGGCCAGCCGGACCCGGTCGAGCTTGCCGCCGATCCGGCCCGACGCCTCCAGGACGACGACCTCGTCGTCGGGGCGGGCGCGGTGCCACTCGTAGGCGGCGGTGAGCCCGGTGATGCCGGCGCCGACGACGACCAGCCGGGTCATCGGGCGGAAGGGGTGGGCGGGGTCATCGCTGCGAGAGCTCGTGCACCAGCTCGACCACGTGGGTCAGGACGCCGGGGTCGGTGTCGGGCAGCACACCGTGGCCGAGGTTGAAGACGTGCCCGCGGGCGGCGCGGCCCTGCTGCACGACCCGGGTGACCTCCCGGTCGACGGTGGCCCGGTCGGCCAGCAGCACGGCGGGGTCGAGGTTGCCCTGCAGCGAGTAGCCGGGTCCGACCCGGCGGGCGGCCTCGTCCAGCGGCACCCGCCAGTCGACGCCCACCATGTCGGCACCGGCGTCACCGATCAGCGGCAGCAGCTCCCCGGTGCCCACGCCGAAGTGGACCCGCGGCACGTCCGCGTCGCCGAGCCCGTCGAAGACCGCCCGGGAGTGCGGCAGCACCCGCTCGGCGTAGTCGGCGGCCGACAGCACCCCGGCCCAGGAGTCGAACAGCTGGACGGCCGACGCGCCGGCGCCGATCTGGGCCCGGAGGAAGACGGCCGCGGAGACGGCGAGGTGCTCCAGCAGCCGCTGCCAGGCCGCGGGCTCGGCGTACATGAAGGCCTTGGTGCGGGCGTGCTCCTTGGAGGGGCCGCCCTCGATCAGGTACGTGGCCAGGGTGAACGGGGCACCGGCGAAGCCGATCAGCGGTGTGGGGCCGAGCTCGGCGACCAGCCGGCGGACCGCGGTGACCAGGAAGTCCAGCCGGTCGGGTTCCAGCGGCGGGAGCGCGTCGACGTCGGCGACGGTGCGCACCGGGTGCGCGACGACCGGGCCGATCCCGGGCTTGATCTCGATGTCGACGCCGGCCACCACCAACGGCAGCACGATGTCGGAGAACAGGATCGCGGCGTCCACCCCGTGCCGGCGGACCGGCTGCATGGTGATCTCGGTGACCAGGTCGGGGTCCTGGCAGGCCTGCAGCATCGCCGTCCCGGCGCGCAGCGCCCGGTACTCCGGCAGCGAGCGCCCGGCCTGGCGCATGAACCACACCGGCGTGCGGGAGACGGGCAGGCCGCGCGCGGCGCGGACGAGGTCCGAGTCGGCGGGGCCGGGGGTCGCGGACGGTCCTCCAGGTGTTCCCACGGGGTCGATGCTCCCAGACGGCCCCGGCGGCCCACGGCGGCGCGTCGGGACCCCGCCGGGCGCCCGATCGGACCTACCCTGCGCAGGTGGCTCCGCAACGCACCCGTCCCGACGACGACGTGCAGGTCCCTGCCCCGTTCCGGGCCGCCCTCGAGGCGCTGTCCACCGTCCGGGTCCGCCCCGAGGTGGTCGTCGAGCACATCCCGGCGCCGCAGCGGCTGGCGCCCTACGCCCACGCGGTCGCGCTGACCGTCGGCGAGCCCGACGGCGACGACGAGGTCGAGATCGCCAGCGGCCGGTTCATCGTGCTGTTCGACCCGGCCGGACACCAGGCGTGGGCCGGTACCACCCGCTGCGTCGGCTACGTCACCGCGGTCACCGACGAGCACATGGTGGACGACGCCATGTTCTCCGAGGTCGCCTGGAGCTGGCTCACCGACGCCCTGGCCGACAGCGGCGCCGAGCACCACCACGTGGGCGGCACCGTCACCCGGACCGCCTCCACCCGCTTCGGCGAGATCGCCGCCCCCGAGCACTCGGTGGACGTCGAGATCCGCGCGTCCTGGACGGCGGAGGGCACCACGCTGGACCGGCACCTGCGCGCCTACCTCGAGGTGCTCGCCCAGGCAGCGGGCCTGCCGCCGGAAGGCGTGCACCTGCTGGGCGCGGGCGGGCAGACCGTCGGCACCGGCGCCTAGACTCCCCCCACGAAACCCCGGTGCGGCCGCTCGGAGCCGCACCGGACGCGCCGGTCACCTCCGACCGGCCGATGACGGGAGGCCGGATGTCGCTGGGCCTGTACCGGGCCGCCGGCGTCCGCCTCGCACCGGTCACGGGGGTGCTCTGCTGAGCACCGACCTGTCCGGCGCCGGCACCCCGGAGGAGCCGACCGTCGCCGCCCCCATCGCGGGTGCGGACGCGGAGGCTCCCGACGAGCCCACCGCCGTTCCCCTGCTGGCCCCGCGCGACGGGCTCCCCCCGGTCATCGACACCTCGACCGCGCTGGTCGACTACGCCGCGGCGCTGGCCGCCGGCACCGGCCCGGTGGCCGTGGACGCCGAGCGCGCGTCGGGCTACCGCTACGGGCAGCGTGCCTACCTCGTCCAGCTGCGCCGCACCGGCTCGGGCACCGGCCTCGTCGACCCGGTCCCGCTGCCCGACCTCTCGGTCGTCCAGGAGGCCATCGCCGACACCGAGTGGGTGCTGCACGCCGCCAACCAGGACCTGCCCTGCCTGGCCGAGATCGGGCTCGTGCCCGGCCGGCTGTTCGACACCGAACTCGCCGCGCGGCTGGCCGGCCTGCCCCGGGTGGGGCTGGGCCCGGTGGTCGAGTCGCTGCTCGGCTTCGCGCTGCAGAAGGGCCACTCGGCCGCCGACTGGAGCACCCGCCCGCTGCCCCGGGACTGGCTGGTCTACGCCGCGCTCGACGTCGAGGTGCTGGTCGACCTGCGCGACGCGCTGGCCGCGATCCTCGCCGACCAGGGCAAGACCGAGTGGGCGCGGCAGGAGTTCCAGGCGATCCTCGCCGCCGGCCCGCCCGCCGCCAGGGTCGACCCGTGGCGGCGCACCTCCGGCATGCAGGGGCTGCGCAACCGCCGGCAGCTGGGGATGCTCCGGTCGCTGTGGCAGGCCCGCGACGAGCTGGCCCGGCGCCGCGACATCGCGCCGGGGCGGGTGCTGCCCGACGCGGCGATCGTGTCGGCGGTGCAGGCCGATCCGAAGACCGAGAGCGCGCTGCTCGAGCTGCCGGTGTTCCGCGGCCGGGCCAACCGCAAGCTGGTGGGTACCTGGTTCGGCGCCCTGGCCCGTGGCCGCGCGATCCCCGAGGGCGAGCTGCCGCCGCACAGCCGTCCCGGTGACGGCCCGCCGCCGGCGAACCGCTGGGCCGACCGCGACCCGGCGGCCGCGGCCCGGCTGAAGGTCGCCCGGGCCGGGCTGACCCGGGTGTCCGAGGAGTGGTCGGTGCCGGTGGAGAACCTGCTGTCCCCGGACCTGATGCGCCGCCTGGTCTGGAGCCCACCGTCCCCGGCGGACGCCGACGCGGTGGCCGCCGTCCTGCGCGCCGGCGGGGCCCGGGAGTGGCAGGTCGAGCTGACCCGCGACCTGCTGGTCGAGGCGATCGCCGCCGGCTGAGGCGGCGCAGCGACGGGGCTCAGTCCGTGGTGAACGTCGCCTGCGACAGCTGGCTGTTCGCGTTCCGATCGCTCGCGATGACGATGTGCAGGTCGTCGTGCAGCGGCAGCGCCAGCGGCGTGCCGCGCCATCCGGCCCCCGGGCCGACCAGGTCCACCCGCGTCGACTCCCCTACCTCCTCACGCGCGGCGAGGTCGGCACGAGCGGTGGGTCAGCGGAACTTGTGCGTGAGGCTGTCCATGGTGCGGTTCACCGTCGCCACCTTGACGTGCGAGATTCCCGCCGTCGCACCGGCCGCCAGCATCGCCTCGTGCGCGGCGCGCAGCGTGGCCCAGACGGTGTCGGCGTCGCCCTCCAGCGTGGTGCCCAGCGCACCCACCTCGCAGCGCAGCCCGGAAGCCCGGATGACGGCGATCGCGGCCTCCACGTGCGCATGCCGGTCGTCCGGCCGGCCCGGCGGGGACGGCGCGACCTGGATCTCGGCGATGACCAGCGACGCACCGACCGGCGGGGTCACTGCTGCTGGCCCTCGACCTGCTGGCCCTCGGTGTCGGAGACCGGAGCGACGGTGTTGGCGCCGTTCGGGCGGTCGGCGAGCCGGGCGGCCCACTCGACGACCCGACGGGCGACGTCCTGCTCGGTGAGCCCGGCGTCGGCCAGCACCTGGCCGCGGCTGCCGTGCTCGAAGAACTGCTGGGGCAGCCCCATGGTGCGCACCGGCACGTCGCTGTCGGCGTCCTGCATCGCCCGGGTGACCAGCGAGCCGAGCCCGCCGGCCCGGCCGCCGTCCTCGACGGTGACGACCAGCCGGAAACCGGATGCCAGCGCCACGAGTTCAGCGGCGACCGGCATCACCCAGCGGGGGTCGACGACCGTGACGTCGATGCCGTGGTCGGCGGCGCGCTCGGCGGCGGCGAGGCACATCGGCACCATCGCGCCGGCGGCCACCAGCAGCACCTCCGGGGAGGCCCCGCGGCGCAGCACGTCGACCGGACCGCGGCGCTCCAGCGCGGGCACCTCGACCGGCAGCGCGCCCTTGGGGAACCGGACCACGGTGGGGCCGTCGGTCACCGCGACCGCCTCGCGCAGCGCCTCGCGCAGCGTCGGCTCGTCCCGGGGCGCGGCCAGCCGCAGCCCGGGGACGATCGAGGCGATCGACATGTCCCACATGCCGTTGTGCGAAGCGCCGTCCGAGCCGGTCACGCCGGCCCGGTCCAGGACGACGGTGACCGGCTGGCGGTGCAGCGCGACGTCCATGAGCAACTGGTCGAACGCCCGGTTGAGGAAGGTCGAGTAGATCGCCACGACCGGGTGCAGGCCGCCCATGGCAAGGCCGGCCGCCGAGGTGAGCGCGTGCTGCTCGGCGATGCCGACGTCGTAGGTGCGCTCGGGGAAGCGCTCGGCGAACGGAGCCAGGCCGGTCGGGTGCAGCATCGCGGCGGTGATGGCGACGACGTCGGAGCGCTCGGTGCCGATCCGCACGAGCTCGTCGGCGAACGCGTCGGTCCACTCCGGGCCCTTGGCGGCCGAGGACAGCCCGCTGTCGGGCTCGAAGACGCCGGTGGAGTGCCAGGCGTCGACGGTGTCGGTCTCGGCCGGCGGGTAGCCGAAGCCCTTGGTGGTCACGGCGTGCACGATCACCGGGCCGCCGAAGGACCGGGCCCGGCGCAGCGCGGACTCCATCACCTCGACGTCGTGGCCGTCGACCGGACCGACGTACTTCATGCCGAGGTCCTCGAACATCCCCTGCGGGGACAGGACGTCCTTGAGGCCCTTCTTGATCGCGTGCAGGGCGTCGTACAGCGTCGAGCCGACGACGGGGGCCTTGTGCAGCGCCTGGCGGACGGCGTCCAGCGCCTGCTCGTAGCCGGGGCGGAGCCGCAACGTGGCCAGCGCGTCGGCGACCCCGCCGATGGTCGGCGAGTAGGAACGGCCGTTGTCGTTGACCACGATGACCACCGGCCGGTCCTGGGCGGCGGCGATGTTGTTCAGCGCCTCCCAGGCCATCCCGCCGGTGAGGGCGCCGTCGCCGATCACGGCGACCACCGGGCGGCGCTCCCCGCGGACGGCGAAGGCCTTGGCCAGCCCGTCGGCGTAGGACAGCGACGTCGACGCGTGGCTGTTCTCCACCCAGTCGTGCTCGCTCTCCGTGCGGCTGGGGTAGCCGGAGAGCCCGCCGCGCTGGCGCAGCTGCTCGAAGCCGTCGAGCCGGCCGGTCAGCAGCTTGTGCACGTACGCCTGGTGGCCGGTGTCGAAGACGATCGGCTCGCGCGGGGACTCGAACACCCGGTGCACGGCGATGGTCAGTTCGACCGCGCCGAGGTTGGGGCCGAGGTGCCCGCCGGTCTTGGCGACGGCAGAGACGAGGGCGTCGCGGATCTCGGCGGCGAGAACGGGCAGCTGGTCGGGCTGGAGTGCCCGGAGGTCCGCAGGACCGGTCAGCGAGCGGAGCAGCGACACGACGCGACAAGGTCCCTTCGACGTCGACGGGGCTGAACGGGTGGCACACCGCCGGGATGTCCCACTGTAACCGCGCACGGCGCACCTGCCCCGGTGGACGAGGAGACCGGGAACGGCTCAGCGGCCGCCAGTGCGGGCGATCACGTGCGCGGGGACTGCGGTGCCCGGCGGGACGTCCGGCGCGGCCACCGGGGCGCCCACGACCGTGCCGACCGGCAGGACCCCGGCCCAGTACGGCAGCGACACGTCCGCCGGCTCGTCCGAGGGCGGGCCGCTGCGCACCTTCACCGACACCTCGGCCAGGTCGAGCCGCAACACCGTGGTGGCGGCGAGCTCGCGGCGGTCGGGAACGCGGCTGCCCGCCGACCGGCCGGGGACGACGCCGTCCACCAGCGCGATCAGCGCTGCGGACTTCTCGTCCGGGTCGTCGACGACGACGGCGGTGCCGTGGGCGACCACCGACCGGTAGTTGATCGAGTGGTGGAACGCGGAGCGGGCCAGCACCAGCCCGTCGAGCAGGGTCACGGTGACGCAGACGTCGAGCCCGTCGCCCCCGGCCATCCGGAGCGCCCGGGCGCCGGTGGAGCCGTGCAGGTACAGCCGCTCCCCCACCCGGGTGTGCAGCTGCGGCAGGACGACCGGCCGCCCGTCGACGACGAACCCGACGTGGCACACGACCGCCTCGTCGAGGACCGCGTGCACCGTCGCCCGGTCGTAGGACACCCGCTCCCGGCTGCGGGACGCCCGGGTGCGTGCGGTCGGGGGGTAGTCGGCGCCGGTCACGGGCCGATCCTGCCGGACCGGCACCGTCGGGCTCCATCGACTTCCTACAGCCGCGGTACCCAGCGCTCACCGCGGAGGGCGCCGGCGACGACCTCCACGCCCCGCGCGGCGCGGGCCAGCCGTTGCCCCTCGCGCTCGTAGGCGCTGATCGCGGCCTCCATCGCGGCCGGCGGCAGCTGGTCGGCCAGCTCCACCCGCACCGTCCGCCAGCCGGCGCGGGCGGCCTCCAGGCCGGCGGTGAGGTGGTCGGCGGCGAACCGGGCGAGCAGCACCGGGTACTGGCGCAGCACCTCGTGGGCGCGGTAGTCCGGCGGCACCTGGTCGTAGAGCCAGGCGACCGCCGTGCGCTCCCAGTCCGGAGCGCCCGGCGGGGCGACCTCGTCGGGCCAGCCGGGCGGCAGTGCGGCGTCCACGGGTCCAGTCTGACCGGCCGGCCAGGGACGGCATGCGGCGCCGCCCCCTGGATCCCGCTGCAGGTGATGCTCAGCGCACCAGCCCCGTGCTGGACCGGTCAGGCCGGGACCAGCAGCGCGACGCACTCCACGTGGGCGGTCATCGGGAAGCAGTCGAAGGCGCGCAGCCCGGCCAGCCGGTAGCCGGCCGCGGCGAACGCGGCCACGTCCCGGGCCAGCGACGCCGGATCGCAGGCCACGTAGACGACGGCCCGCGGACCGGCGGCGGCGAGCGCCTGGCTCACCCCGGGCCCGGCACCGGCGCGTGGCGGGTCCAGCACGACGACGTCGAAGGAACCCACTTCGGCCAGCAGCCCGCTCACGCCCTCGGCGTCGATGTCGCCCTGCCAGACCTCGGCCTGCGGCAGGTCGGCCAGGTTGGCGTCCGCGGCGGCGCACGCCCCGCCGTCGGCCTCCACGCAGACCACCCGGCCCGCCGGCCCGACCGCCGAGGCCAGCGAGCCCCCGAACAGCCCCACGCCGGCGTACAGGTCCAGCACGCGCTCGCCGCTCATCATCGCCGCGTACCCGGCGACGGCGCCCACGAGCGCGTCGGCGGCGCCCGGGTGCACCTGCCAGAAGCCGGTGCCCTCGACCTGCCAATCCCGGTCCCAGGCCCGGCGGGCAGCCCGCCCGGACGCCTCGACGGCGCGGTGCTCCCCCGCCGGCACCACCCGGGTCGACTGCGGATGGCCGCGTCGGTCCAGCCGGGTCGTGCTGATCGCGCCCTCGGAGTCGACGGCGACGTCGACCGCCCCCGCCCCCGGCCAGGTGCGGCCGAGCACGGCGGCGGCGGCCGGTTCCATGGTGATCGGGCAGTCCGCGAGCGGCAGCACCTCCCGGGAGCGGTGCGGGTGCAGCCCGGGCCGGCCGGACCGGTCCACCGCGAAGCGCGCCCGCGACCGCCACCGCAGCGGGCCGCCGGGCAGCTCCTCGACCTCGACGGCGACGTCCATGCCGGCGAGCCGGGCGAACTGCTCGGTGAGGACGTCGGCCTTCAGCCGCCGCTGTTGCGCCGGCGCCACGTGCTGCCAGTCGCAGCCGCCGCAGCGGCCGGGTCCGGCGTACGGGCACGGCCGCTCGACCCGCTCGGGATGTGCCTGCAGCACCTCGACGGCGTCGGCCCGGCAGTACTTCGCGTGCCGGTCCTCGGTCACCAGCACGATCACCTGCTCACCGGGCAGCGCGTGCCGGACGAACACCACCCGGCCCTCGTGGCGGGCCACGCAGTGCCCGCCGTGCGCCACCGGGCCCACGGTGACCTCGAACCGCCGGCCGACCCAGCTCGGCCGCCCTTCAGGGGCCCGCGCCGAGCCTGCGAGGTGTGGGGGGAAGGGTGGTCCTTCAGCCATGGGGGTTTGACTCCTGGTCGGCCGTGAGACCACGCCGCAGGTCGCCCGGCGCGGTGCGACCGTTGCCGCCGTCCTCGTCCCGGCCCACCGAGCTCTCCAGCTGCCACGGCACGCTGGTGATCATCACGCCCGGCTGGAACTGCAGGCGGGTGCGCAGCCGCAGCGCGCTCTGGTTGTGCAGCAGGTTCTCCCACCAGTGCCCGACCACGTACTGCGGCACGAACACCACCACCAGCTCCCGCGGGCTGGACCGGCGGATGTCCCGCACGTAGTCGACGACCGGCCGGGTGACCTCGCGGAACGGCGACTCCAGCACCGTCAGCGGCACCGGGATGTCGTACCGATCCCAGGCGGCCTGCAACTGCCGGGTCTCGGCGTCGTCGACGTTGACCGTCAGCGCGGTCAGCGCGTCCGGGCGGGTCGCCCTGGCGAAGGCCAGCGCCCGCAGCGTCGGCTTGTGCACCTTGGAGACCAGCACGACGGCGTGCACCTTGCTGGGCAGCGTCCGCGCGTCGCTGTCGGGCACCAGCTGCCGGGAGACGTCGGAGTAGTGCCGGTTGATGCCCCGCATCAGCAGGAAGATGATCGGCATCACCAGGATGACCAGCCAGGCGCCATGGGTGAACTTGGTGACCACGATGATCAGTAGGACGACGGTGGTGAGCGTCCCGCCGACGGCGTTGATTCCCTGTGCGCGCCGCATCCGGCGCCGCGCGTCCGGGTCCTCGGCCGACCGCAGCTCCCGCTTCCAGTGCCGCACCATGCCCCACTGGCCGATGCTGAAGCTGGTGAACACCCCCACGATGTACATCTGGATCAGCCGGTTGGGGTCGCCGTCGAAGGCGACGATCAGCAGCGCGGCGAACCCGGCGAGCAGCAGGATGCCGTTGCTGTAGACCAGCTTGTCGCCCCGGGTGTGCAGCTGGCGGGGCATGAACCGGTCCTGGGCCAGCACCGAGCCCAGCAGCGGGAAGCCGTTGAACGCCGTGTTGGCCGCCAGGACCAGCACGAGTGCGGTCGCGGCCTGGATGGCGAAGAAGCCGATCGAGGTGTCGCCGCCGAAGGTGGCGGCGGCGAGCTGGGCGATGACGGTGCGCTGCGGGTCGGTCTCGCAGTCACCGGGGAAGCCCACCAGGTCGCAGGTGTTCTGGGCGTACCTCACGTCGGCGTGCAGGGCCAGCGCCGTCACCCCGGCGAACATGACGGCGGCGAGGCCGCCCATCCAGGCCAGCGTGGTGGCCGCGTTCCTGCCTTTCGGCGGCCGGAACGCCGGCACGCCGTTGGCGATCGCCTCCACCCCGGTCAGCGCGGTGCAGCCGGAGGCGAACGCCCGCAGCACGAAGAACACCAGGGCCAGCCCGGCCAGCTGGCCGTAGCCGGGCTCGGGGGTGATCGACCAGGCGGCGCTCTCGGCGACCACCGGGTCGTCGGTGAAGAGGTCGCGCACCAGCCCGGTGCCGATCATGACCAGGATGCCGGTGACGAACAGGTAGGTCGGGAACGCGAAGGTCCTCCCCGACTCCCGCAGGCCGCGCAGGTTGGCCGCGGCCAGCAGCGCGACCAGGCCCACTGCGATCAGCACCCGGTGCTGGTTGAGCCCCGGGAAGGCCGAGATGATGTTGTCGGTGCCGGCCGACACCGACACGGCCACGGTCAGCACGTAGTCGGTGAGCAGCGCACTGGCCACGGTCAGCCCGGCGAACTGCCCGTGGTTCTTCATCGCGACCTCGTAGTCGCCGCCGCCGGAGGGATAGGCGTGGACGACCTGCCGGTACGAGAGAACCACCACCGTGAGCAGCAGCACCACGGCCACGGCCAGCCACGGGGCGAGGAAGAGGAACGCCGTTCCGGCGAGGGTGAGCACGATGAGGATCTCCTGGGTGGCGTACGCCACGGAGGAGAGCGGGTCGCTGGCGAAGACCGGGAGCGCCAACCGCTTGGGGAGCAGCGACTCACCGGCCCGGGCACTGCTGACGGGGCGGCCGAGGACGAGGCGCTTCGGGAGTTGTCCGAGGTCGGACAGGGTCGGCACGCGGGCGATCGTACGGTCGCTGGAGCGCCCCGGAGCGCACGACGGAGCGACCTCGCTCACAGCGGTGCCCCGGGCGGGTGATGCGCGGCCGGTGCCGCCCTCCGGGGTCGGCCGGCGGGTGTACGTTCGCGCGCGGTACGGCCCGGCGGTCCGCCCGGGCCGGCGACGGGATCGACGAGCAACCAGCGAACGGGCGGGGTGGATGCACGTGCACGTGGTCGTGATGGGCTGCGGCCGCGTCGGATCGGCGATCGCCCGCCGGCTCGAGGAGATCGGGCACAGCGTCGCGGTGATCGACCAGGACCCCGGGGCCTTCCGCCGGCTGGGTCCGGAGTTCACCGGCCGCCAGGTGACGGGCCTGGGTTTCGACCGGCAGACGCTGCTGGCCGCCGGCATCGACTCGGCCGGCGCGTTCGCCGCGGTGAGCAGCGGCGACAACTCCAACATCATCAGCGCCCGGGTGGCCCGCGAGACCTTCGGCGTCGAGCACGTCGTGGCCCGCATCTACGACTCCAAGCGGGCCGAGGTGTACGAGCGGATGGGCATCCCCAGCGTCGCCACCGTGCCCTGGACGGTGAACCGGCTGATGCGCGAGCTGCTGTCGGTGAAGGTGAGCGAGCTGTGGCGGGAGCCCACGGGCACGGTGCTGCTGATGCGCGTGACGGTGACCGACGTCTGGGTCGGCCGGCCGCTGGCCGACCTCGAGGCCGCCTCCGGAGCCCGCGCCGCCTGGGTGGTCCGCTTCGGTGCCGCCCAGCTCCCCGGCCCGGCCACCGTCCTGCAGACCGGCGACCACCTGGTCGTCGCCGTCACCGACGAGCTCACCGAACGGGTGCACCGCGCCGTCGAGCAGGGTCCTGAGAAGAGGCAGCACTGATGCGCGTCGCCATCGTGGGCGCCGGCGCCGTCGGCCGCTCGATCGCCACCGAGCTGCTCGGCAACGGCCACGCCGTGATGCTGATCGAGAAGAACGGCGCCAAGGTCCGCGCCAGGACGGTGCCCGGCGCCGAGTGGGTCCAGGCCGATGCCTGCGAGGTCTCCTCGCTGGAAGAGGCCCAGCTGGCCACCTGCGACGTCGTGATCGCCGCGACCGGGGACGACAAGGCGAACCTGGTGGTCTCGCTGCTGGCCAAGACCGAGTTCGCGGTGAACCGCGTCGTCGCCCGGGTGAAGGATCCCCGGAACGAGTGGCTCTACACCGAGGCGTGGGGCGTCGACGTCGCCGTGTCCACCCCGCGGGTGCTCGCCGCGCTGGTCGAGGAGGCGGTCACCGTCGGCGACGTCGTCCGGCTGATGAGCTTCCGCAAGGGCGCCGCGAACCTGGTGGAGATCACTCTCGCCGACGACACCCCGTGGGTGGGCCGGCCGGTGCGCGAGCTGGTGCTCCCCCGGGAGACCGTCCTCACCACCATCCTGCGCGGCGAGCGGGTCATCACCCCGCAGGCCGACGAGCCGCTGGAGGCCGGCGACGAGCTGCTGTTCGTCACCCACGGCGACATCGAGGACGAGCTGAAGCAGATGATGTGCGCCGGCGGGAACGATTAGGCCCCGTCCAGCGGCTCACCCCGAGCTTGCGAGGGGTGCGGGGGACGGGGTCCTTCTGCAGTGCGGTGCCGGTGTAGCCGGGCCACCACCCAGAGCGTAATGACCAGCTGGACGGCGGTCACCGGGAGCCCCAGGGTCACGGAGACCGCGCCCAGCATCTCCACGTCGTCGCGCACGTAGAAGAACCAGGTCAGCCCGGCGCGCAGCAGGAAGACCGATGCCCACAGCACCGTCAGCCAGGAGTAGGCGCGCACCAGCCGGGGGTCGTCGCGCCAGTGCTGCTCCGCGACCGCGTCCGGCACCCGCTCGGCGCCGCCCGTGGCCGGTGGGACCGGCTCGACCGGCTCGACCGGCGTGGCTGCGGCAGTGCCCCGTCCGGCTCTCAGGGCGCGCAGCGAGGGCAGTGAGTGCGAGGCCATCGCGCCCAGATGGCTGGGGGCGAGGAACTCCGCGACCACGCCCACCAGCGGCCAGCGGAACGCGATGGAGCCGAGCAGCACGACGCCGATGCCGGCGTTCCGGATCAGCCCCAGGGTGAAGAAGTCCCGCGCCTCCCCGGTCTTCCAGGCGATGGCGACCGCCACCGCGACCGCGAACAGGCCGCTGATCCCCTGCTGGACGCTCTGCCGGCGGACCAGCCGCAGGCCGAAGACGAGGACGGCGGCCGCCAGCGCGGCCCAGATGCCGACGGTCAGCCCGGCCAGCGAGTTGGCCACCACGAACGCCACGGTCGGCAGCGTCGCGTCGACCATCCCGCGCCAGCCGCCGAGCTGGTCGAGCACCAGGTGCCGGTCGAAGCTGACCTTGCGGTCGCCCGCGTCGCTCACGACGCCCTCCGGCTGGGCTGCTCGCTCACCGGGGGCACGTCACCCGGCGCCCAGCTCGTACCAGGGGTTGTAGATGACCCGGCGGCCGTCGAAGGCGGCGAACCGGCCCCGCGCGGTGAGGGAACGCCCCGGCTCGATGCCGGCGATCTTCCGGCGCCCCAGCCACACCAGGGTCACCGACCCCGAGCCGTCGAACAGCTCCGCCTCGAGCGTCGGCACGGTCTCCCGCGGGGTGTAGACGACGGACCTCAGCCGGCCGGTCACGGTGACCACCTCGCCCTTCCGGCAGGTGCTCACCGGGGCGCACCCGGAGCTGGCGACGTCCGACTGCAGCGCCTCGGCATCGACCGTCTGGTCGTCCGCGGTCAGCTTCGCGAGCCGCCGGGACAACCAGCCGCGCGCACTGGTCTCTGTCACGAGTCCAGGGTAATGCGGTCGGCGGTGGCGGTGCGGCGGGCCGAGAGCCAGTCCAGGACGCGCCGCCAGGCCTCCCCCGCCAGGTCGATGACCATCATGTGGTCACCGGGCACGAGGACCACCTCCACGGTGTCACCGGCGGCGGTGGCCGCCGCGGCGTACCGGTCGCTCTGCTCGGGCGGGACGGAGGTGTCCTCGGTCCCGTGGACGCACAGCACGGCGGCGCCGGTGGGCAGCAGCCGCACCGGGTCAGCGGTGGCGTACCGCTCGGGGACGTCGTCGGCCCGGCCCCCGAGGAACTGGGCCACCGCGTCCTGGCCCATGTGCTGCTCGTCGGCCCGGGTCAGGTCCAGCACCCCGGCCTGGAGCACCGCCGCCGCCACCCGGACCCGCGGGGACGCGCCCGGCGCACCCGCGGGAAGCCGGCCGCGCCCGGCCGCCCAGGCCGCCAGCTGGCCGCCGGCGGAGTGCCCGACCACGGTGACGTCGGTCAGGTCGAGGCGGGCGGAGCCGGGCAGGTCGGGCAGTGCGTCCAGCGCCGCGGCGACGTCGTCCAGCGTCTCCGGCCAGCCACCCCCGCCGCCCGCCCCGGTTCCGACGCGGCGGTACTCGACGGCGACCGCCGCCCAGCCCCGGGCGGCGAGGTCCGCGGCCAGCGGCCGGGCCAGCTCGATGCCGCGGGCGGCCCGCCAGAACCCGCCGTGCACCACGACCACGACCGGCGCCGGCCCGTCGCCCGCGGAATGCCCCGGCAGCGCGGCGGCGCCGTCCGGCTCCTGCACCGGAAGTGGGAGGGTCAGCTCGAGGAACTGGTCCGGCCCGGGGCCGTAGGCGTGCGTCGTGGGCGTCATGCCGGCCCACCGGAGGTCGTGCCGCCGGCGGCCGCACCACCACGGGCGGCCGCCTGCTGGCGGGCGACCTGCTCGGCGGCCTGCGGCGGGAGCGTGAGCGGCAACTGGTCGCGCACCGGCATGGGCTGGCTGCCCCGCACCACGACGATGGCGCGGAACGCGGCCTCCAGGACCGCGGCGGCCTGCGGGGTCTCGGCCGCCGGACCGCTGATCATGCCGCGGAGGAACCACCGCGGGCCGTCCACGCCGACGAACCGGGCGGCTCGGCGCACCGGCGCGCCGGGCGTGCTCCCGGCCACCGGCGCGGCGGCGATCAGCACGGACCCGGTGAGCTCGGGGCCGAACGGGCCCGACACCTCTGTCAGCGAGCCGCCCTGGCCGCTGGCGCTGCGGGCCAGTTCGGTGCGGACGTCATCCCAGATGCCGGTGGCACGCGGAGCAGCGAAGGCCGAGACCTGCAGCAACGACTCCCCCTGCCGCAGGGTGGCGCCGACGACCTGCTGCTGGGCGTTCACGTCGATCCGGAGCTCCAGACCGGGCACGGCCGGCAGCCGCAGGCAGCCCAGGTCGATGCGCGGGATGCCGTCGTCGGGGACGTCCGCGTCGTCCCAGGGCCCCTCGGTGGCGGGGACGTCCCGCTCGCGCACCTGGGGTTCGGGGGGGACACCCCGCTCGCGGAGGCTGCGGTCGATCCGGTTGCGCCGGCGGCCGATGGGCATCTCAGACCCGCCCTTCGGGGAGTGGTTCGACGGTGGAAGGCCGGCCGGGCGCCGCGGCGCCGCCGGTGGAGCCGCCGGTGGAGCCGTGGCCCCCGGCTCCGCGGTCGCTGGCCGGGAGCTCGGTGACGGGCACGAAGCGCGCGCGCACGACCGGTTGGACGACCAGCTGGGCGACCCGGTCGCCGCGGTGCAGGCGCACCGTCGTGGCCGGGTCGAGGTTGACCAGGTTCACCTTGATCTCGCCGCGGTAGCCGGCGTCGATCGTGCCGGGGGCGTTCACCAGGCTCAGGCCGAGCCGGTGGGCCAGCCCCGACCGGGGGTGCACGAACCCCGCGTACCCCTCGGGGATGGCCACGGCGATCCCGGTGCCGACCAGCGCCCGCTGGTGCGGGGCCAGCACGACGTCCTCGGTGAGGGCAAGGTCCGCACCGGCGTCGCCGGGCAGGGCGTACCCCGGCAGTACGGCGTCGGGTGAGGTCAGCCGCACGGGCACGTCCAGCGCCGCCGGGGAGGGCGCCGGCGGCTCGCCGGACGACGGTGACGGGAGGAGGTCGGGCACGGCCGCGAGGCTAGCCCGCTCCGCCCGCCCGGGTGCGGAGCGGCGGGTCAGGGACGGGCGTCGGGCGGCGCGGACGGCGGGAGGCCGGTGCGCAGGTCGGCCAGCACCCGTTCGGCGAGCGCCACGGTGGCCTTCGAGTTGCTGCGGGCGGACAGCGTGGCGCCGACCAGCAGCGGGGCGAACGAGGTGGCGCTGCCGGCCAGCCGCCGGGTGACCCGGCGGCGCAGGGCCTGCGCACCCGCCGAGGACAGCCGGGAGAACAGCCCACCGGATCCGGTGGTGCCGACGGCGCGCTGGGTGCTCCAGCTGGTCAGGTAGGCGCGCGCCCGTTCCCGGGCGTCGCCCGGGGCGGGCCGGCGGTACAGCTCGTGCAGCTCGCCGACCAGCACCACCTCGACCGCGGCGACGAGCACCGTCTGCGCGCCCATCTCCAGCGGCATCGCCACCAGCGAGGGCGGCGCGAACCACTGGGCGGCCGCCAGACCGCCGGTGGCCGCGCCGACCCCGCCGGTCAGCCGGGCCGCACGGGCCACCAGGACGTCGGCGATCTCCTGCTCGGTGGCGCCGGGGTGCGCGGCCTGCAGCCGGGCCCGGTCACGGATCGGCAGCGCCGGGGCCGCGGTGTCCAGCAGGTCGGTGAGCAGACCCCCCGGCGCCCACCGCCCGGCCCCCGTGCCGCGGCCGCCGGGCGCGCCGGCGCCCGCCGGGCCGGCCGCGCCGGGCGAGGTGGCCTCCCGCCCACCGCCCGACCGGGCGGCACCGGCCACGGCCGAGACCACGTCGGCCAGCACGCCACCGGCCGACCGGCCGCTCGCCCCGGAGGCCCGGGAGCCGCTGTCGGCCGGGTCCCGGCCGAGCAGCCCGGTGACGGCATCGGCCAGCGCCCGGGCGGCGCCGCCCACGCCTCCGCCGGCCACCTCCGGGTCGGCGGGCACCGGCCGCGGCGGCGGGACGTCGCGCGGTGGACCGGTCGGGGAGCCGTGCTCTGTCATCGGGCACCTTCCATCCGTGCGGCCCCGCTGCAGGGCCACGCGCCGAGCCTGCGAGCCGTGGTGGCAGCGGTCAGGCCCCCGCGCAGGGCCCCGCCGCGAGCTCGCGAGTGGTGGGGGGCACGGGCGGCCCCTCTGCAGGGCCCCGCCGCGAGCTCGCGAGTGGTGGGGGGCACGGGGGTCCTTCTTCAGGCCGCGCAGTCCCGGCAGACCAGCTGGTCACCGCGGGTGGCGGCCAGCCGGCTGCGGTGGTGGACCAGGAAGCAGCGCGAGCAGGTGAACTCGTCCTCCTGCTTCGGCAGGACCCGGACGGTCAGCTCCTCGTTGGAGAGGTCCGCACCGGGGAGCTCCAGGTTCTCGTTGAAGTCGGTCTCGTCGACGTCGACCGAGGACGACTGGGCCTCGGCCCGGCGGGCCTTGAGCTCCTCGAGCGAGTCCTCGCCCAGCTCGTCGGCCTCGTTGCGGCGTGGGGCGTCGTAGTCGGTGGCCATGGGTGTGCCCCTTCTCTCTGTCTCGCGGGACGCTGCCCGCTCTGCTGCCGTCGGTACCCGGAGGGTGCCTGCGGTCGGGACCGGCCGCAGGGGCGGCCGGAGGTCGTGTCGCCGGATCGGTGGGGGCCCACTGCTCGGGCCTCCGCCCTCCCCGGCGAGGGTCGGACGGACGCGCGACCCGGCGGTGCGCCCGGTCGCTCACACACCGGCGAGCCCCCCAACGTGGTGCGCGCCTGATTTGTGCCCGGGGCCGGGTGGTCGACACCTGACGGGCACCGACGGTGGCCGCTAGACCACGGGGCGCCAGAGGCTACCCTGCCGCCGATGACGACCACCGCGGGAGCTGATCCGGGCACGGTCGGGCCGTACCTGGCCACCGTGCTGGGCGACGAGCGATGGCGCTCCGTGGACGTGGAGCTGATCACCGCCGGCCTGTCCAACCTCACGTACGTGGTGAGCCCGGCGGGCGGGACGGCCGACGACGCGGTGATCCTGCGCCGGCCGCCCACCGGTGCCGTGCTGGCCACCGCGCACGACATGGTGCGTGAGCACCGGGTGATCTCGGCGCTCGGTGGCACCCCGGTGCCGGTTCCCCGGACGCTGCACCTGTGCACCGACACCGCGGTGCTCGGCGCCCCGTTCTACGTCATGGAACGCGTCGTCGGCGTGCACGTCGTCGACCAGCTGCCGCCCGGCTACGCCGACGAGCCGGCCCAGCGACGGGAGATCGCCGACGGGCTCGTCGACGTGCTGGGTGACCTGCACGCCGTCGACCCCGCCGCGGTCGGGCTGGCCGACTTCGGCCGCCCCGAGGGCTTCCTCCAGCGGCAGGTCCGGCGCTGGACGACGCAGTGGGAGGCCACCCGCGACACCGACCGCCCCGACCTCGACGCCCTCGCCGCCCGACTGGCCGGAACCGTGCCGGCCACCGCCCGCACGGGGATCACCCACGGCGACTACCGGCTGGACAACTGCCTGCTGCACCCCCAGGTACGCGGCCGGATCCGCGCGGTGCTGGACTGGGAGATGTCCACCCTGGGCGACCCGCTCACCGACCTGGGCATGCTGTTCGTCTACTGGCCACAGGCCGGGGAGACCACGGCGAGCGTTCCGGGTGTGAGCACCCTCCCGGGCTTCCCCACCCGGCTGCAGCTCGCGGAGAGGTACGCCTCGCGCACCGGTGCCGACCTGACGGCACTGCCCTGGTACGTCGCCTTCGCCTGGTTCAAGTTCGCCGCGATCGTGGCCGGCATCGTGGCCCGGTCCGCGGCCGGGGCGATGGCCGGGAAGGACACCAGCGGCTACGCGGAGCGGATCGGCCCCTGCGTGGCACGGGGACGCGCCGCGCTCGAGGACGGTGCGCTCTAGCCCAGCCCCGCGCCGCTAGAGTCCGCTCCGTCATCCGGCCCCCAGTCCGGCCGGTCGCGAGCCCTCCACCGGCGAGTCCGCCGTCCGGCGGCCGGCGACCGCCGTCCCCCCGAGCGGAGTGCACCGTTGAGCGAGCCCAGCGACCGGTCCCCGGTGCGCGCCCGTAGCGGTCGCCGGCCGGTGCCCGGGCTGATCTTCCTGCTGGTGCTCGCGCTGGCCGCGCTCGGCGTCTGGTGGAACGTGCTGCGCCAGGACGCCGCGATGGAGCAGGCGGAGGCGGCCGCCTGCACGTCGGCGGCCGAGGCACCGCCCTCCCTGGACCCGGCCTCGGTGACGGTGCGCGTGTTCAACGCCACCTCGACCGCGGGGCTGGCCAACACCGTCGCCGACTCGCTGCAGGGCCGCGGGTTCACCGTGTCCGAGATCGGCAACGACCCGAACCCCGACCTGGAGGTCACCGGGGCCGGGGAACTGCGGTACGGCCGTCGCGGCGCCGAGAACGCGTCCTTCGTGCGGGTGTTCCTGCCGGGCATCGGCGAGCGGCCCGACACCCGCGCCGACGCCGTCGTCGACGTCGTCCTCGGGCCGGAGTTCCAGCAGCTCGCATCCCCCGAGGAGGTCGCCGCCGCCCTGGCTCCGGCGGCCGGCGCCTCGACGGCCTGTTGAAGGACCCCCCTGCAGGGGGGCCGTTCAAGCGTTGGCGGGTAACCGTTCGAGCAGCTCGACCAGCGGCCCGGCGATGCTCGGTGCCGCCGCGACCGCCATCGGCTCGGCGAACGGGCGGCCCCCCGTGCCGGTGACGACCAGCCCGGCCTCGGCCGCCACCAGCGCCCCGGCGGCGTGGTCCCAGGGCTTGAGGTCCAGCTCGTAGTAGGCGTCCACCCGGCCGGCGGCCGCGGAGCAGAGGTCCAGCGAGGCGCACCCGTTGCGCCGGATGTCGCGCACCTGGGGCAGCAGCTCGGCGACGACGGCGCCCTGCAGGCGCCGCTGCTCGACCCGGTAGCCGAAGCCGGTGGCGACCAGCGTGTGGTCCAGGTCGACGGGCGCGCTGCCGGCCAGCCGGGACGCCGCCGTCCCCGGCGCGGTCGACCAGGCACCCTGCCCGCGGACGGCGGTGAAGAGCTCACCGGTCGCGACGTTGAGGACGACGCCCACCTCGGTGCGGCCGTCCACCTCCGCGGCGATGGAGACGGCGTAGGCGGGCAGCCCGTAGAGGAAGTTGACCGTCCCGTCGATCGGGTCGACCACCCAGCGCACGCCGCTGGTGCCCGCCCGGGCGGCGCCCTCCTCCCCGAGCACGCCGTCGTCCGGGCGGGTCTCGAGCAGACGCCGGACGATGAGCTCCTCGCTGGCGGTGTCGACCGCGGTGACCACGTCCACCGAACTGGACTTGGTGTCGACCTGGTCGGCCGCGGAGCTGCGGCCGGCGCGGACGAGCAGCGCCGCCTCCTCCGCGGTGGCCCGGGCCAGGCCGAGCAGCTGGGCGGGCAGGTCCGCGGGCGAGGAGGTCGTCACAGGGAGCGATCCTGCCGGAGTCCTGCCCCTGGGACCGGGCCGGTCACTAGCCTGTCCGCGTGCAGGGCTTCGGAGTGGACATCGGTGGCAGCGGCATCAAGGGCTGCGTGGTCGACCTGGACAAGGGCGAGCTGGTCGGGGAGCGGTTGCGCATCCCGACCCCGCAACCGGCGTTGCCGGACCCGGTCTACGGCGTGGTGGGCGACATCGTCGGCCAGTTCGGCTGGACCGGGCGGATCGGCGTCACCTACCCGGGGGTGATGAAGCACGGCGTCGTGTTCACCGCCGCCAACATGGACCCGAGCTGGGTGGGCACCGACATGGCCGCCGGGCTCGAGGCGGTCATCCCCGGCACGGTGCAGACCCTCAACGACGCCGACGCCGCCGGCCTGGCCGAGATGGAGTACGGCGCCGGCCGCGGTGAGCGCGGCCTGGTGCTGATGCTCACCTTCGGCACCGGCATCGGCAGCTCCCTGTTCATCGACGGCACGCTGGTGCCCAATACCGAGCTGGGCCACATCGAGGTCGACGGCCAGGACGGCGAGATCCGGGCGTCGGCCGCAGCGCGGGAGCGGGAGGACCTGACCTACCCGCAGTGGGCGCAGCGGGTCGACCGGTACCTCGACACCCTGGAACGGGGCATCTGGCCGGACCTGATCATCGTGGGGGGCGGGGTGAGCAAGAAGGCGGCCAAGTGGGTTCCCCTGCTGTCCACCCGCACCCGGGTGGTCCCCGCCGCGCTGCTCAACGACGCCGGCATCGTGGGCGCGGCCCTGGCCGCGGAGCAGCGGATCGGGCAGTGACGCTGCGCAGCCGACTCTCCGGGCCGGCACTGGTACCGCCGGGAGGGCACCCGTCGGCATAGTCCACCCGGACGGGGCAGACCTGAACCGGTGGACCGGCGCGTCGGCGCCGTTACAATGGAGAAGACCCACCTCGCCTCGCCCCCTGCCAGCAGGTCATCCCCCGCCTCCCGCCCGGTGAAACGTGCGCCGGTCAGGACGTCGGACGACCGCCCCGCGGGGCGGTACGGGGCCGCTGCCCGCGGGCCACACGGTCCTCGAGGAACGCACCGCAGTACGGGAAGGAACACTGAGTGCCCGCCGACCAGCCAGGACCGGAAGCAGCAGCTGTGAGCAGCACGAGCAGCCGGAGGACGGTCGCCGCCCGTTCGGCCGCCTCGTCGCAGTCCACCGCTCCGGTCACCAAGGCCGCCCCCGCGAAGAAGGCGCCGGCCAAGAAGGCTGCCGCCTCCACCGCGAAGAAGGCGACCGGCGCCCGCAAGCCCAGCATCAGCCCCTCCCCCGGCACGGGTGAGGGCACCGTCCTCACCGCGGTCTCCTCCGACGGCGGCACCATCGCCGTCGTCGACGCCGGGTCCCAGGGCCTCAAGCTCGACGAGTCCGTCGTGACCGGCAAGGACGGCGTGGCCGTCGCCGACGCCACCGACGAGAAGACCGAGGGCGAGGGCCCGGAGTTCGAGTGGGACGACGAGGAGGAGTCCGAGGCGCTGCGGCAGGCCCGCAAGGACGCCGAGCTCACCGCCTCGGCCGACTCCGTCCGCGCCTACCTCAAGCAGATCGGCAAGGTCGCGCTGCTCACCGCCGAGGAGGAGGTCGACCTCGCCAAGCGGATCGAGGCCGGGCTCTACGGCGCCGAGCGGCTGCGGCAGATCGGGGAAGAGGGCCAGAAGCTCTCCCCGCAGATGCGCCGCGACCTGAACTGGATCGTCCGCGACGGCGAGCGCGCGAAGAACCACCTGCTGGAGGCCAACCTCCGCCTGGTGGTCTCGCTGGCCAAGCGCTACACCGGCCGCGGCATGGCATTCCTGGACCTGATCCAGGAGGGCAACCTGGGCCTGATCCGTGCGGTCGAGAAGTTCGACTACACCAAGGGCTACAAGTTCTCCACCTACGCCACCTGGTGGATCCGCCAGGCGATCACCCGCGCCATGGCCGACCAGGCCCGCACCATCCGCATCCCGGTGCACATGGTCGAGGTCATCAACAAGCTCGGCCGCATCCAGCGCGAGCTGCTCCAGGACCTGGGCCGCGAGCCCACCCCGGAGGAGCTGGCCAAGGAGATGGACATCACCCCGGACAAGGTGCTGGAGATCCAGCAGTACGCCCGGGAGCCGATCAGCCTCGACCAGACCATCGGTGACGAGGGCGACAGCCAGCTCGGCGACTTCATCGAGGACTCAGAGGCGGTCGTGGCCGTCGACGCGGTCAGCTTCACCCTCATGCAGGACCAGCTCACCAGCGTCCTGCAGACCCTCTCCGAGCGGGAGGCCGGCGTCGTCCGGCTGCGCTTCGGCCTGACCGACGGTCAGCCGCGCACCCTGGACGAGATCGGCCAGGTCTACGGGGTGACCCGCGAGCGGATCCGGCAGATCGAGTCCAAGACGATGTCCAAGCTGCGGCACCCCAGCCGTTCCCAGGTGCTCCGCGACTACCTCGACTGAGGAAGGGCCCCCCTGCCCCCCCACCGCTCGCGAGCTCGCGGCGGGACCCTGCAGGGGGGCCACGGGGGCCGCACCCACCGATGGAGTGAGCGCGGCGGTGTGGCGCGGCACCGGCCGGGTAGACGGCGTAGCGTGGGACCTGTCAGAACAGCAGCGGACCCACAGCTGGCCAGAGCCAGTACGACAGCAAACGAGTACGTGCACGTGCACCATCCGGACCCAGTTCCGAACCAGCGACGTCCCCTGCTGACCCGCTCCACCAGGCACTTCGTGTTACGACCGCATCTCATTCGGCGAGTCGGTGCACATCCGGTGCCGGAACGGGAACACGAGGGGCCATCCTGGCGCTGTGCAGGAGGCCGATCCGCAGTCGCGGGTCCGTGCGGTAGAGAGCGAGTGATGAGCCAGATGACCCAGACGCTGACGACGACCCCGCCCACCGAAGAACTCGTCGTTCCCTTCCACTGCGACCGCTGCGGTGCTCTGGCCAAGGTGCGAGTGGTCCTCCCGAGTGGGAGCGACCTCGTCTTCTGTGGACACCACGCACGTGAGTACGAGGACAAGCTCCGCGACCTCGCGGCCGACATCATCGAGACCGACGGCGAGGCGCGCGTCAACAGCTGAACGGGGCAACTATCGTCGCGAGAGCGATGACGCCCCCATTCGACCGAGCCGCCGATCTCCGGTTCCCCGCAAGGGGTGCCGGAGGCCGGCGGCTTCGTCGTACCGGGGACCGGTGGCCGGTCCCCACTGAGCCGGAGAGCAACTGATGCCGCACGACTCCTCGACGGAGCCGGACACCCGCCGGCTGCTCCCCGACGGCTCCGCAGGCCGCGGGCGGCCCGCTCCCCCGCCACCCGCCGGCCCGTCCGCCGAGCCGGCGACGACGGACCCTGCATCCGCCGTCGCCGCGGAGACCGACCCGGCTGCCGAGGTTCGCGAGCCCGGGCCCGGGCCCGGGAATCCTGCCGACGCACCTGCCCGCGACGCCGCTCCGGCGGCATCGCCGTCCGGCACCTCCGCCGCCGACGCCGCGCCGGATGACGTGCCCCGTCAGGACGACGGGCAGACCGAGGGTCCCGAGGCCACCGTGGTGATCCCGGCGTTGGACGGCCGACCCGCGGTCGACAGCCGGCCGGACGACCGGGCACCCGACGGGCCGGAGTCGGCACCCCCGGAGCCCGCCGCCCCGGAGCCCGCCGCGACAGCGTCGGTCCCGGACGCCGGCGACACCATCGAGTTCCGCCGCGACCTCTCCGCCGCCCCGCGTGCGGCCGAGGCGACGACGGGTGGTGCGACCGTCCCGGTCGACCTACCGCCCGGCGGACCATCCGCCGGCGGTGCCGGCGACGACGACGGTGCCGGCGGCGACGGCGACGGCGACGGCCCGCCGGCGGGCGCGTCCCCCGGAGGGCCGTCCGGGAACGATCGGCCCTGGTGGCGCCGGCGTGCGGTGCTCGCCCCCGCCGCCGCCGTCCTCGCGCTGGGCGCCGTCTACGGCCTGGACCTCGCGGTCGCCGGCGACGACATCCCCCGCGGCACCGTGGTGGCCGGCCTGGAGCTGGGTGGCCTCTCCCCCGCCGCTGCGGGCGAGCGGTTGGCCAGCGAGCTGGCACCGCGGATGAGCGCCGACCACACGGTGGTGGCCGACGACGTCCAGGCCGTGCTGCACCCACCTGCCGCCGGAATCGCCCTCGACGTGCCCGCCACGGTGGACGCCGCCGACGACCAGCCGCTGAACCCCTGGACCCGCCTGGTCACCCTGGTCGGGAACCGGGAGGTCGACCCGGTCGTGACCGAGGACGAGACCGCGCTGGCCGCCCAGCTGGAGCAGCTCGCCGCCCAGGTCGACCGTGCGCCGGTCGACGCCACGATCGCCATCGAGGGCACGACCGCCAGCGTGGTGGAACCGGTGGACGGCCGCACGCTCGACCGCGACAGCGCCGCCACCGCGATCACCGAGGCCCTCGCCGACGGCGGCGACCCCGCCGAAGCCATCGCCCTGCCGGTCGAGGTGGCCGAGGTGCAGGTCGGCGTCGACGAGGCGCAGCGGGTGCTCGACGAGACCGTCACGCCGGCGCTCTCGGCGCCGGTCACGGTCGTCGGCGCGGACGGGGCGGAGTCGGTGGAGCTGCCGGTCAGCGCCATCGCCGCGTCGCTCACCTTCACCCCGCAGGACGACGGCACGCTGGAGGTAGCCGTCGACCCGGCGGCCCTGCAGGCCGAGATGGGCGAGGACTTCTCGGTCTTCGGAACCCCGGCCCAGGACGCGCGTTTCGACATCGACGGCGACTCGATCTCCGTCGTCCCCTCGGTCGGCGGGCAGGGCATCGACCCGGCAGTCCTGGCCGGTCAGCTGCTGCCGGTCCTCCGGCAGGAGGCCCCGCGTGAGGTGACCGCGACCCTGGGGCCGGTGCCGGCGAGCTTCACCACCGAGCAGGCCGAGGCGCTGGGTATCACGGAAGAGGTCAGCTCCTTCACCACGGACTTCACCAACACCGCGAGCGGCACCAACATCCGGGTGGTCGCCGAGGAGGTCGACGGTGCGCTGGTGCTGCCGGGTGAGACCTTCAGCCTGAACACCCTCACCGGGCCGCGTGGCACGGCCCAGGGGTACGTGCCCGCCGGTGTGATCAGCAACGGCGAGTTCAGCACCGCGGTCGGCGGCGGCATCAGCCAGTTCGCCACCACGATGTTCAACGCCGTCTTCTTCGCCGGGCTCGAGGACGTCTACCACAAGCCGCACAGCTACTACATCAGCCGTTACCCGGCCGGCCGCGAGGCGACCGTCTACGAGGGCGTCATCGACCTGCAGTGGCGCAACGACACCGAGACCGGCATCTACGTGCAGACCGAGTGGGATCCCGGCTCGATCACCGTCCGGTTCTGGGGCACGAAGTACTACGACATCGAGTCGATCAGCAGCAACCGGTACGCCGTGACCCAGCCGGTGGTCCAGGAGAAGGTCGACGACGGCAGCGGCTCCTGCGAGCCCCAGAGCGGGAGCACCGGGTTCAGCATCACCGTGACCCGGGTGTTCAACGATCCGGCCACCGGCGCGGAACTGCGTCGTGAGGACTTCCGCACCCGGTACGCCGCCGAGCCGGTGATCCGGTGCGTGCCGCCGCCTCCCCCGCCCGAGGCGCCGCCCGGCGCGCCGGGGGCGACCCCGCCGACGCTGCCGACCCCGACCGGCTGATCCGGGGAGCCGGCCTGGGGTGCGCGGGACTGCTGCGCCGCAGGCGGCCGGCTGCCCCCTCCGGGTGGGTGTCGGCGGCCCGGGGCGGCGCGTCGGCGCCCCGGGCCGTGCACACTGATCGGGTGCCCCCTGTCCTGCCGCGCGCCTCGGCGCACCCCGATGACCTGGAAGGACGCACCCCGGGCGCACCGGCGGCAGGCTCCGGGGCGGCGCCGGCCGACGGCTCCGCGGGTGCCGCCGCGGACAGCGGCGACCGGGACCCGGACACCCCGGAGGCTCCGGCGGCCGCCCCGTCGGGCGGGGTGGTGCGTCGCTCGGTGCGCCGCCTGCTGACGCCGGTCCGGGTGCCGCTGCAGGTGCTGGGCCGCACCGCGGCGAAGGCCTGGTCCGACCGGATCCTCGGATTGTCCGCCGAGGCCGCCTTCTGGCAGGTGCTGTCCGTGCCTCCGCTGCTCATCGGGCTGCTGGGTTCGCTGGGCTACCTCGGCGACTGGATCGGCACCGACCAGGTGGAGCAGATCGAGGACCGCCTGGTGGACCTCGCCTCGGAGGGCCTGACGCCCAGCGTCGTGGACACCCTGGTCCAGCCCACGTTGAACGACATCCTGGGATCGGGGCGCCTGGAGGTGGTCAGCGTCGGCTTCCTGCTGTCGCTGTGGGCGGGCTCCTCGGCGACGGCCACGTTCATGAACACCGTGGTGATCGCCTACGACCAGCGTGACGTGCGCGGACCGATCCGCACTCGGCTGATGGCCCTGTGGCTGTTCGTGGTGGGCCTGGTGAGCGCCGTCCTGACGCTGCCGCTGCTCGTGCTGGGCCCCGGCGTGCTGGTGTCGCTGTTCCCGGCCGAGTACCAGGACACCGCGGGAGTGCTGGTCGGCGCCGTGTACTGGCCGGTGGTGGTGGTCGGCCTCATCCTGGTGCTCTGCAGCTTCTACCACGTGACCCTGCCGCGGCGGACCCCGTGGCTCCGGCACCTGCCGGGCGCCCTGTTCGCCGTCGGGTTCTTCCTGGCCGCCGCGGTGGTCCTGCGGGGCTACGTCGCCGACATCCTCACCACCGCATTGCCCTACGGCGCCCTGGCCGCCCCGATCGCGGCGCTGCTGTACTGCTTCCTGCTGGGCATGTCGATCCTGCTGGGCGCCGAGCTCAACGCGACGGTCGAGGCACGCTGGCCGTCCCAGCAGCGCCGGCACGACGAGCGCCGGCGCCGCCGCCGGGAAGCGAAGATGGCGCAGGAGGCACGGAAGCTCGGGCTCCGGTAGCCGCACCCACCTTCGGCCTACCGGCCTTCCCGCGGCCAGGTGCCGCCCGGCGCCGGTCGCTCCGTCACTCCTTCTTCAGCTGCTCGTAGACCTCCTTGCAGGCCGGGCACACCGGGCTGCCGGGCTTGGGGGTCTTGGTCACCGGGAAGACCTCGCCGCACAGCGCCTCCACCATGGTTCCCATGACGGCGCTTTCGGCGATCTTGTTCTTCCGGACGTAGTGGAACACCTCGTTGGCGTTGCCGGTGTCGGCTTCCCGGACGTCCGGGCGCTCGAGGATGTCGCTGCTGCTCACGGCTGCTCCCTGGGTCGGTGGTCGGGCGCGGCACCGGGGGCCTCCCGTGGCGCGCCACGTCGCCGTCCATGATGACAGGGTGCAGAGCACCCCTGCCCCGACCGCCGGATCCCCGGGCGCGCCCGGCCCGGTGCTCTCCCCCGAGGTCGCCGACGCTCTCACATGTCGATGACGCGGGACTGCGGTCCGGATTCCAGGATGCGGTCGGGCCGCGGGGCGGCGTAACGGTTCACGTCCAGCCGCTTCTTCGGCGGCCGGTCGTTGGCCATGACGACGGCGATCCAGGGCAGCACCGTCCCGAGGACGGCGAAGATGATCATGAGCCAGACGATCTGGTAGGTGACCGCGGCCATGAGGAGGCTGACCCCACGGATGGCCATGGTGATGACGTAGCGCTTCTTCCGGGCGGCGTGCTGGTCGACCTGGCTGGGCTCGGCCTCGGTGATGAGAACCGGGTCCGACCGGGTGGCTCCGGACGGTGCACGGTGCGGCAGCTGCTGGCTGGAGGCCACGGACGCCCTTCCCTGGACTGGCCGGGGTGGTGGGCGGCGCGCGCCCGTGCGATGGTCGCCCGGCCCGCGGAGTTCCCCGACTCCTGGGTTCCATCGTGCCACCGGATCGCACGCCGTGCAGGTACCCGGGGGCGTCGATCCGGAGGGGACCGCAGGAGCGTCGTCCGGGCGCGGCAGGGTCGGCGTCAGGCCTCCGCCCCGGCCGCCTTCGCCGCTCTGGCGGCCTGCTTGGCCTGCTGCTTGGTGCTGCGCACCTCCGCCAGCGAGGTCGGGCCGGTGACGTCGGCGACCGAACGGCGGGCGCCGTCCTCGCCGTACTGCCCCGCCGCCTCGCGCCAGCCCGGCGGCGTGACGCCGTACTGCTTGCCCAGCAACGCCAGCAGGATCGTCGCCTTCTGGGCGCCGAAGCCGGGTAGATCGCGCAGCCGGCGCAGCAGGGTGGCGCCGTCGGGGGCGTCGGCCCACAGGGCATCGGCCCGGCCGTCGTAGCGCTCGACCAGCAGCCGGGCCAGCTCCTGGGTGCGGGCGGCCATCGAACCGGGGTACCGGTGCAGCGCGGGCGGACCCTGGAAGTGCCCGAGCAGCACCTCGGGGTCGCACCCGGCCAGCTCCACGGCCGAGAGCGCCTCGACGCCCAGCCGGTCGGCCAGCAGCCGGGGTGCGGCGAAGGCCCGTTCCATCGGGAACTGCTGGTCCAGCAGCATTCCGATGAGCAGGGCGAGCGGGTCGCGCCCGAGCAGCTCGTCGGCGGCGTCGTCCTGGGCGATGCGGAGGGTGGGCACGTGGAGATGGTGCCGCAGGGCGCCCCCCGCGCAATCACCTGCCAGCAGGGTCGCTCCTCGACGGGGTCAGCCGGCCCGGCGCGCGAGCACCTGCTCCCGCAGGACGTCGGCGTGGCCGCAGTGGTGGGCGAGCTCGCGGAGCACCTGGACGTAGAGCGCCCACACCGGGCGCTCCCCGCGGCCGGTGACCACGTCCCCGAGGGCCAGGGCCGCGACCGCCTCCCGAGACCTCGCGCAGCGTTCCCGGTGAGCCTGCTGAACCGATGCGATGGTGTCCTCCGGGCGCAGCCGGAACGAGCTGTCCGGGGTCGCGGGGATGCCGACCTCGTGGTTCGACCGCCCCGTCAGCGCCTGGTCGAACCACACCCCCTCGACGTACGTCACGTGTGTGAGCAGGCCGAGCAACGTCGTCCGGGACGGGACCAGGCGCAGCCGGCCTTCCTCCTCGGTGAGACCGTCGAGCGCATCGTGCAGGGCCGAGCGGTACTGGTCGATCAGCTCCTCGAATCGGTCCCGGAGGTCGGCGTGCCACTCCTGCGCGTCCATCCCGTGCACCTCCCTCAGTTGCGGCCCTCGTTGCTGGACCGGCAAGTCCCACGGTTGTGCCCAGCAACGCGGCCGGGCTATGCCGGCACCGGTCAGAGCGCGAGCAGCAGGGCCGTGAAGGCGAGGCAGGCACCGGCGAACACGGAAAGGCGCACCTGTCCCGCGGCGGGCAGTTGCTGCTTCAGACTGGTGAGGATGATCGAGCCGGTCAGCAGCGCGGAGAAGACGCTCACCGCCGCGTCCCCGAGGTCGATCGCGGCGCCGAGCCCCCACCCCGCCAGGACCCCCGCGGCCAGGATCCACCGCCCCAGCCGGTCATAGCTGTACGGGTCCTGGTCGCGCAGCGCGATCTCCCCGGCGAGGTACCGGGCGGACAACGCGACCGTGTAGAGGACCAACTCCGTCGGACCGGGCCGCACCTGGTGCACCAGCAGGTAGCCGACGAAGAGGTTGAAGACGAGGTACAGGGCGCCGCTCGCCCAGAACGGCCACGGCGTCGGTATGCCGCCCCGCTCCCGCTGCTCCCGGCGATCCTGGTCCTGGGCCCGATCGAGCACCGCGTAGTACGCCAGCAGGCCCGCCAGCGCAACGAGGAACGCATGGTCCGCCAGCAGCCCGAACAGCCCCTCCGGGAGGTCGGCAGGAGGCGCCGTGGCCGCCTGGGCCAGGTCGGGGAGCAGACGGGCGAAGACATAGGCGACGGCCAGTCCACCGGCGAGCGACTGGAACCACACCGAACCGGGGGACACGCCCCGGCGCAACTGCGGCACGAGCACCTGCGCGAGCATCAGCGCACCGGCGGCCACCAGGCCCGCCAGCGGCAGGCCGCTTCCGGTCATGTCGGCGGCGGTCGGCATCGGGCGGGACTCCTCGTCGTTCAGGTGGCCACGCCCGGTTCGGGACACAGCGGGGACGGCGGGCACCGACGGCTCCGGACTCCCCCGGACCGGGCGCCGGCCGTGGATCATGCCCGAGCCGCGCGTCGGTGGTGTCGTCCTGGCCGAGGTGGCGGGTCGTCGGGCACCGGGGTCCTGCCGCCCGCCGGCACCGGCGAGGATGAGCGGATGCGTGCGGTGGTGACCCGGGTGAGCTCGGCGTCGGTGACCGTGGACGGGCAGGTCGTCGGGTCGATCGGCACCGGCCTGCTCGCGCTGGTCGGCGCCGGCCGGGACGACGACGCCGACCGGGCCCGGTCGCTGGCCCGGAAGGTCCACGAACTGCGGGTGTTCCCGACCGGGGACGGCGCCCGCTCGGTCGGTGACCTGGGCCTGGCGGTGCTGGTGGTCAGCCAGTTCACCCTCTACGCCGACACCCGCAAGGGGCGCCGGCCCTCCTGGTCCGAGGCCGCCCCCGGCGAGGTGGCCGAGCCGCTGGTCGACGAGGTCGTCGCCGAGCTGCGTCGCCGCGGAACACCCGTCGGCACCGGTGTCTTCGGCGCCCGGATGCAGGTCGCGTCGGTCAACGAAGGTCCGATGACGCTCCAGCTCGAGGTCTGAGCGGCGCCCATCGGGGGAACACCCGTCCGGGCGGGGTTGCTGTACCAGCACCGGATCGGCAGCACCGCCGGCGGGCACCGTGCCGGCCGCCGTCCGCACCTGGACGTTGCCTGTGAGTTGGGACGCGGTGGAACACCCGGGCCCCTCCGAACCGTTGGACACGATGTACCACACCGGACATCAGGCAGGCAGGGCCCCTCCGGCGATCCCGGTTCGACGCCCTGCACCGCAAGACGCCGGGATGCAGCGCCCATCGACGGGGCGGCGCATCCGAACCCCAGAGCAAGGACGAAGACACATCGTGACGCTGCTGCAGACCTCCCCCACCGACACCCTCGAGGTGCGCTCGCCCCGCCGTGCTCCGGACACCAGCGGCCTGGTGTCGACGGACCTCGTGCGCGTCTACCTCAACACCATCGGCAAGACGGCGCTGCTGACCGCCGAGCAGGAGGTCGAGCTGGCCAAGCGGATCGAGGCCGGCCTGTACGCCGACCGGCTGCTGGCCGAGAAGCAGCTGACCCCCGCGCTCAAGCGCGACTACAAGACCCTCGCCGCCGACGGCAAGGCGGCCAAGGCCCACCTGCTGGAGGCCAACCTGCGGCTGGTCGTGTCGGTGGCCAAGCGCTACACCGGCCACGGCATGACGTTCCTGGATCTCATCCAGGAGGGCAACGTCGGGCTGATCCGCGCCGTGGAGAAGTTCGACTACACCAAGGGCTTCAAGTTCTCGACCTACGCGACGTGGTGGATCCGCCAGGCGATCACCCGGGCGATGGCCGACTCCGGCCGCACCATCCGGCTGCCCGTCCACCTCGCCGAGCAGGTGAACAAGGTCGTCCGCACCCGGCGCCGGATCCACCAGGAGCTCGAGCGGGAGCCCACCGCCGAGGAGCTGGGCCTGGAGCTCGACCTGACCCCGGAGCGGATCACCGAGCTGCTCGAGTACTCCCGCGACCTGGTGAGCCTGGACCAGACCGTGGGCGCCGACGAGGAGTCCCGGCTGGGTGACTTCATCGAGGACGCCGACGCCGCCGTCGCCGAGGACGCCGTCGCCTTCCAGATGATGAAGGGCGACGTGCGCAACGTCCTGCAGACGCTGGAGGAGCGCGAGCGGGACGTCGTGATCATGCGGTTCGGCCTCGACGGCAACCAGCCGCGCACGCTGGAGCAGATCGGCAAGCGCTTCGGTCTGTCCCGCGAGCGCGTGCGGCAGATCGAGCGCGAGACGATGTCCAAGCTGCGCGACCCCGAGCGCGCCGACGCTCTGCGGGACTACCTGGGGTAAAAGCATGGAACGACAGGGCCGGTCACCTCTGCGAGGTGACCGGCCCTGTCGCGTCTCAGCTGCCCTCTGGCCGGAACATCCGCCGCGGGCCGGGGGCGAGCCGGCCGGTCGGCGGGCCGATCCGCACCGACGCGCCGGCCACCACGAGCGACCGGCCACCGTGCCAGGCGTCGGCGGGCCCGACGATCACCGGCTCGAGGCTCAGCCGCAGCACCTCGGGCAGGTCGTCACCGAGCTGGGCGACCCGCAGCAGCAGGTTCTCCAGGGCGGCGGAATCGGCGGGAGCGCTCCCGCGGTAACCGTCCAGGATCGGCCAGGCGCGGGGTTCGCGGACCAGTTCCGCGGCGTCCAGATCGGTCAGCGGCAGAGTGCGGTACGCGCGGTCACCGAGCAGGTCGGTGGCCACCCCGCCCAGGCCGAAGCTGACCAGCGCGCCGAAGGACGGGTCGTCGACGATCTCCACGACCGTGGCCACCCCGGGTGCGGCCTGCTCCTGCACGATCACCGGGTCGCCGGCCGGGATCGCGGCGAACGCGGCGCGCACGTCCTCGGCGTCGGCCAGGTCGAAGCGCATGCCGCCCAGGTCGCGACGGTCGCGCAGCCACGGCGCGGTGGACTTCAGCACGACCGGGTAGCCGATCTCCTCGGCCGCCGCGACCGCGGCGTCGACGTCGACGACCCGGCGGGTGCCGAGCATCGGCACGCCGTAGGCGCCGAGCAGCTCGATCGTCTCCTCGTCGGTGAGCGACCGGCCCGCCGGCGCGGCGGCCACCACCCGGGCGACGACCCCGCGTGCGGCCGCCGCGTCGATGCCCTCCAGATCGGGAACGACCCCGGTGGGACGGCGCCGCCAGCGGGCGTACTCGGCGACCTTGGCCAGCGCGGTGACCGCGCGCTCGGGCGTGGAGAAGGACGGCACCGATCCGCGGGCCGGCATGTCGTGCTCGTCGCGGATGGCCAGCTCGTCGGGGATGCCGTCGGTGGAGAGGAAGTTGGCGGCCACCGGCTTCTCCGCCCCGGCGGCCACCTCGCGGAGCACCCGGCCGAACACCTGGGACCCGCGCAGCAGTGGCGGCAGGAAGACCGCGACGACCGCGTCGACGCCGTCGTCGGCGAGCGCAGCCTCCAGCGCGGCCCGGAAGTCCTCCGGCCCGGCCGCGGTGCCGATGTCCACCGGCCGGTCGTGGGCCAGCTCCAGCCCCTGCTCCAGGACGGCGTCGGCCACCAGGACGCCCATCGCGGTGGAGTTGCCGACGATCGCGATCCGGTTGCCGGCCGGGAGCGGCTGGTGGGCCAGCAGCGTCCCGACGTCGAAGAGCTGGGACAGGGTCTCGACCCGGATCACCCCGGCCGAAGCGAACAGGGCGGCGACCGACTGCTCCGGCACCGAGACGCTGGTGCCGGCCAGGCCCGCCGTCATGCCCACGTGCCGGCCGCTCTTGACCGCGACGACGGGCTTGGTGCGCCCCACCCGCCGGGCCAGCCGGGCGAACTTCCGCGGGTTGCCGAAGCTCTCCAGGTGCAGCAGCACCACCTCGGTGGCGGGGTCGGTGGCCCAGTACTGCAGCAGGTCGTTGCCGCTGACGTCGGCCCGGTTGCCGGCGGAGACGAAGCTGGACAGCCCGATGCCGCGCGCCCGGGCCCGCTCCAGCAGGGCGACGCCGAGCGCGCCGGACTGGGCGAAGAACCCGACCCGGCCACGGCCGGGGACGTGCGGCGCGAGGCTGGCGTTGAGCCGCACCGCGGGATCGGTGTTCACGATGCCCAGGCAGTTGGGGCCGACCACGCGCATGCCCGACGCCCGGGCGGAGTCGACCAGCGCCCGCTCGGCGGCCCGGCCCGCCGGCCCGGTCTCACCGAAGCCGCCGGTGATGACCACCAGGCCGCGGACCCGCTTGCGCCGGCAGGCCTCCACCACGCCGGCGACCTCGTCGGCCGGAACGGCGAGCACCGCCAGGTCGACGTCGTCGGGGATGGCCTCGATGTCGGCGTGCGCCGGCACCCCGCGGACGTGCCGCACCGCGGGGTTCACCGGGTACAGCGGGCCGGCGAAGCCGTAGTCGAGCAGGTGCCGCAGCACCGCGTGCCCGACCTTCGTCTCGTCGTTGCTGGCCCCCACCACCGCCACCGAGCCGGGGGTGAGCAGCCGGCCGATGGAGCGGGACTCGCTGCGCTGTTCGCGTTCGTAGGTGACCGCCACGGACTGCTCGGTCGGGGCGATCGGGAAGGTCAGGTGGACGACCCCGTCGGCGTAGGACCGCTTCGCGGAGTACCCGGCGTCGATGAAGACCCGGACCATCTGGCTGTTCTGGCTGAGCACCTCGGCGACGAAGCGGGTGATGCCCCGCTCGCGGGCCGCCGCGGCCAGGTGCTCCAGGAGCACGGACCCCAGGCCGCGGCGCTGGTGGGCGTCCTCGATGAGGAAGGCCACCTCGGCATCGTCGGTGCCCGGGTAGCGGTCGTACCGGCCGACGCCGATGAGCTCGTCGCCCAGCAGCACGACGAAGGCGACCCGGTCGACGTGGTCGACGTGGGTGAAGTGGGTGAGGTCCTTGTCCGACAGGCGCCGCATCGGGCCGAAGAACCGGTAGTAGCGGGTCTGGTCGGAGCTGCGGTCCATCAGCCCGACGATGCCGTCGGCGTCGTCGGGGGCGATCGGCCGCAGGTGCACCGTGCCGCCGTCGGCGGCGACGACGTCGGCCTCCCAGTGCGGCGGCGCCACCGGCACGGGCAACTCTTCGCTCGTGGTCACGTGTCCTCCCGGCCACCCAGCAGGGGCCCGCCGCGAGCTTGCGAGTGGCGGGGGGCTGGGTGGTCCTTAATCACGGGGGTCGTCCGGGTCGAGGCCGAAGTAGGGGAAGGAGGCCGTGCGGGTCCGGGCGATCGCCCGGTCCACCCGGCTCTCGGTGAACGGGTCCCAGCGGGCGAACCCGACGTACCCGCCCTCGGTCATCGTCTCCGGCGGCCGGGCGCGCAGTCCACGCCGGCGGACGTCGTCCCGCCAACCGGCCGGGATCTCGGTGTCCGGCCGCAGCCGGTCACCGCTGGCCTCGGCGATGAGGTGGGTCCACGCCCGGGGGACGCACCGGACGAGGCCGTACCCGCCGCCCCCCAGGGCGATCCACTTCCCGTCGCACACGTCGTGCGCCAGGTCGTGCACCGCGCGGTAGGAGGCCCGCTGCCCGTCGACGGTGAGCCCCAGGTCGGCCAGCGGGTCCTCGTGGTGGGCGTCGCAGCCGCACTGGGTGATCAGGATCTGCGGCTGGAAGGCCCGGACCACGCTGGGGACGACGGCGGTGAAGGCGCGCAGCCAGCCGGAGTCGTCGGTGCCGTTGGGCAGGGCCAGATTGACGGCGCTGCCCAGGGCCCTGTCCGGGTCGCCGGTCTCCTCCGGGTAGCCGGTGCCCGGGAAGAGCGTGAGCGGCGTCTGGTGGATGCTGACCGTGAGGACACGCGGATCGTCGTAGAACGCGGCCTGGACACCGTCACCGTGGTGCACGTCCAGGTCGACGTAGGCGATCCGCTCGTACCCCTGGCGGAGCAGCCAGGCGATGGCCACCGCGGCGTCGTTGAAGACGCAGAATCCCGACGCCGACGCGCGCATCGCGTGGTGCAGGCCGCCGGCGATGTTGATCGCGTGCTGCGCCTTTCCCTCGTGCACCTGCTGCGCGGCCAGCACGCTGCCGCCGGTGATCAGCGCGGCGGCGTCGTACATGCCGGGGAAGACGGGGTTGTCCGCGGTGCCCAGGCCGTGGCCCGCGCCGTCGGGGTCGGCCGGCGCCCGCCGGACCGCGTCGAGGTAGGCCGGGTCGTGGATCAGGGTCAGCAGGGCCTTGTCGGCGGGCGTGGGGCGGAGCACCTGCAACCGGGGCCGGTCCAGCACGCCCAGGGCGTCGGCCAGCCGGACGGTGAGGTCCAGCCGCACCGGGTGCATGGGGTGGTCGCCGCCCATCGTGTACCCCAGCAGCGCGTCGTCCCAGATCACCGCGACCGAGTCGCTCATCGCTCCCGCCCGACCACGTCGTCCTCCTCGCCTGCGCCCGCGGCGCCGCGAGCCGGCGCCGTCCTGCTCGCGGAGGCGCCCGTCGGTCGCCGTCGCCGTTTGCGACGCTACCGGTGCCCGGGGTGCGCCGCGCCACCGTGAACTCGCTGCCGAGCCGCACGGTCGGCTACCCCCGGCCTCGTAGGATCGGGGGTACCTGACGGAGGAGTGACGTGAACGATCTCATCGACACCACGGAGATGTACCTCCGGACGATCTTCGAGCTCGAGGAGGAGGGCATCGTCCCGCTCCGGGCGCGGATCGCCGAGCGACTGCACCAGAGCGGCCCGACGGTGAGCCAGACCGTGGCCCGGATGGAGCGTGACGGCCTGCTGACCGTGGAGGGCGACCGGCACCTCCAGCTGTCGGACGAGGGGCGGAAGCTCGCCACGGCGGTGATGCGCAAGCACCGGCTGGCCGAGTGCCTGCTCGTCGACGTGATCGGGCTCGACTACGCCGACGTCCACGAGGAGGCCTGCCGCTGGGAGCACGTCATGAGCGAGGCGGTGGAGCGCAAGCTGCTCGCCCTGTTGGGCAACCCGAGCGTCTCGCCCTTCGGCAACCCCATCCCTGGGCTGGACGCCCTGGGCGGTGGCACCGCCGCGGTGCTGGACGCGCTGACCCTGCTCTCCACCACGGCCACGCCGGAGGGTCGCGAGGTGGTCGTCCGGCGGATCAGCGAGCAACTGCAGGAGGACGCCGAGCTGCTGCGGGAGCTCGCCGACCAGGGGGTGCGGCCCGGCCAGCGGGTGACTGCCTCGCTGGCCAACGGCACGGTCCTCGTCGACGGCGCGGCCCTGCAGCCCGGGGTGGCGCAGCACGTCTTCGTGAGCGCGGTCGACGAGGAGCTCACTCCGGTGGAGGCCGCCGAGGTCTCCCCAGCGGCGGTCTGACCACCAGCAGTCCCGCGCCCCGCGACGAGCCGCGGCCCCGGTCGGGGCCGCGGCTCGTCGCCGGCCGGGTCGTTCGCCCGGCTCACTAGGCTGGCCCGCGACCCGGCCGGCCCGCAGAGAGAAGATCCCGGTGAGCGACCCCGCAGCCTCCCCACCCTCCCCCGCCGAACCGCCGGAGGGCCCTGCGGGTGAGCCCGCCCCGGCCACGCCGTTCCACCGGCTCGCCGACTTCGTGGCGCTCCCCCGGCTGGCCGGGCTGGCCCTGTCGCCCGACGGCAGCCGGCTGGTCACCACCGTCGCCACCCTGGGCCCGGACGGCACCAGGTGGCAGCCGGCGCTCTGGGAGCTCGACCCGGCGGGCGCGCGGCCGGCGCGGCGGTTGACCCGGGGCGGGTCCGGCGAGTCGGGCCCGGTCTTCACCGCCGGCGGCGACCTGCTCTTCACCTCCGCCCGGCCCGATCCCGACGCCGGCAAGGACGCCCCGGACCCGAAGCCGGCCCTGTGGAGCCTGGCGCCCGGTGGCGGCGAGGCGCGCCTGGTGGCACAGCGCTCCGCGGGGATCAGCGGCGTCGCGGTCGCCGCCGATACCGGCGAGGTCGTGGTGGTCGCCGGCACCATGCCCGGCGCCGCGGACGGCGGGGCCGACGAGGAGCAGCGCGAGCGACGCAAGGACGCCGGCGTGACCGCGCTGCTGCACGAGAGCTATCCGATCCGCTTCTGGGACCACGACCTGGGACCGGCCGTGCCGCACGTCTTCTGGCTGGGCCGGTTGCCGGCCGAGGCCCCGGCCGGGACGGCCCCGGAGGCCCCCGGGTGGCGCGACCTCACCCCGGACGCCGGCCCGCCCACCGGCGCCGGGGACGACCTGGTGGTCTCCCCCGATGGTCGGCTGGTCGCGCGCGCCGAGGAGGTGCCCGACGGCCCGGCCGGGCGGCGCACCCGCCTGGTGGTCACCGCGGTCGCCACCGGGGTGACCCGGGTGCTCGTCGACGAACCGCTGGCCGACCTGGGCGGGCCGGCCTTCTCCCCCGACGGCCGGTGGATCGTGTGCACCCGCGAGTCGGCGTCCAGCTACAGCGAGCCGCCGGACCACACCCTGCTGCTGGTCGACCCGGAGTCCGGGGACACCCGCGAGCTGACCCCCGACTTCGACCGGTGGCCGTCGGCCCCGCAGTTCGACGCCGCCGGCACCGGGGTCTACTTCCTCGCCGACGACGACGGCCGGCACGCCCTGTTCCGGGTGTCGCTCGACGGCGGCGCACCGGTGCGGATGACCCGCGACGGCGCGTACAGCGACCTGCAGGTCGCCCGGGACGGCAGCGCGCTGTACGCCCTGCGGTCGGCCTACGACTCCCCGCCGGCGCCGGTGCGACTGGACCCCGGGGCGGCCGACCAGCAGCCGGTCGAGCTTCCCTCCCCCGGCGCCGTCGGTCCGCTGCCGGGGATGCTGCGGGAACTGCAGGCGACCACTGCGGACGGCACCCGGGTGCAGTCGTGGCTGGTGCTGCCCGAGGGCGCCGGCCCGGACTCGCCCGCGCCGCTGGTGCTGTGGGTGCACGGTGGGCCCCTGATGAGCTGGAACTCGTGGTCGTGGCGCTGGACGCCGTGGGTGCTCGCCGCGCGGGGGTACGCCGTCCTGCTGCCCAACCCGGCCCTCTCGCAGGGCTTCGGGCAGGACTTCGTCCGCCGCGGCTGGGGCGAGTGGGGCGGCGCCCCGTACACGGACCTGATGGCCGCGGTGGACGCCGCCGAGGCGCTGCCGGAGATCGACCCCACGCGCACCGCGGCGATGGGTGGCTCGTTCGGGGGCTACATGGCCAACTGGATCGCCACCCAGACCGACCGGTTCGCCGCGATCGTCACCCACGCCGGCCTCTGGCACCTGGACAGCTTCAGCGGTACGACCGACTCGGCCTGGTACTGGGAGAAGGAGCTCGGCGACCCGCTGGCTGAGCCCCGCCGCTACGACCAGAACTCCCCGCACCGCTACGCCGACGCGATCCGCACGCCGATGCTGGTCATCCACGGCGACAAGGACTACCGGGTGCCGGTCGGTGAGGGCCTGCGGCTCTGGTACGACCTGCAGAAGCGCGGCGTGCCCTCGAAGTTCCTGTACTTCCCCGACGAGAACCACTGGGTGCTCACGCCGGGGAACGCGATCGTCTGGTACGAGACGGTGCTGGCCTTCCTGGCCGAGCACGTGCTCGGCCAGGAATGGCGGCGTCCGGAGCTGTTGTGAGCGTCCGCCGCCCACCGGGCCGGTCACCCGGGCGCGTCCCGGCCGCCGGCCCCGAACAGGTCGCCCACGCCGACCGGGTCGTCCCGGTCGGGGAGGTCGCTGAGGCAGCTGCGGATCAGCCGGCGCACCTCGGCCGGCCGGAAGCAGGCATCCAGCGCGCTGCGCAGCAGCAGGGCGAGGGAGTACCCCGGCTCGCTGTCCAGCGCCCGGTCCAGGGCGACGTTGGCCATCGCGCCGTCGCCGCGGACCCAGGCGGTGACCGCCAGCAGCGTCGCCGGTGCCGCGTCCAGCGGCGGCGGGACGCGGCGGGTCACCTCGGTCCAGAGCACCTCCGCACCCGCCGCCGAGGCACCCAGCGCGAGCCCCATCGCCAGATCGCGGACCTCGAGGTCGCGCAGGCCCCAGGCGACGCGGGCGACGTCACGGTCGGGGAGCGTGCCGACGGATCCTGGTGACACCCGGTCGACGGCGGCCCGGATGGCGGCCCAGGACTCCTCCGCGACGACGTCCGGGCCCAGCACGCCGGTCCGGTCGGCGACCTCGCGGCCGACGTCAGCGCAGGCCTGTGCCATGCCGGCCGCGGCCAGGAAGCCGACCGGGGAGATCCGGCGGGCCAGCGCGTCCCGGCCGTCCTCGACCACCTGGCCGGTGAGCGCGGACGCGACGGCGAGGGCACTGGTGCCCCCCGGCACGGCCGTTCCGGCGCCCGGTGCGCAGCAGCCCTCGGTGCAGTCGTAGGACCACCACCGCCCCCGGCGCACCAGGACGACGTCGCGCACCGGCACCCCGGCCTCGCCGAACCGCCGGACGGCGCCGGCCACCAGGTCGCGGTGCGGCAGCTCGGCCACCGGCGCCCCGTCGGGCAGCCGGGCGCGCACCGGGCGAGCGAGCCGGTCGGCGTGCTCGGAGACGACCGCGAGCACCACCTGGCGGGGGTGGTCGGTGAGCACCGACCGCACGAACATGCCGAGCACCGTGTCCTCGGCCCCGGCCGGCGGAAGGTCGACCCGGGCGGTGAGGCCCACCCTGCTCCGGTCGCGGCCGCGCAGGCTCACCGCCAGCAGCGACTCCTCCGGGCGGAAGCCGATCAGGTGCGGCAGCGCGGCGACCAGGTCGCCGAGCGCGCCGAGACGGACGGGGGCGGGCGAAGGGGGAACGGGCATGCCGCGACCCTGGTGTCGCCGGTGCAGGTGCGGAGCCCGTCCGGTGCGGTTGTTGACCGACCGCCCGCCTGTGGACGGTGGAGGGCGCCGCCGGCCCTGACCGTGCTGGCCGGTGCTGGCCGGCGCGGGAAGCCGGGCTCAGGCCTCGTACTGCGCGGCCGACCGGCCCGCCAGCGAGGGGGTGACGTACTCGGCGATCACCGCGAGGTGCTGCGGGTCGGCGCGGTACCGGCCGAACGCCTCCGCGTCGGGGAAGTCGGCGACCAGCGCGGTGTGCGCGTTGCCCTCGACCAGGCCGGCGTCGTCGCCGACGGCGAAGGCGGTCATCCCACCGACCTGCTCGGGCAGCCGCCGGAGGGCGGCGACGATCTCGGCCCGGCGCTCGGCGGTGGTGTCCTCGGTCCAGGTGAAGAGCACGACGTGTCGCAGCATGCCCGCACCCTGCCAGGCCCGCGGCGGGCGCCGGCAGGGGGTGCGCCAGCGCCTCCGGTCTCCGGCCGGCCCCGCGGAGCGCCGCCGTTAGAGTCCGGCGCATGGGACGGTCGTTGCGGGTCGCACTGCTGTCCTACCGGAGCAAGCCGCACAGCGGCGGCCAGGGCGTCTACGTCCGTGCGCTGTCCCGGGAGCTCCGCGAGCTCGGCCACCGGGTGGAGGTGCTCAGCGGCCAGCCCTACCCCGAGCTCGACCCCGGCGTACCGCTGACCGAGGTGCCCAGCCTGGACCTCTACCGCGACCCCGACCCCTTCCGGATGCCGCGGCCGCACGAGTTCCGCGACCTGCTGGACGTCGCCGAGTGGGCGACCATGTGCACCGCCGGGTTCCCCGAGCCGCTGACCTTCAGCCTGCGCGCCGCCCGGCTGCTCGGCCGGCGCCGGGACGAGTTCGACCTCGTGCACGACAACCAGTCCCTCGGGTACGGGCTCCTGCAACTGCGCCGGCAGGGGTTCCCCACCGTGGCCACGGTGCACCACCCGGTGGCCATCGACCGCGACCTGGAGCTGGCCGCCGCCGCGCGGCTGCGCCGCCGGCTGACCCTGCGCCGCTGGTACGCCTTCACCGCCATGCAGTCCCGGGTCGCGCCCCGCCTGGACGGGCTCACCACCGTCTCGGAGAGCTCCCGGCGGGACATCGCCGAGCACATGGGGGTGCCGGCCGACCGGGTGGAGGTCATCCCGGTCGGCATCGACCCGGAGGCCTTCCGGCCACCGGAGGAGCGGGCGGGCCGGGAACCGGCCAGCATCGTGGTCACCACCAGCGCCGACGTCCCGCTCAAGGGCCTGGTGCACCTGCTCGAGGCCGTCGCCAAGCTCCGCACCGAACGGGACGTGCGGCTGACCGTGGTGGGCACCGCCCGGCCCGGCGGCCCGGCGGCCACCGCACTGGACCGCCTGGGGCTGGCCGGAACCGTCCGGTTCACCGGCCCGGTGCCGCAGGCGGAACTGGTCGCACTGCTGCAGACCGCGACCGTCGTCGCGATCCCGTCGCTGTACGAGGGCTTCTCGCTGCCCGCCGTCGAGGCGATGGCCTGCGCCACCCCGCTGGTGACCACCGACGCCGGTGCGCTGCCGGAGGTGGTGGGCTCGCACGCCGCCGTCCAGGTCCGGGCGGGGGACGTCGGCCAGCTCGCCGGCGCCCTGCAGCTGGTGCTCGACCACCCGTCGCTGCAGGAGCAGCTCGGGCGGGCCGGCCGCGCCCGGGTGCTGGCGAACTACACCTGGCGGCACACCGCCGAGCGCACCGCGGAGTGGTACGCCGAGGTGCTCGACCGGGCGGCGTCCCCGTGCTGACCGTCGACTACGACCTGCTCGACGTCCGGCCGGGCATGCGGGTGCTGGACCTGGGCTGCGGCGAGGGCCGGCACGCCTTCGAGGCCCAGCGGCGGGGCGCCACCGTGCTGGCCGTCGACCGGGGGCCCATCGAGGTGTCCACCACGCTCACCTGGCAGCGGGCGATCACCGCCGCCGGCGAGGCACCGGCCGGGGCCTCGGCCGGGGTGGCCCGCGCCGATCTGCGGGCGCTGCCGGTGCCCGACGCCAGCATCGACCGGGTGATCGCCTCCGAGGTGCTCGAGCACATCGCCGACGACCGGACGGCGATCGCCGAGATCGCCCGGGTCCTCCGGCCCGGCGGCCGGGTCGCGGTGACCGTGCCCCGGTACGGGCCGGAGCGGATCTGCTGGGCGCTGTCGGACGCCTACCACGCCAACGACGGCGGCCACCTGCGCATCTACCGCGGCGACCAGCTCTGGGAGCGGCTCGTCGCGGCCGGGCTGCGGCCCACCGACACCCACCACGCGCACGCCCTGCACGCGCCCTACTGGTGGCTCAAGTGCGCGGTGGGGGTCGACCGGGACACCGCACTGACCCGGGCCTACCACCGGCTGCTGGTCTGGGATCTCGTCCGGCGCCCGTGGCCGACCCGCACCGCCGAGCGGCTCCTCGACCCGGTGCTGGGCAAGAGCTTCGTGGTCTACGCCGACAAGCCGCGCGCGACCGCCGGCCCGGCGGGTGGCTGACCTGCCCGGCCTGCCGGGGGTGCTGAGCGCAGCGCAGCTGCAGGACACCGTTGCGGCGATCGCCGCCGAGCAGCTCCCCGACGGGGCGCTGCCGTGGTCGCGCACCGCCCAGCTGGATGCCTGGGACTCGGTGGAGGCGGCCATGGCGCTCGACGTGGGCGGTGCGCACGCCCGGGCCGCGGCGGCCTACGACTGGCTGGCCGAGCACCAGCGGCCCGACGGGTCCTGGGCGGCGGAGTACCGCGACGGCCGGGTCAGCGCGCCGGCCGCGGAGAGCAACCACGCCGGGTACCTCGCCGTCGGGGTGTGGCACCACTGGCTGAGCACCGGCGACGAGACGGCCGTCGTCCGGCTGTGGCCGGCGGTCCGCCGTGCGCTGGACCTGGTGACCGGCATGCAGCTGCCCTCCGGCGCGATCTCCTGGGCGCTGCGCCCCGACGGCGCACCCGACGGGACGGCGCTGCTCACCGGCAACGCGAGCCTCTTCCAGGCGCTGCGGTGCGGCACCGCCCTGGCCGCGCTGTGCGACGACCCGCAACCCGACTGGGAGCTGGCCACCGAGCACCTGCAGACCGCCCTGCGCACCCGCCCCGGCGCTTTCGCCGACCGGTCCCGCTATTCGATGGACTGGTACTACCCGGTGCTGACCGGCGCGGTGCGCGGCGCGGCCGCCGAGGACCGGCTCGCGGCCGGCTGGGACACCTTCGTCGTCCCGGGCCTGGGCGTGCGCTGCGTGGCCGACCGGCCGTGGGTCACCGGCGCGGAGACGTGCGAGCTGGCCCTGGCCCTCGCCGCCGTGGGCCGGCGGGACGACGCGATCGAGCAACTGGCGGCCATGCAGCACCTGCGGGCGGACGACGGGTCCTACTGGACCGGGCTGGTGTACGCCGACGACGCCCGGTGGCCGGTGGAACGCACCACCTGGACGGCGGCGGCCGTCGTGCTGGCCGTCGACGCCATCGCCGGCACCGGCCCGGCCGCCGGGCTGTTCGCCGACCCGGGCGCCCTGCAGGCCGTCGTCCCGGCCGGTGCGCCGGGCCCTTCCCGCGCCGGGTCGGACGGCGCAGGCCGCGGCGCCCGGGCCGGTTGAGCCCGACCTCCACCGGGCAGGAAGCCTCCGTGATCAACGACCTCGACGCCCCGCGATCCGCGGTGACCTGCGTGGTGGCCAGCCGCAACCGCCGCGCCGATCTGCTCGCCAGCCTCCCCCGCCACGAGGCACCGGTGGTCCTGGTCGACAACGCCTCCACCGACGGCACCGTGGCCGCCGTCCGGGCCGCCCACCCCGAGGTCACCGTGCTCGCCCTCGAGCGCAACGCCGGTGCGCTCGCCCGCACGCTGGGCGCCGCCCGGGCCAACACCCCGTTCGTCGCCTTCACCGACGACGACTCGTGGTGGGCTCCCGGCGATCTCGCCCGGGCAGTGGAGATCATGCGGGCCCACCCCCGGCTCGGGCTGCTCTCCGCCCGCATCCTGGTCGGCCCGGAGGAGAGGCTCGACCCGGTGTGCACCGAGATGGCCGCGAGCCCGCTGCGCACCGGACCCGACCTGCCCGGCCCCGCGCTGCTGGGGTTCGTCGCGTGCGCGGCGCTCGTGCGCACCGAGGCCTTCACCGCCGTGGGCGGCTTCGACCCGGTGGTCCGCTTCCCCGGCGAGGAGGAGCGGGTGGCCCTCGATCTGGCCGCGGCCGGCTGGGGGCTGGCCTACGTCGACGAGGTCACCGTGCACCACCACCCCTCCCCGCGCCGGGAGGCCGCGGCCGACCGCCAGGCCGGCATCTGGCGCAGCCGGCTGCTCACCGCCGTACTGCGTTACCCGGCACCGGACGTCGCCGGCCAGCTGCTGCGGGTGCTGCGGGCCGGTCGGCCCGGTCTGCGGGGGCTGGCCGGCGCCCTCCCCCGGGTGCCCGCCGCGCTGCGCCGGCGGCGGGTGCTGCCGGCCGAGGTGATGCGCGGGGTCCGGGAGCTGGCCTCGGGGGCCGGCGGGGAGGCCCGGTGACGGGCGAGCTGGCCGAACCGGTTCCGGTCGGCGTCGGCCCCGACCCGCGGGTCGCCGTCGTCGTCATCACCCACCAGCGACGGGACGAGCTCCTGCTCGCGCTGTCCCGGCTGCGGTCGCTCCCCGAGCAGCCGCGCGTCGTCGTGGTCGACAACGGCTCCACCGACGGCACCGCCGACGCCGTCCGCACCCGGCATCCCTGGGTCGAGCTGATCGCCAGCCCGGAGAACCTGGGGGCGGTCGGACGCAATGTCGGCGTCGCCCGGCTCGACACCCCGTACGTGGCGTTCTGCGACGACGACACCTGGTGGGAGCCGGGCTCGTTGCGGACGGCCGCCGACGTGTTCGACGCCCATCCGCGGCTGGCCGTGGCCACCGCCCGGATCCTGGTCGAGCCCGGGGGCACCGAGGATCCGATCGTCGCCGAGCTGCGCGACTCCCCCGTCGTCGGCGCCGGCTGGCTGCCCGGCCCGGCGCTGGGCAGCTTCCTGGCCGGCGCCAGCGTGCTGCGCCGGGAGGCGTTCACCGAGGCCGGCGGGTTCTCCGAGCGGCTGTGGCTGGGCGGTGAGGAGGAGCTGATGGCCGGCGACCTGGCCGCCCGCGGCTGGGAGCTGTGCTACCTCCCGCAGCTGACCGTGCACCACCAGGCCAGCACCGCCCGCGACCCGCACCGCCGGCGGGCCGACGGCATCCGGAACACCCTCTGGACGACGTGGCTGCGCCGGCCGTTCCGCCCGGCGCTGCGCCGCACCCTGCACCTGCTGCGCACGGTGCCGCGCGACCGGGTGACCGCCCGCGGTCTGCTGCAGGCGGTCCGCGGTCTGCCCTGGGTGCTGCGCGAGCGGCGCGTCCTCCCGCCGCACGCCGAGGCCCGGTTCGCCGCCCTCGAGCAGGCGCAGCGCAGCTCCACCGCCCGCCGCTACGTCAGCTGACCCGCGGGCCGGGCCTCACGGGCCGACCCGGACCAGGCCGTGGCCGCCCCGCTCGGCGTCGGCCAGCAGGTGGCTGACGAAGGGATAGGACCCGGGCTCGGGAAAGGCGAGCTCGACGAACCCGCCCTGGGCCGGCATCAGGCCCAGCGCCTGGCTGCCGCCGGTGTTCCCGCCGTCCGGGCGCAGGTCGTAGGCGCCTTCCCGGTAGACGGTGTCGAACTGCCCGCCGACGACGTGGAAGGCGGTGCTCCGGTTGGGCCCGGCGTCGAGGACCCAGATCCGGACCCGCTCGCCGACCCGGGCGGGCAGCGGCGCGGCGTCGTACTGGTCGGCGTAGCCGTTGAACACGACCAGGTCGGGCGGCCCGGCGGTGCGAACGCGGTCGGCGTCGGCGGTTCCGGCGTCGGGCCCCAGGTACAGCTCGGACTGCACCAGCACGTACTCCCGGTCGACCGGAGGCAGGTCGGGTGGGTCGATGACCACGGCCCCGAACATGCCGTTGGCGACGTGCAGCGACATCGGCATGGTCGAGCAGTGGTACAGCCAGATCCCGCTGTGCGTGGCGGTGAACCGGTAGGTCAGCGACTCCCGGGGTCCGATCGTGCGCATCGGCCCCTCGGGGGCGAGCTCCCCGGCGTGGAAGTCGATCGAGTGCCCCATGGTGCCCGAGTTGACCAGGGTGATCTCGAAGACGTCCCCGACCCTCCCGTGCAACGTCGGGCCGGGCGCGCTCCCCCCGAACAGCCACCGGGTCTGGGTCACCCCGGGGGCGACCTCCCGCTCCTCCTCGGTGACCTCCAGCGTGATCCGGTGGGTGGTCCCCTCCGGAACCGGCGGCAGGACCGCGTCGTGGGGCACGAACCCCGGCGACGGGGCAGCCTCCAGGTCGAGGTCGTCCGCCGCGGAACGCTCCTCCGCGCCGGGCGAGGCACGCACCGGCGGCTGGTCCCCGCCGGTGGCACGGACGACGAGCACCATGCCCATCTGCCGGTGCCCGGCGACCGAGCACCACCCGTCCAGGTCGCCACCGACCACCCCGGCATCCAGCTCCGTGCTCGCGCCGGGCGCCAGCCGCGGGGTGCGCGCACCGTTCTCCAGCACCAGGTCGTGGGGTTGGTCACCGTGGTTGGTCAGCTCGATCACCAGCCGGTTCCCCGCCGGGACCGACAGGCTGGCCGGCGCGAAGCGCATGCCGTGCATCTCCACCTGCGCGATCGTCGTCCGGCCGGTCGCCTCGACGCCGGCGGCCGCGTCCTTCCCCGGTATCCCGACGGCGGCCGGATCGACGGCGACCCCGGCGGCCGCGGTGACGAGCACGACGGCCAGGCCGGCGGCGGCCAGGCCCGCCCGGCGCTGCCCCGAGCGGGCCGGCGGCGGGCCGGGCCGACCCGGCGGGCCGGTCGGGATCCGCCGCGCGAGGACGACGGCCCGGCCGGCCAGGGGCAGGAAGCCGGCCAGCCCGACGAGGACCACGGCCGACGCCAGGACCCGGACCGCACCGGGTACCGGCAGCACCGCCAGCAGCAGCGCCCCGTTGACCATCACGATCCGGGCCGGCGAGCCCCGGTCCAGGACGGCGACGGCCGCCCGCGTCGCCGCCGGACCACGACCGAGCACCATCGGCACCAGATAGGTCAGGGCCCCGAGCAGGACCTGCGCGGCGAAGCCGGCCAGCAGCGGCGCCGTCAGCCGGGCGGCCCGGTCGGCGGCAGCCACCCAGTCGCCGGCGAAGCCGACGGCCACGGCCAGCGCGACCAGCGACCCGGCCAGCCAGATCATCCCGGCCAGGACCGACAGGGTGGCGAAGTCGGCGGGGACCTTGCGACGGACCTCCGCCCGGTGCGGGGCCGCCGTGCCCACCAGGCCGCCCAGGTAGACCAGCACCCCGGCGGCCGCGGCCGGCCGGCTGCCCAGCAGCGCGCCGCCGGCGGCGAGGATCAGGCCCCCGACCAGGACCGGCAGCATGCGGGCTGCCCGCTCCTCGACCCCGGGCGCGATCCGGGTGCGCAGCATGGTCGGCCACAGCGTGACCAGCGTGCCGAGCACCGTGAGCCCGATCCAGCCGAGCAGGTTCAGCACCTCGTGGGCGACGACGACCCGGCCGTGTGCGACGTCGCCGAGCGTGCCGCGAGCTATCACGACGCCGAACGCCACGCCCACCGGCAGGAGAGCACCGGCGGCCACGTAGTACCGGATGGTCACGCCGAACCGCGACGGCAGCGCCGCCCGCACCGCGCGCAGCAGGGCCACCGCGTGCCACGTCGCCGCGCCGGCGACGGCGACGCCACCGGCCACGACCGTGCCCCAGCCGGCGGTGAGCACACCGGCGACGACCGCCAGCGCGCCGGCGTTGAACAGGATGATCCGCTGGGCCTGTCCGCGCCGGGTCGCCTCGTCCTCCAGGCGCAGCAGCGCGCCGGCGAAGTGCCAGCTCCACAGCAGGATGGCGTTGCTCGCGGCACCCAGCACCAGGAGGTGGACCAGCAGCCAGCGCGGCGCCGGCACGAACGGGTGGGCCAGGGCGACGGCGACCAGCGCGGCGAGCCACGCCGCGATCACCGCGCCGGCGCGCAGGTGCCAGGAATCGCGGTTCATGTCCCGGCCGACGGCTCTATTTCCACGGAGTACACCGTAGTAAATTTGCCGACGGCCGGCCAGGCTCGTCCCGCCCGATCACCCGCTCACCGGCGGGGGGCCGGCCCCCCGGCGCACTCGATGCAGGTGCGGGCCTGCGGCCGGGCTTCGAGCCGCTCCGCAGCGATCGGCCGCCCGCAGTCGGCGCAGGTCCCGTAGTCGCCGGCCGCCGCCCGGACCAGCGCCGCGTCGACGTCGGCGAGCCGGCGGCGGGCCCGCGCCAGCAGCGCGGCCACCTGCTGGCGCTCGAAGGCGATGGTGGCCCCCTCGGGGTCGTGCTCGTCGTCGGCGTTGGACGACTTCGACGCCGCCACGACCTCGTCGAACTCGCGGGTCAGCGCGTCGATCTGGGCCAGCGTCTCGGCGCGGGCCCGGGTCAGGTCGTCCACGATGGTCACCGGGCCATCGTCCCAGGGGCCTGCGCCACGCGGCGCAGCAACCGCAGCGAGCCGGTGCCGGGCAGTTCGGTGAACTCCCCGGACGCGAGCACCCGGGAGTAGACGCCGAAGGGTGCCTGCCCGCCGTCGGCCGGGTCGGGGAAGACGTCGTGGATCGCCAGCGTGCCGCCGGCCGCGAGCTTCGCGACCCAGGCGTCCTGGTCGCGGCGGGCGGACTCCTCGGTGTGGCTGCCGTCGAGGAACAGCAGTGCCAGCGGCGTCGACCAAAGCGGCGCGAGCACCTCCGACCGTGCCACCACGGTCAGGACGACGTCCTCCGCACCGGCGTCGGCGATCGTCCGCCGGAACCCGGGCAGGGTGTCGATCCGGCCGGTGTGCGGGTCGACCAGCGACGGGTCGTGGTACTCCCACCCGGGCTGGTGCTCCTCCGAGCCGCGGTGGTGGTCGACGGTGACCACCACCCGGCCGGTCTCCCGCGCGGCGGCGGCGAGGTAGAGCGCCGACTTCCCCAGCCAGCTGCCGACCTCCAGCAGCGGGCCGGGCACCTCCACCGACCGGGCGGCCCGGTAGAGCGCGCGGCCCTCGTCGGCCGGCATGAACCCGGGGGCGGCCGCTGCGGATGCGAGCAGATCGGAGGTCATCGCAGTCCGTCCTCCCGCGGCGGGCGCCCGGCGGCCCGCGGCCCGGCGGCGCGTGCGCCCGTCCGGGGCCCGGCCCGCCGGGCCCGCGCCGCCGCCGCGCCGACGTCCGGCCCGGACCCGGGCACGGGCGCCGTCGGGACGGCGCTGGTCGAGGCGGCGGCCAGCAGCGCACCCACCGCCGTGGTCACCGGGACGGCGAGCACCAGGGCGATCGCCCCGACCAGGGTGCGGATCACCTCGGTACCGAGCGCCTCGCCGGTGAGCACCGTCCAGGCCGGCCGCTGGTAGAGCTCGAACAGCAGCAGCAGGGGCAGCGCGGCGCCGGCGTAGGCGAACACGATCGTGTAGACGGTGGAGGCGATGTGGTCCCGGCCCACCGCCATCCCGCGGGAGTAGAGCTCCCGCCAGCCCATCTGCGGGGAGGCCTCGGACAGCTGCCAGATCGCCGAGGCCTGGGTGATCGTGACGTCGTTGAGCACCCCGAGGCCGGCGACGACGATGCCGGCCAGCACCAGCCCGGTGAAGTCCAGCGTGGGGTCGAACTGCAGCAGCTGGATGGTCTCGTCGCTGGAGAAGCCGGTCAGCCGGGCGACGGCGACCGCCACCGCTCCCATCACGGCGACCAGGGTCAGCCCGAACAGCGTGCCGACCAGCGCCGTCGTCGTCCGGGCGGTGAAGCCGTGGGCGAGGTAGAGGACGACGAACATGATCGCCGCCGACCCGACCAGGCTGACCAGGATCGGTGACTGGTCGGCCAGCAGCGCGGGCAGCATGAACTTCAGCAGGACGAAGAACGCGAAGCCGAGCCCGAGCAGCGAGGCCAGCCCGCGCAGCCGGGCCACCAGCCCGACGACGATGGCGAAGATGAGCGCCAGCACGACGATCGGTGTGCCGCGGGCGAAGTCCTGGAACTGGTAGGTCGGCCCGCCGGCGTCGATGCCGGGGTCCCGGCTGAGCACCAGCTCGTCGCCGGCCTCGATGCCCAGGTCGGCCACCTCGGGGGGCAGCTCAACCTGCACGTAGTCGCCCGCGCCCTCCCCCTCCGAGACGACCACCACCGCCTGGAGGGCGCAGGGCAGCGGCTGGCCGGGGGCGCTTTCACCGCAGTCCCGCGCCTCCACCGAGGCCACCGTGCCCACCGGGTAGGTGGTGCCCGGCGGGTAGAACGACTCCGCGGCCTGCTGCGCCGCCGTCTGCTCCGCGCTGGGCCACAGCGCGATCAGGCCGATGACGGTGGCCAGCCCGGCGGGCACCAGCAGGAACAGCATCAGCCGCACCGCCCACCGGCGGCGGGCGATCGCGGCGGGATCCGGCGGCGGGGCGTCCGGATCGGGGCCGTGGCTGTGGGGATGGTCCGGCACCCGGTCAGGCTAGGCGGCACACCCGGTCAGGTGGACCAGGTGGGCGGGCGCGTGGCGCCGGCCGGACGGCGGCGGTCCGGTGTGCCCGGTCAGAAGCTGCCGCCGCCGCCGAAGTCACCCCCGCCGAAGTCACCGCCGCCACCGAAGCCGCCCCCGTCGCCACCGCCGAAGCCCCCGCCGAAGCCCCCGCCCAGACCGCCGAGCAGCAGGCCGCCGAGCATCCCGCCGGCCAGGCCGCCGGCGAACCCGCTGCCGCCGTAGCCACCGCGGCCCTGGTACCCGCCGCCGTAGCCGTCGGACTGGTAGCGGTTGACGTCCTGCTCGGCCGCCTCCATGGCCTGCCGGGCGAGCGCGTCGGCGCGCTGCGCCGCGTGCAGGGCGCCGGTCGGGTCCTCCGTGCGCAGCCGCATCGCGGTGTCCAGGTGCCGTTCGGCCTCGGCCAGCCGGGTGCGGGCCGAGCTGCCCACCGCGCCGCGGCGGGTGGTGATGAAGTCGCCGGCCATGGTCACCGAGGCGACCGCGGACTGGAACGCGGACTGGAAGTGGGCCCCGGCCCGCTCCAGCTGCTGCTGCCGGTCGTCCCGGGCCAGCTCGAGCGCCGCTTCCAGCGCCAGGTCGGCCTCGTCGAGCTGCCGGACCACGGCCAGCGGGTCGGGCAGGCCGGGGCCCGAACGCTGCGGGCCGGTGGTGGCGGCCAGCGCGCTCTCCGCTCGGGCGAGCTGTTCCCGCAGCCCGCGGGTGTCGATCCCCCGCTCCAGCAGCGCGTGCGCCTCGGCGATGTCCTTCTCGGTCTCGATGCGCACCGCCTCGAACCGGGCCCCGGACGACTCCAGCTCGTCGGCGAGCCGGCGGACCGCCTCGAGCAGCGTCCGGCTCTGCGCCAGCGCGTCCTCGGCGGCACGGATGGCCGGCACCGCACCGGCCGGCCGGCCGGCGTCGAGCTCGGCCCGGCCGTGGGCGATGACCTGCCGGGCCAGCTCGATCCGGGCCCGCGCCTCGGTTCCGTTGTCGGCGACCGACGACCACGCGGTGCGGGCGTAGCGCTGCTCGAGGTCGGCCAGCGTGCGCTCGGCCGCCGGCACCTGCGCGCTGACCGCCTCCGCCGCCGGCACCAGCGCCCCGAGCGCCTGCGGAGCGGACTTCTCCAGGTCACGCAGCCGGGAGTAGGCCTCCGCCTGGCCGGTCAGCCGGGCGTTCGCCGCGGCGGTCAGCTGGAGCAGCTCGGTGAGCATCCGCCGCTGGGTGGGCTCGTCCTCCGGGATGTCGTCGTCCAGCTCCTGGCGGATGGTGAACGCCCGGGACAGCTCCCCCTTCGACTCGTCCAGCGCCTCGCCGAAGCCGGCGACCGGCTCGTCGCCGTACTGCGAGCGGGCGTAGGCCAGGTCCAGCTCGGAGGTCTTGACCGCCTCGTCGAGGGCGAGCAGCTCCTCGCTGGCCCGGAAGGTGAGCTGCTCGGTGGAGGTGCCGTGGTGCGGGTCGCGGGCCGCGGCCTCGGCGGCCGCGCGCTCCTCGGCCGCCTTCGCCGAGGCGGCCGCCTGCTTCTTGCGGCGCCGGCTGCGGACCAGGGCGTAGCCGCCGCCACCGATCACCGCGATCCCGAGCAGCACCGCCAGGGCGCCGCCGCCGCCGTCGCCGGCACCGCCGGCCGCGCTGCCCCCGCCGTCCTGGATCCCCTCGGCCAGGGTCACCGCCGCGGCGGTCCAGTCGCCCTGGCCCAGGTACGGCTCGACCTCGGTGGAGACGAACGAGGCCAGGTCCGCCTCGGACACCGGGGTGTTCGGCCCCACGTAGTAGCCGACGCGCTCCTGTTCGGTGGCGACCGCGAAGAGCACCTCGTTGGTGCCCAGCCCCGCCAGGTCGAACGCCTGCTCGGCCCACTCGGAACCGCCCAGCCCGTCGAACGACTCGACGTAGGTGATGTAGAGCTGGGTGCCGTCCTCGGTCTGCAGCTCCTGCAACGCCGCCTGGACCTCGGCCTCCTCGCCGCCGTCGAGCACGTTGGCCGGATCGGCGAGCTGCTCCTCCGGCGCGAACGGCGGAACGGCGAGCGCCGGTGCGGCGCCCAGGAGGAGGGTCGCCAGACCGATGACCAGGACGGCGAGCAGGCGGGAGAGAACACGCATGATCGAAGTCTCCCCCACGCCGCTGGACGTCCGCTGTGGGTTGGCTCAGCGCGCCCGCCGCAGGAACGCCCGCAGGTCGCCGACCAGCAGGTCGGGCACCTCGATCGCCGGGAAGTGCCCGCCGCGGTCGAACTCGGTCCAGTGCACCAGGTCGACGGTGCGCGCCACCACCGCCCGGGTCGGCGGGATCAGCTCGTACGGGAACACCGCGACCCCGGTGGGCACCTCCCGGGACCACTCCCCGGGGCCGGCGTGCCGGGTCTCCCAGTACACCTGCGCCGACGAGCCGGCCGTGCGGGTGAACCAGTAGACGGCGACGTCGGTGAGCAGCAGGTCCCGGTCCACGACGCTCGCCGGATCGGTCCACTCGGCGAAGCGCTCGGCGATCCAGGCGAGCTGGCCGACCGGGGAGTCGGTGAGCGCGGCGGCGATCGACAGCGGCCGGGTCGACTGGAGCAGGTTGTAGCCGGCGAGGTCCCGGCGGAAGCGGGCGGCCCGCTCCGCCGCCCGGCGCTCGTCCTCGGTCGTCGGCTGCCCGGCCGCCAGGCCCATGGTCATGGTCACGTGCACGCCGAGCAGGTGGGCGGCGTCGCAGACCGCCAGGTCGCGGACCACCTGCGACCCCCAGTCGCCACCGTGCGCGGCGTACCGGTCGTACCCGAGCCGGCGCACCAGCTCGGCCACGGCCCGGGCCATCCGCGCGGTGGTCCAGCCGGTGTCCGGCGGCGGGCCGGAGAAGCCGTAGCCGGGCAGCGAGGGGACGACGAGGTGCACAGCGTCGGCCGGGTCACCGCCGTGCGCCCGCGGGTCGGTGAGCGGGCCGAGCACCCGGGCGAACTCCACGATCGAGCCGGGCCATCCGTGCACCAGCACCAGCGGAACGGCGTCCGGTTCGGGTGAGCGCACGTGCAGGGCGTGCAGCCGGGTGCCGTCGACCGTCGTCGTCACCTGCGGCCAGGCGTTCAGCGCCGCTTCCTGCGCCCGCCAGTCCCAGCCGGTGCACCAGTGCTCGACCAGCTCGCGCAGCACCGCGGCCGGTAGCCCGCGGGAGCCGTCCTCGGCGTCTGCCGGGGCCGGCGCCGGCCACCGGGTCCGGGTCAGCCGGTCGGCGAGGTCGTCCACCTCGGCCTGCGGCACGTCGACGCGGAAGGGCTGGACGGCGTCGGCCGCGGTCTGCTCGTGCACACCGCCGACCCTCTCCCGGTCGGGCGGCTGCCGCGCGCTCGAGTCCTGTGGTGCGCAACGGAAGGCCGTGGTGCACTGCGCCGGTGAGCCTTGCCGACCGACTCGACCGGCTGCAGCGGCGCCACCCGGGCGCGAGCTTCCCGATCGCCGTCGTCTACAAGTACGTCGACGACTTCGGGCCCTACCTCGCCGCGCTGATCACCTACTACGCGTTCGTCTCGCTGTTCCCCCTGCTGCTGCTGATGTCCACGATCCTGGGGTACGTCCTGACCGGGAACCCGGAGTTGCAGCAGCGGGTCATCGACTCGGCGCTCAGCCAGTTCCCGGTGGTCGGTGAGCAGCTGGGCCGGCCCGGTGAGTTGAGCGGGGGCGTGCTGGGCATCGTCGTCGGCGTGCTCGGTTCGCTGTACGGCGGGCTGGGCGTCGCGCAGGCGGTGCAGTACGCGATGAACACCGCGTGGGCGGTGCCGCGCAATGTCCGGCCCAACCCGTTCCTCGCCCGCGGTCGCAGCCTGCTGCTCCTGGGCACCGCCGGCCTGGCGGTCGTCGGGACCACGGCGCTGTCCGCGGTGGGCGCCGGGGACGCCGGGCCGTTCGGCTCGCTGCTGCGGGTGGCGCTCTTCCTCGCCGCGATCGCCGTCAACGCGGTGGTCTTCGTCTTCGCCTTCCGGCTGGCCACGCCGCGGCCCCTGACCGTCCGGCAGGTGCTCCCCGGTGCACTGACCGCCGCCGTGCTCTGGCAGCTGCTGCAGACCTTCGGCGTCACCTACGTCGGGTACGTGATGGAGACCGCCAGCGCGACCAACGGGGTGTTCGCGCTGGTCCTGGGGCTGTTGGCGTTCCTCTACCTGGCCGCCGTCGTCGGCGTGCTGTGCGTGGAGATCAACGTGGTCCGGGTCGACCGGCTCTACCCGCGCGCGCTGCTCACCCCGTTCACCGACGACGTGCACCTGACCGCCGGCGACCGGCGCAGCTACACCGGCATGGCCAAGGCCCAGCGCAGCAAGGGGTTCCAGGAGGTCGAGGTCAGCTTCGACCGGCCCGACGGGCGCTCGCCCTCCTGAGCCCCTGCGCTCCCGTTGCCGTCCGCACGACGTGGCGGAATCTTCTCCGGCCCGCGATGTTTACCTCGGTGCGCGTCCGAGGTATTCTTCAGTTGCCACTGGAGGTTCCGCAGGGAACGGATCCCAGCAGGCAGCGCACACCAGAACAGCACCCGTACGACCTGGAGGTACTCAGCCATGATGCTGACCGCCTACGACCCGTTCGCCGCCACGTCCGCCGCCTTCCGCGCGCTGGACCAGCTCACCGGCCGCGCCGGCACCACCACGGCCCGTGCCCTGGCGGGCATGCCGATGGACGCCTACCGCGTCGGCGACCACTTCGTCGCCCACTTCGACCTGCCCGGTGTCGACCCCGGCTCGATCGACCTGTCGGTCGAGGGCACCACGCTGACGATCAGCGCCGAGCGTTCCGTTCCGCAGCTCGAGAACGCGGAGTGGTCGGTGGCCGAGCGGCCGTTCGGCAGCTACACCCGGCAGCTGGTGCTGGGCCGCAGCCTCGACACCGACCGGTTGGAGGCCAGCTACCACGACGGTGTGCTCACCGTGAGCATCCCGGTCGCGGAGAAGGCCAAGGCGCGCAAGATCTCCGTGACCCGGGCCGACACCCCGGCCGCGGTGGAGGCGCACACCATCGAGGGCGGGTCCGCTCAGCAGTCTGTCGAGAGCTGATCGGCCGGACGCTCCGGGAGGGGCGGGGCCGCGCGGCCCCGCCCCTCCGCCGTTCCCACCCGGAGGACGCCCCGTGAACCCCGACCCGCTGCGCCCCCTCGACGACCCCGAACACCCGGTGCTCACGATGAGCCAGGCGGCCGAGCTCCTGGGCGTCCAGGCGGCCTTCCTGCGCAGCCTCGACTCCGCCGGCGTCCTCGCCCCGCACCGCTCCGGCGGCGGGCACCGCCGCTACTCCCGCTCGCAGCTCGAGCTCGCCGCCCGGGTCCGGGGCCTGCTGGACGACGGTCACCCACTGGCGTCCGCCCAGCTGATCGTGGGCCTGCAGGACGACCTGGCCGATGCCCGTGCCGATGTCACCGAGGCCCGGGACCAGCGCGACGCCGCCCGCCGCGAGCTCGACGACCCGACCGGCTGACCGCCACCGCCGGATCGCACCCGGGCACCACGGGTTCCGCGGCCGGTTCCGCGGCCGGTGCCGCGGCGAGGACCAGGGCCGCAGCGACGAGGAACGCCGTCCGGGTGCTCGTCCCGTCCGCCACCGCCCCCAGCAGCAGGGCGCCGGCCGCCTGCCCCACCGTGAGGCCGATGAACAGCACCGCCGCGGCCTGCGGTGCCGCCGCGGGTGCCCGGCACCCGCCCCAGACGATGAGCACCCCGCTGAGCGCGACGAACGCGGCGCCGAACCCGGCCAGCGCAAGCGCCACGACGGCGGGCGAGCCGGGCAGCGCGGCGAGCAGCAGGACGGCGGCGGCCGCGATCCCGGCCGAGCACAGCCAGGCCCCGCGCAGCCCCACCCGCAGCACCAGGTCGCCGCTGAGCCCACCGATCAGGCCGGCGGCTCCCAGCACGCACCAGAGCAGCCCGGTCGTGCCCTCGGGCAGCGCACCGGCACCGGTCATCAGGTCCCGCCCGAACGTCCACACGGCGGCGCAGCCCGCACCCGCCAGGACGGCGGCGACCAGCGGCCGGACCAGGTCGCGCAGCGGCGCCTCCGGGCGGGTCGGCGGAACGGTGGGCCAGCGGCTGTTCCGGTCGGCCCACCCGGTGACCAGCACGGCTCCCACCGCGAACCCCGCCCAGGCCGGCCGCCAGGCGCTGGGCACGGCGAGCACGAGCAGCCCGCCGACGACGACGCCGGCACCGGTTCCGCTGTTGACCAGCGCCTGCGCCCGGGGTTCGGCGTCCGGCCGCACGGTCGCCGACACCGCGGCGACCAGCGCCGGGGTGGCTGCCCCTGCCCCGCTGCCGGCGACGAGCACCCCGACCGCCAGGGCCGGGACCGACCACGCGGCTGCCACGAGCAGCGAGCCCAGCGCAGCCGTGCCCCCGGCCAGCCAGAGCGCCCGGCGACCTCGGGCCCGCCCGGCCAGCCGCTGGCCCGCGACGGCGGCGAGGCAGTACGCCAGGTAGCCGGCCGACGCGATCGCGCCCGCGGTGCCCGGAGAGAGCCCGAACGCGGCCCGGAACTGCGGCAGGTAGAGGCCGAAGCCGTACCTGGCCAGCCCGTACGTGACCGCGATGACCGCCAGTCCGGGCACGATCAGAGCGGCCGGCCGGTCGAGCGCCGCTGACTGTAACGATCGCTTCGCCATAACGAGCGTTACACTAAGGCCGTGACCCCGCGTTCCGCGACCCGGCCCGCTCGCGAGCGACTGCTCACCGCCGCCGGCGAGCTCTTCTACGAGTCCGGCATCGCCGCGACCGGGGTCGACGCGGTGCTCGCCCGCGCCCAGGTGGCCCCGGCGACGATGTACGCCCACTTCGCCGGCAAGGACGGACTGGTGGCCGCCTACCTGGAGCAGCGGCACGAACTGTGGCGTCGAGTCTGGGACGAGGTGCTCGCCGAGCGCACCGATCCGGTCGACCGACTGCTGGCGGTCTTCGACGCCGCGGTCCGGTACCGGGAGCGGGAGGGCAATCGGCGCGGCTGCGGGTTCCTCGCCGCGGCCACCGAGCTGCCGGCCGACCACCCGGGGCAGCCGTGGCTGCGCGCCGACTCGCGGTTGCTGACCGACCGGCTACGGGAGCTCGCCGTTGCCGCCGGCGTCGCCGACCCGGACGAGGCCGCCACCACCCTGCTGCTCTGCTACGACGGCGCGCTGGCCCGCTCGGCCCGGGAGTGGACCACCCCCGGGCTCGGCGCCGTCGACCCGGTGCAGCGGGCGCGCGAGCTGGCCGCCGCCTGGCTGGCGAGCCGGGGCCACGTTCCGGAGGGCTGAGCGTTCCCGCCACCCGGCGAACCGGCCGTCGCCCGGCGAGACATGTCGCCCGGCGAGACATGTCGACGGGTGGACATGTCGCCGTGGCGACTCAGAACGGTGGTGGATCGTCCGGATCGGATGCTGGACCCGGGCCATTCGACTGTCGTGGACCGGGTGCAGGCCCGGTGGTCGGGTGGCTCGGGTGACGCCGGTAGGGGTGGTGACCGCCGGCCGGCCGGGCGAGTCAGGCCACGGCGGGAAGCAGCAGCAGCAGCGTCGGCACGAGGAGCAGGGCGACCGCGCCGGCCAGTGCTGCCCCCCGGGCTCCGGGGGGCAGCGGATCCGCGGGGGCGAGCAGCCGCCGCACGCGAACCGCCACCGACCCCCCGGTGATGGCAAGCGCCCCGTCGGGCACCTGCCCGCTCGACCCGCCCGCGGCGGCCACGATCGCGACGGCCAGCGTGCGGCGCGGATCGGGGCCGGACAGCGAGCCCAGCGCCACGTCGTCGGCGCGCATCTCGACCAGGTCCCGGACGGCGTCGTGCGCCCGGCCGGCCGCCGGCAGCACCGGTAGCGCGGCCCGCCAGGCGACGAACGGCAGCAGCAGCAGGTGGTGCCGCTCGGCCAGGTGCGCCCGCTCGTGGGCGATGACGGCGGCCAGCTGGGCGTCGTCCAGCTCGGCCAGCATCCCCGAGGAGAGCACGAGCAGCGGCCGGGCGCCGGGGATGCAGAACGCCACCGGCGCGGGGTGCTCGAGCAGCAGGGTCTCCCCCGCCGGGCCGCCGGGCCGGACGACGAGCTCCAGCAGCTCGCGGTGCCGGCGTCGGGTGCGGGCGGTGCGGACCGACGACAGCAGCAGCACGCCCAGCAGCTCCAGCGCCAGCACGGCGGCGAGAGTCTGGGCGACCCAGTGGTCGCCCCGCACGGCCTCCTGCGCCGGCTCCCGGGTCACCCAGCGCCACCAGGCCTCGGGCAGCGAGTGCCCCCACGGTGCCAGGCCGTGCACCAGCAGTGCGCCGATCATGGACAGCCCGCCGGCCAGGCCGATCGCCTGCCAGCACAGCAGCGCGGTGAGCGGGTCGCGCCGCGGCCACCCGGCGCGGGCGAGCGCGACGGGCACGGGCCAGGCCAGCAGGGCGGCCAGGACGCCGAGCGCGACCGCGGTGGCCGGGAGCACGGTCAGCCGGCGGGGGGCTCGTCCACGCCGGCGCCGGCGTGCTCGGCCAGCAGCTGCCGCAGCATGCCCACCTCGTCGGCGCTGACCGAGCCCACGAACCGGGCCAGCGCGGCCTGCCGGTTCCCGGCCTGACCGAGCACCTCGCGCATGAGCTCGGCGGCGTGCTCCTCGCGGGAGGCGCGGGCGGTGAACCGGCGCGGCCGCTCCTCGTCGTGCACGACGAAGCCCTTCTGCTCCAGCCGGGTCAGCACGGTGTGCACGGTGGTCAACGCCAGCCCACGATCGGCCAGTCCGTCCCGCAGGTCGGCCGCGCTGAGCGCACCGCCGGCCGACCACAGCCGGTCCATGACGGCCCGCTCCAGCTCGCCGAGAGATGCCACCGGACCTCCTGTCGCCCGACTCACAGAGCATTTTTCTACGCGTCGTAGAAGAGTGGGTTCTACGCAGCGTAGAAACAACGCGTCGATCGTACGACAGCTACTCGAGGGAGACCGCGGTGGACGTGCTGGACATCGCTCGCTGGCAGTTCGGGATCACCACCGTCTACCACTTCCTGATGGTCCCGCTGACCATCGGACTGGGGCTGCTGGTCGCGGTCATGCACACCATGTGGGTGCGCACCGACAAGCCCGAGTGGCTGCGGATGACCCGGTTCTGGGGCCGCGTCTACCTGATCAACTTCGTGCTCGGCGTGGCCACCGGGCTGGTGCAGGAGTTCCAGTTCGGCCTGGCCTGGAGCGAGTACAGCCGCTTCGTCGGCGACGTCTTCGGCTCGCTGCTGGCGATGGAGGCGTTGCTCGCCTTCTTCCTCGAGTCCACCTTCCTCGGCCTGTGGATCTTCGGCTGGGGTCGGATCCCGAAGAAGGTGCACCTGGCCGCCCTGTGGGCGGCGGTTCTCGGCTCGGTGGTGAGCGCGTACTTCATCATCGCCGCCAACTCCTGGATGCAGCACCCGGTCGGCGTCGTGATGGACGGCGATGCGCCCCGGCTGACCAGCATCGGCGCCGTGCTGACCAACAACACCGCGATCGCCGCCTTCAGCCACGCGGTCGTCGCCGCGCTGACCGTGGCCGGCGCGCTGCTGGTCGGCATCGGCCTGTGGCACCTGCGCCGGCGCAGACTGGCCGGCCTCTCCCCCGACGACGTCGATCACCGGGTCTGGCACCGCTCGGTCCGGCTGGGCGGCTGGGTGTCGCTGGCCGCCTTCCTCGCGGTCGCCCTCACCGGCGACTGGCAGGGCAAGCTGATGTACCAGCAGCAGCCGCTCAAGATGTCCTCGGCCGAAGCCCTGTGCGAGACCGAGGCGCCGGCGTCCTTCTCGGTCTTCGCCTTCGGCAAGCTGGGCAGCAACGAGTGCGACGACGTGCATTCCTTCACCGTTCCCTACGTGCTCTCCTACCTGGCGCACGGCGACTTCTCCACCGCCGTCCCCGGGGTCAACGAGCTGCAGGAGCGCTACGCCGAGGTCTACGGCGCCACCTACCCCGACGACCCCGACCGCTTCGGCGACCTGGCCGGCGAGCCGGTCGACTACAGCCCGGTGCTCGCGGTGACCTACTGGGGCTTCCGGCTGATGATCGGCATGGGCGTGCTGTCGGCCGGGGTCGGCGCGTACGCGCTCTGGGCCACCCGGAAGGGCCGGGTGCCGACCTCGAAGGTCGGCGTCTACGGCTCGTTGCTGGCCGTCGGTGCCCCGTTCGTGGGCAACGCGGCGGGCTGGGTGTTCACCGAGATGGGCCGCCAGCCGTTCGTCGTCGTCCCGAACCCCGACGTGCCGGTCGACGAGCAGATCTGGTTCTTCACCGCCCAGGCCGTCTCCCCCGGCGTCACCGCCGCCGAGGTCTGGACGTCGCTGTCGGTGCTCACCCTCGTCTACGGCGTGCTCGCCGTCATCGAGTTCGGCCTGCTCGCGCACTTCGTCCGCCGGGGGGTCACCAGCGGCGACGGCGCCCCGACGCCGGGCGGCCCGCCCGGCGGCAGCCCGGACGACGACACCCCCGGCGGCCGCGACGCCGACGACGACGTCCTCTCCTTCGCCTACTAGGAGCTCACCATGGACCTGCAGACCCTGTGGTTCGCCGCCGTCGCCGTGCTGTGGACCGGTTTCCTGCTGCTCGAGGGCTTCGACTTCGGCGTCGCTGCGCTGCTGCCGGTGCTCGGCCGCCGGCCGGCCGACCGGCACCTGATGCTGCGCTCGATCGGCCCGCTGTGGGACGGCAACGAGGTCTGGCTGATCACCGCCGCCGGCGCGGTCTTCGCCGCCTTCCCCGGCTGGTACGCCACCTGGCTGCCGGCGCTGTACCTGCCGTTCGTGCTGGTGCTGCTCGGGCTGATCGTGCGGGCGGTGGCCTTCGAGTGGCGGCACTCCTCCCACGACGCCCGGTGGGACAGCACCTGGACGCACGTCATCACCGCCGGCTCGCTGGTCGCCGCGCTCGGCATCGGGGCGGCGCTGGGCGCCACCACGCTGGGCCTGCCGATCGACGCCGACGGCATCCGGGTCGGCGGCGCGCTCGCCGGCATCGGCTGGTCCGCGCTGCTGGGTGGCCTCGCCGTGCTGGGCTTCTCGCTCGTCCACGGCGCGGTCTTCCTGGCGCTCAAGGTCGAGGGGCCGGTGCGCGCGGCCGCCTGGGCGTTCGCCCGCCGCTGGTCCCTGGTCGCCGCGCTGCCCCTGCTGGCGTGGGCCGGGCTGGTGCAGCTGCGCTCGGGCACCGCGGTCACCGCGGCGCTGTGGCTGGTCGCTGCGCTGTCGGTGCTGGTGGCCAGGCAGTTCCTGCGGGCCGACCGCGAGGGCGCCGCCTTCACCGCCTGGTCGGTGCTGCTGCTCGCCGCCGCGGCCACGATCTTCGGGGCTGCCTACCCGGTGGTCGTGCCGTCCACGATCGACGCCGCCTTCGACGTCACCGTGGCGGACGCCTCGGTCAGCGACTACACGCTCACCGTTATGACCTGGGTCGCCGGCTTCGGCCTGCCGGTGGTGCTCGGCTACCAGGCCTGGACGTACTGGGTGTTCCGCCAGCGGCTGACCGCCGACCCGGAGACCCCGCACCGCGAGCAGGTGCCCGCATGACCTTCCCCGGTTCCGCCAAAATGGCCATTTTGGCGGAAGGAAGCGGGGGACGCGGGCCGCTGGGGGCGCTGGCCGGGGTGCCGGGGCTGCCCGGCGCGCTGGCCCGGGCCGCGACGGCAGCCCTGGTCCAGACCGTCGGCGTCGTCCTGCTCGCCGCCGGGCTGGCCCGGGCGGTGGCCGACGTCGCCGCCGGCGGAGCGGCCGGCGTCCCCGGGACGGCGCTGACGGTGGCCGCGCTCGGGATCGCCGTGCGGGCGGCGGCCGGCGGCGCCGGCGCGGTGCTCGCCGCCCGGGACGCCCGCCGCGCCGAGGACGCCCTCCGCCACCGGCTGCTGACCCGGCTGCTGGCCGGCGAGGGCGAGGCGGTGGACGCCGCCGGCGGCCGCGGGCCCGCCGCGGTGCTGGCCACCACCCGGCTGCACGACCTCGGCCCGGCGCTGGCCACCTACCTCCCGGCGCTGGCCCAGACGGTCGTCGTCCCGCCGGTGGTGCTGGTGGCGATCGGCGTCGCCGACTGGCTGTCCGCGCTGCTGGTCGCGGTCACCCTGCCGCTCGTGCCGCTGTTCCTGGCCCTGGTCGGCCTGCACACCCGGGACGCCACGGCGGCCGCCGCCCGCGCGCTGGACCGGGTCGCCGGGCACGTCGCCGAGCTGGTCCGGGGCCTGCCGGTGCTGGTCGGGCTGGGCCGCGCCGCCGACCAGCTCAACGCCCTGGCCGAGCTGGGCGAGACCACCCGCCGGCGCACGCTGGCCACGCTGCGGGTCGCGTTCCTGTCCGCGCTGGTGCTCGAGCTGATCGCCACCCTGTCGGTCGCGCTGGTCGCGGTCACCGTCGGCGTCCGGCTGGTCGAGGGACACCTCTCGCTGGACGTCGGGCTGCTCGCGCTGCTGCTCGCCCCGGAGGCCTTCGCGCCGCTGCGGGCCCTGGGGTCGGCGCACCACGCCGCCGAGGACGCCACCGAGGCCGCCGCCGCGGCCCGCCGGGTGCTCGCCACCCCGGTGCCGCGCCCGGTGGTCGCGGCACCCCCGGCGGGCCGGCCGCGCGGCATCACCGTCACCGGCCTGACCGTCGGCTACCCCGGCCGGCGCGCCCCCGCGGTGGCCGGCCTCGACCTCACCGTCGACCCCGGCGAGCTGGTGGCGCTGCGCGGGCCCAGCGGGTCGGGCAAGTCCACGGTGCTCGCCGTCCTCGCCGGGCAGCTGCTCGACGGCGCCTCGGCCGCGGTGTCCGGCACGGTGCTGCGGCCCGAGGACGTCGCCGTCGTCCCCCAGTTCCCGCGCACGGTCGCCGACACCGTCGCCGGCGAGCTGCGCCGGTACGCCGCGGACCTGCCCGAGGATCGGGCGGACGCGCTGGTCGAGGCCGCGCTGGACTGGCTCGACGCCGGACCCCTGCGCGACCGCGCCTGCCGCACCCTCTCCCCCGGTGAGCTGCAGCGGGTGGCCCTCGCCCGGGCGCTGGTGCGCGTGCAGGTCGGCGCCCGGGTGCTGCTCCTCGACGAGCCGACCGCGTCGCTGGACGCCGCCTCCACCGCCCGGGTCGCCGAGGTCCTGCACCAGCTGCGCGGCTCCCTGTGCACCGTGCTGGTCACCCACGAGCCGTCGCTGGCCGCCCTCGCCGACGCCGTCGTCGATCTCGACACCCCCGCCGTCCCCCCGGCCACCACGGCCCCGGTGCGGGCTTCCGGCACAGAAAGCCCTCCCGGCGGCCGGGCTCCGGTTACCGGGAGCCGGGCCGGGGACGGCGGGCTGGGCCGGCCCCGCCGGGCGGTCGTGCGCTCGGTGCTCGCCGGCGCCGCCTCCAGCGCGTCCGGGATCGCGCTCACCGCGGTCTCGGGCTGGCTGATCGTCCGGGCCGCCGAGCAGCCACCGGTCCTCACCCTGCTGGTCGCGACCGCGGGCGTGCGCGGCTTCGGGCTCGCCCGCGCCGGCCTTCGCTGGCTGGAACGGCTGGCCGGTCACGACGCCGCCCTCCAGCTCGCCCAGCGCACCCGGCTGCGGCTGTGGAGCGCACTGGCCGCGCAGGGTCCCGCGGCCGACCGCTCGCCGGGCCGCGCGCTGGCCCACCTGGTCGGGGACGTCGGTCTGCTGCAGGACCTGTCGGTCCGGGTGGGCACACCACCCCTGGTCGCCGGCACCGTGCTGACCGGGACGACGGCGGTGATCGCGGTGCTCGACCCGCGGGCCGGTGCGCTCACCGGCGTCGTCCTGCTGGTCGCGGTGCTCACGATCCTGGCCGTGCACCGGGTCGCCGACCACGGCCCGGCGCGGTCGGCCGCGGTGCTGCAGACCCGCACCCTGCGGGAGACCAGCGCCGTGCTGGAGGCCGCCGCGGACCTGCGCGCCGCCGGCCTGACCGGCGGCGAGGTCGACCGGCTCGACGGACTGGGTCGCCGGCAGGGCCGCGCGGCGCAGTCCGCGGCCGTGGCCACCGCCGTGGGTGACGCGGTCGCGGTGCTGGCCAGCGGCGCGGCCGCCGTCCTGGCGCTGGCCGCCGGGGCGACCGCCGTCGGTACCGGCGCGCTGTCCGCTCCGGCCGCCGCGGTGCTCGCCCTGGCCCCGCTCGCCCTGCTCGACCCGCTGGTCTCGGTGAACGCCGCCCGGCGGCACCGATCGGCCTGGCGGGACGCGCGCGCCCGGGTCGAGGCGGTGCTGGCCGAGCCGGTGGCCGCCGACCCCGCAGCGGAGAACCGCCTTCCTGCGCCGCGACCGGTGCGGGAGCTGGGCACCGAGCGGCTCACCGCCGGCTGGCCCGGGCGGCCCGGCGTGCTCCGCGACCTCGACCTGGTCGCCACCGCCGGGCCCGACTGGCTGGTCGTGACCGGCCCCTCCGGCTCGGGCAAGTCGACGCTGCTGAGCGTGCTGATGGCTGCCCTGCGGCCGGCGTCGGGCGAGTACGTCCTGGGCGACGGCCGCCGCCCGGTCGCGGTGGCGCAGCTGACCGGCGAGGACGTCCGGGCCGCCGTCGCCTGGTGCCCGCAGGACGCGCACGTCTTCGACGCCTCGCTGCGGGCCAATCTGGCGCTGGCCCGCCCACGCGGCGCGCTGGCCGGGCCGGACGGCGACGCCGCGATGCGGTCGGCGCTGAGCGCGGCCGGGCTGGGGCCGCTGCTGGCCGCGCTGCCGGCCGGCCTCGACGCCCCGGTCGGCGCGGGCGGGACGAGCCTGTCCGGTGGTGAGCGCCGGCGGCTGGCCGTCGCCCGCGCGCTGCTCGCCGACCGGGACGTCGTCCTGCTCGACGAGCCGACCGCGCACCTGGACCCGCCGACGGCCCGGGCGCTGGTCGCCGACCTGCGCCGGGCGCTGGCCGGCCGGCTGGTGGTCTGCGTGACGCACGACGGCGACCTCGCCCGGGACGACGACACCGTGCTGGAGCTGGGCCGGCGGAAGGTGCCCACCGCCGTAGCCGGATGACCGCCGGGCTCGCACGGTTGCCGCTCGCCGCTGGGGGCACCTCACGCGCATGGACAGCGGCGCGACCCTGGCCGAGCGGTTCCGCGCGGCCCTCTCGGAGCAGGCGACGCCGGAAGCCCTGCCGGAGCTGCTGCCGCAGCGGCTGTCCCGGGCGGTGGCCCGGGTGCTGCCCGTGGACGGCGTCGGGATCAGCGTGCGGGTCGACCCCGACCGGCACTTCCCCCTGGGCGCCAGCGACGCGCACTCCGGCCTGGCCGAGCGGCTGCAGTTCACCGTCGGGGCCGGTCCGTGCCTGCAGGCCAGCGAGGCCCGCCAGCCGGTGTTCGTCGTCGCGCAGGACATGGCGCGCCGCTGGCCGGCCTTCCACGACCTGCTGCTGTCCCGCACCCCCTACCGGGGCATCGTCGCGCTGCCGCTGCGCCGCGGCCTGGCCGGTGCCGGCGCGATCGACCTGTACTTCCGCCGGGCCGACGAGGTGCCGGTGCTCGACGTGTTCGCCGCCATGACCATCGGCGACCTCGTCACCGCCACCCTGGCCGAGGCCGCGGTGTGGTCGTCGTGGGAGGAGACCGACGGCCCGCGGTGGCTGCAGAGCCCGTCGGCCCGGCACCGCGCCGGGGTGTGGCGGGCGATGAGCATGACCAGCCTGGCGCTGGGGGTCGAGACCGACGAGGCGCTGGCCGTGCTCCGCGCCCAGGCCTATGCCCGGGGCCGCACCGTGGACGACCTCGCCGCGGACGTCGTCGACGGCCGGCTCGACCCCCGCGAGGTCTTCGGCGACGGCGCGACCGAGCCCCGCTGAACCCCCCGGGTCAGCAGGGGTCAGTCGCGTCGGGAACGTCGACCTCGATCTCCGGGCCCAGCTCCGCGCCGATCAGGCCCAGCTGGTCGCCGGACCAGAAACTGCCCGGGTCGTAGCTCGTCAGCGGCCGGTTGGCCGGCAGCAGCCCCATCGCGGTGTAGGTGGCCGCGACCAGCTCGGCGCAGAAGACGGTGTCGTTGGACTCGTGCCGGCGGACCTTGCCGTTGACCCAGCCGCGCACCAGGCCGCGGGTCGTGGGGAACGGCCGGCCGTCGAGGAGGGCGATGGTGCGCAGCATCTCGTCCTCCATCTCCTGCGTGACGCCGCCGTCGTCGGCCGGGCCGACGAGCTGGCGCAGCCAGGCCTGCTGGCCGTACCGCTTGCGCCACACGCAGACCGCGTCGTTCAGGTCGTGCAGCTGCACGCCGCGCTGGTGGTGGCCGGTCCAGGCGTCCGGCAGCGAGTGCCCGAGCTCGGCGTGCCACAGCAGCGGTGGCAGGTCGTCGATGACCACGGCCATGCCGACGTGGTTCACCGGGGCGTTGGTCAGGGTCTGGATGGCCCGGTCCGCCAGCGACGCACCACGGAACACCCACACGTCACCGGTGCGAGTCAGCTCCACAGCGTCGTGCAGCGAAAGGGCACGGGAGTCGGCCACGCCGATACCGTAGGGGACATGCGCCTCGTGAAGCTCCTCGGAGTCGCCGGTCTCGCAGGAGTCGCTGCCACCGGCGCAGTACTGACCCGCCACGAACGGCACCGTCGGTCCTACACCCCCGACGACATCCGGCAGCGGCTGCAGGTGCGCATCGGCACCGTCACCACCCCCACCAGCGTCACCGCGGCCAAGGTCGACGCCGACCCGGACATGGCGCCGCGCTGGCCCGCGACCGAGGAGCCGCCCCGCCGCGACCCGGTCGAGAGGCTGCTCAGCGGCGTGATGTGGGTGGGGCGCCAGGTCCGGCGCTGATCATCCGCCGCCCGGCGGCAGGGCCGCCCCCTCGTCCTTGAGCACCACCCCGGAGGCACCCAGCCGTCGGGCCGCCTGCAGCAGCGCGGCGAGGGTGTCCGCGGCCTGCACGTAGGCCAACCCGTGCGGGGGGCGCACGTTGGAGATGCAGTTGCGCTCGGAGTCCGCGCGCCCCGGCCGCGGGCCGGAGGTGAGGTAGAGGCCCAGGCTGTCGGCCGAGCTGAGGCCGGGCCGCTCCCCCACGGCGACGACGACCACCGCGGCGCCCAGCGCCTGCCCGACCGGGTCGCCCAGCGCCACCCGGGCCTGGTGCGCCAGCACGATCGGGGCCACCGACCAGCCGGGCAGCCGCTCGAGCACCGCCGCGACGGTGCCGGCGGCGTGCTCGTGCACCGCCCGTGGCGAGAGCCCGTCGGCGAGCACCAGCGCCAGGTCGTAGCGGCCGGCCGGCAGCTCGGTGCCCTCGGCCGGCTGCCGGCCCAGGTCGGGGCGCTGCAGGTAGGTGCCCCGGTCGGGTGCCCGGCTGCGCACCTCGAGCACGTCGAGGGGCACGCCGGCCGCGGTCAGCGCCGTCCGCACCAGGTCGCCGTCCAGCGCGGTGTGCACGGCGTCCCGGGCGGCGGCGTGCGCGGCCCGGAACTCCAGCCAGCGGGCCGTCGGCAGGCCGTCGCCGGCCCGGCCCAGCGCCACCCGGGCGCGGGTCGACCCGCGCAGCACCGCCCACGGGTCGTCCGGAGGGCCAAAGTCGCGACTTCGGCCCTCGGGATGGGTCATGGGAGGGCCGCGGCGAGCAGGGCCTTCGCCGCGGGGGTGTCGGGGGCCAGGTCGCGCACCCGGCCGGCGTCGTCGAGCAGTTCCATCCGGCCCAGCCAGGTCTCGAACTCCGGCGCGGGCCGGAGGCCGAGCACCTGCCGGGCGGTGAGCACGTCCTGGAAGGACAGCGACTGGTAGTGCAGCATCACGTCGTCCGACCCGGGGACGGCGATGACGAACCCGCAGCCGGCGGCGCCCAGCAGCAGCACCAACGTGTCGGTGTCGTCGCCGTCGACGTCGGTGTGGTTCGTGTAGCAGACGTCCACGCCCATCGGCAGGCCCAGCAGCTTGCCGCAGACGTGGTCCTCCAGCCCGGCCCGGATCACCTGCTTGCCGTCGTAGAGGTACTCCGGGCCGATGAATCCGACGACGGTGTTCACCAGCAGCGGGTCGAACGCGCGGGCCACCCCGTAGGCGCGGCACTCCAGCGTCTGCTGGTCGACCGCCCGGCCGTCGACGCCGCGGTGCGCGTCGGCCGACAGCGCCGAGCCCTGCCCGGTCTCGAAGTAGGTGACGTGCTCCCCGACCGTGCCGCGTCCCAGCTCCAGGGCACCGGCCCGGGCCTCGGCGAGCAGGTCCAGGGTGACCCCGAACCCGCGGTTGCCCGCCTGCGTCCCGGAGACCGACTGGAACACCAGGTCGACCGGGGCCCCGGCCTCCAGCGCCCGCAGCGTGGTGGTCACGTGGGCCAGCACGCAGGACTGGGTGGGGATCTCGTAGCGGCTGATCACCGCGTCGACCAGTTCGAGCAGGGCGACGGTCCGCGTCGGGGAGTCGGTGGCCGGGTTGATCCCGATGACGGCGTCCCCGCAGCCGTGCAGCAACCCGTCCAGGATGCTCGCCGTCACCCCGATCGCGTCGTCGGTGGGGTGGTTGGGCTGCAGCCGGGACGCCAGCCGTCCGGGTAGCCCCAGCGTGCTGCGCAGCCCGGTGACCACCCGGGTGCGGCGGCCGACGGCGACCAGGTCGGCGGTGCGCATCAGTTTCGACGTCGCCGCGACCATCTCCGGGGTCAGCCCGCGGGCCAGGCCGGAGATCGCCGCCTCGTCGCCCTCGGCGGCCCGGGCCAGCAGCCAGTCGCGGAACTCCCCCACCGTGAGGGCGGAGACCGGGGCGAACGCGGCCGGGTCGTGGCCGTCGAGGATCAGCCGGGTGACGTCGTCCTCGTCGTAGCCGACCACCTGCTCGTCGAGGAAGGTGGCCAGCGGCACGTCGGCCAGCACCAGCTGGGCGGCCACCCGCTGCGCCTCCGACTCCGCGGCGACGCCGGCGAGGACGTCGCCGGAGCGGGCCGGGGTGGCCTTGGCCAGCAGGTCCGACAGCGCCGGGAACTCGTAGGTGTGCCCGGCCAGCGTGGTCCGCCGGTTCACCGCAGCTCCTCGCCGGCGGCGGCGAGTGCGGCGAACTCCTCCTCCGGCGCCGCGGCCACCAGGTGGTGCCGGCTGTAGAGGGCGAAGTAGGTCAGGAAGACGCCGTAGGCGACCAGCGTCCACACCGCGGCGACCGGGTCGACCAGGAAGGTGGCCAGGACGGCCGCCGCGGCGAGCACCAGCGCGATGCCGGTGGTGACCGTGCCGCCCGGGGTCCGGTAGGGCCGCGGCAGGTCCGGCTCGCGCCGGCGCAGCACGATGTGGGAGACCATCATCAGCACGTAGGAGACCGTCGCGCCGAACACCGCCATGTTGAGCAGCATCGCGCCCTGGCCGGTCAGCGAGAGCACGAAACCGATCGCGCCGGGCACCAGCAGCGCGAGCATCGGCGCCTTGCGGGAGTTGGTGATCGACAGCCGGCGTGGCAGGTACCCGGCCCGGGACAGGGCGAAGGTCTGCCGCGAGTACGCGTAGATGATCGAGAAGAAGCTGGCGACCAGGCCGAAGAGCCCGGCGTAGTTGACCACCGTGGTCAGCCAGCTCGACGCCCCGGCGACCTCGAGCGCCTCGACCGGCGGGTTGCCGCTGGCCGACATCGCCGCCGACCCGCCCGCCCCGGAGGTGAACACCAGCATCAGCACGGCCAGCACGAGCAGCACGCCCATCGCCGCCACGATGCCCCGCGGCATCGCCCGGGCGGGGTCACGGGCCTCCTCGGCCGCCAGCGGCACGCACTCGACGGCGAGGAAGAACCAGATCGCGAAAGGGAACGCCGCCCAGATGCCGAGCACCCCGTACGGCAGGAAGTCCGAGGCGCCGGCGGCGCCGGTGGGCGCGATGTCGAGCAGCTTGCCGGCATCGAAGGCCGGGACGGCGCCCACCAGGTAGAGCACCAGGCCGGCGACGGCGACCCCGGCGATGGCCATCATGACCTTCAGCGCCTCGCCGACGCCCAGCAGGTGGATGCCGATGAAGATCGCGTAGACGGCGAGGTAGACCCACCACCCGTCGGTGATCCCGAACAGGCCGAGGGACTCCACGTAGGCGCCGATGAAGGTGGCGATGGCGGCCGGCGCGATCGCGTACTCGATGAGCACGGCGATGCCGGTGGCGTAGCCGCCCCACGGGCCCAGCGCGCGCCGGGCGAAGGTGTAGCCACCGCCGGCGGTCGGCAGCGCGGAACCCAGCTCGGCCAGGCCGAACACCATGGCCGAGTACATGACCGCCATCAGGACGACGGCGATCAGCAGGCCGCCGAAGCCGCCCTCGGCCAGCCCGAAGTTCCAGCCGGCGTAGTCGCCGGAGATGACCGCCGCGACGCCGAGCCCGGCCAGCAGCACCCACCCGGCGGTGCCCGTGCGCAGTTCCCGCTTCTGCAGGTAACCGGCGTCCACCGCCTCGGCCTCGACCCCCCGCCCCGGTCCGTGCGGCGCTCGTGCAGCGGCGGGCTCGACGGTCATCTGTGGTCCTCTGGCTCGGAGCCTTCCGGATCGGGCGCGGTCAGCGTGTTCCCCGCACCGTCGCCGGTCAACAGCCCGCGGAGAAACGGCGCACGCCGTTCACCCTGCGCAGCGGTCCGGTCAGCTGGGCGCGGGGTGCCGCCACCTTGCTTCCGGGCGGAGGTGTCCCCGCGCTCCGGACCAACCGGGTTGCCGCGGGGACGTCCCGCACGCAGGGTCGGGGGCATGACCGGGTCCTTCGCACGGGGAGTGCTCGCCGGTGCGGCCGGCACCGTCGCCCTGAACGTCGTCACGTACCTCGACATGGCGGTGCGCGGCCGCCCGGCCAGCACCGTCCCGGCGCGCACGGTGGACGCCCTCGCCGATGCGCTCGGCCGCCCGGTACCCGGTTCCGGCGCGGAGCGGGAGGCGCGGCGCACCGCGCTCGGCGCCCTGGCCGGGATCGCGCAGGGCCTCGCCGTCGGGGTCCTGGCCAGCACGGCCCGGTCGGCGGGGCTGCGGCTGCCGGGTGCGGTGGGCGCCCTGGCGGCCGGTGCGGCCTCGATGGCGGCGACCGATGGCCCGGTCGCCGCGCTGGGGGTCAGCGACCCGCGCGATTGGTCGGCCGCGGACCGGACGGCCGACGCCGTGCCGCACCTGGCCTACGGGGCGGCCGTGCAGGCGGTGCTGGCAGCGGTGCCGACCCCGGCGGAGCGGTCCCGGCCGCGGCGGCCGGCCGGTGCCGGGCTCACCGCCCGGGCCGCGCTCCTGGGGGTCGCGACCGGCGGCCGCAGCGCCGTGGGGCTGGGCGCGCCGGCGCTCACCACCGCCGGCACCGCCCGGCGGAGGCAGGTCGCCGCCGTCGCCGCCCTCGCCGGTGAGCTGGTCACCGACAAGCTGCCGGGCACCCCACCGCGCACCGGCCGCGGCGCGCTGGGGGCCCGGATGGTCTCGGCCGCGGGCGGTGCCGGGCAGCTGGCCGGCCGGGAGGGCGCCAACGCCGCGCTGCCCGTGCTGGCCGGGGTGGCCGGCTCGGCGGCGGGGTCGTTCGGCGGGATCGCGTGGCGGCGGTGGGCGTCGACCCGGGTGCCGGACTGGCAGGCCGCCGTCGCGGAGGACCTCGTCGCCGTCACGCTGGGGCTGCTGGCCTGCCGGCCGGTCCGGTCCCGCCGGCCGCGACCGGCGCTGACCGTCGTCCCCGGCTGATCCGGTCAGCCGGCGGGGAGGTGCTCCTGCGGCACCCGGCCCAGCGCGGCCACGACCTCGTCGGTGGTCGGGACGTCGGCGAACACGCCGGCCAGGCTGAACAGCACGGCACTGTGGGTGAGCTCGTCGCGGGCCGCGTTGGCGTCGGAGACGAACGCGACCCGGTAGCCGAGCATCAGCGCGTCCCGGGCGGTGGACTCGCAGCACACGTTGGACAGCGTTCCGGTGACCAGCACGGTGTCGACACCCCGCGCCCGCAGCTGGGCGTCGAGGTCGGAGGACCCCTGGATCAGCGCGCTGAAGCGCGTCTTGTCCACGACCGGGTCCCCGGGCTGCACCTCCAGCCCGGCCCACAGCCGGTGACCCGGCTGCCCCGCCCGGAGCAGCTCGGTCATCGCGCTCTCCATCCAGTCCGGCCGCATCTCGAAGAAGGCGCCCCAGCGGGGAGCGTCGGGGTCGGCGGTCATCCGCAGCCACATCACCGATCCCCCGGCCTCGCGGACGGCGCCGGCCAGCCGGTTGACGTTCGGGACGACGTCGCGCGCGGCCGGCACCTCCATCGGCATTCCCGGCGCCATGAAGAACTCCTGCAGGTCGATGACGAGCAGCGCCGTCCGGGTGCCGTCGAGCGGGAGCGGGGCCGGGGCGAGGGACCGCCGCAGCTCGGCCTGCTCGCGGAGGCGCGCGGTGATCATCTCGTTCTGCATGGCGGTCCTGTCCTTCGGGAGAGCGGGCGTCGCACGCTACCCGGCGGTGGCGCCGTCGGCCGCCGACAGCAGCCAACCCGGGCCGGTCACCCGGGCGGCGGCGGGCAGCCGGGCGCGCAGCCCCCGGTCCGCGGTCACCACGAGGAGGTCATCGTCGCCGTCGGCCAGGTCGGCGGCCACCACCGCGAGCGCGTCGTCCCCGCTTCCCTCGGCGTGCACGACGCGCAGGCCGGCCGGCACATCGGCGGCGCGAGCCTGCCCCTCGACCACCGCGACGACCGCGGTCACCGCGACCGGGACGCCATCCGGCCCGGGCAGCGCCCGCCCGGCGAGCCCGGTCAGGCGGTGCAGCAGCCGGGTGGTGGCCCCGGCCCGGTCCCGCCACCAGCCGTCGGGCCGGGAGCCGACGACGTTGGCCACGTCGACGAGCACCACGGTCACCGGATCAGTGGCGGCGGCCGGCGCGGCCGAGCACCGCCGAGCCGACCAGCACCAGGATGCCGACGACGGCGAGCCAGAACAGGCCCTTCACGACCCAGCCGAGCACGCCCAGCACCACCCAGACCGCGAAGAGCAGTAGAACCAGCGCGAGCAGGACACGCAGCACAGGAGACTCCTTCCGCGCCGGGGAACCCGGCGCCCGGCCCCCGACCGTAGGCCACCGCGCCACCTGCGCGCCCGGGGTCAGCTGCCCTCGGCCGCGCCCAGCCGCCAGTAGCCCATGAACGCCACCGAGGTGCGTGGCAGGCCGAGGTCGCGCACCAGCCGGCGGCGCAGCGCCTTGACCATCCCGGCCTCGCCGGCCAGCCAGGCGTAGCAGCCCTCGGTGCGCCGCTCGGGAACCTCCCACAGCAGGCCGCGCCCGAGGTCGACGTCCTCCGGGTCCTCCCCCGCCGACCGCTTGGCGACGCCGAGCTCGCACAGCGCGGCGTGCACAGCGGGGCCCAGCGCCTCCCCGCGCGAGCGGCTGCCCCGGACCAACCAGCGGACCTCCACGCCGGGCGGCACGTCCAGCGGCAGGACGTCGCCGGCGGTCGGCACCTCGAGCACGGCGATGGTGGGCCGCTCGCCCGGCAGCGCCTCGAGGATCGCGCCGATGGCCGGCACGGCCGTCTCGTCGCCGGCCAGGAACAGCGGGCCGGTGAGCGGCGGCGCCCACTCGCAGCCCCAGGGGCGACCGCGACCCGGGCGGTCGGGACCGAGCACGACGACCGGGTCGCCGGGCTCGGCGGCGGCGGCCCAGGAGGCGGCCGGACCGGCGTGCCCGCCGTCGACGCCGTGCAGGACGACGTGGACGTCGAGCTCCCCGAGCCCGGGACGGGCCGCCCGGACGGTGTAGGTGCGCAGGTACGGGCGGACGTCGTCGGGCAGGGCGCAGTAGTCCTGGTACCAGTTCGGGCCGTCGGTGAGCAGGCCCTCGACCGGCCGGCCGTCACGGGAGATGACCAGCTTGATGCGCTGGTCGTCCCCGCCGGCGCCGAAGCCGGTGAGCGCCGGGCCGGCCAGGGTCAGCCGCCGGAAGCTCGGGCCCAGCTGCTGGGTGCGGGCGACGGTGACGGCGAAGAACCGGTAGGCCGGGGCAGCCGGCGCGGCTCCGACCGGGCCGCTCGCAGCACTGGTCGCGGGTGCGCGGCCGGCCGGAGCGCTCGTGGCCGTGGTCATCCGGATCTCCCTGCCGTCGATGGATCCGACCTCTCGCGACGTCGGACACCAGGAAGGTTAGCCTCACCAATCATCGGAGGGAAAGGATTCTCGACCGCCCTCCCGGGAACCCCGGCCGGCCGGGACGACGGAGGTCACCGGGGTGGCCCGGCGGGTCAAGGTCGTGATCCATGCTCATGACCTGTAGGAATCAGCTGTGTCCGCGACGCTGAGTTCCGTGGCGGCCCATGCCGGAGTGAGCACCAGCACCGCCAGCCGTGCCCTCTCCGGCCATCCCGCCGTCCTGCCCACCACCCGGCAACGGGTGCTCGCCGCGGCCGAGGAGCTGCACTACCAGCCCAACCGGATGGCCAGCGCGCTGCGCACCAACCGGTCCGGCCTGCTCGGGCTGGTCGTGAACAACCTGCGGACGGCGACCTTCCACGTCATCGCCGAGACGCTGCAGGCCTGGGCCGGCGAGCACGGCTACCAGGTGCTGGTCTGCACCACCGGGGGCGACCCGGAGCGGGAGGCGACCTTCCTGCAGACCGTGCACACCCACTCCTTCGACGGCGTCGTGGTCGCCGGGTCGGGTGCCAACGCCGACCTGGTGAACGGGCTGCTGGACGACGGCCGGGCCGTGGTCACCATGAACCGCGAGGTGCCCGGCTCCCGGGCGCCGTCGGTGATGGCCGGGTACGAGGCCGCCTCCCGGCTGGCCGCCGAGCATCTGCTGTCCCTGGGGCACACCCGGATCGCCGCCATCGAGGGCCCCGCCGACGTCACGTCCGGCCGCGCGCACCACGCCGGCCTGACCGCCGCACTGCGCGCCGCCGGCGTCGAGCCGGACCCCGCCCTGGTCCGGCGTGGGCCGTTCGACTGGCTGTTCGGGCGCCAGGCGGCGGAGAGCCTCCTGCACCTGCCCGAGCCGCCCAGTGCGCTGCTGGTCAGCAACCTCGAAGCGTCCTTCGGGGTGCTGACGGTGCTGGCCGACAGCGGGCTGCGCGTCCCCGAGGAGCTGTCGCTGATCTGCACCGAGGAGGAGCCCTTCTTCACCCTCTGGTCCCCGCAGATCAGCACGGTGGACAACCGGGCCGCCGAGCAGGCCCACCGGGCCGCCGAGCTGCTGCTCGGCCAGCTCACCGGCGCCGACGAGCCGGTTCCGCGAGCGGAGCTGGTGGCCCCCCGGCTGGCCCGCCGGGGATCGACGGCCGCTCCGCCCGGCCGCCTGCCGCACGCTGCGGCCGGCTGACCCGACCGGGCCGACGGTGGCGCGGCGGCCTCCGCCGCGCCGCTGTCGGCGCCCGCGTCAGCTGACGCGCTCGAACACCGCGGCGAGCCCCTGCCCGCCGCCGATGCACATCGTCTCCAGCCCGTAGCGGGCCTCGCGGCGGCGCATCTCGTGGGCGAGGGTGGCCAGGATCCGGGCGCCGGTGGCCCCCACCGGGTGGCCCAGCGAGATGCCCGAACCGTTGACGTTGACCCGCTCGCGGTCCTCGGCGCCGAGGCCCCAGGCGTTGAGGCAGGCCAGCACCTGGCTGGCGAAGGCCTCGTTGAGCTCGATGAGATCCATGTCGGCCAGCGTCAGCCCGGTCTGCTCGAGCACCTTGGCCGTCGCCGGCACCGGTCCGATGCCCATGGTCTCCGGCGGAACCCCGGCGACGGCCCAGCCGGACAGCCGCACGAAGGGTTCCCAGCCGCGGCGGTCGGCCTCGGCGCGCGTGGTGACCACGCAGACGGCGGCGCCGTCGTTCTGCCCGGAGGCGTTGCCCGCGGTGACGGTGGCCTCGGGGTCGACGCGGCCCATCACCGGCCGCAGCCTGGCCAGGTCCTCCATCGTCGTCTCCGGGCGGGGGTGCTCGTCCTCGGTGACCACCCGGGCCGGCGTCTTCCGGGTGCCCGGGACCTCCACGCCGATGATCTCGTCCTTGAAGCGGCCCTCGCGGATGGCGGCACCGGCCGCCTGCTGCGAGCGCAGTGCCCAGGCGTCCTGCTCCAGCCGGTCGATGCCGTGCTCGCGGCGGACGTTCTCCGCCGTCTCCAGCATGCCGCCGGGCACCGGGTGGTCGCGGCCGCCGGCGGTCTCCCGGGCCCGGGCGAGCCGGTCGTGCAGCATGACGCCGTCACCCTTGGCCCCGGTGCGCAGGCCGAGCGCGTAGTGCTCGACGTTGCTCATCGACTCCACGCCACCGGCGACGACGACCTTCCCCGACCCGGCCGCGACCTGCATGGCCGCGTAGATGATGGCCTGCAGTCCGGAGCCGCAGCGCCGGTCGATCTGCAGCCCGGGTACCTCGACACCCAGGCCGGCGTCCAGGGCGGCGATCCGCCCGATCGCCGGGTTCTCCCCGCTGGGGCTGCAGTTGCCGAGGATGACGTCGTCCACCTCGCCCGCACCGAGCCCGGTGCGCTCGACCAGGCTCCGCAGCGCGGTGGCGGCCAACTCGTTGGCGGACAGCCCGGCGAAGACGCCGCCGAAGCGGCCGACCGGCGTACGGACCGGGGAGCAGATGACGACGTCGTCCATGACGTCCACTCTGCCAGCCGCAGGTGCGCCGAGCGCGCCGCGGGTGCGCTCAGCCGGCGCCGAGGCAGTAGGCGGTGCCGGTACCGCCGGCCTCGCCTTCCCATCCGAACGCCACCACGCCGGGGACCGCGCCGCAGACGACGGGCGCGTCCGCCTCCGGGACGTCGTCTCGCGTCTCGAGCACCCGGTAGGCGGCCTCGGCATCGTCGCAGGGCACCGGATCGGTCCCGTCGGAGGCCAGGCAGTCGCCCGCCTGCAGCCGGGGCGCGGTCGACCCGCCACCGCCGCTGAGGGCGAACAGGACGACGACGCAGACGGCGATGACCACGCTCCCGACGATGATCAGCGGCGTCTTGTTGCCCGACTGCGGAACCCGGCCCGGCCCCTGCGGTCCGCGGCCGTACGGCCCCTGCCCCTCGCCGCCCTGTGGCGTGCTCACCGCGCTCCTCCGTTCGTGACCGGCGCCCGGCGCCCGCCCAGGAGGGGCGCCGCACCGGCCGACCGGTGGTCGGGCACCCAGGGTAGTTCGCCGGGGCGGACCGGCCGCGGCGACCAGCGCCCTGGTCGGGTGACCGCTGCTACTCCTTCGGCTCGGCCATCCGCCGGTGCGTGGCAGCCTTGGCGCTGTCCGGCAGCACCTTGTTGGCCAGCCCCTGGACCTTCGTCTTCACCGACCCGGCGATCACCTTGTCCGCGCCCGACATCAGCGCCTGGAATCCCTGCGCGGCCACCTGCGCGGGGTCGTCCTTGCTGCCCTGGCCGATCATGGTGTCGTCCATGTCGGCCCGGTGGAAGAACTCGGTGTCGGTGGGGCCGGGCATCAGCGACGTGAGGGTGACGGCGGAATCCTCGAGCTCGTTCTGCACGGCCTCGGTGAGCGACTGGAGGAACGACTTCGAGGCGTTGTAGACCGCCTGGAACGAGCCGGGCATCGTCGCGGCGATCGAGGAGGTCACCAGCACCCGCCCCTCGTTGCGTCGGGTCATCTGGGTGAGGACCAACTTCAGCATCGCGGTCGTGGACACCACGTTGAGCTGCATGACCTCCAGGTCGTCGGCCCAGTCGGTGTCGAGGAAGGCGCCGCCCCGCCCGACGCCGGCGTTGAGCGCGGCGGCCGACAGCGGCCGGTCCAGCCCGGTCACGCCGGTCCAGAGCTGCTCGATCCCCGCGGGGGTGCGCAGGTCGGCCTGGACGGCGTGCACCTCGGCGCCCTCCGCGCGCAGCAGCATGGCGGCCTTCTCGATGCCGGCGTCCTCGGCGTTGACCACCAGGTCGAAGCCGTGCTGGGCGAACTGCCTGGCGAGCTCGTGGCCGATGCCGCTGGACGCACCGGTGACCAGGGCGAGGGGCTTGGTGTTCGTCATGGCCCCGCCGGTACCCCGCGGCCGGCGGAGGTCAACCTCGATACCCACCGACCTCGACACCCACCGACCTCGACACCCACCGACCTCGCCACCCACCGACGGAGCGGGCCGGGTGCGCAGTCAGACTCCAGGCATGACGGAGGACGCGGCACCGGCGGAGCGGCCGGCGATCTGCTCGGCGAAGGCGTGCACGCGTCCGGCGCAGTGGCAGCTGGTGTGGAACAACCCCCGGCTGCACACCCCCGACCGGGAGAAGATCTGGACCGCCTGCGACGACCACCGGGAGTCGCTGTCGCACCACCTGGCGGTCCGGTCGTTCCTCCGCCGGGTCGACCCGCTGGCGCCCCCGGCGCCCTGAGGCGGGGCCGCCGGGGCACCTGCCAGGATCGATCCTCGTGCGCCGACCCCGCGGAACCGACCCCCTCCCCCGCGAGGTCGGCGTCCTCGCCATCGTCGCCTTCGTGGTCGCGCTGGGTTTCGGCGTCGTCGCCCCGGCGATCCCGCTGTTCGCCCAGGCCTACGGCGTCGGGACGACCGCGGTGGGCCTGGCGATCAGCACCTTCGCCTTCTTCCGCTTCGTCTCCGCCTTCGCCGGCGGCTCGCTCGTGGAGCGGCTGGGCGAGCGGGCGGTGCTCGCCGCCGGGCTGGTGATCGTGGCGGTGACCACCGGGCTGTCCGCCCTGGCCGGCAGCTTCCCGCTCTTTGTGGCGTTGCGCGGCGCCGGCGGCATCGGCAGCGCTCTGTTCACCGTGGCCGCCCTGTCGCTGCTGCTGCGCGCCGCGCCGGCCACCCAGCGGGGTCGCGCGGCGGCGACGTACCAGGGCGGGTTCATCCTCGGCGGTATCGCCGGTCCCGCGGCCGGCGGCTTCCTCACCGAGGTCTCCCCGCAGCTGCCGTTCTTCGTCTACACCGCCGCCCTGCTGGTGGCCGGCACCGTGGCGCTGGTGCTGCTCCGCCGCCCGTCCCGTGACCTCCCGGAGGCGCCGGTGCCGGCCCCCGACGCGGCCGGTCCGCCCGCCCCGAAGGCCGGGAGCGGGTTGGCGGCGGCGTTCCGTTCCCGGGCCTACCTCGCCGCACTCGTCGCCAACCTCGGGGTGGGCTGGGTGCTGTTCGGGGTGCGCAACTCGCTGGTCCCGCTGTACGTGACCGAGGAGCTGGGCAAGACGGCCGCCTGGGCCGGCGCCGGCCTGCTGGCCGGGTCGCTCGCCCAGGCGGTGGGTCTGCTGCGCGCCGGGCGGCTGTCGGACAACTGGGGACGGCGTCCGGCGCTGCTGCTCGGCTCGGCGCTGGCCACGGCGTCCATGGCGGTGCTGGTGCTGCCGCCGGTCACCGCGCTGTTCCTGCTGTCGATGGCGACCTTCGGGCTGGCCGCCTCGTTGCTGGCCAGCGTGCCCGCGGCGATCGTCGGCGACGTCAGCCCGGCCCGCGGTGGCCGGCTGGTCGCGGTCTTCCAGATGGTCGCCGACCTCGGCGCGGTGACCGGCCCGCTGGTCGCCGGGTGGCTGACCGACGCCTTCTCGTTCCAGGTGGCCTTCGGCGCCAGCGCCGCCGTCCTCGCGCTGAGCCTGATCACCGCCCTGGCCATGCCCCGGACGCCCCGGCCGATCGGCTGAACGCCCCGGCCGGCGCCGATCAGCCGGGCCGGGCGGCGGCAGCGTCCCCCGGCCCGGCCGCGCAGGCCGCGGCCCGGCCGGTCAGCAGGGCCCGCTCACGGTCGTTGCGGGTCAGCGCCGCCGCCCGCTCGAACTCCGCCCGCGCTTCGGCCGGCCGGCCGAGCTTCGCCAGCAGGTCGCCGCGCACGCTCGGCAGCAGGTGGTAGTTCCGCAGCGCGGGGACGGCGGTCAGCCGGTCGACCAGCTCCAGCCCGGCGGCCGGGCCGTAGGCCATCGCGACGGCCACCGCCCGGTTGAGCTCCACCACCGGGGACGGCGTCTCCCCGGCCAGCGCCTCGTAGAGGGCCGCGATCCGCGTCCAGTCGGTCTCCTCCGCCGTCCGGGCCCGGGCGTGGCAGGCGGCGATCGAGGCCTGCAGCGCGTAGGGCCCGAGCGCCCGGCCGGACTGCTCCGCGCGCTGCAGCGCGGCCAGGCCACGGCCGATCAGCACCCGGTCCCAGCGGCTGCGGTCCTGGTCGAGCAGCAGCACCGGCGCCCCGTCGGGAGCGGTGCGGGCGCCCAGCCGGGACGCCTGCACCTCCATCAGCGCGACCAGGCCGTGCACCTCCGGCTCGGCCGGGGTGAGCTCGGCGAGCACCCGGCCGAGCCGCAGCGCCTCGGCGCACAGGTCCGGCCGGGTCCAGTCGGCGCCCGCGGTGGCCGCGTAGCCCTCGTTGAACACCAGGTAGAGCACCTCGAGCACCGAGGACAGCCGGGCGGTGAACTCCGCGCCCGCGGGCACCTCGAACGGCACCCGGGCGGCGGTGAGGGTCCGTTTGGCCCGGACGATCCGCTGGGCGATCGTCGACTCGGCGGCCAGGAAGGCGCGGGCGATCTCCGCGGTCGTCAGACCCCCGACCAGCCGCAGGGTGAGGGCCACCCGGGCCTCGCGGGAGAGCACCGGGTGGCAGGAGATGAACACCAGCCGCAGGACGTCGTCCTCGACGACCTCGTCCAGCGCCGCCGCCCAGTCCGGCTCCTCCACCTGCGTCATCGACCGGCCGATCTCGGCGGTCCTGCCGGCCAGCCGCTGGGCCCGCCGGAAGGAGTCGATCGCCCGGTGCTTGGCGGTGGCCATCAGCCACGCCCCCGGCCTGGCCGGCAGCCCGGTGCTCGGCCAGGTCTCCAGCGCCGCGACCAGCGCGTCCTGCGCCAGCTCCTCGGCCAGGGACATGTCGCCGGTGACCCGGGTGAGCGCGCCGACCAGCCGCGCGGACTCCATCCGCCACACCGCGTCGACGGTGCGGCGGACCGAGTCCGGCGTGGCGCCGGCCGAACTCACGCCCCGTGCTGCTGGGCGACGGCCTCCCGCATCCGGTCCTCCTGCTCGCGCAGCTCCGGGGTGAGCGCGTCGCCGAAGTCGTCGGTGTCGAAGACCTGCCGCACCTCCAGCTCGTCGTTGCGGAACGGCGCCTTCTTCACCCACTCGAGCACCTCCTCGCGGGAGGAGACCTGCAGGATCCAGAAGCCGGCGATCAGCTCCTTGGTCTCGGTGAACGGCCCGTCGATCACCGTGGCGTTGCCGTCGGCGTCGAAGCGCACCCGAGCGCCCTTCGAGCTGGGGTGCAGGCCGTCGCCGGCCAGCATCACGCCGGCCTTCACCAGCTCCTCGTTGAACGCGCCCATCTCCGCGAGCTCCGCCTCGGTCGGCATCGTGCCGCCCTCGGTGTCCTCGTTGGCCTTGACGATCACCATGAACCGCATCGCTGGTCTCCTCGTTCGGATCGGTCGGGGGCGGCGTCTGCGCCGATCCTCTCGACCGGCGCAACCCCCGCTGCCCATCCGACGAACGGGCGACGGCCGGATCGACACGACCGCGGAGAATTCTTCGCCGTCCGCGAGCCGGGCCCGCAGTAGTCACGCGCACCGAGCGCCCGGCCAGGGCCAGGGCCAGGGCCAGGGCCAGGGTCAGGGCCAGGGCCAAGGCCAAGGTCAGCCCGCCGAGGCCGGCACCGCGGGCGACGAGGGGGCACTCACAGCCACGCCGCGGGGGTCGGCAGCGGGCCGTCGGCCTGCAGCCCGGCGCCGTCGGAGCGGCCGGTCAGCCAGCCGACGACGTCGGGCAGGGAGCCGGCCACCGCGAGGGAGCCGGTGCCCCACTCGCGGTCACCGGCGAAGACGGCCACGTCGGGCACCTGGTCGCGCCGGTCCCACATCCGGAACACGTCGTCCGCCAGGGCGGCCAGCACGTCCCCGGGAACGTCGGCGAAGTCGAGCCCGGCGGCCAGGTCGACCGCGTGCACCCACACCTCACGGCTGCGCATCCACGGCACCTCCCGGGCCGGCACGGTGCGGCCCTGCGCGGTGCGCACCTCCGCCGACCAGGCATCGGCGGGCAGCGCCCGCATCGCCTGGACCAGCCGCCCGGTGGCCGCGACCACCTCGGCGCGCAGCTCCGCCGGCGCCAGCGCGGCCGCCTCGGCGATACCGGCATCCCGGGCCTCGGGCGAGGCGTACATCGGCGTCTCGACGCCGGTGCGCGCCCAGGTGAGCAGGTTGACCAGCGCGTCGGCGTTGCGGGCCACGTGCGCCAGCAGGTGCTGCCGCGACCACCCGGGCAGCAGCGACGGGGCGGCGAAATCCTCGTCGGTCAGCCGGCCGAGCGCCGTGCCGAGGTGCTGCTCGCCGTCGGCCCACCAGCCCAGGACCTCGGTCGGGACCTGGGGCGGGGCGCTCATGCGCGCTTCTCCGGGACGCAGGTGTTGCGGCACTCGCCCAGCCCGGCGATCGCGGTGGTCAGCACCGCGCCCGGGGTGAGGTAGCGCGGTGGCTTCCGGGCGTGGCCGACGCCGCCGGGGGTGCCCAGCGCCAGCACGTCGCCGGGGTTGAGGGTCAGGATCGTCGAGACGTAGGCGATCGCCGCGGCCGGCCCGAAGACCAGGTCGGAGGTGTTCGCCGTCTGCACGGTGTCGCCGTCGACCGAGCAGGACAGGTCCAGCCCGGCACCGGCCTCGTCGGGGGTGACCAGCTCCGGCCCGAACGGCGTCGTGGCCTCGAAGGTCTTGCCCTGCAGCCACTGCATGGTCCGGTACTGCCAGTCGCGGGCGGTCACGTCGTTGAGCACGGCGTACCCGGCGATGGCCGCCTCGGCGGTTGCCTCGTCGGCGTGCCGCACCGTCGTCCCCACGACGACGGCCAGCTCGGCCTCCCAGTCGATCGCCTCGGACGCGGCGGGCAGCACGACGTCGTCGTAGGCGCCGATCAGCGCCTCGGGGTACTTGGCGAACAGCGTCGGGTGCTGCGGCAGCTCCCGGCCCATCTCGGTGATGTGGTTGGCGTAGTTCAGCCCCACGCAGACGACCTTGCTGGGGCGCGGGACCACGGGGGCGTAGTCCAGCCCGGCCTTGTCGTGTGCCGGGCCGTCGGCGGCCTCGGCGGTGGCCCGCCAGTCGGCGACGGCGAGCAGCTCACCGACGTCGGCGTGCCCGGTCTCCACGGCGCGGTCGCCGTCGATGCGGACGGCGCGGGTTCCGGTGGCGGTGCGGATCGTGGCGAGGCGCATCAGGCGTCATCCCCTTCGGGGGTCAGGTCCTCGGAGAACGAGGTGCGGAGCAGGTCGAGCTTCTCGAACACGGGTGCGTCGGAGAAGGTGAACAGGTCGAGGGTGGACTCGGCCTGCAGGCTGAACTCGGTCCAGGCCGGGACGGCGACGACGTCGCCGTGGGTGAGGGTGCGGGCCACGCCGTCCATCGTGACGGTGCCACTGCCGTCGAAGACCTGCCAGACCGACGACGCCGAGGTGCGGCTGCGGCGGGTGCGCGTCCCGGCCACCAGCCGGTGCATCTCGGTGCGCATCGTGGTGAGCGCGTCACCGCCGGTGGTGGGGTTGCTGTACCGGACCGCCGCATGTCCGGGCTCGACGAGCGTCCCCGGGATGCCCTCGTCGGCGAGCTCGAGCTGGGCGTTCAGCGCGGTGTCGGTGTGCTCCCAGCGGTAGGCCATCAGCGGCGAGCTGGGGCGGGCGCCGACCGCGCCGACCGGGGTCAGGCCGGGGCCGCCCCACAGCCGCTCGGAGTTGGACCGGTCCGGGGTGCGCTTGGTGCGCACCTCCTCGGGGCCGAACTCGAAGAATCCCTGGTCGAGGCCGACGACCAGCGGGATGTCCAGGCCGTCGAGCCACGCCATCGGGGTGTCGGAGACGTTCTGGTGGCCGTGGAAGTGCCAGCCGGGGGTCAGCAGCAGGTCGCCGCGGCGCATCGCGACCGGGTCGCCGTCGACGACGGTCCACACGCCCTCGCCCTCGAGGACGAAGCGGAACGCCGACTGCGAGTGCCGGTGCTCCGGGGCGTTCTCCCGCGGGTTGAGGTACTGGATGGCGGCCCAGAGCGTGGGCGTGGCGTACGGATCACCGGGCAGGCCGGGGTTGCCCAGGCCGATGGCCCGGCGCTCGCCGCCGCGGCCGACCGGCACGAGCTCGCCGCTGCGGGCGGCCAGCGGGTACAGGTCGTCCCAGCGCCACAGGTGCGGAACCGCCCGCGGCTCGGGCACCTGCGGCATGAGGCCCTCGCGGGTACGCCACAGCGGGGTCATCCCGACGGCGTCGAAGTCGCGGTAGAGCTCGGCCAGCCTGGCCTGGTGCTCGGGGCTGTCGAAGTCCACCGCGGCGGGGCGGTGCTCGAGGGCGGTTATGGCAGGTCTCCTCTCACGGGCGTGCGTGCGGGCGGGGACGACGGCCTGCGTCGGCGCGGCGGCACGGACGGGTGGAGCCGGCCCGGATCCGTGGGCAGCGACGCGGACATGCCCGGAACGGTAGCCACGCATTCGTCACCGGACGACACTCACCCCCGGCCGTTCTGCTGTCGAGAACGCGCCTGATCCGCCTTTCGCTCCCGGAGCGGCCCGGACACCCGTTGGGGCCGCCTGCGCCCGCCGCGGAGCTCAGCGATGGGCCACCAGCAGCCGGTTGCGCTCTTCCAGCAGCCCGGAGATCGCGGTCACCGCCAGCAGCGCCTCCGCCTCCGAACCGCCCGGCGCCAGGTCCCGTGCCAGCTGGTCGAGGCCGTAGCGGAGCTGGTCCTCGAGGTCGCTGACGCCGGGCGAGGAAGCGGTCGGGCTGAACCGGAAGGACTCGGCGAGCCGCTCGAGCGCGCGGCGCAGCGCCGGGTCGGACACGGTGCTGCGGTGGGACTCCAGCCGGGCCGCAGCCGCCCGGAGGAAGGCGACCTCCGTGTGCGACCGCTCCACGCTCACGGCCGCGTGGTCGTTCGAGATCGCGATGCTCAGGAAGACGAGGACGAACACCCCGGCCAGCACGATCTGCACCAGGACGGAGACCGTCGCCGGGACGATGTCCGGCGCGAAGACGAGCACCAGTCCGACCACCACCTGGACCATCAGGTAGATCCCCGACACGTACGCCAGCGGGCCGGCGTGGACGGCACGATCCCGGCCGCCGGGCACCAGCCGGGGGCCCACGCCCATCGCGACGTAGGCGAAGGCGGTGAACCCGATCGCGACCCAGCCCTGGGTCTCCGGGTCCCCGGCCGCGACGACGACGGCCGCGTAGATCACCGGCGGGACCAGCCAGGCCAGGAGGAGCAGGAACCTGCGGTTCATGTCGGTCACCCTTCCGCTGCGACGTGCTGGGGAGTGCCGCACTCCGGGCAGAACCTCGCGGCGGCCGCGACCGGCGCCCCGCAGCCGGTGCACCCGCGCACGGCGGCCGGCTGCTGGGCACCGCACTCCATGCAGAACTTCGCCGTCGGCGCGTTGTCGGCGCCGCAGCCGGGGCAGGGCACGGTCGCGGACTCCGCCGGGCGCTCGGCGTACCGGGACGCACGGCTCGGACCCGCGAACGTGGCCGCGGGCGGCGCCGGGGGGTCCAGCGGCTGGGCGAACATCCTCGTCGACATGTCACCGAAGACGTTCCCGGCCGCGAGGCCCAGCCCGACTCCGGCTCCCGTCGCCGCGACCCCGCCGGCGCCGGGGTTGTTGGCCAGGTCCCGCAGGATCCCGGCCGACTGCTGCCGCCCCCAGTCCGCACCGAGGATGCCCATGACGCCCTTGTCGGCGAAGGCCTCCTCCAGCTTGCCGCGGTTCGGGTCGCTCTCCGGGATGTCGACCGATTCCAGGTAGAAGTCGACGAGCCGGATGCCGTAGTCGTCGGCGATCGGGGTCAGGCGCTCGGTGATCGAGCGGGCGATCGCGGTCTTCTCCACGCAGACCTCGAGGATCTCCTGTCCGGAGTCCTTGATGTGCTGGGCGATGGCGTCCTTGACGTGCTGGAGGAAGGCCGAGCGGAAGTAGGAGCCGAGGTCGGCCTCGCTGAGCAGCTGCAGGTTGCTGCCCACCAGCTTGACGAGGAACTTCTTGGAGTCGTGGACCTGCACCGAGTACGAGCCGCGGGCCTGGATGCTCGTCTGGAGCCGGAGCACGGGGTCGCGCATCTGGATCGGGGTGTCGGTCCCCCAGAACAGACCGAGCTTGTGGTCCTTGCTGACGAAGTACACCTGGGCGCTGAACGGGCTGACCCCGCCGGTGAGCCGGCGCCGGATGCTGCCGATGAACGGGTGGTTGTTCGTGTTCAGCGTGTACCGGCCACCGGTGAAGACGGCGACCGCGACACCGTCCCGGACGAAGACCGCCTCCTCGGACTCCGAGACGATCAACTGGGAGTTGTCGTTGAAGTCCTCCCCGGTGAACTTCCAGACGAGCAGCTTCTTGGTTCCGAGCCCCCCGTTCAGGTTCCCCGACTCGTTCTTGATGACGTCATAGATCTTCATGTGGCCTCTTCGTCTTCGATGGTTCAGTTGCGGAACGGCAGATGCCTGATCCCGAGCAGCCCTGCCTGCTCCAGGCGGTGGCGGCCACCGTTCACGTCGAGCTTTCCGTTGGGTTTCACGCCGCCGCTGGTGATGGGGTCGTCCCCCAGGAAGTAGTCGAAGACCCCGGACAGGCGCTGGTGACCGGCGAGGCCGTGGGCGTCGTCGTGGGCGGCGAAGTCGTCCCGGGTGGCGCCGGTGGCGAGAGCGGGCGCGATCGTGTCGTCCCACCGCTGCACGGCATAGGCGACGTCCTCGGGAGGAGCCGACTCCCGGTAACCGAGCACGGGGTTGTCCGTGAAGTCGAAGTCCTCGACCGCGCCCAGCCGCAGGCCGCGCGCGCTCAGCTGCTCGGCCAGCGCAGCGTTGTCCGGCGCGTTGCGCAGGTCGGTTCCGGTGCCGTCGTCGCCCTGGACGGCGTCCGCGGCGGCAGCGTCGGCGCTGTCGCCCGGCGGCACCGCATCCTCGACCAGCGCCTCGTCCACGGGCACCTCGTCCACCGGCATCTCGTCCACCGGAGCCTCGGCGACGTGATCCGCGGCGCCGTCATCCAGCGGCTCCTCGAGCAGCGCCGCCTCGTCGGACGCGGCGTCTGCGGGCAGCCGCTCGGTCTCCGCGGACGACGGCTCCTCCGTCAGTTCCCAGCTGGTGCCCGCAGCGTCCGCCTCGGTCGCCTCGGGCGGGTGCTCGTCCTCGTGCAGCTCGACGACGTCGCCCTCGGCCCACGGCGACGGTTCCCCGTCCAGGTCGCTCCGGCCGTCGTCCTCCGGCAGCGCCGCGACGTCGGGGACCGACTCCAGCGCCTCAGGGGCCTCCGGCGCCTCCGGGGCCTCCGGGCCGGCGGACGACCACTCCGGGGCCGACGAGGTCGGCTGGGCGTCAAGCACCGACCGCCACCTCCTTCCGGCCTGCCTGCAGGGTCGCCCGGATGACACCGTCGGGCAGCGGGATGCGGGTGTAGTACTTGACGAAGCGGAGGAAGTTCAGCCGGATGGCCGAGGCGAGCTCGGTCGAGTAGTCGAGACCGGGGGGCAGTTCCGCCCTGATCAGGGGATCGATCCGGCGGTAGACCCGCTGGAGCTCCTCGACGCGCGCGGACTCGGTGGTGAAGTGGGCGAGGAAGACCCGCCGGGCGATCTCCCTGCTCATCTCGTTCAGCGAGACGTCCCAGCTGTCGAGGTACGCACACTCCCGGTAGGGGATGAGGAGGTCGGGGTTGTCCCGCCAGTAGGTGAGGGTGCGCGCGATCTCCTCGTCGGACACGAAGACCCGGATGCCGCGCTCGGACCGGGCATCGGGCAGCGTGACCTCTTCCGGCTCCTCCAGCCGCTCGTAGAACAGCATCGCCTGCCCCGGGCGCAGCCGGGCGAGCCGGGTCTTCTGCACGTCCGCCATGTTCGTGCTCTGGGCGAAGATCTCCTTGTCCTCGGCCTCCACGAGCCGGAAGCCGACCTTGATGTTGGTCAGCGCGACGATGTCGCTGGATACCTTCCGGGGCGACTGGTCCGCGATCACCAGGCCCACCCCGTACGAGCGCAGCTCGGCCAGCATCCGCCGCAGCAGCGCCTTGGCGATCGCGGCCGGATCGGCATCGCCGTGCTGGGAGCCCCGTTCCCGGGCATCGAGCAGGACGTGCGCCTCCTCGAGCAGCAGGACGTTCTTCAGCTTGCCGTCGCCGGCGAGATTGCCGTTCACGTAGCTCATGACGTTGAGCAGGAGGAGCGCGATGATCAGCGCCTTCTCCTCGGGGTTCTCCACCGCGGCCAGCTCCACCACGGTGGGCTTCGTCATGAGGTCGGCGACCGGGATCGTCTGGTAGTTGTCGAACAGGCGCACGAGGCTGTTGAGCCGGACCTGCCCGGCCCGGCCGATGTTCTGCGCCTCGCCCACGTAACCGATCCGCTCGAACGTCTCGCGGAACACCGCGAGGAAATCGAGCATCCCGAACGTCTCGCCCGGGTCCGCCGTGGTGTAGGAGTCGAACCACCGGTGCTTGGAGTAGGCGTTGGCGATCGCCTCCTCGAAGATCCGGTCCAGCGGTGACGCCATCGTCACCGCGGCGGAGAACGCGGTCTTCAGCGTCGACTTGTAGCTCTCCAGCCGCACGTTCTCCGGTGGCGTGAAGGGGTTCATGATCAGCGGGGAGACGGAGTTCTTCCCCGGGGTGAAGATCTGCAGGTCGGGGATGGTCTCGATGAGGGCGCGGTACTCGGTCTTGGCCGGCTCGATCACCAGGAACGGGATGCCGTGCTCGCGCCACAACTGGTCGAGCATCCCCACGATGAAGGTCGTCTTGCCCGACCCGGGGGTTCCGGTGACGAAGGCGTGCTTGGCGAGGTCGTCGCGGTTGAACCCGATCGACACCCGCCGCTGACTCGAACTGAGCGCGCCCACGTGGATCTCGCTGCCGCCGACCACGCCGGTGCTGAAGTTGCGGCTCGCCCGGACGGTCTCGTTGACCTCGAACCCGGCGCCGACGCGGGAGTTGGCCAGGGGCAACCGGAAGACCTCGGCGGCCTCGCCCGCGGTGAGCAGGAACGGCAACCGGCAGAAGGCCGGACCCGGCATTCCCCCGGGCCAGGCGTCCGGGCCGCTCGACCGCTCCTGCAGGACCTCGTTGACCCGCCAGGGCAGGCCGGCGACACCCCGGTAGGCGGGCAGCAGCTCGCCGGTGACCTCCAGGATCCGCGGGGTGAACGACTGCGCCGACGAGACGGACGCGAGGTGGCTGGAGACCCGGCTCGCCACCACCGATGCCGAGACGCGGGGGCCGGTCACGACGATGTTGAACAGGAACAGCGGGCCCGCCTTGTGCCGGTCGTAGTACTCGTAGACCCGGGCGCGCTTGGCGGCGGAGAGCAGGCTGACCTGGCCCAGCGTCTGGTCCGCGACACCGGAGCCCAGCATGTGGAGCGTGGTGCTCGTCTGCTCCACCGCAGCCTGCTCCGCGGCCGAGAGCGCGGTCGGGATCAGCTGGACCGACACCGTGCACCCGGGGTGCTCCACCATGGCCCCGGCGATCCGGCTCAGGTCGCCGGTGGCCTCGGGCAGGCGGTCGAACGCCAGTACCCGCGGCAGGACGGCGTTCTGCAGGTCGTCGACCCACGCCTCCTTGACCAGGGTCAGGATGCGTCCACCCGGTTCGGGGGCCACCACCTGGGCGTACGTCTCGGCGGGGACGACGGCATGGTCGAAGTCGCCGGCGGCCAGCGCGGTGAGCACCAGGGCCTGCATCTGCTCCAGCCGCGCCCCCGCCTCGGCGCGGTCGCCGCCGATCATCCGGCCGATGAGGAACAGCCGGACGTCTGCCGCGTGCGGCTGGTCGGCGACCTGGCGGCTGGCCCACAGCAGCTCGATGCAGCACCCGCTGTCCAGATCGGAACCCGGGTAGCACATCTGGTGGATCTCGACGAGCAGCCGGGCGAAGTCCTCCTGACTGCGCTCCACGACGTCCGAGACGTCGCCGTCGTCGGCCAGGACCGTCACATGCGGGATGCGCAGGACCTCGACGACGAAGGTGCCGACGACCTCACCGCTCACCAGGGATGCGTAGGCGGGGGCAGATCCCGGACCCTGCACCATCTGCGGCCTGCTCCCTCGGACGACGTCGGGTAGGTGGTCCCGGTCGGGCCGGGTGCGGCACCGTGCCGCACCCGGCCGGACCGGGCAGTGATCAGACCAGCGACTTCTTCTCGCGGATCAGCTGGCGAGCGCCCTGCAGGGACCGGGTGACCTGGCCCTCGTCGCGGATCGCCGAGGTCACCGAGGTGCCACCGGAGGTGGTGAGCTTGAACAGCTCGAGGTTCACCGTCTTCGAGCCGCCCCCGACCTCGGAGACCTTGATCGAGTCGCTCGCGGTGGAGATCGAGACGACGTCGCGGTAGAAGTACTCGTCGGTCTGCTCGCTCACCCGGCCGTCTTCGACCAGCGAGAACTGGAGCTTGTAGGAGTACAGCTGCTGCTCGCTGAACAGGAGCACCACGCCCTCGTACCGAGGAGTCCGGAAGACGCCGTCCTTGCCGCGCTTGACCGTCTCGTTCCGAAGGACGTAGCCGTCGATGAGCAGCGGGTCGATGACCTTGACCTGGTCCTCGTCCAGCCCCAGCTTGGCGATCGCGCGCTGCTGGGACGAGCGGACGACGCCCATGGCCGCGCGGTCGATCTCCTCGTCGGTGGGGCGCCCGGCGAACTGGAAGTAGATCAGCGCCGCGCCACCGGCGAGGATCAGCAGGCCCACCACCTTGCCGGCACCCGGCCCCGCGATGAGCACGAGCAGACCGACAGCAGCCAGGACGAGGCCCGGCTTGAGGCTCATCGGCTTGAAGTACTTCTGGTTCTTCTTGTAGTCCAGATCCACGACTGGCACCTTCCGTTTCTGATGGGGAGTTCGAGCGGACTCAGTGGGACGTGAGGGAACCGAACGGCAGCGCCGCCGGGTTCACCCGCAGCAGGTCGAACAGCAGACGAACGTCCTCATCGGTCACGTGCTGGGCGATCGCCTGCTGGAGGAGATCGGCCCAGGAAGGTGAGCAGTTGAGCGACTTGCGTTCGTAGTAGTCGTACCGGAGATATGCGAAGAAGTACGAGTAGATGCCCCGGTCCTCGAGCTTCAGCGCGGCCTCAATGTAGGCCTCGGCCGCACGAATGGTGGCCAGCGGCGTGAGAAAGGCTTTCTTTCCACGCAAAAGGGTGATGGCTGCGTAGAAGTACGTCTCGCTGCGCTCGAGGTCGTCGTCGATCGCCGCCTCGAAGCGCTGCTGGGCCTGGTCATAGAGCCCCAGACCCAGGTAGCACATGCCGAGGGACAGGGCGATCCCCGGATCGCGGGGCTGTTCCGCGAGCGCGTCCTGGTAGGTGCGGACATGCGCCTTGAGGTCGCCGGGAAGCAGGTCCCGAAGGCTGGACAGGGAACTGATGATGACCTGACGACCGCAGTATTGGCAGGACGCCATGTCGGTGGACCAGGGGCCACCGCAGCCGGGACAGGTCAGGTCGACGACACGCTGGATGATTGCCCCCCGTAGGTCACCACCGGACTATTGATCACCCGCGCTGATTGCGGGATGCCGGGGAACTCGCAGGAAAGCTAGCAATGCCCGCAATGAGCATCAAGAAGCGAAACGCGGTGCGCGTGTGATCTGCGTCACAGCCATTCTGGTGACCCTCGGTGGCGGCCAAACCAACAAGAACACCACGAGCCACACCTTCCCCATCAATGATCCGAAATAACCCCACCCGAATGGGTGACAGGCCGCGCGTTCCCGCCGGAACGGTGCGGATCCGACGCCCACGGTCGGTGCACCCGCCCCGTCACTGAGCGTCAGTGCGTGCTCGGGTCAGACGGTGCCGCGGACGTAGGGGATGGTCTGCGGGCCCTCGGGGAGCACGCACACCCGAGCACCCGGGCCGGCCTTCTCCACCGCCTCGGCGACGGTGGCGGCGATGTCGTCGGTCTGCGACAGGTGCGCCTCGGCCAGCTGGTCGTCGGACAGGTAGGAGGTGTGCATGACGACGCGGTGCGCGGCCTGGATGCGGGCCTGGATCTGCACCTGCCACTGGTCGGCCACGGTGACCTCGCGGGCGCCGATCAGCTCCAGCAGCGCCTCCGGGGAGGCCGCCGAGGTGAGCACCTCGCGGTAGGAGCCGTGGTCGGGGAACCCGTCGACGCACTCGGCGGCGCAGACGATCAGGCCGTCGGGCCGGGTGACCTGCGCGGCGGCCGACATGCCCTTCACCGACTGGTAGAGGTTCTGGTCCAGCGGATAGCCCGAGCCGGTGGTGACGACGACGTCGAACGGCGCGTCGACGGCGGCCATGGCGACCTCGCGGGCCTGCTCGATGGCTGTCGCGTGCATCTCCAGGATGTCGCCGCCGAACGCGCTGATGACCTGCTGCTCCATGTTGAGGATGACGTCGAAGGCGTACGTGACGCCGCCGGCGCCGGCGGTGATCGCCCGGACGTCGTCGTGCACCGGGTTGCCCTGGGTGACGCCCCAGGTGGCCCGGGGGTCGCCGATCCGCTTGGCGTCGTGCAGCACCAGCACGGTGTCCAGTGCGGCCAGGCCGGGGGCCACCATCTTGGGCCCGCCGGAGAACCCGGCGAAGAAGTGCGGCTCGACGAAACCGGTGGTCAGCCGCACGTCGGCGTCGACCCACTGCTCGTTGAGCCAGACCGGCACCCCGTCGCCGTAGGTGCCCACGAACCGGTGGGTGTCACTGGCCCGGGCGTCGTGGTTGACGATCCGGACCGAGTCGACGACGGCGTCGCCGAACATGGCCCGTAGCTCGGCCTCGGTGTTGGGCCGGTGGGTGCCGGTGGCGACCAGCACCACGATGTCGTCGAGGTCGATGATGCCGTCGAGCTCCTCGAGGACCGCCGGGATCATCAGGTCCCGCGGCTGGGCCCGGGTGATGTCGCAGGCCGAGATCGCCACGGTCTGGCCGCGCTGCACCCGCTCGCGCAGCGGCGGCCCGGACACCGGCTCGCGCAGCGCCCGGAGCAGCTCGGCCGGGACGTCGGCCGCCGCGGCGTGCGGGACCGGGGTGATGACGGCGGCGTCGTCGGGAAGGTCGACGGTCAGCCCGTCACGGCCGTAGGCCAGGGTCACCTGCTGCATGCCGGTCTCCGGAGCTGGTCGGGTCGGTCGGACGTCGTCGTCCCCCTGGGCGACGGTAGTGCTCAGCCGGCCGGCGCGCCGCCGGCGGCGGGACGGCCCGGCAGCGGCCGCATCGCGGTCGCTCCCCCGTCGACGGTGAAGGTCGCGCCGGTGACGTAGCTGGACGCCGGGGAGGCGAGGAACAGCGCCAGCCCCTGCAGCTCGGCGGGGTCACCGATCCGGCCGAGCACCGTGGCCGAGGCGAACGCCTCGGCCACCTCCGGCTCGCGGATCCGGCCGCCGGCGATGTTGGTGCGGATGGAGCCGGGGGCGATGGCGTTGACCAGGATCCCGCGCCGGCCGAGGTCGGCCGAGGCCTGGTGCACCAGCGCGACGACGCCGGCCTTGGCCGCGGCGTAGGCGTAGCCCACCATCGGGTCACCGGCCAGGCCGGCGATCGAGGAGGTCACCACCACCCGGCCGCCATCGGCCACGTACCGGGCGGCGGCCTGCAGGGTGGCGAAGACACCGCCGAGGTTGACCTGGATGACGCGGTCCCAGCGGGCCTGCTCGACGGCGGTGAGCTGGCCGTCGGGAGTGGTCGGCCCGGGGCCGGCGGACATGCCGGCGTTGGCGAAGACGATGTCGAGCGTGCCGTGCGCCGCGGCCGCCTCGCGGAGGGCGGTGTCGACGGCGACGGGGTCGGCGACGTCGACGACGGCGCTGCGGACGTCGGCGCCCTGCGCGGCCAGCCGGGCCATCTCGCGGGCGACCCCCGCTGCGTCGGCGTCGGCGAGGGTGACCCGCGCGCCGCAGGTGGCCAGCACCTCGGCGATGGCCAGCCCGATCCCGCTGGCCGCGCCGGTGACGACGGCGGCTCGGCCGCGGACGTCGAAGAGCCGGTCCAGCACCGCCGCGCGGTCCTCGGGCTGCGCTCCCCCGGTCACTCGCGGCCACCGAGACGGCGCCCCGGGCATCGCGCTCGTTCGGTGTGCACTGGCGTTCCTCAGTCGCGCCGCACGGACCGGGCAGTGGCCGGCCAGACGGAATCAGTCCGTGCGAAGAAGTCCGTCGGCTTCTCCACGTGCGGCAGGTGCCCGGTCCGCGGAACGATCTGAAGCTCTGCATGTGGGATCGCACTGGTCCAGGACCGGGCGTGGGACAGCGGGATGATCCCGTCGAACTCGCCCCAGACGACGAGGACGGGTTGCTCCAGAGCCGCGACCCGCGCAGGGAGGCCGGCATCGTGGAGGTCGGGACCCAGCCGTCGAGCCGTCCGGCTGTTCCGCACCTGACGGGCGTGAGCGGCGGGGTCGTCCTCCGGCAGGCGGACCGCACGCGCCGTGGCGGCCGCACGCACATCCGGCTCGAAGTAGGTGAGCGCCACGGCCTCCGCGGCACCCAGGTCGGACAGGCGCGGACGCGGCTCCTCCGCCGGCATTCCGGCCGGGTCGATCAGGACCAGTCTCGAGACGCGCACCGGCTCCAGCAAGGCGAGTTCCGTGGCGATCCAGCCGCCGAACGAGCAGCCGACCACCGTGGCCGACTCCACACCGAGCTCGTCGAGGAGTCGGGAGTAGACGGCCGCGACGTCGGCAGGCGAGTCCACCGACATGTCATCGCTGCCGTTGAAGCCCGGGTGATCCGGCCGCAGCACCAGGTGATCCTTGGCCAGCTCGCTCAGCGGCGGGATCCAGCCGCCCAGGTCACCGACGCCGTGCAGGTACAGGATCGCCGGCCCCGCGCCTGCGCGCAGCATCCGGATGCGGTGGCCGGCGATGTCCACGAACGTCTCCGTGACGTCCCGCGACACGTGGTGGAGCGGAGTTGCCGAGCTCATCGTGCTCCTTCGACGTGGAGGGCAGCCGGATCGGGCAGCGAGTCTAGCCTTGATCTTTCGTGATCTTGTCGGGGTTCATGATCGTCGGGGTTCTGAGCCCGCGTGGGCGTGAGGATGA
>JABAKE010000040.1 GCA_019779905.1 Modestobacter lapidis | reverse complement strand
CGGTGGCCGCCTTCACGTGGAGGGCCCGCTGGTCACCGGGGCCGTCGCACACCACCTTGGTGGACGCCACTAGGGGGCCTGACCCTGCACGCTGGTCCTGCGGTCAAGGTTGCATGCGTTCGGCGCCCTGGAGCCGTCCGGACCGAGCGTCCGCCGAGTTGGCTCCCGGCGGCCGTTGCACGCCGGCGTCGTCGGCCTCCGCCCCCGCGCGGGCTTCAGCGGCGACGCCGTCAAGGAGTCGGAGCATTGACAGAGCCCCGGCGGTGGCCTACAACTCCACTGAGCAGAGAGCATGTCTGCGTAGAAGAACTTCCCAGCGCGGTCGAGTCCCCGCGCACGAGTGACTGACGGGGCGGACCAGCTTGGAGAACCGACTCTCCGCGTGCAGCTCTCCCGAGCACCCCTGGCGCACCCGGCCGCCTCGTCGAGAGCAGGGATCCTCCTGGGCGGGCACGCGCCTGAATCAGCGCGCTGACCGACGCCACGGCGGCCCCGCTCGGCGCTCCCCGGAACCGCGTTCGCGGGGTAGTGCGTGAGGTACCGGCTCCGTACTGGGCGCCCAGTGATGTGGCCTTCTCCAAACGGGATCGGGGATGAGCCGCCACGTTCACGTCTTGGCAGCCGGGGGTGGGGCCTGGCCGCACGATCAGCGGCGGGCTCGTGAACCGATGACTCCGCGCGTCGCTGACACCCCGCGCTGGGGTGGCACGGCTCTCTCAACCGCGCCCCGGTCAGACCGATCGACGGCGCCCGTTCCACGACCTGAGGACGACGTCGCGATGACCCTGCTTGACACCGCCAGCACTGCCGTCGACCGCCGGTGGGAGGTTCTGCTGGGTGGTTGGCCCATGCCCACCCGCGCGCGATACGAGGTGGAGGACCCGACCACTGGCCGGCGGCTCACCGACGCGCCGGACTGCTCTCCGGAGGAGGTGGACCGGGTCGTTCGGGCGGCCGCAAGGGCGCAACGGTCCTGGGCGCTGCTGCCTGCCCGGGCCCGGGCAGGCAGGGTGCGCGAGTTCGCTGCGCTGCTGCGGGCGCACGCCGACGAGCTGGCCACCCTGGATGCGGCAGACGCCGGGTTCCCGCTCCCGGTGATGCAGGCCGATGTCGGCGCGGCCGCCACGCTGCTGGAGATCATGGCCGACCACGCGCTCGGCCTTGGCGGGGGAACCTTCCCGCTGTCGGGCAACCTGCACTACAGCGTCCAGGAGCCCTACGGCGTTGTCGGCCGCATCGTGCCGTTCAATCACCCGCTGTTCTTCGCCGCGGGCAAGGTCGCCGCGCCGCTGGTGGCCGGCAACGCCGTCGTCCTCAAGGCCCCGGACCAGACCCCGCTGTCGGCGCTGCGGATGGCCGAGCTGGCCGCGGAGGTGTTCGGACCGGATCTGTGCGCCGTTGTGAGCGGCCGGGGGGCGGTCACCGGGCAGGCGTTGGTCCGGCACCCATTGATCCGGCGGATCGGCTTCATCGGGGCGCCGGACACCGGCCGCCTCATCCAGCGCCAGGCCGCGGAGAGCGGCGTGAAGTACGTCAGCCTGGAGCTCGGCGGGAAGAACGCGCTGATCGTGATGCCCGACGCCGACTTGGTCAGGGCTGCCGACAGCGCCGTTTTCGGGATGAACTACACCGCCACCGCCGGGCAGTCCTGTGGGTCAACCAGCCGCCTGCTGCTACATCTGTCGATCGCCGACCAGGTGCTCGAGTCCGTGGTCGAGCAAGTGCGGGCGATCCGGGTCGGGCACCCGCTGGACGCGGGTACCCAGATGGGACCGCTGATCGACCGGCGACAGTACGAGAAGTCGCTGGCCGCGATCGACGCCGCTACGGCGGCCGGGGCACAGGTACTGGCCGGCGGCGGCCGCCCGGACACCGTCGGTGCGGAGGGCTGGTACGTCGCCCCGACCGTGCTCGGCGGGATGGCGGCGGACAACCCGGCGGCGGTGGAGGAGATCTTCGGCCCAGTGCTCTCGGTGCTCACCTTCTCCGACGAAGCCGAGGCCGTGGAGATCGCCAACCGGAGCGACTACGGGCTTACCGCCGGGGTGTGGACCAGTGACGTCACCCGCGCGCATCGGATGGCCGCGCAGCTGCAGGCCGGCTACGTGTGGGTCAACGGCAGCTCCCGGCACTTCTGGGGTCTCCCGTTCGGTGGGGTGAAAGCCTCCGGCGTCGGCCGGGAGGAGTCCCTCGACGAGCTCCTCTCGTACACCGAGACCAAGGCGGTGACCGTCGTTCTGGAGTGACGCGTCGGCGGCCAGCCGGTCGCCCTTGACGTGCTCGGCCCGCCTTGCTCTAACCCCGCATAGGTGCGCTCTGCACAGCAGACACTTGTCTATAGAACCCGGAGTGTTGCCGCCGCATGGGAGTATCTGGTTCGGCAGTTGCCAGGGTGACCGCTCCCCGCAGCCGACGGCCGTCATCCAGGGAGACGCTGGCCGGGACGGTGAGTCCCGCCGGCCAGGCCGGCGACCGGCCGACTCGGCGACTGACGGGGCAAGGTTGACGTTGCACCGGCACGAGAGGGGCTGGTGCTCCGGGAATCGGCGAGCCCGCGACTTGGGTCCGCGCCTGCTCCTCCCGCTCTGCGCGGGGACGGTCCTCAACCCGGTGAACTCCACCATGATCGCGACCGCCCTGTCGCCCATCGGCCGGGAGTTCGCCGTCGGCGCGGGTGCGACGACCTGGCTGGTCTCGGTGATGTATCTGGCCAGTGCCATCGGTCAGCCGGTGGCCGGCCGGCTGGCCGACGAGTTCGGTCCGCGGCGGGTCTTCCTTGGCGGATGCCTCCTCGTCGCCGTCGGCGGCCTGATCGGTGCGCTGGGCCCGACGTTCAGCTGGCTCGTGGCAGCCCGCGCCGTCCTTGGCTTGGGCGCGGGGGCTGCCTTTCCCGCGGGGATGGCCATGGTGCGTGAGCAGGCCGACCGGCTGGGAGAATCGGCCCCGACCCGCATCCTGGGCCTGCTGAACACGGCAAGTCTGGTCACTCTGACGGTCGGTCCGCCGCTCGGCGGCGTCTTGGTGGACACGGTCGGATGGCGGGCGTTGTTCGCGGTCAACGTGCCGCTCGGGCTGGCGACCACCGCGCTCGGGCTCTTGTACCTGCCGAGGTCGCGCCCTCGGGTCCGGGCCGTTGCGGCCTGGCGGCTGCTGGACCTGCCGGGCACGCTTCTGTTCAGCGGCGTCGTGACCCTGTTGCTGATTGTTCTTACGGCGCTGCCCCGACCGCCGTGGCTACTGTTCCCGGCTCTGATCCTGTGCATGTTCGGCTTTGTCCTGGTTGAGCTGCGTGCGACACGGCCGTTCCTGGACGTCCGGATGCTGGCAGCCAACCCGCCGTTGGTGGTGACCTATCTGCGAGTCCTGCTCACCTTCCTAGTGGTCTACGGGGTCCTGTTCGGGCTCACCCCGTGGTTGCAGGAGGGCAGGGGTCTGTCGGCCAGCGTGGCGGGGCTGATTCTTCTCGGAATGTTCGCAGCAGGGACGGTCGCGTCGCTATTCGGGATGCGGGGGCGGACGACCGTTGTGGCCGCTGCTGGCAGCCGCCCTGGGCGTGCTCGCCGGCGGCCTGGCACTGGTCGGCGTCGACGGGACCACGCCGGTCGCCGTCTTGGCCTGCGTGGCGGCGTTTTCGGGCTGCCCAACGGAATGGGCCAGGTGGCCAACCAGATCATGGTCTACCGGGCTGCGCCCGCCGAGCAGCTGGGTACGGCCACGGGCCTGACTCGTACCGCCCAGTACGTCGGTGCGATGGTGGCCACCAGCGTCGTCGGACTGAGCTATGCCGACGGCGTCGCTGATCCCGGGCTCCACATCCTGGCGTGGGCCTTCAGCGGCGTCGGCGTCCTGCTCGTGGCCATCACCCTCGTCGACCGCGGTCTGCGACGGCCAACTGGGGCTTGACCACCGGCGTTTGCGCCAACGGCCGGCCGTCAAACCGACGCTGCGTCCGAAGCGGGGTCTCGGGCGTCGGCCGCCTTGCGGGGACCCCCCGTGACATGGCGGGCGAACGCCCGCACCGGAGGGGCGAGCTGTCGGTGTCGGGCCCAGTAGAGCCAAATAGGGACGGCCATGGGGTAGCGCTCATCGACCAGTGCAGGCCAACTGGTGGTCTCGGAGGCCCCGGAGAGGTGGTCATCGGCCAGGACGCCGACTCCCAGCCCCGCGCGGGCCATCGCTACCAGCGTGGTTGTGTTAGGTGATTCAAGCGCAACGTCCAGTACGAAGCCACCTTCACGCAGGGCCGGTTCCAGGAGGCGGCGGGTCAGACTGTCGGGGCCGCCGGTCAGGACCGGCACCCCCGCCAGATCCGACACCGGGATCTCGCTCCGGCCCCGCCACGGATGATCCTGAGCCGTCACCACAACCACCCGGGCGTCGCCCAGTCGGTGACCAGCCAGTCTCTCATCGGTCCGTTGCAGGGCAGTCACAAAGTCGACTTCTCCCGTTAGGACCTTCTCCACCGACGGCAGGCCTGGCGATTCGTGCAGCGCGACGTTGATTCGCGGGTGGGTTGCGTGGAATCGACCGATGAGCGGCGCGAGGAAGTGGGGCACGTGCGGGTGCGCACAGGCCATCGTCACCACGCCGGCCCGGCCGCGCGCCAACTCGGTGCTCAGCGCCCGGATCTCGTCGGCTTGGGCGAGCAACTGCTCGGTCCGGGGAAGCAGTTGGGAGCCGGCGCTGGTGATCACGACGCCGCGGCCGGAGCGCTCAAAGAGCGGTACGCCCAGCTCTGCCTCTAGCGCCTTGACCTGCCGCCACACGGACGGCTGGGCCACCTCGAGCCGCTCGGCCGCGCCGAGGAAGGACCCTACGTGGACAACTTCGGCGAAGTACCGCAGTTGGCGCAACTCCATCAATGCTCCATCCGGATAGGTTCTATCCGAACTATTCTATGGACGGGGAAGTGATCATCGCCATAGCGTTGCGCCCCTCATCGCCCGGAGGAGTGGACCCGTCGACGACGGCTCTTCAGGTCGGGCGCAGATCCCCTTCACAGTTGAGGAGCGCGAGGATGTCGATCGACAAGGCTTCCAGTGCAGAAATCTCCGGCGCAGCTTCCGTCACGGCCAAGCAGAGGCAGATGGTGGAGCGGGCTCTCCGCGAGTGGCGGGGCGAGCTCGAGGGGCGGGTCGCCGTGGTCACGGGTGGCGCCCGGGGGATCGGCCGGTCCATGTGTGAGGGGCTGATCCGCGCCGGCGCGAAGGTCGTCGCCGCCGACAAGAGCTGGGACGGCGCCGAGGACTTCCGCAAGCAGCTCGAGGCCGATCAGGGGCTGGCGGTGGAGGTGGACATCACCGACGACGCCCAGCTCGACGCCGCCTATGCCGCGGTCATGGACCGATTCGGGACCGTGGACATCCTGGTCAACAACGCCGCCCTGGTCTCCGAGACCCTCTTTGCACCCACAGGGCACCGCACCACCCTGGACACGACGGACCGGGACTGGAAGGTGATGTTCGGCGTCAATGTCTTCGGCACGCTCAAGGTCATCCGCCGGTTCATCCAGCCCATGCAGGAGAAGAAGCGCGGCAGCATCATCAACGTCGTCAGCAGCGGCGTTCTCACGGCCGCCGCCGGCGGCGGCTACCACGGGCTGCGACCCTGGACGGTGGAGATGCCGTACCAGGCGACCAAGGCGGCCGTCACCGCGCTGACCTTCTACCTCGCCGAAGAGGTGCGCGGCGACGGCGTCGCAGTCAACGCGATCATGCCCGGGCACACCCGGGCGTCGTGGTTCGACGCCACCGCCCGCGCGTTCAACGACATCGGGGTCGTCTACTTCATGCGGCCGGCAATCTCCGAGCACCTGCTGCCGATCACGCTGTTCCTCTCCGCTCAGCATGCTGTTGGGGTGGCGGGCCGGCTGTACTACGTGCCGGAGTGGAACTACGACCACGGTTACGGTGACCACGCGGCCTGGCTGGACCACGAGTTGCCTCCGGACATGGAGGAGATGTACAGCAGGCTGGAGGCAGCAACGCCGACGTACGAGCGATCCGGCGTGCCACACCTGCCCTTCGATGCACAGGGGGCCCTGTACACGGCGGCCCTGGCCAGCCTCGGCTCGCAGGAGAACTGGGCCGGCGGCAGCACCCAGTGAACTGACTTCGTTCCGGCAAGAACACGGCCTCAGTGGCCTGCCCGTTCGACCGGATGATCGTGCGGCACGAGGACGGCGCCGCGGGCTCCGGATCGGTCAGTCGACGCTTGCCCACTTCCCCAAGGCGCGCCTCCGCGCAGCTGAAGAGCGCGCCGGCCTCTGCCGCTCCACGTGCATCGGGAGACGAGTCCATGACCGTCGAGGGCGTTCGCGACGAAGTAGCCGCCGGTATCGAACAGCCGACGCGCTCGTTCTGGCTGGAGCTGCTTGCCGCGGAGGTCCGCTTCCGGAATGCGGGCGGTCACCTCACGCGCAGCATCGAGGCCCCGACCGGCGAGCCGGTGGTCCGGCTGCACGGCGTCAGCGGGCACGCCGAAACATGGGCGCACCGAGCGCACCCTGGCCCGGGACTTCCGGGTTCCGCCCTGGACCTGCTCGGGCAGGGCTTCACCGACAAGTCGGACATCGACTACTCGGTCCGGGTGCTCGCAGAACACGTGCTCGCATTCCTCGACGCGATCGGCGCCACCCGCGCCCATCTGGTCGGCCAGTCCCTCGGGGGATGGGTCGCCGCGTGACTCGCTGTCCACCACCCCGACCGGATCGCCTCGCTGGTCGGGGCCACCGGAGCCGGCCTGCAACTGACCGAGGATGGCACCGACCTCTCCGCGCGCGCGGGACGTCAGGTCGGTGACGCCATCAAGCGGGCACTGGACGAGCCGACCCGGGGAGAAGGTGCGCACCCGGCAACGGCAGCAACTTGATGATCAAGATCCAGCGGTTGTCGGAGGTACTCGAGGCGACTCGCCTTGACCTCTGGGCCAGGAGTGAGCGCGACGGCCGAGTAGCCGGCGAACCGCTCGCTGCCCCGTACGTCAACTCCGGAAAATGCGTTGCCCCGGCCGCAACCTGCTTCGCCTTGTCGGCCAGCGGTGCCCGGACAGATTTCAGGATGGGGTGACCGTCGTCCTGGAGTAGCGGGTGTGCTTGCCCCGCCAGTCCGTGCGTGCTCTACTGGACAGAGTCCTCCTCTGTCCAACAGAGGGGCCCCGGAAACGGGCGATTGACAGTGGGACGCCAGAGGGAGACCGATCCAGATGACCGACCAGACCGGCGTGCTCGCCGATGTGCGGCGCGGGATGATCCCCGCGCACGTCTACAACGACCGCGAGATCTTTGAGCTCGAGAAGGAGCGGGTCTTCTCCCGTGCCTGGGTGTTCGTCGGTCACGAGTCGGAGATCGCCCAGCCCGGCGACTACGTGGTGCGCCGGGTGCTGCAGGACTCCTTCATCGTCACCCGGGACGAGCAGGGCGAGATCCGGGCGCACTTCAACATGTGCCTGCACCGCGGGATGCAGGTCTGCCGGGCCGAGATGGGCAACGCCTCGCACTTCCGCTGCCCGTACCACGGCTGGTCCTACCGCAATGACGGCCGGATCGTCGGCCTCCCATTCCACCAAGACGCTTACGGCGGCGAGGCGGGGTTCAAGCGCAATGGGCAGCGCCTACTGCCGGCGCCTAACCTGGCGACCTACAACGGGTTGATCTTCGTGTCGCTGGACCCGGACGCGCCGCCCCTGGAGGAGTTCCTCGGCGACTTCCGCTTCTACCTGGACTACTGAGGTTTTCTCACCTGGTTCCGCGGTCGAGTGAAGTCAGGACAAGGGCGGCGGCGGCAATAGCGGTGATC
>JABAKE010000355.1 GCA_019779905.1 Modestobacter lapidis | reverse complement strand
ATTTTAAATATGATTTTATCAAAATAAAGGATTTAAATGAATTTGAATTGTTTTTAAGATAAGAATTATCTTAGGGATGAAATTTCCCCATTACGAGTTGTTTCTTGAAACCTCTTTGAAAAAGAGTTTCAATTGAGATTGATTCCCAAAAGATAAGAATTATCTTAGAAATAATTTGATTTTGAATAAATCATTTAATTTGAAATGTTTTTCAAATGAAATAAAAACTCTCAAGGATAAGGGTTTTAAATCAAGTCGAAGCACTTGTGAGGATGTAGTTCACTACAATAGGAGAATCCTAGGTCGAATTACGTGGACTTTGATACTTTTTGGGTCAAACCATTAAGTTACGTAGGCGCTAATAGGGCTCAAGTCCAACCCTAGGATGCTTTCAAGTGTCCTAGGTTTTTAGGGTTTGTTTGTTATTGATTTTTATTATGTATTATATACTATGTAGTATGCATCTATTACCTATTATTTTATTGATTGATGTAGATATTTAGGGTGATTATGTATAAGAAATAAAAAGCCCAAATAAA
>JABAKE010000354.1 GCA_019779905.1 Modestobacter lapidis | reverse complement strand
CATTCTTAAGTAATATAAATAGCTTTCAATTCAAGTTTCTTGCATTTATTTCTTTGGATGGCTAGCTAAACACCAAGAAGGTGAGTTCTATGGTGGATTTCCTCTCCAAACCCTAGGTAAATGGTATTTTCTCATTTCTTGAACCTTTAATGTTTGTGGAATAATGTTTAATCCTCTTTTATCTTGTGAACCCTTGTGGTGTCATATTCTTGGCCATTGTATGATTTGTGAACTTGTTATATTTGGTTCTAGAACTCACATGCACACCACATGTTTGTGAAAATGTCAAAGAGATGTTTAATCATCTCTTATCTTTTGAACCCTTGTGATTATGCATTCTTGACCATTGTATGACTTGTAAGCTTGTTATGTTTGGTTATTGAGCACATATGCATATTACATGTTTGTTAAAATGCTACATCTTTTGAACCCTTGTAATATCATATTCATGACCATTGCATACCTTGTTATATTTTGGTTCTAGAACTCACATGCACACCACATGTTTGTGAAAATGTCAAAGAGATGTTTAATCATCT
>JABAKE010000353.1 GCA_019779905.1 Modestobacter lapidis | reverse complement strand
TCCAATAAAATAAAGTTTTCGCGGGCGAATATTGACTCCTTCAATATCTAGTTCAGTTGTAGGGTGAGCCCATGACCTCTCAGAATAAATGAATTGATCCCCGGTTCGTTCCGCCATCCCACCCAATGAATCATTAGGATTCCTTTTCAATAGAATCTTCTGCATTCACAGGTTCCGTCGTTCCCATCGCTTCTCGATTAATGGTTAGGTCTGAATTCTACAATGGAGCCCCTAATGAAATTTTTTCTTGAGTCAATCTTCTCAGTCTTTATTGGCTCGAAGCTCTTGATTTTTTTGTTCTATGAACAGATTCATCTAATTAGGTACGAATCAGAGTATTGATGCTTTATTACATTGCCTTTTATGAGATGACTTATAGACCTTACATATTAGATTGGAATCATATATCATTAATATTATTTTTCTCTCTTTCTCTCACCCTTCCAGTTATCCACATCCTTATATATTTCGCTTCACAACTCATAATCAGATTGGTTTTTCTTTTGTTTATGCAAAAAAAGAATGTAGTTGCTATTATGA
>JABAKE010000352.1 GCA_019779905.1 Modestobacter lapidis | reverse complement strand
TATTTTTTTCTGATGATGTTTTTGAAAAATGAACTTCATTGATTGATTCCGAACATCTGTTCCTCGATAGTATCTATCGATACTTTCAAAGTTAGAAGAAAAAAAAATCACTCAATTTCCTGGATGACACAATCCAATATAATATATATTTCTGCAGATCAGATATCATGCAAATCCTTTCTATACTAATAGAAACCGACTCTATTTATTTTAGTATCTCATCAAATTTTTTTTATAAATTTATTGAAGAAGTTCTATTTGCTCAATAAATTTCCCTCTCTTTTTTTTGTTTGTCTACTACTTCTTATACATAAAAAATCTAAAAAAAATGATGATAAACCTAGAAAAAATCGAAACTAAGAATAGGAATCTTTGACGAACGATATCAAGAATTATTATTATTTCGACACAAGAAAGGGATGCGGAAAATTCCTTTTCTTGTGTCGAAGACTAGGAAGACGAATAATCCCTCCTAGAATCATTTGTTCCCCTCATTTACCCTTTCTTTGTTTTTTTCAATCCAAATTGGAGTGGTGTGAC
>JABAKE010000351.1 GCA_019779905.1 Modestobacter lapidis | reverse complement strand
ACTGTATATGCAATAAAGACCCCCTCATGCTACAACATCCTTCTCGGATGCCCCTGGATACACGTGAGTGGTGTTGTTCCTTCAACTCTTCATCAGCGCATCAAGTTTGTTGGCAACGACGGCTTGGTACATCGGGTATTTGCGGACAAAAAGCCTTTCAAAGGCAAAGAAGTCCATTTTGCAGACTCGCAGATGTACAAAGATGAAAACGAAGAAAAGGAGAAAGAAACAGCATCCTTTGCCGAAAGTCTCCAGAAAGATAAAGGCAAGGCTCCTCAGCAATCACCGGAAGAAAATCAACCATCCGGCAAAATCGAGGAAATCAACCAATCTCCCTTTGTTGTCTCCCTCAAATCTTCAAAGCCGCTGGTGATCACTACCAAGGCAAAGAAGACCAAACAAAAGCCTGGGGGCAAGTTTGTCATCTCCTTTGTGTCTATTATGCAAGACACAGATTCGGATTCAGAGACAGAAGACGACACGTCGTCAAGCCAAGCTGATACTCAGCAAGCTCAACCTGCTCTCACTCCATTGGAGACAC
>JABAKE010000350.1 GCA_019779905.1 Modestobacter lapidis | reverse complement strand
AGAGAGAAGAAACCGTACCCTCCTTGATATGGTAAGGTCCATGATGAGTCATGTAACCCTACCCATATCCTTTTGGGGATATGCCCTAGAAGCAGCAGCATACATTTTAAATCTGGTACCTTCTAAATCAGTACCTAGGACACCTCAAGAAATGTGGACAGGTCGAAAACCAAGTTTAAGACATATCCACATTTGGGGTTGTCCAGCCTATGTACTGAATGATAAAGCTACCAAGCTAGAACCCAGATCGGAAATGTGCTACTTCATTGGGTATCCTAAGGGAACGAGAGGAGGCATCTTTTATCATCCAAAGGAGCAAAAGGTGCTTATCAGCACTCATGCTAGATACTTGGAGGATGATTGCATGATGCACCAAGAGCTTGGTTGTAAAGAAACTATTGAGGAGATTCTTTTAGAAACTCCTGCAACATCTGTGCCAGATCCTGAGACTGTAGATAATCAAGACATTCCTTTTAACACTCCGGAGCCTCGTCGTAGTGGGAGAATTTCTAGACCACCAGATAGATACCTAGGAGTGTAT
>JABAKE010000349.1 GCA_019779905.1 Modestobacter lapidis | reverse complement strand
TCGTTTGAAAATATTGGAATCAACTGGTTTATTTACGTTCCCCTTTTTTCTGACATTGAAAACATTTTCGGGTATTTTGAAAACTGGTTTGACTTTCGGAGTGCGACGGATCGACACTCGTACTTATCGGAATTTTGGAGTCGCCATCAGTTATTGGTTTTAAGACGTAACTGATCGTCCTTATCGCTTTTCTAAATTAATAGAAAGGCGATAATCAATAAATCCAGAGATTCTGTTAAATGGGTCCGGAGGTTCGGTTGAGAGTGGGGAAGGGTTTTACGGCACCCCACTACACTCGTCATTTCTGACGATTACCTCATCTATCCCGGGGTTTTCGAAATTCATTTTAATTTAGTCAATAGTCATTTAAAAGGGAAAAACTCAATTTATTTGCTCAAAATGCTCAAAATGAATATGCGATATTTACAAATGCATTGAAAATAAACGTGCAATATTTTTTTGTATTTTTATTAAAAATCGGGCATTACAATGGCATTACAAAAATCTCAAACATGGCAGATGATTACAGATACAGTAAATA
>JABAKE010000348.1 GCA_019779905.1 Modestobacter lapidis | reverse complement strand
CCCTCTCTATCCCGAGCTTCCACGATGGCGGCCCACTTGGCAGCACTTTGTTCTTGCAGTTGCTCGAGCCGCTGCCTAGCCTCTGTGACCTCCCTATCAAGACGGTGCAGGTCCTGTGTCAGCTCGATAATAGCCAACTCGGTAACGTTCTTCTCTCGAACGAACTTCTTCCGAGTCCGTGAAATCTCATCCATCTCAGATTTGATTTTACCGGATGGCTGCAAAAACATCTCATTGAAGAAATCACCGCTTGGAAAGCTCTTGGTCTCAGTCCATTTGTTGCCCAAAGCAATGACTTCATCAACGAAAGCCTTGGCACTTGCAATGTCCAGACCGACCTCTGCGCTATCAGCCAGGATGTCCTGTACGTGCTTGACCATGCCAAAGCCAGCCTCCAAATGGCCAGAAGAGAGAGTTTCAACCTATGAGCTCAGCACACTCTTCAACACCTTCTTTGCATATTGAAGGGATGGCCCGGATGAAGATTCACCACGGTCTGTCGGCTGACTGCCTGTGTCGTGCTTTACTGGAGGAGTAATCATT
>JABAKE010000347.1 GCA_019779905.1 Modestobacter lapidis | reverse complement strand
CGCCGAGGCTCGTGTGGGGCCGGTGGCCGTTGTAGTCGTCCCGCCAAGCATCGATGATCCGTCGCGCCATGAGCAAGCCCCGGAACACGTGCTCATTGAGGCATTCGTCGCGGAAGCGGCCGTTCAGGCTCTCGACGAAGGCGTTCTGGATCGGCTTGCCCCTGCACCGGCTCCTGCCGGTGCTCCCTGCGGGATCGGATTGCCGGTCTGCTGACCGGCAATGGTGCGATGTAGTGCCAGGCGACGTCTCGCTCCTCCTGCCAGAGCAGGATCGCGTGCGACGTCAGCTCGGTGCCATTGTCGCTGACGATCAGCAGCGGGCGGCCGCGCAGCTCGACGATCCGGTCGAGTTCGCACACGACCCGCCGGCCCGACAGAGACGTGTCGGCGACCAGTGCCAGGCACTCGCGGGTGAAGTCATCCACGACCACCAGCACGCGCAAGCGCCGGCCGTCCGCCAGAACGTCGGACACGAAGTCGAGCGACCATCGCTGGTTCGGTCCCTGCGGCAGCGTCATCGGAGCGCGGGTGCCGAGAGCCCGC
>JABAKE010000346.1 GCA_019779905.1 Modestobacter lapidis | reverse complement strand
ATTAGTGGGTGATATATATATATATATATATATATATATATAAGATATAATATATATATATAGTATAATATTTATGAATGGAGAAGAATGGAGGCAAGAGCAGATCCAGCTTCAGCAAAATTTCCAGTTGATTCAGCCAGCAATTTGTGAAAGAACATAGATTTCAGAGAATATTTCACCAGGCATGCAATAATCCGTAAAAGAATATAAAGATGCATTCCCGGCCTAAGTTTCAAAGCAATCTGAATTCCAACGAATATTCTTTGGTATGAAGAGATTTGGCCAATTTTTTTCATCCAAAGACTGAAAAAGTGTGCAATTTCTTTGAAGTCTCAAGAGTTCAAGAAGATTTGAAGCTTCCAAGTTTCAAATTACTGATTTCGAAGTTCAAGATTTAAGCTGTGGAAATTCTTGTAATATTTGTATATTTACCGAGGTGAATTTATTTAAAAAAAAAAAAAAAAAAAAAAAAAAAAAAAAAAAAAAAAAAAAAAATAAAAATTTTTTTTTATTGAAAAAAAAAACAATAACCACAAAAATGTGA
>JABAKE010000345.1 GCA_019779905.1 Modestobacter lapidis | reverse complement strand
AATCTGGGTGGATTTCATTTCAGCCGTTGAAAACTTGATCAACTCCTCTCACATGCTCTATTCATCCATATAAACTCAATGGATCAAGCCGATTCGAATTTGGAGGTCATTCGGAAATTATACGAGAGAAAGGACGAAAATGCCCTTCAAGTCGCAAAAACCCTAATTACCTATCGAGCTCTTATCAGAATGCCATGAAAATTTACAGGGATGTTCTAATGCACTTTGAAAACTCAATGCAAAACAAACGGGTTGATTCCAACTCGAAAGTATGCATGAAATGACGGATTATCCTTTTCCTCCAGAAAAGGATAATTTCGATAATTTGGATAATTTGGTCTCTTCGAGCCCAATTCTCCACTGAATGATCAACTCTTCGAGTCAATCACTCACAAATAGCATCATCAAACATAATTAGTCAAAATGGGGTGTCCACAGTGCTATGCCAATACTGGCCTGATAGCTATTGTCATAGGCAAATTCAGCCAAAGGAATATAGTTGGCCCAAGTGCCCTTAAACTCAATAGCACAAGCACGAAGCATGT
>JABAKE010000344.1 GCA_019779905.1 Modestobacter lapidis | reverse complement strand
TCTGGCACCTCCATAGGATCGACCGTCCTCTCATCAGTCAGAGCCTCAGGGATTGTCAAGTCTTCTTCCTCTGCAAAAAAAAAAAAGAAAAGAAAAGAAAAAAAAGGAGAAGCAGAAGCGGAGACAAATTAAAACATGAAGAAATGCTATGAAAGGAATAGAGGAAAAAGGAAACATACCTCCGCCAACGGTATCCTCTTCTCGGTTTCTTTTCTCCTCAGGCTCATCAGTAGCCGCAGGCACCTCTTCATCGGCAGTAGGAGGAACTTCCTTATTAGAAGGGTCTTTGTCGTGAGGCTGACTCCTCTTCCTCTTACCTCGGCGAGTTTTCTTCTTAGAAGAACCCGCCCCACCATCAGAGTCTGGTCTATCACTTGACTCATCGCTGGACGGCCTGCTCTTGCCAGTAGACTCCTTGGAAGCTCGCCTCTGTGTCGCTTGCATCCAAGCATCAAGCTCAGCTTCCTCCTGTTCTAGCTGCTCCAAAGCCTCATCAGGTATCTCCCGGACGGCCTCAGAATCGATGACGCCCTGGTCACCCAAAA
>JABAKE010000343.1 GCA_019779905.1 Modestobacter lapidis | reverse complement strand
TAGACAGAGAAGGACACTTTCAAGCCCTCCAAAAATTCTTGGAAAGAGCCAGAAAATACAACCTCCGTTTGAATCCACAGAAATGCGCCTTTGGAGTTACCGCAGGAAAGCTACTCGGTTTCATGATCACTCAGCGAGGCATCGAGGTAGACCCTACAAAGATCAAGGCCATACAAGAAATGGAGCCACCAAAGACGGAGAAAGAAATAAGGGGCTTTCTCGGCCGAATTCAATACATCAGTCGGTTTATTTCGCAGTTAACCATGGTCTGTGAACCTATCTTCAAGCTACTCAAGAAGGGAGCTCCGAAAGAATGGAACGAGAACTGTCAAAAGGCGTTCGATACTATCAAGGAGTATTTGAGCAATCCACCCATACTAGTTCCCCCTCGGCAAGGTGAACCGCTTTTGTTGTACTTAACGGCCACCGAAACCGCGATGGGAGCTATGTTAGCTCAATATCTTCAGGAGTCGAGAAAAGAAAACGCCATTTACTATCTAAGTAAGAAGATGACAGACTACGAAGCGAACTATGATCAATTGGAAA
>JABAKE010000342.1 GCA_019779905.1 Modestobacter lapidis | reverse complement strand
AATTCCAATTCTTACTTTTGCTCCCAAATTGAACTCTAATGCATTGGAATGGTGAGAAAATGGGCTGGGATGAATATCTGTGATTTTCGCCCTAATATGCATCACTTTCAGCCCAAAACTCCACTTCTCCCTTATGCGCCCAAAATGGACTCTGTTGCATTAAAATATGTCGATAATGTGCTAGGATGAATGTCGAAGCATTTCGATGTGTTTTGAGTCACTTTCCAACCAACGTTCTATTTCGCTCATATCTAAGCTCTTTCGAAGGGTTTTGAGTCACTTTCGAAACTACGTTCCTTTTCGCCCTAATGTGCATCATTGTCGTCCCAGAACTCCATTTCTTACGATTGCACCCATTATGGAGTTTGAGGTAATAGAATACTGAGAAAATGCACTCGGATGAATATCTATACATTTCGAAGAGTTTTGATTCACTTTCCAACCAATGTTCCATTTCGCTCTTATATGCCACGTTTTTTCCAAAAATTCCATTTCTCACGTTTGCTCATAAAATGAATCCTTATGGATTAGAAAGATGAGCAAATA
>JABAKE010000341.1 GCA_019779905.1 Modestobacter lapidis | reverse complement strand
AGACTTCCCCTACTGTGGTTATGTCATAGTATGGTTCGGGGAAACCGCAGTAGGGGAAGTCTTCACCTTCCTTGACGAAAGATCCATTAAGAGTGAGTCTGTATGGTTCGATAGTGATGGTGTACCCTTGCTTCTTAGCCCGAGCCTGGTCTCTTTCTTTTTCCTTGGCTAACATCTTCTGGCGGTCGGCCGTAGTAGGTTTAAACCCTAATCCGAAAGGTAAACTGTTATGGGTATGTTGGATAGCACGGGTTATGCCCTGATTTCTTCGGCCCAAACCCATTCCGGGGAAGAATCCCATGATTTTCATGATCTCTCCGACTGCATAGCTAACATAGGGGATAGAATCGATTGGAATTTGTTCTTTGCAAGACGGTGCCCCTTCGATAAACTGGACGTATTCGAAACCGGTCATAGGTAGGTTAGGTACCTCTTCTTTAATCTCACAAACCGGTATCGGTGATAGCTTACATTCACTGTCTCCCCGTAGGGTAAGGATGGATCCTTCATAAGGGAACTTGACCTTTTGATGTAGAGAAGACGGTATA
>JABAKE010000340.1 GCA_019779905.1 Modestobacter lapidis | reverse complement strand
TGGGTTTAGTTTTCTGGTGGACAGACTTATGAGAACCAAGAGTCAAAGAACCAAAATTATCACCGGCAAGATTAATATAACTGCAATCATATCCAATTTCATTTAACAAGTTTCTAAAATAAAGTGAGGATCTAGCAGCACTTGAAAGAGCAACATATTCAGCTTCAGTAGAACTTAAAGAAACACAATTTTGTTTCCTTGAAGACCAAGATACCAATTGATTGTTAATAAACACACAATGACCACTTTGGCTTTTTCTATCACTTTGATTTTTAGCCCAATCAGAATCACTAAGAGTAGTAACCATAAATTCAGAGTCAGCTGGATAATCATGAGTAGCAACATCACTTTTATTCTTGGTCTTATCTAACAATCTGAAATCTTTGAATTCCAATGTACTTTGTTTACCATAAACAATACCCAAATCTTTAGTATGAATCAAATAATGGAATACCTTATAAGCAGCATTAAGATGAGTCTTTCTAGCAGAAACAACAAATTGACTTAACAAGTTAACAGCATAACAAATATCAACTCTAACAGTATTA
>JABAKE010000038.1 GCA_019779905.1 Modestobacter lapidis | reverse complement strand
CGACGCTCAGCGCCTGACCAGACATGAAGATCACGCGGTAGCCGTCACACACCACGCCCGGGGACTTGACCCCCCCAACCTGACCCGCCGCACCCGAGGCGCTGAGTTGCTGGTCGCCGGGGACAGTTCGCCGGGGACAGTTGCCGGGCAGTTGGCGAGCGTTGACTACGTGGGCAATGCGGCGCTGAACTGGGCGTTCGGCGTTGGCCGCTGTTGGTCATCGTTGACGGTCTGCGGACCAGTTGCGGACTCTGCGCGGACTAGACGCGGCGTTCGGCCGGATGCATCGACCGATCGTCGCCCGCCCCGGGCGGCTGGCAGTCCCCGCTCGGTAGCCGTGATGGCACACGCAGGAGGAGCTCAAGACCAATCTCCTCGGTCAGCTGCGGGGCCTGCCCCGAACTCCCAGCGGTGTCCCCCTGCCGCCATCGGCCGGCCGGCGCCCCCCGCCATCCCCCGGCACGTCCGCTGGCGACGTGGCCAGGGGCCGGCGGGTGCACGACCGACAGCGCGGCCGCACGTAGCCTTCCGGCGGCGAGACGGGGATCTGGTGGAGAACAGAAACGTTGCATGCAGCACCCCGGGGTGCCAGCGCGCGTCCCGGTGGCCGCGGCGCAGCCGGGCGATCGGCTTCTGCGACGAGTGCCTGAACGCCCTGGTGGAAGCCTGCGACGCCCAGGTCGTGCGTCTCGGTGACGATGCGCGCGGCCGGTTCCGCACGCGGCACAACCCCTGCGGAGCGGTCGTCGACGTATCGCTGGCGATGATCCGCCGCGGCGGCTGGGTCTGTCAGATGTGCAAGCGGGCCGGCCAGCTGGCGCAGATGCGCCAGTGGTCCTGGTACGGCGACCACGCCGACATCTGGCCGGTGGCCCGACAGGAGCAGATGCTCGCCGCGGCCGGCCTTCGGTCTCTGCAGCCGCTCGGCGACGCCGACAAGAACATGCCGGTCAACGTCGAGTGCGTGGAGTGCGGCGGTGTCCAGGTCGACTCGCTGTGGGGCTTCTCCGAGGGCATCCGGCTCTCCTGGCTGCCGTGCCACCACTGCAACACCGCCCGGTTCCGGCCCACCACCGCGACCATCAGCCGCGCTTCGAGCTGCTCGGGATGCAGCTGCTCGACGAATTCGACGGCGACCCCGGCCGCCCACTGCAGGCCGTCTGCCTCCGCTGCGACGCCCCGCGCACGGTGGCCTGGACCGCCGTCTGCTCGGGCACCCCGCCGTGCATCCGTTGCGACGGTGCGCGGCTGGATCCCGATGCGCCCCACCGCGTCTACCTGGTGCTCTTTGCGCACCTGGGCGACGTCGGGGTCTACAAGGTCGGCATCACCCACTGCGTCACCGATGACCGACTCAGAGTCCATGAGCGGTCCGGTGGCGTTGTGCTCGACACCATGCAGGTCCGCGATCGGGCCACAGCACTGGCCATCGAGCGGCGCGTTCTCGAGCACTACCTGCCCGCAGCGGCGGTAGCGCTTCGTCCGGACCTCCTGCCGCACGGAGGCACCACCGAGTGCTGGTCGGCCCACGCCGGCCGTCCCAACCTCAGTGGCGCCGCCGCAGGGCGGCCCCTGTAGTGCGGCTTAGGCCCCTGCCCGTCGCCACGCCACGGTGCGAGGTTCGCTGCGCCTTCCCAGCGTTGCGTCACCCCCGCGATACGGTGCGTCACCGATACGGGGGGGGGACGCATGAACGAGGGAAGCTCTGTGCTGGCGGTCGTCGACGGAGTCGACGGAGTTCCGGTCGTCTGGTGGGTGGACGTCGGCCCGCGCGTCGCCGGCATGTCGCGGCTGTGCGGCGCCTGGGTCCTCGACGGGGATGACCGCGGTCGGACGCTTCGGACGCTGACCGTGTCGCGTGTCATCGTGGCCACCGCCTCCGGGCAGGCGCTGCTCGATGAGCAGGAGGTCGTTCCCGACCGGTTTCTCGACACCGAGGCCACCTTCGCTGCGGTCGTGGGGGTCCGCGACGAACTCCAGGCCGTCTACGAGGGCGAGGCGGTGCGCAAGAGCGCCCTGACGCCCCCGCGATGGCCGGCTCTGCCGCAGCCGCTCGACGTCAAGAGGGCGGCCACGCCGGGCGGAGACCCCCGCACAGCCCGCGCCCTCGGCATCGCCCAGTGGCTGCGCAGCCTGTGCGCTGCCTGGGACACCATCGAGGAGCAGCGGCTCGCCCGCTCCTACATGCGCTCGGTGGGCGGTCCCACCACCCGGGAACTGCCGATCGTCTGCCAGGCGACGTGGCCGGCCCCGGTGCACCGCGACCCGGCTGCCCCGACCGAGGCCCCCATCGTCGCCGCCCTGGTGCCGACGCCGCGACCGCCGGTCGAGGAGACCGTGGTGGTGGCACCGGTGCCGGTGGCGTTGGACGGGTTGAGCTTCGTCGCGATCGACGTCGAGACGGCCAACGCCCACCGTGGCTCGATCTGCGCGATCGGCGCGGCCGTCGTCCGCAACGGCGTCGTGGTCGCCACGCACTCCTGGATGGTGCGCCCCGCGGCGGGCCTGGACACTTTCGATCGCGTCAACGTCCGTCTGCACGGCATTGAAGCGGACATGGTGGCCGACCAGCCGTCCTTCGCCGAGCGGCTGGACCAGCTGGTGGAGCTCGCCGACGGGCTGCCGCTGGTCGCGCATAACGCCGCCTTCGACATCGGCGCGCTACGTGAGGCCTGCATCGTCGCCGACCGGGAGTGGCCGACGACGGACTACGCCTGCTCCCTGTTGATGGCCCGGCGCGCGCTGGATCTGATTTCCTACCGGCTGCCGATGGTCGCCAACGAGTGCGGGATCAGCCTGGTCCGTCACCACGACGCGGGGTCGGACGCGGAGGCCTGCGCTCAGGTCGTCCTGGAGATCGCCCGACGCCGGAACGTCGGCACCTTCGCCGCCCTGCTGAGCGATCTGCTCATGCTTCCCGGCCGCTTGGACGCTGCGGCATGGCGGGGGTGCCACGGCACCATCTCGCAGGGTTCGCTGCCGCCGGAGGCAGCCGCCGACGCCAATCCTGAGCACCCGCTGTACGGCCAGGTGTTGGTCTTCACCGGTGCCCTGAGCATCCGGCGTCAGGAGGCGTGGGACGCCGCAGCGCGATGTGGCGCCGTGGTGGACAAGGGCGTCACGAAGCGCACCACGATGCTGGTCGTTGGGGACGGGTTCACCGGGAGCGACCCCGCGGACTTCAGCACCGGCAAGGCATCGAAGGCGGTGCAGTGGCGCGCGAAGGGCCACCGCATCGAGGTCCTCACCGAAGCCGACCTCGTCGACCTCCTCGCAGAGACTCGTATGTCTGGCACCCGGGAGCTGGTCCCCGCCTGATCACCTGACCGCGGCAGGACCGGGGTCACGCGTTGTCACGGCGGGCGTGCGCCCGTCGTGCGTCATGTACCGCTCGAACGCCGGTTCCAGCCGACCAACTGCTCCCGCCGAGCGCAGGCGACTGACCGCGGTGCCGAGTGGGCGAGCGTCTGCGCCGACGGCGTCTGCGATGGTCCACAAGCCGTCACCGGTCAGGTGATGAAACGGGAACTCCGGGTGGTAGCTGGACCTTGCGGGGCCGAAGTCCCGGAGCAGGGGGCGAACGGGCTCTTCGAGTTCGGTGAACGCAACCGGGCCGGGTCGACCCGCTTGGAGCCGGCCGAGCAACCACAGCAGCAGCAGTGGCTTGTGGGGGGCCCGCTGGCCGTCCCTGGTCCAACGACGCAGCTTCTGCACTCGCGTCAGCCACTCTCCCTGCGCGTCCGCATCTTGACCTACGGCGAGCGCCGAAGTGGCGACAACAGCCGTGCGCCGCGCTTCCCGACACGTCCGCATCCGCGGTGCTCAACATGCTGAAGCCCTGTGGTGTGCACCGGCGCGGGTCCGAGACGGCCGCGCTCTCAGGCGGCAGCACCGACTGGCAGACCATTCGTAGCCCCGACGGCCCGCTGACCCTTGGCCGACTCGGATGGCTGCGCCGCAGTGACCGGCCCTACAGTGCCTCGTGGCCCTTGCGGGGAACGGCTCGGACCTGTGGACCTTCGAGGCCTGGTTCGAGCTGGCGGCGCGCCGCGTCGGTCGAGGCGTCGGCCTGCTGACGCTGGACCGTCCCGCCGACCTGGCCGACCCGCGGCTGAGTTTCGTTCTGCGGACGGTAGACGCCTGCTTAGGCGACCTGGAACAGCGATGGGTGCAGCGCCTGGACGCCGCCACCCCCGCCCAGCAGCAGCCGCCGGCCGATGTCAGAATCAGGCTGAAGGCCCTGGAGAAGCTGCAGGACCCGCTGATCCTTCACCTCCTGACGCTCAGCACCGCCTGCGCGGAGAACAACCGGAAGTGGGACCTGGCTGGCACGTGGGAAGCTCTGGTCAAGCCCACGCTGCGCCGCTTCGAGCTGGCCTACACCGCTATGCCCGACCCGCACCGCGGCGCGACGTTCGGCGTCCACGCCGCCCTCGCGACGGTCCGGCAAGAGTTCTCCGCCCAGCTGCTACCTCCCGGCGACCGACCCGGCAAGAACGGCGACCCGAGTCCGCCCGACCGGCCGACGCAGCCGGCCGCAGCGGCAGCCGGCAAGGCCGCCACGCCAGGCTCGCGGGCTTCCGCGCCAGGCTCGCGAGCTTCAGCGCGCACGCCACCACCGGCGACTACTCGGCAGGTGGTCACGGCTTCGCTCGGCGTGCTCGCCGCGGCAGCAGCCGTCGTGGTGGGGGTCGAGGCCGGCTGGGGGGCTGACATCGCGCAGGGCGTGCTCAGCACCCTGGTCGTGGAAGCACTCAGGCCGGCCGTCGGCATCGCACGAGGACACGACGGCCCAGACACGGGCACCGGTCTCAACATCGGGGGATGAGCCGAGACGGACCGCCCCGCCGCACAACGCGACCGAGGCCGGCAACCGATGGCCCGCCGCGACTGCCCGCACCGGCACCGCCGCCGAGCTCACCGCCCGCACCACGCACCCGGCGCTCGCGGCCGCGCTCACCCGCCCGCCCAGCAGCCGCCGGCACTCGGTGGCGAGAGGTCAGCTGCCGGCTCTGCGGTGGCGAAGCGGGTGGATGCCCTCAGCGCCCTCTCCGGGTCGGTGACGGCCGTCCGCTCCGGCACTTCGCCGGACAGCAGGCTGGACGGCTGCGCCAGCCACGTCCAGGCCGTCCAGTCGTCGATGCCGGCGCCGAGCAGCCGCTCGAGCAATGGCCTCAGCTCTGAGCGAGGCTCACCGGCGTCCGTGAGCTGAAACGCCGGAACGACCAACGACCCGTCGGGCTGAGCGCACACGAGGAGCGAACGCTCCCGGCGCCGCGCGGACACCCATCGCTCGGTGGCGTCAAGGTCGCCGCCGCCGCGGCGGGTCGCGAGCTGCGCCAGCGTCAGCCCACCGGCTACGAGGTGCGCACGGAAGGCCGCCACCCGCTGGCGCTGTTCCCCGGGCTCGGTCCCGTTCACTCAAGCGGGCTGGTCGTGCCGTCGGGCCGGTAGCGGGTCAGCCGGCCCCGCGCGTCGAGGGCGACCGTTGTCACGCAGCGGCCGGCGAGCACCTCGCCGAAACGGAGCGCCTTGGCCATCCTGGAGATGGACGCATCGAAGTCCTCGCGCGGATCTACGTCCGCGGGCTCAGGGCGTCCGTCCTGGTTCTCGCCTGGCAGGTGGTTCATGGCTCACCTGCTCTCGTCGCGGTTCGTCTTCGGCCATCCTCCGCCCAACGTCCAAGCCGGCAGACCGTGCATGCGCCCGTCGCCCGCCGCCGGCACGGCGGGCAACACCGGCAGCGTCCATCAACCGGGGCGGCACCCGCCTGCCGGTGCGCAACTCCGCTCCGATGGCATGCACCGACCAGGCCTGCTCGACGTACCGATGCCGCAGGTAGCCCTCCACCGAGTCGAACCCGAGGGTGCGGGCGCGGGCCAGTCGGGCCTCGGCGAGGCGGTGGGTGCGCCGTTGGCCGTGCTCCAGTCCGGCCCTCAATGCCTCGTTCCCCGTGTAGCGGCGACGCCCCTCCTGGGCACGGACGTCAGCCAGTCCGGGTGCGACCAGAGAACGGCGCAGGGCCAGCCGGTAGCTCCGCCGGTAGGCCTGCCCGTCGAGCCGATGGCGGTGAAGGTGTGCCGGTGAGATATGCGTCAGCAGGTCGCCGCAGGCGTGGCAGACCACGCGGCGGCCCGCATCCGCGACGACGAGCTGCCCGAGCGGGGCGAACACCGGCGTGCCGTCGGGAAGGCGCGCGACCGGCACGTGCGGTGACATCGCGGACAGGCCCACGACTACAGCGTCGCCGGTAGGGGTGACAGTTCAGGTCGGGAAGTTGTCCAGCAGCCTGTTGGGCGAGGGTTGTGCAGTCGGTATGCCGGACGCGAGGAATGCGCGGACGCGGTCAGTGGCTCCGCAACGCGAACTCGCCGGGCTCCTCGTAGGGCAGGAAGCGGCGGTCCACACCCAGACCACGGAGCAGGCCCTTGGCCAGCCGTTCCACAGCCGCCGGAGTTTCCTCGGCGAGCTCGCGAGTCGTCGTCTGAATCTCCGCGACGTACTCGTCGGACGGGTACGGCAGGAACCGCTGGAACGAGGTCTCGTAGTAGGCCTGACTCGCTCTGACACCGCGCAGCTTCGTGACGAAGAGGCCAACCCGCCAGGCACCCTGGTAGCCAGTCTGCGTCGCCACGTGCCCGGCAATCTCCAGGCCTCCGTGCAGCATCTCCAGCACCAGCCCGGGCGTCACCGCCAGCGGGGCATCTGCTGCGCGTCCGTAGCGCTGGACCGCTGGCGACGACAGCTGCACCGTGCCGTCGTCGCCCAGGAGGAGGAACAGGTACGCGTCCCCAACCTCGCCGGTCTCGCTGGCTATCAGCGATGCCGCGGCGAGCCCGTCGGGATGGGGGACGTTGTAGGTAAGCGACCCGAACGAGGGCGACCACTGCGTGCGGAACTGGACAGCGGCGGTGACGACTTCGAGGACGTGCTTCCCGGCCAGGAGGTCGCTGACGGGTTCACTGGCTGCGGCAGCGGGTTCGATGCGCAGGTAGAGGCGTCCGAGCTCGTCCAGGCCACTTGGGTCCAGCACCGGCGCATCGCGGAGTCGCTCGGCAAATCCCGCTGACCGGGCTTGGCGGTCGGCGAGCAGGCGTCGTACCTCGTCGTCGGACAGGACGCGCTTGCGCTGTGCGCCACGCCCCCAGTACTGGCCGTCCACCATGTGCGGCGCGACCTCGCTCGCGGGCACCGTCACCACCAGCACGCCGACGCCGGGGGTGTCCGGCTTCAGGATGACATCCAGCGTGACGGACAACGGCGGGCTGATGCGCCCGCCGGTCACCTGGTCGATGCGGGTCTCCAACCCCGTCAGATCGGTTCCGACGACGGCGCCGGCGCCACCCTTGTCGTCCTCGATGCCGACGATGAACACGCCACCCTCGACGCTGAGCGAAGCCAGGTCCTTCGCCAGTTCCAGGTTGGCGGGCTTGTTGCTCGCCGGCACGGCTTCCTTGAGCTCGACCCAATGCGTTTCATCGAGCACACCCGCGTTCGCAGCGAGCACCAGGTCGCCCCACGTCTCGACCTTCAGCCGTGCTTTCCGGGGACCCAGGTACAGGGAGAGCGCCGCCACGGCGCCACCTTGCCAGAGCCCACAGACACCCCACGCAGGCCGCCCGGCACGCGCTTACAGGGGCCGATGGCGCGGAGGCCTACTCGACGTCGTCGTCGTACTCGATGTCCTCCCGAGCGACCCGAAGCCGCATCAACAGGTCCCACCGCGGCCAGTTCGTGCCCTGCTCAAGGGCAGCGAGCCGCGCACGGCTGATGGCTGCCGCTCGCGATAGGCGCACCGCTGGGGTGCGCTTCGCCGGCGCCAGTACAGAAGCTTGCGGACCTCGCCTGCAAGCGCTCTCACCGACTCCTCGACGACGCGCGCCTCCCGCTCGGCCGCATGGAGCGCTGCTCCTCACAGGTTGCTCGGAATGCCCTCGTGGAGGCGGGGACGGAAAGGACCCTCCGGCCAGGTGCCGCCGCGCGCGATGAAGTCCAGCGGCGCCAGCCGTCGAAAGGACGCATTCGCAGTGGGGTGTACCAATGATCTTGGACAGTGACTCGCTGCTGAGAGGATCTGTCCATGCCAGAGCAGCGGCGAA
>JABAKE010000338.1 GCA_019779905.1 Modestobacter lapidis | reverse complement strand
TTTAGAAGTTGTAGTTAAGGTACGAGAAAATATAAAATTAATGAAGTTAGTATTGAATTTATTTTTGATGATTGTATTATTTTTTATTAGAATATCACTATTAAATATATATTTATTTTTTTTTAATTTATTTTGATTAATAAACTTTATTTAGTTATGATATTTATAGTATTATTTAGTAGAAATAGCTTAATATTATATTTGTATGAGTGGAAAATTATTTTTCTTATTTAAAGAAAATAATAATAATTATAATTAAAGAATTGAATTGTCTTATCTTATATAAAAGAATTGTAAGAAGATACACATATATTATATTTATATATAATTATATAAATTGGAATATTAAATAAATATTATTATTATATTTTAGGAGTGTTGATTAAACACCGTATAATAATAAGAATGAGATCATCAGGCAAAATAATCCTGTTGCTTCACTAAGGGCAAAACCTAAGATAGCGAATGGGAATAATTCTGATTTTAATGAAGGGTTTCTTGATGTACCGTTAATTAAAGCAGCGAATACGATAGCGATACCGATACCTGC
>JABAKE010000337.1 GCA_019779905.1 Modestobacter lapidis | reverse complement strand
AAAAATTCTGCAAAAATTTGTTCAATAGTTGAGAGCTGATTATATTTTTCATTCTCTCACATTCTCATTATTATTCTTATTTGAGAGATCAATATTCTGAGCTTCATTAGTTCAAATATACTCTTGAAAGGAGAATTCCATTTGTACTCATTCAATATTTATTTGTGTACAAAGTTATTTGTAAGAGCTTGAGATTTGTGTGACAAATTCAAGCGTCTTGTAAAGGTGCTTATCTTCCGCCTTGAAAGAAGATTGTAGAGGTGCTTATCTTCCGCCTTGAAAGAAGATTGTACTTGGTCTTAATCTCCACCGGAAGTGAGATTGATAGTGGATTAATCCTCAAGTGGTGCTCTTGAGGCGTGGACGTAGGCAGAGACCGAACCACGTAAAAATTGCTGTGTTTGGTCTCCTTATCTCTTATCTCATATTATTTATTTTGAGTTGTCATTATTATTTATCTGTTCATTTTTCTCAAAATAAAATATCCCATTTGAATTTCTATTAATTTGCCAAGACTCTATTCACCCCCCCCTCTAGAGTCAACTTTGGGCC
>JABAKE010000336.1 GCA_019779905.1 Modestobacter lapidis | reverse complement strand
AATTAAACCTCTCTTGGAATTCTCCATGTTGAACTTTTTCAATACTTTATCTATGTACATGGATTGGGAGAGTCCAAGCAACCTTCTAGATCTATCTCTATAAACCTTTATACCTAGTAATAGGATGTTTCTCCCAAATCCTTCATGGAAAAGTTTTGTGAAAGCCAAAGCTTGACTGTTGATAACATTCCTACATCATTCCCAATGAGTAGAATATCATCAACATATAGAATAAGAAAAGAAATTGCACTCCCACTAACCTTCTTGTACACACAAGGTTCATCCATGTTTTGAAGAAATCCAAACGATTTGATTGCTTCATTAAACCGGATGTTCCAACTTCTAGAAGCTTGTTTAAGTCCATAAATGGACCTCTGTAGCTTGCACACTTTGTGGTCATCACCACTAGATGTAAAGCCTTCAGGCTGCTCCATATAAATGTCTTCCTCAATGTTTCCATTAAGGAAAGCAGTCTTTACATCCATCTGCCATATTTCATAGTCATGGTGTGCAGCTATCGATAACAAGATCCGAATGGATTTTAGCATAGCTA
>JABAKE010000335.1 GCA_019779905.1 Modestobacter lapidis | reverse complement strand
TTACCGAAATGAATTAAAATAAAAAATATTTATCGGCGGCGAAAAATGCGAAGTGCATGGGAAAAATGGGAAAAAATATGGAAAAATCTTGAAAAAATTTGGAACTTGCTTGGAATGCATTGGGGATTCAAAATTGAGTTCCCACACTAGAATTTATCGAATTCATCGAATTGGCTTGCCTTGCTAATGCCACGCGTCGTGAGTTGCCATGCATTGCCTCGCATGGCATGCCATTGGCTTGCCTTGCTAATGCCATCGAAGCCCACGCGATGTGAGTTGCCGCGCATTGCCTTGCCACGGCCTCCTTTTGGGTTCCGGGGATATTTTTGGAAGGCATGGTATTGCCCTTGGCCCATGCCAAGCCGTTGCCACGTGCATCGCCTAGCCACCGTGCATGCTTTCGATGTGCCAACGGGCCCTTGTCCACGTCGTTGCCACTCGACGTGCCATGCCTTGCCGCATGCATGCCTCGTACGTGCCAACTTGCCCTTGGCCTAGACATTCCATGCCCAACTTCACCCCGTGGGGCATTGGATTACCCCGACATGCCATG
>JABAKE010000334.1 GCA_019779905.1 Modestobacter lapidis | reverse complement strand
GTGAGGTAAGAGTTTATTATAAAAATAATTAAATATAAAAATAATCTTTTATTATCTTATTATATAAGATTGGATATATAGGAAATAAAATAAAAAATATTTTTTCCTTATACAAATAAAATTTTGAAATAATTAATGGCTATTCGTAAATCGAATGTTTATTTATCACTGGTTAACAGTTACTTGATTGATTCACCTCAACCTACATCAATTAATTACTGATGAAACTTAGGTAGTTTATTAGGATTATGTTTAGTAATTCAAATAGCTACAGGTATTTTCCTAGCAATGCATTATAGTTCTCACATAGAATTAGCATTTAGTTCAGTAGAACATATTTACATCACAACATAATGTGTTCGTTAAACTTCACTATATGCTAGAAACTCCTAAAGATATATGTACTAATTATTAATATTATAGTAACAATCATATATATAATTAAATGGATAACCAGCAGGGAACAGAAAGATATAATTTATATATCAAGTAGGACCCTCAGAGACTATATGTGAAGAGTTATTTATTTAAATAACTATAATTTAGTCCATTAT
>JABAKE010000333.1 GCA_019779905.1 Modestobacter lapidis | reverse complement strand
TTGGTTCAACTTTGCCTTTGGATTTGTCAGCGAAAACCATCGACCTTTTTACTGCAAGAACCAAGTCACCCTTTTTGTGGGCGCGTTGCCTGACCTTCTTGTCGAAAGATCCTGCCATGCGTGCTTGGTAAAGCTCAATGCTTTGCAGTGCTTCGAGCCGTCTCTCATCGAGATTGTCTAGCTCTTGGAGTCTCAACTTGACATTGCTTTCTTGCGTCATGTCATTTTGTAGAGATACCCTTAAGGAAGGAATTTGTACCTCTAAAGGGACAACAGCTTCGCATCCATAGACCAAGGAGAATGGCGTGCTATGGGTCGGTCCTCGAACGGTGGTTCGGTAGGCCCACAAAGCTTCGGATAGTTTGTCGCCCCAGTCCCTTTTGTGGCTAGAGACCATTTTCTTGAGAATTTTGCAGAGTGTCTTGTTGAAGGCCTCTGCCAGTCCATTCGCCGCCGGATTGTACGGAGTTGAAGGACAACTTTGGATTTTGTATTTGTCGCAGAACCTGTAGAATCTATGATCACGGAATTGTGGTCCGTTATCATGGACGAATCT
>JABAKE010000332.1 GCA_019779905.1 Modestobacter lapidis | reverse complement strand
ATCTTTAATATCTTACATATCTTACATATTCCTTTATTCATTTTTATATATCTATTCTCATCTATAATATTATATATTCTCATATTTTTTCATCTCTTATCTCTTATCATATATCATATATCATATATCATATATCATATATCATATTTTTTCATCTCTTATCTATTATTTAGAATATTTAATCTATTATCTATTTTTTTCATCTCTTATCTATAATCTATTATTTAGAATCAATTATTTAGAATATTTAATCAATTATCATCCTTAGAGTAATAATATATTATTTTTAGTTAAGCCTAGTCCAAGGGGAGAATTAAGTACACTCTTAAATTAAGAAAATTAATTTATTTTAAAATAAAAATAAAGAATTAAATATATTCTTTAATTAGAAATAACTAATAGTTAAAAATATTTCCTTAACCTAGAAATACAAAGTATTTCCAAAGATATAGAAATATAATAAAAATCAAAAGAAATTCACTCCCGTAGGAGACTAAAAAAATTAAATTAAAAAAAGTTAAGTAAATTAACGCAAAATAAATTTGCATTATAATAT
>JABAKE010000331.1 GCA_019779905.1 Modestobacter lapidis | reverse complement strand
GGGTATATTCTACGAGTTAAATTTACAGAACTTCCAATATATTTCTTGTTATTTATATTATTAATTCACATATAAATACCTGATTTATTTTTAATATATTTTAATATTTCTGTTTTATCTTTTTCAGTATTTTTAAATACTAATAAATTACTCAAAGTAGAATAAGATCTATAATGTTTAAATTTATTATTAGATTTATTACCCTCTCGTGTATTACGTATTGAAGCTATATTTAAAAGTTTATTATAAATATAATGATTATAATTAAAATTACTCAAATTATAAAATCGTTTATATTATTTTTACATTGATAAAGAATAGGCTATTGTGATAACTTTAATCTTGGATTACTTATTATTTTCTTCCAAGAACCGGCTTTCCCGGCGACTAGAGTACACCTTAAAGTTATAAAAAATTATAACTTAAGAACCGTCTACTCGTTGCTCTTTTACAATAAATAATAATTTATTGATTTAGATCCGCGATCACCCATTGTTTTTAATTAAATTATAATTTAATTAAAAATGAATTTCGCCACCCAAAGGGTGGCCCCCCTTC
>JABAKE010000037.1 GCA_019779905.1 Modestobacter lapidis | reverse complement strand
TCGCCAGACGGTTCGCCCGAGCATCCAGATCCGCGTAGGAGATCCGCTCCCCCTCGCACTCCAACGCCGTCCCCGACGGGTGGCTGTCACACGACCGCTCGAAAAACCGGCTCAACCGGGTGCAGCCGGAAACGTGCCCGGACAACTCCTCGACCAGGTTGTCGTGGAGGCGGTAGTGCACCTCGGGCAGCGACACGGAATCCACCACGAAGTTGCGCGGCAGCGGGGTGCGCTGGGCTCTGGACGCGCCCCCGGTGGTCGTCGCGCCGGGAGCCGAGCCGTCGTGGCCCGCGCCGTCCGTGACGGTCGGCCGTGCGGCAGACCCTCCCGTCGCGCCCACCATGTGATTCGTTCCCTGCCCGTTTCTCATGGTTCTGCTCATGACGCGTTTCCTTTGCGGATGGCGCGCGGTGCTCACGAGGGCACCAGCGCACGGGTTGATGAGGTGTGCTGCTGCGACCACAGCGCCGACGATTCAGGCGGGGTCGAGCAGGAAGGCGACGACACCTCGGCGGCGGGCAAGGCCCGCCCTGGTCCGAGCTGGAAGAGGCCGGAGGTGCCGGCTCAGTCGGGCCGGAAGCCCGAATCGGAGGCGCCGCCGATGACGAACCCGGTGTCGCCGTCAGTGATCCGAACACCGAAGTCGGCCGGCTGGATCACGTCGGACCGCGCCAGCGTCGCCTTCGGCATCGCCTGCTTCTCGCCGGTCGAGGGGCCACCCGCATGCGCTCCCGCCGCCGAGGCCGAGCTCGCCGGTACCGGAGGAGGCGGGGGCATCGGGGCGAGGGGCTCCGGCTGGGGATCGTGGTGCAGCGGCGCACCGTTGCTGCGGACGGGATCGGGGTTCAGTTCGTCGGACTGGCCATGGCCGTGCGACCCCTGGGTCCACGGTCCTGCCGGGCGGGAACCGATGCGGTCGCCCTTGCCTTGCTCGACATCGGAGACCTGCTGCGGAGCAGCGCGCGCTGCCGTCGAGGACGACGTCCCAGACGGGGTCGAACCCGCGGCGGCCGTAGCGGTTCGGCTTGCGGACTGGCAGGCAGCGATGAGGTCGGAGACGTCGGTCGACATTCCAGCGCCCGGCAGGCAAGCCGCCGCGAGCGTGGGGGACGCTGCCGTGCAGACATCGTCGTCGGCGGCACGTGTCCCTGCAGGCTGCGACGCGGCGGGCCGTGTCGGGGAGGCATCGGCGGCTTCCGGGTGACAGCCCTCCGGACCGCTGGCGTCGTCATCCCCGGACGGCCCCTCCGCCGGATCGCCCGGCGTCGTCCGAGCGGACCCGGCGCCCAGCTGGGCCGCACCGTCGACCGTCGCCGCCGGACATGCCGCCGCGGGGGACGGGTCGTCGGTGCCCGTTGCCGGCCCGGGTGCGAGCTCCTCAGCGTCGCTCTCCGGCGGCGTCCCCGTTCCTTCGGGGACGACCGGAGTCGCCGCATCGACCGGCACCGGCGGCACTCCGGACGGCTCCGGCACGGCGGACGGCTCGGCCACCGGGGCCGGATCGCTGCCGTCGACCGGCACCGGCAGTTGGTCCGCCGATGGCTCGGGCACAGCGGATGGATCGCTCACCGGGAGAGCCAGCACGTCGCCGGCGCAGCCGAAGTGCTCCCACTCGTGCGCCCAGCGCTCGGCGAACAGCAGTTCGGTGACGGTGTTCCGGCCCGAACCGAGCCAGCGGTCGACCCGGTGGTCGTGGTCGGGGTGCGCGCCCAGCGGGCGTCCGTCGGTGCAGACGATGCCGTCGCCGGGGCCTTCAGGAGCGTCGTCCTCGCCGGTCGGGTCGGCCGCCGGAGCGTCGCTCGGCGCGGGGAGGTCGTCGCCGTCGTTCCCCGGATGGGCCGGCAGGTCGGGTGCCGGTGCAGCCGGGGATGGCGTCGGCGCGGACTGCGGATCGACCACCGGAGCCGGGGCGGGCGCAGGAGCCGGAGCCGGTTCAAGAGCCGGGGCCGGTTTAGGAGCCGGGGTTGGTTCCGGAGCCGGGGCGGGCGCGGGAGCCGGAGCCGGGGTCGGTGCGGACTGCGGATCGGCCACTGGAACCGGGGCGGGCTCAGGAGCCGGAGCGGGAGCCGGAGCCGGAGCCGGAGCCGGAGCCGGAGCCGGAGCCGGTTCAGATGCAGGAGCCGGTTCGGGAGCAGCAGCCGGTTCAGGAGCCGGAGCCGGTTCAGGGGCCGAGGGCGCCTCGTCGGCGTCGCCCCCAACCGGTCTCCTGTCACCTTCTGTGACGTCGTCGGACCTCGAAGGTTCCGGAACTGGGGAGGCGCTGGGCGGGCCCTCGGCGGAGGAAGGCGCGTCATCGGCGACCTCGTCGACCGGGCCGACGGCCGAGATCGCGGAAATAGCCGGCTCAACTGGGGAAACGCCGTCCGCAGCCGCCGAGTCGGCGGCTGCAACGGCGATCACACCGGTACCCAGCAGGAGGAACGCCGAGGTCGACAGACGTCGGGACCAGGCCCGGCCGAGCACAGCCAGTGACTGGCCGCCTCTCCCCGAACCGGTGACACTCACTCGGGCGAGGCTAGGAGGATTGACCGGTGATCACCATGTGTTACCTAGGTTGCGCGCGGCTTACCCATGACACCCCGAGTAGTTTGAGCATCGAGTGCCCCATTCGTAACTCTGCGCAACAAGCGCGCAACGTCCTCGTCACAGCCAGGTAACGAGGCTGGGCACGTCACCCCGGCCTGCTCCCGGCCGGTGCGCGGCACCTTGCCAGACTGGTCACATGCCCCCGATCCGCTCCCGGCTGACCGATGCCCAGCTCGCCGCCCTGGCCCGCACCGGCTTCGGCCTGGCCGCACCCGTGCCCGGGCTGCTGCCCGCAGCAGACGAGCTGGAGGACGCCGAGGGTGTCCTGGTGGCCACCCGCGACGGCGACCGGATCGCGGTGCGCGGGATTCCCCGCTGGCGCTCCCCCGCCGCGGTGCGCGACCAGCTCAGCGCCCGCGGGTGGGCCGAGCCGGCGGTCTGGGTGGGAGCACCGCCGCACGACGTCGCCGAGCTCCCTGCCGAGCTCCTGGTGCTGCTGCCGGTGGCCGGCTCGGCCCCGGACTCCGCGGCGATCTCCGGTGCGGCCGCGGCCTGGTCGCGGGCCACGCCCGGCCGGCACCCGCTCGTCGTCCCGGTGCCGGTGACTGCGGCGCGGCCGGAGGTGGCCTGGTCGGTGCTGGCCGCGGCCTACGGCGGCCGGCTGCTGGGCAGCCGGGTCGATCCGGTGCCCCCGCGCACCGGCGGGCTCGCCGTGATGTTCACCGGGCTGTCCGGCGCCGGGAAGTCGACGATCGCCGGCCGGCTGGTCGAGCTGCTGCTGGAGTCCGGGCGCACGGTGACGCTGCTGGACGGCGACGAGGTGCGCACCCACCTGTCGGCCGGGCTGGGCTTCTCCAAGGCCGACCGGGACATCAACGTGCGGCGGATCGGCTGGGTGGCCGCGCAGATCGCCAAGCACGGCGGGATCGCGGTGTGCGCGCCGATCGCGCCGTACGCGGCCACCCGGGCCGACGCCCGCCGGATGGTGGAGGCGCAGGCCGGCCCGGGCTCCTTCGTGCTCGTCCACGTGGCCACGCCGCTGGCCGAGTGTGAGGCCCGCGACCGCAAGGGCCTCTACGCCAAGGCCCGCCGCGGGGAGATCGCGGAGTTCACCGGCATCAGCGACCCGTACGAGGAGCCGGACGACGCCGAGATCACCCTGGACACCCGGTCGTCGGGCGTCGACGAGAGCGCCCGGCGAGTGCTCGAGCGGCTGCTCGCCTGAGGGTCAGGAGACGGCCGCCAGGGCGTGCTCGGTCTCGACCGGCTCCGCGGGCTGCGGCCGCACCGCGCGCCGCTGGTGGCCGGCGCACTGCGCGGCGAAGCCCGACTGCAGGGCGTCGGCGAGGGACAGGGCGGCGTCGTGCTCCGCCGGGGCGCTGGTGCTCGTGGAAGCTGCCATGGCAAGAAGCTATCGGCGATCAGACCGTCACTGAAGGCAACCGGCCGGACCGATCATGACGAGTCGGTTGCGATCCGTCCCAGGAGTTCCTCAGCGGAGGCGGTTCTGCGCCGGCGCCCACACCGGCAGCGTGCCGGGGGCGTCGACGGTCTCGGCGTCCGCGGTGCGGCGCAGCGGCCACGCGGCGGGCAGCACCAGGCGCGGCGCGACGCCGACGAGCACCGCCATCAGCACCGCGACGGCGCCGAGCACCTCCCCGCTCTCCTCGACGAAGGTGGCCGCGGCCGCCCAGGCCGGGCCGCGGGCCTGCCCGAGGCCGGTGGAGACGGCGGAGAGGCCGACGGAGGCCACCGCGTAGAGGGCGAAGGCGCCGAGCACCCGGCGGCGGTCGCGGATCTCGGTGCGGCTGAGCCACCACAGCGTGCCCAGGACGACGGCGGCCACGGCGGCGCTGCCGATCGCGGCGACGACCGGCCGGCCGGCGACGCCCAGCGTCTCGAGCGCGCGGACGTGCACCGTGCCGCCGCCCTTGACCTCGGCGACGACGACGGCGACCAGCCCGACGCCCACCCACCAGGCGCGGCGGCCGGGCGCGCGGGACCCACCCAGGAACGCGGCCGCGGCGGCGGCCACGAACAGCGCGGTGACGTAGAGGCGGGGCACGGACATCGGCTGGTCCATCGACCAGAGCTGGCCGGCCCGGTCGAGCCCGGCGGCGCGGACGACGAAGCCGACGGCCTCGAGGGTGACCCCGATGCCGGCCAGGGTGACGGCGATGGGTGGCACGGGGATGCGCCGGCGGGCCGCCTTCTTCGCGGCGACGTCGGCGGCGAAGGCCGCGGCCGGGTGCGGCAGCGAGCCCTCCGCCGTCTCGAGCTCGCGGCGGTCGGCCTCCCGGATGACCATGCCCAACGGCAGAGCCACGATCACCGAGATGCCGGCCCACCCGAGCAGCACCCATCCCCACCACGCCATGACTCCGTCATCGGCAGTCGGCGGGCCCCGCTTGAGGTCGGGAGGCCCGCTGTCCCCCGTCCGAGCGGGATGTCCGCCCGGACGGGTGACGGCTCAGCTCAGCGCGGCGAGCAGCTGGTCGGCCAGCTCGGGCCGGCAGACGAGCAGGTCGGGCAGGTAGGGGTTGGGCTGGTTGTAGCGCAGTGGCGAGCCGTCGAGCCGGCTGGTGTGCAGCCCGGCGGCGCGGGCGACGGCGACCGGCGCGGCGGAGTCCCACTCGTACTGGCCGCCGCCGTGCACGTAGGCGTCGGCGGTGCCGCGCACGACGGCCATCGTCTTCACCCCGGCCGAGCCCATCGGCACGAGCTCGGCGCCGAGCCGGGCGGCGAGGTCCTGCACCAGCGCCGGCGGGCGGCTGCGGCTGACCGCCAGCCGCAGCGGGCCGTCCGGGCGGGTGGGCACGGTGGGCGGTTGCCCGGTGGTGAGGGTGACGCCCTCGGCGGGCAGCGCGACGGCGCCGGCGGTGAGCTCGCCGCGCTGCCACAGCGCGACGTGCACCGCCCAGTCGGCGCGGCCGGGCTCGGAGAACTCGCGGGTGCCGTCGAGCGGGTCGACGATCCACACCCGGCCGGAGACCAGCCGGATGGGGTCGTCGGCGGCCTCCTCGGAGAGCACGGCGTCGTCCGGCCGTAGCGCGGCCAGCTGCTCGGCGAGGAAGGCCTGCGCCTCGGCGTCGCCGGCGGCCTTGCGGGCGGCGGCGTCCGGGAAGGACCGGTCCCGCACGGCGAGCAGCAGCGCGCCGGCGGCGGTGGCCAGCGCGCCGGCGGTCTCGTGATCGGTGGCAGTCAACAGCTCGTCTCCCGTCGGGGTGGGCGGCCCATGATCCCCGACCGGGTGACCGGACTCACCGCCGCGGACACCGTTCCGGGTGTCGGTGCGGGCACACCTCGCCCACACTGGCGGGTGTGAACACCACTTCCGGGGGCCCCGTCACCCGGGCAGGTGACGGCCGGGCCGTAGTCGGCGCCCGCCCGAGCCTGCTGCACGTGCACCGCTTCTCCCGGGTGGGCGACGACGTGTTCAGCGCCGGCTCGCTGTACCGCTGCCGCTGCGGCGTCGTCCGCACCGGCTTCTGAACCGGGCGGCTCAGCCCGCGCGGCGGCCCAGCGCCCGGTAGCTCCAGCCGGCGGCCAGCCACCGGTCGCGGTCGAGGGCGTTGCGCCCGTCGAGCACCCGCTTCTGCTTCACCAGCTGCCCGAAGGCGACCGGGTCGAGCTCGCGGTACTGCTTCCACTCGGTGAGCACCAGCACGGCGTCGGCGCGGTCGGCGGCCTGCTCGGCGGTGTCGACGACGTCGAGCTGCGGCCAGCTGCGGCGGATGTTGTCGCCCGCGGCCGGGTCGGTGACCTGCACGACCGCGCCCTGCAGCTGCAGCTGGGCGGCGACGTTGAGCGCCGGGGAGTCGCGGATGTCGTCGGAGTCGGGCTTGAACGCCGCGCCGAGCACCGCCACCCGCTTGCCGAGCAGCGACCCGTCGCAGACCTCGCGGGCCAGCTCGACCATCCGGATCCGGCGGCGCATGTTGATGTTGTCGACCTCGCGCAGGAAGGTCAGCGCCTGGTCGGCGCCCAGCTCGCCGGCGCGGGCCATGAAGGCGCGGATGTCCTTGGGCAGGCAGCCGCCGCCGAAGCCGAGGCCGGCGTTGAGGAACTTCCGGCCGATCCGGTCGTCGTGCCCGATGGCGTCGGCCAGCTGCTTCACGTCGGCGCCGGTGGCCTCGCACAGCTCGGCCATCGCGTTGATGAAGGAGATCTTGGTGGCCAGGAAGGAGTTGGCCGCCGTCTTCACCATCTCGGCGGTGGCGTAGTCGGTGATCACCTGCGGGGTGCCGGCGGCGACGATGCTGGCGTAGACCTCGTCGAGGATCGCGCGGGCGGTATCCCCTTCGGGGGCGGCCGGCAGGCCGTAGACCAGCCGGTCGGGGTGCAGGGTGTCCTGGACGGCGAAGCCCTCGCGGAGGAACTCCGGGTTCCAGGCCAGCATCGCGCCGGGGACCTTGCCGTGGACGATCTCGGCCAGCCGGGCCGCCGTCCCGACCGGGACGGTGGACTTGCCGGCGACCAGGTCGCCGGGCTTGAGCACGGCGAGCAGCGAGTCGACGGCGGACTCGACGTAGCGCAGGTCGGCGGCGTACTCGCCGCGCTTCTGCGGGGTGCCCACGCAGACGAAGTGCAGCACGGCGTCCGCGGCGTCGGCCATGTCGGCGCTGAACCGCAGCCGGCCGGTGGCCAGCGTGCGGGCGAGCAGCTCCTCGAAGCCGGGCTCGTAGAACGGGGCGGTGGCCTGGGCGAGCGCCTCGACCTTCGGCCGGTCGACGTCGATGCCGACGACGTCGTGACCCAGTTCGGCCATCGAGGCGGCGTGCACCGCGCCCAGGTAGCCACAGCCGATGACCGAGATCTTCATGCGTCGTCTCCCCGTCGGGCCCCACGGCGGCGCCTCGTCGGCCAACCGTAGGAGGCCCGGTTCGGCCGCCGCCACCGGGCCTCACCCGCCGAGGGGTACCGCGATTGGGGCGAACGTCACCGGACGTGACCGTTTCGTTGCAGCATCATGGAGGGATGACGCGGAGGAGACGACGTTCGATCGGGACGACCGACGACGCCTGCGCCCTGTGCGGTACCGGCCCCATGCCCCTTCTCGAGTCGAGCAACGTGCGGCGCGGCCTGGCCTGGCTGCGCCCCGGCTGGGATCCCCGGGTGCACCGGTACGCGGAGTGCCCCGGGTGCGGCGCGCGGCACGAGCTCGCCGACGCGCCGGGCCACTCCGAACTCCGGCGCCCCTTCGGGTGACGCCCGTCCCAGCGCGCCGGGACCGTCGCTCGCGCGCGGTTACCGTCGGGCGACGGCTACGAACGGACGACGGGAGCACGGCGTGAGCGACGGGCAGCCGGGCGACCGCACCAAGACCAAGACCGGGACCGACGACCGGGTGGCCGACGCCGCGGAACCCGGGGACGACGCCCGGCCGGAGGGCGCAGCTCCCCGGCGGAGCCGGCTGCGCCGCACGCTGATCGTCCTCGGCGTGCTGGGCGTGGTGCTCGCGCTGGTCGTCGGCAGCGGGCTCTGGTTCCTGGGCAACCGGTACGGCGGCAACATCGAGCGGGTCGGCGACGTGTTCGCCGAGCTGGAGCAGACGGCCCGCCCGGCGGCGCCGTCGCCGGTCGCGCAGCCGGAGGCGACCGCCGACCCGGTCACGTTCCTGCTCGTCGGCTCGGATACCCGCGCCGACGTGGCCCCCGGCGAGCTGCCCGACGCCCGGTCCGACGCGATCATGATCGCCCGCTTCTCCGCCGACCGGGAGCACGCCCAGGTCGTCTCGATCCCCCGCGACTCGTGGGTGGACATCCCCGGCCACGGCCGGAACAAGATCAATGCGGCGTACGCGTTCGGTGGGCCGGCGCTGCTGGTGCAGACGGTCGAGCAGCTGACCGGCGTGCGGATCGACCACTACGCGGCGATCGACTTCGACGGGCTGATCCAGGTGACCGATTCACTCGGCGGGGTCGACGTGGTGGTCGCCGAGACCACCAGCAACGGGCCGTACACCTTCACCGCCGGGGTGAATCACCTGTCGGGTGCGGAGGCGCGGTGGTACGTCGGGCAGCGCTACGACCTGGCCGGCGGCGACTTCGACCGGGTGCGCCGCCAGCAGAACTACCTGCGGTCGATGTTCGGCAAGCTGTTCAGCCAGGAGGTGTTCACCAGCCCCGGCAAGCTCGACAGCACGCTGCTGGCGGTCACCAGCGCCGTCGCCGTCGACGACGGGCTGAGCAACACCGACCTGGCGGGCCTGGCCTACTCGCTGCGCGGGCTGACGCCGGACTCCGTGGAGTTCTTCACCGCCCCGGTGCTGGGCACCGGGCGGGAGGGGCCGGCCAGCGTGGTCTACCTCGACGCCACCGCCGGTGCCCGCATGTGGGGCTACCTGCAGACCGACTCGCTCGGCCAGAACGCCGACGAGTTCAGCGACGAGGCCCTGCCCGAAGTCCCGCGCTGAGGCACGGCCGCCGCGGCACCGCCGCCGGGGCGGCGGGCGGCAGGTCGTCGCCGGCCGGCTCGGCCGGCGGGGCGGCCGGTTCGGCTGCGGCCGCCCGTTCCTCGCGCGCGATGGTGCGCGCGGCGGCGCCCAGCCCGAGGGCGAACAGCACGGCGACGACGGCCCACGCCACCAGCAGCCAGCCCCACCACGCCATCCGGATCGCCCTCGGTCGCACCGTTACCGACGGGCGGTGAGGTTCCACGGCCCCGGTACCGGCGACAAGGGGATCCGGCGCGCGACGACGCCCGACGGCGGGCGGCGTCGGCCCGGTCTGACTCGCGGCGACGGCGACCCTGCGCGGTGCGATCGTTCTCCCGGAGCGCCGGTGCCTCCTTGGGGTGACGGCGCCCGCGCGCCCGGGGTTTCTGGACGATTTCGTTCCTACCGTCGTCCCATGCGGCTGTTGATCGTGTGCACGGGCAATCTCTGCCGCTCTCCGATGGCGGCCGGGCTGCTGTCCGCCTGGGCGCAGCGCGACCTCGGGCCGGAGGGTTCGGCGGTGCTGGTCGGCAGCGCCGGCGTGGAGGCGCCGGACGGGCACCCGATGGACGCCGACAGCCTGCGCGCTGCCCTGGCGGCCGGCGGCGACCCCGAGACGCTGGGCGCTCACCGCTCCCGGGCGCTGGACCCGGCCGAGGTGGCCGACGCGGATCTGGTGCTGACCATGTCGCGGTGGCAGCGGAAGAAGGTGCTGGCGCACGCGCCCCGCGCGCTGCGCCGCACGTTCACGCTGCCCGAGGCTGCGTCGCTGCTGGGGCTGGCGGACCCGCGCGGGATCGCCGACCTGCCGCTCGACCAGCGGGCCGCCGAGCTGGCGGTGCGGTTGAACGCCGCGCGGGCCCGGCGCCGGGTCAGCGACTCCGACGACGTGCGCGACCCGATCGGGCGCCGCTTCGAGGAGCACCGCCGGACCGCCGAGCGGATCGCGGGCGACCTGCACCCGCTGGCGGCGGTGCTGCTGGGGTCGGGTGCCGTTCCGGCCGCCGCCGCGACGGCCTCGTGACGCGCGCCGGCTTCGAGCGCACCGCCGTTGCGAATATTTCGCCTATTGCGGATACTTCTCTTGCTCCCGCGTGTCTGGGAGCTCTCAGGAGGATCCCGTGACTTCGCTATTTGATGCTGCGCGCCCAGACGAGGCCGACGTCAGCGCCGCTGTTGCAGCCGCGCCCCAGGTCAAGGACTACCTGCTCAATCACCCTGGCCACGACACCGTGCGGCTGGTTGTCGATGACGAGCACCGCGAGTCGCTCACCGTGCCCCGCTCGGCGATCGAATCGCTCGCCCGGATCCTCGACCACATGGCCAAGGGCGAAGGCGTCGCCCTGGTCCCCTCGCACACCGAACTCACCACCCAGCAGGCCGCCGACATGCTCAACGTCTCCCGCCCGTTCCTGATCGGGCTGCTCGACACCGAGGAGATCGAGTATCGCCGGGTCGGCAAGCACCGGCGGATCAAGGCCGAGTCGCTTCTGGCCTACAAGCGCAAGGACGACCTGCGCCGCCGTGAGGTGGCCAACGACCTGACCGGCATGTCCCAGGAGATGGGCACCTTCTGAGGTGGCGTTCGCAGTCCGCGGCCTCGTCGAGTCCGTCGACGCGCTGCGGGCTTAGGACGCCAGGTGCAGCCGGGACCGCCGGCCCGGGGAGCCGTCCGCGGCCGGTGACGCCGGCGTGCGGAGCGACACCAGCCGGTCGAGCAGCGGCACCAGCGATTCGACGATGAGGTCGCCGACCTGCTGCTGCACCTCCGGTGACTCGCCGATCGGGTCGGGGATGTCGTCGTCGGCGTCCTTGCTGCGCCGCGACCGGGTGGCCGCCAGCTGCTTGACCAGGGAGCGGCACCGCTCGGCGAGGGTGTCGCCCGGCAGGTCGACGTCCTCCCCCACCAGTGCGACCAGATCGGACGCCTCGCGGAGGGTGAAGGTGCGCGCCAGGGCGCGGGGCGCGGCCTTGAGCACGACCCGGCGGTGCTGGCGGGTGAGCGCGAGGGTGAGGTCGGCGTCGATGGCCATGTCGTCGACGAGCTGGCGGGCGGTGTGGCCGGCCGGGTCGCCGCCGAAGCCGGCGAGGACGAGCGCGGTGTCGGGGTGCACGCCGTCGCCGACCACGGCCTGGGTGCCGGCGCTCATCAGCCGGATGGCGCCCGCCTCGTCGCCCAGCGCCTCGTCGAGGTAGGCGCGGGCGAGCCGCTCGGCGAGCGCGGACCGGCAGATGTTCCCGGTGCACACGAAGAGCACCGTGAAGACGGGGTCAGGAGACCAGTGCCGAGCCACGACCTCAGTGTCCCCCGGTAGCGGAGACCGGGCAGGGCGGCTCAGTACGCACCGGCACCGCGGAACACGGCGCCGAACGTCTTCCAGAGGATCATGAAGTCGTAGGCCAGCGACCAGTTCTCCACGTAGCGCACGTCGATGCGCACCGAGTCGTCCCAGGAGAGATCGGAGCGGCCGCTGACCTGCCAGAGGCCGGTGATGCCGGGCTTGACCAGGAACCGGCGGTGCATGTCGTAGCCGTAGCTCTCGACCTCGGCGGCGAGCGGCGGGCGGGGCCCGACCAGCGACATGTCGCCGCGCAGCACGTTGAGCAGCTGCGGCAGCTCGTCGAGGGAGTAGCGGCGCAGGACGGCGCCGATGCGGGTGACCCGCGGGTCGCCCTTCATCTTGAAAAGCACGCCGTTGCCGTCGGTCTGCTGCGCCAGGTCGTCGACCATCCGGTCGGCGCCGGCGACCATGCTGCGGAACTTCAGCATCCCGAAGGTCCGCCCGTCCCGGCCGACCCGCTCCTGCCGGTAGAACACGCCGCCGCGGCTGGTGAGCCCGACGGCGAGCGCCAGGGCGAGCAGTACCGGCAGGATCAGCAGGATGCCGAGGCTGGCCGCGGCGCGATCGAACGTCTCCTTGGTGAGCCGGCGGATGCCGCGCAGCTCGGGGCGCTCCATGTGCAGCAGCGGCAGCCCGCAGACCGGGCGGATCCGCACGCGGGGCCCGGCGATCTCGGTGACGGCCGGCGCCAGCAGCAGCTCCGCGGCGGTGTCCTCGAGCTCCCAGCCGAGCCGGCGCAGCGCCGGCCCGTCGAGCTCCGGCGACGGCAGCACGGCGACGGTGTCGACCTCGTACCGGCGGACGACGTCGACGACCTGGTCGATGCTGCCGAGCACGGGCAGGCCGTCGAAGGCGGCCGTCCGGCCGCCCTGGGCATCGGCCGGAAGGCAGCAGCCGATCACCCGGTAGCCGTGGTAAGCCTCGCGGTCGAGCTGCTCGTGGAGGGCGACCACGCCGTTGCGGTGGCCGACGACGATGGCGGTCTGCAGGTACTGGCCGGCCGAGCGGCGCCGGTGCAGTCGCTGCCGCTGCCCGTAGCGGTGCGCCAGCGTGAGCAGCGTGGCCAGCGGCAGCGCGACGACGACGAAGCCGCGGGCGAGCTCGAGCTGGAAGGCCCAAGACACGGTGCCGACCGCGGCCAGCAGCAGGCCGGCGGCGACGAACACCCGCCGGAACTCGTCCGGCCCGACCCACAGGAAGCGCTCCTCGTAGGAGCGGGCCACCAGCATGGCGGCGATCCACACGAGCGGGAGGAGGGCGATCAGCCAGCGGGAGGGGTGCGGCTGGGCCAGCACCCCCGCGTCGGAGCCGAAGCGGACGAGCGAGCCGGCTAGGGTGGCGACCAGGGCGCAGAGGACGTCGCCAACGGCGATCCGCCGGACGTACTCGGCACGCCAGGCGCGGCGTGCCTGGGTTCCCTCCCCGCGGAGGCGGGACGCGAAGGTGGGACGCCACCGGTTCGTTGTCGCCGGTTCGAGGCCAAGGGCCTCGTCCCGCTCGCCGAGCATCGTCATGCGCACCCCCGTGCAGCTGGCCGCGGGCAGCGCAGACCCGCAACTAGATCGTGAAAGCCGGTATCCGTTCGACCACGTTGTGCGACCGGCGGAAGGAGCTAACCAGGGCTTCCGATCGAGCGGCACCCCTGCGGGGAGGACCGTTGGTCACACGAACCACAGGAGTAACACGGGTGCACTACCTGCACGTCAAAGATTACTCAGAGACGCGACACGCAGGCGCAGTCGCGGCGTGTTCCCTGACGCGCCGACACGTGTTTCCTCCCACGTGCGGGGGCGATGGTCAGTCGCGCTTGGTGGTGCGGTCGGCGTCGTAGCCGTAGCTGTAGCCGTATCCGTAGGCGGAGGTGATCTCCGCCTTGGGGGGCACGATGTTGAGGATGACGCCGAGCGTGCGGGCGCCGACCCGGTCGAGCGTCGCGCGGCTCTCCCGACTTTGATCATTTGCTTAGTGCGTGACTTCTGCCTGTGGTAGCGCATCGAGGATGGCCCGCTGAGCC
>JABAKE010000330.1 GCA_019779905.1 Modestobacter lapidis | reverse complement strand
GTCCTAACGGATTAGAAAGATGAGCAAATGCGCTCGGATGAATATCTAGCCATTTCGAAGTATTCTCTGTCACTTTCCAACCATTGTTCCATTTTGCCCCAATGTGCATCATTTGCATCCCAAAATTGTACTTCTCACTTTTGCTCCCAAAATGCACTCTAAAGCATTAGAAAGATATGAAAATGCGTTAAGATGAATATCTAAGAATTTCGAGGTGCTTTGAGTCACTTTCCAACCAACGTTCTATTTCGCCCATTTCCTTCTCGTCCCGAAATTCCACTTCTCACTTTTGCTCCGAAATTGAACTCAAATGCATTGGAATGGTGAGAAAAATGGGGTGGGATGAATATCTACGCTTTTTGAAGCGTTTTGAGTCACATTGCAACCAATATTCTATTTCACCCATACATGCATCATTTTCGTCCCAAAATTTCATATCCCACTTTGGATCCCAAAATGGACTCTAATGCATTAGAATGGTGGGAAAATGAGCTGGGATGAATATCTACGTGTTTTGAACTAATTTGTGTCACTTTCCAACCAACGTTCCACTTCGCCC
>JABAKE010000329.1 GCA_019779905.1 Modestobacter lapidis | reverse complement strand
AAGATTAATTATTAAAAAATATTTTATATATTGAAATAAAAGGTTTGATCCCGTCCCGGCGTGTTACGCGCGAGAGCAGTACCATTTAGGTAGGGCCCCCCTTTAAATGTGGGCCCCTTACGGGGAGCAAGTCGGCCGCGTGGGTTATAATATATATATATTAATATTAATTATTATTATTATTAATATATTTTGGGTTGAATATTAAATTAAGTACCCCAAAGGGGTGGGACAGTATACGTTTATACTCAATAATATTTCTATAATATTATTATTATATAGCTGTATATATTACTGATGAACAAGAAATATTTAGTATATTAATAAGAGGAGCAGGGTATATACCGAAGATTATTGTAGGAATTAATAAATAATTCATTAAGAAAAGTTCTCGTTTTGTTAAATCTTTAGTTACTTCTAGATATGGTGAGAAATTACCTCCTGTTAATCTATTAGTTAATTTCATTTGATAACATGCACTTAATAGTACTGAACTAGTACAGATTGCAGTAATAATAGGATGACTTTGGAAAGCACCTATAAATGATAAGAATTCACC
>JABAKE010000328.1 GCA_019779905.1 Modestobacter lapidis | reverse complement strand
AGTAGGATACCGAACAACCTTAAATTTTGCAGTTACTCAGTCTAATAGAGATAAATATTTAATGAATTCGTTTATAAATTTTTTTAATTGTGGATATCTTACAAAGGATAATAAAGAATCATGTATAAATTATAAAATAACATCATTCAAAGATAATTATAATATAATTATTCCATTTTTTGAAAAATATAGTATATGAGGTATAAAATCTTTAGACTTTAAAGATTGAGTAAGAATAGGAGATTTAATTAAAAATAAAGAACATTTAACCAGTGAAGGATTAAAAAATATTTTAGATATTAGATCAAATATGAATTTAAGAAGAAAGAATTTGCATGATAAATTTGATTAGTCATGTTAAGTGCTATCCAAGCACATAGTGGACCTTCAGTAGATTTAGCTATATTTGCTTTACATCTAACTAGTATTTCTAGTTTATTAGGTGCAATTAACTTTATTGCTACTACACTAAATATGCGTACTAACGGTATGGAATTACATAAAATGCCATTATTTGTATGAGCTATATTTATTACTGCTTGATTACTATTATTATCATT
>JABAKE010000327.1 GCA_019779905.1 Modestobacter lapidis | reverse complement strand
GTCTGCCGTCCGTGCGTGCTGCTGCGTCGTGCGTGCGTGCTGCTGGGTCCGCCGTGCGTGCGTGCTGCAGCGCCGGCCGCGCGTGCTGCTGTGTCTGCCGTCCGTGCGTGCTGCAGTCGGCCGTGTGCAGTCGGTCCGTGCTTTTGCCTGCCTTTGCAGTGCGCAGTCAGTCTTTGCGTGGGTCGTGCTGCTGCTTTTGAGATCCAATTGACCCGCCCCGTCTGTTGTCTGCCCGTGCGCAGCGGCCGGTTGCGCCCGCCTCCTTTTGATCCCTCTTCCTTTTTCCGCCAGCCCATGCGGCGTCGGAGATCGAAGTCGGGCGTCTGGAGCGGTGTGCGACATGCCGTGCTGGCACGTGTGTTGTTTTCGGCAGGGCTGCGAATGGGGGCCCCCTCTTGCGTCGTGCGGCCGCCCTACTTTGCTCCCTCCCCTTCACCTCCTGGCCCGGCTGCCCTTGCCGCGCCTCGCTTCGAATGTCTGTATTCGTACCGGTTTTGCGGTAGTCGCCCCTTAAGATGGCCGTTGCCCCTTCCGCGGCGCTGCAACTGGCTGCGGCCGCG
>JABAKE010000326.1 GCA_019779905.1 Modestobacter lapidis | reverse complement strand
AATATAATGTAATGGTATGACTAGATCCGACAGATCTTTCCGTCTTTCATATGATTCCATTTTGGATTCGTCATTTATATTCATGAATCATTCATTCTAATCGCCATTCTAGATATAAATCTATTATATAAATATATAAATCGATATTACTATATTAAAATTATTTAAATAAATTAAATTTAAATAAATTAAATATATAAATAAAATAATAAATAATGATAAATTTCTATAGATAAATAGAAATAAATTAAATAGAAAATAATACAAAAGATAGGATCCTTTCAGGGAATGATTTGTCCACCAGAAAAGGGGTTAAACTCCATTTCTTCCACTTTCATTCATTGTTAAGATGGGATATGCCTATCTCTATCTCACACTAAGCCAGGAAGTTAACAAACGGGGATCAACAAGTTATCGAAAATTGTTTTTTCTATAAGAATTTGGTTCAGGGGACAAGTAGAATCTCTTCCAATATCAATAAACCATTCTGACCCTATACTCGCTGGGTAAATCAAATTTCTCGTTCCTGAATGGGCCACTAGCCACTATGAGTCTATTGCATG
>JABAKE010000325.1 GCA_019779905.1 Modestobacter lapidis | reverse complement strand
CAATTATATTGATTCATATATGTATCAAAACCTGATTTAAGGTTAGGATTAGTAATTAATTCTTTAGCTTCAACTAAATCATCAATTTGTTGTACATGTTTATCTCATTGATCTCAGTATTGTAATCTTAATTTAGGAGAAATACTTGATAATAATAAATTTAATTTTAAACTCATACATAAAATAATACGAATAATGCTAATCAAATAACATCTAATACATGTGAATAAATAATAGTAAGATCTAAGTTTAATGAATGTGTTTGACTCATTAGTCTCTTAGTAACTCTAATAGTTGAAATTGACAACATAATAATTAATGTAATCATATGGAACATATGTAATCCTGTACCAGCATAGAAAACTGAACCATATACACCATCAGCAATAGTAAATAATGCAAAGAAATATTCACAGAATTGTAATGCAACGAAAATAACAATTAATAAAGTAGTAATAGCCATGAAAATAGCAGCACCTTTATAACTATTTTGAAGTCAAGCATGATGAGCATAAGTAACAGTAGCACCAGATGATAATAAAATAATAGTATTTAATAATGGT
>JABAKE010000324.1 GCA_019779905.1 Modestobacter lapidis | reverse complement strand
CAAAGAAAAATAAGCACACAAGCTTAAAAACAAATATAAAAGTGTAGGGAGATAGAAAACAAACACGACAATTTTTACGTGGTTCGAATTTCACCTACGTCAACGCCTCAAGAGCACCTCTTGAGGATTTTCCAATCCACTATGGATTCACTCCTTCAAGGTGGAGAAACCTTTACAACAATCTTCTTTACCGGGCGGAAGATCAAAACCCAATCTCCTTGCGGGTGGAGATCAAACCTTACAAGATAGGAGTACAACCCACTCCTTCTTACACCAAGGGTTATAGCCCAACCCTTTTTACAAACTTGATGAGTAGATGAAGATTTGAGTACAAGAGAAAGCTCCTTGAAGAGTAGATATAACAATTGAAAGCTCACACTAATATCTCTCAAAGATTAAAACTAGTTGGCTCAAGAGAGAATGATGAACAAATGCTTGAATCACACAAGAATGATGTATAATATGAAAGCTTGTGATTGTGTATGCTTGTGGTCCTTAACAAAGCCCCAAGAATGGGTATTTATAGGCCTAGGGGTCAATATGGCCGTTTGGAAACAAAATAGAG
>JABAKE010000323.1 GCA_019779905.1 Modestobacter lapidis | reverse complement strand
ACATATCACCCAATTACCTTTAATTCTTACAACGTTCTCAAGGAAAGAAAGAAAAATGAATAAATAAATATCATTGGCATCAGAAATAATGATAATAAAGATAAATTTCACTGTTAGTTTACCCCGATTAATTTTCTCGATAACCAAGACAAATAATGGTTCATATCACTTCAGTGTCAATGCCCGGATTTTCCGCGTTTTATTTTCAAAAAGCATTTTTGTCTGTTTTTGACAAAGTCAAAGTGTTAGTTGCACAAGATACATCTGTCTCCATCCGATTCAAATTTTATTATCTATAAATTGAGCTCGTCTTTTCATTACAAATCACAATTCAAAGTTTTTGAAACTCTACAATCCTACAATATGAGAGTCATTTATACTAGGTTTTAAATACAATAAACACATCATTACCCACTTCATCAAATTCTACAGTCTACTTCTCCTTCTGGTTTGCAATTGATTGCCTCCCTATGTTCTGCATCTTCATCTGCGAGATAGATAATTTATCATCCTAAAAAGGATGAAACTTCCTTACATGATTCATGAGGTATAATATGTACCATCA
>JABAKE010000322.1 GCA_019779905.1 Modestobacter lapidis | reverse complement strand
AGATCATATCAGGTCTGGTCCTTTGCACATTAGAATAAGGAAAAACAAGAAGGAGGAAGCCTCTTGTGATCCCACCATCACAAGTCAATCAGATTTGAGAAAGGGGAATAGAGAAGAAGACTAGAAGAGAAATTGCTAGAAAAATTCCAGCAAGGTGTGCTGAATTTAGCAAGCTTCAAATCAGATCTTCAAGTCAAGAAATCAAAAGTTTTTCAACCCAAGAACATCAGGTATGGGTTCTACTTTGTTTCTACTTTGGTTACACACAAGTTGGTCATGATTTCATGGTGTTTTCATGCGATTTCCATGGCTAGTTTACTTTCTAAATATAGTTTTAGTGAAAAGTTTTAAATTCCAGCCATAGAACTCATGGAGTTCAGATCTGAATCGCAATTTCTTTCAGTGGTATCAGAGCCACACCATGATTAATCATGATCCCATGTTGTGTGGAGATCAAGTCTAGACTATTTAATGGCATGGTGGCACCCTTTAAGTTGGGTTTTAGTGCATGATATGTGTGCAGGAATTTTTATGTTCTAGATTGCTTTTTGCATGCACTAATCTTT
>JABAKE010000036.1 GCA_019779905.1 Modestobacter lapidis | reverse complement strand
CCAGACCAACGGGAATTGTTACTTGGCACTGACTTTCGGCACGCTGTTGAGTTCTCAAGGAGCGGACGCGCGAAGAACCAGACCCTGGAAGGTCGTCGTCTCCGGCTTGTGTTGTCCTGCTCGGCGCCCGGGCCCGGCCTCGCGGTCGTTCCCGGCGCAAAGAGAAAGTTACGTGGCCGCGCGCGGGGTGTCAAACCGGGGAGGCGGTGACCCGCGCCACCCGCCCGGAACCCCCCGGACGTCCCCCGTTCACCCGGGCGGGGGACGCGGTCAGGCCTCGGGGCGCCGCACGCCGGCGACGGTCCGCCGGCCCCGGCGCAGCACCAGCCAGCCGCCGGGCAGCCAGTCGGATCCGGCCGGCACCGCCTCGGCGTCGGTCACCCGCTCGTTGTTCAGGTAGGCGCCGCCCTCCTTCACCGTGCGGCGGGCATCGGACAGGCTCGAGCACAACCCGGTCAGCTGCAGCAGCTGGGCGATCGAGGGCAGCTCCCCCGGCACGTCGTGCGTGCCGGCCTCGGCCAGGGCGGCACCCAGCGTCGCGGCGCCCAGGCCGGCGAGGTCGGCCCGGCCGAACAGCGCCCGTCCCGCCGCCTCCGCCTGCGTCAACTCGTCGTCTCCGTGCACCAGCAGGGTGAGCTCCTCGGCCAGGGCGCGCTGCACCGCCCGGGCGGCCGGTCGTGCCACCGACTCGGCGACCAGCGCCGCCACCTCGTGCGCCGGCCGCTCGCTGAACAGCGGCAGCCAGGCCCGGGCGTCTGCGTCGTCCAGGTTCAGCCAGTACTGGAAGAACGCGTACGGGCTGGTGAGCTCCGCGTCCAGCCATACCGTGGCGCCCTCGGTCTTGCCGATCTTCGTGCCGTCGGCCTTGGTGATCAACGGTGTCCCGAGGGCGTGCACCGACGCCCCCGCCGTCCGGCGGACCAGGTCGATGCCGGCGGTGATGTTCCCCCATTGATCGGAGCCACCGCTCTGCAGCGTGCAGCCGTGCCGTTGATGGAGTTCGCGGTAGTCGTTGGCCTGCAGGATCTGGTAGCTGAACTCGGTGTAGCTGATCCCGGCGTCGGAGTTCAGCCGGGCCGACACCGCCTCCTTGGCCAGCATCCGGCTGACCCGGAAGTGCTTGCCGAGGTCGCGCAGGAAGTCGATGGCCGACAGCGGCGCCGTCCAGTCCAGGTTGTCGACGTAGATCGGTGCCCGGAGCCCGTACCGCTCCGCGGGCAGGTCGAGGAACGGCGCCACCCGGTCCCTGATCCGCTGCACCCAACCGGCGACGGTCCCCCTGTCGTTGAGCTGCCGTTCCGACGACGGCCGCGGGTCACCGATCAGCCCGGTCGCCCCGCCCACCAGCACGATCGGCTGGTGGCCGGCCCGCTGCAGCGCGCGCAGCAGCATGAACTGCACGAGGTGCCCGACGTGCAGGCTCTGCGCGGTGGGGTCGAAGCCGCAGTAGTAGGTGACCGGCCCCTCGGCCAGGTGCGCGCGTAGCGCGGCCTCGTCGGTGCTCTGGGCGATGAGCCCGCGGCGGTGCAGTTCGTCGATCACGTCGGACGGAGCAGAGGTCACGATGCCCCATCCTGCCTGCCGCTCCCCCGCCGCGGTTTCCCACCTGCCCGGAACACGCTCACCGACGGCGCGCCGGTCTCCCAGAACCGCCACGGCAGGTCCGCCGCCCGGCTGATCCCCACCCGCGGGCCGGTGGACACCGACGCGGGCGCCGACCCGCGGTGCAGGCGGACGGCGGAAGCGTCGGAGAGCAGCTCCGCGCCCCGGTCGTCGGGGCCGATCGCCAGGGCCTGGGTCAGCCGGGCGGGGCCGCGAGCGAGGTCCCGGGCGGTCCTGGCCGCGGAACGCCGACCACGGGCGACCTCCTCCCCCAGCACCACGTCACCGGCGCGCATGAGCACCGCCGACCCGCGACCGGCCGGCCCGACGACGACGTTGGCGCACCAGTGCACGCCGTAGCTGAAGTAGACGTAGAGCCGCCCGGGTGGACCGAACATGATCTCCGACCGCGGGGTGGGGCCCCGGTGCGAGTGCGCCGCCGGATCCATCCCCTCACCCGAGTAGGCCTCCACCTCGGTGAGCCGCAACGCGACCCGGCCGGCCGGCCGGTCGGTGACGACCCAGCAACCCAGCAGCGCCGGGGCCACGACGTCGACCGGCCCGAGCAGTTCCGCCTCGGAGAGGAGGGGCCCCGGCCCTGGCCGGTCGGACGGTGCGGCGGCTCCCATGACCCCGATCGTCCTAGAGGACCTTGGCCACCGGCGAGGCGAGCGCCCAGTCGCCGTGCTGCCGGGCCAGCTCGGCGAGCGAGCCCAGCTGCTCTGCGACGCGCTGGGGGGCCGTCCCGCCCCGGGTGCTCCGTGCGGCCAGCGCACCGGCGACGGTCAGCACGGACCGCACCTCCGGGGTGAGCCGCTCGTCGATGCCGGCCAGCTGCTCGTCGTCCAGCTCGTCGAGCTCGAGCCCGGCGTCCTCGCAGAAGGCGACCATGGCGCCGCTGATCTCGTGGGCGGAGCGGAACGGCACTCCCGATGACACCAGCCACTCGGCCACGTCGGTGGCCAGCGCGAAGCCCTCGGGCGCGGCGGCCTCGATGACCTCGGAACGGAGGGTCAGGGTGGCGATCATCCCGCTGACCGCGGGCAGCAGCAGGAGGAGCTGCTCGACGGAGTCGAAGACCGGCTCCTTGTCCTCCTGCAGGTCACGGTCGTAGGCCAGCGGCAGGCCCTTAAGCATGGTGAGCAGGCCGGTGAGGTTGCCGACGAAGCGGCCGGCCTTCCCCCGGGCCAGCTCGGCGATGTCCGGGTTCTTCTTCTGCGGCATGATCGACGACCCGGTCGCCCAGGCGTCGTCGAGCCGCGCCCAGCCGAACTCGGTCGACGTCCAGAGCACGACCTCCTCTCCCAGCCGGGAAAGGTGCACCCCGAGCAGCGCCGCGACGAAGCAGAACTCCGCGGCGAAGTCGCGGTCGCTGACCGCGTCGATGCTGTTGTCCGCCGCGCGGTCGAAGCCGAGCTCCGCGGCGACCGCATCGGGGTCCAGCTTCAGCGACGACCCGGCCAGTGCGCCGGCGCCCAGCGGGCTGACCGCGGCGCGGGCGTCCCAGTCCTGCAGCCGGTCGACGTCGCGGGCGATCGAGTGGGCGTGGGCCAGCAGCTGGTGGGCGATGAGCACCGGCTGGGCGTGTTGCAGGTGCGTCATGCCCGGGGCCGGCACGTCGCGGTAGCGCATCGCCAACCCGATCAGTGCGTTCTCCAGATGGGCGAGCTCGCCGACCAGCGCGCGGACGTTGTGCCGCAGGTACAGCCGCAGGTCGGTGGCGACCTGGTCGTTGCGGCTGCGGCCGGCGCGGAGCTTGCCACCGAGCGCGCCGAGCTTGTCCAGCAGCCCGCGCTCGAGCGCCTCGTGCACGTCCTCGTCGGCCTCGACCGGGGTGAACGTCCCGGCGGCCACCTCGGCGGACAGCTCGGTGAGCGCACCGACCATCGCCGTGAGCTCGTCCTCGCTCAGCAGCCCGGCCCGGTGCAGCACCCGGGCGTGCGCCCGGGAGCCGGCCAGGTCGTAGGGCGCCAGCCGCCAGTCGACGTCGGTCGACTTGGACAGCGCGGCCATCGCCGCCGACGGCCCACCGCCGAAACGGCCTCCCCACAGCCGGGTGGACCCCTCGCCCGCGGTCGCGGTCACGCTCCACTCCCCTTCGAGCTCAGGTCGTTCTCCGTCGGTGTGCCCGCCGCGGCGCCGGAGGCCAGGGCGAGCAGGTGGCCGGCGAGCGCGGGCCCGCCGGTCGGGTCGCGGGAGACGACGAGCAGAGTGTCGTCCCCCGCGATCGTGCCCAGGACGTCGGGGAGCCCCACCTTGTCCAGCGCGGAGGCCAGGAACTGCGCGGCACCCGGCGGGGTGCGCAGCACCGCCAGGTTGGCGCTGCCCTCGGCCGCGGTGAGCAGGTCACCGAGCATCCGGGTCAGCCGGGTCGGGGACCCCTGCGCCGGCCGCAGCGGGGAGTTCTCCGGGGGCAGCACGTAGCTGGCCGGGGCGCCGTCGGAGCCGCGGAGCTTGACCGCCCCCAGCTCCTCCAGGTCCCGGGACAGCGTCGCCTGGGTGACCTCCACGCCGGACTCGGCCAGCAGCCGGGCCAGCTGGGTCTGCGACGTCACCGGCACGGCGGTGATCAGCTCGGTGATGCGCGCGTGCCGCGCCGACCGGGTGAGCGCGGCAGTCACCCGGATCGTTCCAGCAGTCGGGACCGGCCCCGTGCACCGGCAGCGCGGGACGCCGCCATCACGACGACCGCTCCAGGAGCCAGGTCAACAACGCCTTCTGCGCGTGCAGCCGGTTCTCCGCCTCGTCCCAGACCGCGCTCCGCGGGCCGTCGATGACCTCCGCGGCGATCTCCGTGCCGCGGTAGGCCGGCAGGCAGTGCAGGACGACGGCGTCGTCCGCAGCCCGGGCCAGGGCCGCCTCGTCGAGGGCGTAGGGCAGGAACCGCGCCACCCGGGCGTCGTACTCGGCCTCCTGGCCCATCGAGACCCAGGTGTCGGTGACCAGCACGTCGGCCCCGTCGACGGTGGCGGCCGGGTCGACGGTCCACTGCACCGAGCCGCCCGTGTCCGCGGCGATCTCCCCGGCCCGCTTGAGCACCGCCGGGTCGGGCTGGAACGCCTCCGGTGACCCGATCCGCACGTGCATGCCCGCCAGCGCGCCGCCCAGCAGGTAGGAGTGCGCCATGTTGTTGGCACCGTCGCCGAGGTAGCTGAACGTCAGCCCGGCCAGCCGGCCGCGCCGTTCGGCGACGGTCTGCAGGTCGGCCAGGATCTGGCACGGGTGGTACTCGTCGGTCAGCGCGTTGACCACCGGCACCCGGCTGGCGGCGGCCATGGCCGCCAGCCGGTCCTGGCCGAAGGTCCGCCACACGATCGCCGCGACCTGCCGGTCCAGCACCCGGGTGGTGTCCTCGACCGGCTCACCGCGGCCCAGCTGGCTGGTGCCGGAATCGACCACCAGCGGCTGCCCACCGAGTTCGGTGATACCGACGGAGAAGGAGACCCGGGTGCGGGTCGAGGGCTTGTCGAACAGCACTGCGACCGTCCGCCCGGTCCCGTTCGGCAGCCGCAGCGGCGTGGGGGCACCGGCGGTGTGCCGGCTCGCCTTGAGCTGTGCGGCGAGGGCGAGGACCTCCGCCTGCTCGGCCGGGTCGAGGTCGTCGTCCCTGGTGAAGTGGCGCGCACCCGAGGTGCTCAGCATGGCTCGTCCCGCACGGCGTCCAGCGCCGCCGGGAGGGCCGCGACGAACGCGTCGATCTGCGCGTCGGTGACCACCAGGGACGGCGCCAACCGGATGACGCCGGGGGCGACGGCGTTGGTCAGGAAACCGGCCGAGCGCAGCTGCGCCTCGACGGCGGCGGCCACCGGGGCCGTGAGGACGACGCCGAGCAGCGCGCCGCGCCCCCGGACCCCGGACACGCCGGCGTGCCCGAGCCCCTCGATACCGGCGGTGAACCGGTGCTCGATCTCCTTGGCCCGCTCCAGCAGCCCCTCGTCGCGGATGGTGTCCAGCACGGCCAGCGCCGCAGCGGCGACGACCGGGTTGCCGCCGAAGGTGGATCCGTGCGCGCCGGCGGTCATCAGCTCGGCGGCGTCGCCGAAGGCCAGGGTGGCGCCCAGCGGCAGGCCGCCGCCGAGCGCCTTGGCCAGCGTGATGACGTCGGGCTGCAGGCCGTCGGCCTGGGAAGCGAACCAGTGCCCGGTGCGGCCGGTGCCGGTCTGCACCTCGTCGACGGCGAACAGCGCCCCGGCCCCGTGCGCCGCCGCCTCCGCGGCGGCCAGGTAGCCGGCCGGGGCGGGCAGCACGCCCCCCTCGCCCAGCATCGGCTCGAGCAGCACCATCGCGGTCTGCCCGCCGACCGTCGCGCGCAGCGCGTCGGGGTCGCCGTAGGGCACGTGGCGCACACCGCCGGGCAGCGGCGCGAACGCGTCGGCCTTGCCGGGCTGCCCGGTGAGCGCCAGCGCGCCCATCGTGCGGCCGTGGAAGGACCCGACCGCGGTGACCACTTCGGGCCGGCCGGTCAGCCGGCTCAGCTTGAACGCGGCCTCGTTGGCCTCGGCACCGGAGTTGCAGAAGAAGACCCGCCCGGGCCGGCCGGCCAGCTCCAGCAGCCGCTCGGCCAGCCGGACGCCCGGCTCGTGCATCGCGAGGTTGGACACGTGGCCCAGGGTCTGCGCCTGGGCAGTGATCGCCTCGACCACCTTGGGGTGGGCGTGGCCCAGGATCGTGGTCGCGATGCCACCCAGCAGGTCGGTGTACTCGCGGCCATCGACGTCCCAGACCGTGGCACCGGCGCCGCGCGCCAGCGCGACCGGCGGGGTCTTGTAGTTGCCCAGCATGACGGCCGACCAGCGGGCCGCCAGCTCCTCGGTGTGCGTGGAACTCGTCATGCGGACCCCTCCTTCTCGGTCGACCGAGCCGGGACGACCATCGTCCCGGTTCCCTCGGTGGTGAACATCTCCAGCAGCAGGGCGTGCGGCAGGCGGCCGTCGACGACGGTTGCGCGGGCCACTCCGCCCTCGACCGCCCGCAGGCAGGCGGCCATCTTCGGGATCATCCCGGCGTCCAGGGCCGGGAGGATCTCCGCCAGCTCGGTGGCGTCGATCTTCTGAACCAGCGAGTCGCGGTCGGGCCAGTCGGCGTAGAGCCCCTCGACGTCGGTGAGGACGACGAGCTTCACCGCGCCCAGCGCCACGGCGAGCGCGGCGGCGGCGGTGTCGGCGTTGACGTTGTGCACCTGGCCCTCGGCGTCCGGGGCGACCGTGGCCACCACCGGGATGTGGCCGGCCTCGATCAGCGCGGTCACCGGGGTCGGGTCGACCGTCGCCACGTCGCCGACCAGGCCGACGTCGACCGGCTCGCCGTCGACGAGGGCGGCAGTGCGCGCGGCGGTGAACAGCCCGCCGTCCTCCCCCGACAGCCCGACCGCCAGCGGCCCGTGCTGGTTGATCAGCCCGACCACCTCCGGCCCGACCTGGCCGGTGAGCACCATCCGGACGACGTCGATCGACTCCGGGGTGGTGACCCGCAGCCCGCCGCGGAACTCGCTGTCGATGCCCAGCCGATCCAGCATGCTGCTGATCTGGGGCCCGCCGCCGTGGACCACGACCGGGTGGATGCCGCAGGTGCGCAGGAACACCATGTCCTCGGCGAAGGCGACCCGGCACTCCTCGTCGACCATGGCGTGCCCGCCGTACTTCACGACGACGACGTTGCCGTGGAACTCCTTCAGCCACGGCAGCGCGCCGGTCAGCACCGCGACCTTGGCCCGATCACCCTCGGGGTCGTCGGTGCGCATGACCCGGGTGGTGCCGATCTTCCGCCGGGGCGGGACCTCGTCGGGTGCGACGTCGGGCGGCGTCGGGTCCTGGGCTTCGGTGCCGTCGTTGCTCATGTGGAGTACGCCGAGTTCTCGTGGACGTAGGCGATGGACAGGTCGTTGGTCCAGATGGTGGCCTCCTCTGACCCGGCCCGCAGGTCCACCTCGATGGTGATCGCCCGGCCGGTCAGGTCGACGCCCTCCCGGGGGTCGCCGATCGCGCCACCGCGGCAGACGGTGACCCCGTTGATGGTCACGTCCACCTGCCCGGCCTCGAAGGCGGCGTCGGTGGTGCCGATGGCGGCCAGCACCCGGCCCCAGTTGGGGTCGTTGCCGAACAGCGCCGTCTTGAGCAGGTTGTTGCGGGCGCAGGCCCGGCCGGCGGTCAGCGCGTCGGAGACGCTGGCGGCGTTGCGGACGGTGATCGCGATGTCCTTGGTCGAGCCCTCGGCGTCGGCCAGCAGTTGCATCGCCAGGTCGAGCGTGGCCGCGTCCAGCGCCTCGGCGAACTCCTCGGCGGTCGGGGTCACCCCGCTGGCGCCGCTGGCCAGCAGCAGCACCGTGTCGTTGGTCGACAGGCAGCCGTCGGAGTCGACCCGCTCGAAGGACCGCGACGTCGCCGTCCTCAGGGCCGGCCCGAGCAGCTCGGCGGGGACCACGGCGTCGGTGGTGAGGACGACGAGCATGGTGGCGAGCGAGGGGGCGAGCATCCCCGCGCCCTTGGCCATCCCGCCGATCCGCCACCCCCCGCGGGCCTGCACGGTCGTCTTGGGCACCGAGTCGGTGGTCATGATCGCCCGCGCGGCGTCCGGGCCGCCCTCGGCGGACAGCTCCTGCGCCGCCACGGTGACGCCGGGGAGCAGCCGGTCCATCGGCAGCCGGGTACCGATCAGCCCGGTGGAGGCGACGGCGACGTCGATCGCGCCCAGACCCAGCTCCGCCGCGACGTGCTCGGCGGTGGCGTGGGTGTCCGAGAAGCCCTCGGGACCGGTGCAGGCGTTGGCGCCGCCGGAGTTCAGCACGACGGCCCGCACCCGGCCGGCCTGCAGCACCTGGCGGCTCCAGAGCACCGGCGCCGCCGGGAAGCGGTTGGTGGTGAACACCGCGGCTGCCGCGTCGTGCGGGCCGTCGTTGAGCACCAGCGCGACGTCCGGCGCACCGGTGGACTTCAGTCCGGCGGCGACGCCGGCGGCCCGGAACCCCTGGGGCGCGGTGACGCTCACGGCGCGACCCCCACGACCGGCAGGCCGGTGGTCTCCGGGAGGCCGAGGGCGAGGTTGGCGCACTGCAGCGCGGCGCCGCCGGTGCCCTTGGTGAGGTTGTCGACCGCGGCGACGACGACCAGCCGACCGGCGTCGGGGTCGACGGCCAGCTGCAGGGCGACGGTGTTGGCGCCGAGCACCGCGGCGGTGGTCGGCCACTGCCCTTCGGGCAGGAGGTGCACGAACGGCTCGTCGGCGTAGGCCTCGGCGTAGGCGGCGCGGGCGGACTCGGCGTCCACGCCGGGCGCCAGCCGCGCCGAACAGGTGGCCAGGATGCCCCGGCTCATCGGCACCAGGGTGGGCGTGAAGCTCACCGTCACCGGGGCATCCGCGGCCAGGGACAGGTTCTGCACCATCTCCGGGGTGTGCCGGTGCACCCCGCCGACGCCGTAGGCGCTGGCCGCGCCCATGACCTCGCTGCCCAGCAGGTGGGTCTTCGCCGACTTGCCGGCGCCGGAGGTGCCGCTGGCGGCGACCACCACGATGTCCGGCTCGACCAGCCCGGCGGCGAGGGCCGGGGCCATGGCCAGGGTGACCGAGGTCGGGTAGCAGCCGGGAACGGCGATCCGCCGCGCGGTGCGCAGCCGCTCCCGCAGGCCCGGCAGCTCCGGCAGCCCGTAGGGCCAGCTGCCGGAGTGCTCGCCGCCGTACCAGCGCGCCCAGGCGGCCGGGTCGTTGAGCCGATGGTCGGCGCCGCAGTCGATGACCAGGGTGTCGGCGGGCAGTTGCGCGGCGATGGCCGCGGACTGCCCGTGCGGCAACGCCAGGACGACGACGTCGTAGCCGGCCAGCGACCCGGGGTCGCTGGGCTGGACGACCATGTCCGCGTAGGGCAGCAGGTGCGGCTGCGACTCTCCGAGGCGTCGCCCGGCGCTCGATGCTGCGTGCACCCCGGCGAGCTGGAGCCGCGGGTGCCCGGCCAGCAGCCGGCACACCTCACCGCCCGCGTACCCGGTGGCGCCGGTGACCCCGACCGTCCACGTCTGCGTGTCCATCACAGTGCATCATCATGCACTAGACCGGATGATCTTTCAATCGGATCAGCCGGCCCGGCCGCCGTCCAGCGGACCGTACCCGGGGCCGACGGTGCCCGGCCCGCTCTCCCGCCGGGCTCCCGGGTCGCTGCCGGCGGTGCGGTGGCTGCCCGACGGCGGCGGTGCGTCGATCGCCCGGGTGTCGTCCGCGGAGAGCTGCCGCGGGTCGCCGGACGTGCCGGCGGGTTCGTCGGCCGGCCGGTCCACCGCAGCCGGCTGCCGGTCGTACCGGCTGCCGATCGTGACCAGCAGCCAGCCGACGCCGGCGACGAGGAACAGGTTGCGCGGCGTCGCCTCGGCGGAGAAGCCCAGCACGAACGGTGCGGCGATCAGCAGCACCGCCAGTACCGCGTCCAGCAGCGCGTGCGCCGGCGGGCCGAGCTGGTGCACCAGCCCCGTCGGCCCCGCACCGGTCGAGGCCAGCACCAGGAAGACCACGCCGACCACGATCGACGCCGCGGTGGCCATCCCGCTGTCGGTGAACCCGAGGAGGAACGGCGCGGCGACGAACAGGAACCCGACCAGGTACTCGAGCAAGCCCTGCACGGCCTGCGGGATGGGACCCTCGCGCAGCATGCCGGGAGCCTAATGGGGCGGGCGACGTCGGCCGGGCGCCCGCACCGGGTCAGCCGATCGGATCGGCGTCCCCGAACGGTCGCAGCCGCAACTGCCGGCCGTCGCCGGTGGGGGCCGTCGCCCGGAGCAGGTCCAGGTCGTCGGCGCCGGCCCGGAAGAACCGTCCCGACCAGGCGTCCAGCTGACCCGCGGCGATCGCGACGACCAGCGCCACGACGTCCTCGGGCCGGGTCCACTCGGTGCGCCCGGCGTGCATGGGCATGGCCCGGGTCATCGTCGTGTCCACCACCCCGGGCGCCAGGTCGAAGGCCCGCACCCCGTGCGCGGCGCCGGCCAGGGCGATGCCCTCGGTGATGCGCATCTGCGCGCTCTTGCCAGCGGAGTAGGCGCTGTACTCGGCGCTGCCGCGGGTGCCCAGGCCGCTGCCCAGGCCGATCACCCGGCCACCGCCGCGGGCCACCATCGTCGGGACGACGGCGCGCGCGAGCAGGAACGGCCCGCGCACCTGGCTCTCCACCACCTGCCACCACTGGTCGGGATCGGCCTCCCAGAGCGGCACCTCGGCGGCGTCGATCAGCCCGGCGTTGTTGACCAGCAGGTCGACCGGACCGAGCTCGTCGGTGACCCGCTGGACGGCGGCCTCGACGGCCGCCCGGTCGGTGACGTCGGCGGCCACCGCCAGCGTCCGGGCGCCGGTGGCCGCGGCCACCTCGCGCATCGCCGTGGTCAGCCGGTCGGCGCCGCGGGCCAGCCCGGCCACCGCGGCGCCGCGGGCGGCCAGCCCCTCGGCCAGATGCCGGCCGATGCCGGTGGAGGCGCCGGTGACCAGGGCCACCGTGCCGGTCAGCATGGCCCCGTCCAGAGGCTCGCCGCGAGCTTGCGAGTGGTGAGGGGGACGGGGTCCTTACGCACGGAGGTGGGCTCCTGTCGCTCGGGCCGCCGACTCGACCGCCCGGGAGAAGGCCTCCCCGGCCTCCTCCCGGTTCAGCGTCCGGTTCGCGGCGCGGAAGGTGAATGCGTAGGCCAGCGACCGCCGGCCCTCGGGCACCGGGGTGCCGGTGTAGACGTCGAAGAGCCGCAGGTCCTCCAGCAGCTCCCCCGCCCCCTCGGCCAGCGCGGCCCGCACGGCGGCCTCGGGCTGCTCGACGGGCACCACCAGGGCAGCGTCCATGTGCACCGGCGGGAACGTGGAGATGTGCGGCCCGACCGGCACGGGGGCGGCCGGCAGCGCGTCGACGTCGAGCTCCATCGCGCAGGTGCGGGCGGGCAGCTCGAGCGCAGCGCACACCCGCGGGTGCAGCTCACCGGCGTGGCCGACCACCCGGTCGCCGACGAGCAGTTCGGCGCAGCGCCCGGGGTGCCAGGGCGGCAGCTCGCCGGCGCGGACGGTCAGCTCGACGCCGGCCGTCGCGGCGACCGTGCGGGCGGCCTGCACCGCGTCGGCCCAGTCGGCCGGGCGCCCCGGCCCCCACCAGCCGCGCGGCTCGCGGTTGCCGGCCAGCGCCACCGCGACGTGCCACGGCTGGGCCGGAACCGCGCCCAGCAGCGCGGCCAGGGTCGCGTCGTCCGGGCGCCGGTCGACGCCGGGCAGCGGCGCGGGGGTGCGCTCGTCGCCGGGGAAGACCGAGCCGTGCTCGAACACGGCCAGATCACGCTGCCCGCGGGCGAGGTTGCGGGCCAGCGAGGCGAGCAGGCCGGGCAGCAGCGTCGTCCGCAGCGCCGGCTCCTCCTCCGACAGCGGGTTCCGGACCACCACGACCTGCCGCCGGGCGTCGTCCTCGGCCAGGCCGAGCGCGTCCAGCGCCGCCGTCCCGACGAACGGGTAGGACGGCGCCTCCACGTAGCCTGCCTCGGCCAGCGCGCGGCCGATGCTGCGGCGACGGCGCTGCCGCTCGGTGAGCCCGCGCCCCGGGGGCACGCTGGGCAGGACCGAGGGCACGTCGTCGTAGCCGGCCAGCCGGACGACCTCCTCGACCAGGTCGGCGGGGTCGGTGAGGTCCGGCCGCCACGACGGCGGGGTGACCGAGAGCAGATCGCCGTCGGCCTCGACCACCGCCCCGACCGCGGCCAGCGCCTCGGTCACCTGGGCCGGCGGGTAGGCGACACCGGCGATCCGGCCGGGCATCGCGACGTCGAGCCGGATGGCCGGGCGGGGCGCGCGGACGTCGAGGTCGACCGGCCCGCCGACGACGGTCGCCCCGCCGTACTCGCCGAGCAGCGCGGCGGCGCGGGCCAGCGCGACCACGGTCATCTCCGGGTCGGTGCCGCGCTCGAAGCGCTTGGCAGCCTCGCTGGGCAGCTTGTGCCGGCGGACGCTGCGGGCGATGCCGGTGGGCTCCCAGTGGGCCGCCTCCAGCAGCACGGCGGTGGTGGCCCCGCCCCCGGTGCTGCCGATCTCGGTCGAGGCGCCGCCCATCACGCCGGCCAGGCCGATCGGCCCGGTGTCGTCGGTGATCAGCAGGTCGTCCTCATCGAGCGCGCGGTTCGCGCCGTCCAGCGTGGTCAGCCGCTCCCCCACCGTCGCGCGGCGCACCACGATCGGGCCCGTGACGGCGTCCCGGTCGAAGGCGTGCATCGGCTGGCCGAGCTCGAGCATCACGTAGTTGGTGACGTCGACGGCCAGCGAGATGCTGCGGATACCGGACTGCGCCAGCCGGCGCCGCATCCACCACGGGCTCGGCGCGGTCGGGTCCAGGCCCTCCAGGGCCACCATGGAGAAGCGGTCGCAGCGAGCCGGGTCGGCGATCTCCACCGGCCAGGCGGGCGCACCCGACCAGGCCGGCGGGGTGGCCGCACCGGGATCGCGCCAGCCGACGCCCAGCCCGGTGCCCATCTCCCGGGCGATGCCGCGCATCGCCAGGCAGTAGCCCCGGTCGGGGGTGACGGCCAGCTCGACGACGGCGTCGTCCAGCCCGACGACGCCGGCCGCCGGGGTGCCCGGTGCCGGACCGTCCCCACCGCGGCCGAGCACCAGGATGCCGGCGTGGTCCTCGCCGATGCCGAGCTCGCGGACCGAGCAGATCATCCCGTCGGAGACGTGGTCGTACGTCGTCCGGGCGGCGATCGCGAAGTTCCCGGGCAGCACGGCCCCGGGGAGGGCGACGACCACGAGATCATCGACGGCGAAGTTGCGGGCGCCGCAGACGACGCCCCTTGGTTCCGCCTCGCCGACCTCGACCCGGCAGTAGCGGATCGGCTTCTTGAAGCCGGTCAGCTCCTCGATCTCCAGCACCCGGCCGACCACCAGCGGGCCGGTGGTCTCCGGCGGGCGGTGCACCTCCTCGACCTCCAGGCCCAGCCGCACGAAGGCGTCGTCGAGCTCCTCGACGCCGGTCTCCGCCGGCAGGTCGACGTGCTCGGCCAGCCAGCCGATGGGCACCCGCATTACTCTGCTACCTCAATCCAATGACGGTCGGTCACTGCTCTACCCCGAATGCTCGCGTGAACCGGACGTCGCCCTCGACGATGTCGCGCATGTCGCCGACGCCGTGGCGGAACTGCAGGGCCCGCTCGATGCCCATCCCGAAGGCGAAGCCGGTGTACTCGGCCGGGTCGATGCCGCAGGCCACCAGCACCCGCGGGTTGACCATGCCGCAGCCACCCCACTCGACCCAGCGCGGGCCGTCCCGGTGCTCGGGGAACCAGACGTCGAACTCCGCCGACGGCTCCGTGAACGGGAAGTAGGACGGCCGCCAGCGGGTGATCGCGTCCGCCCCGAACAGCTGCCGGGCCAGGTGGTCCAGCGTGCCGCGCAGGTGGGCCATGCTCAGGCCGCGGTCCACCGCCAGCCCCTCGAGCTGGTGGAAGACCGGGGTGTGCGTCGCGTCGAGCTCGTCGGTCCGGTACACCCGACCCGGCGCGACCACGTAGATCGGCGGGGTGCGGGACAGCATGGTGCGCGCCTGCACCGGGCTGGTGTGGGTTCGCAGCACCAGGCCGGAATCCTCGGGGGCCACGAAGAAGGTGTCCATCATCGTGCGGGCCGGATGGTCGGCCCCGATGTTGAGGGCGTCGAAGTTGAGCCACTCCGCCTCGAGCTCGGGGCCCTCGGCGATCCCGTAGCCCATCGCGACGAAGATGTCGGAGATCCGGTCGGTGAGCGTGGTCAGCGGGTGCCGGGCGCCCCGGGGGGTGCGGTCCCAGGGCAGGGTGACGTCGACCCGCTCCTCGGCCAGCACGCGGGCGTCCCGCTCGGCCTCCAGCTCGGCCAACCGGGCGGCGTGCGCCTCGGTGACGGCCGTGCGCGCCGCGTTCACGCGCTTGCCGGCATCGGAGCGGGCGGCCGGCGGGAGCGCGCCGAGCTCGCGGCGGGCCAGCAGCACCGGCGCGCGGTCGCCGAGGTGCGCCGGCCGGACGGCGGCCAGCGCCTCCAGGTCGGCAGCGGCGGCGAAGGCCTCGATCGCCGCGCCCACGGCGGCGTCGAGGGCCTCCGGAGACAGCGCAGCGACCTGCTTGGGGTCGTAGGGGTCGTTGGCGCCAGACACGGGACGCCATTCTGCCCGGCGCACCTACCCGTCCGCCCCCGGGTTCCCCATCGACCGATGAGGGGGGCCGGCGAGGACAGTCCTCCCTCCGACGACGACACCGGCCGCGTGCCGGGGAACCGGGGAACCGCCATGGCCGCGCTGACCTACAACTCGATCGCCTCGCTGGACGGCTTCGTGGCCGACGCGGACGGTGGTTTCGCCTGGGCGGAGCCGGACGAGCAGGTGCACCGCTTCGTCAACGAGCAGGAGGAGGGCGTCGGCACGTACCTCTACGGGCGCCGGACCTACGACACGATGGCCGTCTGGGCCGCCGACGACTGGCTCGCCGGCGCGCCGCCGTACGTGCGCGACTACGCGCGGATCTGGCGCGGAGCGGACAAGGTCGTGTACTCCACGACGCTGGCGGCGGTGACCACCGCCCGAACCCGGCTCGAGCGGAGCTTCGACCCCGCGGCGGTGCGGCAGCTGGTGGACCGGGCCGATCGCGACGTCGGCCTGGGCGGGCCGACCCTGGCGGCCGCAGCGCTGCGCGCCGGGCTGGTGGACGAGTGCTCGGTGTTCGTCGTCCCGGTGGTGGTGGGCGGCGGCACCCCGTGGCTGCCGGCCGGGCTGCGGCTGGATCTCGAGCTGACCGAGGAACGCCGCTTCGGCAGCGGCGTCGTCCTGTTGCGGTACCGCACCCGCCGCTGAGCGCGTCTGTCGTTGTCCACTGCGGTTCAGCGGCGCTGAGCGCAGCTGCCGCCGCGACGGACCGCACGCTCCCGCTCTCTCGACGTGCTCCTCCTCGACCGACATGGCTGTCGGTCCGACAGCCCGCCGGCGCGTCCTACCGAAGCGTCCTCAGTGGCCATATCCACCTTTTGACCAGGACTTTCACCTTGCGACGACAGTTCGCCGACGGTAGACTTCGAACACCAGTTCGAAGCGCTGCGGGAGGTGTCATGGGCGAGTTGACCTCGGCCCTGGACGCGCTGGCGGCCGATGACCTGAAGCCGAT
>JABAKE010000321.1 GCA_019779905.1 Modestobacter lapidis | reverse complement strand
CCATACAACCATCATACAATGCTCAAACATTAAAACCCCTCCAAAAACAACATCAAAAACCATCCCAAACTCATTTCATACGAATCAAAGCCCTAAAAACCCATTTTCTGTAAAACCATAACCCCCAAGCTTAAAACTCCGAATTTATAACACTATATCCTTCTAATTCATGCACAAAACATTCTCCATCATATATATCATCATGCCATTCATCAATATCACGAAAAACTCCGAAAATCTTAAGCCACAATGGAGGAAAACGTGGGTAAAAAGGAAGGAAAAATGGGTTTACCTTCCTCCACGTTGCCGCCGTCGATCCGCCGTCGCCGGAATCCTCCGCCACCAAGTCCCTCTCTCTCCACGGCACTCTCTCTCTCTCACTCTCTCCCTTGGTCTCTCTCTCCCTTTCTCTCCTCTTTTATGTTACAAATGCCAAGAGTAAGGGCCTTAGGCCCTTATATATGAACACAAGGGCACAATGGTAATTTTGGGGAAGGCTTAATATAAAAGGGTATAATTCTAGGGTCTCAAATACGTACACATACTCACTCAAATACACTCATCCA
>JABAKE010000320.1 GCA_019779905.1 Modestobacter lapidis | reverse complement strand
GATCGATGCATTGACTCAAGAGACTGAGAAGATTAAGAAGATGTCCCAGGAAGCTATGGAGAAGCAGGTCAGTTCAAGTCAGATTGAGGAAGCCCATGCAGAAAACCTAAAGAAAGTATCTGACCCAGTTTCTCAAGCCCATGTTGAAGATAGTGCCAAGGCCCAGTCAGGAGTTAAGTCTAAGCCCATTAACCTAGATGGTGAGCTTGATGGACCACAGTTCCTTTCTACGGATTCAATTCTGTTGTCAAGTAAGATCGAAGCTTTAGAGAAAGCTTTGAAAGGGATGCGTCGGGCTGACGACATGGTCGATGTCACCTCCTATTCCTTGTTTCCTAAAGCCCGCATGCCGTTCAGTTTCAGAATGCCAGAGTTAGAGAAATTCGATGGAATGGGTTGTCCTAAAACCCATTTGAAGATGTATGTCAGGGCAATGCAGCCTCGTGGGGCCGATGATGAGCTGTTAGCTCAAATGTTCCAAGAATCACTCAAGGGATCAGCATCGAAGTGGTATCTCTCTCTCGATGAGGCAAAGCTGAAGACCTGGGAAGATGTGTGCACTGAGTT
>JABAKE010000319.1 GCA_019779905.1 Modestobacter lapidis | reverse complement strand
AAGAAAGGTATCGTCACGACAACTCAATTTGTCCGGTAAACCACTCGGGGCTCCCCATGGTTTAGTAAAAGGGAGGGGAGATTTTCTCTTCATCCGGGGGTTCATTTCATTCATTATGAACTAAAAAGTGTAGGGCTGATTAGTGAGGTCTTAAAAACTTCATACAATGAATGATCAGCCATTCCATTTGTGTTGTGCTTTCAGCAAGTAGGCGACGCGAATCTATGGTTTCTAT
>JABAKE010000318.1 GCA_019779905.1 Modestobacter lapidis | reverse complement strand
TAATGGAAATAGATGAGACTCGTAACAAGGCACTTTTTAGGGAGCCTAGCTACTATACTGCAAGCAATGGACAACCACAACAAATATGCAATTTGGATCTTTGATCTGAGAAAGATGTGGCCCAACATAGCGCGTTTTGTGTAAGGGCCGTTTGGCCTTACGAGCGACACATTGGCCGATTTTCTTACCTGAGCTCATCCCTGTGGATGGGCCACATTTTCTCATTTCTAGGACCCCAAACAAATGGGTATGTTAAACCCGAATGACTCTTTGGACAAATGATCCTATCGCTTTAGGGTCAGGCAACCCTTCGGCATGCAAAAATAAGTCCTATGAAAAGGCAATCGAATTACGATACACTAGTGTCCCTGACACTTCAGGGTAAGGCAACCCTTCGGCGTCTAAAAATGGAACCTAAAAGGCAATCGAATTGCAACGCTTTCCTACGACTCCTACAATCTGTGTCATCCAGAGTAACCGGTACTCTAGGGAAAATGGACATCGGACAGACTATGCAATATGCAAAACACTCAGCCATCCATACTTGAAAAATAGCACTCCTCATGTG
>JABAKE010000317.1 GCA_019779905.1 Modestobacter lapidis | reverse complement strand
TGATAGTATGTACATGATAGCTTAGGATGATTAGCATGCATGATAGTGTAAGTCTTGCATGGTAGTTAATGTTTAGAGCATATGTAAATGCATGATAGGGTTTGTAGGTTTATAGCTTTGTTATTCCATGTAGATTTATCATGTTAGTAAGCATATTATTATTTATGATAGTGTGTTAGAAATCATGATTAGGATTGTTATTTCATGTGAGTTATTTTATCATTTTATGTGATTCTAGGTTAGCCCATGCATTTGGATGTTATTTGGTGTTATTTTATGTGAGTTATGTGATCTCATGTTAGCTTGTGCATTAGGGTTATTTTATGGGTTATTGCATGCTAGTTTATTTCGTAGGATTTGTTATTTTATGTGTTAGCATGTTAGTTTGTTTCAAAAGAGTATCATTTTATGTGTTTTAGCATGCTAAGTTAGTTTTGTTATTTCATGTGAGTATATGTTAAGTCTTAGTGAGTCTTATTGTTTCATGTTAGTCAATATGAGTAAAGTTGTGTTAGTAAGTGTGTTATGTGATACTTTGTAAATTTTTATTATTAAATAAAGTGTTTTT
>JABAKE010000316.1 GCA_019779905.1 Modestobacter lapidis | reverse complement strand
TCTTGACGAAAATGGTAAGAAAGTTGACCAAAAACTCTACAGAGGTATGATCGGCAGCTTACTCTATTTGACTGCTAGTAGACCTGACATTATGTTCAGTGTATGTTTATGTGCTCGCTTTCAAGCTAATCCTATGGAATCACATCTGCTTGCTGTCAAACGTATTTTCAAGTATATCAGTGGGACAAGTGACTTAGGTTTATTTTATCCCAAGCATGTACCCTTTACCATTGCAAGTTATTCTGATGCTGATTTTGCAGGATGCAAAACTGACAGGAAAAGTACAAGTGGCACTTGTCATTTCTTAGGTCATGCTCTTGTTTCTTGGTTTAGCAAGAAACAAACGTCAGTTGCCTTATCTACTGCTGAAGCAGAATATGTTGCTGCTGGTAGTTGCTGTGCTCAGGTTCTTTACATCAAACAGCAACTTGAGGATTATGGTATTTCATTTAATCATATTCCTATTCGGTGTGATAACACTAGTGCAATAAATATTTCTAAAAATCCCTGTTTGCACTATCGCACCAAACATATTGAGATCCGACATCACTTTCTAAGAGATCATGTGC
>JABAKE010000315.1 GCA_019779905.1 Modestobacter lapidis | reverse complement strand
TGTGACACACTAGGGTTTCAAACCCTAGTGTAGCCGAAATTTTGAGGAGTTATATTAGGGATAGGACTTTCCTATTTTGTTATTTTTACAATATCACATATTCAAAATAACCATCATCATATTAGGATTCAAAAATGCCTAATATCTAGTCATCTTATCATAAACTTTCCTATCTCTATTTTAAATTTCAAATCTAACAAGATAGACTTATCCAAATTAACAAGATAGGCTTATCCAAAATTTGAAATTCAAAATGTTAGGAGACTTTTATCTTATCCAAATTTTCAAATTCAAATATATTAGGATACACTTATCCAAATATTCAAATTCAAATATATTAGGATACACTTATCCAAATATTCAAATTCAAACAAGATAATAACTATCCAAATTTTTAAATTCAAATAAGATAGACTTATCCAATTATCAAGATAATGATAAGATATACTTATCCAAATTTTTCAAATTCAAATAAGATAGACTTATCCAATTATCAAGATAATGATAAGATAGAAATCTATTCAAATAAAACTAATCCTAGATAATCTAGGATTCTATTTGGATTAGAAT
>JABAKE010000314.1 GCA_019779905.1 Modestobacter lapidis | reverse complement strand
GCGGCCTGCAGTTTCTCCCCACCGACGGCATCGAGGTCGAACCGGCCGGTGATGCTGCCATCGGCGTGCTTGGCGATGGCCAGCCGGCGCCCCTCGGTGGGGTCGGGCTCGGGGCCGTCGGGATCCAGGGCGGCGCAGTAGCGCTGCACGCAGCCCCGCAGCGTGTCGTAGGGCTGGGTCGCCGCGGCCAGCGCCAGCGCCGCATCGACCTCGGCCACGTCCACACCCTGATCGGCCGCCGCCGCCAGCCGCTCCCCGGTCGTGATCGGGGCGATCACCGCCACCTGCTCGGCGGTCACCTCACCCGCGGCGAAGGCCGCGGCGACCGCGGGCAGCTGCTCCAGCGCCCGACCCGAGTGCACCAGCCGGGACGCCGCGGCCGGTGACAGCCGGCCGTGCCCGCGCAGCCAGGACTGCGTCGTCTTCAACCCGTCGTGCTCCGAGGCCTGGGTCAGCTCGCACTCCCGCACCGTGCGCGCCAGCTCGGCATCGATCCGGTTCTTCGCGGCCAGCAACTCCGCGGCACGATCCAACAGCTGCGGGCCGAACATCGGCTTCAGATCATCGGCCGCCA
>JABAKE010000035.1 GCA_019779905.1 Modestobacter lapidis | reverse complement strand
GCACCCGCAGCCACCGTGCCCACGTTCCGCGACACCTCCTCCGCCGCCGCCGACACCACACCCGACTGCGCACTGGTCTCCTCCGCCGACGCCGAGATCTGCGCCGAGGACGCCGACAACTCCTCCGACGACGCCGCCACCGCATCCGCCGACGCGGCGACACCGGCGAGCACCGTGCGGAGGTGCTGCTGGGCCGCGGCCAGCGACTGCGCCATCCGGCCGACCTCGTCGCGGCTGGTCACCCCCGACTCGACGGTGAGGTCGCCGGTGGCCATCGCCGCCAGGGTGGCCTCCACCCGGACGATGGGGCGGGTCAGCGAGCGCTGGGTGAGCAGGCAGATGCCGACGACGAGCACCAGGCCGATGCCGACCACGACCACGGCGGTGCGGTCGGCGCTGGTGATCGCCGCCGAGAGCTCGACCTGGGTCGCGGTGGTCGCGGCCTCGAGGGCGGCCTTCGCCTCGCTCACGGCACCGTCGGTGAGGTCGTTGGCGGCCTGGATGCCCTCCCACTGCAGCCGCGCACCGGCCTGGTCCGCCACCGCCGCCTCGACGAAGGAGCTGATCGCGTCCAGGTAGGTCACGTAGGTCGCCTGCACCTGCGCCGCGGCGTCGGCGGGTGCACCGCTGAGCGGGACCTCCGCCAGCTCGGCGAGCAACCGGGTGGGGGTCGCCACGTCGTCGGCCAGCTCGGCGAGCTGTTCCGACGGCACCGGCCGCACCAGCGCCTTGAAGCCGTCGACCTTCAGCTCGCTGGCCCGGGTGTCGAGCTGCAGGACCAGCTCCTGGGCGGTGGCCAGCCGGTCGAGGCGCTCGTTGGCGTCGCGCACCGAGCCGTTCGAGGTGAGCAGCGCGGTGAGCAGCGAGCCGAACACCAGGACGACGACGCCCAGCACGAACCCGAACTTCACCGCCAGCCGGCGGTCGGCGAACCACCCCGAGGCGCCGCCCGGGCGCGCGGCAGGGAGCGTGCGCAGGGGCAGCGAGCGGGCCATCGAGGATCCTCCGGAGTCGGATGAGAACGGGGAGTTCTCGCTCCGACTTCGGCAGGCGCCGCTCGTGATCAAGCCGAGGGCCCGGGCTCGGGACCAAAGACCCTGGTCCCGAGCCCGGTGCGGCGATCAGCCGCGCGGCTCCTGGGGCCGTCCGGCCGTACCGACCTCCGACCGCGAGGCGACGTCCCGGTCCGCCGGCTGCGGCACCGGCGAGCCGACCTGCCCGGCGCCGGCCCCGTCCCCGGGATCCGGGGACCGGGAGGACAGGTCGGCACCGGGGGAAGGCTCGACGACCAGCGCGAAGTCGTCGCCGTGCCGGGTGATGCCCTCGACGACGGCCTGCTCGACGGCCTCGCTGGCGAAGGCCCGGCGCAGCATCATCGGATCGGTGCGCAGATCCTTGGCCAGCGCCACGGCCATGCCCACCATCACCAGCGAGAACGGCAGCGCGGCGATGATCGTGAGGTTCTGCAGCCCGGTGAGCGCGTCCTCCCCGACCAGCAGCATGATCGCCGCCACCGCCCCCATCACGATGCCCCAGAAGATGACGATCCGCCGGGTCGGCTCGAGGGTGCCCCGCTCGGACAGCGAGCCCATCACGATCGAGGCGGCATCGGCGCCGGAGACGAAGAAGATCGCCACGAGCACCATGACCAGCACCGTCATCACCGTGGCGAGCGGATAGGTCTCCAGCACGCCGAACAGCTGGCCCTCCGGGGTCGACTGCCCGGCCACGTCCGCACCGTCCTGCTGGGCGGCGATCCCCGCCCCCCCCGAACACCGCGAACCAGATGAGGCTGACCGCGCTGGGCACCAGCAGGACGCCGGTGACGAACTGCCGGATGGTGCGGCCCCGGCTGATCCGGGCGATGAACAGCCCGACGAACGGCGTCCAGCTGATCCACCACGCCCAGTAGAAGACCGTCCAGCCGCGCAGCCACTCGGCCATCGCGTCGCCGCCGCTGGCCTCGGTCCGGGCAGCCATCTCGCCGAGGTCGGCGAAGTAGTTGCCGATCGTGGTCGGGAGCAGGTTGAGGATCAGCACCGTCGGGCCGACGACGAAGACGAACACCGCCAGCACCAGGGCCAGCACCATGTTGATGTTGGACAGCCACTGGATGCCCTTGGCGACGCCGGAGACCGCCGAGGCGACGAACGCCGCGGTCAGCACCGCGATGATCGCGACGATCAGGCCGTTGCCCACGGTGCCGGCCCAGCCGAGGATCTCCACCCCGCTGCCGATCTGCAGGGCCCCCAGGCCCAGCGAGGCGGCCGACCCGAAGAGGGTGGCGAAGATGGCCAGGACGTCGATGACCTTGCCGGCCGGGCCGGCGGCGCGCCGTTCCCCGATCAGCGGGATGAACGCGGCGCTGATCAGCTGCCGGCGCCCGCGGCGGAAGGTGCCGTAGGCGATGGCCAGGCCGACCACCGCGTAGATCGCCCAGGGGTGCAGCGTCCAGTGGAACAGCGTGGTCGCCATCGCCGTGGAGACGGCCTCGGGCGTCTCGGCGTCGACGCTGCGCGGAGGTGGCGCGACGTAGTGCGACAGCGGCTCGCTGACACCGAAGAACATCAGCCCGATGCCCATCCCGGCGCTGAACATCATCGCGATCCAGGAGACCGTCCGGAACTCCGGCCGCTCGCCGTCCCGGCCCAGCGGGATGCGGCCGTACTTGCTGGCCGCCACCCAGATCACGAAGATGACGAACCCGGACGCCAGGACGACGAACAGCCAGCCGAGGTTCTCCTCGACCCAGGCCAGTGCGCTCCCGCTCGTGCTGCCCAGGTTCCCCGGCGCCATGAAGCCCCAGGCGACGAAGGCCAGGGCGACGACCGCGGCGACGCCGAAGACGACGGTGTCGAGCGTGCCCGTGCGGCCGGTCTCCGCGGGCGGCTGGGCGAGGGCGGGGTGCCGATCGGCGAACGACCCCACGCGGCGGGGGCCCGGCTCGTCCCCGGTGTGGCCGGGTGGTGCTGTGGGTGTGCTGGACATGATGTGTCTGGCGCCGCGGTGCGGCGCCTCTCCCTTCACGTCGGTCGGTCGGCCGTCGTCCCGGTGCTCGGGGCGGCGCAGCTCATCTCACCGTGCGGCATGCCCCGCGGGCAACGCAAACCGGGGATGATCACGATCGGATCACCGCCCCCCACGAGCGGACCGGTGGGCCGGCGGGCCACACTGGACGCCGATGGACGTCCAGGTGATCGCCCCGTGAACGACCTCCTCGACTGGCTCCGCGGCCGCGGGCTCGAGGTCGTGCTGATCGTCCTCGGGTCGGTGCTGCTGGCCCGTTTCGTCGGCTGGATCGGCGGCCGGATCACCGACCGGATCGACGCCACCGCCAGCGGCTCCGACGCGCTGGTCCGGTCGGAGGCGGCGAAGCACCGGCACTCGCTGACCCAGGTGCTGACCTGGGTCGGGATCGTGCTGATCTACTCGATCGCGGTCTTCTTCGTGCTCGACCGGCTCGGCATCCCGATCACCGGCCTCGTCGCGCCGGCCACCGTGCTGGGCGTCGGCCTGGGCTTCGGCGCGCAGCGGGTCGTCGGCGACGTGCTGGCCGGCTTCTTCCTCATCACCGAGCGGCAGTACGGCTTCGGTGACGTCGTCTCCATCCAGGTCCTGGGCGGCGGCGACCCGGCCGTCGGCACGGTCGAGGACGTCACGCTGCGGATCACCCGGGTGCGCTCGCCCGACGGCGAGGTGGTGATTGTCTCCAACGGCCAGATCGTCAAGGTCGTGAACCTCTCCCGTGACTGGGCACGGGCCGTGGTCGACGTGCCGGTGCCCTCCAGCGCCGACGTCAACCGGGTGCAGGACGTGCTGCGGCAGGTGGGCCAGCACGCCTTCGCCGACGAGCGACTGCACCGCCTGCTGCTCGACGAGCCCAGCGTGATGGGCGTGGAGAGCCTGTCCCTGGAGGAGGTGAACGTGCGGATCGTGGCGCGCACCCTGCCCGGCAAGCAGTTCGAGGTGAGCCGGGACCTGCGGGCCCGGGTGGCGCTGGCGCTGTCCCGCGAGGGCGTGTCACTGCGCGCCAGCGCGCCCAGCGTCCAGGACGAGGCGCTGGCCGAGGACCGGGCCCGGACCGGCGGTGCGGCATGAGCGCACCGTCGGGCGACCAGCCGACCCAGATCCTCCCGTCCACGGCCGCACAGCCCGCGCCGACGACGGAGGCGCCGGCCCCGGTCCGGTTCTGGCGGCAGCGGGTTCCGGCCCGGATCGGCCGCGCCCACACCTCGACCGTCGTCCTGGCGGTGCTGTTCGTCGCGTTCTTCTCCCTCTACCTCGTGGTGCGTCCCGCGGTCGAGTACACGACGGTCGAGACGATCGACGGGCAGACCGTCCGGGTGCCGGTCTCGGAACTGGCGCCCACCACCGAGCCGGCCGAGCCGACCGAGCCCACCGCGCCGACCAGCGACGTCCCGGTGCCCGGCGGCCCCACCGGCACGGTGTCCCCGACCACCACCCCCGGCGGGGCGACGCCGTCCCGGAGCACCTCCCCGACCCGGCCGGACGACGACGAGACCGGCGAGCAGCCGCCGTCGTCCTCGCGCGCCCCGACGACGACCCGGGCGCCGACCACCACCGAGTCCGAGCCGGAGCAGGAGACGGGTCCGGAGCAGGAGCCGTCGTCCCCCACGGAGTGACCGCGGCGGTACCGGCCCGGTGACCCGGGTCGGGGCCGGATCAGAGGCCCAGCTCATCGAGCAGTCCGGGCCACCGGCCGCTCCAGGGCGCGGCCGCCTCGAACGCGGCGGACGCCGCGAGCACCGTGCGGTCGGCGAGGTGCCCCCCGATGATCTGCATGCCCACCGGCAGGCCGCCGGCGGTGAAGCCGGCCGGGACGGACGCGGCCGGCTGGCCGGTGAGGTTGATCGGTGAGGTGAGCGCGACCGTGGCGGCCGGTGGGGGCACGATGCGGCCGTCCACCTTCTCCGGGCCCTGCATGTGCACCGGGAAGGCCGGCACGCACACCGTGGGGGTCAGCACGAGGTCGACGTCCTGCATGAAGCGCCACATCGTGTTCGACAGCGCCTGGCGGGCGGTGCGCGCAGCGGTCAGCTCCTCGGCGGTCCACGGGCGCTGCAGGAAGTCGACGAGGTGCGGCGTCATCTGCGCGGCGTGCTCCGGGAGCAGGGCGCGCATGCCCGCCAGATCGGAGTCCTGGGCGACGGCTCCCCAGAAGGCCAGGTACGGGTCGTCCCAACCCGGGTCCCGGAGCTCGACGGAACAGCCCAGGCCCTCGAACACCGTGGCGGCCGCCGAGACCACGCTCCTGACCTCGGGGGCGACCGCGGCGTAGCCCCAGTCGAGGCTGAGCGCGACCCTCAGCCCACGAACGTCCTCCGCGATCGCATCGAGCCAGTGCACGTCGGCGCAGGGGATGGAGTGCCGGTCCCGGGGGTCCGGCCCGGCCATGACACTGAGCATGAGGGCCGCGTCCGCGACCGTCCGGCTGAGCGGGCCGATGTGTTCGAGGGATTCCCAGCTCGAGAACCCGGGGTACCGCTCGTCCCGGCACCCGGGGTAGAGCGGAACACGACCCATGGACGGCTTCATGCCGAAGATGCCGCACAGGGCCGCCGGGATCCGGACCGAGCCACCACCGTCACTGCCGACGGCGACCGGGCCGAGTCCGGCAGCGACCGCCGCCCCGGAACCCGAGCTCGATCCTCCCGGCGTGAGCTCGGTGTTCCACGGATTGCGGGTGGTCTCGAAGACCGGGTTGTGGCCCACGCCGCTGTAGCCGAATTCCGGGACGTTGGTCTTGCCGATGGTGATGGCGCCGGCCGCCCCCAGCCGTTCGACGACGACGTCGTCCTCCGCCGGGACGAAGTCCCGGTAGGCCATGGACCCACCCGCTGTCCGGATGCCCGCCGTGGACACGAGGTCCTTGATCCCCAGCGGAACCCCCGCGAGGGGGCCGACCTCGTCGCCCCGCATGATCGCCTGCTCGACCCGGCGGGCCTGCTCGCGGGCCAGCTCGGGCGTCGGGGTGCAGAACGCGTGCAGGTGCGGTTCCAGGGTCTCCATGCGCTGGAGGACCACCTCGGTCACCTCGACGGGGGACACGTCCTTGTCCCGCACCAACCGGGCGAGCTCCACCGCGGTGCTCCGGCCGATCTCCACACTGTTCATCGGGCTGCCTCTCCTGTACTCGACGGTCGTTCCTGTCTCAGAACCGGGTGACGACGGCGATCCCCGGCTCCCGGCCGACCGCGGCCAGCGCCGGCCCGGCGTCCGCGAGCGCCAGCTCCCGGGTGACCAGCAGGTCCGGGCGCAGCCGGCCGGCCGCGATCAGCGACAGCATCGGCGGGTAGTCGGCCGCGGCCATCCCGTGGCTGCCCAGCACGGCCAGCTCGCCGGCGACGACGAGCTCCATCGGGATCTCGGGGCGGCCGACGGCCGGCGGCAGCAGGCCCACCTGCACGTGCCGCCCGCGGGGGCGCAGGCCGCGGATGGAGTTGACGCAGGTCACGGCCGAGCCGGCGGCGTCCAGCGACACGTGCGCGCCGCCGCCGGTCAGCTCGGTGACCGCGCCCGGCACGTCCGCCGTCCCCGGCACGACGTGCTCGGCGCCCAGCTGCCGGGCCAGGTCCAGCGCGGCCGGGGAGACGTCCACGGCCACCACGCGGGCGCCGGCCGCGACGGCGACCTGCACCGCCGACAGCCCCACCCCGCCGCAGCCGTGCACCGCCACCCACTCACCGGGGCGCACCCGGGCCACCCCGGTGACCGCGCGGAACGCGGTCGCGAAGCGGCAGCCCAGGCCGGCCGCGGTGCCGAACGCGAGCTCCGGGGGAAGCGCGACCAGGTTGACGTCGGCGGCGTCCAGGGCGACGAGCTCGGCCAGCGACCCCCAGTGGGTGAACCCGGGCTGCGTCTGGCGCAGGCAGACCTGCCCGGCACCTTCCCGGCAGGGTGCGCAGCGCCCGCAGGCGCAGACGAAGGGCACGGTCACCCGGTCGCCCACCACCCAGCTGCGCACCCGCGGCCCGACGGCGGCCACGGTGCCGGCCAGCTCATGGCCGGGCACGTGCGGCAGGACGACGTCCGGATCGTGCCCGGACCAGGCGTGCCAGTCGCTGCGGCAGATGCCGCTGGCGCCCACCCGGACGACCACGCCGTCCGGCGCCGGCACGGGGTCGGGTACCGACCGGACCGTCAGCGGCCCGCCGAACTCCTCGAACACCAGCGCGCGCACGGCAGTCAGCCTGCCCGACCGCCCCGAGAGGGCCAAAATCGCGACTTTGGCCCTCTTCGGGGAGCAGCCGGTCCACCGGCCCGCCCAGGAGGGCCGATTGTGCCGCCGTGAGCGCAGCTCCTAAGATCATCGACGGCTCACGAGAGGCAGCGACAAGCACCTGGCTGGCTGCCCGGCAACCTCAACTCCGTCTGAGGTGCTCCAGGGGAAGAGCTGGCCGGGCGGCAACCGCCGCCCGACAACGGACGGAGTCCCTCCGAACGGGTCTCCCGACCTGCAGAGGAGTGCACCGATGTCCGACGTCGACAAGACCGCCTGGAGCTTCGAGACCCGGCAGATCCACGCCGGAACCGCGCCCGACCCCACCACCGGGGCCCGCGCACTGCCCATCTACGCCACCACCGCGTACCAGTTCCGCGACACCCAGCACGCCGCGGACCTGTTCGGCCTGGCCGAGATGGGCAACATCTACACCCGGATCATGAACCCGACGCAGGACGCGCTCGAGCAGCGCGTCGCCTCGCTGGAGGGCGGCGTCGCGGCGCTGGCGGTGGCCAGCGGGATGTCGGCGACGACGCTGGCGCTGCTCAACGTCGCCGAGGCCGGCGACCACGTCGTCGCCTCCGCCTCGCTCTACGGCGGCACCTACAACCTGCTGCACCACTCGCTGCCCAAGCTGGGCATCACCGTCTCCTTCGTCGAGGACCCCGACGACGCGGCGAACTGGCAGTCGCTGGTGCAGGACAACACCAAGGCCTTCTTCGCCGAGTCCATCGGCAACCCGAAGGGCGACGTCCTCGACATCGAGACCGTCGCCGGGGTGGCGCACCGCAACGGCGTGCCGCTGATCGTCGACAACACCATCGCGACGCCGTTCCTGATCCGGCCCTTCGAGTTCGGGGCCGACATCGTCGTCCACTCGGCCACCAAGTACCTGGGCGGGCACGGCACCGCGATCGCCGGGCTCATCGTCGACGGCGGGACGTTCACCTGGACCGGCGGGAAGTTCCCCGGCTTCACCACGCCCGACCCGACGTACCACGGCGTGGTCTACGCTGACCTGGGTGCGCCGGCCTACGCCCTCAAGGCGCGGGTCCAGCTGCTCCGCGACCTCGGCCCGGCGATCTCGCCGTTCAACGCGTTCCTCGTCGTGCAGGGGATCGAGACGCTGTCGCTGCGGATGGAGCGGCACGTGGCCAACACCGTCGAGGTGGCGAGGTTCCTCGAGGCCCACGACGAGGTGGACCGGGTCAACTACCCGGGGCTGGCGTCCTCGCCCTGGCACGCGGCCCAGCAGAAGTACGCGCCGAAGGGGGCCGGTGCGGTGCTCACCTTCGAGCTGCACGGCGGCACCGAGGCCGGCCGGCGCTTCGTGGAGGCCCTCGAGCTGCACAGCCACGTGGCCAACATCGGCGACGTGCGCAGCCTGGTCATCCACCCGGCGTCCACCACGCACTCCCAGCTCACCGCCGAGGAGCAGCTGACCACCGGGGTGACCCCGGGCCTGGTGCGGCTGGCCGTCGGCCTGGAGGGCATCGAGGACATCCTGGCCGACCTGGCGGCCGGGTTCCGCGCCGCCAAGGGCGCCTGAGGTGGCGGCCGGGTCCGGCGGCTGGACGCCGGCGGACCCGGCCGGCGACCGCCACTTCCTCGACCTCGACCCCGACCGGCCGTTCGTGCTCGAGCGCGGCGGCGCGCTGCCCGCCGTGCGGGTGGCGTACGAGACCTGGGGCACGCTCGCGCCCGACGGCGGGAACGCGGTCCTGGTCGAGCACGCGCTGACCGGTGACAGCCACGTCACCGGCCCGGCCGGGCCCGGTCACCCCACCGCGGGCTGGTGGCCCGACCTGATCGGCCCCGGGTCACCGCTGGACAGCGACCGGCTCTTCGTCGTCTGCGCCAACGTGCTCGGCGGCTGCCAGGGCACCACCGGCCCGTCCTCGACCGCGCCGGACGGCCGGCCCTGGGGCTCCCGGTTCCCCGAGGTGACCATCGCCGACCAGGTCGCCGTCGAGGCCGCCCTCGCCGACGCGCTGGGCATCGCCCGGTGGACGGCGGTGCTCGGCGGCTCGATGGGCGGCATGCGCGCCCTGGAGTGGGCGGTCGGCCGGCCGGAGCGGGTGGAGCGGCTGTTCTCCATCGCCGCGTGCGCCGTCGCCAGCGCCGACCAGATCGGCACCCAGACGACCCAGCAGGCCGCGATCCGCAGCGACCCGGCCTGGGCCGGCGGGGACTACCCGCGGTCCGGCGTCCGGGCGGACGCCCCGGTCACCGGGCTCGGCATCGCCCGCCGGATCGCCCACCTCACCTACCGCAGCGGCGTGGAGCTCGACGCCCGCTTCGGCACGGTGGTCCAGGACGACGGCCGTTTCGCCGTCGCCTCCTACCTCGCCCACCACGCCGCCAAGCTGGCCGCCCGCTTCGACGCCGGCAGCTACGTGGTGCTCACCGAGGCGATGAACAGCTGGGACGTCGGCCGGGGCCGCGGCGGGGTCGAGGCGGCCCTCGCCCGGGTGACCGCGCGCTCGGTGGTGGCCGGCGTGGACTCCGACCGGCTCTACCCGCCGGCCCAGCAGCAACGGCTCGCCGACGGGCTCGGCGTTCCGCTGCACCTGATCAGCTCCCCGTACGGCCACGACGGTTTCCTGCTGGAGACCGGTGAGGTGGGCGCGCTCGTCCGCCGGCTGCTGCGCGCCTGAACCGGGCCGGCGGTGATCGTCAGGCGGCTCGGCGGAACGTCGCCTACTGTCGGGGAGCGCCGACCGCGCGATGTCCACCCTCGCCGTCGGCGAACTCCGGACTGTTCCATGCCACCCCAGCAGAGAGGCGGCGATGTCCGCTCACGTCCTCGACGAGGCGACCGACCCTCGTCCGACCGACCCGGCCGGTTCCCGGCGCACCCCCCGCCCGGCCGGCCGCTCGGAACGCAACCGGCAGGTCAGCGTCTACGCGGAGCTGTCCGCCCGGGTCCGGGACGCCGGGCTGCTCGACCGGCGCCGCGGCTGGTACGTCACCCGGATCGGCCTCACCGTCGCCGCCTTCGCCGGCGTGTGGGCAGCCGTCGTCGCCGTGGGGAACTCGTGGTGGCAGCTCGGCCTGGCCGCCGTCCTGGCGCTCGTCTGCGCCCAGTTCGGCTTCCTCGGCCACGACACCGCGCACCGCCAGGCCTTCGGCTCCCACGCGGTCAACGAGTGGTCCGCCCGGGTGCTGTCCTGCGGCTTCGCCGGCATCGGCTACGGCTGGTGGATGGGCAAGCACAACAAGCACCACAACGCGCCCAACCAGCAGGGCAAGGACCCCGACATCTCCTCCGCCGTGCTGGCCTTCACCCCCGACGACGCGGCCGAGCGCACCACCGGCCTGCGCGGCTGGTTCACCCGGCACCAGGGCTGGGCGTTCTTCCCGCTGCTGACGCTGGAGGGCGTGGCCCTGCACGCCAACAGCATCGCCACGCTGGTGCGGCAGAAGTCGATGCCGCACCGCCGGCTGGAGCTGGCGCTGATCGCGGTGCGCCTCGGCGGGTTCGTCGCCGCGGTCTTCCTGCTGATGCCGGCGGGGATCGCCGCGGCGTTCGTCGCCGTCCAGCTGGGCGTCTTCGGCCTGCTGCTGGGCGGGTCGTTCGCGCCCAACCACAAGGGCATGCCGGTCGTGCCGAAGAACGCCAAGGTCGACTTCCTGCGCCGCCAGGTGCTCATGTCCCGCAACATCCGCGGCGGCCGGTTCACCGACTTCATGATGGGTGGGCTGAACTACCAGATCGAGCACCACCTCTTCCCGAGCATGCCGCGGCCGAACCTGAAGCACGTGCAGCCGATGGTGCGCGAGCACTGCGCGGCGCACGGCATCAGCTACACCGAGACGTCGCTGGCCGGCTCGTACCGGCTGGTCGTGCAGTACCTGAACCGGGTGGGCATCGGCGAGCGCGACCCGTTCACCTGCCCGCTGGTGCAGACGATCCGCAACTGAGCCGCCCGGCCCGTCGGCGTCACTGCACCCGGCGGACGGCGCGGTGCTGGTCGAGCCGGTCGGTGTAGCTCGTCGCGTTGAGCCGGATCGCCGTCCGGTCGTCCTCGGTCGTCTCCCGCCGGACCTTGGCGGGCACCCCGGCGACCAGCGAGTTCGGCGGGATCTCCGCGCCCTGCATGACCACCGCACCCGCGGCGATGATCGAGCCCGACCCGATGTGGGCGCCGTTGAGCACGGTGCTGCCCATGCCCACCAGCACGTCGTCGTCGACCCGGGCGCCGTGCAGCACCACGTTGTGGCCCACGGTCACGCCCCGGCCGATGACCAGCGGATGGCCGGGGTCGCTGTGCAGCGTGGAGCCGTCCTGGATGTTGGAGTCCGCGCCGATCTCGATGGCCGCGGAGTCGGCGCGGGCGATCGCGCCGTACCAGATGCTGGCGCGCGGCCCCATGGTCACCTTGCCGACGACGACGGCCGTGGGCGCCACGAACGCCGCCGGATCGATGTCCGGCGCACCGAAGTCGAGCTCCCCGATGTAGCTGTCAGCCACGCTGCTGCTCCTCCGCGAGGCCACGGGCCCTCCCCGCGGCGGCTCCCCTGCTTACCGCAGCGACGCCGGGCCGGCACCGGCGGGTGGTCCGTCGGCGCCCCACTCGGCCAGGAAGGCGGCCGCCGTCAGCTCGTCGAGCCTCGCGGGCGGGCACGTCCGGCAGGTCCGCGGCGCTGGTCACCCCGCCAGGGTGGCCGATGCCGGACGACGGCTCGAGCGCCCCCTACAGGTCGACCTCGGCCAGCACCCGCGGGATCTCCGGCGGCAGCTCGCGGGCCAGGAAGCCCAGCTTGCCCACGCGCGCGGCCAGCCTCTCACCCGCCCGCCCGTGCAGGTGCGCCGCCCACACCGCGGCCTGCGTCGGCTCGGCGCCCCGGGCCAGCAGCCCGGCCACCACCCCGGCCCGGACGTCGCCGGAGCCGGACACCCCCAGCCCGGCCCCACCGCTCTGGTCCTCCCACAGCCGGCCATCCGCGGCGGCGACCCAGCTGGTCGCCCCGCCGAGGCCGACCGCGGCCTGCGCCGCCCCGGCCAGCCGGCGGGCCGCGCCGGCCGGGTCGGCGTCGACCTCCGCCGGGTCGGCGTGCAACGAGATCGCCAGCTCGGCCGGGTTCGGGGTGAGGACGACGTCGCCGCCGAGATGGTGCAGGCAGCCGGGGTCGGCGGTGACCGCGGCGAGCCCGAGCGCGTCCAACGCGACCGGCCCCTGGAGGTGCGGCAGCATCGCCTCCACCAGACCGCGGGTCTCCTCCTCGTCGGCCATGCCCGGCCCGATCAGCACCGCGGAGGCGCTCTCGGCGAGGTCGAGCACCAGCTCGGCCGACGAGGCGCGGATCGCGCCCGCCGCCGTCGACGGGACCCCGCGCACCAGCGCCTCGGGCAGGGAGATCGAGACGTGCGGCGCGACCTTCGACGGGACGACCACCTGCAGCTTCCCCGCCCCCGACCGCAGCGCCGCCTCCGCGGCCAGCAGCACCGCGCCGAGGGTCTCGGTGCTGCCACCGACCACGAGGATCGAGCCGCGGGCGTCCTTGCCGCCGGTCGGCTCGGGCAGCCGCCAGTCGCGCAGCACCTGCGGGGTGACCAGGACGGGATCAGGCTGGGGACGGGACATCGTTCTCCTCGGTCACGGGGGCCTGCGGATCGTCCGACAGGTGCGTAACGCTGTTGAAGTCGACGAGCCGGAAGAGCCCGTCGTCCGCGCGCTCGTAGCGGGTGACCGACGTGTTGGCGACCTGCTCGTCCCGGTCGATCTCCAGCAACCGCGACTCGGCCAGCTCCTCGACCACGTACCGGAACACCATCACCACCGCCTGGTGGGAGAAGCACATCAGCCGCTCACCGTCGTGCCGCAGCGCCTCGGTGGCCAGCAGGCTGCGCACCCGGAGAGCGACGTCGGCCCAGCTCTCCCCGCCCGGGGGCCGGTAGTAGAACTTGCCCAGCAGATCGCGCCGGCGGGCCTCGTCGGGGTACTCGTCGCGGATGCCCTCCCGCGTCATCCCGTCGAAGGAGCCGAAGTCGCGTTCCCGCAGCCGCTCGTCGTAGCGGATCGTCAGCTCCAGGCCGCTGGCCGCCACCGCCCGGTCGGCGGTGGTGGCGGCCCGGGCGAACGGGGAGCTCAGCACGGTCGTCGGCCGCTCGTCGGGGTGCAGGCCGGCGAGCCAGCGGCCCAGCGCGTCGGCCTGCTCCTCGCCGCCCGCCGACAGCGGGACGTCGGGGTCGCGGACGTCGAGCTCGAGTCGTCCGGCGCCGCTCCGCTGGGCCTGCGCGTCGGCCAGGTTGCCCTGGCTCTCCGCGTGCCGGACGAGCCACAGGGCGCTGGGACCGGGTGCGTGCGCCATCGCGCTCCTGCCGTCGGAGGGTGCGCCGCGGGCGCCGTCCGGGCTGCCCTAGCCGATCGTGCCGCCGCCGAAACGGCGCGGCGGGTCTAGGCGGTGACGCGGACGGCCTTCACGTAGCCGCCCTTGTCCACGCTGGTCACCGCGACGGGGCGGCCGGGCACGCTGGCGTGCACCATCTGGCCGTTGCCGATGTAGAGGCCCACGTGGCTGATCGGGGTGTAGAAGAAGACCAGGTCGCCGGGCTGCAGGTCGGCCCGGGACACCGGGACGCCGATGGTCGACTGGGCCCGGCTCGAGCGCGGCAGGGTGATCCCGGCGGCGGCGTAGGCGTACGTGGTCAGTCCGGAGCAGTCGAAGGCGTCCGGGCCCGTGGCGCCGGGCACGTACCGGTCACCGAGCTGGCCCAGCGCCGTCTGCACGGCCGCCCCGGCGGCCGCGGTGGGTGCGGGGGCCGGGTTGGCGGCGTTCAGCACGGGGCCGCTGAGGGTGTTCTGCACCCGCACCTGGTCGGCGGCGGTGAGGCGGGCGAGGTCGGCCTCGAAGCCGGCCAGCTCGTCCTCCAGCACCTCCTTGCGCTCGGCCAGCTCGGCCGCCGCTGCGGTGGCCGCGGCGGCCGCGGCGGCCGCGGCCGCCTGCGCCTCGGTGGCGGCGTCGCGGGCGACGGCGACCCGGGCGACGACGCCGTCGGCGTGCACGGCGAGCCGGTCGAGGGTGGACAGCTGCTGGATCAGGTCGTCGGCCGACGAGCTGGTGAGGAACGCAGCGATCTTGGTCCGGGTGGAGCCGGTGTAGCCGGCGTAGGCGATCGCCCGGAGCTGCGGAGCCAGGGCGTCGACGGCGACCTGGGCCTGCGCGGCCGCCTGGCCCGCGGCCGCGGCGGCGGCCTGCTGCTGCTCGGCGGTCGCCTCGGCCTCGTGCACCTGCTCGTCGATCTCGCGGAGCTGGGCGCCGGCGTCGACGACGGCCTGGCGGGCCTGGTCGGCGGTGGCCGGCGGGGCGGCCGGCGCTAGGCCCGGGGTCAGGACGACGGTGATCCCGGCGGTCACGGCCAGTGCCGCGGCACGGGTCCATCCGCGGGCGGTCGAGCGGGTCACCGGGCCTCCCTCTGCGCTCGCCGCACCCCTGGAGGGGGAGTCAGGAGACCAGCGCGTCGGGACGGAACGTAAGGGCGCGGCGGCGCAGCGTCGGCTCGGCGCGCTCAGACGGGCTCAGTCCCACAAACCTCCTGTCCCACGCGCCACATCCGCCCCGGGAGTCACCCGCGACGACCGTTCAGGAGGTATGAGGCGGTCGGCGACGAGGCCGGTGGCGAGGGAGTAGACGGCCTTGTGCAGCAGGTCGACGACCAGGTCCTGCCGGGACCACGTCCACGGCGGTGATCCCACGCCGGTCGCGTTCTCCAGGGTCTGGTCGGTGGCCAGCCGGACCGAGGCGTGCCAGGCCGAGGCGCGCCAGCCGCGGAGGCCGGCGGCCGACCAGATGCCGCGCAGCGCGCCCAGGGTGGCACCGGTGCCCCAGTGCATCAGATGGTTGCGCACCGGCGGGCGCGCGGACTCGGGGAGCCGCCGTCCGGTGGTCAGCGCGGTGAGCGTGCGGGCCGGCACGTAGGAACTCGGCCGGGCCGTCAGGTGCTGTTCCAGCTTCTCGCCGGCGGTCATCACCGCGACGCCGGCCAGGCCGGCCAGGGCGCCGCGCAGTGCTGCTCGTCCCCACATGGGGACGGGGCTACCCGGGCGACGTCGCGCGGAATCGGCCGTCGGCGCACGTCGGGATGCGCCCGACCGGAGGATTCCGCCGGCCGGGCACCGCGGTGCCCGGGCGACGGGGTGAGCGATCAGCCGGCGGCCGGCTCCTGGGACTCCAGGGCACCGACGGCGGCGACGTCGCGCAGGATGGCCAGCAGCTCGCCGGAGGTCCACGCCTCGCAGCAATCGCACTGGCCGTCCGGGGCGAAGCTGCGGAGGCCGAGGCTGCCGCCGGCCTGGTCCTCGGCGAGGGCCAGCTGGCCGTCGGCGGGGTTCCGGTGGCAGCGGCACCCCGAGGCGCACATGCCCAGCCCCCAGCCGGAGACGATGACCGACGCACCGCTCTCGTGCACGCTGCCGAGCTGGAAGATCGACGGCTTCTGCTGGTACGTCATCTGAGGCTCCCCTCGCCGTCCCTGGCTTGACTGCAGGGAGTGGTCATCGGCTCACGAGAAGTACAGCTGAACTACGCTCCGTACCCGGGCAGACGCGCTGGGACACGCCTACTCGGTGTTTCTTCCAACCCGTACGGCACTCGAGTCCCATGTGCCCCGTTCTCATCCGAGCAGAAACGTCCCGCCCGCAACCGGCAGCGCCCGGGGCGCTGGGCTGCGGCGGCTGTCCGGCGCCGGGCCGGTCGGCCAGAGTCTGCCTGGCAGTGATCTGGACCTCACCTCCGGGTGCCGAACCAGGGGCGATCGCACCCCGGCCCGGTGGACCACGGGTACGCCGGCCGTGGGATGACCGCTCTCCACCGGGGTACCGACCGGCCCATGTCGATGACAGCACCGATGGAGCCCAACCTGCCCGGCGGGGACGACGGCATCCCGGCCGCCGATGCCGGCACGGGCGCACCGCCGCCGGCCGAGGGCTTCGGGATCGCCGGCGAGGAGCCGGACGCTCCGGAGCAGGCGTCCGGCGCGCCGGACGCCGATCCCCCGGCGGACACCCCGTTCCGCACGCCGGACCCCGCCGAGGTCGGCCCGGACGTCGGCTAACCACCGGTTCCGACGTGCCGCCGGATGGGTACGACCCGGGGCATGTCCACCCCCGAGCACGACCCCAGCACCGAGCCGACCAGCGACGACGCGCAGACCCAGGGCACCGAGCCCACCGGCAACCCGGTCGACCCGGCCATGGCCTCGTCCAGCCCGGACCCCGGGCAGACCGACCGGGACCTGCGGCACGAGGACGACTGACCGCGGCGGTCCGTCGCCCTCAGCCGGCAATGCGTCAGCTGGCCGGGCTGACCGAGCTCATGTTGAAGTCCGGCACCCGCAGCATCGGCATCGCCGCCCGGGTGAACCAGTCGTTCCACTCCCGGGGCAGCGTCCGCTCGGTAACGCTGGCCTGGGTGGCCCGGCCCAGCAGGTCGACCGGTGACTCGTTGAACCGGAAGTTGTTCACCGCCCCGGTGACCTCGCCGTTCTCGACGAGGAACACGCCGTCCCGGGTGAGCCCGGTGAGCAGCAGGGTCTGCGGGTCGACCTCGCGGATGTACCAGAGCGTGGTCAGCAGCAGGCCGCGCTCGGTCGCCGCGATCAGCTCGGCCTGCGTGGCGGTGGCGGCCCGATCCTCCAGGATGAGGTTGTCGACGGCCGCGGTCGCCGGGGCCGTCGTCCGCAGCGCCCACGCCCGCGGCCGGATCAGGTTGGTCAGCACCCCACCGGAGATCCAGTCGACCGCCGGGGTGGCCATGCCGTTGTCGAACACCGACGCCGAGCCCGACGACCCGCCGACCACCTGGAACGGGCTGCACTCCAGCCCCGGCGCGTGCGGGTCGCTGCGCAGGGTCAGCGGCAGCGCCGCCAGCCGGTCGCCGATCCGGTTGCCGCCGCCGGCCCTGGCGTAGACGTTGCGCCCCTCGTCGGCGTCGCGCGCCTCCATGGTCCAGTGCGCGTAGACCATCAGGTCGCTGACCGCGGACGGCGGCAGCAGCGTCTCGTACCGCCCGGCCGGCAGCTCCACCTTCCGCTGCGACCAGGCCATCTTCCGCGCGACCTCGGCGGCCAGGCCGGCGACGGAGACGTCGGTGAAGTCGCGGGTGCCCACGCCGGCCCATACCGAGCGGCTGAAGTCGGCGGCCTTGCCGTTCAGCTCGACCCGGCCGGTGGGCTGGTCGTGCCGCAGCCGCAGACCGGTGGAGGTGCCCAGGTAGGTGGTCGCGAGCTGGTGCTCGGCGAACCCGAACAGCAGCTCGCTGCGGTCACGGGCGTCGCCGAAGGCCGCGCCGAGGGCGGGGGCGAAGTCGGCGAACACGTCGATCGAGGTCTGCGCGGCCTCGGCATCCCAGTCGCCGGCACCTGGCGGGACGTCGCTGATCAGCGGCATCGCGTCCTCGGCCGGCCCGGCGTCGCGGGCGGCCTGCTCGCTGGCGGCCACCAGCTCGGCGATGTCCGGCGTCCCGGTGCGGGCCACCGTGCCCGTCGCCATGCCGGCGCCGCCGTCGACGAAGGAGATGACGACGACCTGCCGCGAGCGCATCGCACCGTTGGTGGTCAGGCTGTTGCCGGCCCAGCGGAGGTTGGCCTCCGAGCTCTCCACGACGTAGGCGACCTGCCCGTCGGCGGTCGAGGCGTCCAGCGCGCGCTCGACCAGCTCCTGGGGCATCTGCGAGCTCATCGGCCGGACTCCTGGGCGGTGTTGAGGATGTTCGTGTTCTCGAACAGGGCGCTGGGGCAGCCGTGGCTCACCGGCGCCACCTGACCCGGCTGGGCCTTGCCGCAGTTGAAGGCGCCGCCGAGCACGTAGGTCTGCGGGCCGCCGACGACGCTCATCGAGTTCCAGAAGTCCGTCGTCGTCGCCTGGTAGGCCACGTCGCGGAGCTGGCCGGCCAACCGGCCGTTCTCGATCCGGTAGAACCGCTGGCCGGTGAACTGGAAGTTGTACCGCTGCATGTCGATCGACCAGCTCTTGTCGCCGAGCACGTAGATGCCGCGCTCGACCCCGCCGATGATCTCCTCGGTCGAGGGCCCGTCGGGAGCCGGCTGCAGCGACACGTTGGCCATCCGCTGCACCGGCACGTGGGCCGCGGAGTCGGCGAACGCGCACCCGTTGGACCGTGCCATGCCGCGCAGCCGGGCCATGTTGCGGTCGACCTGGTAGCCGACCAGCACGCCGTCGCGGATGAGGTCCCACTGCTGGCCGGCCACGCCCTCGTCGTCCCAGCCGACCGTGGACAGCCCGTGCTCGGCCGTCCGGTCGCCGGTGACGTGCATGAGCGGCGAGCCGTACTGCAGGGTGCCGAGCTTGTCGACGGTGGCGAACGAGGTGCCGGCGTAGGCGGCCTCGTAGCCGAGCGCGCGGTCGAGCTCGGTGGCGTGCCCGATCGACTCGTGGATGGTCAGCCACAGGTTCGACGGGTCGACCACCAGGTCGTAGCGGCCCGGCTCGACCGTGGGCGCCTTCGTCTTCTCGCGCAGCAGTTCGGGCAGCTCGGCGAGCTCGCTGCGCCAGTTCCAGCCGTCGCCGGTCAGGAACTCCCAGCCGCGCCCGACCGGCGGGGCCAGCGTGCGCATCGACTCGAAGGCGCCGGTCGACCGGTCGACGGTGAGCGCGGTGAACTCCGGGTGCAGGCGCACCCGCTGCTGGCGGGTGCGGGTGCCGGCCGTGTCGGCGTAGTACTTCTGCTCCTTGACCTGCAGGACGCTGGTCTGCACGTGCTCGACGCCGTCGGCGGCCAGCAGCTGCTCGGACAGCTCGGTGAGCAGCCCGGTCTTCTCTCCGTCGGGAACGGCGAACGGATCGACCTGGTAGGCCGACACCCACTCGGCGTCGACGTACACCGGTTCGGGAGCGAGCTCGACGCGGTCGGTGTTCATCGCGGCGGACACCCGGGCGACGGCGACGGCCTCCTCGGCCAGCCGGACCGCCTCGGCCGCGGTGAGCACCACGCCGGCGGCGAAGCCCCAGGTGCCCTCGTGCACGACGCGGACGGCCAGGCCGAGGTCCTGCCCGTCGGCCAGCGCCTCGAGCCGGGCGTCGCGCAGCCGGATCGCCTGGGTGCGGATCCGCTCGACCCGCAGGTCGGCGTGCTCGCAGCCCAGGTCGACCGCGCGGGTCAGCGCCGCCTCGGTGAGCGCGGACAGCGGCAGGGCGAGAAAGGACTCGTCGACGGAACGGGTCTCGGACACGGGTCCGTGTCTACCAGTTGAAGGACCCCGGGAGCGGGCCACGTGCAGGACCGCGCGGCCGCGGGTAGTCGGGGGCATGGCCGACCCTCAGGACGACGTCACGCTCACCTTCGGCGGCACCGCCACCACGTTGCTGCGGATCGGGCCGTTCACCCTGCTGACCGACCCGAACTTCCTGCACCGGGGCCAGTGGGCGCACCTGGGCTACGGGCTGCGCAGCCGGCGGCTGACCGATCCCGCGCTGGTGCCCGCCCAGCTCCCGGCGCTGGACGCCGTCCTGCTGTCGCACATGCACGGTGACCACTGGGACCGCATCGCCACCCGCTCGCTGCCGAAGGAGACCCCGGTGGTGACGACGCCGGAGGCAGCCGGCTGCCTGGAGAAGCGGGGCTTCACCGCCACCGCCGACCTGCGCGCCTGGCAGACCCACGAGCTCAGCTCGGGCACCGACACCCTGCGGATCACCAGCGTCCCCGGGGTGCACGGCCCCGGCCCGCTCGCCCGGCTTCTGCCGCAGGTGATGGGCAGCGTGCTGGAGCTGGTGCGTGGCGGCGCCGCCGGCAGCGAGGTGACCTGGCG
>JABAKE010000313.1 GCA_019779905.1 Modestobacter lapidis | reverse complement strand
GCTGCGCGGTTCGCGGTCATCGCGTCGCGGTTCGCGGTCAGCGCGGCCCATCGCGGAGCGAATTTTTATTTGACCAAAAAAAAATTGAAAAAATATCCAAAAAATTCAGAATATTATAAAATGATAGAAAATAATATTCTTTTCCATTAGTGCATACTTTAAAGCAAAATAACGGTCCCTGCAAGTTATAACATCCTGTATCATTACTGTATCGATGTATATACTAAAATAAGCTAAAATATCATAAATTTGACATAATGAAATATCATAAAAGTGTAGATCTATTTTAAGGTAACACATTATAAATGCATTTGAACACTAATTTGGAAAAATGTAATTGATTTCAAGAAAAGCCCCAAATTTTGGAAATAAAAAAAATCTAGATCTACACTTTAAAACACTAGATCTAGGGAAAAATAAGTGAGTAACATCAAATATAACTCAATATAAAGCCTTTGGTTCATGAATTAGTGTATTACATTTACACAATCTTTAAAAAAATCAGATTTAAATAATGAAAAAATAAAAAAAATTACAAAAAGTGCTAAAATTCACACTTTTTTGATCCAAAAGT
>JABAKE010000312.1 GCA_019779905.1 Modestobacter lapidis | reverse complement strand
TTAGAGAACCATACAGTTGCATGGAAGGTTTGCAAAGGTTTTTACGTAAAGCCGAAGCGATTATCCTTTTCGATAATCCGATTATCCTTTTTTGATAATCCAATTATCCTTGTTAATAAACCCACTATAAAGTCAAGTTCAATCTCGCAAACCTACACAGGTAAGTGTAAATAAAGGTTAGGAACAACTTTCCTTTATACTCCAGAGGTAAATTCCTAAGGAATACACATGCACAGGCAGCCTTTTCATTTAAAGGTCATGGGTTCCTAAAAATGATAATTTCCTTCAAAGTCATCTGAACATGAGTTATTTCTCCAAATATTGATCAGGGAGGATCCACCATCAGCTACTATATCAAGTATACTCTAAACCTAACTCATGAGACAGTCACGATTATCCCCGACTAAAGGAGGATAAAGGCTTTTCTGATTATCTATTTCCCTTCTACAGGAATATCAGTAGGGTTTACCGATGAAGCGTCGACCCTCCAAATCACCAAGCAAGGGCAATTAAAGCCAAAATCGACCGTCAGGTCATCAAACAGTAGTGATCAAAGTCAAAGTCAACAGTCCGATC
>JABAKE010000311.1 GCA_019779905.1 Modestobacter lapidis | reverse complement strand
GAGGATTAGGATACTTTTTCGATATAATATTGTTAGAGGAGTAGGAATGATTTTTGTGCATAGTAGAGTGTTAGATTATTCATTCCATGCATTAGTCGTTAGGAATTATTTTTGCATGCATTTTAGTTTACTAGAATTGTTTGCATGCATTTTAGTTTACTAGAATGATTTGCATGCATGCATATTAATTAGTTAGAATAGCTAATTATTTTCATGCATAATAGTTAGTTAAAATGGCTAATTAATAGTTATATATTTATTTGCCTTCTAGTTAGTTAGAGTAGCTAATTAGTTGTTTTACATGCATACTAGTTAGTTAGGATATCTAATTAGTTGTTATAATATTATTTGCATGTTAGTTAGTTAGGTTAACTAATTATTGTTATTAGATATTTGCATGCATGCTAGTTAGTTAGAATAACTAATTAGTGGTTAATATATATATGTGCATGATAGTTAGTTAGAATAACTAATTAGTGTTTATTTGCATGCTAGTTAGAATAACTAATTAGTTATATATTTTGCATGATAGTTAGTTAGGATAGTTGCATGTTAGTTAGAATTTCGTTCATATAT
>JABAKE010000310.1 GCA_019779905.1 Modestobacter lapidis | reverse complement strand
AGATGTCACATAGATTTCTTTAGATCTTTTGTTAGATATGTGCCCTAAAACCCATTAGTAGGTTATAATTTAGGGAACTTTATTTCATTTATGAAATTGTATGAACTTCATTCATATATATAATGGCTATTTTATTATCATGTAAACTTGTGTTATTTAACTGTTCATGATAATGTCCTTGAATAGTATGATAGAGAATTGTATCTCAAGTGTTGAGATAGAGAGACATACGATTCTCAAGTACATCTATTCTAGATAAGTTCCTAATCATAGGTTTATAAATCTGGGCGATTATAAACCGTTAAGATTAGCTCAGGTTATACTAGCTCCATGGGAGGATGGTGAGTCTCGAGCCATCTGTGTAGGGACACTATAGTAAACCTGGGGGTGCTTGTTAGAGAACAAGTACACTGAACGTGACCAATATGGGTACAGCTTATGGGATTCTATCTGTATGTCAAAAGCTGCTCATGTGTATAGTCACAATTTGTAATCCTTAAACTTGAGACACCACTTGTTATCTTATGCATAAGCTGCTAAGGTTTGATAGTATCTCGTACACTCTTATTTATAAGGA
>JABAKE010000309.1 GCA_019779905.1 Modestobacter lapidis | reverse complement strand
ACTTAAGACCAATTTAAAATGAGTTGAGATTGGCCGCATGTGATGTGACAGGTTATTGAATAGGTTTTTATTTAAATGAGTTTAAATAAATATGATGTAATTATTAAAGGCTTTCATGCCTCTTTCCCTCTATCTCTCTTCACATGTAAATCCCCTATTTCCTTTAATCCCCTTCTTTATATTTAAATGTTTGTATTTTAAATTCAAAAAGAAGATCATGGTGGAATCCTGTTCGAGAGACATCAAGCACTTGAGAAGTACTTGGCAAGAGGAATGAAGATCTTGTGAAGATTTTCAGTATTATGTAATGTGTTGCATATGTGTATAATTACGATCACTCGACCCACCAATATAAGACCTAGGGTTCAGCTTTAGTGGCTCTAAGCATGAACCCAACCCTAAAGTCCATAATCAATCCAAGGCCCATTATATATTTGTGATGTATGCTTGCATGGGCCTTGACCTGATTTATTATATGTTCAAGATGAATCCATCGCAACCTCTAGGAGGTCAGTTGGAGGATAGTTGAGAACTAATAATAGAGGTGGGTCTAAACCTTATGATATATTGTGATATA
>JABAKE010000308.1 GCA_019779905.1 Modestobacter lapidis | reverse complement strand
TTCAGGTTTGTCAGGAGCAACATGCTCTTTTTCCACCTGAGAAAATAAGGAAAGATCAGTAGAAGACGAAACAAGAGGACTCTGAATAGCCTGCTTGGAACCTCTTTTAACCTGAGTCCAACCCTGAGAGCCAACAGACTGAACAATAGTATTCTTAGGAACCCATGCCTTGGCTTTTTTAGGACATTTTGTGAGGGAGTGCCCAAACACTTTGCAAGAAGAACATACATGAGGTTTAGATTGGTACTCCACACCAACAGAAGCATATTTGATGGTGTCATCAACAAGAATAGCAACTTTGATAGAAGACGGAAAAGAGAAATCAGCACTGACCTCCACACACATTCTAGCAAATGGTAGCGGGTCAAGCTTAGCAGTCGTATCATCAACAGAAATTGGCCTACCAATACTACTAGCAATGTAATTTAAGCCAATATTGCTCCAATAAGTTAGAGGAACATTTGTAAACTTCACCCAAATAGGCAAAAGAGAAATCTCAGCATTAGCGAAATCAATACCTTCCTTCCAAAGCTGTAAAAGAAGAGGTTTAGAGGCAACATGTTTAGAGCCACTAGCAA
>JABAKE010000307.1 GCA_019779905.1 Modestobacter lapidis | reverse complement strand
ACTTTGGTTCTTTCCAGAATTTGTGCTACTTTATAATGCATATAAAATGAAACCGTGGGTCATACCGATCAAATTACTTCTTTTAAATTTTCCTGGAACTGAAAATGTTAGTGAAAATAAAAACCTCAATGGAAAGCAAAAACAAAAAGGGGATCCTTTTAGATCATCAACTGAAAAAAAATCTCTTGAATTAGAGAATAGAAATCAAGAAGAAACCACAGTTCAAGGGAATCGTGAGTCAGTTCTCTCAAATCAAGAAAAAGATGTTGAAGAAGATTATGCAGGATCAGCCATAAAAAAACGTAGAAAGAAAAAGCAATACAAAAGTAATACGGAAGCAGAACTCGATTTCTTCCTAAAAAGATATTTGCTTTTTCAATTGAGATGGGATGATTCTTTAAATCAAAGAATGATCAATAATATCAAGGTATATTGTCTCCTGCTTAGACTGATAAATCCAAGAGAAATTGCTATATCCTCTATTCAAAGGGGAGAAATGAGTCTGGCTATAATGCTTATTCAGAAGGATTTAACTCTTACAGAATTGATGAAAAAGGGGGTATTGATTATCGAACCAG
>JABAKE010000306.1 GCA_019779905.1 Modestobacter lapidis | reverse complement strand
CTAGAGGCTATGGTGGATTCATCTTGAACATATAATAAATTAGGTCAAGGCCTCTTACCAAGCATACATCTCATATATTAATGGGCCTTGGATTAATTATGGACTTTAGGGTGGGTTCATTCTTTGAGCCAAAAAGATGAACCCTAGGTCTATAATGAGGGTTAAGTGATCGTAATTAAAACAATGCAACTATTACATCAAGACTAAAAGATTCTTGAAGTCCTCGTCAAGTCCTTCTCAAGTACTTGTCTTTTCCTCTCGTACAAGACTCCACCATGCACCTCAAGTCCACCATGCTCCACCAAGTATCCAATATTACATTTAAAATAAAAGAAAGAAGGGGATTAAGGAGATAGGGGATACATAGGGATTGAGAGGGAAAGAGGCATGCAAGCCCCAAATTAATTACATCACTTAAATTTAAACAACTTTAAATACAACCCTTAAAATAAGCCATATACATCTAATGCAGCCAATCACATCTCATTTAATTGGTCTTAAGTCCATAATTATCCATTCATATCTATACAAACTCATTGCATAAATAAAAACAACAATAATAAAAGAAAGGCAATGATG
>JABAKE010000305.1 GCA_019779905.1 Modestobacter lapidis | reverse complement strand
TGCGGTCTGGCCGTGTGTGCGTGCTGTTGCCTCGGTCGTCCATGGTTCGTTTCGTCAAAATCTCGGACGTTTACACCAAGGTGGTGGGAAACAATGGTCGGCACCAACTCCTACCACGTTGTGGCAATGCGCCGTGGGTCCGTCCGGCCGCCTCGGACGCCCACGGTCCGTTTCATCGATTTCGGACGTTTATACCCAGGAGGTGGAAAACAATGGTCGGCACCAACCCCTACCTTGTTGTGGCGTTGCGACGTCGGTCCGGTCGGTGCACGGTCTGTCCGTGCTTGCTGCTGCCCCTTTCGTGTGCTGTCTGTGGTTGCTTGAGTGCTGCTGTGCCGTTCGTCCGTGCTGCAGCGTCGGTCGTCCGTGCGTGCTGCAGCGTCGGCCGCGCGTGCTGCTGTGTCTGCCGGCCGTGCACGCAGCTGCGTCGGTCGTCGGTGCGTGCTGCTGCGTCGGCCGTCCGTGCGTGCTGCTGCGTCGGTCGTGCTGTGCGTGCGTGCGTGCTGCTGCGTCGGTCGTGCTGTGCGTCGTGCGTGCTGCTGCGTCGGTCGTGCTGTGCGTGCGGGCGTGCTGCAGGGCC
>JABAKE010000034.1 GCA_019779905.1 Modestobacter lapidis | reverse complement strand
TGCGACGTGCACCACCTCATCCACTGGATCCACGGTGGCGAGACCAACCTGACGAACTCAGCGCTCCTCTGTGAACGCCACCATACGAAGGTCCACCACGGCTTCCGCGTCGAACGACCACCCGACGGCCGATGGCGCACCTACCGCCCCGACAACACCGAGATCATCATCGGACCACGCCGGTAGCTGAGCCGGCGCGCGCCCCGCTACGGATGCGTGGGTAACTCGGTCAGAGCGTGCGATTCTCGTCTTCGATTCCGCGGGTGAGGGTCGGTGTCGAGTGGTAGGCAGGGGATGGTCCCGGCACCTCGTTGTGGCTTCGGACCGGCGTCCGGTCAGCAGGCCACACGTCGACGGCCCGGAACGAGTAGCCGTCCTGCTCGGCGGCCTCGAAGGTGAACTCAACGGGCCCGCCGGCATCGAGAGTCCTGTACCCGGAGACGAGGACGGCCGAGAAGTGGGCCCAGCAGCCGCCCGGAGTGTCCGCGGAGTCGAGAACTCCCCATCCCTTCTCGGCATGCCACACGCGGACCTTCGCCCGTGACGTCATGCGGCCCAGTATCGCGGGCGGCTCGCTCCGAACGGTCAGGCAGCGCTGATCAACCGGCCCGCCGGCTCCCGGGTGACCCGGCTGGCCCGCACGGCGTGCGCCAGCGCCACTTCCAGGTACGGCAGCAGCACCGGGTGGCGCCGTCCGTGGCCGAACACCGCCAGCGTCCGCGCGAACAGCTCGTCGCGGGTCATCCCGTTCCCGCCCCGGCACAGCGCGACCATCGCGTTGCCGATCTCGTCCGGATGCACGTGCTCCAGCGGCCGCTCGGCGCTGGACGACTGGCGGCGGAACCAGGTCCACGTCGCCGGGTCCAGCCCCGTCGGCCAGCGGAACTCCGCCGCCGGGTCCGGCAGCAGCGCCAGGATCGACTCCCGCCGCGCCTCGTTCACCCGGGCCACCCCGAACGCCCCCGCGGTCAGCCGGGCCAGCCGGTCGCGGTGGATCGGGCCCTCCGCCGCGATGCCGGCGGCCAGCACCCGACGAACCTGCCGCGCCACGTCCGGGTCGGTCAGCCGGCGGAACGCCCGCGGCGCCCCGGCCGGCGCCGGTGTCCACGGCACGAACGGACGCTCGCCGGCCAGCATCGCCGGCGGGACCGCCGGCCGGGCGGTCACCCGCACCGGCACCGCCGCCGACGGATCCCCGTCCGAACCGGCCGCGGCGGGGAAGACCCGGGCCGCCGGCGGCTCGACCACCAGGGGAGTGGCGGCCGCCGCCGGCAGCGGCGGCAGCGGCGCCGCCGGCGCCGGGGAGACGGCGCTCTCGACCGCCGCGACCAGCCGGTCGAGCACCGCCTCCCGGTCCGCCAGCCACGACGGCAGCCACACCCGCTCGACCGCCGGCCAGCCCCGCCGCCGCAACGCGTCGACCGGCGTTCCGACGCGGTCGGTCACCGTCGACCGGACGGCCTCCGCCGGGCCGTCGAGCAGCACCGCCAGCACCGGGGCAGCCGGCGCCGCCGGACGGGCCACGGTGAGGTCGAGGCGGAAGTCCGACCGGCCGACGTCGGTGCGCACCACCAGCCCGCGCTCCCGCAGCGCGGCCGCGACGTCGTCCCGGTGGGCGTCGGGCCGACCAGACCGGGGCGCGTCGTCGGCACCCGACGCCGCCAGGTCGAGGTAGGCCCGCAACTGCCGGACGCCGAGCGCCGACGTCTCCTCCGGCCGCAGCTGCTCCGGGTCGAACGACGCGTAGACCACCACCTGCTGCCGCGCCCGGGTAGCGGCGACGTTGAGCCACCGCTCGCCGCCGGCGCGCGCCAGCGGGCCGAGGTCGCCGGGCACGCGGCCGCCCTCGGGTGCCGAGCAGCCCAGCGACAGCAGGACGACGTCCCGCACCAGGCCCGGCGCGCCCTCCACGTGCGCCACGACGAGCGCCGCCGAGTCCAGCGCCTCCGTCAGCCGGTCGTCGCCGGCGTCGCGCAGCAGCCGCTCGATCAGCCCCCGCTGCTGGCGGTGCAGGGTGACGACGCCGATCGAGGGCACCCCGTCGGGCTCGGCGTCGAACCGCCGCCGCACCTCCACGACCACGGCCCGGGCCTCGGCCGGATTGGTGCCGGGCAGCGTTCCGGACCGGTGGAACGTCCCGGGCACCCGCACCAGCGAGACCGCGCGTCCTCCGGCCGGTGACGGGACCGAGGAGATCCGGCCGCCGTAGTGCTGTGCGTCGCTGAACGCGACGAGCGCCTCGTCGGCGCCGCGGTGCTGCCAGGCCAGCTCCAGCACCGGTACCCCGGCGCGCAGGCACGCGTCGAGCAGCGTCTCCGCGGGGTCGGTGGCATCCGGCGGAACCGGTGGAGGCTGCCGGTCGTCCCCGGCCACCACGGCCGTCCTCGCCCGGCCGAGCGCACCGATCGTCTCGGCCACCCGCAGCCGGGACGCCCCGTCGAGCACCACGAGGTCGAACAGCCCGGCGGCCGCCGGAAGACAGCGGGCGACCGACTCGGGGTCGGCCAGCACGCAGGGGAACCCGTCCGGCCCCGGACCGGCCGGGGCGCCGGCAGGATCGGCGGCGCGGGCGGCCAGTGCCGCGACCACGGAGGACCGGGCGGCCGCGGAGGCGGCGGGGAACCGGCGGGCCGCCGCCTCCTGCGCCTCCGCGTCGGCCGCGCCCAGACCGGTCGCTGCCTGCCGTTCGGCGAGCGACGCCCCGGCCAGCCCGCGGTCGAACGCCGCGACCGCGTCGACGGCCGGCACCGTGCCGTGCAGCAGGTCGGTCCGTGCCGCGTCCAGACCGGCCGAGTGCAGCAGCCCCAGCCCGGTCAGCAGCTCCCGCCAGTGCCGCAGGGACGGCAGGCCGTAGGTGTCGATGGCCCGCCCGTCCCGGGTGGCGGCCCACCGCTCGACCAGCCCGTCCTCGCCGGCCCACGCACCCAGCTGTGCGGGGACGGCAGCGCAGGCGGCGGACAGCGCGGCGACCGCGTCCCGGGCGGCGGCGACCGCCGCGGCGGTGGTCACGTCGCACGACGGCGCGGCGGCCAGGAAGCGGCGCAGCGGGCCGGTGAACGGCGCTGCGCTCCCGGCGGCGGCGGCGGCGAGCCGGCGCACCCGGGCCACCTGGCGCTCGGCGAGAAACGGGTCGACGAGCGGGTTCCAGTCCGGCGGGACCTGGAGCCCGGGCAGGCGGGCCGCGCGGGCGGCCAGCGCACGGGCGGCCGTCCGGGCGGCGAGGAGCTGCCCGAGCAGCGCCGGCAGCTCGGCCGGCGCGACGCGCGCGCCGTCGGCCAGCGCCGGAGCCAGCTCGTCGAGCACCGCGGAGAGCCGTCTCGTCCGGCCGAGGAGCCCGGACGCCGCGGCGGCCCGGGCCGCGTCGGCCAGCTCGTCGAGCGGCAGGCCCAGCGCCGCCGGGACGGCGACGTCCAGGCCCGGGTGCCCGGCCGCCACGAAGGCGTTGACCGACCGGAGCAGGGCATCGGCGGGTGCTGCCCACTCGGCCCGGGCGACCTCGTCCAGCACGGCGAGCGGCACCGGCGGGCCGTCCACCAGGTCGGCCAGCACGGCGCCGAGGACGTCCAGCTCGTCCGCCGTCCGGACCGCGGCCAGCACCCCGGCCAGCGGCCCGGACGAGGGCAGCCCGTCCAGCGCCCGGTCCACTGCGACGACCGCCGACTGCACCTCGACCGGATCGACGTCGGGCCGGTCCAGGAAGCCCCACGGATGGGCCGGCCGCGGCCCGGCGGGAGCGGCGAGCCGGGGAAGGGCGGCGAGCACGTCCCGGATCGCCCGGACGGTGCGCACCGATGCGCTCCGGGCGAACGACGTCGGGACGGGCAGCACCGGGGCGTCCGGGTCGGCGGGCAGCATGCCGGTGCGGGCCGCGTACAGCGAGAGGCCCGCGGAGTTGGGCTCGTGCAGCCGCCGGGCGTACCCGGCCAGCCGGTGGCGCAGCTCGCGCAGCTCCCCGGCCGCGTCCGACCGGACGTCCGCGGCGGCCCCGGGCAATGCGGGCAAAGCGGGCAACGGTGCCCGCCCGGGCCGCAGGTCGGCGACCAGCGGTCCCAGCCCGGTCGCTGCCAGCCGCTCGGCGAGCACGTCCAGCTCGGCCCGGGGCGCGACGACGAGCACGCGCCGCCGGTCGGCGACCGACCGGGCGACCAGGTTCGCGAGGGTCTGCGAGGTGCCGGTGCCCGGGGCGCCCGCCAGCACCACGGTGTGCCCCGCGGTGGCCGCGGCGATCGCGCGCAGCTGGGTGGCGTCGGCGGGTAGCGGAAGGGTGGCGGCCAGCTCGTCCAGCTCGTCGTCGGCGGGCACGGTGGGCGCGGGCCCGGGGACCGGTCCGGGCCGGTCGTGCATCAGGTGGGCCACCAGCGGCACAGCGGTGAACTCCGCCCAGTGGGCGTCGAGGTCCGCCCACAGCGGCGTCGGCGCCGAGGGCAGCACCGCCAGCTCGGCGGTGGGCTCGACCCGCAGCGGGAGGTCCGCGGCGGCCAGCGCGTCACGCACGGCGGACAGGACGGCGCCGGCCGGCGCCCCCTCGTCGCTCAGTGCCGCCGGCCACGGCGGGCGCCCTCCCGAGCGCCGGCGCAGCGCGGCGAGCAGGCGCGGATCGAGCCGGCTCCGGTCGGTCGGGTCCAGCGTCAGCGCGTAGGCGCCGGTCGAGGGGATCGCGGTGAGGGCGGCGGGCAGCAGCAGCAGCGGCGCGCGCCGCGGGCGACCGTCGACGTCGGCGACCACGCTGCCCAGCACCAGGAACAGCCGGTCGCCGCCGGGCCCGGCCGGCGCGGCGGCGGCCAGGGACCTCAGCAGCTCCGGGTACGCGGCGCCCGCGACGTCGACGTGCACGCCGGCGTGGCCGGCCAGCAGCTCGGCCAGCTCCCCGGGCGGCAGCTCGGCGGCGTCGGCGTGGCCGCGCTCCCGCTGCAGCGCGCCCAGCTGGTCGGCGGGCAGCAGGGTGACCGCCGTGCCCCCGGAGATCCGGTCGCCCAGGGCCGCGAGCACGCCGCCGGGCACGGTGAGGGCCAGCCGCAGGACGGGCGCGGGGGCGGTGCGGGGATCGGCGTCGACCAGGTCGGCCTTCCACCGTTCCACCCGGGCGGGCGCCGCGGTGCGGCCGTCACGGTCCGCCTCGCGCCCGGGCCGCTGCTGGTCGGCCGGCCTGGCCGCTGCGTCGTCCCCGGGCCCACGGCCGGGCAGCGGCCGGACGCCGTCCAGCCGGGCTCGGTGCACGTCGACGACGCCGACGACCCGCGCCGCGTGCCCGGTCAACCAGGCGGCCTGCGGCGTCCGGTGCAGGTCGCCGAAGGTGGCCGGCTCGGCGTCCGCGGTGAGCATCGTGGGATCGACCAGCTGGACCGCCCCGGACTCGACCAGCTCCACCAGCCCGTCGACAGCGGTGATCGCCGTCGCCTCCGCGCACGTCGGCGTCCGCCAGTAACCGAGGAACGCGTGGTTCTCGGCCACCCACAGCAGGGGGCGGATACCGGCCTGCTCGAAGGCGGCCGCGACGACGACCGCGGTGTCCAGGCAGCTCCCCACCCGGTCGTCGAGCACCTCGGTGGGCGTGCGCACCCGCTGCGGGGTACCGGCCCAGTCGGCCGGACCGGGAGTGAGCCGGACGGCGCGCCGGCGCACCGCCTCCACGATCGCCGCGGCCCGCTCGTCGACCCGGTCCGGGCCGGACGGGGCGGCCGGCACCGCATGGTCGCCGGTGCGCCCCTCGAGCAGGTCGCTGGCCGCCCCGACGAGGGTGGCCAGGGCGGGGTCGGCCGGCCGGACGTATGCGGCGAGGATCTCCAGGGACAGCGGGGCCGGCGCCGCCAGCCAGTCGGTGGGGGCGAGCACCCGCACGCCCGCGATCCCGCGGCCGACCTCCCGGCCGTCGACGACGACGCGGGCCTCGATGGTCCCGGAGGAGGTCGGCACGGCGCCGGCCAGCACGTCGGGGTCCAGCCGCAGGGGCACGTCGGTCAGCACGGTGCGGCCCGGGCCGAGGTCGACGACCAGGTCGACCGGCTCGGCCAGCCGGGCTCCGGCGGTCTGCACCTCCACGTGAACGGCGGCGCCCTGCACGGGCGCGGCACCGGCCGGTCGGGTCAGCACGAGGCGCGAGACCGGCGGCACCCCGGCACGCGCCAGCGCCCAGCTGAGCACCGGGAGCGCCTCGACCTCGATCGGGAGCTCGCCCATGGTTCCTGTCTACCCCCGCCGGCGGGCCGGACCCGGGAGATCGGGGCCGGGCACGTGACACGTGGGGAGGGAGGTGCGGACCAGCCCGCCGGGGCGCTGCCGGGGCTGCCCGGACACACCCGGGGTGACTCTCGTCACACCGCACTCACAGCCGGCCACGCCGCGCGCCACCCCGCCAGGGAGTTCCTTGAAACCGTCGATAACGGGCCGTGACCTTCGCTAGCTTCGCCGCGTTCACGGGGGACCTCGACAGCAGGAGAGCGACATGCGACAGAGCAGGAAGGCGGCCATCGTGGCCGCAGCGGCGGCGCTGGTCGTGGCCTCACCCACGGCCGCACTCGCGGGCGGGGGCGGCGGTCACGGCGGTCACGGCGGTCACGGCGGTCACGGGGGCCATGGCGGCCATGGCGACCACGGCGACGGCCCGCCCGTCCGCACGGTGGCCGGCGGTCTGGACGGCCCGCGCCAGCTGAGCGACTACGAGGACGGGAACCTCGTCGTCGCCGAGTCCGACAGCGGCGAGGTCTCCTCGATCGACGTGCACAGCGGCGAGGTGACGACGCTGCTCAGCGGCCTCCCGCTCGCCCAGGGCGTCGACTACCGGCGGGGGCTGCTGTACGTCGCAGTCGGCGAGGCGCCCCCGCCCGAGCCCGGGGCGCCGGCCGCGCCGCCGCCGGCGGGCCCCGCGTCGGTGGTCATCGTGGCCGAGCCCGACGGTGACGTCCGGGCGACCTACGACCTGCTGCAGTACGAGCTGGACAACAACCCCGACGGTCAGACGCAGTTCGTCGACGGCGTGCCCGTCGACGCGCTGTCCAACCCGTTCTCGGTCCTCGCCCAGCGCAAGCGGATCCTGGTCGCCGATGCCGGGGCCAACGCCGTCCTGTCCATCGACCGGTGGAGCGGTGAGATCAGCACCTTCTTCGTGCCCCCCGTCGTCGACGACGTCGAAGGCTGCGCGGGCGCGGAGAACAACCCCGGCACCACCGGCTGCGACCCGGTGCCCACCGAGATCGCGGAGGGGCCGGACGGGCTCGTCTACGTCGGCACGCTCGGCGCCGAGGTGCCCGGTGCCGGCAAGGTCTACGTCCTCGACCACCACGGCGACGTGGTGCGCGTGATCGAGGGCCTCACCTCCGTCACCGGGGTCGCCGTCGACCGCAAGGGCACGGTGTACGTCTCCGACCTGCTCGAGGGAGCCCCGCCGATGGACGGGCCGCCGCCGGCGGACTTCGACCCGGCGACGGTGGGCGAGCTGACCCGGATCACCCGGCACGGCGAGATGTCCCACGCCCAGGTGACGATGCCGACCGGGCTGGAGATCCAGCACGGTGAGCTGTACGCGTCGGCGTGGAGCGTGGCCGCCTTCGTCGGCCTGCCCGCGGGCAGCGGTGAGGTGGTCGTGGTCGACGACGACGCCTGGGAGGCGCACCGCTGACCGGCCGGTGAGGGCCGCTGCGGCGACCGGCGGACCTCCGTCGGTCGCCGCAGTCGGGTCAGCCTCCGGTCACGCCGGTCAGGTCCGCGACATCGCCGGCTGGTTCTTCGCCCACAGGAGGAAGCGGGCCGCCTGCTGCAGGTCGGGGATGTCGTTGCCGACCAGCGAGCGCAGCAGGTCGTTGCTCCACAGGATCAGCCGGCCGACCGTCCAGGCGACCTTCTCCGCCGGCGGCAGGTCCAGGTCGAAGACCAGCTTGGCGATCTCCTTCTTGCCATCCGCTGCGGTCGAGTACTTCAGGATCGGCAGGAAGCGCCCGGGTTCGACGACGCACAGCACCTTGGTGAGCAGCGCCTCCTTGAACCCGGGGAAGCCCAGCCCCTTCTTGCCGTCGACGAGCTGGGTGAGCCGGTCCTCCAGGCGCAGGCTCTCCGGCCCGTACAGCAGGTACTCGATCGTCGCGCGCACCTGGTCGGCGGACCGGTCCGGGCCCTGCGTCTTCCACGCCCGGTTGAAGCCCGACACGTTGCCGGCGCCGGCGACGGTGTCGGAGTTGACGAAGTGGTGCAGCTGCTCGGGGGTGGCCGAGCGCAGCCGGTCCTGGCTGAACAGCTCGGCGTAGCGCGCCCGGTAGGGCTCGACGTCCGGGTCGGGCTCGGGCCGCTCCAGCTGGAACTCCGACTGGAGCAGCATGACCCGCTCGCGGACGTCGGGACGGACGTCGGCGGCGGTCGGGAACTCCGCCTGCAGCGAGTCGATCGACCGGACGGCGGGCCGGGTGGGGTCACGCCGGGTCTCGCCGCGCAGCCACTCGTAGCCGCAGCTGTCGCAGTGGATGAGCAGCCGGCCATCGGGCTGCGGCTTGCCGCTGATGTCCTCGGAGCTGCAGGTGGGGCAGGTGATCAGTGCCATGTGGGCCCCGTTCGTCGGTCGGTCAGTGCACGCGCTCGAGCGCGTGGGTGAAGCTCTCGTTCCACAGGCTCAGGTACGGCCAGCGGCGTCCGACGGCGTCGGTCGCCTCGGCCGCCGACAGCCCCGAGCTGCGCCGAAACCAGGCACGCAGCACCAGCCCCGTGCGGGACTGCCCGGCGAAGCAGTGCACGAGGACCCGCCGTCCGTCCGCCCGCAGCGCCTCGATGTCGTCGAGCACGTCGGACAGGACGGCGTCGAGCTCGCTGTTCGCGTCGTCGTCGGTCAGGTACGCGAAGCGTTGCACGTCGTGCTCGAAACGCGTCCCTGTCCGGCACAACGACACTACGGCGAAGTCGGCCGGACTGTGGCGTGCGCCGTCCAGGTCGGCCGCCCAGACCCCGTCGGCGACCTCCCGCGGCGCCAGCCGCCGGGTCTCCGGGGCCTCGTACGGCGGGGCCGTCGAGCCGTCCAGCGCCGCGGCCAGGTGGTGCAGGTCGGCCAGCCACCACACCCGGTCCGACCAGCCCGGCACGCGGCCGTGGACCACCGACGTCCAGCGCATCGGGATGCCCGCGATGCCGTGCACGGCGCCGGCCAGACCGCCCGCCACCGCGGCCACCGTGTCGGTGTCCCCGCCCTGGTCGATGACCAGCCGCAGCACCTCGGCGACGTCGCGGCCGTGCCGCAGCGCCCACACCGCCGTGCCGAGGGTCGGCCAGACCGCGCCGTTGCTCTCGGTCGCCCGGTCCGGCGTCCAGTCCGGCGCCAGCACCGTCGCCCACCGGGCCCGGTGCTCGCGCGCGACGAGCGCCAGGGTGGCCGGCAGCGCGACCAGCGGATCACCGCCGTCCAGGGCCACCCGCACCAGCTCGTGGAACACCGCACACCCCTCGCCGGCCGACGGGTCGCCGTGGGTGAGCGCGGACTGGCGGCGGGCGGCGCCCATCGTCGCGGCGGTGCCGGCGCGGGCGAAGCGGATCGCTGCGGGCGTCGTCCGCATCAGCGAGCCGTTGCCGGCCGCGTGCCCGTGGCGGGCGAAGTGCTCGGCGGCGGCGACGTCCCAGGGCCGGTCCGATCCGAGGACGGCGCGGGTCTGACTGCCGATGTCCGGCGGCTCCGCCCGCGCCCACCGCTGGAACCGGGCGAAGACGTCGGCCTCGTCCAGCCCGCCGCGCTCCAGCAGCGAGGTGGCCAGCAGCAGCGCCATCTGGGTGTCGTCGGTGAACTCCCCGGGCGCCCAGTGCAGCGCCCCTCCACCGCACATCTCGGTCTGCACTCCCCGGGCGGCGACCGGGAACCGGGCCGAGAACTGCCCGGGCGGCCCGAACTCGAACGGCGCGCCGAGCGCATCGCCGACCGCGGCGCCGATCAGCGCGCCGGCGACGCGGTGCGAGCGGGGCATGGACGGCAGCGGCGACAGGGCCACGGGCTCCTCCGATGGTGGGCAGGACCTCCGCCTACCCAGGTCAGCGGCCGGGTGAGCACCCGGCGGCGCAGGGCGGCCGCAGGAGGCGCCCGCGTGCGAGCACCGGCGCGTGGCCGCAACGCAGAGCACGACCGCCGACACCGACCGTCTCGCGATCCGCCAGGTCGTGGAGGACTGGGCCGTGTGGCGCGACGCCGGCGACTGGGACCGGTTCGCCACCGTGTGGCCCCGGTCAGTCGCCCTTGACGTTCACGATCTGGCGCAGCGTGTGCCGCACCTCCACCAGATCAGCGGCGTCCGACATGACCACGTCGATGTCCTTGTAGGCGTCGGGGTGCTCGTCGAGGAACGCGTTCGAGCGGCCCCACGCGATGCCCGTCATCCGCTGGTCCAGGTCCGCCCGGGTGAACAGCCTGCGGGCCGCCGTCCGTGAGTGGTTGCGGCCGGCGCCGTGCGGGCTGGACATCAGCGCCGGCACGTTCCCCTTGCCGACGACGACGTAGGACGCCGTTCCCATCGAGCCCGGGATCAGCCCCCACTGCCCCTTCCGCGCGGAGATCGCTCCCTTGCGGGACAGCCACACCTCCCGGCCGTAGTGCTCCTCGCGCTCGGTGTAGTTGTGGTGGCACTGCACCTGCTCGAGCCGCTCGACCCCGGTCTTCAGGAACCGGGACAGCTGGTCGACGACGCGGTCCATCATCTCCTCGCGGTTGAGCCAGGCGAACCGCTGCGCCCAGCGCAGCGCCTCGATGTAGGCGTCGAACTCCGGCGTCCCCTCCGGCAGGTAGGCGAGGTCGCGGTCGGCCAGCTCGATGCCCTGCGCCCGGCACCACTCCTGCGCCCGGCGGATGTGCACCGACGCCAGCTTGTTGCCCACCCCGCGCGAGCCCGAGTGCAGGAACAGCCAGACCCGGTCGGCCTCGTCGAGGGAGACCTCGATGAAGTGGTTGCCCGAGCCGAGGGAACCCAGCTGCAGCGGCCAGCTGCCGGCCACCCCGTCGGCCTGGTCGACGCCGGGCATCGCCCGCAGCTCCTCGACCCGCGGTGCGGCGCTGTCGCGCACGGACTTGTTGTACCGGCCGGCCGACAACGGGACGGCGCGTGCGATCTGCCCGTGCAGCACGTCCAGCGGGCCGCCGAGGTCGTCGGCCGAGAACTGGGTGCGCACGGCCATCATCCCGCAGCCGATGTCGACCCCGACCGCGGCCGGGATGATCGCGCCCTCGGTCGGGATGACCGACCCGACGGTCGCGCCCTTGCCCAGGTGCGCATCGGGCATCAGCGCCAGGTGCGGGTGGATGAACGGCATCGCCGCGGTGCGCTCGGCCTGCTCGCGGGTGGTGGGCTCCAGGATGGACGCCCAGTTGAGCAGGCGTCCGTTGATCTCCTCCATGGTCCTTTCGTCTCTTCGTCGTCGATCCCGTCCCGGGGGTGCCCGGAACGGGGCTGCGCAGCCGGTGCAGTCAACCCGCCGCTACACCCGCCCGCGCACCCGCTTTACCGCCCGGCTCAGGGCCGGCCGGCGTGCGGGACGTCGACCTGCGCGGTCACCAGCACGGCCTCGCGGACCGGCGCCCGGTTGTGCTCGGCGAAATCCGGCGCGCAGCACATCAGCAGCGTCCGGCCGTCGTCCCCGCCCAGCGCGCAGGCGAAGACGCCCTGGCCCGCCGGTGCCGCGATCTCGTCGACGAGGTCGCCGCCCGGCGCGACCCGGACCACCCGGTTGCCGACGGCGTCGGCGGCCCAGAGGTGGCCGTCGGCGTCCAGCGTGCAGCCGTCGGGCGCGACCACGAGCTGACCGAGCACCTCCGCGGTGGCCGACCCGGTGACCTCCGGCCCGAGCTGGGCCCACACCCGGCGGCCCGACAGCGATCCGTCCGGGGCGAGGTCGAAGGCGGTGAACCGGTTGCCGAGCGTCTCGCCGACGATCAGCGTGCCGCCGTCCGGGGTGATGACCGAGCCGTTCGGGAACTGCAGCCCCTCGGCGACGACGGTTATCGTGCCGTCCGGGTCGACGCGCTTCAGCGAGGCCGGCGCACCGTCCCCGCCGCCCATCAGGTCGAAGCCGAAGTCGCCGACGAACACGTGCCCGGCGGCGTCGACGACGCAGTCGTTGAGGTGCCCGCCGCAGTGCGGCGTCAGGTCGGCCAGGGTGGTGAGCTCGCCGTCGGCGAGGCGGAGCAGCCGGTGGTCCTTCATCGAGACGATCACCAGCGAGCCGTCGGGGAGCCAGCCGAGCCCGGAGGGCTGCTGGTCGACGGTCGCCACCACCGTCTCCGCACCCGCGGCGCTGACCCGGCGCACCTGGTGGGTGTAGAAGTCCGACACCCACCAGGTGCCGTCGTGCCAGCGCGGACCCTCGAAGTACGAGCCGCCGGTGGAGATCGTGGTCAGTTCCCGCATCGCCATGGCCGGACCCTAGGGGAGCCTGTGATCGGCGCCACAGCTCCGGCCGGCCACGTTCGCTCCCGGGCTCCGGACGATGCACCTGGCTAGCGTGGCGCAGGTGAGCAGGGAGGAGCGCTGGCGGCGCCGGCTGGCGCTGCCGGTGCTGGTGGCGGCGCTCGCCTCCATCCCGGCGATGTTCCTCACCTTCGCCGGCGGGGCACTGGGCACGGCCGGACAGGTCGTCGACGCGCTCAGCGGGCTGGTCCTGGTCGCCGAGACGGTGGTGCTACTGGCGCTGGCCGAGAGCAAGCGGGCGTGGCTCCGTGCGCACCTCGGGTTGCTGCTGATGACCGTAGGGGTCGTGGTCGCCGTCGTGCTGGCCGTCGGCCCGGTGCAGGTGCTGCGGCTGGTGCGCACGGTGGGTGCCCTGCGGGTCCTGCGCGCCGGGCGGATCGTGCGGGCCGGCCGGGCGATGACCGCACGGATGGGCCTCGCCGGGCGCGGGGCACACCTGTTCTCGGGCGTGGCCGGGGCGCTGGTCGCGGTGTTCGTCGGGGTCGCCCTGAGCGATCCGACGTCGCCGTCCCGCTCCCTGCTGACCGACGTGCTCGGCCCGATCGGCGCACCGGTCGTGGTGGGCTGCTCCGTCGCCGCCGGCCTGCTGCTCGGCGCGGCCACCTTCCTGCTCGCGCGGGAGAGCGACGACGGCCCGGCCGGGGAGACCGATGCCGACCGGCGCCCGGAGATCCGGGATCGGGACCCGGAGGCCGGTTGACGAGCGACGTCCGGGGGCATGGTCGAGAGATCGACCCCGACGGACCAGGAGGCGGTCATGGGACTGCTCAGCAAGATCACCAAGGGCGGACTGGCGAAGAAGGCCATCGACGAGGCCAGCAAGCCGCACAACAAGCGGAAGATCAAGCAGGCCCTGTCCTCGGTGACCAACCGGGGCAAGGGCAGCGGCACGACGGGCGGCACGACCGGCCGCCGCTGACGCGGATCGGATCGGCGCCGGCCGGGCACCGCGGGATGCGGGCCCGGCCGGCGGCCGGTCAGCCGGTGATCCGGCCGTCCGGCTGCTCGGTGAGCCGGCCGGCGGCTACGGACCGGGTCAGCGCCGCCTCGAGGTGGGGCAGCAGCGCGGGGGTGCGCCGGCGGGAGCCGAAGACGTCGAGGGTCCGGACGTAGAGGTCCGACCGGGTCAGCCCGCCGGCCGCCCGGCACAGCGCGGCCATGGCGTTGCCGATCTCCTCCGGGGCGACCTGGTCCAGCGGACGGTCCGCGCTGCTGGACTGCCGGCGGAACCGGTTCCAGGTCGCGGCGTCCACGCCGGCGGGCCAGACGAAGTCGCCCACGACGCTGCCCTCGGGCAGCAGCCCGAGCAGCGCGTCCCGCCGTGCCCCGGAGACCCGGCTCAGCCCGAATGCGGCGGCGGTGGCCCGGACCAGCCGGTCGCGGTGCACCGGCCCCTCGGTGCGCACTCCGGCGGCCAGCACCCGGCGGACCGCACGGGCCGCCTTCGCGTCGGCCAGCGAGTCCAGCACCTTCTTCTCGCCGGCCGGCTTCGGCGTCCACACGACGAAGGGCAGCTCCCCGTCCAGCGCGGCCGGCCGGGCGGCCCCGGCCCTGGCCGGTGTCCTGACCGGTGCCGGAGTCGGTGCCGGTGCCGGTGCCGGTGCCGCCGCGACCTCCACCGGCGCCGGCACCAGGGTGAGCCGCGGCGGGGTGGCGGGGACGTCGGCCGGCGCGGGCGCCACCGACACCGACGTGGCGGCCAGCGACACTGACCCCGAGGTCGACAGCGGTGCGGCGTGTCGGCCGGGGGCGGGCGTGCCCGCCGGGACGGCAGGGGCGCTGGGCACCACGGCAAGCTGCGCCTTGCCCGCGGGCACGGCCGGCTCGGCGCCGGCCTCGGGCGTGCGGCGGTACGGCGTCGGACGCCGGGCGGGGCGGTGCACCTCCGGCGCGCGCGGCGGCAGCGGCGTCGCCTCGACCGCGGCCACCAGCCGGTCGAGCACCGCGTCGGGATCGCCCAGCCAGGACGGCAGCCACACCCGCTCGACCGCCGGCCAGCCGAGCTGCCCGCGGAGCACGTCGACGGGCAGGCCGTCGCGGTCGCCGACCGTGCGGCGTCCCGCCCAGGCCGCGCCGTCCAGCAGCACGGCGAGCACCGGGACGTCGGGGGACGAGGCGCGGGCGACCGAGAGGTCGACCCGGAAGTCCGACAGCCCGACGTCGGTGCGCACCACGAGACCGCGGAACCGCAGCGCGGCGGCGATCTCCTCGCGGTGCCGGTCGGGGGCCGGCACCTGGTGCGGTGCGCGGGCCAGCCCGTCGGTGCCCATCGCGGCGAGGTCGAGGTAGGCGCGCAGGTGCTTGACGCCCACCGAGGCGGTGTCCTCCGCGCGCAGCTGCTCGGGGGCGAAGGAGCAGAACACCACGACCTGCCGCCGGGCCCGGGTGACCGCCACGTTGAGCCGCCGCTCGCCGCCGGTCCGGTTGAGCGGCCCGAAGTTCAGCGGCAGCTTGCCGCGGGCGTCGGGGCTGAAGCCGGTGGAGAAGAAGACGACGTCCCGCTCGTCGCCCTGCACGTTCTCCAGGTTCTTGACGAACAGGCCCTCGCCGTCGGTGCGGTCCAGGGCCTCCACCACGCGCTCGTCGCCGCAGTCGCGCAGCAGCTCCTCGATGTGCGTGCGCTGCTGGGCGTTGAAGGTGACCACGCCGATCGAGGGCAGCTGGTGCGGCGAGGCCTCGAACCGGCGCAGCACCTCCGACACCACGGCCGACGCCTCCACCGGGTTGGTCCGCAGCCGCCGCCCGGTACCCGACCGGTGGAACGTGCCGCCCACCTGCACCAGCGAGACCCCGAGCCCCTCCGCGCCGGCCGGCCCGGCACCGTGCACGGGCGCCGGGAAGGAGTTCAGCCGGCGCTCGTAGTACTCGGCGTTGCTGAAGGCGATCAGCGACTCGTCCTGGCTGCGGTAGTGCCAGGACAACCAGTGCCGCGGCACCCCGGCCTGCACGCACTGGGACAGGATCGACTCCTCGTCCTGCACCGCGCCGGCGTCCTCCACCAGGTCGACCTCGCCGGCGTCCGCGCCATCGGGGCCGGCCACGGGCTCGGCGACCGAGGTCGGCGGCATCTGCTTGCTGTCCCCGACGACGACGGCGGCCCTCGCCCGGCCCAGCGCGCCGACCGCGTCGGCGACCCGGATCTGCGAGGCCTCGTCGAACACCACCAGGTCGAACTGCCCGGCCACGGCGGGGAAGAAGCGGGCCACCGAGTCGGGGCTGACCAGCACGCACGGCAGGAGGCTGGTGATGAGGGCGCCGTGCTCGCCGAGCAGCCCGCGCACGCCCAGCCCACCGCGGGTGCGGTCCAGCTCCCGGCGCAGCGCACCCACCGGCCCGTCGGCGGACGTCGGGTCGAACGGCCGGGCGGCCAGCACGTCGGCGGGCAGCGCGGTCACCAGGTGCTCGCGCACCGCCCGGGACGCCGTGGCGAACCGGCTGATCATCCGCTCGTGCAGCTCGGCGTCGAACTCGCCCAGGCCGGTGGCCTGGCGGCGCTCGACGACCGACGCCTCGGCGAGCCCACGGTCCAGCGCGCGCACCGCGTCCTCGGCGCGGACCGAGCCGGTGAGCAGGGCGGTGCGCGCCGCGGTCAGCCCGGCGGCGCGCAGCGGCTCGAGGGTATCCAGCAGGCTGACCCACCGGCGCAGCGACATCGGGTGCGTGTACTCCACGCCGCGCTCGGGCCGGGTCATCGTCCAGCGCAGCACCAGCCCGTCGGCCCCGCTCCACGCGTCCAGCTGCGCGGAACCGGCCGAGCAGGCGCCCAGCAGCACCTGCAGCGCGTTCCGGACGCGGGCCACTGCCTCCACGGCGGCCGGGTCGACCGCCGGCCCGACGGCCAGGAACCGGCGGAGCGCGACCGTGAAGGCGTCGGTGCCCCCGACGGCGGCGGCGGCCCGGCGCAGCCAGACCACCTCGGCGTCGAGCAGGAACCGCCCGGTGTCCAGGAACGGGTTCCAGGTGGCCGGCACCCGCAGGCCCGGAACGCCGGAGGCGCGGGAGGCGATGCCCTGCACCGCGGTCTGCACCCGGAACAGCGACGCGGTCAGCTCCGGCACGTCCGCGCGCCGCACCCGGGCGCCGGGCTGCAGCACCGGCGCGAGCTGGGCACGGATCGCGCCCAGCTTGGTGCGGCGGCCCAGCCGGCCGGTGGCCGCGGCGGTCTGCGCCTCGACGAAGAGCTGGCCCAGTGGCAGCGCCAGGGCCTCCGGCGTCGCGACGTCCAGACCGGGGTGCGCCGTTCCGACCAGGGCCGCCACCTCGCCGGTGACCGCGGCGGCGGCCGCCACCCACCGCTCGGTGCGGACCTCGTCGAGCACGGCCAGCGGCATGGCCGGGCCGGCCAGCACGTGGACGAGGGTGTCCAGGTGCTCCGGCGTTCGGACCGCCCGCAGCAGTGCGGCCAGCGGGCCCTCGGCCGGCAGGGCGCGGATCGCCCGGTCCACCTCGACCGCCGACTGCTGCACGGCAGTGATGTCCAGGATGATCGTGTCGATGAACGCCCATGCGTGGCCGGCCGAGGGGCGGGCCAGGTCGGCGATGTCGGGCAGCAGGGCCAGTGCCCGGCGCACCGCGGTGAGCGTCTCGGTGGAGGCGCCGGCCACGAAGGCGGCCGGCACCGGCAGCGCCGGCACGTCGTCGCCGGCGGACAGCACGGCCGTGCGCGCCGAGTAGAACGACAGCCCGACGGCGTTGGGGGAGTGCAGCCGGTCGGCGTAGGAGTCCAGGCCGCGGCGGGCGGCGCGGAGCGCCTCGTCGTCGGCGGCCAGGGCGGCGGCGTCGACCTCGACGGCGTGCTCGAGCGCGGCCCGGACCTGGGCGCGGACGGCGGCGGGCCGGCTGCCCTTGTCGTGCAGGTCGAGGGCGAACGGGCCCATCCCGACGGCCTCGAGCCGGCGGGCGACGACGTCGAGGGCGGCGCGCTTCTCGGCGACGAACAGCACCCGCTTGCCGTCGGCGACGGCGCGGGTGAGCAGGTTGGTGATGGTCTGGGACTTGCCGGTGCCGGGCGGGCCCTCCAGCACGAAGGTCTGCCCGGCGGCGGCCGCGGCCACGGCCTGCAGCTGGGAGGCGTCGGCCGGTACCGGCAGGCGGGCGGCCAGCTCGTCCAGGTCGACGGGGTCGACGGGGTCCGGGACCGGGTCGGCGAACGGCGCGCCCGGCGCCTGCACCAGGTGGGCGACCAGCGGGTTGGCCGCGAGCTCCGCCCAGTGCTCGTCGAGGTCCTTCCACAGCCGGTACTTGGCGAACTGCAGGACGGCGAGGTCGGCGGTCGGCTCCACCCGGAAGGGCAGGCCGTGCCGGGCCAGCGCCGCCCGCAGCGCGGTGGATGCGGTGGTGACGTCGACGCCCCCGTCCGTGGCCGGGTCGCCCAGCCCCGGCACGGTCAGCCCGTGCACCTGCCGGAGCTTCTCCAGCAGGCACCAGTTGGGGGTGCTCACCCCGGCCTCGTCGAGGGTCAGCCGGTAGGCGCCGCCCCGGGACGCCGACGTCAGGACGACGGGCACCAGGACCAGCGGCGAGCGCAGCGCCCGGCCGTCGAGCTCCCAGGCCAGCGAGCCGAGCGCCAGGTACAGGTTGTTCGCGCCGGTCTCCTCGACCAGCGTCCTGGCCTTGTGGGCGAGGCCGCGCAGCCGGGGCAGGTAGCCGGACGCCGGGACGTCGGCGTGCACGGTGCCGCGGTCGCGCAGCAGCTCGATGAGCGTCTCGGCCGGCAGGGCGGTGGCCGGCAGCAGGGTGATCGCGGCGCCCCCGTGCAGCGCGTCCGCCAGCGTCGGCAGGGCGGGGGCGGGCACGGCGAGCGGCAGGCCGGCGCGCCCGGTGTAGTTGACCAGCCGGTTGCGCAGGCTGAGGTCGAGCAGCGCGTTCTTCCACTGCTGGACGCGGGCGGGCGCCGCCGCCCGGGCCGCGGTGTTGTCGGGGACGGCCGGCGGGGCAGCGGTGGCCGGCGCGGCCGGGACCGCCGGCCGGTACTCGACGACCCGGAGGCCGCCGTCGGCGTCCCGGGTGCGGGCCGGCAGCGGCAGCACGCCGTCGGTACGGGCGCGGTGCACGTCGGTGACGCCCAGCACCCGGCTCAGGTCACCGGTCAGCCAGGCGCCGGCGGCGGGGCCGTGCAGGTCGACCACCGGCCGCCGGCCGGCGGTGAGCAGGCTGGTCTCGACCAGCCGGATACGCCCGGCGGTGACCTGGTCGACCAGGCCCGCGACGTCGGTGGTGGCCACCGTCTCGGCGCTGCGCTCCTCGCGCCAGTAGCCGAGGAAGGCGTGCTCCCCGGCCGTGCCGCCGCCGGAGACCAGCCACAGCAGCGGCCGGAGGCCGGCCGCCTCGCAGGCCGCGGCGAGGACCAGGACGGTGTCCAGGCAGGTGGCGACGCCGCCGGCGAGGACCTCGTCGACCGGGCGGAGGTCCTGCCCCAGGTCGGTCCAGCTGGCCGGGGCCTCGCCGTAGCGGATGCCGCGGCGGTGCACCACCGCGGCCAGGGCGTCGACGATGTCGTCGACCCGCTCCGGGCCGACCTGGTACCCGTCCATCTGCGCGCTGCCGGTGCCGCCCTCGAGCACCTCGGCGGCCTCGGCGAGTAGCTCGGTGACCGCCGGGTGCTGCGGCTGCACGTGCGCGGCGAGCATCTCCAGCGCCAGCGGCAGCGGGGTGGCCAACCACTGGCCGGCGGGCAGCACGTGCACCGGCACCCGCCGCTGCGCCCGCAGCCGGCCGTCGACCTCGACCTCGACCCGGACCCAACCCGGGCGCCGCTCGGGAACCTGCAGCATCGCCGCGGGGTCCAGGGTGAGCCCGACGTCGCCGAGCACGGTGGTGCGGCCGGCCGTGAGGTCGACCAGCCGCTCGACCGGGGCGCCGATCGGACCCTCGGCGTCGGCGACGGTGAGCCGCACCAGGGCCGCCCGGAGGTCGCCTCCGGAGCTGCCGAGGGCCAGCCGGGAGACCACCGGCACGCCGGCGTGCGCCAGGGCGGAGCTGAGCACCGGGGTGGTGGTCAGTTCCACCGAGATCGCCGGTCCGGACGGGGTCGCCGTCGTCCCGGTGCTGAGCTGGAGATCAGCGGTGTCGCCCATGCTCCTTGTGTACCGGCTCGGACGGACCGTTCCCGTCAGGTACCGAGGAGTGGTGGTGCGCCTGTGACGGGACGGTCGGCCGGGACCTGCGGTTCCCGCGGGACGGGCGGGGTCAGAGCAGGGCGAGCTCGCGGCAGGTCGGGCAGAGCACGTCGCGCGGCTCCTCGGCGGGTGGCCAGGCGACCTGCTCGTCGCGGGCGACGTAGGCGCCGCACAGCGCCTTGCGGCCGGCGGTCGACACGCTGCTGATCGTCGCGTGGGCCGGGCCGATGAGCTGCGGGCGCAGCCCCCGGGGATCCGTCACCGACCCGACCATCATGACCGCGCGAGCGGTCCGGTACGTGAAGCCCATGGCCCCACGGTCCGCCAGCGGGCCGGGGGGTCGCGGCGCAACACGCGGCCCCCCGGCCATCCCGACGCCGCACCTCCCCCAGCAGCACCACCGGCCCCGGCCGACCCGTGCGGTGCTCGGATCGGCCGGGGCCGGTGGTGCCGACCGGGGGAGGGATCAGACGTCGAAGCCGGCCCGGTCGACCTTGCGGTGGAAGCGGTCGCCGAGCTTGCCACCCAGGATGGCGCCGAGCAGGGTGACCAGCAGGACGGCCACCAGCGCGACGATGCCGGCGGTGGTCGCGGTGCCCTCGTCGACCGGGATGCGCGGCAGGTCCAGCTGGGCCAGCACGTTGTACTCCGAGCCGAAGACCAGGCCGAGGACGGCCAGCAGGATGACTGCGAGCAGCCCGATCACCCACACGGCGATGCCCTGCTTCACGCCGTCGAAGCGGGCCATCCGGCCGGCCACGTACCCGCCGGCCAGGTAGGCCAGGAACAGCACGACGAGCAGGGCGATGCCGCCGCCGATGCCGATCCCGCCGGCGCTCGCGGTGGCCTCGTCGGCCGAAGGCACGCCCTGGGTCAGGCCGATGGCGACGCCGGCGGCCGAAACCAGCGCGATGAGCAGGACGGCCAGGCCGTTGGCCGACAGCCAACCGAAGAAGGCCGCGCCCCACTTGATCCCGCCGAAGCGGTCGTGCTGGGCGTCGACGGCATCGCGACCGGGCCCGCGGGAGGCGCGGGCGCCGTCGGTGGACGAGACGTCGTCGGAGGGGGTGGAGCTGGACATGGATGCCTCCTGGGCTGGGGGAGCGGCGTCCGCTGACGCCGCCGGGCGTCAGCGGCGGTCGGTGCCGGCGGTGCGATCGGTGGTCTCGACGCCGTCGGTGTCGATCTGCTCCTTGCGCACCTCGTCGGTGACGGTCTCCTGCTCGGTGACCGTGTCGACGTCGAGGCGGACGCGCTCGACCGGAACGGCCTCCTTGGCCACCACGGGGCGCTCGGCGTGCAGGACGACCTCGTGCTCCTCCTCGGAGATGGCCGGGCCGTCGAGGGCGTCGCCGGCGGTGGCGTCGGTGATCGGCTCGCGCTCGATCCGCACCTCCTCGTGGGAGACCGGCACCGTGGTGGTGACGTCCTCGGTCACGACGTACTTGCGCAGCCGGGCCTTGCCGGCCGCAACCTGCTCCGTGCCGACGCGCAGCTGCTCCTCCGAGCGGGTCATCGCGTCATCGGTGGTGGGGCCGGAGGTGTCGTGGCCGACGGTGCCCCGGGCGTTCGTGTCGGTGGTCGTGCTGTCGGTGCGCTCGGCGAAGCCACCGGTGTCGCCGGTGGCCACGCCGTAGTAGCGGTAGAGCTCCGACTCCTCCTGCGGGGACAGGTGGCCCTGGTCGGCGTCGATGCGGGGGGCGTCCTTCACCCGGGCCTTGTCGTAGGGCACCCGGAGGGTGTCGTCGGTGATCTCGGCCTGCGCCAGCGGCACGAAGGTCTCCGAGGTACCGAACATGCCGGTGCTGACGGTGGCCCACTCGGGGCGGCCGGTCTCGTCGTCGAGGTAGACCTGGCCGATCTTGCCGAGCTTGCTGCCGTCGTTGTCGACGGCGTTGGTGCCGATGATGCGGCTGATGTCCTGGGTGGTGATCACGCGGGGTACCTCCGGAAGTGGATCGGCTGGCGCGGCGGAGCTGTCTGCATCGCGCAGCCGCTCGCCGGACACTGGGGTGCCCGATCGGTTTACGTCGTAAACCGGCGCTCCGCCTCGATCGGTGCGCCACCGCCGGATCGCCGCGGCCGACGACTGGCCGACGACTGGCCGACGACTGGCCGACGACCCGGCGTCAGCGGTCCAGCACGGCGCCGTCCTCGGAGTTCCTCGCCTCGTGCAGCACCCGGGTCAGCCGGTCCAGCAGGTTCTCCAGCGACTCCTCGAACTCCACGGCCGACTCGTCCCGGGCCAGCAGCGGCTCCAGGTCGGTCAGGTGCGGGTACCGGCCGAGGTCGGTCGACCGCTGGGCGTCGGCGTCGCCCTCGGGCAGGTCCAGCAGGCTGACCTGGGCGCCGAGCTGGGTGACCTCCAGCAGCAGGTGCCCCAGCAGGAAGCTGGAGTACGCCCGGTAGGCGGCGACCGCGGCCTGGTCGGAGAAGCCGCCCTCCCGCATGCTCGCCAGGAACGACTCGACCATCCGCAGGCTGCGCAGCGGCGGCCGCACCCAGGGCGCGGCCGGCGGCCGGCTGGCCACCAGCGGGAACACCGCGGGGTGGGCCAGGGCGATCCGGCGGACCCCGTGCGCCAGTCGCACCAGGTAGTCCTGCCAGCCGCCGGCGTGCTCGAGGTGGATGTCGTCGGGCCGGCCATCGTCGTCGAACAGGCTCTCGACGACGGTGTCCACCACGCCATCGAGCAGGTCCTCCCGGCCCGGCACGTAGCGGTACAGGGCCATCGCTTCGACGCCGAGCTGGGCACCGAGGCGGCGCATGGTGAGCGCGGCCAGGCCGTGCGCGTCGATGTACGCGATGGCCGCCCGCAGGATGCGCTCCCGGTCCAGCCCTGCGGGTCGGGTCAGCCCGGCGGCCGCCGCCGGGCCCTCGGTGACCGCCACGACGTCGGCATCTCGCTTGTCATCCGTCCTCGCCACTGATGTTCTCCTCGCGTCGGTGCGCCCCCGGGGGCCACTGTCCTCCCCACCCGGCCCGCGGCAGCCGGCGCGGACGCCGGAACCGGGGACGCAGCGCAGTCGTCCGCGGTCGGTGGGTACACGGCGCGACGAGAGGAAGGTCACGAACCTGTTACGAACCGGCTACCGAGGGCATCCTCTCCGGCATGACCACCACTCCCGAGCTCGCGCCCAACACCCCCCAGGTGCTGGAGGAGTTCTCCCTGGTGACCGCGGTGACGCGGCTGGACTTCCTCGCCCGGCGTGACAACCACGTCGTCCCCGTCGATCACGACGCCACCGACGACGACGACCACTGGGGCGCCATCAAGGAGGCGACCACCTCCCTCGACGTCGAGGAGGCGCTGGAACTGCTCGCGCTCGGCGAGGTGGTGGCTCGCAAGGCGCACGCCAGCCGGCAGAAGGGCGTCCGCGCCGCACTGCGCGGTGGTGCGGGGTGGGCCGACATCGCCGCCGCTCTCGACGCCCCTCCGGCCGCGGCCTGGGACGAGCACGCCGCCTGGCTCGACGCGCAGGAGGCTGCCCGCGAGCGCGGCGAGGACGACGCCCTGGATGCCGCTGAGCTCACCCGGGCGCGCGAGCTCGCCGGCCCCCGCCCCCGCGGCTGAGCCCCGCGGTCGGTCACGGCCTGTCCAGGAGCCCGCACTCCAGGTCGGGGATGCAGCAGGAACGTCGCCTGACACCACACGAGCTGTGCCCGCTTGGACAACGTGCCGGCAGTTCGAGGACGGCCCGGTCGCCGTCGGCTGGTAGCGCGCCTCGCACCGTGAGCTTCACCTGGAGCGGGAGACCGATTACCTGCCGGTGGGGGAGAAGCTGCTCCTCGGGCGTCCAGGGCAGCGACGTGCTCCGGTACCCGGAGCCGCTGGCCTGCGCCCGGCACCAGGTGCCGGGGCGTCTTTGCCGCGTTCCTGGTGGAATGACCCGGTCCGGTGGGCGGTTGGCTCAGACAGGAAGAAAGCGGGAGTAGCCGCGGATCGTTCGACATGCAGGAATTCGCGGACGTCCTCGTCGCTCAGAGCGCTACATCCCACTAGTGTTGCCGCAGGACACGCCGGGGACGGGGACATCCCGGGCGCGCAGGAAAGGCCCGCGCGGCCGTGTCGCACGACGTCCCATCGTGATCCGGCACACCGTGACTTCCCCATCAGGACGCTTCCGTACCGCCGATCGACCGTGTGAGGACAGATGACTGCCACGCCGAACGTCAGCGCCGCCCCCGACGATGCTCCGCTCTCTGCCCCGGGTGGGTTGGTGAAGAGTGTGGTGGCCCTGGATCGGGTGGTGAT
>JABAKE010000304.1 GCA_019779905.1 Modestobacter lapidis | reverse complement strand
TGACGTCTGTGCTCGCGAAGAATTCCCTCAAATTCTCTCGCATAACGGAGATCTTCTTTGACTTCGGATTCTTAGCCTTGGCTTCCTGAGTCATACTTTCAGAAGATTCTTCACCACCAAAGAAGTTGGGAGACAAAGAGCCAAAACTCTTCCAACTGCTACACCGGACTTTCGGGCCCTCCTTCTCCTTCAAAAAATCGTAGAAGGCGACGAGCTGAAAGTACAGAAGCCTAAATTCCTCAGACTGCTCCTCAAGGACGCTGTCGATCGGCATAAACTCCTCATAGAGCTTGCCAAGGATGGGTAACCCGGTAATAGCACTCAGCTCCTTCAAAGAAAAACCAATCTCACCATTCGTAACAATGAAGGTGTTGGTTTGAGGAAGGAAAGACTCCAGCATGGCCATAAAAGCCTCATCGGAGAAAACAACGGTTTGCCTAAAAGCGCGAACCGCATCAAAAATCTCGGCCTCCTTCAGAATGGCGCCACCAATCTGCAGGATATGATCAGTCCACGACTCCCAGCTCGAGTCAACACTGAAACGGCCACGAAGTCGAAAAGGCTTCATCCAACTGCTGCC
>JABAKE010000303.1 GCA_019779905.1 Modestobacter lapidis | reverse complement strand
GATCAGTAATAATAATCCCAGCCATTTTAATCTGGTATACTGAATTTCGTTATGAACTCCTAATTTTATCAAATAAGATTAATTAACGATCAATCCAATTTTCAATTTGATTCGTATAGGGATACAAAAGGATGGCACTTACAAAAGAGAAGAATTTAGACCTAAAATAAGAAAATTCTGTTGATTCATTTATAGATCTAATTGATACGTCATTGAATTAGTATCATGTATCAGAATGGAATGTAAGACAACGCATGTGTGCATCTGTTTGCTTTCATATACCAGATATGGTACAGGATATATATAGGAAAAACGTCCCATCACCCAATTTTTCATTGTGCATACATATGTATCCTTCCCATACTGAAACGACTGCCATTATTGGTATCAAACCAATAGCGATTCATACAAGCTAAATCTTCTAATCGATAATTGGGCCAAAGAAAGAATTTTAATTTAATTAATTTATTTTGATCTCTATCAAGATGTTTGCTTTCATCCAAAAATTGACCACAGTTTTTTACGTTGTTCATATTGCAAAATACTGGATTTCTATCTATACCATTTCTATTCCTTGAAT
>JABAKE010000302.1 GCA_019779905.1 Modestobacter lapidis | reverse complement strand
CGAAAGTCCGGTGTAGCAGTTGGAAGAGTTTTGGCTCTTTGTCTCCCAACTTCTTTGGTAGTGAGGAATCTTATGAGAAGAATCCGGTTTCGAAGAAGATCTCCGCCATGCGAGAGAATTTGAAGGAATTCTTTGCAAGCACGGACGCCATTTGCTCTGACATCGTGCTGCGGAGAGATCTCGCTATTTACCTCACCTATTGGTTGGGCGAGGCTGTTTTTGCTGGAGGAGATGGAACGCACATCAGGCCGCATTGTATTTTTCCGGCTTGTCAGATGGCGTTCGGAGAGCAGCTGGCTTTGGTGCCGGCTCTTTACTCCTATTTATGTACCGAACTGCAGGCTGCTGCTTTCCTCGTTCGGCTTGGGCTCCCCATGAATAGGGTATTTTCAGCCCATATTTTCTATTCGTGGTATGTGTACCACTGTCCTGGCTTCCACCGTTTGGGCGCTGCACAGGATGATGACCCTTTCATGATTCGGTTGGCTAGGGGAAAAGCCGTTTCCGACTCACTTTTGTCTGCCCGTTTGAGACTCCGACGGTTCAGGGACGTCGAGATTGGGCAATCTTCGGTAAAGCTT
>JABAKE010000301.1 GCA_019779905.1 Modestobacter lapidis | reverse complement strand
TGGAGGCTGAGACGGTGATCAAAGACCTCAGCAGTCAGAAATCATCAAAGAAAGAGCCGACCGCCATTGCAACCTCGAAGCAAAAGAAAAAGGAGGTTCTCAATGTGCAAACCAAGTCAGCTCCGCAGCCACCAAAGAAAGCTGAAAACAAAGGTGCAGGTAAGAGACCTGAACTCTCTGATGCCTTCAAAGAACGAGTAGAAAAGAAATACCCGTTCGATGAAGATGTAGAAGAAATTTTTGAGGCTCTCTTAGCAAACGGGAAACTCACCCTACCTGAGCCCAAAAGACCAGGAGATGTTGGCAAAACCAACGATCCTAGGTACTGTCCATACCACCAAATGATCTCGCATCCTCTCAATCAATGCTTCGTTGTGAGAGAGAAGATCAACGAGATGTGGAAAAACGGAGTCATCACCTTTGACAAAAACTATGGCTCTGCCTCCGTCAACATGGTATCACGTGGACAAACATCCAAATCGCCAAAGGAGAAGATCACTACTTCCTTCAAGGTGATAAAAATGACTCAAACGTCCCAAGAGTTGGTCCCTTACCCAACACCAGACGGACAACCCATATGGG
>JABAKE010000300.1 GCA_019779905.1 Modestobacter lapidis | reverse complement strand
ACACCGTTGTCACTGAAATAGAATGATAACAATACATACATACATATAAGCATTTCTTCATTTTATACGTATTTGACTTGCGGTTCAGTAATTTTTCTGTAATCTTTCCATAAAGTGAATAGAGTGTCTAAATCACCCCCTGCCTCAATTGTTACATTGATTTCTAATTATTCTCATTAGAGCCAAAGACAAAATGCCTAAAAATGAGGTTCAAAGAAAATACATCTGTTACATATGGAATTGATTGTTAATGAGATTCGGATAGACATAGATATTAAAATTTATACCTTCCATTGCTGTTTAAGTCCTATCTACTCCCCGAATTCTATGGGGATGATGAATATGAATCATAAATCAAAAAAGGATCCTCTTTTATGGGATGCTAGACGGGCTAGTCTAGGTACAAAGACTAAGAGGTCCAGATTAAGTCGTTGTTCCTATTTTTTATTTTACCCTAACCCAGTCGTAAGAGACTTAATCCCGTTGATTGAATTCAATTAGTACCACGAAACCCCTCTTGTTTAAAATTCAAGAAATCCACAGAGAATTAATAATTGGTTACCTCATTTAAGTTTAAGGGATA
>JABAKE010000299.1 GCA_019779905.1 Modestobacter lapidis | reverse complement strand
CATTATTACATCCACGACACTTTAACTCTTACTAATCACCTTTGTTGGTCCCACAAAATAACCCTAGAGGGGGGGTGAATAGGGTTTTTGGCAGATTTTAAATAAAAATGCAATTTTCGAAAATAATGCAGAATTAAAAGAGAGAGAGAGAGAAATGTGAACACAGAGATTTTAACGTGGTTCGGCAGAGCCTACATCCACGCCTCAAGACAGAGTCTTAAGGATTAAAAATCCAGTAACTTTATCTCACTTCCGGTGGAGATAAAACCAATTACAATCTTCTTTCCGGCGGAAGATCAGCACCATAATCTTCTTTCTACAGGAGGAAGATCAACACCCAACAATCTTCTTTCTACAGGCGGAAGATCAGCACCCAACAATCTTCTTTCTACAGGCGGAAGATCAGCACCTCAATCTTCTTTTCTCAGGCCAGAAGATCAACACCTTTTCAAGAATAAAATTCTTGATAATACAAGTGTGCTCCTTGATGAGCTGATAATTTACAATTAAGGCTCACAACATATTCTCTCAAAATTTTCTCTCAAAAATTACAAATAATATTGAGCTCAAGAAAAATTGAGGAATA
>JABAKE010000298.1 GCA_019779905.1 Modestobacter lapidis | reverse complement strand
AGATCTGCATCTTTATCTTTAAGTGCTTCATCATAGTTACAGGGATCAGTATCTAGCTCATCAGGGATCCTGTCATATGACTCTCCCAAGAGCGTATACCGTAAAGGTCGACGAATAACCCTCCCACTACGACGAGACACTTCCTGTGGCTGTGCACTATCAGTGGTACGCTGTGCAGATGTTGATCCTTGTGTACCATCAGGGATATGCTGCTCTGGTTGTGAAACCGGCATGTTGATAGTAGGACCATAAGGTTCAGTATCAGCACGAGTCTCAACAATCCTCCCACTACGACGAGGCAATGGGATGTCAAGAACACTTTCATGTGGTGTTTCCTCTTGTACTACAGGTATTGAAGAAGTTTGTACCGGTTTATCTCCTCTCATTTCTTCTAGAACAATTCTACTTCTGGGCTTGTGGTTCATTACATAGTCTTCTTCTAAGAATCGGGCATTGGTGCTAACAATGACCTTCTGATCCTTAGGACTATAGAATAAACCACCTTTCGTTCCTCTAGGATATCCAACAAACAAACAAACTTCTGTTCTTGATTCCAACTTATCTGTTTTCCCTTTTAGCACATGTGCTGGACTAC
>JABAKE010000297.1 GCA_019779905.1 Modestobacter lapidis | reverse complement strand
GTAAAAAAGTAACTCGATGGTCACACAAATTAATCGACGATTTAGAACAACAAGAAAGAGAAAATGAAGAAGACGTGGCGGAGGATCATGAAATTCGTTCAAGAAAAGCCAAACGTGTAGTGATTTTTACTGATAATCAGCAAAACACCGATACTTATACTAATACCAAAGGTACTAATAATTCTGATCAAGGAGACGAAATAGCTTTGATACGTTATTCGCAACAATCAGATTTTCGTCGAGACATAATCAAAGGTTCCATGCGCGCTCAAAGACGTAAAACAGCTATTTTGGAACTGTTTCAAGCAAATGTACATTCCCCCCTTTTTTTGGACAGAATAGACAAATCGCCTTTTTTTTCTTTTGATATCTCCGGACTAAGGAAACTTATTTTTAGAAATTGGATGGGGAAAAACACAGAATTAAAAATTTCGGATTATGCGAAGGAAGGGACAAAAGAAAGGGAAAAAAAAGAAGAGGACAAAAAAGAGGAGAAAGCACGGATAGAAATAGCAGAAGCCTGGGATACCATTCTATTTGCTCAAGTAATAAGGGGTTCCGTATTAGTAACTCAATCAATTCTTAGAAAATATAT
>JABAKE010000033.1 GCA_019779905.1 Modestobacter lapidis | reverse complement strand
TGCGACGTGCACCACCTCATCCACTGGATCCACGGTGGCGAGACCAACCTGACGAACTCAGCGCTCCTCTGTGAACGCCACCATACGAAGGTCCACCACGGCTTCCGCGTCGAACGACCACCCGACGGCCGATGGCGCACCTGGCGCCCCGACGGCACCGAGATCCGCATCCCCCGCTAGCGCCTACGCTGGTTCCTCGTGAGTCTCACCATCGGCATCGTCGGCCTGCCCAACGTCGGCAAGTCCACCCTGTTCAACGCGCTGACCAAGAACGACGTGCTGGCCGCGAACTACCCCTTCGCGACCATCGAGCCGAACGTCGGTGTGGTCGGCGTCCCCGACCCGCGGCTGGCGAAGCTCGCCGAGGTGTTCGGCTCGCAGAAGATCATCCCGGCGACGGTGTCGTTCGTGGACATCGCCGGCATCGTGCGCGGCGCCAGCGAGGGGCAGGGGCTGGGCAACAAGTTCCTGGCCAACATCCGCGAGAGCGACGCGATCTGCCAGGTGATCCGGGTCTTCACCGACCCGGACGTGGTGCACGTCGACGGCAAGGTCAGCCCGGCCGACGACATCGAGACGATCAACACCGAGCTGCTCCTGGCCGACCTGCAGACGCTGGAGAAGGCGATCCCGCGGCTGGAGAAGGAGATGCGCAAGGACAAGGACCGCGCTCCGCTGCACGCGGCCGCCGTCGCGGCTCGGGAGATCCTCGACTCCGGCCGCACCTTGTTCTCCGCCGGTGCCGACGCGGAGCCGCTGCGTGAGCTCGGGCTGATGACCACCAAGCCGTTCCTCTACGTGTTCAACGTCGACGAGGAGGAGCTGGCCAACGAGGAGCTCATCGCCTCGCTGCGGGAGATGGTCGCGCCGGCCGAGGCGATCCTGCTCGACGCCAAGATCGAAGCGGAGCTGGCCGAGCTGCCGGCCGAGGAGGCAGCCGAGCTGCTGGCCGGCATCGGCCAGGACGAGCCAGGGCTGGACCAGCTCGCTCGGGTCGGATTCGCGACCCTCGGCCTGCAGACCTACCTGACCGCCGGGCCCAAGGAGTCGCGGGCCTGGACCATCCCGGTCGGCGCCACCGCGCCGCAGGCCGCCGGCGTCATCCACACCGACTTCCAGCGGGGTTTCATCAAGGCCGAGGTCGTGTCCTTCGACCAGCTCATCGAGGCCGGCTCCATGGCCGACGCCAAGTCGCGCGGCTGGGTGCGCATCGAGGGCAAGGACTACGTCATGGCGGACGGCGACGTCGTGGAGTTCCGCTTCAACGTCTGACTGAGGGCTTTCGCCCTGGTCAGTGGCTTGTCGAAGTGCCCGAGTCTGCACCCAGTCCGCAACTGTCCGCGAAGAGCTGCTCGGCGGCCCGCCGCATGCGGTCCTCCGCGGTCGGCCAGAGGTGGCTGTAGGTGTTCAGTGTCGTGGTGGCGCTGGCGTGCCCGAGGGCACGCTGGACGGTCACGGCGTCGCAGGCGGAGGCGATCAGCCCGGAGGCGTAGAAGTGCCGGAGGTCGTGCAGCTTCACGCTTCTCGAGCGCGGCCGCCTTCAAGGTCGTGCGCCAGCGATAGCCGACGGTGTTCTGGTGCGGTGGATCATCCGTTTCTCCGGTGAGGATCCAGTTGCCCGTCGGGTAGTGGGCGGCGACGTGTTGCGCGAGCAGATCGACCAGTGACGGGGCCAGGTAGGCCTGCCGCTCGCTGCCGTACTTGGGTCTGCGAACGTCGATCGAGCCGCCGGGTGCCCGCTGCACCTGCCGGGCGACGGTGAGGGTGCGGCGAAGGAACCACGTCGCCGACCCTGATCGCGGCTGCCTCGCCGAGCCGGAGGCCGGCGAACGCGCACAGCCCGACGAAGGCGCGGAAGGGGCCGTCGGCGGCCCGGAGGATGGCACCGGCGGCCGTCGCTCGGCGGCCATGGCCCGATTGAGCCAGGCGGTCATCTTCCGCCGGCCGTAGAGAGTCTCCGGCGCAGGATGGCGTAGTCAGGGTCGGTGCTGGTCTTCCAGGTCTTGACGGCTCGGAAAGGAGACGCCCTCCTCGCGCAGCAGCGTCCGCAGGCCCTCGGGGGAGATGTCGTCGACCATCCCCTCAGCGACCAGGAAGTCAGCCAGCATCGATAGACTCCAGGTGGAGAACGGCAGCCCATGGTCCCTCGGGCGGGCCAACGCAGCCTTCTGCTGCCGCGCGGACCGCGTTGCTGTACCGGTGACCCGCGTTCAGGCGCGTCAAGCTCATGCGACAGGCGACGCGCGGTCAGGGCATTCGTCCCGGTCACGAGCCGAGGACAACAGACGCGAAGCGGCGCCATGCCTTTCCTCAAGGTTCAAGTCCTGCTCGGACACTCGTACAGCTCGATATCTCGCCCCGGGGATCACAACCAGATCCAGCCGGGCAGGCACCGCCGGGTCGTCGATGTTGGTGACCACGGCGCGCATCAGCGCGGTCACCGCTCGCCCGGCAGATCCAGATCGGTAATCGTTCCCGCCGGATCCCCGGCGCCGCGAGCGGTATGGCATCCAACTTCGATACCGCCCCTCGGTCGAGGAACGTCGGGCTGGTGACCGCGCATGCCAATTCCGCTGGACGGTGAAGCCCACGGTAATCCGTACAACCTGTCGTGTGACCTACGTTACGGCGACAATGCACATATCGGCACGTAACTTTTTGGCTGCGCTCAATCATGAGGGCATGGCGTCGGTCCGCCCAACTCTGCCCACCGGCCGTCATCCGGAGAACTCAGGGCAGGGGTGGGGGACCCACGTTCACGGCGCGTCACGCGCCTCGGGGTGAAGCCGCGCACCGCGGCCGGGCACCGATCGCCCGAACCCGACAGCTCACCTCGCCGGCGGTGATCGGAGAATCACCATGTCCAAGCACCGCGCACCGCGCTATGTCCGCACCAAGCACGTCCTCGCCGGGGTCCCCGTCGCGGCCGGCGCCGCAGTCGTCGGACTCGGCGTCCTGACCTCCCCTGCGCAGGCCACCTCCGCCCACGACGGAGCCGACACCTCCCCGGCCACCGCGGTCGCCGCCGAGGCACCGTCCGGCCACGCCGTCCTGGGCGGCCACTACGCGGTCCGACCCGGCGACACGGTGGCGACGATCGCCGCCGTCCACGGCCAATCGTGGCAGGAGCTGTATCAGCGCAACGTCGGCGTCATCGGCGGCAACCCCGGTCTCATCACGCCGGGGCAGATCCTTACGACCTCCGGTGCCGCGCAGGCCGCGCCAGCCCCGGCACTCCCCGTCGCCGCGGTGACCACGGCCGTCGCGCGCATCTCCAACAGCGCCGGGAACGTTCGGCCGCACGTGCAGGCCGCCGCCGACGCGGTCGTCAGCAGCGTCCCCGGCCTCGGGACCATCGGCGGCACACGCGTCAGCGCGGCCGATCCGGGCGGTCACCCGTCCGGGCTGGCGCTGGACTACATGGTCGGCGTCAACGCCGCCCTCGGCGACGCGGTCGCTCAGCACCACATCGCCCACTGGGACGAGCTCGGCGTGGACTACATCATCTGGCAGCAGCGCATGCTCTCCTCGCCGACCGGCTCCTGGAAGCAGATGGAGAACCGTGGGACCGGCACGGCGAACCACATGGACCACGTCCACGTGAACCACCGGGCGGGCTGAGCCACAGGTGGCAGCCGCCAGCCAGACCAGGCGGTGAACACCTGACGGTTGGCCCTCGGCGGGCAGTGCGGGCTCGAGTCGGGACTCGTACGGGGAGCGACCCCCTACCCCTGTCGGGGTAGGGGGTCGCTCCCCGTCTCGGCTACCGGGCGAGGCATCGAGGCGATCGCCGCGCCTGCGGCGCGCGCTCGACGTGCACGGCGCCTGCTCCCCCGCGAACAACTCGACGGCGTGAGCCGACGCCGGAGCCGCCCTCGTCATGGGCATCCGCCAGTCCCCACGTGGCCGCGATGTTCCACGAGCTCGCCGGCCGTCGATGGCAGGCAACCGAGCGGGACCGGCAGCCACTGACCGTCTTGGGGATGCCCCTCAGGCACTTGTGCACCTATAACCGGCTGTCCGTGGCCGTGTCAAAGTCCCCGCTGGTGGCCATCGAGGAGTCCCCGCTGATGGCTGAGTTCAGCTCGCCGAGCTGGTCACCCATCACAAAGCGTTCGAGTCGCTGAGTTGACCGCGGAGCAGACGGCGTCGTCGATGACCTCGACGGCGAGTGCCTCAGTGCGATCACTTCACCACGACGACACCCGCCCGGACACGCGGGGCTCTGGGATGCGCGCGCTCTTGATCAAGCGTGGAACGACCCGGAGCCCCGCATGTCGCGGGTCGGCTTACCCTCGCGATTGGCAGACGTGGCGGCTGGGCCACTTGAAGGCGCCGGGGCTTGGCTCCTCATCGAGGTGCGAGAACACCGCGTTCACGACCACGGCCCAAGCCGGTCCGCACACGTCTACGACGTCGAAGTGATTGGCGCCCTCCAGCACCGTCAGCTCTACATCGTCTCCGGCGGCGCGCGCAGCCTCGGTGTAGCGGCGGTGAATGTCGTTTCGCCAGTCGGCGTCAAGCGTGCCGATGATCAGATGCTGTGGGACGCCGAGAGGCAGGAGGTGCCGAGGAGACGCGTCGTCGAATCGTTCGGCCGCTTGCTCGGCCGTCTCGACGCCAAGGAGCTGCAGGACATCGTCACGCCCGGCCTGCAATGCAAGGTCGAAGTCGAGCACACCCGCTAGGTCCACCACGCTGTGGATGGGAAGCGGATTCGACATGTAGAGCTCGCTATCCGCTGGCAGCTGGTCGCGTCCGGCCAGCCATAGTGCGAGCGTACCGCCCGAGGAATGGCCCATGGCCACGGTCCGGTCGAGGTCGAGCGGGAACTTCTTGTCGAGTTCGCGCAGGTAGTCCGTGCCGTTTGCGACATCGAGGAAGGTTCCCGGCCAGCCCCCGCCGGGGTTGTTGCGGCGGCTGTACTCCAAGCTCCACGTTGCGACCCCCGCTCTAGTCAGCGCTTCCACGAGCTGATCGGTGTAGGAAAGGCTCCAGCTCGATTCCCATTGGCCTCCGTGCATGAAAACCACGACCGGATAGCCGTCACGTCCCGGAGCGCGCTCGGGGAGCCGTAGGTCGCCGAACGTGAGCGGGCTGTCCCCGTAGAGGATTCGGTAATCCGCTGGCCTGTTCGGGAGCCATTCGATGGTGTCGAGCCCGGTCGGGTTGGAGTATGTCGCTCCGGCGTCGCCGCTCGAGTCGTCGTTGCGCGGACTGGCCGCTGCCGTCAGCGCGTTTGTGCCGGCTAGGAGCATCAGCGCAGTGAGGATAGTGAGCAGCCTTTTTGGAGTGGGTCCGCTTCTCATGGGTCCCTCCGTATGTCTTAGATCACGTCGACGCGGTGGTCCGAGACCGTACCGTCGGTGGGTGGCGCCGGCGAACCGGGAAAGGTTCCGTGGCTGGTTGGCTGGCAATACGCGGGCGAGGGGGACTGCCCCCGGCTGCCTTGCGCACCCTGGCAGTTGAGGCCGGTCGGCGGCGAGCAGGCATGCTGGGCGGACCGACTGCAGCCGAGGAGCCCCGCCACGTCCAGCATCACGCCCTCCCGAACCCGCTCGTTCCGCTGGACGCCTTCTCCCGGACGACTGCTGAGGTTCCTCGGTGGCCTGGCGTTGTGTGCGCTGGCCGTGTGGTTGTCCGTGCAGGTGGAGTTGGGGCTCTCCCCCTGGGACATGCTGCACTCGGGCCTGAGCCAGAGCCTCGGGCTCTCCTTCGGGGTCGTCGTCATGGTGGTGGGGCTCATCGTCCTGGGGCTGTCCTGGGTACTCGGCCAGCGTCCGGGCCTGGGCACCCTGTTCAACGTCGTCGCGGTGGGCTGGGTCCTGGACCGGCTGCTGGAGACCTCCTGGCTCGACGACCTCCCGGCGGCCGACACGTGGGTGCGGGTCCTGGTGCTCGTCGCTGCGGTGGTGCTGCTCGGCTTCGGGAGCGCGCTGTACATCGGCGCCCGGTTCGGAGCCGGGCCGCGGGACAGCCTGATGGTCGCCTGCCACCATCACGGCCTGTCGATCGGCACCGCGCGTGTCGCGATCGAGGTCACGGTGCTCGTGGCGGGGTGGCTGCTCGGTGGAGCACTCGGGCTCGGAACCGTCCTGCTGGCGCTCGCGACGGGGCCGGCCGTGCAACTGTCGTTCCGGCTGCTGGGCCAGGATCCGCCCGCGCGGCGCCGGACGCCGCCGACCGGGCCGGTCGGCGTTCCACCGCGTCCCGAGGGTGCCCGGCCGAAGCCCTGGCGCAGAACGGTTCAGCCGCAGTCGGTCGCGATGGCCCGCACGGGCGAGATGGCCCGGGATGAGTAGCGGCCCGCGTCCCAGGTGAGACACGGGCCGAGCTGCCCGGTGCTAGCACTGCGTTGCCGTCGGCGGGCAGCAGCCTGGCTTACCCGGACCGCTGCTGTCGGCGAGCGATGACGACGAGGGCAACCAGGACGGCGACCAAGGGCGCCCACGACGGCAGCCCGAACGGCCCCAGCAGGAGCGCGGCCACGAAGAGCACGAGCTGGAAGCCGAGCCAGAAGGCCAACAGGATCGTCAGCCAGAACAGCACGGGTCGCTCCGCCTGCATGCGGCGCAGGTAGTGCATCGCTCCTCCTCGGTCGTGCGATCGGTGATGCAACTCGACGCGGCCCCCGCACGTCGGCAGGTCCAGTGTTACTCCGGTCGCCGGGGCACGGCTCGTGCCTCACGTACATCGGCATCGTGAGCTCGCACCTGAAGGTCGCCGTCCGCCAGGCCCCGCGGCATCCCCGGACGCGGAGTGCCGGGTAGAGCACCGCCCTGACGTCATGACCGCCAGAGCGGCACCCAGCCGGGCACCCACTCCGGCGCGCCCGCGATCCGCAGGCCGATCACGACGACGCCGTAGACGAACACCGCGGTCCCGACCGCGACCAGCAGGCGGGTCGATGGTGCCTGGGTCCCCAACCACCCGGTCCACCGCTGGACGTGCCGCCTGGCGAACCCGAGCAGCCGTTCGGCCCAGGCGAACTCCGAGGCCAGCACGACCAGGCCGGCGATGACCGTCAGCCAGCCGGGCCCGGGCAGCGGGACCAGGACCAGGCCGGCGGCGACGACCAGGCCACCGACCACACCGACGCAGGCCCGGTACGCCTGCTCGACGAGCGGGCGGCCCGCCAGCCGCCGCCGCCATCCGATCGGGACCACCCGCCCGCGCGGGCCGGCGTCGAGGGTGGCCCGGTGCTGCGCCATCAGGCGGCGTCCCGGCGGAGGAGCGACCACGCCCCCGCCGCGAGCGCGCCCCCGGACCAGACGGCCAGCACGGCCGCCGCGGACGCCGTCGTCATGTCCGGCTCGCCCAGGAGCAGGAACGTCGCGGCCGAGCCGGGCAGGAGAAGGCTGAGAGCGCTCATCCACCCCACGCCGAACGCCGGCAGCAGGAACGGCAGCACCAGCTGGACGAGGAAGACGGCGGCCAGCGCCCCGGCCGTGCTCCGCAGCAGCAGGCCGGCCCCGACCGCGAGCAGGCCGCCCGCGAGCAGCACGATCGCGATCGAGCCGAGGCTGCCGGCGAGGGCCGGGAACGACAGCTCCATGCGCGGCTGGGCCGCCCAGGCGGCGAGGTCCGCGGCGAGGGCGAGCAGCACCCCAGCGGCCGTCGCGACGGCGACCGGCATCCCGACCCGGGCGGCCAGCAGCACGCCGCGGCGCGGCGTCCACTGCAGCGTCGTCCCGATCGCCCCGGTGGCGTACTCGGGCGTCACCGCGAGCAGCACCAGGACCAGGAGGGCGAACTGCCCGGGGAGGACGGCGATCTCCCCGGCCAGCTGCGCCGGTGGCGCGCCGCCCGGGTCCCCGCCGACGTCGATCCCGAAGGTGAGGCCGAGGCCCACGACCGTGACCGCGGCGGCCAGCAGGCACCACCACGTCGTCCGCACCGTCCACATCCGGGTCCACTCGGCCGCGGCGGCACGGGCGAGGAGGCCGGCCATGCCCGGCTCGCCGGTCCGGGTGACGCTCACGGCAGCACCTGCCCGGTGAGGGCGGCGTCCGCGGTGCCGTACTCGACGCTGGCCCCGGTCAGCGCGAGGTAGGCCTGCTCCAGGGAGCTGCTCTCCTCGGCGAGCCGGTGCACGGCGACGCCGGCCGCCAGCGCCACGTCGCCCACCGTCCCCGCCGGAACCCCCTCGACCAGCAGCTCGCGGTCGTCCAGCCGGCGGGCCTGGAGGCCGTGCCGGGCGAGCGCCCGTTCCAGCCGGTCGACGGCCGGTGTCCGCACCCGCACCTGCCTGGCGCCCTCGCCGTGCAGCACCTGCTCGATCGACGCGTCGGCGATCAGCCGGCCCCGGCCGATGATGACCAGGTGGTCGGCCGTCTGCTGCATCTCGCTCATCAGGTGGCTGGACAGCAGCACGGTCCGGCCCTCGTCGGCCAGCTCCCGCACGAGCCGGCGGATCCAACGGACGCCGTCCAGGTCCAGGCCGTTCATCGGCTCGTCGAACAGCAGGACGGCGGGATCGCCGAGGAGGGCGGCGGCGATGCCCAGCCGCTGCCGCATGCCCAGGGAGTACCCCCGGATCCGCCGGCGGGCCGCCGGACCGAGACCCACCTCGGCGATGACCTCGTCGACGCGGCCGGGCGCGATGCCGTTGCTCCGGGCAGCGACCCGCAGGTGGTCCCGCCCGGTGCGGCCCGGCTGGACGGCGCTCGCGTCGAGGAGGGCCCCGACCTCGCGGAGCGGTTCGCCCAGCTCGGCGAGCCGGCGGCCGCCGATGAGCGCACGCCCCCGCGTCGGGCGGTCGAGCCCCAGGATCATGCGCATGGTCGTCGACTTGCCGGCGCCGTTGGGCCCCAGGAAGCCGGTCACCTTGCCGGGCTCGACGTCGAAGGTCACGTCGTCGACGGCGAGCACGCTGCCGTACTGCTTCGTGAGCCCCTGGACCTGGACCATGGGCGCGGACGGCGCCGCGGTGCGCCCGCGGCAGGAGGAGTGGCCATGATCAGCAGCGTGGCGGTCCCGTGGGGCGGCGCGCCTCACCCCGGGGCGCCGATCCGGGTCCCCCGTGCGGGGGAGCCGCCCGGCGCTCCCGTGGGGGAGTCGCTGGGCCGGCCGGTCGGCCACGATCGGAACGTGGACCCGTTCCAGCAGTTCCGGGCACCCGGTGGTCGCGGCAGGCTGCGGGCCGTGCTCGCCGCCGCGCGTCCCGGCTGGCCCGGGCGCGCCCTCTACCTCCTGCTGAGCCTGCCCCTCGCACTCACGTACGCGGCGCTGTTCGCCGCGCTCGTCGGGTCGGTCGTCCTCGTGGTGCAGGGCGTCGGGCTGCTGCTGCTCCTGCTGCTGCTCGCCGTGACCCGGGGGCTGGCCGGGGTCGAGCGGCGGCTGACCTCCGCCCTCCTCGGCGTCGAGTTGGCGCGCGGCGAGCGGGTGCGCGCCGAGCCGCGGGTGGCCCGGCGGGTGCAGCGGCTCGTCCTCTCGCCCGGCACGTGGCGGGCCCTGGGCTGGCTGGGGGTGCGCGTGCTGCTGGGCACCGCCACCCTGGCCACGCTCTTCTTCGCCGTGGCCGCCGTCGTGGCGCTGTCGGTACAGCCACCGTGGAACCCGCTCACCGCGGTGCCGCTGCTCGCGCTCGTGGTGGTCGTGGTGCTGGTGGCACTGGTGGCCCTGGAGCTGCAGGCGCGCCTCGCCGCCGCCGTGGTGCCCCGGCTTCTCGGCGCGGCGACCGAGCAGAGGATCGCCGCGCTCCAGCAGACCTCGCGCCGCCTCGCCGACCGCAACCGGCTGGCCCGGGACCTGCACGACACCATCGGGCACGCCCTCACCGCCAGCCTGCTGCAGGCCACGGCTGCGCGTCGCACGCTGGCCCCCGGCCGCGACGACCCGCTCCGTCCGGTGCCGACCGACTTCGCCCGCCAGGCCCTCGAGCACATCGAGTCCAACACCCGCACCGCCCTGGCTGAGCTGGACCGCGCGCTGAGCGTGCTGCGCAACGACGACGGACGCAGCGACGGCGCAGGGGTTCCGTCGGGTCAACCCGCCGGCGCAGCGCCCTCGGTGGCCGACCTCGAGGACCTCCTGGCCGGCCTGCGGGACGGCGGCCTGCCGGTCGCCCTCGTCGTCGACGGGAACGTCGACGACGTTCCGGCCGCCCTCGGCGAGCTGGCCTACCGGGTCGTGCAGGAGGGCAGCACGAACGTGCTGCGGCACGCCGGTTGCCCGCTGACCGTGGTGCAGGTCGTGCGCAGCGAGCAGGCGCTCGTCGTCCGGGTGTGCAACGAGCGGGCGTCCTCCCTGGACAGCCGGCCCGGCCCTGGTGGCGGGCGCGGCCTCGCCGGGCTGCGGGAGCGCGCCGACGCCGTGGGCGGCACCCTGGTGGCGGGCCCGACGCCGACCGGTGGCTACGAGCTGTGCGCGACGCTGCCGTTGTGACCGGAGCGCCGCTCCGGCTGCTCCTGGTCGACGACGACGTGCTCGTCCGTTCGGGGCTGCGGGTGATCCTCGAGAGCGAGGCGGACCTGCGCGTCGTCGGTGATGCCGGGACCGGCCAGGAGGCGCTGGACGTGGCGGCGCGCAGCGACCCCGACGTCGTCCTCATGGACGTGCGCATGCCCGACATGGACGGCATCGCCGCGACCGCGGCGCTGGTCGCCCGCGATCCCCGGCGCCCGCGGGTCCTGGTGCTCACCACGTTCGAGGACGACGACTACCTCTTCCGGGCCCTCCAGGCGGGCGCGAGCGGCTTCGCCCTCAAACGGGCCGACCCCGACGAGCTGGTGGACGCCATCCGCATCGTCGCCCGCGGATCCTCGCTGGTGCTGCCCGAGCTGACCCGCCGGCTCATCGCCGCGCAGGTCCCGCGCCGTCGGCCGCGCGGCCCGGCGGCGCTGCCCGACCTGACCGTCCGCGAGGCCGACGTGCTGCGGCTGGTCGCCGGCGGGCTGTCCAACGCCGAGATCGCCGGGCAGCTCCACCTCAGCCGGGAGACCGTCAAGACGCACGTCAGCAGCGTGCTGCTGAAGCTCTGCGCCCGGGACCGCACGCAGGCCGTCATCGCGGCCTACGAGAGCGGCTTCATGGACACCGCCGGCTGATGCCGGCGGGACGCGTCAGCGCAGGATGTCGGTCGCGACGTCGGTGACGATGGCGCGGAAGACGCCGGTGTCGACCTCGTCGTCCACCGTGACGCGGACGATGTCGGCGACCTGCCACTCGCTCGTGGGCCGCACGGTGGCCGCGCGCGCCGCGGCCACCAGGTGCAGGTACCGGATGCGGTCGGCGTCGCAGGCGCGCCGGCCGGGCACCGGGGATCCGGGAAGGGGGCTCATCCGTCGACGGTAGGCAGTCGCTCCCGCGGCCGGCGACGACCACCGCCGTGCGGGGCCGGACCGTTTCGTCCCACGGCTCGCAGCCGTCCCGGCGGCCCCGCCGGTCCCGGCGCCGGCCTCCTGGCGGGCGCAGGGGCGCGGCCTCAGGTTCCGCAGAAGGTCCGGTAGGCGCCGAACTCCTGCGGGGCCGGCGCGGCGTAGCGCTCCAGGCCCGGGCGCTCGTCGTAGGGCTGCGCCACCGCCTCCAGGAGCCGGTCGAGTGGGCCCAGGTCGCCCGTGGTCGCGGCGTCGAGCGCCTCCTCGACGAGGTGGTTGCGCGGGATGTAGACGGGGTTGACCCGGTCCATCGCATCGCCGTCCGGACCCAGGGCGCGCCAGCGCTCCAGCCAGCCGTCGAACCCGGCCAGGTCGAGGAACAGGTTGCGCGCGGGGTCGACGTCGCCGCGGGCGGCCGTTCCGAGGGCGCGGTGGAACGACGTGGCGTCGACGTGGTCCCGCTGGAGCAGGGTGAGCAGCTCGTCGGCCAGCGCCGCGGCCACCGCCTCGTCCAGGCCGGCGGGGAGGCCCAGCTTGTCTCGCATGCCGGCCGACCAGGCGGCGTCGTACAGCGGACGGAACGTGCCGAGGGCCGCCACGGCGATCTCGACCGCCTGCTCCTGGTCGTCGGCGAGGAGGGGGAGCAGTGCCTCCGCCAGCCGGGCGAGGTTCCACTCGGCCGCCGCCGGCTGGTTGCCGTAGGCGTACCGCCCGCCGGAGTCGATCGAGCTGTAGACGGTGGCCGGGTCGTAGGCGTCCAGGAAGGCGCACGGTCCGTAGTCGATCGTCTCGCCGGAGATCGTCATGTTGTCGGTGTTCATCACACCGTGGACGAACCCGACGAGCATCCACTGCGCCACCAGCGACGCCTGGGCGGCGACGACCGCCTCGAACAATGCGAGATAGGGGTGCTCGGCTTCCGCAGCGCCGGGGTGGTGACGGCTGATCGCGTGGTCGGCGAGGCGGCGCAGCAGCTCGACGTCCCCGGTGGCCCGGGCGTACTGGAAGCTGCCGACCCGCAGGTGGCTGCTCGCCACCCGGGCGAGCAGGGCCCCGGGCAGCAGGGTCTCGCGGCGCACCGGGCGCCCCGTGGCGACCACGGCGAGGGAGCGGGTGGTCGGGACGCCGAGGGCGTGCATCGCCTCGCTGACGACGTACTCGCGCAGCATCGGCCCGACCGCGGCGAGGCCGTCGCCGCCGCGGGCGAACGGCGTGCGGCCGGAGCCCTTCAGGTGCAGGTCGCGAAGACGCCCGTCGGCATCGGGAAGCTCGCCGAGCAGGAGCGCGCGGCCGTCACCCAGCCGCGGGGCGTACCCGCCGAACTGGTGCCCGGCGTAGGCCTGTGCCACCGGGGTGGCCCCCTCCGGTACGCGGTTGCCGGCCAGCAGGCGCAGGCCGTCGGCGCTCCGCAGCCACGCGGGGTCGAAGCCGAGCGCGCCGGCCAGCGGCTCGTTGAGCGCGAGCAGCCGCGGTTCGGGCGCCTCCTCGGCCTGCCAGGGCAGTGCCATCTCCGGGAGCTCGCGGGCGAACAGGTTGCCGAGGGTGACGGTCGGTGCCGGTACGACGCTCACCCACCCGAAGATACGTGCGATCGGCGACTCCGACCGGCCGCGCGAACCCACGCCATGTTTCCTGCGGTGCCCCCCGGTCGGCCGCTACGGTCCCCGCACGCCACGAGGGCCCGGCTCCAGGGTCGGGCACTCGCCGGCGTGTCCGTTTCCGCAGTGCGAAGGAGGTCCGCCAGGTGGTGCTCGTGTTCGAAGGGTCAGCGGGGGAGTGGTCGGTCGAGACGGAGCTCGGCTCCAGGACGGGGGACCCGGCGTGACGCCGTTCGCCCTGGCCAGGGTGCAGGGCGCCGAGCCGGCGCTGGCCGTGGTGGTGGGGGGCCGGGCCAGGCCGCTGGCCGAGCTCTGGCCGGCAGGGCCGGCGCCGCGCACGGTCGCCGAGCTCCTGGTCGACTGGGACCGCCACCTGGACCTCGTCTCGGCGGCGCTCGACGCCGATCCCGACCGTGCGGAGTGGACGGCGATGGACGATCTCGACGTCCTCCCCCCGGTCGACCCGATCGCATCGCTCTACTGCTGTGGAGCCAACTACTACGACCATGCCGAGGAGATGGGAGTTCCGCGGCCCGACAAGTCGACGTCCACGCCCTTCCACTTCCTGCTGCCGGTCGCGGCGCTCCAGGGCCACCGGGGGAACGTCGTCCGGCCGGCCGGGGTCACCCGGCTGGACTGGGAGGTGGAACTGGCCGCGGTGATCGGGCGCCGGGCCCACCGGGTTCCGGCCGAGCGGGCGTTGGAGCACGTTGCGGCGTACACGGTGGCGAACGACGTCTCCTGCCGCGACCCCGACCGGATGCGGTCACCCATCTTCGGCGCCAACTGGCTGTGGTCGAAGGGGCAGGCCACCCTGCAGCCGCTCGGCCCCACCCTGGTTCCCGCCCGGTTCGTGCCAGATCCCGGCGCGGTGGCGCTCCGGCTGACGGTGGACGGGATCGTCCGGCAGAACTCCTCGACGGCGCAGATGATCTTCTCTCTCGAGGAGCAGATCGAGCACCTGAGCTCGATGGTGCCGCTGCTGCCCGGTGACGTGATCGTCACCGGGACCCCGGCCGGCACCGCAGCCGCTCATGACGCCTACCTGCAGGACGGTCAGGTCATGGTGGCCGAGGTCGAGGGCGTCGGCCGATTGGAGAACAGGGTCGTCGGTTCGGCCGGAGCCTGACGGCGGATCATCCGGCGCGGTACCGGGGCCCGTTCGGGACCGGGCCCCGGTACCGGCCCCCTCGTGGTGGGCCTTTCGCGCCCGTGGCGGTCGTTGTCGCGCCCGTGGCGGTCGTTGTCGCGCACATTCGGGCCTGCGCGGCCCGGTCCTGACGATCAGCCCAGTGACGCGGTGAGGGTGACGCCGTCGGGAGCGACGGTGGTGCACTCGAGCGTGAGTGGGCCGGCGGAGACCTCTTCGCCCTGGGAGCACGATGCCTCCTGACCGGCGACGCTGATGGTCGCGCGGTCGCCGTCGACCTGCCCGAGCGAGATGGTGGTGCCCAGCACCTCCACCTCGGTGCCGTCGCCGGCCAGCGTGACCGAGCAGGAGGTGCCCGAGCAGTCGACCCCGCTCGACATGGGGGCGTCCGAGCCGCCCGCCGACGTCGGTCCGTCGGTCGACGTCGCTTCGGGGGTCGACTCGGTGGTCTCCTCGGCCGGTGCGCTGCTGGCCTCCGATGCGCCGGTGTCCAGGGCGCCCGACGCGTCGGAGACCGGGTCGTCGGAGCAGGCGGACAGAGGCACCAGCAGCAGACCGGCGGCGGCCAGGCCGGACGCCAGTCGCAACGTGGGGGTCTTCGATGTGCCCATGCGGCGAGCCTAAAGTGACCTGGATCACATTGCCTGCCGTCTGCCGCATCGTCACCGGAGCGTCACACGGTTCTGACGACCCGTCCGGTCCCGTGGGCTCGGCGGTCAGCGCCGGATCACCACATCCGTGCCGGCCGTGCGGAGGTGCAGCGCGTCGTCCCGCGGCTGCACCGCGATGACCACGTGGCCGAACGGCAACGGGTCGAGCGGGACCAGGAAGGTGAAGCGCTGCCCGAGCAGGAGGCGGCTGGCCGGGTCCAGGGCGGTGTCCGTGTCCAGCCCCGTCGGCCGCACCGCCAGGGCGCCGTCCCGGGCGGACAACTGCGCCCGGGTCGATGCGGAGACCGACCGGCCCAGCACCTGGACCGTCCCGGTGATCAGGACCTCACCGTCGGGGGCCGCGTCCAGGGTGAGGGGCCGGCCGGTCACAAGGAGGTACCGGTCGAGATCCGCGTAGGTCAGCACCGCCTCGGCCGAGGAGCGCTCCACCAGAACCGGGCCGGGATCCTGCACCAGGACGTCGCGGAAGGGCACGTGCACCCCGCTCAACCGGGCGTGCACCTCCTCGATGCGGAGGGGCCCCGACGACACGCCGCGGATGATGACCTCCACGTCGTCGTACCGGCCGCGGACCACCTGGGTGAGGAAGACGGTGCCGTGCACCTGCACCACCGGCCGGGCGGCGACTCCGGTCGACTCCTGGATCGTGCGGGCCAGGAGTGACTGCGCCCCCCACCGGGCCAGCCAGTCGGCGCCCCACAGCAGCAGTGCGGTGCCCAGCACGACGGTGATCGCCAGCGCGACGGTCCCCGACGCGGGACGGCGGCGGGGCAGGGGCGCCGGGTCCTCCCGGCGCGACGGCTCCCTGCCGTCCGGCTGTTCCGCCTGGTCGGTCATCGGGGTCCCACCGGTTCCGGGCCGGGGTTCTGGGAGCCGACCACCGCAGTGCGACGCAGTTCGTCGGTCGGGACGGGTTCGGTGCGGATCCGCCGACTGGGCCAGCTGGCCGCCGGCCCGAGGAGCGTCAGCACCGCCGGCGTGAGCACCGGGCGGATCAGGAACGTGTCGATGAGGAGTCCGGCGGCCATGGTGAACGCCACCTGCCGGAACGTCTCCAGTGGGATGATCGCGACCATCGCGAAGCTGGCAGCGAGGATGACCCCCGCTGCGCTGATGGCCCGCGCGGTGCTCGGCATCGCCAGGGCGATGGCCTTGCTCAGCGGATGTCGCTCCGCCGCCTCCCAGATGGATCCGACGGCGAACACGTTGTAGTCCGAGCCCAGGGCGAGCAGCAGCACGGCGGTGGCGAACGGCACGTAGAAGGCGAGCCCCGGATCGCCGCGAAGGCCCTGGAACACCACGACGCTCAGGCCGAGCGCCGCCGCGACCCCGAGTGCACTGCAGGCGAGCAGGACCAGCGGGGCGAGCAGCGCCCGCAGGAAGACCACGAGGATGACCAGCTCCACGAGCAGTACCGCCACCAAGGTGATCCGGAGGTTCTCCCGGGTGATGGCGGCCAGCTCGGCGGCGATCGCGGTCTGCCCGGTGACGGCCAGGTCGGCATCGCGCAGCCCGGCCTCCGCGGCGAGCGCGTCCAGCCGGTCGCTGAGCTGCCGCAGGTCGGTGACCGCCGGCGCGGCCAGCGGATCGCTGTCGAGGATGACGACGAAGCGCGCGGCGTCGCCGTCCCGGGAGAAGACGATGCCGTAGCCGTCGGGAAGGGGGTTCTGGGCCGGGCCCAGGACCTCGGCCACCCCGGGCTGGGTGGCGAGGGACTGCTGGAGCCGGCCGAGGGCCTCCCGCTGCTCGGCGACGGCGGGGCCTTCGACGATGACCTCGGTGGGTGCGACCACCCCACGCACCCCGGACTGCTCCAGCACCGCCGTGCCACGCCGAACCGGGTCGTCCGGCGGGAGCCCGGAGGTGAACGACAGGTCCAGGCGCATGTGCAGCACCGGGACGGCGGCCAGCGCCAGCACCCCGACCGCCAGCACCGTCGCCACCGCGGCACCCCGCCGGGCGACCACGATCCGGATCAGGGGACCGGCGCCGCGGGCGGAGGGCCGCCGGGTGGAGCGCCGCCGGGTGCCCAGCCCGAACAGCCGCTCCCCGAGGATGGCCATCAGTGCCGGCACCAGGGTCAGGGACACCAGCACGCCGATGACAACGGTCAACGACAGTGCCGGGCCGAACGCCCGGAACAGCTGGAAGCTCGCCGCGAGCAGTGCAGCCGTGCCGCCGGCCACCGTGATCCCGGCGACCGCGATGATGGGCGCGTTCGTGGTCACGGCCCGCCGGGTCGCCTCCAGCCGGGGCAGCCCGCGGTCCAGTTGCTGTCGTAGCCCGGAGAAGAACAACACGCAGTAGTCGGTGATCACCCCGATGAGCAGTGCGGCGATCAACGGCTGCAGCTGGTCCGGGAGCGCGAAACCGAACGTGGCGGCGAGCACGCCGAGGCTCCGGATGGCGACCAGGTAGCCCAGCCCGGCCGCCAGCAACACGACGAATGGGGCCACCACCGATCGGAAGGTCAGCCCCACCACCACGGCGATCAGCACCAGGGTCGCAACCTCGAACACGTGGAGTCGTGAGTCCAGGTAGTGGGCCTGCGCCACCTGGGCCGGAACCACTCCGGTGACGTACGTCCGGACCGAGCTCTGGTTGTGGAAGTGGGCGGCGTACTCCTGGGCGAGCTGCCTGGTCCGGGCCAGCGAGGTGTAGTTGGAGACGTACAGGTACGTGACCGCCGTCTCCGGGGTGGAGGTGGGCACCGGGACGGCCGCGACGATCTGGCCGCGCCCCGGCGGAACCGCATCGCGCAGATAGGCCTGGGTGTGGGTCAGCGCCCAGAGCGCGACATCGGCCCGGGTCAGCACGCTCAACCCGTTCGGGTCGTGCACCACCACCGAGGTCTCCGAGAGCACCGGAACCTGGAACAGCTCCAGCGACCGTTGCTGCACGGCGGCCGCCGGGCTGTTCTCCGGCAGCAGGCTGCCGGGATCCGCCCCGCCGCCGCCCCCGGGAGTCGGCAGGACCGCCGAGACCAGCACGGTGGCCGCGATCCACCCGACCACCACGAACCAGCGAGCGGACACGACGGCGTGCCGGTAGGCGCGCGCGGCCCAGCTGGTGGTGGCCCGGCTCGCCCTTGCCCCCCGCCGGAGCATGCCGGTCGCACCGGCGACCCAGCGCAGGCCGACCGGTGGGAGCACTGGGCCTCCAGCCTCGCGGTCCTGCCCGGCAGACAGCGCAGTCGTACGCTACCGGCGCGCGGGGAGCGGCGCTCGAGGACGAGGGGACGACCATGGCCGATGCCGGGACGAGGTCACCGCCGCCCGCCGGCCGCTCCGGCCGAGCGGTGCGCTGGTGGCTGGCAGCGGCCACGTTCGTCGTGGGCCTGTTCGTCGGTGGGATCGCGGTCGGCCTGCTCAGCGACGGGACGACGCGGCTCCCTGACGACGCGCCGTCCCTGGCACCGACGGTCGGCTCCGCCGCGGTCCGGCCGAGTGCGTCGCCGTCCGTCGATGCCCCCGACATCGCCGTGAACGATGCCTGCCTGCGGGCGCTGAACGGGGCGCAGGACGTCTTCGCCGCCATCGAGGACCTCGGCCGGGCAGCCAGCGAGCTCAACGCCGCACGACTGGACGAGGTCGTCCGGCGGTTGCAGCCCCTGCAGGAGCGGCAGCAGGACAACTTCGCCGGCTGCCAGGTGGTCACGCGGTCGACGGACGGGGCCGCGGTGACCAGCGAGCCGTCGGGGTCCACCGCTCCTGCGCCGCCCAGCTGATCACCGGGCCCCTCAGGAGATGCCTAGCGTGTACGCAGGGCCGTAGACCTTCCGGGAAGCGGCGGCGGGGCCGGGGGATGCGCCAGGATGGGTTCCCGCAGCGACCGACCTCCCTGGAGCCCCGCCGTGACCGTTCCCCCCGGACCCCCGCAACCCGCCGCCATGGTCGTGCCCGCCTTCTTCGTCAAGCAGCGGATCACGGTCATGGTCAACCGCTACGAGATCCGGGCCGCGAACCCCGACGGCAGCGAGGGCCAGCTGCTGGCCTTCGCCGAGCAGAAGCGGATGAAGCTGAAGGAAGAGGTGGTCTTCTTCGCCGACGAGGCCAAGAGCCGCCGGGTCTTCTCCTTCCAGGCCCGCCAGCGGCTCGACGTGCGCGCCGAGCACGACGTCGTCGACGAGTACGGCGCGGTCATCGGCTCCTTCGGCAAGCAGTTCGGCGCCAGCCTGCTGCGCTCCACCTGGAACCTGTCGGCACCGGGGCTGCAGGCGGTCGGGCGGGAACGGCGGCCGGTGATCGCCGTCCTGCGCCGGGTCTGGACGCTCATCCCGTACGTCGGTGACGTCTGGGTGCCCTTCGTCTTCCACTTCGACTTCGACGACACCGCCACCGGGGCGACCGTGATGGTGAGCGAGCGGCAGAAGGCGATCCGCGACCGGTACGCCGTCACCGTCCCCGACCCGCGCCTGGACTTCCGCGTGGCGGCCTGCATGGCCGTCGCGCTGGACGCGCTGCAGAGCCGCTGAGGAGCGCCGCAGTACTACCGGTGCCGGGCTGTCAGAGCTCCCCCCGGGCCATCTGCTCGCACAGGTGCTCGGCCTGGCGGATGGCGAGCGCGACGATGGTCAGGGTGGGGTTGGCGGCGCCGCCGGTGGTCATCTGCGATCCGTCGCTGACGTAGAGGTTGGGTACGTCGTGCGCACGTCCCCACCGGTCGACCACGCCGTCCTGCGGGTCGGCGCTCATCCGGCAGGTGCCGAGGTTGTGCGTCGAGGGGTACGGCGGCGTGTGGTGCACGGCGAGCGCGTCGACCGCCCCGTAGAGCTGGTCGGCCACGGAACAGGCGTACCCGCGCATGGCGATGTCGTTGGGGTGGTCATCGAAGTGCACGTTCGGCACGGGCAGGCCGTGCTGGTCGAGCACGTCGTGGTTGAGCGTGATCCGGTTACCCGGCCGGGGCATGTCCTCCCCGACGATCCACATGCCCGCCAGGTGGGCGTAGGCATCCAGCCACGAGGTGAACTCGCGACCCCAGGCTCCCGGCTCCAGGAAGCTGGCCAGGAACGCCGGCCCCAGGGCCAGCGTCTCCATGTAGAAGCCGCCGGCGAACCCGCGGGAGGTGTCGTGCCGCGCCTCGTCAGCGATGATCCCGGCCATCGTCTCGCCCCGGTGCATCCGCACCGGCCGCTCGAACTTCGCGTAGGCCGACGCGGTCAGGTGGCGCATGTAGTTGCGACCCACCTGCCCCGATGAGTTGGCCAGACCGTCGGGGTGCTGCGCCGATGCGCTCATCAGCAGCAGGCGGGGCGACTCGATGGAGTTGCCTGCCACGCAGACGGCCCGGGCCGCCTGCTTGTGCAGGTCCCCACGCGCGTCGAGGTACTCCACCGCATCGACGCTGCCGCTCTCGGCGCAGGAGATCCGGACCGCCTGGCAGTTCGGCCGCAGGTCCAGCCTGCCGGTCGCCAGCGCGCGCGGGATCTCGCGCACCAGGGTGGACCACTTGGACCCGTTCTTGTCCCCCTGGAAGTTGAAGCCGTCCTGGATGCTGGCGGGCCGCCCGTCGTAGGGCGTGGCGTTCGTGGCGTAGGGGCCGGTGGCGTAGTGCCGGTAGCCGATCCGCTCGGCGCCGTTGGCGAAGACCGTGTAGTTGTTGTTGGCCGGCAGGGCCGGGCGGCCGTGCCGGTGGGTCGAGCCCATGGCCCGCTCGGCACGGTCGTAGTAGGGAGCCAGCTCCTCCAGGGTGATCGGCCAGTCCAGCAGGCTCGCGCCCTCCACCTCGCCGTACGTGGTGCGCGCCCGGAACTCGTGGGCCATGAAGCGCGGGGTCGCCCCGGACCAGTGCGTGGTCGAGCCCCCGACGGCCTTGACGATCCAGGCCGGCAGGTTGGGGAAGTCACGGGCCACCCGCCACCCGCCGGAGGTGGTGCGCATGTCCAACCAGGCCATCTGGTTGAACGCCTCCCACTCGTCGTTCACGTAGTCCTCGCCGGTGAGGTAGGGCCCGGCCTCCAGGACGACGCAGGGCACGCCCTGGGCGGTCAGCTCGTAGGCGAGGGTTCCGCCCCCGGCGCCCGAGCCGATGATGACGACGACCGGTTCGGTGTGCTCGATCGGCGACCCGTGCGTCCGGGCCCGGCTCTCGTCGACCGCGCTCATCGCGCTGCCTCCCGGTCCTCGACGAGCTCGACCCGGCGGCCGCCGTCGTACTCGTCCACCCGGGCGGCGGGTAGCCAGTCCAGGTCGTCGAAGCCGCGGTGCAGGTAGCCACCCTTGTCGAAAGAGGCACCCTCGTAGCCGAGCAGGTTCCACACTTCCGCGTCGTCGTAGAGCGCGACCACGGCGGTGCTGCGGATCCGGCGGAAGAAGTACTCGTCGGCTCGATCGCGCAGCAGTGCCTCGGCGGCTCCGTCGTCCAGGGCCAGGAAGTCCCCGCCAGCGGCCCGGTCGAGGCCCTCCAGCCCCCGCGCCAGGGCGCGGTCGTCCGCTTGGTTGCTCCCGGCGGCCTCCTGGACCGCGGCGGCGGTCCGCTGGTAGGGGCCGTCGGGGAAGGTCTCGTGCGGATAGGCGACCCGGAGGAGCCGGGTGATCATCCGGCGGGCGCGGTCGGAGGCGGCGAGCTCCGAGCCGGGCTCCGGTGTGCCCGGCTCCGGCCGGCTGGTGTCCACCTGGAGGTCGATGGGTTCCTGGCTCGGCTGCTGCTGGCGCGTCTGCTGGGACACGGCCCCTCCTGCTCCCCGACGGTGTTGTGTCCCGGGTCACAGTAGGGGATCGGGCCGGAATTGCCAGGAAGGCCATGGTTTGACGGCCCGCGGTCCCAGCACCCAGCATGGCGGCGCCGGAGCAGTGTGACCTCGGAGGTGTCCGTCGTGTACTTCATCGTCGTCAAGTTCCAGACCAAGCCCGAGTGGACCGATCGGTGGATGGACCTCGTGCGCGACTTCACCGAAAGCACCCGGGCCGAGCAGGGGAACCTGTGGTTCGAGTGGTCACGGAGCGTGGCAGATCCCCGCGAGTTCGTCCTGGTCGAGGCCTTTACCGACGACGGTGCCGGTCCGCACGTGAACAGCGCGCACTTCGCCCAGGCGATGAAGGACATGCCCCAGGCGCTGGCCGCCACCCCCAAGATCATCAGTCGGCAGGTCGAGGGCGCCGGCTGGGATGCGATGGGGGAGCTCAGCATCGACTGACGGGCCCGCCGCGCGGGGAGCGCACTCGGCTCCCCGCGCAGACCGTCCCCGCTGCCGAGCTCAGTCGACGATGACCTCGTCGTAGTCGATCTCCGCATCGATCAGGCCGTACTCGGTCATCAGCTGACCGGTCAGCTCGATCGACTCGCGGTCCGACGCCCCCCGCCACTGGATGAGATTCATCTGCTCGGCCAGTGCCGGGTCGATCTCGATCAGGTCGGGCAGCGCCGCGCGGAAGGCCGCGGGGTCGGACCGGACGTCGTCCGCGGTCGCCTGCACGGCGCGGGCGAAGCGCTCGGCCACGTCCGGGTCCTCGGCGACCTTCTGCTCGGTCATGACCATCGTCCCGATCTGCAGCCCCGGCTTGATCGCGTGCCACGGGCGGTCGACGACGCGCATCCCCTGGCTCTGGCCGATCGTCGCGAACGGCTCGATGACGATGCCGGCGTCGACGTCGCCGCGGGCGATCGCGCCCAGGATGTCCGGGAACGGCAGCTCCACCGGGCTGATCGCGCTCTCCGGCATGCCCTGGGCCTCGAGGGTGTTCTGGATGTAGAGCTCGTTGACGTTCAGCAGCGCGTTGACGCCCATCCGGACGCCGTCGTAGTCCGCCGGGCCCTGGATCGGGCTGTCGGCCGGGACGAGCACTGCGGAGAAGTCGCCCTCCGCCTCGTCGGAGGTGGCGCTGCCGGCGGACACCATGCGCAGCGGCAGCCCCGCCTCGATCGTCGTCAGCGCCGACACCAGGTCCAGACCCATGACGTCGAAGTCACCCTGGAGGAGGGCCGGCACGGTCGAGGTGCCGCCGCCGGGGTTGACCGTCAGCTGCAGGTCGATGCCCTCGTCCGCGAAGTGCCCACGCTCGACGCCGTAGCTGACGAAGCCGAACGGCGCGCCGGGCGTCTCCGCCATCGACAGCGTCGTCGTCCCGCTCTCGCTCCCCGAGGTGTCGGGCGAGCCGGCTTCGGATCCACCGCACGCGGCGGTCAGCGTCAGCATGCCGGCGACGAGCACCGATCCTGCGGTCCTGGCGGGCTTCATCCGGTCTCCTCGGCGTTCATCGTCGGCGTGCGCGTGGGCCGGCGGCCCACGCGGGGCGCTGCCGGAGGTCGAGTGCCGTGCACCCACCAGCGCTGAAAGCTACGTCACGTTTCTTCAGGAAGCCACTGCCACGCCCATCAGTTCTTTCATCCGGAACGACGGCGGAGGCGCCGGGGCCGGGATGCGGCATGTCCGCGGGTCGGGGTCAGGCGCTGGGCCGTACCGCACCGATGTAGCCCGACCACCGCATCGAGGTCACCCGCACCGTCGACCCGCTCTGCGGTGCCTCCAGCATCCGGTCGCCGCCGAGGTAGATGGCCACGTGGTGGATCGTCGCCGGGTTGCCGGTGTTGGTGGCCCAGAAGACCAGGTCGCCGGCCTGCAGCGCGGAGCGGGACACCTTCGGCAGGGCCGCGTACTGGGCCCGGCTGTTGCGGGGGATGTCGATCCCGGCCTGGGCGTAGGCGTAGCGGGTGAGACCGGAGCAGTCGAAGCCGACGATGCCCTCGTCGATGCCCCAGCCCGGGCTGGGCCCGCGCAGCGATCCACCGCCCCAGGCGTACCGGGTGCCGATCCAGCGCATCCCGGCGCCGACGGCGGTCTGCGCCGCCGACGCGGAGCCCCGGCCGGCGGAGGTCGACCGGACGCCCGCGGCGGCCGGGGCCTGCGCCTCCTGCTGCACCCGCTGGGCGTCGGCCGCCGCGGCGGCCTGCTGCTGGGCGTACTGCTGGACCGCGGCACGGGCACCCTCGAGGCCGAGGAGCTCCTGCTGGGCCTGCTCGAGCTGGGCTTGCACGGCCGACTGCTGGGCGGCCACCGCCACGGCCTGCGCCCGGGCAGCCGACTCGAGCCGCTCGGCGGCGGCGAGTTCCTCGGTGGCCGCCTGCTTAAGCACCTCGGCGGCGGCCAGCGCGGTGGCGGCGTCGGCGTCGGCGTCGGCGGCCTGCTGCTGCGCGACCGTGACCAGTGCCAGGACGTCGGTCTCGTGCCGTCCGGCGGCGTCGAGGAGTGCCACCCGCTCCAGCACCTCGGCCGGTCCGCCGGCGCTGAGCACCGCGGCGAGGCCCGGCGAGGTGCTGCCCTGCACGTAGCTGGTGCGGGCGAACTGGGCCACCTGGGCGCGGGAGTCGGCCAGGGCGGCGTCGGCCCGGCGGGCCTCGGCGGTCGCGGCGTCGGCGGTGACCTGGGCTGCCTCGTACTCGGCCTGCGTGGCCTGGAAGCCGTCGAGTGCGATGGCCGACTCGGCGCGGGCGGCGTCGAGCCCGGCCTGCGCGGTGGCGAGCTGCGCGGCGAGCACGCCGACCTGCTGGGCGGCGGCGTCCTTGCTCTGTCGGGCGGCGCCGATCTCGGCGTCGGTGGGGTTGGTGGGGGAGGCCGCGGCCACTCCGGGCGCGGCGCCCAGGCAGAGCGTCGCCGCCACGGCGACGCCGGCCATCCGGCGCGCCAGTCGGGCGGTCGCCCGTCGTCCCGAACCGTTCCGCGTGCTGACCGTGCTGCCCACTGACCGACTCCTCGCGTGTCCGGTGCGCCGTCCTGGTGCGCCGGTTCTCGACCCGCTGCGCGCACCGTCCGTGGTGCGCTGGTGCAGTGATCGACCCGTTCGGGTGAGAGCTTGAGGACCGTCGGTGACAGATGGTCACGAGAAGTGGACATGGAGCGGCCCCACGGTCCAGTCGGACCGTGGGGCCGCTCGGCGGGTGAGGGAAAGGATCAGGACGGGCGGTGGGCGCCCGGGCTCACCCCCTCGGTGGCCGGCTGCGGCTCGTACTGCGGCGACGTGGCGCGCAGGACGACGACCGCGGCGGCCAGTGCGACCACGGCGGCGAGCAGGCCGAGCCAGGTGTTCTCGGTGAGGCCCAGGACGATGTACCCGACCGAGGCCGCGGCCGCGGCCACGCCGGCGTACGCCATCTGCGTGGTGACGTGATCGACCAGGTGGATGCCCGAACCGATCGAGGACAGGATCGTGGTGTCCGAGAGCGGGGACGTGTGGTCGCCGAAGATGGCACCGGCCAGCACCGCGCCGAACACCGGGATCAGCAGGCCCGCGTCGAGGGACAGGGCGATCTGGCCGGCGATCGGCAGCAGCAGCCCGAAGGTGCCGAACGTGCTGCCCATCGAGAAGGAGATGAACGAGGCCAGCAGGAACAGCACGACCGGCAGCAGGAACAGCGGCAGGTTCTCGTCGATCACCCCGGCCAGGTACTCGCCGACGCCCAGCTCACCGATGATCTCCGCGGTGGTCCAGGCAAGGAAGAGCACCGCGGCGGCCATGAGCATGGAGCGCACGCCCGACCAGGCCGCCCGGCCCATGACCCCGGCCGACGTCCGCCGGCGCAGCAGGGTGACGGCCGCGAGCAGCGTCGCGGCGACCGTCCCCAGGAAGAGCGCGAAGATCACGTCGGTGTTGGCCAGGATGTCCATGGCGCTCGGCGTGCCCTCGGTGCCGGTGATGCCCAGCCACAGCGCCACCACGACGGTGACCCCGAAGAGGACCGCGATCGGCCAGAGCAGGTCGCCGATCTTCCCGTCCTCGCGGGTCTGCAGCTTGGGGTCGACCTCGCCCGGCACCGGCCCGCGGGACTCGTCGAACAGCACGCCCTGCTCGATCGCCGCCTTCTCGTGCCGGCGCATCGGGCCGATGTGGATGTTGTACGCAGCCACCGCGATCACCAGCAGCAGCGCCGTGATCGGGTACAGCATCGTCGGGATGGTCCGCAGGAACGCCTCGTAGCCGTTCATGTCGGTGACGGTGTTCTCGTCCAGGATGCCGGTCATCGTGGCGGCGATGAAGGCGGCCCAGCCCGAGATCGGCACCAGGATGATGACCGGTGCCGCCGTGGAGTCGACCAGGTACGAGAGCTTGGCCCGCGAGATGCGGTGCTGGTCGGTGATCGACCGGCTGACGTTGCCGCCGACCAGGCTGCTGAAGGCGTCGTCGAAGAAGACGACGATGCCCACGACGACCGGCACGAACTGGGCCTGCGCCCGGGTGCGGACCTTCGTCACCGCCCAGGAGGCGAAGGCCAGCAGGCCGCCGGAGACGTAGATGAACGACGTCAGCACGCCGATCAGGACGACGACGGCGAGGATGATCACTTCCTCGGAGATGGCGCCGTCGGCGATGATCAGCCCGCTGAGCACCTCCCACACGAAGGACAGCGCGTTCCCGACGTTCCACTCGGCGTAGAGCAGGGCGCCGAGCACGATGCCGAGACCGAGCGAGATCAGGATCCGCTTGGTGACGACCGCGCAGATGATCGTGACCAGCGGTGGCAAGAGGGACAACAGTGAGGTTTTCTCACCAGGTTCGGCGGCCTGAAGGACGTCGTCGCTGGTCGTCGCGGGTGTTCCGGATGTAG
>JABAKE010000296.1 GCA_019779905.1 Modestobacter lapidis | reverse complement strand
TATTGTATGTATAAAATTATATGTATTGTTTAAAATTGATGTGTAATGTATTGTAGATTATTCAAAGATTATTCAAATATAATTCAAATATTGTTAATTATTCAAAGATGTGATGTATGAGACTAATAAATTGTATAGAGAAATGTATGTGGAGTAAAAAAATGAATTAAATGAATTAAATGAATTAAACGTATAAAAATGTATTAAAGGTATTAAAATTTATGTTAAGGAATAAAATATATGTTAAGGGATAAAATATATGTTAAGGGATAAAATATATTAAATGTGTTAAAATGTATTATTAGGAATTATTAGGTGTGCATAAGAAAGGGATTGTGTATTATAAAAAGATTGTGTATTGAAAATAATATTAGATTAGTATGTATTGAAAAGGATGTATAAAAAGAATAATTGTGTAAGAATAAAATAATTATGAATGAATAAAAAGGATTGTGTAAGATGTGTATGAGTTGAGAATAACATTAGATTTGTGTGAGTTGATTTAAATGAATTTAGGTGTATGAATTTAGGTTTATGAATTGAAGGTCACTCTATAATCTAGTATAGTCAGATAACTTCAGTGCATAGTGTAAAAAT
>JABAKE010000295.1 GCA_019779905.1 Modestobacter lapidis | reverse complement strand
TGTTTATGGATGATTTCTCTGTTTTTGGTTCGTCTTTTGATTGTTGTCTGAAAAATTTGGATAAGGTGTTAAAAAGATGTTGTGATACTAATTTAGTCTTAAGTTAGGAAAAGAGTCATTTTATGGTTCAAAAGGGAATAGTATTAGGACACATTGTATCGAGTCAAGGAATAGAGGTGGATAGGGCTAAGGTTGAATTAATTGATAAATTACCTCCTCCTACCACAGTCAAGCAAATTAGGTCATTCCTTGGACATGCAGGTTTCTATAGACGTTTCATTAAAGACTTCAGCAAAATTTCTCGGCCCTTGTGTAGACTGCTTACCAAGGATGCCCCATTTGTCTTTGATGAATCGTGTCAAAAAGCTTTTGAGAAACTTCGATCTCTATTAAGTACTGCTCCAATTCTGAGAGCCCCTGATTGGACGTTACCTTTTGAAATTATGTGTGATGCGTCCGATTATGCTGTGGGGGCTGTATTAGGTCAAAGGGTAGATAAAATTCCCCATGTAATTTATTACGCAAGCAAAACTCTCTCTGATGCTCAATTGAATTATACCACTACAGAGAAGGAATTACTTGCCGTTGTCCATGACTT
>JABAKE010000294.1 GCA_019779905.1 Modestobacter lapidis | reverse complement strand
CCCTTATTTTATAATCTCATTGGAAATCATATAAAGACAATTCCTATTTGATATAGCTATTTGTGCAAGTATTTTACGATTAAGAAGCAATTGCTTCTTGTACAGATCGCGTATTAATCTACTATAACTATAGGATACCCTATTCTCGCGAATTACTGCATTTATCCGAGTGATCCACAAACGACGAAAATCTCTCTTTTGCCTATCTCTATCCCGATGAGCCGAAACCAAAGCTCTTATTTTCTGTTGAGTAATAGTTCGAGTAAGTCTCGAATGAGCCCCCCGAAAGCTTGATGCAAATAAACGAATTTTTGTTCTACGTCTCCGAGCTATATATCCTCGTCTAATTCTGGTCATTGAATAAATGAAACTTTGATGAATAACTAATTGATTTCCTTTCTTTCAGTTATTCTTTTCCCCTTTTCTGGTCTATTAATAACAAAACGGATTCTTCCAATGTATAAAATAAAAATTCCAATGGCTTTTGCTACTATAACCTTCCCGACCACAATTTTTTTCTTTTTTCTAGGCATTTCGCCTTGAAATAAGAAATTTATTGATACGAGGTATCAAAAACATAGTAACTAAAATAAAGTAGTA
>JABAKE010000293.1 GCA_019779905.1 Modestobacter lapidis | reverse complement strand
GATTTATTTCAATAATCTTTTTTCTTTCTATCCCGAATCCTATGTCTTTCTCCTCAGACGATAAATAAATAAAAAAAAAAAAGAATCAAATCGCACCATCTCTGTAATAGGTAAATGCCTCTTTTTCTCCTGAAGTTGTCGGAATTATTCGTAATAAGATATTGGCTACAATTGAAAAGGTCTTATCAATAAAATTTCCATTTATCCGCGATCTAGGCATAGGTACCAATCCATTCTATAATTCTTTTCATTACCTCTCGTGGGAAAACGATCCCACAAACAAAGGAATTGTACAGTACGAAATAACATAAAAATAGACTAATTCAAAAAAAAAAAGATATGGACCTTCTACTCAAATTTTTTCTTTTTGACAGGAATCAATAAGAAATAAGAAATAGTTGAATCCGATTCTATTTCATCCAAATGGAGTAGTATGCAATGACGGGAACTATTCCGATTTCATCGAAGTTGAAGAATCAAGGAATTTTTCCTACAGATTAGGATAACTCGAGAAGTTTTGATTGAATTAGGATCCAAAGAGGAAAAAGAATCGAATAATCATTCTATGATGAAAATAGAATACCCGTCCATTTTGTATGCAT
>JABAKE010000292.1 GCA_019779905.1 Modestobacter lapidis | reverse complement strand
TATACTGAAAAAAATAATTAAGAAAATCAATAAGAAAGTATAGTAAAGCTGCATAGGGTCTATTTGTCTTTCTACAGGTACACGGCATCTTCACCGCGATTGCTATTTCACTGAGTCTACTACTGATACAGTTGTCGCATCGTGTAATCATTCATGCAGGACACCAATTATGCGTCAATGAATTTCGCTACCTTCGGATCCTCAAGATAAGACCGCCGTTTATATTGTTTTTATATATATACTTTCATATATTATATTTATTAACTATACACTGGGCAGATATCACTTATTATACTTATTATTTCTAATATGCAATAAGCTATGTTTTTGGTAAACAGTCGCACGACTTAAAGTTGTTTTACTTTTTTGCCGAGTTCATTAGTAGTAGTTATCTCATTCTCCTTAATATTATTTTTTAATATAATATTATTATCATACCTGTGTCGGTTTACAGTACGGTTCAATCACTTTTCTTGTGTTATCTCCCATCAATTATATCTTTAGATATTCATCTTAGGGACCGTTAGTTTATAGTAAAACCTTATGAATTGGAGGGTAATTCTAAATTACCTATCGTTACTCAAGCCAGCAATTTCTTTATGA
>JABAKE010000291.1 GCA_019779905.1 Modestobacter lapidis | reverse complement strand
TCATTCACATAATAACGCGAATGAAAAAAAAAGTATCGCACGATCAGATCACACAAAAAAATCAAATCTTTATTTTGGTCCAACTAGATTCTAAGACTAGTCATTTTTATTATCTTTTTCTTTCTAGGTTCTACATTTTGTCTTTCTATATTATAAAGCCCCATCCTTGTAGTTAGGTCAAGCAAGAACCTTTAGATCTAATACAACAATGCGCGCATTATGAATATTGATTGTTACAATTATTTTATTTGTTGTTCTCTTTCTTTCATCGAATACTATCTACTACTGTTTACTACTGTTACTTTTTCTGGACGACTAAGTAATTCTTTCAAATGAAAAAAAGATTCCAAACAAAACCTTTTCTACAACCAAGAAAAGGAGATTTCTAGATTTCGCATCTAATTGAATTGTAGGAATATGATAATCTCCTTCATGAATTATTAGAAACCAACTCGCCGGATTCACATTTTACCTGATCTTCAGTTTCTAGTCCGAAGCCAATAATGGAGAGAAATCCTATACTACAGGTATTTGAAGAATTTTCTATTGAATGGCGCATGGTTCTAACATTGACAAGCAACAAGAAAGCAATTATCTAGCACTT
>JABAKE010000290.1 GCA_019779905.1 Modestobacter lapidis | reverse complement strand
ATGAATTTATTTTGGAAGACAGATCCAAATTAATTCAAGGATATTGATGGAGGGGCCTACTTGTGGTAATAGGGAAGTATAGGGTTTTCTATGTAATAAATTCCTAAGACTGGAGTGCAATTGCATTTATATAGTGGAGATATTTGCAATTAACTGTGGGCCCGGATTACACATGAGATGGGGGTCGCGAGTCCTAGTTGGAGCCAGCTTTCTAAGGAATCACTAGTGGTCCCCACACTAGCCTAAATATTAGAAGAATACTAATTCTAGTAGAACTCTAAATGGGTAAGATTACTAATCCTATTAGGAGTAGGACTCCTAATTGTGATAGAAGTAAGATTACTAATCTTATTAGAAGTAGGACTTCTAATTGTAATGGAAGTAGATTTCTAATTCTAATGGAAGTGAGACTTCTATTTAAATTAGAAAAGAAGAGGCTTACTAATTCCTAATAGAAGTAGGACTTCTAATTTTAGTAAGTTACTTAATTGCTAATGGAAGTGGGACTTCTATTGTGATTAAGAAAAGAGGAGAAAGTTGCTAAGAAAGAAGGACTCCTTGTTAACTTAGAAAGAAAGTTTCAAAAATCTATAAAAGGAGGGATC
>JABAKE010000289.1 GCA_019779905.1 Modestobacter lapidis | reverse complement strand
GGTTTGTTTAGCCGAGATTGGAAAAATACCGATTGGATCCATTGAAATGCGGTTTTGTTTTCAGTTTTATGCTCTGCTCTGAACGATCCCCGTGAGCGAGCTTACGGGAATGATTTTATTTCGATAAACCAAGCAAGTGGCCAGTTACAAACAACAAACAATACAATAATGAGGAAATGAAAACTATACAATTTTTGTATTTGAATCATTTTATTTCATTTAGGGCTATACGGACTCGAACCGTAGACCTTCTCGGTAAAACAGATCAAACTGATTATTATCAAAATGATTCGAACTGTTTCAAAGACCCAACATGCATTTTTTTTGCATTGGGCTCTTTCATTAACTGATATAAATATCAGCTAGTCCACCATATTTTTTCTTGACAGAAAGATAAGGAGATGGCTCCATGCGCTCTGATTCATTATTTTGATTCTGATCCAGGAGCACTACCAAAGTGTTTCAAAGAAGGGTTATCTTGACGTAGGTCTGCCTTTGGCCTAGATCAACCTAAGTTAAATGGAGTCTCTATCGCTCTGCTTAAAGAATCAAATATGAAACTTCATACACCTGAAAGTTCATAGGACGAAAAGAGATTTTTTTTTTT
>JABAKE010000288.1 GCA_019779905.1 Modestobacter lapidis | reverse complement strand
TATTTGAATTTAAACTCAAAAATTATTTTTCCACATAATTAATTCAACCACATATCATATCATTAAATTAGGAAACCATGCCAATATAGGAAAGTGGCTAGAAGAGGGACCAAAAGACATATTTGCCCTTGGCTCCCAAAATGACCATAATGTCCATGCTAACACCATAGCAACACTAGGATCATTTTAACCTTAACTCATTCCACTAGAGAGTTATGGTTGCACTCCAGGGACAAATATTAAATTGCAAATTAAGCTCATCATAAAATGACGATTGTCTTTGACCTACCAAGTACAATGACCACAATGCCCCTCTATGTAACATCCATAATCAAGTAGGTTAACCGATGTACTATCTACCTTCTTGATTACATCTCAACCTTAGAACTTCATACCCTTGACCTAATCATCATCCGGATATTATTCTCTTGATCCAGGGAGCGACCCACAAGTTCAATATCCATATGGAACATCCATGTACTAAGATCTTAGATTCTGATGATTAATCGGATAATTCTAAGGGGACGATCATTCCATCACACGATGGCATAGATTCCATATTGCATTTGCACGTCCCAACTAATCAAGCCCGAGCACTCAAAACACAG
>JABAKE010000287.1 GCA_019779905.1 Modestobacter lapidis | reverse complement strand
AACCTCTTTTTGTTAATCCGAAAAAAAAATGGGATAGATCTATGAAAAATCTCATTCAATTAGATATGGTAGATTCAAACGGGACACCAAAAGAATTGACTGCTGAGCCGTATGAGGTAGGAAACTCTCAAGTACGGTTCTAAGGGAAGGAATTGACCCGCCTATTCCGACCGGGGAGAACAGGCCATTCGACAGGGAGATTCTGAAATTGCGGAGGCTTGGTTCGATCAAGCCGCTGAGTATTGGAAACAAGCTATAGCACTTACTCCTGGTAATTATATTGAAGCGCATAATTGGTTGAAGATCACGAGGCGTTTCGAATAAGAACACTGTTTATTATTTAGAATTTTTGATATTTGATTTGTTAGAATTTATAATTAATTGTTTGTTGGCCCCATCAGTCAAATAAAATGGATCATTCCTCTGGGAAGAACCAATCAAAGAATTTCATTATATCCCTTCTAAGATCGTTCTATTTCGTCTGGTATTTCGTAGGGATAAACGATACACAGATACAATAGAGAATATATATATATATATTTTCTGCTATTAAAACTAATAAAAGAGACTTTCGAATGACTAAATATTGGTATGTCTCTTAGTAATAA
>JABAKE010000286.1 GCA_019779905.1 Modestobacter lapidis | reverse complement strand
ATCATTCCTATGGGAAGAACCAACCAAAGAATTTCATTATATCCTTTCTAAGATCTAAGATCGTTCTATTTCGTCTGGTATTTCGTAGAGATAAACGATACACAGATACAATAGAGAATATTTTTTTTCTGCTATTAAAACTAATAAAAGAGACCTTCGAATGACTAAATATCGGTATGTCTCTTAGTAATAACTGCTCGCGTGATTTGGAATAGAGTAATAGGACTATGTTCTATGTAAGACATGAAGTAGGAAGTAGCTCCATTTAGGAACTTCTAATTGAGATATGAATACACTAAATTGCACAAAAAAATCGTTTTTGCGTCAATTCAAAGCCCAGAAAAGATTAAAAAGGTCCGTTGAGCGCCTCATAGCTATGTCATAATAGATCCGAACACTTGCCCCGGATCAACTTCCAGATCATAATTGTTCTAGTGAATAACTAAAGAAAATAGATAGATGGGAGAAAGAAACTAATTATAAATAGAAGAGAAAGAAACTAATTATAAATATCTCTCATAGGTTCACTAATTTCTTGACTATTGGCGGGTCTCTTTGTATGTGTTGTCCGGAAAGAGGAGGACTCAATGATTATTCGTTCGCCGGAAC
>JABAKE010000285.1 GCA_019779905.1 Modestobacter lapidis | reverse complement strand
TGAGTATAGCATGATTAATTATGATGAGATAAATGCTTGAATATAGCATGATTAATTATGATGAGATAAATACTTGAATATACCATGACTTATTATGATGCGGTACAGTTACATTGAGATATATGGTGATCGTTGTTGTGGAGCATTTTTATGCATATGCATAGCATGCATATTTTGTAACTGTGATATAACGAGATGTTATAATTGTGAACTGACGAGATGTGATGAGATATGGAGCATTCTCATACGCATGCATATTATGCATATTTTTATAACGAGATGTTATAATTGAGAACTAACGAGATGTGACGAGATGTGATGAAATGACCGGGACGGAGAGTGTCCCCAGTTAGTGCACTAATGTATTACTTGTTCCTGGCATACGGCCTGAAGGGGACAGTAGTACACATATACTCTGCGGTGTTGGTAGGTATATGCTGAATACACATATACTCTGCGGTGATGGTAGGTATATGTTGTGGTCATAGGCTGAGTATGCCTTAGCTCTGTGTGAGCTTGCCCTAGAGTGGGGGCTGTATGCTATATTTTGCAGGTGATAAATAAATGGAAAATAGCAGGTATGATTATATTGAATCATGCATAGCATTT
>JABAKE010000284.1 GCA_019779905.1 Modestobacter lapidis | reverse complement strand
TACGATCTTCCGACTGGATATCAGAAAAATAAATGGATTCAGGATTTGATCTGTTCGCTGAGATAAAGACAGAATAATCAGAAACAATATAGAGTTGATTTTTTTTAGCACTTGACTTTTTTCGTGGATTCCATTGTTCAAAAAATGATTCGCATAGAAGAGAGATCTTTTTACCTATTTTTTCTTTTTTAGTAGAATTCGTAGAATATGATTGAAGTGCATAAGAAGGGTTGTATTTATTAAACAATAGCTATTTATATACCCGTCTTCTCCTTTATTGCAGTTCTATTCGGGGCAACGCAGGCCGTGCTTTATCAAAATTTCTATTTTCTATTCAATGAAAAATTGAAGCACGATAATTTCCCGATAATTCCCTTATAGATAAGATACCCGATTAGATATCTGTATAACAATTTCTGTTCTAGGGTTTACATATACTCATAATTGCTGTTATAATTGAAATTGAGAAGGATTTTTTATTGAAAAGAATCAATACTGATTAGTTATGTATCAATTTGGATTTTCTTATGTCATTAAGGAAACACAATTTGAGATTCAAATCCAAGAATCTTTCATGAATTCACAGCCAATAGTTAATGGTTCCAATTTG
>JABAKE010000283.1 GCA_019779905.1 Modestobacter lapidis | reverse complement strand
GCCTGAAGATTCTCCACTCAGGGATGAACTCCCCGACAAGTCAGTCTACAGCGTGGAGGCTTCCTTATCAAATACTTCCTGGGATATGTACTTCGACGGTGCAACCAGGACAAATGAAAAAGGAAATCAAATATCAGGGATTGGCATCCTCTTTGTTAGTCCCGACAAATACATGATTCCACACGCCTTCTCGCTACTGGAACCATGTTCAAACAATGCAGCTGAGTACCAAGCCCTGATTGTAGGATTGGAACTCGCCCTCGAATCCGGCATCACAGTGCTAGAAGCCTTCGGGGATTCTCAACTGATCATCAACCAGATGAATCAGAAATATGAAATCAGGAAGCCCGACTTATTGCCCTACTACAACAAGGCGCAATCACTTCGGCAAAAATTTGACATCTGTCACATCACCCACATTCGTAGAGGTGAAAACATTCGTGCAGATGCCCTGGCTGGACTTGCTGCCTCTATGGCGGTCCAAGAAGGAGAACACATGCAAATTACAGTGTGTGAGAGAAGGATTCTCCCTCCTCTCAATACACACGAAGCAGCTGCTGAATGCCACCAAGTGGTCGGAAGTCGGATCTCTATCCTCAGACCTCCGATCG
>JABAKE010000282.1 GCA_019779905.1 Modestobacter lapidis | reverse complement strand
ATTAAAACATAGTCCACTAGGGTTCCAAACCCCTGTGGCCGTGAGGTAGTAAGAGAGAGAGAGTGAATTAGGGTTAGGGTTAGGGTTTCCAAAACCTTTCCTAATCCATAAACACAAAGTCAAGTTGCCATTATTTCCTAGATATCAAAATATTCAAAATAAGAAAGAATCATAAACAAATTTAGAAACTTTCCTAAGCTTGAAAATTTTCAAAAAGGAAACTAGGGATTTCAATCTTTGACAATTGTAATTACCAATTTCAAATTAGGAAATTCCCAATTATGATTTAGGGTTTCCTAAACCCTTTTTGCAGCCACCATCATCAACCTAATTAGGGTTTTTTGAAGAACCCTAAGAGGCCATTGTTACAACTTAACAAGAACTCCATTAATAACATTAATTTAAACACATTTAAATCAAACTATTGCATGCTTCAAGAATCAAAATTAAACACTTTTAAGAATAAATCAAGAACATGCAAATATATTCTAGAGTTTCTAAAACTTCAAGAATCAATCATAGAACCCTTAGAATACTTCCATAGAACACTTCTATGAAGTTTGAAGGAAAGTCATTGAGTGGTTTGAACAAACCAAGCAAAACAAGACTAC
>JABAKE010000032.1 GCA_019779905.1 Modestobacter lapidis | reverse complement strand
CAGCGCCGGCACCGGTGGCCGGGTCGGCGAAGTCATCGACGTCGAGGTTGAGGACCACGTGCGGCTTCACCCTCCGCAGGAACGCTGAAAGGACCCGGCCGCCCCCCACCGCTCGCAAGCTCGCGCCGGGCCCCTGCCGCCGGGCCACTGCAACGGCCACCCCCAGGGGCCCGCGCCGAGCTTGCGAGGCGTGGGGAGGGGGCGGTCCTTCGACTTCTCCCCACCGACGGCATCCAGGTAGAACCGGCCGGTGATGCTGCCGTCGGCGTGCTTGGCGATGGCCAGCCGGCGGCCCTCGGTGGGGTCGGGCTCGGGGCCGTCGGGGTCGAGGGCGGCGCAGTAGCGCTGCACGCACCCCCGCAGCGTGTCGAAGGGCTGGGTCGCCGCCGCCAGCGCCAGCGCCGCATCCACCTCCGCCACATCCACACCCTGATCAGCGGCCTCCGCCAACCGCTCGCACGTGGCGACCGGGGCGATCACCGCCACCGCCTCGGCGGTCACCTCACCCGCGGCGAACGCCGCCGCCACCGCCGGCAGCTGCTCCAACACCCGACCCGAGTGCACCAGCCGGGACGCCGCCTGCGAGGACAGCCGCAGGTGACCTCGCCCCCAGGACGCCATCGTCTTCAGCCCGTCGTGCTCGGGCGCCTGGGTCAGCTCGCACTCCCGCACCGTGCGCGCCAGCTCGGCATCGATCCGGTTCCTCACCTGCTGCAACATCGACGCCCGGTCCAGCAGCTGCGGCCCGAACATCGACTTCAGATCATCGGCCGCCAGCGCGTCCAGGGCCGAGGTCAACTCACCCATGACACCTCCCGCAGCGTTCGAACTGATGTTCGAAGTCTATCGCGAGGGTTGTGCCGCCACAAGACGAAAGCCCAGCTCACAACGGTACTACTGTCAGCCGCCAGCCGATCACTCAGGCACCCACGACCACCCCGCCGCCAGGCCACGAGCGATCATCGCGGACCGACCACGTTCTGCGACCGACCGGTGACGGCGGGCTTGGGCACGCCTCACCCGCCGAGATGCACCGTGCAACTTCCGTTCCGCAACCTTCGACTGCCAGGTCACGGGCGTCACGGGATCACCCGAGGTCGGCCCCGGCGAGTCGTCGAACGGACCGGGCAGCAGATCGCTCGAAGCCACGAATCAGTCACTCTGCGTGCCCGTTCACCGGGGCGACCGGTCACCTAACGTCGTCGCGTCCGTCGGGTCCCCAGCCGTCGCCGTCCGTGGCGACAACCCGCCGGACACCGCCGAACCGGGCGTCAGCAGCAGTTCCGAGCTGACCCCGGACCGGGGACCCACCGCAGTACTGGGGTGAAGCGCGACCGGCACGCAGGTGCCGCCGTGCCGGGCGAGTTCCCCGCCCGAACCCGTCAGCTAACTCGGTAGGCGGTTTGCGGAGAACAAGGAGAAACCGTCGTCCATGACGACCATGCGCACGTCCCCTGCTCGTCGTTCCACCCGTCCCGCCCGTCGCGCGGCCATCACCCTGCTCGCCAGTGCCGGGGTGGTGCTCACCCCGCTGACCGCCCAGGCCGCCGCCGGAGCGCCGGCAGCCGCCCCGGCGGCGACCGTCCAGGCGGCGCCGGTCGCCGCACCGAACCACGCGGCCCAGGTGGCCGTCGACACCGCGCTCGCCCAGCAGGGCAAGGCCTACGTGTGGGCCGGCGCGGGCCCGAACGTCTACGACTGCTCGGGCCTGACCCAGTTCGCCTTCCGGGCCGCCGGCATCGACCTGCCGCACTCGTCCCGGATGCAGTCGACGATGGGGACCCCGGTCGCGCGGGCCGACCTGCAGCCCGGTGACCTGATCTTCTTCTACAGCCCGGTCGGCCACGTCGGGATGTACATCGGCAACGGCCTGATGGTGCACGCACCGACCAGTGGGGACGTCGTCCGGACCACCAGCGTCGACGCGATGTGGGGCTACACCACCGCCCGTCGCCTGGTCTGACTCCTCACCTGCCCGGCTCCGGCGTCCCCGCGGGGGCGCCGGAGCCGGGCAGGTGCTCGAGCAGCCGGTCGAGGAAGGGCACCTGGCCCCGGACGAGCCGGCGCCGCGCCTCGTCCACCGGGAACCAGGCCGACCGGTCGATCTCCGGGAACTCCTGCAGCCGCCCGGAGCGGGGCGGCCACTCGATCGTGAACGTGTTGCTCCGGGAGGCGGCTGCGTCGAGGTCGCCCGCCGCCGCCCACACGGTGAGCAGCTTGCCGCTGGTCACGCGCACCTGGCCGAGGGGCACCAGGTCGGTGGCCGGGACCGGCGAGCCGAGCTCCTCCTCGAACTCGCGGCGGGCCACGTCGAGGGGTTCGTCGTCCGGGCCGTGCTCGCCCTTCGGGATCGACCACGAACCCTCGTCCTTGCGGGCCCAGAACGGCCCACCCATGTGCCCGAGCAGGACCTCGCACCCCGAGCCGGGGCTCAGCCGGTAGAGCAGGATCCCGGCACTCGTCCTGGCAGGCACGACTGCATCTTCGACGGTGGCGATCAGTCGCCGACGTAGGCGCTGACGCCGAAGTGCTGCTCGCCGTTCTCGTCCTCCTGGACGAGCACGGTGTAGGCCTGCCCGCCGACGATCGCGGCGCAGGTGTCTCCGTCGCACTCGACGGTCTCCAGGGCGGCTCCCTGCGCGGCGACCGTCTCGGCGAAGGCGGCCTCGGTGTCGGCGTTGCGGTCGTCCTGCGCCGCGCGGAAGTAGACGAGCCCGGTGACCGCCACGGCAGCGACGATGACGGCGGTCAGCAGCGTGATGAGCAACGTGGTGTGCCGGGTGATCCAGCCGGGCTCGGCGTCCTCGACGGACACGGGGCCGGCCGGATCGCCGGGGTGGGACGCGATCAGGTCGGGCGTGCCCGGCCCGGTCGTCGTCGGGGCCGGGGATCCCGCCGTCGTCGACCCGGTCGCGCCGGTGCCGGTGGGGGTGGTGCCGTCGGTGCTCATCTGGAAGGTGCCTCGTCCTGGTCCGGGGTGGAGAACGGCGCGATGCGGCCGACCTCCGACAGTGCCACAGCGTTCGGCGCCGGACGCCCGGCGCGGGGCCGGACGGCGCAGTTCACAGCAGACCGCCAGCCGGGCGACCGCTCACAGCTGGGGCACGCACTCCCCTGCGCCCAGCCTGGCCAGCCCGGTGAGGTCACCGGCGCCGAAGTCGACGGCGTCGTGGGTCTCCGGGTACATGAGCTGGCTGGGATCCGACACGTGGTCGAGGCCGACGAGGTGGCCCAGCTCGTGCAGGACGACGGCGCGGGCGAGCGCGACGCCGCCCGGCCGGGCGACGAAGTCCGCGAACGCGCCGGCGTCCAGGTCGACCACGCCGGTGACGTACACCTTCGGTTCTCCGGTGATGGCCACCGCGGCGCTGCCCGCCTCGCCGACGGTGTCGGTGCCGAACACCGGGTTCTCGTCCTCCGTCTGCCACGAGATGAGCACCGGCGCCCACCGGTCGCCGTACCGGTCGGGCTGGTACAGCGCCCGGGCGTCGGACGACGCCTCGTCGGTCGGCCCGTCGTAGACGAACTGCAGGCCGGTGACCTCGGAGATCCGCGCGACCGCGTCCCGGACGACCTGCTCACCGCCCACCGGGGCGTTGTCCGGCCGGACGACGTAGTGGACGGGCCGGCAGGGGTCGTAGCCGACCGGGGTCACCCCGTCCTCCTGCAGGGCGACGAACCCGTGGACGCCACCGGCCGGCGGTGCCGGCAGCGGGGTACCCAGCGGTTCCGCCGACGCCCCGATCCCCGGGGTCGGGTACGGCAGCGCCTGCTGGACCGTGGCGGAACCGGGCATCGTGGGATCCGGGCCGGCGAGGTGCGCGGCGCCGAGGGCGAGCCCGATCACCAGCACCACCGCCGCCGGCCCACGAGAGCGGAGGCGTCGGCGGCGCGGTGGTTGCGCGGCCGACGCCCCCGCCCGCCACGGCTCCGGCGGCACCGGCGGCACCGGCGGCTCCGGCGGCACCGGCGACGGCGGTGGTCCGGCGGCCTCGTCGATCACCCACTGGGGAACGCGTCCGGTTGCGGACCTGGGCAGGCCGGCGGGCAGACGGGGCCCCGCGCCGTCCTGCTCGTGCACTCCGCCTCCTTGCCGCTGTTCCGCTGATGGTGGACCCGTCCGGGCGCACCCCGTCCCCGGTGACGTCCGCGCGATCTCAGCCGCCGGCGTCGGGCGGGGTCAGCAGCGGCGCCCTGGTCCGGGTCATCAGGTCGAGCAGGTCGGTCATGGCCTGCCGCACGCCGATGAGCTGCGCCTCGACACCGTCCATCCCGCCGAGGCCGACCGGCCCCGACCGGGCCGTCTCGACGGTGAGGCCGTCGATCTCCGCCGCGCTCCGCTCGAGACGCTCCAGGTCGGCCAGGTGCCGCAGCTCGACCGACAGGTCGGCGGCCTGGTCCCGGTAGCGGATCAGCGCGTCCGCCCGGTGCCCCAGCTGGACCCCGGCCCGGTCGAGCGCGGCCCACTGCTGCTCCCAGTAGTCGGCCAGCGCGCCCTGGGGGCGGGGGCCGAGCTGCCGGCGGGTCGCGTGGATGCGCAGGGCGAGGTCGACGATCCGGTCGACCTCCGCCCGCATGTCGAACGCGGCCCGGCTCTCCCTCAGGTAGGGCGACTGCCAGGCCGGCTCGTCGATCGTCTCCGCCCACGCCCGGCAGGCGGCGCCCGCGACCCGGGCCTCGACAGTGCTCAGCGCGGCCAGCTGCGCCTCGGCCGGCGGGGTGGTGACCGCGCCGGGTGTCGCCTCCGGCACGCCGGTCAGGGCCAGGAAGACGACGTGGGCGAGGAGGACCACGACGCCCCAGGGCGACACGATGCTCTGCAGCAGCACGAAGACCAGCGCAGCGATCGCCCACTGCTGCCAGCCCGGCAGCCGCCGCCAGTCGTCCCCGCGGCGCTGCACCCAGCCGTCCTCGCGGAGCACCCGGTTCGGCACGTCCTCGCGGGTGATCACGAGGCGGCCGCCGGTGAGGCACCGCGAGGGCCACAGCGCCCGCCGCGACGCGTCACCGGTCGTCATCGGTCCCTCCCGCCCGTGCGTGCCTCACGCCGAGGCGCAGGTGACGCCGGCCGGCGCGCCGGCCAGGTCGATGACGACGGTGCGGTTGGCGGCGGCCGCAGCCGGGATCAGGTTGCCCGCCGCGTCGTGGTCGACGACGTAGCCCGGGAACTCGCTGCCGAGCCCGAGGACGGTCATCGAGGCGGTCGGCACCCCGAGGTCGGCGAGCAAGCCGGACACGGCCTGCGCGCGCTCCCGGCTCAGGCTCCGTTGCCCGTCGAGGTCGCCCACCCGGGCGGTCGTGCCGGTGACCGTGGCGGTCGACGACGCGTCGACCAACTGCTCGGCGATCGGCCCCAGCGTCGCCCGCGCGGCGTCGGGGTCGGCGAAGTCGGCGCTGTCGGGCCGGAAGGCGACGTCCCCGCCGGTGAGGGTCACCGTGCCGGCCGAGCACCGGACGCTGCTGCCCGTCGGGACGATCGAGACGTCGGGCAGGCCGGGAGCAGCCGATCCGGTCAGCGGCGCCTGCTCCACCTGCACGTCCCGCGCGCCGGCGGCCTCGGCGATCGCCGTCCAGATGCCGATGAGGTTCGCTTGCTGCGCCCGGCCGATCGCCGGCTGCGGGTCGGCGGTGTCGCCGAGCCCCTGGAGGACGACGTCGGCACCGGCCAGCTCCGGCAGCTCGCCCGCCGCGGCCAGGCTGGTCGCGATCTCGGCCGGGTCGGCGTCGAGCATCCCGGGCTGGGTGAAGTCGAGCGGCGCCACGGTCGAGAGCCCGGAGTCGACGACGACGATCGTGTGCTGCCCGCTCCTCGATGTGATCGAACGCGCCGCCTCGTCGATGGCGCCGAGCAGGTCGACCTCCGGCGTCTGCGCCGCGGCGCCCGCCAGGTCGGCGTTGATCCGCTGCCGGTGCGCGGCCCGGTCCGCCTCGGCCGCCTGGTCGTTCGCGTCGCTGACCGCAAGCGACCACGCGTCCAGCTCGAACGGGTCCCCGTCGGCGACGAACACGGACAGGTACGACTGCGCGTCCATCGCCGCCACGAGGGCGGCGGCGGCCGCGCCGTCCGCGGTCGGTACCGGCATGTTGCCGTGGGCGCCGATGACCAGCGCCAGCGCGCCTGCCGGTTCCGCGGCCTCGACCGGCTGGGTACAGCCGGCCAGGCCCGCGACGAGGGCGATGCTGCCGGCACCCGCCGCGAGGCGGCGCAGGACGGAGGAGCTGTGCACGAGGGTCCCTTCGGGGGTGTGCCGGGGGTGGCGGTGCCGGACGTGGGTCACCGGGCCGCCGCCGGCCGGGCGTGGCCGTTGACCTTGATCGGGACGGACCCCCACAGCCCGTCCGCGGCGTGCCGGGGACCGGCGGGCGTGGCCACGTCGGGAAATCCGCTGCCAGCCACCGGCGCCGCGGGCTCCGGCCCGGTGGCCGCCGGCGCGGCCGGGTCGAGACCGCGCCCGGTGGTCACGGCGTTGGTGGCGGCCGGCTGGCCGAGCAGCCCGGCCAGGTGGATCCGGGCGAGCTCCTTGAGCTCGGTGATCTCGGCGTCGATGCTGAGCGCCGCGTCGGCGGTGCGCTGGGCGACCCGCGCCTGCTCGGCCCGGGCGTTCTCCAGCAGCCGCTCGGCCGCCACCAGCGCCCGCTCCGCCGTGGCGGACGCGGTTCGCCGGCGCACCAGGTCGGCGCGCAGCTTCTGGTAGCTCGTCATCCGTGGGCGGTGACCGGAGAAGCCGATCCAGAACGCCAGGACGCCGGAGGCGAGGTAGAGCCCGCCGAGGAGCAGCGCGGAGAGCAGCGGGTCGGGGCCGGTGGGCACCACGGTGGCCGCGTCGGCGCCGAAGCCGGCGCCCGCGCCGGCGGCCGTCGTCGGCACGTACTGGGTGCGCACGTAGAAGGCGATGCCGCCGAGCGCGGCCCAGGCCAGGGCCATCAGCCCGACCCAGACCTTGCCGAGGCCGCCCTGGCCCTCGCGGATGTTCTTCGCCGTGTGCCCGGCAGCGTGCAGAACGGCGACGGAGGCGAACGTGAACGAGCCGACCAGGATCCAGGTCAGGACGGCGTCCTCACGGAGCAGCCCGGCCAGGGTCATGTAGAAGGTGACGAAGTCACCGGCGGCCACCACCGGGAGCAGCAGCAGGAGTGCCCGGCTGGTCCACCGGCTGCTGGTCAGCCCCTCGAGTCGCTCCAGGTCCGGGCGACGGTTCCGCCGGTCGGCCTGGTCGGGGCCGTCGCCGGGCAGCAGCGCCTGCTCGTACGCCGTCACCAGGCGTTCGGTGTGGCCGAGCTCCGCCTTCGCGGCCTCGGCGCGTTCCCGGGCGGCCACCGCGGCGGCGTCCGACTCGCCGAGCACCTGCTGCGCCACCGCGGCCTGCTCGGTGGCCGCCATCGCGGCGTGCGCGTGCCACTGGGGGCGCAGCGAGTCCAGCCAGCCGTCGAGGACGTCGGCGTTGCCCGCGTCGAGCGCGCCGGTCGCGTGCAGCTCGGTGACGGCCTTGTGCACGGCGTCGCGGGCGGCGCCGGCCGACAGCCGCGGCGGCAGCTCGGGGTGCACGGGCCGGCGGAGCCGGGTGGCATCGGCGGGCAGCGGGGTGGTGGCGGGCTTCTCGGGCTGCCGGTTCACGCGGCGACTCCGGCTTCTCGGGAGGACGGGACGAGGACGTCGGTGCCGGCCCACGCGGGCGGCGGGAAGAGGTCGTCCCGCCACTGGTGAACCAGCGCCTCGTGATCGGGGTGCCGGCGGGCGAGCGCGCGGCGGTAGATGGCGGCCTGGCGGCGGATGAATTCGCCGTAGCGCAGGACCCGGGAGCGGGCGATCTCGGCGCGGTGCCGGCGGCGCGCCTCGAGCTGGGCGCGGCGGGCGAGGGCAGCGTCCACCGCCTGCTGCGCCTCGTCGACGGCCGTCTGGGCGGCGGCCACCCGGCGGTCGTGCTCGGTCTGCCGCCGCTGCCGGACCAGGGCCTCGGGGAGGCCCTGCTCGCCGGCGAGGCGGCGGGCCAGCTGCGCCTCGGTCGGCGGAACCGCCGTGCGGGCGTGCTCGAGCCGGCCCGTCGCGACGGTGGTCCGCGCCCGGGTCAGCTCGGCCTCGAGGCGGCCGAGCTCGACGGTGAGGGGCTCGACGTCGGCGAGGTAGCGGGTGCGCTCGCGCTCGCAGGCGTCGCCGTGCCGGGCCAGGAGGTCCTGGAGCACCGGTGTCGTGCCGGCGTCCATGCCGAGGGGCAGCCCGGCCCGGCGGTCGGCGCGGGCGTGCAGGCGCAGCCGGATGCGGGTGGGCCAGTGGACGGGCAGCGCGCGGTAGCGCGCACCCACCCCGTCCCGTGCAGACCTGGTCGTCACTGGCTCCCCCGCTGCGCTCCGGACGTCGGGCGGCGGAGGTTCCGTCGCCCTCCTGCGCGTGGGAACCGATGCGGAACGGCGCCGGGTCACAACAGCAGGAGAACCGGATGTAAGCAGTCAGGAACGGGCGTGTGGTGACTGTGAGTGAACATCCCGCCGAAAGAGTGAGACGGCGGCACCCGAACGGCGGACGTCGTCCGCGCCGGGCCGGTCAGCCGACGGCGACCGCACCCGTCCCGTTGGGCACCAGTTCCACCCAGGTGTTGCCCGCGGCCAGCCGGACGGGGTTGCCGTCCGGGCCGGTGAGGAACAACCGCTCGCCGACGGCGTGCTTGGTCCACCGGCCCGGGATCGTGCTGCCACCGGTCGCGACGAGCGCCTCGCCCGAGCCGACCAGGACCGTCTCCGGCACCGGGTTGCCGGCCGGGTCCGTGGCCGCGGTGCTGACGATGTCGACCCGCAGAACGACGACGTTCGCGGCGCGCAGCGGGGTGCCGTCCGCCTCGACGGCCGGGGTGGCGCCCTCGGCCCGCACCCAGCGGGCGTCCGGCGCGCTCCACGTCCACACCGGGCGACTGGACCGGGAGAGCATGAGCTGGACCGCGGCGGCGGGCGCGCCGCCGGTGACCGCGGTCGGCTGCGCGCCGGCCTCGGCGTAGTCGAACTGCGGAGCGGGCGGGGCGAAGTGCCCGGGGTCGGCCTGGGCCCACAGCGCCGCCGGGTCGGCGTACACGTTGTGCGGCGCCCGCCGGGAGCTGATCCGGTGGAAGCCGGCCGCGCCGGCGTCGTGGCTGATGACCTGGAGCCCGGCGGCGGCCACCGCGTCGACGTAGGGCCGCTGACCACCGGAGAAGGCGAACAGGCCGCGCAGCGGTGCGGCGATCGCCGGATCCATCGGCCGGATCGAGCGGACCGGGCCGATCTCCGGCGGCACGGCGGAGTGGTAGACCGCGACGTAGCGGGTGATGCCGCCCTCGACGACCTCCTCCCAGACCACGTCCGCGGCGTTCAGGCCAGTCTGCGGCCGGGCGTCGACCGAGTTCTCGATCTTCACCGCGAGGGCCGGCCGGGGCGGGACGGGGCCGCTCTCCAGCCCGGTCAGCGGCCACAGCACCGGCGGCGGCGGCGGAGGCGGCGGCGGGGTCGTCGTGGTGGGCGCGCTGGCGGCGGTCGGCTGCACCGGCGACGAGCCGCAGGCGGCCGAGCCGGCGAGGACGGCGCCGAGCGCGAGCACCGCGCCGAAGCGGCGGCGGGACAGGCGGGCGGTGCCGGGTGACGTCGAGGCGACGGAGGGGTGGTCCACGGGGCACGCTCCTGCGTCGGGTGGGAAGCAGCCGCGCCGGACGGCGGGCTGCCCGGTCACGGTAGGCACGCTCCGGGCCGGACTCGTTGCGCCGCACCGGCCGCTGTCCCGGCGGCTGTCCCGGCAGCCCCACCGGTCCCCCGGCGCCCCAGCCGGCGGCTTGGGCGCCACTGGGGACACCGTGGAAACGACCGCGGGGCGCACCGCCGGATGGCGATGCGCCCCGCAGAGGCAGAGCTCAGATCACTGCAGGTTGACGGTGACCCCGCCGGAGAACATCGAGTCGTGCAGCTCGATGGAAGTCGGCGCCGTGCCGGCCGGGACGTCGAAGACGACCTTGCTGTTCAGCGCGTTGCCGGGGTTGATCTCCTCGTACAGCGACGCCGAGTCCTCCAGGTAGATGGCGGCCTCGCTGTCCGCCGAGAACTCCTGGCCCTGGGCGTTGAAGAGCTTGGCGTTGTCGCCGAAGAAGCTCTGCGGCTTGTCCCCGACGTTGGTGATCGTCAGGTCCACCATGCAGAACTGGCCCTGAGCCGTGGTGCTGAAGTACTCGCTGCCCAGCTCCGTGGCACTGCAGTCGACACCGTTAACGACGAACTGGAACTTGCCGTCAGCCGCGGGCTGGCCGATCCCCGGATTGGTCGGAGCCGGAGCCTCCACCTCCTCGGCGACCGGCTCCTCGGCGACCGGCTGCTCGACGACCGGCTGTTCGACGACCGGCTGGCCACCGGTGGCGGCATCCGCGGCCGCGGGCGCCGTGGTGTCGTCGCCCCCGCCACCGATGTTCGCGAAGATGGCGATCACGATGATCGCGGCGAGGATCACGAACCACTTGCGCTTGTACAGCGGCTTCTTGGTCTCGACCTGGGGCTGCTCGGGCAGCTGGGGCATTGCAGGGGCTTGCGTCACGGTGTGGATCTCCCCGTTGAAGTGAACTGTCGGGAACGAAACTATGCGGAACGCGAACGTCATCTGATGGCCACGACTGCCAATGCGACCGCGTGTCCCTGGCACTTTGCGACGATCCGCGCGTCACCCGCCCCAGACGTCCCGCGGGCCCCGGTAGCCCCCGCGAACCGGCAGCCTGGTCCGCTCGATCCGCCTCTCGTCCCACCCGTCACGGCGCTGGCCGGACGTCCCCGGCTCTGTCACCGGCGACCGGTACACAGAGGGGCATGGGCGACAGCACGGACCTCCAGCTCGAGCCGACCGACGTGCCGGTGCGGGCGACCCGGGTGTCCGTCGACGTCACCTCCGTGCCGGTGCTCAGCTACGCGCTGGCCTCCAACGGCGTCCCGGTGGTGTCGCAGCTGACCCTCACCGGCAGCGGGGCCCCGCTCCGGAACGCGAGCGTGCACGTCGGCGTCCGGGACAGCCAGGGCGCGATCGGCACGCCGGTCGAGCTGCTGGCCGACGTCGACCCGGGCCGCACCACCGTGCTCACCGACGTCGGGCTCCGGCTCGACCCGGCGGCGATGCTGCAGGTCGAGGAGCGTCGTCCCGGCTGGCTCACCGTCTCCGTCGAGCAGGACGGCGCGGTGCTCGGCTCGGCGCGCGTCCCCGTCGTCGTGCTGGCCGCTGCCCAATGGCTGGCCACTCCGCTGTCGCTGGCCATGGAGATGCTGGCCGCGCACGTGCTGCCCAACCACCCGGCGGTTCCCGCGCTCCTGGGCGAGGCCGCCGAGCTGCTCCGGGCGGAGACCGGCAGCCCGTCGGTGCAGGGCTACCAGGCCGGCCCCGAGCGGGTCGACCAGATCGTCGCCGCGGTCTGCGCGGCGGTGCAGCGGCGCGACGTCCGGTACAGCGAGCCGCCGGCCAGCTGGGCCGACGCCGGCCAGAAGGTCCGCACCCCCGGCGAGGTGCTCGACGGCGCGGTCGGCACCTGCCTGGACCTGGTCGTCGTGCTCGCCGCGGCGCTCGAGCAGGCCGGCATCCGGCCGCTGCTGTGGCTGGTCGAGGGCCACGCGTTCCTCGGCTACTGGCGCGAGGAGATGTCCGCGCAGAGCGCCGCGACCACCGACGTCGCCGGTCTGGTCAACCTCGTCGACCTCGGCCTGATCCGGCTGATCGAGTCGACGCTGCTCACCGCCCGCGCCGAGCCCGCGGCCTTCGACGAGCTGCACCGGCCGGCCTACGCCGCCTGGCTCACCGGCGACCTCGATCGGGTCATCGGCGTCACCGACGTGCACCGCGCCCGCCGCGACGGCGTCCTCCCGCTGCCGGCCCGCACCCGCGACGCCGACGGCACCGTGCAGGTCGTCGAGTACCGGCCGGCGGTGCACAGCACGCCGGCCCGGACGCGGGACGCCGGGCCGGCGGCGCCCGGCGCACCCCGCGAGACCGCCCCGCCGCGCATCGCCCAGTGGAAGAACGCACTGCTCGACCTCAGCCTGCGCAACCGGCTGATCAACTACACGCCCCGCTCCGGGCTGGCGCTCACCGTGCCCGACGCGCACCTGGCCGACCTGGAGAACATGGTCAACGGCGGATCGGTGCTCACCCTGCTGCCCAGCGACCAGCTCGCCGCCGTCGCGCGCGAGCGGGGGCTGCGCTCGGCGCGCGAGCTGCCCCAGGAGCAGTTGGCGAGCCTGTTGCTCGACCGGCGCGGCCTCTACGTCGACGTCCCCGAGGCCTCCTACGTGCCGCGGATGCGGGCGCTGGCCTACAAGGCGAAGACCGTCGTCGAGGAGACCGGCGCCAACAACCTGCACCTGGCGCTGGGCAGCCTCGCCTGGGAGCTCGACGGGCGGCCGCTGCGCTCGCCGCTGGTGCTGCTGCCCGTCGTCCTCAAGCCCGCCTCGCGCAACGGCGCGTACCGGCTGAGCCTCGACGAGTCGGGCACCAGCACGCCCAACTACTGCCTGCTGGAGAAGCTGCGCCAGCTGCACGGGCTCACCGTGCCCGGGCTGGCCGAGCCCGCCGTCGACGGCGCGGGCATCGACCTGGACGCCGCGCTGCAGGCGATGCGGCTCGCGGTCGCCGAGCGGGGGCTGCCCTACCGGGTGGAGCCGACCGCCGACCTGGCGATCCTGGCGTTCGCGAAGTTCCGGCTGTGGAAGGACCTCGACGAGCACTGGGCCGACCTGACCGGGAACCCGCTGGTCGCGCACCTGACGCGCTCCCCCACCGAGCCCTTCCCCGACCCGGTGAGCGCACCCGTCGCGCCCGACCTCGACGAGCTGGCCGCGGCGGTGCCGGTGCCGGCCGACGCCTCCCAGCTGCAGGCCGTGGCCGCGGCCGCCGCCGGGCAGACCTTCGTGCTGGAGGGCCCGCCCGGCACCGGCAAGTCCCAGACCATCACCAACCTGCTCACCCGCGCCGTCGCCGACGGCAAGCGGGTGCTGTTCGTCGCCGAGAAGCGCGCCGCCCTCGACGTCGTCGCCCGCCGGCTCGAGGCCGTCGGGATGGGCCCGTTCGCCCTCGACCTGCACGACAAGGGCAGCCGGCCCGCCGCCGTCCGCACCCAGGTCCGGGCCGCGCTCGAGCACGCCGTCGAGGTCGACGAGCAGGGTTTCAGCGCCGACGGCGAGGACCTCCGCTCCGCCCGCCGCGCGCTGGCCCGGTACGCCGCCCGGCTGCACGAGCCCAACCCCGCCGGGCTGTCGCTGTACAGCGCGCACACCGGTGTGCTCGCCGCCGGCGACGCGGTGCCGCCGCTGCCGGTCGACGCGTCCGCCGTCGCCGGGCTGGGCGCGGAGTCGACCGCTGCGGTCCGCCGCGCGCTGGCCGGCCTGCCCGACGTCGCCGACCTGGCCCGGCCGCGCCCCGACCACCCGTGGGCGTTCGTCGACACCGCGGACGTCGACGTCGACGCGGTGCAGCGAGCCGCCCTCGACCTGAACAACGCCATCGGACCCGACCCGGTCGACCCCCGCGTCGTCCCCGCGCTGAAGACCGCCCGGACGCCGGACGACCTCGACGCGCTCGCCGCCCTGCTCACCGGCCTGCCCGTCGGGCTCGACGTGCTCGACCAGGCCCGCACGCCCCGCTGGGCAGCCGCCGCGAGCGCCATCGCCGCGGAGGTGACCGCGTTCGCCGCCGCCCAGCACCCGGGGCTGGACGTCGCCACCCCCGCCGCGCTGGACCTGCCGCTGGCCACCGTGCACGCGGCCGCGCAGGAGGCCGCGCAGTCGAGCTGGTTCGGGCGCAAGAAGCGGCTGATCGCGGTCCGTGACCAGCTGGCCGGCGCGCTCCGCCCCGGCGTCGAGATCGAGCCCAAGCAGGTGCCCACGCTGACCGCCGCCCTGCTGCGGCTGCAGGAGACCGCCCGCGACCTCGGCCGCCGGGCCGGGGAGGTGCCCGGGCTGCAGGTGCCGCCGGCCTGGAACCCGCTGACCGATCCCGGGCTGGTCGCCGGCCAGGCCGCCTGGCTGCGCCGGGTGGGCGCGGCCGTGCACGGCACCGACGGATTCCCGGGGGCGCTGCGCCAGCTGCTCGCCGACGGGCCGGTGACCGAACCCGCCGCGGCCGAGCGGGTCGCCGGCATCCGGGACGCCGCCCGCCGGCTGATCGCCGCCTGCCGCAGCACTCCGGCGGCGCTCGCGGCGTGGACCGGGAACACCGGGATCACCGTGCAGTGGGCGCTCACCCGGGTGGAGCGGGCGACGTCGGCGCCGGGGCTGCCGTCGCTGCGCCGGTGGCTGGACCTGATCGCCGCGCTGGAGCCGCTGCGCGGGGCCGGCCTGCTCGAGGCCCGGGCCGCGCTGCTGACCGGAGCGGTCCCGGCCGACGACGCGGTGCGGTCGTTCGACCGTGGTCTGTCGCTGGCCTCGGTGACCGAGCGCGAGGCGGCGACCGGGCTGGCGGTCTTCGACGCCCCGGTGCACGAGAAGGCCATCGCCCGGTTCACCGCCGCGTCGCGGGCGGTCCGCGCCCACCTCACCGCCGCGCTGCCGGCGGAGGTGCTCGGGTCGCGCTCCTTCGACGTCGCCGCTCGGGGCGGCCGGATCGGCGCGCTGCAGCGGGAGCTGAACCGCCAGCGCGGCGGGCTGGGCGTGCGCGGGCTGCTCGCCGAGTACGGCGACCTGATCACCGCGGTGATGCCGTGCGTGCTGGTCAGCCCCGACTCGGTGGCCCGCTTCTTCCCCGCCGTGGCCGGGCAGTTCGACCTGGTGGTGTTCGACGAGGCCTCGCAGATCCGGGTCGCCGACGCGGTCGGCGCGCTGGGCCGGGCGAGGGCCGCCGTCGTCGTCGGGGACAGCAAGCAGATGCCGCCGACGTCGTTCGCCGAACCGTCGTCCGGCGCCGACGACGACGTGCTGGACGACGACCTCGCGACGGCGGTGGAGGACGAGGAGTCGATCCTCTCCGAGTGCGTGCAGGCCCGGGTGCCGCGGCACTGGCTGTCCTGGCACTACCGCAGCCAGGACGAGTCGCTGATCGCGTTCAGCAACGGCCAGTACTACGAGAACCGGCTGTCGTCGTTCCCGGCGCCGGTGCACGGCCCCGCCTCATCCGGCCCGGACGGCTTCGGCGTCTCGCTGGTGCGGGTCGACGGCGTCTTCCACCGCTCGGGCGGCGGCGGGTTGCTGCGCACCAACCCGATCGAGGCCGAGGCGATCGTGACGGAGATCCGCCGCCGGTTCGCCGCCTCTCCTGCCGAGCTGCCCTCGTTGGGCGTGGTCACGTTCAACGCCCCGCAACGGTCGCTGATCGAGTCGCTGCTGCGGGACGCCGGCGACGAGCGGCTGGTCGAGGCGCTCGACCGCACCGACGGCGAGGGCATGTTCGTCAAGAACCTGGAGAACGTGCAGGGCGACGAGCGGGACGTGGTGTTCTTCTCCACCGCCTTCAGCGTCAACGAGCGGGGTGCGCTGCCGCTGAACTTCGGGCCGCTGAACAGGTCCGGCGGCGAGCGCCGGCTGAATGTGGCGATCACCCGGGCCCGGCGGCAGGTGGTGGTGTTCTCCTCCTTCGACCCGGCGATGCTGCGGGCGGAGGAGACGTCGTCGACCGGGGTCAAGCACCTGCGGGCGTACCTGGACATGGCGGCGCTGGGCACCGATGCGCTGCCGCGCGACGCCCGTCCCGTCTCGGTGCCCGACCGGCACCGCGAGGAGGTCGCCGCCGCGCTGCGCGACCGCGGGCTGGCGGTGCGCACCGACGTCGGGCTCTCGGAGTTCACGATCGACCTGGCCGTGGCCCGGCCCTCGGCGCCCGATGCCCCGGTGATGGCGGTGCTGCTGGACGGCCCGGCGTGGGCGCGGCGCCGGACGGTCGGCGACCGCGACGGGCTGCCGGTCGAGGTGCTCGGCGGGATGCTGCGCTGGCCGGCGGTGCAGCGGGTGTGGCTGCCGGAGTGGCTGGCCGACCGCGAGGCGGTGCTCGACCGGCTGGTCGCCGCGGTGGAAGCCGCCGCTCCTGCTGCTCCCCCTGCCCCCGCTCCCCAGCTCCCCCCCTTCATGGCCGCGAAGGCGGACCCGGCGGCCGAGGCTCCAGCTCCAGGTCCGGCTCCGGCTCCGGTTCCGGCTCCGGCGGCGCCTGCCCGGCGGCCGATGGCCTCGGGGCCGGTGCCGCCGCTGCCGGCGCAGGCGCCCACCCCGCCGCGGGCGCTCGACGACGAGGAGCCGTTCGAGCCGTGGACGCCGGCGCCGGCCGGCGGCAAGGAGATGCTCGACCGGATCGCCAACCCGCGCGGCGCGGAGAAGGTGCGCAAGGTGCTGCTCACCGGGGTTGCGGCCGAGGGGCCGGTGCATGTCGACCGGCTGGCCCGGCTGACCGGCGGGGCGTTCGGGCTGAGCCGGGTGCTGCGGGCACGGCTGGACTCGCTCGGCGCGCTGGTGCCGCCGGCGATGCGGGTGGGCGACTTCGTCTGGCCGGACGGGCTGGACCGGGCGACGTGGACCGGCTTCCGCCGCGACCCGGCCGCCGACCGCCCGATGGAACAGATCGCGCCGGAGGAGATCGGCAACGCCATGGTCGCGCTCTGCCGGGCGAGCGCGGGGATGACCCGGGACGAGCTGTTCGCCCAGACGCTGGAGGTGTTCGGCTACCGCCGGCGGACGGCCGCGCAGGTCGCCGTCCTGGAGGCGGCGCTGCAACTCACGCTGACCGCCGGGCGGCTCGGCGAATCGGCGTCCGGGCTGCTCATGGTGTGAGCCCTCGACGCAGCGCAGCGGGCGCTCACGCAAGGAGGCTCCGCCAGCTCGACTCAGCTCGAGAGCAGGGCGAGCTGGCCGAGGGGTGGGCCCCTCCAGAATCTTGTGCTCTGCGTACCGGGGGCAAGCAGAGCACAAGATCCCGGGAGGGTGGTCGGTCAGGAGCCCCGGCCGGCGCCTCGGCCATGTCGACGGGACGCAGCGCACGGACTCGGCCCTTCGCATCGCTCCTCACCGGCCGCGTCCCCTAGCGTGGTGCCGCCACCGGTGGCCCAGATCGGAGTTCCCTCATGGAGATCCTGCACTCAGCCATCGCGATCCTGGGCGCGATCGTGCTCATCATCCGGTTCAAGGTCGACCCCGTCATCTCCCTGCTGATCGCCTGCGTGTACCTCGGGCTCGCCACCGGGCTCGGCGCCGAGGGCACCGTCGCGCAGATCACCGGCGGGTTCGGCGAGATCATGGCCGAGGTCGGCCTGCTCATCGGCTTCGGCGTGCTGATCGGGGCACTGCTGCACGCGATGGGCACCTTCAGCGACCTGGTGGAGATCCTCGCGCGCCGCATGGGGCGTCGTCTGCCGTACGCGATGGCCGCCACGCTCTCCACGATCTTCCCGTCCATCTACGTCGACGTGCAGGTCGTCCTGGCGGCGCCGATGGCCAAGGAGTCGGCGCCGGCCGTCGACCGCCGCCACGGCCTGCCGTGGCTGGCCGGGGCCATGGCCATCGGCATCTTCGCCGGGTACGTCTTCGTCGTGCCCGGCCTCGCAGCGGTCGCCATCGCCGGGCTCATGGAGGTGCCGCTGGGGACCTACCTGCTGTACGGGCTGCCGATCGGGCTGACGACCGCCCTGGTCACGACGTTCCTGTTCTGGCTGCTGCTGGGGCGGGGCTACTGGAACGACCGGACCGACCTCGACCCCGACGTGGTCGTCGAGGAGGGGCGTCCGCACGACGAGACGGAGGACGTGCCGCTGGCCGAGCGCGCCGCGCAGTTGCCCTTGTGGGTGCGGCTGCTGCCGATCCTGGTGCCGCTGGTGCTGATCGCCACCGGGGCGATCGCCGGCCTGGCGGACGTCTCGAACCCGGTGCTCACCTTCCTCGGCGACGCCAACATCGCTCTCTTCGTGGGGCTGCTGATCGCCTTCGGCATGGTCCGGCCGTCGCTGGGCGGGGACGGGGTCGGCACGGTCCTCACGGCCGGCTTCCGCACCACCGGCGAGATCCTGCTCGTCACGGGCGTCGGCGGGTCCCTGGGCGCCGTCATCGCCGAGAGCGGCATGGACCAGACGCTCATCGGCCTGTTCTCCGCCGACGAGAACGCGCCGGTGATCCTCAGCATCCTGCTCGCCTGGCTCATCGCCGCGGTGCTGCACTTCGCGATCGGGTCGGTGTCGGTCGGGGCGATCACCGCCGCAGGCATCATCTCGCCGATCGTCGGCTCGCTCGGGGTCGACCCCGTCGTCATCGCGCTGGCCATCGCCTCGGGCGCCATGTTCGCGCTCCACGTCAACAGCAACTTCTTCTGGATGTTCAGCACGCTGCTCGACCTCTCCACCAAGGGCAGCCTGAAGACCCTGACGATGGCGACCTCGCTGGGGGCCGTCGTCTCCCTGCCGCTGGTGCTGGTGGCCAGCCTGGTGGCCGCGGCCGTCTGAGCCCGGGCGAGGGCGGCCTCACGACGGCCCCGACACCCGGGGCCGCGCGCCCATCGCGTGGTCGAGCGCCCAGTCCAGCACGTCGTCGGCGATCTGCTCCCAGCCGGGCGCGGCCGGCAGCAGGTGCGGGTAGCCGGGGTACTCGCGCAGCTCGGTGACCGCGTCGCCGCGGTAGTGGTCGGCGTTGGACCGCTGCACCGACGGCGGCATGATGTGGTCCTCGCTGCCGGAGACGAACAGCAGCGGCGGCCGCGCGTCGTTGCCGTAGTCGACGGCGGCATCCTGCGGGCCGGGCATGAAGTTGGCCAGCACGGAGCTCCACAGGATCCGGCCCGACGCGGGGATGTGGTACCGCAGGTACAGCCGCCGCGACTCCGCCGCGTCGAAGGTGTTGGTGAAGGCGTAGTGCCACTGCTCCTCGGTGAGCGGGACGGCGCGGTGCCGGTTCGCCGGGTTCCGGAACGCCGTCCACGTCGATCGCAGCTGCGACAGCGGGAGCACCCTGACGCCTCGGTCGGCGCGGAGTTCAGGGCGACGCCCACTGCTCCGTGGCCGCGGTCGAGCAGGAGCTGGGTGATCGCCCCGCCGGCGGAGTGCCCGATGAGGATCGGTGCGGTCGGGAGTGCGCCGACGACCTCTGCCATGGAGTCGACGATCTGCGGCAGCGTGACCTCCACGATCGGGGTCGGGTCGGCGTTGAGCGCCTCCACCTCCACCTCGAAACCGGGATAGGTGGGAGTGAGCACGCGGAAGCCGCGGCGCTCGTAGTGGCTCGCCCAGTTCTCCCAGCTGCGGGGGGTCACCCAGAAGCCGTGGATGAGCACGATGGTGTGGGGGGCGGACGGTGGCGTGGTCATGGCGGTCTCCTCGCGGTCTCCGGGCGGCTGTGGCCCCGCTCGCTCAGGACCCTGGCAGCGGGCGGGGACGGCGGATCGGCTGTGCGTGCCCGGCTCTGGCCCCTGGGTGCCTTCCTCCCGGGGTGCATCCCTGCAAGGCTCGGGCCGACGTCCGCGAGCAGGGGCCACGATGCTGATCCTCGACACCACCGACCTCCCGCCGGCCGACCGCGCCGAGGCGTTCCGCGCCGCCATGCAGCAGGCGTCGGTGCCCTGCCGGGTGGAGCTCCGCACGCCACCTGCCGAGCTGCATGCGCGGATGCACCTGTGGCCGCTGGGCCCCGGGGCGGTGTTCACCACCGACGCCTCGCCGTTCCGCCTGGTGCGCACACCGCGGCACGCGCGCCTCGGCGGCCAGTGGGCGCTGGCGGTGTCGTTCCAGGCGCGCGGCCGGGGCGAGTACACCCAGCTCGGCCACGAGCAGCTGGTGCTCGGCAGCGAGCTGATGGTGGTCGACCTCAGCGCGCCCTACTCCTTCGGCTGCGCGGTCGGTGGCGGCGCACGGTCGTTCCAGCTCCCGTACGAGCAGCTGGGCCTGCCTCCTGACGTCGTCCGGCGGGCGACGCCGCGGCTGCGCGCCAGCCCGCTGCGCGACGTCGTGCTGGCCCACCTGCGGCAGGTGGTCGCCTCGGCGGACGAGCTTGCGAGCCGATCCCGGCGCCGCGGCGTTGGGGACGGCCACCGCCCAGCTCGTGCGTGCGCTCGTCGTCTCTGCCGGCGGCGGCGAACGCCGGCGCGCTGACGTGCTCGAGGAGACGTTGCTCGTGCGGGTCCGGGCCTACGTGCAGCAGCACCTCACCGATCCCGGGCTCACCCCCGCCGCGATCGCCGCCGCGCACAACGTGTCGGTACGGCAGCTGTACCGGGCGTTCGAGCAGGCCGGGTCGGGCGTCGAGCAGTGGGTCATCCAGCGGCGGCTCGCCGCCGCCCGGGCGCAGCTCATCTCACCCGCCGGCCGCCGGCGGTCGATCGCCGCCACCGCGCGGGCCCACGGCTTCGCCGACCCGAGCCACTTCACGCGCCGGTTCAAGGACGCCTACGGGATGAGTCCGCGCGAGTGGCAGCGGACAGCGACCACCGGCTGACCCGCCGGGCTCAACTCGACGTGCCCTCCATCCAGATGGCGATGTCGGCGACCCGGGTCAGCGGCATCGGCTCCCCGCGGACGGGATGTGCCGCGGCCAGCGGCTCGAGCCACTCCCGGTTCCCGATCAGGTCCGCGCGGATCGCGAGCCGGGCGTCCTGGGACCAGCGGGCCGCGTAGAAACCCATGACGTAGGCGTCGATGAGCGGCACGGTGGGCGCCAGCCGGTGCAGCACCTTGGACACCGTGACGGGGCCCCACGTCCGCCGGGTGCGCCGTGGGGAGTGCGGCGTCTCGTAGGCCACCTGGTTGGCACGCGACAGCGCCGGCATGAGCGCCTGCTCCTCGGTGCAGTCCTCCAGCGGCGGCAGGGCGCGCGCCTCCGCCAGGGCGTCGCCCAGCGCGCTGCGGAGCAGCCCGTACGGCGTCCCGCCCGCGGCGAACAGCGGCACGACGTCCCGCCAGTCCAGCCGCAGGCTGAGCAGGTTGGCCATGAGGACGTCGGCAGGCGTCAGCGGGCCGTCGTGGACGGCGCTCTGGTCATAGGTGGCGAATCCGTAGTACCCGTCGGGCGCGGTGTACCGGGCCAGGTGACCAGCCGCTCGCTCCTGCAGCTCCGCCAGCGAGCGCCGGACACGGGTCCGTCGCCGGGGGCTCATCGGCCACCGTCCATGGGGATTCGCCGTCCACCGTTCATCGTGCGCATCCTGGCCCACGTCGCGACGTGCGCGCCTTCGGCGGCCGCCGCCGGTTCTCGACGCCGACCGATCCGGGCTGGTTGAGAGGATCGTCGGTCACCACGGATGATGCCGGGATGCCGAGCCTGCTCGTCGTCCACCACACGCCCTCCCCCGCGCTGCAGGCGGTGCTGGAAACGGTGCGGGAGGGCGTCGCGCTGGTGGAGGGCGTCGAGCTCGTCGTCCGACCGGCTCTGTCAGCGGGGGCTGCGGACGTCCTCGCCGCCGACGGGATCCTGCTCGGGACGCCGGCGAACATCGGTTACATGTCCGGCGCGCTCAAGCACTTTTTCGACACCGTCTACTACCCGTGCCTCGATGCCACCGTCGGCCTGCCCTTCGGCGTGTACGTGCACGGGAACGACGACACGTCCGGCGCGCTGGCCAGCATCCAGCGCATCACCGGTGCGCTGCGCTGGAAGCAGGTCGCCGCACCGCTGAGTCTCACCGGCGCGCCCGGCACGGACGACCTGGCGGGTTGCCGCGAGCTCGCGGCGACCGTCGCGGTCAGCTTGTAGCCGCCGGGAACGCCGCGATCGACGCGGCGGGCGATGCGGCGGTGGGAGCGGGCACGTCAGGACGTCACCGGTAGACGAGCGTGCCGTCATCCAGATCCGCCGCCGGGAGCATCTCCCGCTCCTCCGCGTACTCGTGCAGGTGCCGCCACGGCTCCCGGTCGCCCTGCTTGGGCATCAGGTGCATCGACCGCGCCAGGTACCCCGGGTTGAAGTTCTCCGGATCCACCCACGGCCCCAGTTGCATGCCGGCGTCCTCGTCCCGCAGCGCCGGGACGACCATCGTCGCGCCCTGCTTCTCCATGCGCCTCAGCAGCCGGCACACGAAATCGCTGATCAGGTCGGCGCGCAGCGTCCAGCTGTGCCGGAAGTAGCCGAACACGTAGGCCAGGTTCGGCAGCCCGGTGAACATCAGGCCGCGGTAGGTCACCGTCTGCGCCCAGTCGACCGGTTGCCCGTCGACGGTGAACGAGATGTCGCCGAACACGCTGAGGTCGAAGCCGGTCGCGGTGACGACGACATCCGCCTCGAGCTCCGCACCCGAGGCCAGGCGGATCCCCTTCTCCGTGAACGTCTCGATCGTGTCGGTGACGACCGAGGCCTTGCCCTCCCGCAGCGCCGCGAACATGTCCCCGTCGGGCAGGACGGCAATCCGCTGCTGCCAGGGCCGGTAGGTCGGGTTGAAATGCTTGTCGATGTCGATGCCCGGCGGGAGCAGCGGGCGCATGGACTCGATGAGGAACGTGCGCGCGTCGTCCGGCGACTCGGCCGAGATCCGGGTGAGCTCGTTCAGCTCGGCGATGTAGGTCCGGCGGAGGATCTCGTGCGTCCATTCCTCCGGGATGTCCAGCGCCCGCAGCGTGGTCGCCAACTCGTGGGTCTTCGGGCGGGCGTAGAAGAAGGTCGGCGACCGCTGCAGCATCGTGACGTGCCCGGCGGTCTCGGCGATGGCCGGGATCAGCGTCGCCGCCGTCGCCCCGGACCCGATGACGACGACGCGCTTGCCGGCGTAGTCCAGGTCGTCGGGCCACGTCTGCGGGTGGACCACCTGGCCCTGGAACTGGTCGATGCCCGGCCACTGGGGGGTGTAGCCCTGGGCGTGGCGGTAGTAGCCCTGGCACATCCAGAGGAAGTCGGTGGTGTACGTCAGCTCCTCCCCCGTGTCGCCGCGGGCCACCGCCACGGTCCAGCGCCGGTCATTGGTTGACCAGGTCGCGGCGGTGATGCGGTGCTGGTAGCGGATGTGGGCGTCGAGCCCGTTCTCGGCGATGACCTCGTCGAGGTAGTGGAGGATCTCCTCCGACGTCGCGATGGACGCCCCGCGCCAAGGCTTGAAGCGGTAGCCGAAGGTGAACAGGTCGCTGTCGGAACGCACGCCGGGGTACCGGTGGGTCCACCACGTGCCGCCGTGGCTCTCCAGCGCGTCGAGGACGACGAGGCTCTTCCCGGGGAACTGCTCCCTCAGGTGGTACGCGGCCCCGATCCCGGAGATGCCCGCCCCCACGATCAGCACGTCGACGTGCTCGACCCGTTCCTGCACTGCCGTCCCGGACGCCTGCGTCATCGTCATGGCCGATCCCCCAGTCCTGGTCGGGCCGGCGGACCTCGAGCGTGCACCGTCCCCGTGCGCCGTTCCTACCACTTCGAGAGGCCGTGATGTGGTTCACATCACAAAGAGGTCGACGGAACCGGAGGAACGTCTTCCGGCGCGGTACGGCGCTGTGGTGTGCTGCGCGTCACACCGTTGGACGACACCGGGAGTTCCGTTGAGCACACCGACCACCTCCGCGCCGCGCACGGTCCAGGTCGGCGACGTGACCGTCGCCGTCCAGGAGTACGGCGCGGGTGACCCGCTGCTCATCATCAACGGCACCAGCCAGTCGCTGGGGTTCTGGGCCGACCTCGGGCCGGCCTGGGCCGGGCAGCACCGGGTGATCACCTACGACCTGCGGGGCATGGGCGGGTCCGAGCGGGGGTCGGGCGAGATCAGCGTGGCCTCCCTGGCCGCGGACGCGCTGGGGCTCCTGCAGGCGCTCGACATCGAGCGGGCACACGTCCTCGGCTACTCGCTCGGCAGCGCCGTGGCGCAGGAGCTCGCGCTCGCCGCACCTGACCGGGTCGCCTCGCTCGTCCTGTACTGCACCTGGGCGCGGACGGACGGATTCCAGCGGGCGATGCTCACCGCCCTCGCCCACCCGTGGCGGACCGGCGACCTGGAGGCGGCGCTGGGCGCGCTCGGCGTCGCGTTCTCACCGCAGCTGCTCGACGACCCGGCCTTCGGTGAGCTGATCCAGGAGCTGCTGCCGCTGTTCCCGAGCACCGAGGGGCAGATCCGGACCACCGCCGAGCAATGGGACGCCGACCTCGCGCACGACACGCTCGACCGTCTCGGCCGGATCACCGCCCCCACGCTGGTGATCGCCGGCGAGCAGGACCTACTGACCCCACCGTGGCACGGCCGGCAGGTCGCCGACACCATCCCCGGCGCGCGCCACCACCTGTTCACCGGGCCCGGCTCCAGCCACGCTCTCGGTGTGGAGCGGGCCGAGGAGTTCGTGCCGCTGGTGGCGGGCTTCCTCGGCGAGCAGTCGATCCGCTGACCCGTTCACGCCCAGCGCGGATCCGGCGGCAGCCGCGGGTTGAGCAGGTGCGCGACCAGCGCCGTCCAACCGGTCTGGTGGGTGGCGCCGAGCCCCTCGCCGGTGTCGCCGTCGAAGAACTCGCTGAACGTCGGGTGCTCGCGCCACAGCGGTGAGTCGCTGGCCTCGATCCGGTCGCCGTCGGCGGGGCGCTTGCCGTTCACCGGCCGGAACAGCCGGGTGAGGCTGTTGTCGATCAGGTCGGCGGCGTCGACGAGGGTGCACCGGTTGCCCGAGCCGGTGGGCAGCTCGATGGTGAACGAGTCGCCGTAGTGCCGCCCGAGGGTGCGCAGCTTGTCGGCGAGCAGCACGTTGACCGGGAACCACACCGGCCCGCGCCAGTTCGAGTTGCCGCCGAACAGCCCCGTCCGCGACTCCCCCGGCTCGTACTCGATCGAGGCGTCCCGCCCGCCGACCCGTGCGATGAGCTGCCCGGTCGACTTCGACAGCGACCGGATGCCGTAGGGCGAGAGGAACTCCTCGGTGTCGAACATCCGGGTCAGGATCCGTTCCAGCCGGTCCTTGTCGACCAGGGAGAGCAGCATCTTGCGGCCTTCCGGCGCCGACCGGCTGCGCAGCGGCGCCATCAGCTCCGGCCGGCGGCGCTGCAGCCAGCGCACCCGCTCGGCGACGTCCGGCACCTCCGCGGTGACCCAGCCGGGCACCTCGGTGGCGCCCAGGATCGGCAGCAGCCCCACCATCGAGCGCACCCGCAGCGGCTCGGGCACGCCGTCCGGGGCGACCAGGACGTCGTAGAAGAAGCCGTCGTCCTCGTTCCACAGCGACATGCCGTGCGAGCCGAAGGAGTTCATCGCCTCGGCGATGGCCAGGAAGTGCTCGAAGAACTTGGTCGCGGTGCCGTCCCACGCCTGGTCGAAGCGCGACAGCTCGAGGGCGATCTTGAGCATCTGCTGGCAGTAGAACGCCATCCAGCTGGTCGCGTCCGACTGCTCCAGCCGGTACCCCGGTGGCAGCGGCGCGGACCGGTCGAACAGCGCGATGTTGTCCATCCCGAGGAAGCCGCCCTCGAACACGTTCGACCCGTCGGCGTCCTTGCGGTTCACCCACCACGAGAAGTTCAGCAGCAGCTTGGTGAACACCCGAATGAGGAACTGCTGGTCGCGGTAGCCGTCGATCCGGTACACGTGCCACGCGGCCCAGGCGTGCACCGGCGGGTTGACGTCGCCGAACGCCCACTCGTAGGCCGGCAGCTGGCCGTTGGGGTGCATCGCCCACTCGCGGCACATCAGCAGCAGCTGTTCCTTGGCGAAGTCCGGGTCGACGTGCGCCAGCGGGATGGTGTGGAAGGCGGTGTCCCACGCGGCGAACCACGGGTACTCCCACTCGTCGGGCATGGAGATCACGTCGGCCAGCGCCACGTGCCGCCAGTGCGTGTTCCGTTTCCCCGGGGCGGCACGCGTCGTCGGCGACGGGACGTCGGGGTCGCCGTCCAGCCACTGGGCGACGTCGAAGCGGTACAGCTGCTTGGTCCACAGCAGCCCGGCGTACGCGCGCCGGGCCACATGCCGGTCGTCGGCCGACAGGCCGGGGTGGATCACCGAGGCGTAGAAGTCGTCGGCTTCCTCCTTGCGGCCGGCCAGCACGGCATCGAACTCCGCGCCGAACATCGCCTCGTCGGGGGCCGACGGGCGCAGCCGCAGCTTGACCGTGACCGTCTCGCCCGGGGCGACGGCGTCCCAGCGGTACCAGAACGCGGCCTTGGTGCCGGAGTCCGCCGGGTTGAGCCCCGTCCGGTCGCCGTGGACGACGGCGCGGTCGACGCCGTCCTTCGGGTAGCGGCTGGCGTTCCGCTCGGCGCCGAAGAGCGCGACGGCGTTGGTCTCGTTGTCGCAGCACAGCACGGTGGGCGCTCCCTCGGCCGCGAGCACGTAGCGGCCGAGGAACCCGTGCTCGGCCTCGACCGCCTCCAGCCCGTTCACGGTGAGCGTGGGCGCGAGCAGCTGGGTCAGCAGGCCCTGGCGCTTGTCGCCGCCCCACGCCCAGGTGTTGCGGAACCAGACCTGCGGCAGCAGGTGCAGCGGCGCGGGGTCGGGGCCGTGGTTGGTCGCTGTGACGGTGATGCAGACGTCGTCCGACGATGCCTTCGCGTACGTCATCTGGACGTCGAAGAACCGGTTCTCGTCGAGCACGCCGGTGTCGGACAGCTCGTACTCGCGCTCGTCCCGGGTGCGCTGGGCGTTCTCCGCGCGCAGCTGTGCGTAGGGGTACTCGGCCTGCGGGTAGCGGTAGAGCCACTGCATCCAGGAGTGGGTCGGCGTGCCGTCAATGGCCCACCAGTGCTCCTTGGCGTCCTCGCCGTGGTTGCCCTCGTCGTTGGTCAGGCCGAACAGCCGCTCCTTCAGTACCGGGTCCTTGCCGTTCCACATCGCCACGGAGAAGTTGAGGAAGCCGTAGCGGTCGCAGATGCCGCCGAGCCCGTCCTCCCCCCAGCGGTAGGCGCGGGAGACGGCGTGGTCGAAGGGGAACCCGGCCCAGGCGTCGCCGTCGGCGGAGTAGTCCTCGCGGACGGTTCCCCACTGCCGGCCGGCCAGGTACGGGCCCCACAGCCGCCAGGGCGCCGACATGTCGCTGGACTCGGCGAGCCGGGCGTGCTCGGCGCTGCGTGGCGCGGTGGCGTCCTGCGGGCCGGGTGGTGCGAGCGGTACGGAGCGAGGGTCGTCGTGCGGGGCTGACACCCCGGCCACGATGCCACGCGTTCCGGGGCCCGCCGTGTCGCGCGTGACAGGAGAGGGTCCGCGGGGCCAGGAGCGATGAGCATCACCGCCCGGCGCCTCCGTACGGTCGGGGTCGTCCGGTGCCCCCAGCGGCGACCGTCCCCCCTCCGACCCCGGGAGTTCTGCTGAAGCTGTCCATCGTCGATCTCGGCACCGTCGCGCCCGGGACCACCGAGGTCGAGGCGCTGGCCGACTCGCTCGCCGTCGCCCGCCATGCCGATGACCTGGGGTTCTCCCGCATCTGGTTCGCCGAGCACCATCTGAGCCGGTCGGGTGCCTCGCACCACCCGGAGCTGCTGATCGCGGCGGCCGCCACCGGGACCCGGGGCATCCGCCTCGGCTCCGGCGCGGTGCTGATGAACCACTACAGCCCGTTCAAGGTCGCCGAGATGTTCAAGCAGCTCGAGGCGATGGCACCCGGCCGGATCGACCTGGGCATGGGGCGGGCCACCTCCGGACCGGTGATCGACCTGGCGCTGCAGCCCGACCGCCGCCAGCAGGCCCAGCCCGACCACCAGCAGGTGGTGCTGGAAACCCTGGCCTGGCTGTACGAGGCGTTCCCCGAGGGGCACGCCTTTGCCGGGAACCCGTTGATGACGACGGTCCGCGCCGTTCCGCAGACCTGGCTGCTCGGCTCCAGCCCGAGCGGCTCGAACCTGGCTGCCGGGCTCGGCATCGGCTACACGTTCGCCGGGTTCATCAACCCGGCCGGCGCGGCGCGGGCGCTGCGCAACTACCGGGCCACCTTCCAGCCCCAGGGGTTCGGGCTGGACGAGCCGCGCGCGATCCTGGCCGTGAACGTGACCGTCGGCGACACACCTGCCGACGGCCGGCACCTGGCGAACTCGGCCAAGGGGTTCTACGCCCGGCTGGGCCGCATGGGCGATGGCGCCACCATCCCCTCGGCGGACGACGGAGCCCGGGAGCTGACCACCGCGCAGGCCGACGAGCCGACGACGATCGTCGACGGCCGGTGGCCACGCTTCCTCGCCGGCGGCCCGGACGACGTGCGGACCGCGCTGGAGCAGATGGTGGCGGAGAGCGGCGCCGACGAGCTCATGGTGCAGAACCTGATCGCGGACCCCGCCGACCGGCGGCGCTCGCACGAGCTGCTCGCGGAGGCGTTCGGACTGCGGCCGCGTTCCGGCTGACGCCGACGGTGAACCGCCCGCCGCAGCCGGCTGGCCGGGCGCGCGGCGCGGCCGCCGGTGCGAGTTCCCCCGCAGCGCCGCGGGTCGGTCGTGCCGGTGGACAGGCAGCTACCAGCGGGGTCCGATGATTATCTCGGTGTTGTCGGGGCGGTAGGTGCGCCATCGGCCGTCGGGTGGTCGTTCGACGCGGAAGCCGTGGTGGACCTTCGTATGGTGGCGTTCACAGAGGAGCGCTGAGTTCGTCAGGTTGGTCTCGCCACCGTGGATCCAGTGGATGAGGTGGTGCACGTCGCA
>JABAKE010000281.1 GCA_019779905.1 Modestobacter lapidis | reverse complement strand
TGGCTGATGTACGATTACTAGCAATTCATAATTTATATTGTCGAGTTACAGACAATAATCCTACAAATATATACCAATATAAAAATATATTGAAAATTATTAAATTTTAATTAACTAGTGAAGCCATAAAGCTTAGCATAATTTTGTATTTAATTTTTTGTAGCACGTTTGTAGCCCATACCATAAGGGCCATCACGATTTGTCTTTGTTCTCTTACTATCTCATCTTTAAATAAGACATCTCTGAAAAAGAATAATTTCAGAAGAGAATTCTGTTCATTTAAGGACTTAACCAAAAATCTTGCGACATGAACTGAAGACAACGATGTAACGCCTGTGAAACATTCAAGGTATGGTAAGGTTTGACGGGGATCATCGTATTAAACAACATGCTCCACTGCTGTTGACCGTAACCGTCTATTGTCTAGGATTTCATTCTTGCGAATATACTCTCCAGGCGGAACACTTAGCTTTCACTTTCTACTTTATTTAAAGTATCAGTGTTCATCGTTAACAGCTAGAACTACTTGGGTACCGAATCCAGATTGCTACTCTAGCCTACGTCCCTCAATGTCAGTTCATATCCTGTACATATCTTTCGATTCTTAGCAGTCG
>JABAKE010000280.1 GCA_019779905.1 Modestobacter lapidis | reverse complement strand
TAATTCGGCCTTGGCACTTGGGAGTACGACACATTGGAATTTCCCTTGGGCTTTTGTGCTTGCTGCCCCCATTGGAGAAAAGGATGATTTTTCCAACCAGGATTGAAAGTATTTGAATATGGATCATTCCTAGGGTCTATATAACTTTGGGCAACATGAACTTGTTGAACAAGATCAGGATATTGCCCAGCCAAAGGACACTCTACAGTCTCATGATTCACTTCATTACAGATGATACAGATTTCATTAACTTGATGCACTGGATTTTTAGATGATGATCCCTGGACAGCTATCAACTTATCTAACTTTTTAGACAATTCCTCTACCTGCTGGGTAACAACAGTTGACTGCGGTAACTCATAGATTCCACTTTTCTTAGGTGGTGGAGCAGGAGTCTCTCGATTATTTGTTAAATTCATTGATGCCATGTGTAATGAATCCTCACTCAAAATTTCAAACAATTCCCATGCTTCCTCAGCACTCTTCCTAAGAATTGGCCCCCCCACTTGCAGCATTAATTAACTGTTTATCCCTATCACCAAGTCCTTGAAAGAAGGCCTGGACAATCTGCCATGTGGCGATGTCATGGTTTGGACATAATCTCAAAAGTTCTTT
>JABAKE010000279.1 GCA_019779905.1 Modestobacter lapidis | reverse complement strand
TCAAAATCAAAGGGAGGATCTCAGGGAGCTGGTAAAGTCTTTGCTCTATTCTCGCCAGATAGAGAAGCATCCGACACAGTTATTGAGGGTATGTTCTGCATCTACAATTCATGGGTTCGTGTATTGTTTGATACTGGCTCTACACATTCTTTTATTAGTACTTCATGCGCTCTTCGCTTGGGTTTGCAATTTGAACCCTTGGGTTATATTTTGAGTGTTGCTTCACCAATGGGTACCGATGCTCAAACAAGTAAGATCTGTCGTTCTTGTGTCATCAGGATTGATGATCATGAATTAGAAGTCGATTTGATTTCTCTAAACATGTCCACGTATGATGTGATATTGGGCATGGATTGGTTATCACAATACCGGGCTAGGATAGATTGTTACAAGAAACATGTGACAATCTATTCAGCACATGGACTTAGCCTACGCTTTGAAGGAGAGAAAAGTAGATTTCAATCTCTTCCTTATTCGAGAAAGATTTCTCGACATGCGCAGATTGAAGGCTTAATGAATTCTTTGGCTTCGTCAGAGTTGGAGGAAGAATTTGAGCATCCTTTAGACTGTATTCCTATTGTACAGGAATTTCTTGATGTTTTTCCTGAGGAGTTACC
>JABAKE010000278.1 GCA_019779905.1 Modestobacter lapidis | reverse complement strand
ATCGAATACTAGTCTTCGCAAGACAAGGCTTATTGCATTCTCTAGTGTATAGGCAAGGTAGATTATCAGATGCAAAACCATTTTGCATTTTATTATTTTCAATAATAGTATTTAAACTAATTCTGCTGCCAACTCTGATGTCCTAGTAAATGAGACCTATGCTTCCAAAAGAAAGCATTCGTTCACTCGACATTCTATTAGGCAATCTATGTAAATGGCGTGTATTTAGTAATTTCTTGAAATACAAGTATTTCATTCTTAAACCCTTTTAAGAACAAACTTGTTTCTATTCAGAATCTCTATTCTGAATTGATTATCAATATCTGCCTGACAACTCTTTGCAGCATGTTCTTGATATTGATATAAGTACATACTTTATTCTCATATGAGTCTCATATTTCTCAAATATTTATCTCATATGAATTAATCATTTCAAAAACTCCTTTTTGATGTGATTTGAATTCCTATAACGATTATGGAATTCTTAATACTACTTTAGTATTAATAGTGTGTACTAATAAAGAAATTAATTTGATGACTTTTCATGCTCCCACTAGTCCTTTTAAAACTAAGGTACTTTATGTATTAAACCCTTTAATTACATAAAATTCCCTTTGTC
>JABAKE010000277.1 GCA_019779905.1 Modestobacter lapidis | reverse complement strand
TTCTTCCTTGCTTTTAACCTTCTTCTTCAACCTTTAAAGACCTCCAATTTCGTGGCTATGGCTGGTTGTAGCTTTAGAGACTCCAAAATCCCAATGTCTCTCCTCTTAATCCCCTTTAATTGATTTATAAGTGAGGTATATATAGAATAGGCTTCTATTTTGATCAATGGCTGTTATTAAAACCCTAAGAAGTGATCTAAGAGTCCTAAAACAATCCTCCAAGGTCCCAAATTCGTTCATGTGTCTCCTAGATAAGCTAGATAGTCATTGGAAGAGTCCTAAAGGCATAAAAACTCTAAAAAAGCCAACAAAATTGAATTAAAGGTTCCGGGCTCGTTTTAAGTCCAAATTTGACGATTTACATATCGAAACGATCGTGATTCGATTCTCCATGTTTTGAGATGCATTTTGAAATGCATTGACCAAAGTCAAAGTTTTGGAGAAAAGTCAACCGATTAGCTGTTTGGGCCTATCGGGCCCAAATTAGAGTTTTGAAATTAGCTAACCGATTGCTTTCAAAATCATTCATTCTTCTCGAAACAAGTTTTAAAACATTTTAGTAAAGTGTTTTGGAGCTTTTGAAAACCTCTGTTTGATAAAAAAAAAAAAAAAAAAAAAA
>JABAKE010000276.1 GCA_019779905.1 Modestobacter lapidis | reverse complement strand
TTAAGTTGAGGTGTACCAGGAGGAGTCCACTGTGATAATATGCCAGCCTCTGTCAGATGATCTAAAAACTCCGTGGTCAAGTATTCTCCTCCTCGATCTGATCGAAGAGATTTAATACTTTTGCCAGTCTGTTTCTCTACTTCAGCTCTGTATTCCTTGAACTTTTCAAAGGATTCAGATTTGTGTTTCATGAGATACACAGTACCTAACCGTGAGTGATCATCGGTGAAGGTAATGAAGTAAGTGAAACCTCCTCTGGCAACCTTATTCAAAGGTCCACATACATCTGAATGTATTAAACCTAGTATGTCTCCTGCCCTCTCACTGTGACCAGTAAAGGGCGATTTGGTCATCTTACCCATGAGACAAGGTTCACAGGTAGGTAAGGGTACAAGTACATATGAGCCCAACTGCCCATCCTTACCTAGCCGGTTGATCCTTTCCTCACTAATATGACCTAATCTCAAATGCCATACATAGGTGGAGTCTTTATCATCACGAGGTCTTTTCTTATGGTTCTTCTCTAAACAGTTCAAACTGTTAGAGGTATGCCCTAAAACCAATCCTAAAGGGCATATAAGTTTCATATTATTTATAAATGAAGGTATAACTTATCTGATGT
>JABAKE010000275.1 GCA_019779905.1 Modestobacter lapidis | reverse complement strand
AAGAGGACAAGGAGCAGAATTTCAGTCCCAACGGAAATCCTTATTTCTTTTTTTTTTTTTCTTTTTCGTTTCGCATTTCTCATCAAACAAATCCGGTAATTTCCATTACTTCAACTAGTACCGATTGGTGGGAGAGAAACATATGTGGATTAGTACAATTATTGGTAGCATCATATTCAGAATTCCAAGAGATATCGTACTGGGTCGGACTTTTTCGATTGTTCCCGATCCGTGTAATGGAATAGAATACCCTACGTTTCCTGGAAGCACATACACAAATAGAATTCATTTCTTGTACGCTACAAAATGAATTTAACATAGTTACCCTGATAGAATACTTTTCAGATTAAACCTATCTCTTTTTCTGGTTCCGATTGTGTGTAATCTCAGTTACTAATTTGAATTTGAAACAATTTATCTCATTCAAATTGCACACTGAACTTTTGATATATGCGTCCCAGTCCTAATCCAAGGAAAGAGGATAGTAATAAAAGAAAGATCAAACGAGGATCCCGCCCCTCTTAGCAAGGGAATGAATAATCTTTTTTTCCTTCCTAAGGTAAGGATCCCATCGAAGAAAGAACAAATTCTAAAATAGTGAATTTGATGGAATATTAGATCTTTTA
>JABAKE010000274.1 GCA_019779905.1 Modestobacter lapidis | reverse complement strand
TACCTTGATGGACATGGTGCGATCGATGCTGAGTTACACTAATATGTCAATATCCTTCTGGGGATATGCATTAGAGACTGCTGCTTATTTATTAAATAGGGTTCCTTCCAAATCTGTCCCTAAGACACCATATGAGATGTGGTATGGGAAGAAACCAAGCCTTAAGCATCTAAGGGTTTGGGGTTCTGTTGCATACGTTAAGAACCAAAATGCAACTAAATTGGAAGCAAGATCAAGCAAGTGTAGATTTGTGGGGTACCCAAAAGAGTCTTTGGGATACTATTTCTATCACACTAGTGAAGAGAAAGTCTTCGTTAGTAAGTTTGCTAAGTTCTTGGAAAAAGAGTTTATCCAAGAAGGAGGCAAAGGTCAAGTGATAGATCTCGAGGAATTATCCGAGAGTACACAAATCAACACTGATACCACACCTGCCCCTGTTGAGGCAGAACCTACTGTTACACAACCACTTCGTAGATCTGGTAGGGTATCTGCTCCTCCTGTTAGATATGGGTATCTACATGAGATGAGAGAGGAGCTGTTTCTTGGTGACAAAGAACATCCAGATGATCCTACTACATACGAGGGAGCGATATTGGCCATCGACTCGAGTAGATGGCAAGAGGCCA
>JABAKE010000273.1 GCA_019779905.1 Modestobacter lapidis | reverse complement strand
GATGATATCCAATCAACTATATATGCTATAATAATTATAATAATTGCTGGTGCTGAATCTGCTATAGGTTTAAGTTTATTAGTTTCATATTATAGATTAAGAGGTAAAGTAACAAATATACTATAATGAATTGACTAACTTTCTTTTATGAAGAGCCTGTTTTAATTACCTTAGGTAGTTGAGTATCTGTAGGTGATATTCAAATAAATTATGGTATACTTTTAGATTCTTTATCTATGACTGTTATGGTACCTGTTGGTATTATAACTTTATGTGTATTATTCTATGCTCTAGATTATATGAAACATGATCCTAATCGTAATCGTTTTTATATTATATTAAGTGCTTTTGCTATATTTATGACTATCCTTGTAGTTAGTGAAAATTATTTAATGATGTTTATTGGTTGAGAATTTGTAGGTGTTATTTCATACCTTTTAATCTCATTCTGAAATACTCGTATCGCAGCTATGAAATCTGCTTTATCTGCTATATTATTAAATCGTATGGGTGATACTTTCTTTGTTATATGTTTAGCTTGTATGTTATCATTTTTCCATGCTGTAGATTTTCAAACTATAGAACTTATATCACCTCATGTAGATACATTATTATTAAATTCATTA
>JABAKE010000002.1 GCA_019779905.1 Modestobacter lapidis | reverse complement strand
GATCACCGCTATTGCCGCCGCCGCCCTTGTCCTGACTTCACTCGACCGCGGAACCAGGTGAGAAAACCTCAGTGACGGTTCCAACGGGTTCTCCTCGTCATTGGGGAGTGGTGCAGCCGGGTGTCATTGCCCGGTCCGGCTCCGGGAGCTGGGACAGGCGCGGGAGGTCAGCCCTCGTGCCCCACCAAGGGGGTGACCAGGCGGCCGAGACCCTCGACCTCGCAGACGACCTCGTCCCCGGGCTGCAGCCAGACCTGGTCGGCCATGCCGAGGATCACGCCCTCCGGCGTGCCGGTGAAGATCACGTCGCCGGCCTCCAGCGTCATGATCTGGGAGAGGTCGCTGACCAGTTCGGCGACGGAGAAGACCATGTCCACCGTGTTGGAGTCCTGGCGCAGGTCGCCGTTCACCCAGGTCCGGGTGCGCAGCGCCTGGGGGTCGGGTACGTCGTCGGCGGTGACCAGGCAGGGGCCCAGCGGGGCGAAGCCGTCGATGGCCTTGCCGTACATCCACTGGCTGCTGCGGTTCTGCAGCTCGCGCGCGGACAGGTCGTTGCCGGTGGCGTAGCCGAAGACGTGGTCGAGGGCGTCCTCCGTCGACACGTTGCGCGTCGTCCGGCCGATGACCGCGACCAGTTCCACCTCGTAGTCGGCCTTGCGGGTCGCCGCCGGGATGACCACCTCCTCGCCGGAGCCGGCCAGGCTGTTGCGGTACTTGGCGAAGTAGATGGGCTGCTCGGGAACGGGCATCCCGCCCTCGGCGGCGTGCTTGCGGTAGTTGAGGCCGACGCAGATGATCTTTCCGGGGTCGGGGACGGCGGGGGCCAGGCGGAGCTGCTCCAGCGGGACGGCGTCCGTGGCGGATCCGACCGCCTGGCGGACCCGGTCCAGGACCTCCGGCCCGGCGGCGATCAGCTGCTGCATGGTCGCCGGCGCGTCGGGGGCGGCGGCCGCGACGTCGACGACCCCGCGGTCGGTCTCGACACCCAGCCGCACGCCGCCATCGGCGTGGAAGGAGAGGAGCCTCATCGCGTCGTGCCCGTCGGCGTGGCGGCAGCGGCCGGCTGGGCGTGGTCGGGGAACGGTGTGGTCTGCATCACGCCGTGCATCGTGGGCATGGAAAGGTGCGACGTCAAGCACTTCCGGAACCGTTGTGTACCGCCTAGTGCGACGATCTACACCTCGACATCGAAGGGAAATCCGCATGGCGGAATCAATGCTGGCTCACTGGCGCGCGGCGGACCTCCACATCGCCCCGGAACTCGACCGCTCGGCCCTGCTCGTCATCGACACGCAGGTCGACTTCGTCGACGGTGGGGCGAGCCCCATCCCGGGCACCAGTGCGGTGGTCCCGGTGATCGCCCGGCTGCTGGCGGCCTACCGCGCGGCCGGGCGCCCGGTCGTGCACGTCGTCCGCCTCTATGACGGTGACGACGTCGACCTGGCCCGGCGCACCGTGCTCGACTCCGGCGCGCCGATCGTCCGACCGGGGTCGGCCGGCGCCCAGATCGTGCCCGACCTGCTGCCGCCCGGCGCCCCCGCGCTGGACGCCGAACGGCTGCTCGCCGGCGAGCTGCAGCAGATCACTCCGAAGGAGTGGGCGATGTGGAAGCCCCGGTGGGGTGCCTTCCACCGGACCCGGCTGGACGAGCACCTGCGGGCGCACGGGGTCACCACCGTCGTCCTGGCGGGCTGCAACTACCCGAACTGCCCGCGGGCCGCGGTCTACGGCGCGAGCGAGCGCGACTACCGGGTGCTCATCGCCGCCGACGCCATCTCGGGAGTGCAGCCGGCGCACCTCGAGGAGGCCGGGCGCATGGGGGTCCTCGCCGCCGGCAGCGGCGAGATCGCCGACGAGCTCCGCACGTCCGCCCGGCCGGACGCCGCCGCGACCCGGGACTCCCGGCCCTGGGCGGGCCCCCCTGCGGGGTGACAGGGTGCGTCGGTGTCCGGTCGGCGCTCCGTAGCCCGCGCGGTGGCCGGGCCGGCCGTGGTGACGCTGCTGCTCGCCGGGGTGGCCGGCTGCACGACGCAGCCTGCCACCGCACCGGTCGGCCAGGCGCTGCCCGCGACCGGCCCGGCCGCGGCTCCCGACCCGGCGCCGGCGGCCCCCGACCCGGCACCGCCGGCACCGCTGACGGCGGCCGCGGCGCGCACACCCAGCGCCATGGCGGTGGCCTGCGCCGACGTCGAGAAGGCGCTCACCGGCGGGGTCGCCCGCTACGAGGTGCAGGCCCTCGCCGAGGAGGGCCTCGGTGGCGGAGGGAGCCGGGCAGCCGCCGAGCTGGAGATGGACGCGGCGCTGGACCGCGCCGGCCGGGCGGCCGGTGCCGTCCCCGGCCTCGCGGCCGCGGCCGCCCCGGCGATGACCGAGCTCGCCATCCTGCGCGACGGGTTGGCCGTGCGCGCCGATCTGGACGAGGACGACGCCGGGCCCTGGCGGGACGCCCGCGACCTGCTCGAGACCTGGTGCGACGCCCAGGCCTGATGGTGGCCGACCGCCCGGGCCGCGATCGGGAAGGCCTGGCGCCCCCGTGCGGTTGCTCCTGGCAACCGATCGGAAGGCCTGACCCATGAGCATCCCGCTGTCCGTCCTCGACCTCGCGCCGATCCTGCGGGGCCAGTCCGTGAGCGACAGCATCGCCGCCAGCGTCGCCCTCGCCCAGCGCGCGGAGGCGCAGGGCTACCAGCGCGTCTGGTACGCCGAGCACCACAACATGGCGACCATCGCCTCGTCGGCCACGAGCGTGCTCATCGCCCACGTCGGCGCGCAGACCAGCCACATCCGGCTGGGTGCCGGCGGGGTCATGCTGCCCAACCACGCACCGCTGACGATCGCCGAGCAGTTCGGCACGCTCGACGCGATGTACCCCGGTCGCATCGACCTCGGCCTGGGCCGCGCCCCCGGGTCGGACCAGAACACGATGTACGCGCTGCGCCGCGACCCGGGCTCGGCCGAGTCCTTTCCGCAGGATGTGCTGGAGCTGCAGGCCTACCTGGCCGGCAAGACCCGGGTGCCCGGGGTCGACGCCGTCCCCGGCCGGGGGTCGGAGGTGCCGTTGTTCATCCTCGGTTCCTCCACCTTCGGCGCGCAGCTCGCAGCGGCCCTGGGCCTGCCCTACGCGTTCGCCTCGCACTTCGCGCCGCAGGCCCTCGAGGCCGCCGTCTCGATCTACCGACGCGACTTCCAGCCCTCCGCCCAGCTGGACGAGCCGTACGTGATCGCCGGGATGAACGTCGTCGCCGCCGACAGCAGCACCGCGGCGCAGGCTGCCTTCGCCGCGGTGCGCCGCACGCTGGCCACCGGGCTGTTCGGCCGCGGGCGGAACTTCACCGACGCCGAGGCCGACCTGCTGCTGTCCCAGGGCGCCGGGCAGCACGTCGACTCGATGCTCACCCATTCCGCGGTCGGTACGCCGGCCGAGGTGCGCGAGCAGGTCGAGGCCTTCCGCCGGCTGGCCGGCGCCGACGAGCTGATCGTCGCTCACCAGTCGCCGTCCACGGAGGGCCGGCTGCGGTCGGTCACGCTGCTGGCCGAGGCGATGGAGGTCGTGCGCGCGTGAACGTGTTCACCGACTACGTGGAAACCCACTGGGTCCCGATCAACGACGACATGGTCACCGTGCAGACCGTCGACGCGGCGGGGCGTCGCGAGACCCACGTCCTGTCGGTGACCGACGCGCTGGCCCAGTTCATGGTCAAGTACCCGTTCGTGGACGACGCGCAGGCCGCGGAGCTCTTCGCCCGCGGCGGCTGAAGCGCGGCGACCCCGCCCGTCAGGTGCCGGGATCGTCGGTCGCCCACCGCCGGACCTCGGCGAGGAAGCCCTGCGGATCATCGGCGTAGAGGGCGATCCGGTGGACCACTTCGGTGCCGGTGGGCAGCCGCACCGGGGCCGGCCGGTCCAGGACCACCTCGATGTTGGTCTGCTCCTGCATCCGCATGTGCAGGGTCGCGTGGCCCGCCGGGTCGACGGCCACCTGGGGCTCCCCGTCGGGCGCGATCCGCTTGCGGTGCGTCACCGTGGCGATCTCGTCCCAGGCGAGGGGGATGTCCACCTCGGTGCCGGAGCGCACCCGGATCCCGTCCGGGCCGACAGCGTGCGGGCGGGTGAGCATGCCGAACAGCAGGCCGAACATCCACACCAGCCCCCAGACGCCCAGCACCAGCAGGGGGATGCGGACCGCGGGCCACCGGCTCACGAGCAGGTCGACGACGACCAGTTCCACCGCGGACACCACGATGAACGCGATGGTGACCGCCAGGACCGGCGCGTGGTAGCTGAACCCGGCGGCTCCGGCCGGCACCCGCGGTCGACGGAACAGGAAGCGGTAGATCGCCTGGTAGCCGCCGATCTCCATCCGGACCGCGCGGCGGGCGAGCCGGCCGGCGATCTGCCAGCGGCTCCGTCGGCCCGGGGTCGTGGCCGGCGCCGTCATGCCGTCACCGCCGTCTCCGCGTCGGTCGCGCCTGCCGCGAGATCGTGCAGCCGCGAGGTGACGACGTCGAGCGCCTCCCGGAAGCACCGGACCTGCTCCTCGGTGAGGTCGGCGACCAGGCGCGCGGCGATCTGGCGGCGGTCCCGGTCCATGTCCGCCATCGTCTGCAGCCCCTGGTCCGTGAGCGTCACCAGCGTGGCGCGCCGGTCCGTCGGGTGCGGGCGGCGGGTGACGAAGCCCCCGGCCTCCAGCGCGTCGACCAGCCCGGTCACGTTCCGCGGAGTGACCTGGAGCGCGGTGGCCAGGCTCTGCTGGGTCGACGGGCCCGACTGGTGGACCACCCACAGCAGGTGGGTGCGCGCGGCGGTCAACCCGGAGCCGGCGAAGGACCGGGCCATGTCCTCCTGGAGGAGCAGCGTGATCTCGAGGAGGCGATCGAAGACGTGGAGTTCCGGGACCATGTGGTGAACCTAGCGAACAGTGCAGTCGGTTCACAGTGACGGTGGTACCGGTTCGTCGTCGAACGATCCGATCCCGCTGCGGTTATGGCCGGTGGCGGCCGGCATCCAGGAACAGGTCGACCAGCAGCGCACGGTGGTCCGACAGGGGCAGCGCCCGGGACTCCGTGGCGGTCACCGCGCCGATCTCACCGCGCAGCAGCACGTGGTCCAGCTGCCGGTCGGGCGTCTGCACCGGGAAGGTGTGCTCGGCGGCCAGCGTCCGGTACCCGGTGACCGTGGCCGGCGTGGGCGGGGTCATGTTCAGGTCGCCCAGCAGCACCAGCGGCCCGGGGAACGCCATGAGGTCGCGGCGCAGCCGGCTCAGCTGCACCCGGTTCCACCCCGGCACGAACGACAGATGGGTGTTCACCACGGTCACCGCACCGTGCGGCGTCTCGACCACCGCGACCACCGCCGTCCGCGGCTCCTCGTGCACCATGATCAGCTTGCGCGGTTCGCGCAGCCACAGCGGGAAGCGGAACGGCACGGTCGGCAGCCGGACCACCTGCCAGCTCGACACCGGGTACCGCGAGAGGAGCGCGATCCCGTAGGCCGCCGTCCCGGGTTGCTCGGTGCCGGTCGCGGCCATCCAGGTCGCCCCCGGTGTGCCGGCGATGGAGGCGACGAACCGGTGGGCCGGGGCTCCCATGGCGTCGGCGGCCACCGCGGTGAGGTCGGTGTGGTGGGAGCGCGGCTGGTCCCGGTCCACCTCCTGCAGCGCGAGCACGTCGGCGTCGAGGTCGGCGATCGCGGCGGCGAACCGGTCGACGTCGACGCGGTCGTCGGCGAGGGAGCGTCCGTGCAGGATGTTGAAGGTCGCGAGGCGCACGCGTGAGCGCTACCCGGACGGGTAGCCGCACACCCGAGATCCGCCGTACCGACAGAGATGCCGATGACACCGGGAGCCTGGGTGACCGCCGAGTTCCGTGAACCGCTCCGGCTGGCGCTCAAGCGCACCGCTTCCGCGCTCAAGGCAGACGGGGTGCCGTTCGCGCTGGCCGGCGGGTACGCGCTGTGGGCGCACGGAGCGCCGGAGTCCGAGAACGACGTCGACTTCGTCATCGCCGAGGACGACACGGAGCAGGCCGCGGCCGTGCTGGCGGCCGCCGGGTTCGAGGTGGTCCGCCCGCCGGAGGACTGGCTGTTCAAGGCGGCCCTGGACGGCGTCACCGTCGACCTGCTGCACCGCATCGTCGGCGAGCCCGTCGACGCCACCCTGCTCGAGCGCTCGGAGGAGATGGACCTGCTCGGCATCCGGATGCCGGTGCTGCCGGCCACCGACCTGCTGTCCAGCAAGTTGCGCGCGATGACCGAGCACTACTGCGACTTCGGGTCGCTGCTGCCGCACGTGCGCGCCGTTCGTGAGCAGCTCGACTGGGAACGGCTGCGCGCCGAGGTGCAGGGCAACGACTTCGCGGCGGCCTTCCTCTTCCTCGCCGACCGGCTGGGCGTCAGCGGCGGCGCGACCTGAGACGCAGCTGGGCTGGGGCCCCGGAGGACCCCCGCCCAGCTGGTCGTCCTCTAACTGGCCGGCACCGCGCCGGCGCGCAGCGCGCCGAGCAGGTCGTGGTTCAGCCGCGAGATGGTCTCCATCGAGATGCCCTTCGGGCACACGGCCGAGCACTCGCCGATGTTGGTGCAGCCACCGAAGTTCTCGGCGTCCTGCTGCGCCACCATCTTCAGCACCCGGGTGTCGCGCTCGGGCTGGCCCTGCGGCATGAGCCCGAGGTGCGCCACCTTGGCGGCGGTGAACAGCATCGACGAGCCGTTCGGGCAGGCGGCCACGCAGGCGCCGCAGTCGATGCAGGTGGCGGCATCGAAGGCGGCGTCGGAGTCCTGCTTCGGCACCGGGACCGAGTGCGCCTCGGGCGCCGTGCCGGTGGGGGCACTGATGTACCCGCCCACGGCGATGATCCGGTCGAACGACGACCGGTCGACGACGAGGTCCTTGACCACGGGGAAACCGCCCGAGCGCCAGGGTTCGATGTCGATGACGTCGCCGTCGGAGAACGAGCGCATGTGCAGCTGGCAGGTGGTGGTCTGCTGCGGCCCGTGCGCGATGCCGTTGATCATCAGACCGCAGGAGCCGCAGATGCCCTCGCGACAGTCGTGGTCGAAGGCGATCGGGTCGTCGTTGTCGAGGATGAGCTGCTCGTTGAGGACGTCGAGCATCTCGAGGAATGACATGTCGGGCGAGACGTCGGTGACGTGGTAGGTCACCATCTTGCCCTTGACGGTGGGGTTGACCTGCCGCCAGACCTTCAGGGTCAGGTTCACTTGTAGCTCCGCTGTGCCAGGTGGATGTACTCGTACTCGAGGGCCTCGCGGTGCAGCACCGGAGGAGCGCCGTCCGGGGTGTACTCCCACGCGGCGACGTAGGCGTAGTTCTCGTCGTCGCGCAGCGCCTCACCCTCAGGCGTCTGGCTCTCCGCCCGGAAGTGCCCGCCGCAGCTCTCGTTGCGGTGCAGCGCGTCGACGCACATCAGCTCGGCGAGCTCGATGAAGTCGGCGACCCGGCCGGCGTGTTCCAGGTTCTGGTTGAACGTGCCCTGCTCGCCGGAGACCTTCACGTTGGTCCAGAACTCCTGCTTGAGCTCCGGGATCCGGTCCAGCGCCTTGCGCAGGCTCTCCTCCGACCGGTCCATGCCGCACAGGTCCCACATCAGCTTGCCCAGCTCGCGGTGGAACGAGGCGACGGTGCGGGTGCCGTTGATCGACAGCAACTTCGCCGTCTGGTCCTTGATCGCCTGCTGGGCCTCGACGGCGGCCGGATGGGTCGCGTCGACCTTCTCGAACGGCCCGTCGGCCAGGTAGTTGGCCAGCGTGTTCGGCAGCACGAAGTAGCCGTCGGCCAGGCCCTGCATCAGTGCGCTGGCACCGAGCCGGTTGGCGCCCTGGTCGGAGAAGTTGGCCTCGCCGATCACGAACATGCCCGGGATGTTGGACTGCAGGTCGTAGTCGACCCACAGCCCGCCCATCGTGTAGTGCACCGCCGGGTAGATCCGCATCCCGGTCTCGTACGGGTCCTCGCCGGTGATCTGGGCGTACATGTCGAAGAGGTTGCCGTACTTGGCCTCGATCGCCGGGCGGCCCAGTCGCTGCATCGCGTCGGTGAAGTCGAGGTACACGCCGAGCCCGTTCGGGCCCACGCCGCGGCCCTCGTCGCACACGTTCTTCGCCTGACGGGAGGCGATGTCGCGGGGCACCAGGTTGCCGAAGGCGGGGTACTTGCGCTCGAGGAAGTAGTCGCGCTCGTCCTCGGGGATCTGACGCGGGTCGCGGGAGTCGCCGCGCTCCTTGGGCACCCACACCCGGCCGTCGTTGCGCAGCGACTCGCTCATCAGCGTGAGCTTCGACTGGTAGTCGCCGGCCACCGGGATGCAGGTCGGGTGGATCTGGGTGTAGCAGGGGTTGGCGAAGTAGGCGCCGCGCTTGTGTGCCCGCCAGATCGCCGTGGCGTTGGAGCCCTTGGCGTTGGTCGACAGGTAGAAGACGTTGCCGTACCCGCCGCTGGCCAGCACGACCGCGTCGGCGAAGTGGCTGCTGATCTCACCGGTGATGAGATCGCGGGCCACGATGCCGCGGGCCCGGCCGTCGACGATGATGAGGTCGAGCATCTCGGTGCGCGGAAAGGTCTCGACGTTGCCGAGCCCGATCTGCCGCTCGAGTGCCTGGTAGGCGCCGTACAGCAGCTGCTGACCGGTCTGGCCGCGGGCGTAGAAGGTGCGGGAGACCTGGGCGCCACCGAAGGAGCGGTTGTCCAGCAGGCCGCCGTACTCGCGGGCGAAGGGCACGCCCTGGGCCACCGCCTGGTCGATGATGTTGGCGCTCACCTCGGCCAGCCGGTAGGAGTTGCTCTCCCGGGAGCGGAAGTCGCCGCCCTTGACCGTGTCGTAGAACAGCCGGTGCACGCTGTCACCGTCGTTGCGGTAGTTCTTGGCCGCGTTGATCCCGCCCTGGGCGGCGACGCTGTGGGCGCGGCGGGGGCTGTCCTGGAACCAGAAGCTCTTGACGCGGTACCCGGCCTCGCCGAGCGTGGCGGCGGCCGAGCCGCCGGCCAGACCGGTGCCGACGACGATGACGCTGAGCTTGCGGCGGTTGGCCGGGTTGACCAGGCGGGCCCGGAACTTCCGCTCGTTCCATCGTTCGGGGAGCGGGACGTCGGCGGGTGCCTTGGTGTCGGCGATCGGTTCGCCGACGGTGAAGAGGTCGAGGGGCATGTCGGTTCCCGTCAGTCGATGAGGCCGAAGGCGATGGACAGCGGAACGAGCAGGAAGCCCGCGGTCAGCACCGTCGCGACGACGTAGGCCAGCGCGTTCACGCTGCGCTCCCGCCGCCGGTTGGTCTGGCCGAGCGACTGCATCGCACTCCAGATGCCGTGCCGCAGGTGCAGCCCCAACAGCAGCATCGAAACCACGTAGAACAGCGTGATCGGGATGTTGGAGAAGCTGGCGATCAGCCGCTCGTACGGCGTGGTGTCGCCGCCGGCCGGGTTCACTGCGCCGACGGTCAGGTCGAGGATGTGCCAGATGATGAACAGCAGGATGATCGTGCCGCCCCAGCGGAGTGTCCGGGAGGCGAAGCTCTGCTGCACCCGCTTCTTGGTCACGTAGGCGACCGGGCGCGCGCGCCGGGCCTGGGCCCACAGCGAGTAGGCCGCCCAGAAGTGCGCCACCACCGACGCGAGCAGGACGAGCCGGATGATCCACAGCACCGTCTGCGTCGGGACGGCCGGCTCCCCGATGGTGCGGATCCAGCCGGAGTATTCGTTGAAGGACTCGGCGCCCGAGAACGCCTTCAGATTGCCGATCATGTGCGCGATCAAGTACAGGATCATGATGATCCCGCTGACCGCCATGACTGCCTTCTTGACGACCGAGCTGCTGAAACGCCCGGTATTCGGGGCCCCGCGCTGGGCCGGTTGCTGCGTCACTGTCGCCACAGCGGCAAAGGTACGTCCCCTGCCCACGTGACACACAGATGAACGCGACGTGACACGGCTCATGTAAGGCGACCCTCACGGAACCCGCCGCGTCCGGCGTGTCGCCGGAAGCCTGTCGGTGGTGCCCAACGAGTCGCCCGGCCGATGAGTTCCCGCCCGGTGCCCCCGCGCCGGCCGTCGGCGGAGGAGGATCCCTCCCGACGCGCCCGCGCAGAGGAAGGACGACGACGTGGCAGGACCGACCCGAGGCTTCCTCGGCCGCAGCAGGGCCCCGCGCGACCCGCGGCTGCCGCCCGGCCAGTACGACGCCGGCGCCGACTGGCCGGTGCTCACCGCCGAGCCGACCCCCCGGATCACCCCGGAGACCTGGAGCGTCAGCGTCGACGGGGAGGTGGCGAACCCGACCACCTGGACGTGGGACGAGGCACACGAGTTGCCCGGCGCCGAGTACCGCGGCGACATCCACTGCGTGACGACGTGGTCGAAGTTCGACACGCACTTCAGCGGCATCAGCGTCGACTCGCTGCTCGAGGCGGCCCGGCCGACGGCCGAGGGACGGTTCGTGATGGCGACGTCGAAGACCGGTTACACCACCAACCTCCCGCTCGAGGACGTCACCGGCGGCAAGGCCTGGCTGGTGTGGGAGTACGACGGCAAGCCGCTGCCGGTGGAGCACGGCGGGCCGGTGCGGATGCTGGTGCCACACCTGTACTTCTGGAAGAGCGCCAAGTGGATCAGCAAGCTGACCCTGCTCAAGCGCGACCAGCCCGGCTTCTGGGAGCAGAACGGCTACCACGACCGGGGCGACCCCTGGCGCCAGCAGCGCTACCAGGGTGATTAAGGACCCCGTCCTCCTCGCCACTCGCAAGCTCGCGTCGAGCCTCTGGACGGGGCCGTGAGCGGGGCCGGGCGGGCCCCGGCCGGCGGGTGGCGGACCGCGACGGTGGCCGGGGTCCGCCGACCGCTGGCCCGGTCGGTCCAGCTCCGGCTCGACGTCCCCGACCGGGTCGACCACCTGCCCGGTCAGCACTACGTCGTCCGGCTGACCGCAGCGGACGGGTACACCGCCCAGCGGTCGTACTCCGTGGCCTCCGCGCCGGACGACCCGCTGGTCGAGCTGTGGATCGAGCGGCTCGACGACGGTGAGGTCTCCACCTACCTCGCCGACGTGGTGGAGCCCGGTGACGTGCTCGACGTCCGCGGGCCGATCGGCGGCTGGTTCGTCTGGGAGGGGGACGAGCCCGCGCTGCTGATCGGCGGCGGCAGTGGCGTCGTCCCGCTGGTGGCGATGGTCCGGCACGCCCGCGCCATCGGCGCTGGTGATCTGCTGCGCATCGCCGTCTCCACCCGGACGCTGGCGGAGCTGCCCTACGCCGCGGAGCTGGTGGCCGCCGGTGCGCTGGTGGGAACCACCCGGGAGGCGTACGGCATCCGCCCGGCCGCCCGGCTCACCGCGATGGACCTGCTGCCGCTGTGGGAGCCGGGGCAGACGTCCTACGTGTGCGGCTCGACCCCGTTCGCGGAGGCGGCGAGCCAGCTGCTGGTGGGCATGGGCGTACCCCCGGCGTCGATCCGGGTCGAGCGGTTCGGTGCGTCCGGCGAGCCGGTGCCACCGATCTGACCGAGCCGGTCACCGGGTCAGATCCAGCCGTGCCGGCGGGCCTCGGCCACCGCGACGTGCCGGTTGGCGGCGCCCAGCTTCACCGCCGCCGCGGACAGGTGGTTGCGCACCGTGCCGGGGGACAGGTGCGCCCGGGCGGCGATCTCCTCGACCGGAGCGCCGCCGGCGGCCAGCTCCAGCACGTCGGCCTCCCGGGGCGTGAGCGGGCTGTCGCCGGCGCTGATCGCCTCCGCGGCCAGCTCCGGGTCGACGTACCGGCCGCCGCCGTGCACGGTGCGCACCACGTCGGTGAGCACGGCGGCGTTCACCGTCTTCGGCAGGAACCCGCGCACGCCGGCCTCCAGGGCCCGCTTGAGGTGGCCGGGCCGGCCGTGGCCGGTGACGATGACCAGCCCGCAGCCGGGGACGACGGTGGCCAGGTCGCCGGCCAGCGTGATGCCGTCCCGATCGGGCAGCTGCAGGTCCAGCACGGCGACGTCGGGGGTGTGCGCCCGCGCCATGGCCAGCGCCTCGGCCGCGGTGGCGGCCTGGGCCACCACCGCCACGTCGTCCTCCAGGGCCAGCAGCGCGGCCAGCGCGGAGCGGATGAGGTTCTCGTCGTCGGCGAGCAGCACCCGGATCACCAGGGCACCGCCGGCGGAACGGTCGCGGTCAGGCGGAACCGGCCGTGCTCCGCGCGGACGGTCAGCCGGCCGCCGGCCCCCGCCAGCCGCTCGCCCAGGCCGGTGAGCCCGTTGCCCCGGGCGACCGGCCCGTCCGTGGCGCCGTCGTTGTCCACGACCAGCCGCACCCCGTCCTCCTCGACGCCCAGCGAGATGTCGCAGGCCGTCGCCCGGCTGTGCCGCAGTACGTTGGTCACCGCCTCGCGCACCACCCAGCCCAGCGCCGCCTGCACCTCGACCGGCAGCCCGGTCGCCGTGTCCTCGCCGCCGACCGTGCAGGAGACCCCCGCGGCGCGCAGCACCGAGCGGGCGCCGGCCAGCTCGCCGGGCAGGTCGGCGGTCCGGTAGCCCCGGACCACGTCCCGCACCTCGCGCAGCGAGGCCTCGGCGATCCGGCTGATGTCGGCCACCTCCTCCGCGGCGCCGGGGCGCCCCCGGCGCACCAGCTCCCCGGCCAGCTGGCTCTTCACCGCGATGGTGGACAGGTCGCGGCCCATCACGTCGTGCAGGTCGCGGGCGAAGCGCAGCCGTTCCTCCGCGACGGCCAGCTGGAGCTGGATGCCGCGAGATCGTTCCATCTGGAGCACGACGTCCAGGATCCACACGGTGAACCGGAAGGCAGCGGCGACCCCGGTCAGGGCGAACGCGACGGAGAGGCCGACGACGAGGGCCGGAACGGGGTGGTCGCCGTCGATGAGGGCGGCCCCGGCGGCCAGGAGACCCGCACCACCGGCGGCCCATGCCAGCCGGCCCATCGGCCAGGTCACCGACAGGGCGAGCAGCACGGCCGCGGCGACCAGCCCCACCACCCACGGCGCGCTGGGGCTGACGCCGGCGCCGGGAGCCGTCGCGGCCACCCCGGCGACGGCGGTGAGGCCGGCGGGAACGAGCGCCGCGGTGGACTCGCGCCGAGCCGGCCCGGCACCCGTCGCGCGGGCCGTGAACCCCTGGCGGGCCAGCAGCAGGCAGCCGGCCGTGGTGGCCAGCGAGCCGACCAGCAGGACCAGGGCGACGCCGTTGCCGGCATCGGACCAGGCCGGGGCCACCGCGAAGAGGAGCAACGGGGGCAGCGCGACGATGCTGCCGTAGAAGGACCAGCGCGTGTACAGGTCGATCCGCTGGGCGTCGGAGCGGCTGCCCCACCAGCGGGTCATCGTCGGCACGGCACCCATGCTGCCCGGCCCCGTCGCGCCGGGCGCCGGGATCACCGGCGCGGCGCCCAGCGGAACCACCGCCGGGCCGCCCAGCCGCCCACGATCAGCCAGCCGGCGAGCAGCGCCAGCGGCAGCGGGGCGGCGGCCCAGACGCCGGCCAGGTCGACCTCGCGGCCGTCCCACGTCCGGCCGAGCAACCCGAGCCGGGCCAGCTCGACCACCGGGGACACCGGGAGGAGCCGGGCGGCGGTGGCCAGCGGCCCGGGCAGCACGGCGAGCGGGAAGAGCAGCCCGGACAGGGCGGAGGAGGCCACCAGCAGCGGCAGCGCGGTGATCTGCGCGCTCTCCGCACTCCGGGTGAAGGCGGTGCTGGCCGCGGCGAGCAGCAGCATCAGCGCGGCGCCGCCGGCCAGTGCGACCAGCGGCAGGACGGCGTCCACCGGCGACGGCGCCTGCCCGAGGACCGTCATGCCGACGGCGACGACGGCGACCTGGCCGACGCTGATCAGCAGGGTGGGCGCCGCGGTGCCGAGCACCACCTCAGGGCCGGTCAGCTCGCCGGTGCGCATCCGCTGCAGCACGAGCTCCTCGCGGCGGGCCACGAAGGTGGTGAGGAGGTTGTAGTAGGTCAGGTAGACCAGCGTCACCCCGACCGCGGTGACCACCAGCCGGCCGCCGATGTCGTCGGCGTCCCCGGCCCCGCTGCCGATGCCGAGGGTGGGGACGGCCGCGACCAGGAGCAGCGGTAGCACCACGGAGTTGACCACCGCGGTGCGGTTGCGCAGGAAGAGCCGGGTCTCCGCGCCGGCGAGGGCGAGGGTGCGGCGGGCCCGGCTGGGCCCGGTCGTCGGGATGGGGATGGTCGGCGCGGACATCGGGTGCTCCTCCGGCTCCGGTGGGCTCAGCGGGGGGTGGGGACGGCGCCGTCGGCGACGGCGAGGAAGGCCTGCTCCAGGGAGGCCGAGCGGGCCTGCAGGCCGGCGAGGGTCACGCCGGAGGCGGTGGCCCAGCCGAGCAGCGCGGCCAGCGCCGGCTGCAGCGCGCGGGTCTGCAGGAGCACCTGTGGCGCGGGGGAGACCACCTGCACCCCGGGCAGGGCGGGCAGCGGGGGAGCGGTGGGGGCCAGGGAGAACCGGATGGTGGCCGGCTGGGTGTCGGCGATCCCGGCGGGTGTGCCGGCGAGCACCACCTGACCGGCGCGCAGCACGGCGATCGAGTCGGCCAGCTCCTCGGCCTCCTCGAGGTGGTGGGTGGTCAGCACGACCGCCGTCCCGCCCTCGACCATCTCGTGCACGAGCGCCCACACGGTCCGCCGGCTCTCCGGGTCCAGCCCGGTGGTCGGCTCGTCGAGCACCAGCACGCGGGGGCGGCCCAGCAGCGCCAGCGTCAGGTCGAGCCGGCGCCGCTCCCCGCCGGACAGGCTGCCCACCCGGACGTCGGCGCGGCCGGTCAGCCCGACCTGGGCCAGCGCCTCGCCGACCGGCCGGGGCGCGGTGAGGGTGCGGGCCCAGGTGTGCGCCGTCTCGGCGACGGTGAGGTCGCCGGGTAGCCCGCCGGCCTGCAGCAGCACCCCGAGGTGCGGCCGGACGGCGGCCCGTTCCCGGCGGGGGTCGGCGCCGAGCACCCGGACGGTGCCGCCGTCGGCCGGGGCGAGACCTTCGAGCACCTCCAGCGCGGACGTCTTGCCGGCCCCGTTGACCCCGAGCAGGGCGAAGACCTCACCGGGGTGGACGGCGAAGGAGATTCCGCGCACGGCCTCGAAGGAGCCGTACCGGCGGCGCAGGTCGACGACCTCCACCGCCGGTGCGGTGCCGGTGCGGGCCTCGGCCGGTCGGGCCGGGACGTCGGTGGGGATCACGCTCGCCTCCTCGTGCACCCGGCGCAGCCCCTGCTGGGCCGGTCTCGCCGGACGCACTCCCGACGGTGCCGGGCGTACGGGCGCGGCACAGGTGCCGGATCTCATCGACCTGCGCGATCGGCTGCACGGGGCACCCCTGACGGTTGTCACGGGTGGCTGCCGCGGCACTTCCGGCACGAGCCAGCCGGGCGCATGCACCGCTTCGACTTAGGCATGGCTAACCTCAGCACCATGATCGTCCACCCGTCTGGAGTCGCCGTGCCCCGCCGCCCGATCCGTACCGCCACCCGCGCCGCCGCGGTCGCCGCCGTCCTGACCGGGGCCGTCGCGTGCGGCGGCGGCGCCGAGCCCGACGCACCGACCTCCGGAGGCGGGGACGGGGCCTGGCCGGTCACGATCGCGAACAAGTTCGGCACCACGGAGATCCCCGCCGAACCCGAGCGCGTGGTCACCGTCGGCTTCAACGACCAGGATTTCGTGCTGGCGCTGGGCGTGAGCCCGGTCGGCGTCCGGGCGAACCTCGGCGACTACGACGTCGAGAACCGCCCCTGGGCCCAGGAGCAGCTGGCCGGGGTGGCGGAGCTCCCGACCGTGGGCGGCCAGGAGATCGACGTCGAGGCCGTCGCGGCGCTGCAGCCCGACCTGATCATCGGCGTCTACTCCTTTATGGACCAGGCGACCTACGACCAGCTGTCCGGCATCGCCCCCACGCTGGCGCAGACCGACGAGTACACCGACGGGGCCACTCCGTGGCAGGAGCAGACGCTGCTCACCGGCGAGGCCCTGGGCAGGGAGGACGAAGCTCAGGAGCTGGTCGACGAGGTCGAGCGCCAGTTCGCCGACGCGGCGGAGCGGAACCCCGATTTCGACGGTCAGGCGCTGGTGGTCGACTTCGCCGGCGTCGCCGGCTCGGCGCACTACCTGTTCGGCACCGACGACCTGCGCACCCAGTTCTTCACCGACCTCGGCTTCGATGTCGCCGACACGAGCACCGAGGTCAGCCCGGAGCGGCTGGACCTGCTCGATCAGGACGTGCTGATCGGGGGTGGCTACCCGGAGGACGAAGGGCTGACCGATCCGTTGTTCGCCGGGCTGGACGTGGTGAGCCAGGACCGGACCGTCTACCTGGGCGGTTACGACGGCGATGTGATGGGCGCGCTCGGCTACGGCAGCCCGCTGTCCCTGCCCTACCTGCTCGAGCAGCTGGTGCCGCCGCTGGCCCAGGCCGCCGACGGCGACCCGGCCACTGCGGTCGAGCAGCCCACCGTCTAACGCAGGACAGGCCCGGTACGCGACCGCGTACCGGGCCTGTCCTGCGACGGCCCTCGTTCAGGGGCCCGCGCTGAGCGTGCGAAGCGTGGGGAGAACGAGGGTCCTTCTTCAGCTGACCGGCGGCACCGCCGAGGCGGTGACCTGGTCGGCCCGCTCCCACACCTTGTGCCTGCCCATCGCCGCGATGAGCTCCGCGGCCAGCGCTGCTCCGCTGTCGGCGCTGAGCACGCCCGGCCCGGAGGTGTCGATGCCGGCGGCGGTGAGCACCGCGGCGCCGTCGCCCCAGGTGCCGAAGGCCTTCAGCTGCCGGAACGCCTCCTGCAGCAGGACGACGGCCTTGAGGTCCTTGTCCCTGGGCGCGCCGTCGGCGACGACCACGGCATCGAACTCCACCGAGCGGGCGGTGACGAAGGTCCGCTCGACGATCTCCTTCGCCGTGCCCGTCCCGAGCTCCCCGCCGGCGGGTGCGATCACCTTGGTCACCGCGCCCTCGGCCTCGAGCGCCGTCCGCAGCGCGGTGATGCCGGCGATGTCGGCGTCCGGGCCGGCCACGATCCCCACGATGCGGCCCGCGACCGGGAACGGCTCGTCCCTGATCTGCCGGAGCGCCGGGGAGGGCGCCAGGTGCTCGGCCGGGGTGTCCGTCGGGGCCGGCAGGCCGAGGCCGGCGGCGACCGCGGCGCACAGCCCGGTGTCGATCTTCGCGAGCACGGTGAGTGCCCGCTCCTTGATCGCCTGCTCGTAGCACTTGCCGAGCTCGAAGGTGTAGGCCTCCGCGGTGTGCCGCTGCTCCACGTCGGAGAGGCTGGCGTAGAAGAGGGCTGCGTGCGAGAAGTGGTCGTCGAAGGACGCCGGGGCTCCTCGCACCACCTCGCCCTCGACCTTCCGCGGCACGTTGACGTAGCCGCCGTGCGCGGCATCGGCCAGGTCGGGGGAGTCGCCGTCGACGCTGTTGGGCTTGTACGGCGCCAGGCCCTCGTGCACCGCGGACTGGTGGAACCCGTCGCGGCTGTTGTCGTTGACCGGCGCGTGCGGCCGGTTGATCGGGATCTGGGCGAAGTTGGGGCCGCCGAGCCGGGTCAGCTGGGTGTCGAGGTAGGAGAAGTTGCGGCCCTGCAGCAGCGGGTCGTTGGTGAACTCGATGCCGGGGACGACGTGGCCGGTGTGGAAGGCCACCTGCTCGGTCTCGGCGAAGAAGTTCGTCGGGTTCCCGTTGAGGACCAGCTTCCCGATCGGTTGCACCGGGCAGAGCTCCTCGGGCACGATCTTGGTCGGGTCGAGCAGGTCGATGCCCTCGAACGTCTCCTCGTCGGTGTCGGGCATGACCTGGATGCCGAGCTCCCACGCCGGGAAGGCGCCGGCCTCGATGGCGTCGTAGAGGTCGCGGCGGTGGAAGTCGGGGTCGACCCCGGCCGCGATCTGCGCCTCCTCCCAGATCAGGGAGTGCACGCCCAGTTCCGGCTTCCAGTGGAACTTGACCAGCGAGGTCCCCCCGTCGGACCCGACCAGCCGGAAGGTGTGGACGCCGAAGCCCTCCATCATCCGGTACGAGCGCGGGATGCCCCGGTCGCTCATGTTCCAGATCGTGTGGTGGGTGGCCTCGGTGTGCAGGGTGACGAAATCCCAGAAGGTGTCGTGCGCCGACTGCGCCTGCGGGATCTCCCGGTCCGGGTGCGGCTTGCCGGCGTGGATGATGTCCGGGAACTTGATCGCGTCCTGGATGAAGAAGACCGGCATGTTGTTGCCGACCAGGTCCCAGGTGCCCTCCTTCGTGTAGAACTTCGTCGCGAACCCGCGGGTGTCCCGCACGGTGTCGGCCGAACCGCGCGAGCCCAGCACCGTGGAGAAGCGGACGAACACCGGGGTCTCCAGGCCCTCCTCGGCCAGCACCGCGGCCCGGGTGACCGAGGCCGCCGAGCCGTAGGCGGTGAAGACGCCGTGCGCCCCGGCGCCGCGGGCGTGGACCACGCGCTCCGGGATCCGCTCGTGGTCGAAGTGCATGATCTTCTCGCGGAGGTGGAAGTCCTCCAGCAGCACCGGTCCGCGACGGCCGGCCTTGAGCGAGTGGTCGGTGTCGGGGATGCGCACGCCCTGGGTCGAGGTGAGGAACTCCCCGGCCTGGGCCCGGGGGTCCCGGCCCTCCTTCGGGCCCTCGTAGGCGACGCCGGTGGGGCTGACCGTCTTCGGGGCGGACTGGTCGGACTGGCGCTGCGGGGGCATGGGTTCTCCCTGGTCTCGGGACGTGCGGGACGGCGTGGGCTACCCGGATCCCGAACCCCGCGAAACCGTGAGGGCCATCCGCCCCCGCGCCGCCGTCAGCCCGCGGCGGGCTTTTCGGCCGTGTACAGCCAGGCGCGGAACAGGGTGTCGAGGTCGCGGCCGGACTCCTGCTCGGCCAGGGCGACGAAGTCCGCGGTGGTCACCGCCTCGCCGGCCTGCGCGGACGTCCAGGTGCGCAGGGTGCGGAAGAAGTCATCGTCCCCGACCGCCTGGCGCAGGGCGTGCAGGGTCAGCGCCCCGCGGATGTAGACCGCCGCCGAGAACAGCGCGTCGGGGCCGGGGTCGCCGGGGAGCACCGTCCAGAAGGGGTCGTCGGCGGGCAGCAGGTCGCTCATCAGGGTGTCGAACTGCTGCTGCACGGGAACCAGGCCCTCGCGCTCCAGCCACAGCCACTCGGCGTAGGTGGCGAAGCCCTCGTTCAGCCAGAAGTGCTCCCATGCCGCGAGCCGGACGAGGTTGCCGGTCCACTGGTGCGCCAGTTCGTGCACGACCACCAGGTCGCCGCCGATCGGGTCGGCGAAGAAGCCCGACGCGTAGACCGGCCGGGTCTGCGTCTCCAGGGCGAAGGACAGCTCGGCCGGATCGTCGACGATGCCGCCGGCTGCGCGGAACGGGTAGGGGCCGAACAGCTCGGCCAGGAAGGCGAGGACCTCCGGTTGCCGGGCCAGCGACGCCTCGGCCGTGACGCCCAGCGGGGGCAGGTCGGGCAGCTCGGGGAGGGGGGTGAACAGGTCGGGGTCCAGGGCGTCCCAGTACTGCACCCCGGCCACCTCGTAGGCCCGCAGGTCGAACTCGCCGATCGCCAGGACCACCAGGTAGGTGGCCATCGGCGCGGGGGCCCGCCAGTGCCAGGTGGTCCAGCCGGCCGCCGTCCGCCGGCCCTCCAGCACGCCGTTCGACACCGCCTCCAGACCCTCCGGCACGGTGATCCGGACGTCGAAGGAGGCGGCGTCGAGCGGATGGTCGTTGGACGGGAACCAGCTGGCGGCGCTGTCGGGCTGGCCGGCCACCAGCGCGCCGTCGTCGGTGTGGGTGAAGCCGGTGGACCCCAGCGGGCTGGCGAGCTGCTGCGGGATCCCGGAGTAGGTGACGGCGGTGGTGAAGTGCCGGCCGGCGGGCAGCGGCCCCTGCGGTGTGACGGTCAGCTCGCCACCCACCCGGCCCCAGGCGGCGTCCCGGTCGTCCACGGTCACCGACTCGACGTCGAGCCCCTCGAGGTCGAGGTTGAAGCTGGACAGGAACTGGGTGGCTCGCGCCTCGATGGTCGCCGTCGCCCGCAGCAGGTCGGTCGCGGGGTCGTAGGTGAGGGCGAGATCGTAGGACCCGACGTCGTAGCCCCCGTTGCCGGCCAGCGGGTAGTACGGATCGCCGATGCCGGGCGCGCCCGGGGTGGGGTCGTGCGTCGCGGCCGCCGGACCGGCGAGCAGCCCCAGGGTCACGGCGGTGGTCAGGCCCACCGTTGCCAGTCGCCGGTACATGGCCACCTCCGGATGCGCCGCCCGCGGACCTGGCCGGACGCTAGGCCCGGCTGTTCACCCGGTACAGGCCCGCCGCCGGCGGCGCGGCGGGGAGCGAGCGCAGCGTGTCGGCGTCAGTGCACGGGGTGATGTCTGCTGGGCTGGGTGACCGGACCGGCAAGGAGGTGCAGCGGTGATCGAGCTCGACGGGCTGACGAAGCGCTACCGCGCCCGCACGGCGGTGGACGACCTCACCGTGCAGGTGCTGCCGGGCCGGGTCACCGGCTTCCTCGGGCCGAACGGCTCGGGCAAGACGACGACGATGCGCTGCGTGCTCGGGCTCACCCGCCCCACCGCCGGGACGGCGACGGTGCTCGGCGTGCCCTACGCCGAACTGGCGCAGCCGATGCGCCGGGTCGGCGCGCTCATCGACCCCCGAGCCCGGCACCCCGGGCGCACCGCGCACGACCACCTCCGCGCGCTCGCGCAGAGCAATGCGCTGTCCCGCGACCGGGTGGCGGAGGTGGTGGACCTCGTCGGGCTGGGTGCCGTCGCCCACGAGCGGGTGCGCGGCTTCTCCCTGGGCATGGCGCAGCGGCTGGGCATCGCCGTCGCGCTGCTCGGCGACCCCGACGTGCTGCTGTTCGACGAGCCGGTCAACGGCCTGGACCCCGACGGGATCCGCTGGGTGCGGCACCTGCTGCGGGAGCTGGCCGCCGAGGGGCGCACCGTCCTGGTCTCCAGTCACCTGATGAGCGAGATGCAGGACACCGCCGACCACCTGGTGGTGCTCGGCCGAGGCCGGCTGCTGGCCGACGTGCCGATGGCCGAGCTGCTCGGTTCCGGTGCCGCCGTTCGGGTGCGCACCCCGCGGCCCCGGCTGCTCGCCCCGGCGCTGCAGCGGGCCGGCGGGCAGGTACAGCTGGAGCCGGACGGCGCCCTGACCGTCCGCGGCCTGGTCGCCGACCGGATCGGCGACGTCGCCTTCGCCACCGGGCTGCCGGTGCACGAGCTGACCCGGCTGACCATCTCGCTGGAGGCTGCCTATTACGCGCTGACCGGCGATGACGTCGAGTACCGGGCGGGGGAGCGGTGACCGGTCTGCTGGCCGGGGAGTGGACGAAGCTGCGGTCGGTCCGATCCACCTGGTGGGCGCTGGCGGTGTACGTCCTCGGGGTCGGCGGGGTCGGCTGGCTGGCCGCCGCCACCACGCCCACCGCGCCGGCCGCCGACTTCGCCGTGGGCGTGGCGCTCACCGGCTTCGGCTTCGGGCAGCTCGTGGTCGTCGTGCTCGGCGTGCTGGCCGCCGGCTCGGAGTTCGCCACCGGCATGGCGCTGGCCAGCTTCACCGCCGTGCCGCGGCGGGCGCGGTTGCTGGTGGCCAAGACCGCCGTCGTCGCCGGGTCCGCCGCGCTGGTCTCGCTGCTGCTGGCCGCCGGCTGCGCGCTGGCCGCCCGCACCCTCACCGAGGTGCCGGGCGGGGTGCCCCTGGCGGAGTGGCCGGTGCTCCGGCCCCTGCTGCTGCAGACCCTCGGGGCCGGGCTGCTCGCGGTGCTCGGGGTGGGCCTCGGGACGGCGTTGCGCTCCACCGCCGGCGGCGTCGGGCTGGGCATCGCGCTGGTGTTCGTGCTCCCGCCGGGCCTGGCGCTGGCCGGCGGCCCCGTCGCCGGGCGGCTCTCCCAGGCGCTGCCGGCGCTGCGGGTGGGCGGGGACTCGTTCCTCGCCGTCGACACCAGCTGGCCCGTCGGGCTGGCGGTCACCGCCGGCTGGGCCGGCGTGGTCTGGGCGCTGGCCGCCGTGCTGCTGGTGCGCCGCGACATCTGAGGAAGGACCCTCCTGCCCCCCACCGCTCGCAAGCTCGCGGCGGGCCCCTGCAGGAGGGCCGGTCACCCGGCCGTTCCAGCACCTCGCGCCCGGGGTACGTCCGGCGCATGGTGCAGGCACGGCAGGACGACCAGGACAGCGCACGCGAGGAGCTCGGTGAGACCGACGGGCCGACCGAGGACGAGCTGCAGGACGCCTTCGACACCATCGTCAGCGACGGGGCCCAGCGGCTGCACCGCAGCTGGCGGGAGATCCTGACCACCGGCTTCGCCGGTGGGCTGGAGGTGGGGGCCGGCATCCTGCTGCTGTTCGCCGTCTACGCCGAGACCGGCAGCCACCTGCTCGCCGGGCTGGCCTTCGGCGTCGGGTTCGTCGCCCTGCTGCTCGCCCGCAGCGAGCTGTTCACCGAGGGCTTTCTGGTGCCCGTCACCGCGGTCGCCGCCGGCCGGGCCAGCGTGGCCCAGCTGGGCAAGCTGTGGGGCGGCACCCTGCTCGCCAACCTGCTCGGCGGCTGGCTGTTCATGTGGCTGATCGTCCGGGCGTTCCCGGATCTGCGGGCGACGGCCGTGGAGAGCGGCAGGCACTTCGTCGATGCGCCGCTGAACCTGCAGTCGGCCGCGCTGGCCGTCCTCGCCGGCATCGCGATCACCCTGATGACCCGGATGCAGCACGGCACCGAATCGGACGTGGCGAAGATCGTCGCCGCCTTCGCCGGTGCCCTCTTGCTGGCCGGGCTGCAGCTGTTCCACTCGGTCCTGGACTCGCTGATCATCTTTGCGGCGCTGCACGCCGGGGCGCCGTTCGGCTACGCCGACTGGCTGGCCTGGTTCTGGTACAGCGCGCTGCTCAACATGGCCGGCGGCCTGCTGGTGGTCACCCTGCTCCGGCTGGTGCGGAGCAAGGACATGCTCAAGGAGGAGCGGGCCGACGCCCGCGCCGGCGGCTGACGGTCAGCCGCCCTCCGCGGCCTTGCGGATGGTCGCGACGTACCGGTCCAGCGCCAGCGACTGCACCCGCGCGCTGACCGGCCCGCCCAGCCGGGCCAGCCGGGTGGCCCGGCGGGAGAAGGCGCGCAGCGCGTAGGAGACCTCGCCGTCCGGGCGGAGCGAGACGACGAAGGACTCCTCGCCGCTCTCCGGGTGGCCGGGCAGCGTGCCGTAGCCGAAGCCGCGGCGGTCGGGCTCGTCGACGACCCACACCACCCGGCAGGGAATGTCGAGCCCCAGTCGGCGCAGCCCCGCCGTCATCAGGACGACGGTGCCCGGCGTGCTGGCCGGGCCGCTGGCCAGGACGCGCAGCCCGGCGCCGCGCTGGGCGCCCCAGCGGAACACCGCCGCGGCGGCCCGGTCGAAGGCGCCCCGGCCGGAACCGACCACCTCCTGGCGGTCCACGTGGTCGTAGCCGCCGGGCAGCGGCCCCTCGCGGGTGGCCCCGACCTCGGCGTAGGTGAACGGTGCGTCGGCCAACTGCTCGAGTGTCGTCCGCCGGAGGAGTGCCACCGGCTCAGTGTGCAGGGGCGCCGGCGCGGTCGGGTGATGCCGTGACCCCCAGCCGCTGCTCCAGGTCGGCGACGACCCGGGTCAGGTCCTCGGCCGGCACGGCCGGTGACATCCAGAAGCCCTGGGCGTCGTCGCAGCCGTGGGCGACCAGATCCAGCCAGGCGTCCGCGGTCTCCACGCCCTCGGCCACGACGCGCAGCCCGAGGCCGTGCGCCAGGTCGATGATGCTGCGCACGATCGTGCGCGACCCCGTCTGGTCGTGCATCGTCAGCACGAACGACCGGTCGATCTTCAGCGTGTGCACCGGCAGCCGGGCCAGGTAGGCCAGCGAGGCGTGGCCGGTGCCGAAGTCGTCGACCGCGAGACCCACGCCCAGCGCCCGCAGCCGGCCCAGGACCTCCCCGGCGCGCACCGGGTCCTCCATGGCCGCGGTCTCGGTGAGCTCGAGCTCCAGGTCCCGGGGGGACCGGCCCGCCTCGGCCAGCAGCACGGCGACGCGCGAGGGCAGGTCGGGGTCGGTGAGGCTCCGCGCGGACAGGTTCACCGCCACCCGCAACGACAGCCCAGCGGCACGCCAGCGGGTGCTGTCGGCCAGGGCCTGACGCAGCACCACGTCGGTCAGCTCCCGGACCAGACCGGTCTGCTCGGCCAGGTCGATGAACGCCCCGGGCAGCAGCAGGCCGCGGCGTGGGTGTTCCCAGCGGAGCAGTGCCTCGACGGCGACGACCCGGCCGCTGCGCAGCTCGACCTGCGGCTGGTAGTGCACGCGCAGCTCGCCGGTCCGGCAGGCCCGGCGCAGCTCCCCGTGCAGCCGCAGCCGGTCGGCATCGAAGGTGTCGATCCCCGGCGACCACCTGGCGATCCCGGAACGCCCCGAACGGGCGGCCGAGAACGCCACGTCCGCCCGGCGCAGCACTTCCTGGGCGTCGTGGGCGGTGCCCGCGGAGACACCCATGGCGGCCTCCACGTCCAGTTCCAGATCGTCCAGCTCGACCGGCCGGCAGACGCAGGCGAGCAGCCCCTCGGCGAGGAGCCCGGCCTGGTCGGCGTCGACGCCGGTGAGCAGGACCCCGAACTCGTCCCCGCCCAGCCGGGCCAGCGCCGCTCCGGCGGGGACGGCGGAGCGCAGGCGCTCGGCGACCACCTGCAGCAGGGCGTTCCCGGTCTGGTACCCGAGGGTGGCGTTCACGTCGCCGAAGCGGTCCAGGTCGAGCAGCGCCACGACGGGGGTCGGGCCGTCCCCGGCCGCCGCCAGCGCGTCCTCGAGCGCGGCGGAGAACGCCGTGCGGCTGGGGAGCCCGGTGAGCTGGTCGTGCTGCGCCCGGTGCGCCGCCTCGGTCTCTGCTGCGCGTCGGGCATCGTGCTCGCGCTTGAGCTGGGCACCCCGCCGGGCACCGAAGACCATCATGAACAGGTGGGAGACGCCCAGCACCAGCACCACGTGGTCCACCGGCCAGCCGGCCGCCGACCAGGAGACGAACAGGCCCGGCAGGTTCCAGGCGACACTGGCCGCGACCACGCCCGCGGTCAGCGCCACCACCGCCGCGGCCTCGCAGGCGACCCCGCGGCGGAGGTCGGTCCGGTCGTCGTCGGCCACGCGACCTCCCGTCCGCCGGTCGTGGTGGCGCGCGGATCGGCGCCGTCCCGACGGAATCGGCCGTCGATCGCGGTTGCTGGAGCCCGGCGGCGCCGTCGACGGCCCACCGTCCCCCTTCCGGGGGTGGTCCGGCGGTCGGCGTAGGTTCGGCGCACTGTGCTTCCCGCCGTCACCGCCACCCGCTACGTCACGCCGCTGCGTGAGGGCGGCTCGCTCCCCGGGTTGATGGAGGCCGACGACCTCGGCACCTACGTGGTGAAGTGGCGCGCCGCCGGCCAGGGCGTGAAGGTGCTCGCCGCCGAGGTGGTGTGCGGGGAGCTGGCCCGCCGCCTCGCGCTGCCGGTGCCTGCCCTGGTGACCGTCGACGTCGCCCCCGAGCTGGCGGTGGGGGAGCCGGACCAGGAGGTCCAGGAACTGCTGCGCAACTCCGCCGGGGTCAACCTCGGCATGGACTACCTCCCCGGGGCCCTCGATCTCGAGGCCGGGATCGCGGCCGGAACCGCCGAGCTGGCCGGCCGGGTGATCTGGTTCGACGCGCTCGTCGGCAACGTGGACCGGTCGTGGCGGAACCCGAACATGCTCTTCTGGCACGGTCGGCTGTACCTGATCGACCACGGCGCGACGCTGACCTTCCACCACAACTGGCCCGGCGCGCCGGCCGCGGTCGCCCGCTCGTACGACGTCGCCCAGCACGCGCTGGTCGAATGCGATCCCGACGTGCGCGCCGCCGACGCCGCGCTGGCTCCGCTGGTCACCGAGTCGCTGCTCACCGAGGTGCTCGCCCTGGTGCCCGACGCCTGGCTGGAGGGGCCCACACCCGACGAGGCGCCCGCCGACGTCCGGGCCCGGTACGTGGACCAGTTGCTGGCCCGGCTGGCCGCCCGGAACGCCTGGCTGCCCGGGCTGGTCGCCGCGGTCGCCGCCGGCGCGACCGGTCGCCGCGCCGCGCCGCGGGGGCAGAACCGGCCGTCCTGGCTGGGGCCGCCGCCACCCGAGGGGGTCAGCCAGCGGTGACCGGGAAGACCACGACATCGAAGAACACGTTCGAGTACGCGGTGCTGCGGGTCGTGCCGCGGGTCGAGCGGGGGGAGTCGCTGAACGCCGGGGTGCTGGTCTACTGCCGGCAGCGCGACTACCTCGGCTCGCGGGTGCACCTGGACGCCGACCGGCTGCGGGCGCTGGACCCGACCGCCGATCCCGCGGCCATCACCGCGGCGCTGCAGGTGGCCGCCGACGTGTGCGCCGCCGCGCCGGTGTCCGGTGCCGCCGGGCGGGAGGCGCTGGGCTCACGGTTCCGGTGGCTCACCGCGCCGCGGAGCACCGTCGTCCAGCCCGGCCCGGTGCACACCGGGCTGACCGCCGACCCCGACGCGGAGGCCGACCGGCTGCTGCGGCTGCTGGTGCTGCCCGTCGCGGACTGACGCTGCCGGCGCACCGAGTGCGCGTTCCCCGGGTCTCCCTCGGTGGGGAACCCCGATCAGCCAGCAGCCGAGGCAGCGCGGCGGGGTGGGGCTACTCAGCCGGGCAGCAGGGCATCCACCCGACGGGCGAGCTCCAGGTCCAGCTCGGTGACCCCGCCGGCGGAGTGGCTGACGACGGCGATCCGCAGGGTGCGCCACCGCAGGTCGATGTCCGGGTGGTGGTCCATCTCCTCGGCGGCCGCCGCGATCGCCACGATCGTGTCCACCGCCGCCCGGAAGTCGGCCAGCTCCACGGTCCGCTCGATGCCGTCGACGTCGCCGGACCAGGAGGGGAGCCGGCTCAGCGCGGCGGCGACCTCGTCGGTGGAGAGCTTCGGTGGGCGGGGCATGGCCCCATCCTGCCCCTCAGGCCTCGTCCCAGGGTCCCGTGGCGCGCGAAGCGTGTCGTGGGGTGGGACGAGGTCCTTGATCAGAGGTGCAGGCCGCATTCCGTCTTTCCCTTGCCGGCCCACCGGCCGGCGCGCGGGTCCTCGCCCGGGGCCACCGGCCGGGTGCAGGGCGCACAGCCGATCGAGGCGTAGCCGAGCTCGGCGAGGGGGTTGACCGGCACCTGGTGCTCGGCGACGTAGGCGTCGACGTCGTCCTGGGTCCAGGCGGCCAGCGGGTTGACCTTGATCATCCCGCGCTTCGCGTCCCAGTCGACCAGCTTCGTGCCGGCCCGGGTGGCGGCCTCGTCGCGGCGCACACCCGAGCCCCAGGCCAGCAGACCGGACAGCGCCCGGGCCAGCGGCTCCACCTTGCGCAGCGAGCAGCACAGGTCGGGGTCGCGCTCGTAGAGCTTCTCCCCGTGCTCGGCGTCCTGCTCGGCCACCGTCCGCGACGGCTGGACGTCGACCAGCGTGATCGGCAGGACGCCGGTGATCCAGTCGCGGGTGCCGATCGTCTCGGCGAAGTGGTAGCCGGTGTTCAGGAAGACCACCCGGACGCCCGGGAACGCCGTGCTGGCCAGGTGGGCCAGCAGCCCGTCGGCCATCGAGGAGGTGACCGCGAAGTCGTCGCCGAACGTGTCGCCGGCCCACTTCAGCACGGCGAGCGCCTGCTGCACCGGGTCGGTGATGCCCTCGAACAGGGCGTCGGCCCCGGCGGCGAGTTCCGGGGTCGGGCGGACGACGGCGGTGGTCACGAGTGGGACACCCCTGTTCCGGTCAGTCGGATGATGAACGTGCGCAGGCAGGCGCCGCAGTGCCACTCGGCCCCGGCGTCGCCGTGCGGCGTCAGGTCCTCGTCCCCGCAGTACGGGCAGTGGAACGGGGGCAGTTGCCGCGCTCTTCCTGGTGTGGGCTCGCTCACGGGGCTCAGAGCAGCCAGGCCTCGTCGGCCCGGGCGACGTAGGCGGCGAACCGCTCGCCGGGCTCGCGGCGCTCCAGGTAGCCGCGGAGGATCCGCTCGCAGTAGTCGGCCGACTCGTCCTTGGTCACCTTGTGACCGCGGAACTTGCGGCCGAAAGTGGCCTCGACGCCCAGATGCCCACCGAGGTGGACCTGGAAGCCCTCGACCATCTCACCCTCGTCGTTCTTGACCATCGACCCCTTGAAGCCGATGTCGGCGGTCTGGAAGCGCGCGCAGGAGTTCGGGCAGCCGTTGACGTTGATCCCGATCGGCTCGTCGAAGTCCGGCAGCCGCTTCTCCAGCTCGGAGTAGAGATCCTGGGCGTGCTGCTTGGTCTCGACGATCGCCAGCTTGCAGAACTCGAGGCCGGTGCAGGCCATCGTGCCGCGACGGAAGGCGCTCGGGCGGACGAGCAGGTCGTGCCGGGCCAGCGTGTCCACCAGGTCCTCGACCCGCTCATCGGGCACGTCCAGGATGACCAGCTTCTGCTGGGTCGTCGTTCGGATGCGGCCGTTGCCGTACTCGGCGGCGAGGTCGGCCACCCGGGTCAGCAACGAGCCGCTGATGCGGCCGGTGCGCAGCGCGAAGCCGAGGGCGTTGCTGCCGTCCTTCTGCTTGCGCACGCCGACGTGGTCGCGCTGGTCGTGCGCCGCCGGGGCCGGGGCCGGGCCATCGGGCAGGGCGGCGTGCAGGTACTCGTCCTGCAGGACCTGACGGAACCTCTCCGGGCCCCAGTCGGCCATCAGGAACTTCATCCGGGCGTGGTTGCGCTGCCGGCGGTAGCCGTAGTCCCGGAAGATCGAGGTCGCGGCCGCCCAGACGTCGGTGACCTGGTCGGGGCGGACGAAGACGCCGATCCGCTGGGCCAGCTTCGGGTTCGTCGACAGGCCGCCGCCGATCCACAGGTCGTAGCCGGCCTCGCCGGCCTCGTTGCGGACGCCGACGAAGGAGACGTCGTCCAGCTCGGGCTCGGTGCAGTGGTCGACGCAGCCGGACATCGACGTCTTCCACTTGCGGGGCAGGTTGCTGAAGGCCGGGTCGCCGAGGTACCGCTCGACCGTCTGGGCCATCACGCCGCTGGCGTCGAGGACCTCGTCGGCCAGGACGCCGGCCAGCGGGCAGTTCAGCATCCCGCGCGGGGTGTCGCCGCACGCCTCGGTCGTCGTCAGGCCCACGGCCTCCAGCCGCCGCCAGATCTCCGGGATGTCCTCGATCCGGATCCAGTGCAGCTGCACGTTCTGCCGGTCGGTGATGTCGGCGACGTCCCGGCCGAAGTCGGTGCTGATCCCGCCGATGACGCCGAGCTGCTCGCTGCTCAGGGCGCCGCCGTCGGTGCGCACCCGCATCATGAAGTAGGAATCCTCGAGCTCCTCGGGCTCCAGCACGGCGGTCTTGCCGCCGGGGATGCCCTGGGCCCGCTGCGTGTAGAGGCCCATCCAGCGCATGCGGCCGCGCAGGTCGCCGGGGTCGATGCCGTCGAACCCGCTCTTCGAGTACAGGTCGAGGATCCGCTGGCGGACCTCGAGGCCGTCGGAGTCCTTCTTCATCCGCTCGTTGGGGTTCAGCGGCTCCCGGTAACCGAGCGCCCACTGGCCCTGCCCGCGGACGGGGCGGTTGCTGGTGCGGGTGGGGGAGGACACGTCAGTACTTCTCCTCTGCGCCGGCGCGCGCCGCACGGGCGGGCTACCGGGGTGCTGCCGATGGGGGGGTGTGCAGCGGTGGCTGCGGGCGGAACCGGGTCAGCGCGCGGTGCGACACGCGGCGCTGGAGACCCGCGCCAGATCGATGTGCAGCCGCGCCACGAGGAGCGAGCCGCAGTCAGTCACACCCTGATCGTCCCACATGTTGCCGCGATGGGCCCGTGGCCCCGGCGCGTCGCCGGTCAGCCGGCTGCCGTCGCCGGCTTCTCGCCGGCCGCCCCGCCGTCGTCCTGGCTGCCGGTGGCGCCGAAGGAACGCCACGCGCCCTCCAGTTCCACCAGCTCGGTGACGTTGGCCGGCAGCGTGCCGGCGACGACGTCGGCCAGGGTCACCCGCTCCAGGACCTGGCGGTAGCTCTCCCGGGCCGCCACCCACACGCTGGCCAGGGCCGTGGCGGCACCGGGGTACTCGACGTCCTCGGGGCGCTGGCCGTGCACCTCGGCGAGGAAGCCCTGCTCGATCCGCATGACCCGGGCGATCGAGACCTGCTCGGCAGGCAGCGCCAGCCGGTAACCGCCCTCGCGGCCGCGCTGGCTGGTGACCAGCCGCGCGTGCTGCAGGTCGCCCAGGATCGACTGGAGGAACCGCGAGGGAATGCCCTGTGCCTGGGCGATGCGGTCACAGGTCAGGGCGTCGGGCGCAACGGCGGCCAGTTCGATGGCCGCCCGTACCGCGTAGTCGACTCGGGCGGAGATGCGCACGGCCCCATCCTGCCGTGTCTGAGAGGCTGCCGCGGTGCCCCAGCTGCGGTTCACCACTCTGGTGGAGGCGCCGTCGACCGTCGCGTTCGATGTCGCGCGCGCCCTCGGCCGGCCCTGGCCGCGCCCGTTGCGCGAGGTCGAGTCGCTGCGCCCGTACCGGGACGTCTACGCCGCGGCCCCGGGCCCGGGATCCCGGACGCACACCCGCTCGTTCGCCGCCACCGGCGCCGGCACGCTCGTCGTCGAGCAGGTCGACTGGTGCACGGGGCTCCCCGGGGTGCTCGGTGGGCTGGTCGACCGGACGGTGGTGCGACGCCGGCTGCTGCGGGCGATGCAGGCGCACCTGGACGCCTACGCCGCGGCCGCCGCCCTCCGTGCGCTGGCGGTGACCCAGGTGGTGGGTGCGGCGGTGGTCGACGAGCAGCGCCGGGTGCTGGTCGCCCAGCGCGGCACCGGCTCCCTCGCCGGGCTGTGGGAGTTCCCCGGCGGCAAGGTCGAGCGCGGCGAGACCGACCTGGCCGCCCTGGTCCGGGAGTGTCGCGAGGAGCTGGGCGTCGTCGTCGTCCCGCGGGCGTTCGTCGGCGAGGTCCCGCTGGACGGCGTCGTCGCCGGCGGGGCCCCGGGCGCCTCGACCCTGCGGGTGTGGTGGTGCCGGATCGCCGGAGGCGAGCTGTCCGCCGCCGAGCACAGCGAGTTGCGCTGGCTGCCCGGCGCGGACCTCGAGGCGCTGGACTGGATCCCCGCCGACCGGCCGCTGCTCCCCGCCGTCCGCGCCCTCCTCGCCCGCCGCTGACCCCCGCCGGTCGGCAGCCGGGTGGTTCGGCGCCCGTTCAGTTCCGTGACGGGCCCGGTGCTGGTGATCGTGCCCCGTGGCTGTCCGTGGGACGGACCCCGCGGTGTGCGGGTGCACAAGACCGACCTCGGGCCGGCGGACACCTGGATGGCAGAGGACGGCGTCCGTGTCACCTCGGCACAGCGCAGCGCGTGGGAGTTGGCGACCTTGGAGACGACCGGGACGGCGGTCGCTTTCATCGATGGCATGTTGCATGCCGGCCGGCTCAGCGAGCAGGCGTTCGTGGCCGAGGTGGCGCGTCGGCGAGGGCAGTGGCGGAGCAAGCGGGCGGCCGGCGTCGTGGCCCTCGTCGACGGCCGAAAAGGCGCGGGTGCGGGGTGCGGATGCGGGGGAGCGCCGTCCCTGACCGGGCCGGGGACGGCGCTCTTGTCGCGGGCGGCCGCCGCCGCCCGGCTTCTTCAGTGGATGAGTCGGTAGGTCACTTGAAGATGTCCTTGACCTTCTCGCCGGCCTGCTTGGCGTTGCCGGAAGCCTGGTCGGCGTGGCCCTCCGCCTCGAGGTCGCGGTTGTCGGTCGCCTTGCCGGCGGCCTCCTTGCCCTGACCCGCGAGCTCCTCGGCCTTGTTCTTCATCTTGTCCATGCCGCTCACGGTTCCTCCTCGAGTGCTGCGATCCAGTCAGCGGGATCGATACCCCCGGTGGCCGGTCTGACACATCGGCGCGGGGCGGAGCGTGCCGGTGGCACCCAATTCGTGCACCGGGACGGTCCTGCGTCTGGAAATCGCCCGGCGAAGTGCGGTTGGCGACGCACTTCTTGCGGGCTCCGGGCGGTGCTCGCGAGCCCAGATCACAAATGGGTGACGGCCGTGGACGGCGTTCTCCGGCGCTGCCTACTGTCCAGTAGTCACGGCCTGCTCACTCGGGCCGGCCGAGCCCTACGACACACTGTGACGAGTCCGTCCCCGGCCCATCCGGCCGATCCCGGGTCGGTCGACCTGATCATTCCGCCCGCGCATGCGGGTCGAGGAGGCAAGCGAACGTGAAGTTCAGCAAGCGGAGTGCGGCGCTCGTCGCCACCGGCGTCGCCGGCGCCCTGGTGCTGTCGGCGTGCGGCGGCAGTGATGACGGCGGAGGCGAGGACGGCTCCGGTGGCCAGTCGGGCCGCGTGGTGTTCGGTGAGGCGACCGACTTCCCGGAGAACCTCTTCCCGAACATCGCCGCGGGCAACGCCGTCTCGACGGCGAACATCCTGAACGGCATCCTCCCGGGCACTTTCAACGCTCTCCCGGACTTCAGCGTCGAGTACAACGACAACCTGCTGGCCGAGGAGCCCACCCTCGAGACCGAGGGGGGCACCCAGGTCAACGTCTACACGATCCGGGACGAGGCCGTGTGGAGCGACGGCACGCCGATCACCGCCGACGACTTCGAGTTCACCTGGCGGAGCAGCCGCAGCGGTGACCCGGCTGCCGGCGGCTGTGCCTCGGTGCTGTCGACCACGGGCTACGAGCAGATCGAGTCGGTCGAGGGCTCCGACGACGGCAAGACGGTCACGGTCACCTATGCAACTCCCTACGCCGACTGGCAGGGGTTGTTCAGCGGCGACTTCGGCGGCGGCATCCTGCCGGCGCACCTGATGGACGACGAGGACCCGGTCGCGCTGTGCGAGTCGCTGACCGCCGGCTGGCCGATCAGCGAAGGGCTCCCCAGCGACATCTCGGGCGGGCCGTGGCAGCTGCTGGCGGAGAACATCGACGTCGGGGGTCAGATCGTCGTCCTCACGCCGAACCCCGAGTGGTGGGGCGACGGGCCGAACCTCGAGCAGCTGGTCATCCAGAACATCGGCAACGACCCGACCACGGCGGTGCAGGGCATCCAGAGCGGCGAGCTCGGCGTGATCTACCCGCAGCCGCAGCTGGACCTGGTCGAGCAGGTCCAGGGCTTGGAGCCCAACGTCGAGAGCGAGATCACCTTCGGTCTGTCGTTCGAGCACCTGGACTTCAACACCCAGGACCCGCACCTGGCCGACATCAACGTGCGGCGCGCGTTCGCCATGGCGCTGGACCGGGAGGAGATCGTCGAGCAGACCGTCGGTCAGTTCTCCTCCGACGCGCAGGTCCTGCAGAACCGGATCTACTTCAACAACCAGCCGCAGTACGAGGCGACCGCGCCCGATGAGTACCAGACCCAGAACGTCGAGATGGCCCGCCAGCTGCTGGAGCAGTCGGGCTACACCGCCGGCCCGGACGGGATCTACGTCCACCCCGAGCGCGGCCCGCTGAACATCCAGATCGACACGACGGCCAACAACCCGCTGCGCCAGACGACGATCGAGGTGATGATCCCGCAGCTGCGTGAGGCAGGCATCAACGCCACGTACAACGCCAACCCGGACATCTTCGCCAACGTCGACAAGCCGACCTCCCTCGCGGCCGGTGGCTTCCAGGCGGCGCTGTTCGCCTGGGTGGGCTCGCCGCTGCGCGCCGCCACCCAGTCGATCTACAGCTCCCCGCAGGGCGACAACGTGCAGCAGAACTACTCGCGGCAGGGCACGCCGGAGATCGACGCGCTGTTCCAGCAGTTCGTGACCGAGCCGGACCCCGAGGCGCAGGCCGAGCTGGGCAACCAGATCGACGCGCTGCTGTGGGAGCAGATGGCCACGGTGCCGCTCTACCAGAAGCCGACCTTCATCGCCTACCAGAGCGCGATCGAAGGCGTGGAGGACAACTCCACCCAGGCCGGTCCGTTGTGGAACTCGGAGACCTGGACCCTCCAGTGACCGCTGCGGTCAGCACCTGACCCCGGCCCGCGGCCCCTGGGAGCACCTCCCGGGGGCCGCGGTGTGTCCGGAGTCGAGGTTCCGACGCCACGCCCGCCACGTGGCCGCCGTGGCCCCCGACCGGCCGGGTCGCCCGCTCCTCGCCGCGTCGTGCGCACGACCTGCGTACGCGCCCGGCGGGCCGCTGAACTGGTCGTTCCAGACCGGACGACTTCCGCTCCCGGCGTAAGGTCACCGCATGTTCTTCTTCACGATCCGGCGGATCATCGCGTCCGTCTTCGTGTTGCTCGCCAGCTCTTTCCTGGTGTTCGCGCTCTGCGCCGCCAGCTTCGACCCGCTCGCCCGCTACTACACGCTGCAGCCGCGCCCGCCGGAGTCGTTCTTCGCCAACCTGCGGGAGGAGCTCGGGCTCGACGACAACTTCTTCGTGCGCTATTGGAACTGGCTGACCGGGGCCCTCACCGGCGATTTCGGCGAGACGGTCAACGGCACCCCGGTGGCCGAGCAGCTGGGCAGCCGGCTGTTGGTCACCGGCCGGATGATCCTGCTGGCCATGGTGATCGCCATCGTGCTGGCGATCATCGTGGGCGTCATCGGCGCGGTCCGGCAGTACAAGGCCTCCGACTACGTCCTGACGTTCCTCGTGTACCTGCTGATCGCGTTGCCGACCTTCTGGTTCGCTGCGCTGCTGAAGGAGTTCGTCGCCGGAGGGGTCAACGACCTGTTCGGTGAGCAGATCCTCTACACGATCGGCGAGGAGACGCCCGGGCTGGCGTTGTACGCCGATGGCTGGGAGCTGTGGTCGGACCGGCTCGGGCACCTGGTGCTGCCCACGGTCAGCCTGGCGCTGCTGGCCTTCGCCGCCTGGAGCCGGTTCCAGCGGTCGGCCATGCTCGACGTCCTGGGATCGGACTACATGCGGCTGGCACGGGCCAAGGGGCTCACCTATCGGCGCACGGTCGTCCGGCACGGGCTGCGCAACGCGCTCATCCCGCTGACCACCGTGGTGGCGCTCTACGTCGGCACCCTCTTCGGCGGCGCGATCATCACCGAGCAGGTGTTCGTCTGGCACGGCATGGGTGAGTACCTCATCCAGAACGGCATCGGGAACAACGACATCAACGTCGTGCTCGGCTGGCTCCTGGTGAGCGCGGTGTTCGTCGTGCTGTTCAACCTGGTCGCCGACATCCTCTACGCGGTCCTCGACCCCCGCATCCGACTGTCCTGACCGGCGTACGGGCGCAGAGAGAAGAGGCAGACATGGTGGCTACCGAGACGTCCACCGGCCCCGCCGTCCCCGGCGTACCGAGCAGTCCCGAGGGGGGCGGGGTCGAGCGCGAGTTCACCGTCAAGGCGCGCAGCCAGCGGCAGCAGATCGTCCGGCGGTTCCTGCACGACAAGGTCGGCATGACCGGGCTGGCGATCTTCGTGCTGATGCTCGGCTTCGGCTTCCTGGGGCCGGTCATCCAGGGGGTCGACTACGCCGATCAGAATGTCGGTGCCCAGTCGGTCCCGCCGGGCACCGCCGACTACCTCTTCGGCAGCGACGAGATCGGCCGGGACCTGCTGGCCGGGCTGATGCAGGGCGTCCAGCGATCCCTGTTCATCGTGCTGCTGTTCGTCGTCATCGCCTTGCCGATCGGGTTGCTCGTGGGCGCGCTCGCGGGCTACTTCGGCAGGTGGGTCGACAGCGTGCTCATGCGGCTCGTCGACCTGATCCTCACCGTGCCGCTCCTGGTCGTGCTGATCGTCGTCGCGAGCAACTTCCCGGGGTCGCGGACGCCGCTGGGCGTGGGGATCATCCTGGGGCTGTTCGGCTGGCTCGACCTCGCCCGCATCGTGCGCAGCCAGTTCCTCTCGCTGCGCGAGAAGGAGTACGTGGAGGCGGCGCACGCAATGGGCGCCTCCAGCCGGCGGATCATCTTCAAGCACCTGATCCCCAACGCGCTCGGCTCGCTGATCGTCTGGACGACCCTCGCCGCGGCGGTGGCCATCATCCTCGAGGCGTCGCTGACCTACCTGGGCTTCGGGGTCAACGGGGCCAACCAGACGAGCCTGGGCCGGCTCGTCTCCGACGGGGTGCAGGCCGCGAGCACCCGACCCTGGCTGTTCTACTTCCCGGGCCTCACGTTGATCATCATCGTGCTGTCGATCAACCTGATCGGCGACGGCATCCGCGACGCCTTCGACCCGAGCAACCGCCGCGTGCGGGCCTGAACAGGAGTTCCATGTCCACCCTCGGGACCCCGGGCCCCGCTGCGTCCGCGTCCGGTGCCACCGCTGCCGGCGCCACCTCGACCGGCACCCTGAGCCAGGCCGGCTCCCGCACCACCAGCCTCGGCGGCTTCGATCCCTCGGCGCCGCTGCTGGAGGTCAGCGACCTCAACGTCCGCTTTCCGAGCGAGGACGGGCTGGTCCACGCCGTCCGCGGTGTCGACTACACGTTGCGATCCGGTGAGGTGCTGGGCATCGTCGGTGAGTCCGGCTCCGGCAAGTCGGTGACGTCGCTGGCGGTCATGGGTCTGCTGCCCGCGTCGGCCCGGGTCGCCGGCTCGATCCGGTACCGCGGGCAGGAACTGCTCGGGCAGAAGGACCGCAGCATGTCCCGGGTTCGTGGCAAGGGCGTCTCGATGATCTTCCAGGACCCGATGACCTCGCTGGACCCGGTGTACCGGATCGGCTACCAGATCGAGGAGACGCTGCGCGCTCACGACCGGTCGCTGTCGTCCAAGGCGGCCGGGGCGCGCGCGGTCGAGCTTCTGGAACTCGTCGGCATCCCCAACGCCGCGGAGCGGGTGAAGTCCTACCCGCACGAGTTCTCCGGCGGAATGCGCCAGCGGGTGGTCATCGCCATCGCCATGGCCAACCAGCCGGAGGTGATCATCGCCGACGAGCCGACGACGGCGCTCGACGTCACCGTCCAGGCGCAGATCCTCGAGGTGCTGCAGACGGCGCTGCAGGAGACCGGCGCGGCCATGGTCCTCATCACGCACGACCTGGGTGTGGTCGCCGGGATCGCCGACCGGGTGCTGGTCATGTACGCCGGGCGGCCGGTGGAGGTGGGCAGCGTCGAGGACATCTACTACGAGCCCCGGATGCCCTACACCCTCGGATTGCTCGGGTCCCTGCCGCGGCTGGACTCCACCACCAAGGAGCGGCTCACCCCGATCCTCGGATCGCCGCCCTCGCTGCTGAACATGCCGCCGGGGTGTCCCTTCGCGCCCCGTTGCCCGCTGCACGTCACCGAGTGCGACGAGGCCGAGCCGCCGCTGTTCGAGGTGGGCGCCGGGCACACCGCGGCCTGCATCCGCACCCAGGAGGTGGCCAAGGCGCACGGCCGCGCCGGCGAGGTCTTCAACCAGACCGCCGGGGACGCGCAGCCGGCCGGGGACGCGCGGGCCACGACCGGGACCAGGAACGGAGATCGGGCATGACCGCCGCCGGCACGCAGCGCACCGGCGACGCCGCCCCCCGGCCCGGTCAACCGATCCTGCGCGTCCGCGGGCTGGAGAAGCACTTCCCGATCAAGGGCGGCGGCCTGCTCAAGCGCACGGTCGGCGCGGTCCGCGCCGTGGACGGCATCGACCTCGATCTGTATGCCGGCGAGGTGCTCGGCCTGGTCGGCGAGTCAGGGTGCGGCAAGTCCACCACCGGCCGGGCGATCCTTAACCTGCAGCCGGCGACCGCCGGATCGGTGACGTTCCAGGGACGCGAGCTGGTGGGGCTGTCCCGCAGAGACATGCGCCCGCTACGGCGGGACATCCAGTTGGTGTTCCAGGACCCCTACGCGTCGCTGAACCCCCGGCTGCCGGTGTTCGACATCGTCGCCGAGCCGCTGATCATCCACGGCCTGACCAAGAACGACGCCGAGTTGCGGTCCCGCGTCCGGGAGTTGGTGGAGACCGTCGGGCTGAACCCTGAGCACACCAACCGGTACCCCTCGGAGTTCTCCGGTGGACAGCGGCAGCGCATCGGCATCGCCCGCGCGCTGGCCCTGCAGCCCAAGGTGCTGGTGCTCGACGAGCCGGTGTCGGCACTGGACGTCTCCATCCAGGCCGGCGTCATCAACCTGCTCGAAGATCTGAAGAACGAGCTGGGGCTGTCCTACCTGTTCATCGCCCACGACCTGTCGGTGGTCAAGCACATCTCCGACCGGGTCGCCGTCATGTACCTGGGCCGGATCATCGAGATCGCCGATCGCGACGAGCTATTCGAGCGGCCGGCGCACCCGTACACGCAGGCTCTGCTGTCGGCGATCCCGCTGCCCGACCCCCGTCGTGAGCGCGCCCGGCAGCGGATCATCATCTCCGGCGACGTGCCGAGCCCGGCCAACCCGCCGTCGGGCTGCCGCTTCCGCACGCGGTGCCAGAAGTTCGCCAACGTGCTCACCGACGGTCAGCGCGAGCTGTGCATCACCGCCGACCCCGCGCTCGAGGACCGCGGGGCCGGCCACCTCAACGCCTGCCACTACGCCGAGCCGGCCAGGGTGTTGTAGGGAACCGACGACCACGGGCAGTCCAGTCGTGATCCGGCGCGGACCCGGAGGGTCCCGCCGGAGCTCGACGCAACGGCTCCCCGCGACAGGGGAACGGCACCTGGCCGCGGTGCGGCCCGAAGGGTCGCGATGTAATGGCTCGCGTGACAGACCACCGCATGCTGTTCGTGCACGCCCATCCCGACGACGAGACGATCAACAACGGGGCCACCATGGCCCGCTACGTCGCGGAGGGGGCGCACGTCACCCTGCTCACCTGCACGCTCGGTGAGGAGGGTGAGGTCCTGGTGCCCGAGCTCGGGCAGCTCGCCGCTGACCGGGCCGACCAGCTCGGCGGCTACCGGATCAGCGAGCTCGCCGCGGCCATGGCCGCGCTCGGCGTCACCGACTGGCGGTTCCTGGGCGGCGCCGGGCGGTACCGCGACTCCGGGATGATGGGGACGCCGGCCAACGGCGCCGCGCGCGCCTTCTGGAACGCCGACCTGGACGAGGCGGCCGACCATGCGGTGGCCGTCGTCCGGGAGGTCCGCCCGCAGGTGCTGGTCACCTACGACGAGAACGGCGGCTACGGCCACCCCGACCACATCCAGGCCCACCGGGTCGCGATGCGCGCCGTGGAACTGGCCGCCGACCCCACCCACCGGCCCGAGCTGGGCGAGGCCTGGGAGGTCGCGAAGGTCTACTGGTGCTGCATGCCCCGCTCGGTGCTGCGCGACGGCATCGCCGCCATGGCCGCGCTCGGCGAGGCCTCCCCGTTCGAGGGGCTCGGTGACATCGACGAGGTGCCCTTCGCGGTGCCCGACGAGCTGGTGACCGCCGCCGTCGACGGCAGCGCGCACGCGGCGGACAAGGACGCCGCGATGCGTTCCCACCCCACCCAGATCACCGTGGACGGCCCGTTCTTCGCGTTGTCGAACAACCTCGGCCTGGAAGTGATGGCCACCGAGTACTACCGGCTGGTCCGCGGGCAGCGTGGCCCGGCCGGCGCCGGCGCGGCCGGCTGGGAGGACGACCTCTTCGCCGGCCTGCCGTGAGCCGGTCGCTGCGGCGGCTCGGCTGGGCGCTGCTGGCCGTCCTGGTGGCCGGCTGGCTGGCTCTGGTGGAGGTCTTCTGGCTGCCGTGGCGGGTGGGTGGCGTCCCGGTGCCGGTGTCGGTGCTCGCCGCGGTGGCCGGCAACCTGGTGCTCGTGCGGGCCGCGCACCGGCTGTCGGGCTCCCGGCTGGTCGGCGCCCTGCCGGCGGTGGTGTGGCTGGTCATCGCCGTCGGCGGTTCGGTCCGCCGGCCCGAGGGGGATCTCCTGATCACCGGTGGGGACGGCGCCACGCAACTGGTCAACCTGGCGTTCCTGCTGCTCGGCGTGGTCGCGGCGTCGCTCGCCGTCGGCCGGATGCTGGGCGCGCCGCCGCGCCCGCCCGCGGGCGCGGCGCAGGCCGTCAGCCGGGGCGGCGGCGCCGGTAGCGGCAGCGATGGTGCCCGATGAAGGCCGACCGCCGGTAGCGGGCGAGGGCGGCCCGGTTGGCCGCGACGACCCGCAGGTGCACCGAGCAGGCGCCGCGTCCGGCCCCCAGTGCTGCAGCCCGCTATAGCCCCGCCATCACCTCGGTGGCCAGGCCCCGTCGCGGTAGCCGGTCAGCCAGGCGTCGTCCGGGGGCGCGCCCGCCACCAGGGCGGAGTTGGCCCGCAGTGGAGCCACCGCCGGCGCGCAGCAGCCACTCGCCGAGCCGGTCGCCCTCCAGGCCCGGCCGTCGGCGCCCGGCCAGCAGTTCGAGGTCGACCACGCCGAGCGGCGATCTTCGCCCTCCCCTGGGGGTGACCTTCCGTCGGCGGCCGCGCGGAGCCGGTCGGCGGGTCCGGGCACCCCTTTCGCAGGCCGACCAGGGGCAGGGGATACTTGGCACGATCGAACCGACCCTGGCCGTGGCCAGGGTCGCCGCCCGTGCGCCCCCGGAGGAACCCCGTGACCTACGTCATCACCCAGGCCTGTGTCGACGTTCTCGACAAGGCGTGCATCGACGAGTGTCCGGTGGACTGCATCTACGAGGGCGAACGGATGCTCTACATCCACCCCGACGAGTGCGTCGACTGTGGTGCCTGCGAGCCGGTCTGCCCGGTGGAGGCCATCTACTACGAGGACGATGTCCCGGACAAGTGGAAGGACTACTACAACGCCAACGTGGAGTTCTTCTCCGACCTGGGCAGCCCCGGTGGTGCCGCCAAGACGGGCAAGATCCCCAAGGACCACCCGCTGGTGGCCGCCCTTCCGCCGCAGGCGGAGTGACCGCGGCGGCACCTCGGGCGGGGGCCGCCCACCGGTTGCCGGATTTCCCCTGGGACTCCCTGGCGCCGGCCCGGTCCCGTGCGGCCGAGCATCCCGGCGGCGTCGTCGACCTGTCGATCGGCACGCCGGTCGACCCCACACCGCAGGTGCTGGTCGAGGCGCTGGCGGCGGCCGGCAACGCGCCGGGCTACCCGACCGCGTTGGGCACCGCCGACGTGCGCCGCGCCGCCGCGGGCTGGCTGCAGCGGCGGCTGGGCGTCACGCTGGCCGATCCGTTCGGCGCCGACCCCTCGGTGATCCCCACGATCGGTTCCAAGGAGCTGGTCGCGTTCCTGCCGACCATGCTCGGACTGTCCGGCCGTGGCACCGTCGTCGTCCCCGAGGTCGCCTACCCCACCTACGAGGTCGGCGCGATCGTCGCCGGGCTGCAGGTGCTGCGCACCGACACCCCACCGGACGACGCCGCCGACGTCGTGCTGGCCTGGCTGAACTCGCCGGGGAACCCGCACGGCCGGGTGCTCTCCGACGACGAGCTCGCCCGTTGGGTGCGCTGGGGCCGCGAGCAAGGCGTCCCGGTCGTCGCCGACGAGTGCTACGTCGAGCTGGGCTGGGACGTCGCGCCGCGCTCCGTGCTGCACCCGGCCGTGGCCGGTCCCGACCACACCGGCCTGCTCGCCGTGCACTCGCTGTCCAAGCAATCCACGGCTGCCGGCTACCGCGGCGGGCTGCTGTCCGGTGACCCGGCGCTGGTGCGGCGGGTCTGGGAGGCCCGCCGCCACCTCGGGCTGCTGGTGCCCACGCCGGTGCAGGCTGCGATGGTGGCCGCACTGTCCGACGACGAGCACGTCGAGGCGCAGCGGGCCCGGTACGGCCGCCGCCGCGCGAAGCTGACCGCGGCGGTGCGCGCCGCCGGCGCGCGGATCGACCATTCCGAGGCCGGCCTCTACCTGTGGGTCACCCGGGACGAGGACTGCTGGACGACGATCGACTGGCTGGCCGGGCTCGGCGTCATCGCCGCACCGGGCAGCTTCTACGGCCCGGCCGGTTCGCGGCACGTGCGGATGGCGCTGACCGCCTCCGACGAGCGGATCGAGGCGGCGGTCGCGCGCCTGGCGGGCTGAGCGCTTCCGGCCGCGACGGCCGCTCAGCCGGCCCGGGCGAGCGTGCTGCTGGAGGGCCGCCCGCAGCTCGTCCAACCGGCGATGGGCGTGACCGTCGAGCGCGGCCGAAACCGCGTTCGCTGCCGCGTCGTGCTCAGCCGATCGTCGGCTGGACCGCGCCGGAGCCCGATGGGCGTTGTCGGCGGCTGGATGCCATCCGCGTGGACGAACAACCGCGACAACCGCCTCGTGGTCGCTGGTTGAGCGCGTGCGGCGTCGCGATCCATGGGCCCTTGCAGTGCGGGCAGGTCCACGAGCAGCGGTCGATGCTGTTGGGCTTGAGCTGGCCCGGCCCCACGCCGGGGTGGGTCACGTTGTCGACGAAGTACCCGGCCAACAGTGGGTGGCGATCAGCGAAGCTGCGCCCCGGTCGTGGCCTCGCAGATCGAGCGGCGCCTCGGCGGTAGGAGCAGGGTGGGCAGCCGGTTCCGAGCAGCGTGCGATTCGCCACGCGCGCCTCCCATCGGTGTCCGCACTCCGGGCACATCCACAGGACCCGGTCCTCGCCTGCGGGCGTGAGGTCGGCTGCAGTGAGACCTGGACGTCCGACCACCTCGACGAGTTGGTCGGCCACGAGGGGGTGCTCCGAGCGCAGACTCCGTCGCCGTGGGTCTGTTCGAAGGGCCCGCCACCGGCGGTCAGCACGAGCCAGCGCCGCATCCTCCGCGAGGGGCGTGAGGTCCTGGATCCGTGTCGATGGCGAGATCGCCGCCACGACCTGCAGCACGGCCAGGGACCACGACCACGGGTCGTGTTCGTCGTCCGTTGACAGGAAGATCTGCTGCTCGACGGTTGCCCGCCCTGAACGCAGCAACCCGAGAGTCCTCGGCCGCACCCGGACGTACTGGCGTCCCGCGAGCCGTTCGAGCTTGCGAGTGTCTCGTTCCACCGACTCGTGAGACGAGTGCCAGCGACTGGGGTCGAGGTCGATGAGCAGGTCGAGGGAGTCGATCAGCAGGTCGATGTGCTCGTCCGCCGCGCGGTCGGTTCGACGCACGCGAGCGCCGACGCTCACGGTGACACCCGTGCTGGCCTGCACGAGTTCGGCGACCTGGAACTCCAGGCGGCTCGTCCAGAGGCCGGCCAGGCACGTGGGGCATTGCGTAGCGTGCCGCACGCGCTGACGTGCCGTGGTTTCCCACTCGTGTCCTCGGCGGCAGCGCCAGCGCACGCGGTCATGTGACCCGCTGGGCGTGCTCTCGAGGCCTCGGTCCGGCCGGCTGAGGTTCGTCACGAACTCAGCGACGAGTCCTGGTCTGGCCACGGACAGCGGCGATGACTTTGCGACCCGGGATCGCGCCAGTGCGAGCCCGCGCTCCCGTGCACATGCTGGGCAACCAGACTTCCGCTTGGTGCGGTTCGCCACGGAGGTGACCCACTCCTCGGCACAGTCAGGGCACCGCCATCGACACCGGGCCCCGCTCCCGGACATCAAGTCAGCCGGCAGGTGGCTCAACGGTGCCCCGTCGACCACACGCACGAACTGCGCCGCGATGTCCGGATCGGTGATGCTCAGACCGAGCGACCGGGCACGCAGCGCTCGGCAATCGAGTCCCCAGCGGCGTGCGACCAGCCGGACGAGGGAGCCGCTGCGGGCGTAGAGCTCGCCGATCCGGTCGGGCGTCAGCCCGCCTGCGAGGAGTTCTTCCAGTGCGTCCCGGGTCATGTCGTCCCATCGCTGGGGTCTGGCTTCCCTCGGATCGATCACGAGCCGAGTCTGTCCAGCGGCTACGACAGTTCCGATCTCTCAGTTGGCCAGCTGTAGCTGTAGATCACCGACGACCTCGCCGGTCTGGACCCAGCCGCCGCCCGGGCTCCACGACCAGTCGGCGAAGCGCACCCCGGCCAGCTGCAGCCGCTCGGCGTGCGCCACGGCCCAGCTCGCCTCCGGCCACCCGGCCGCGGCCACCGAGACGAGACCGCCGGGCAGGACGGTCGGGGTACCGGCCTCGCGGCGGACGACGTCGGCGACGGCGGCCGCGCGGTCTTCGACCGGGCCGCTCGCCTGAGGCGGGCTGAAGGTGCACGACAGCTGCGCGGGTGAGTCCGACAGCAGCGCGCCGGCCAGCGTCTGGGCCATGCCGGTCCACTGTCGGTAGGCCAGCGGGAACGCGCTGCGCTGCACCGCGTCCGCGGTAGTCGTCAGGTCACCGGTCTCCCAGCCGGGCACCTTCACCAGCCCGTCGAGGAACTTGCCGGTGGCGTAGACCGGGTCCTGCACCTGCGCCTCGCTGCCCCAGCCCTGCGAGGGGCGCTGCTGGAACAGGCCCAGGGAGTCGCGGTCGCCGTAGTCGAGGTTGCGGATCCGCGACTCCTGCTGCGCCGTCGCCAGGGCGATCACCGTCGCCCGCTGCGGCAGCCCGCGGCTGCGGGCCACTGCCGCGATCGTGGCGGCGTTGGCCGCCTGCGCGGTGGTGAGGGTCAGGTCGGAGCCGGCCACGGTGCAGCGGCCGGCGATCGGGGTGGTCCCGGGGGCATCCCGGTGCACGGCGAGCACGGCCACCAGGGTGAGCGCGGCGACGGCGGCCAGCCAGCCGAGCCCGCGGCCAACGGCGGCACGCCGAGCTCGGCGCGACCGCCGGGCCGGACGTCGGCCCCCGCGGCGGGCCGGCTGCCGGGGCCGCACCGCGGTGGAGCCACTCCGGGCCGGTGGCCGACGGGGCGTCACCGGGGCGCTGGTCATCGTCGCCGATGGTAGGTGCGTCAGCTGTGCGGACCCGGTGAGCCGGCGCCGCGCGCCGCGCCGGGCCGGGCCCCTGCAGGGTCCCGCCGCGAGCGTGCGAGCGGTGGGGGGCAGGGGCTCCTTTCTCAGTTGGCGTGCAGGGCGGCGTTGAGCGCCCCCCAGTCGCCGTCCCGCGGGATGGCCTCGAGCGCGCCGGACACCGAGTTCCGGCGGAAGAGCAGCCCGTCGCGGCCGGAGAGGTCGGCGGCCTTGACCACCGAACCGTCGGGCAGCGTCACCCGCGAACCGGCCGTCACGTAGCAGCCGGCCTCGACGACGCACCGGTTGCCCAGGGAGATGCCGATGCCGGCGTTGGCGCCGAGCAGGCAGCCCGCGCCGATCGAGACGACCTGCTTGCCGCCGCCGGACAGGGTGCCCATGATCGAGGCGCCGCCGCCGATGTCGGAGTCGGGGCCGACGACGACCCCGGCGCTGATCCGGCCCTCCACCATCGAGGGGCCGAGCGTCCCGGCGTTGAAGTTCACGAACCCCTCGTGCATGACGGTGGTGCCCTCGGCCAGGTGGGCGCCCAGGCGCACCCGGTCGGCGTCGGCGATCCGCACGCCGGAGGGAACGACGTAGTCGACCATCCGCGGGAACTTGTCGACGGAGAAGACCGTCAGGTTGCCCAGCGCGGCCCGCATCCGGACGGCGGAGAACCCGGCCGCCTCGACCGGCCCCGCGCTGGTCCACGCCACGTTGGTGAGCAACCCGAACACGCCGTCCATGTTCATCCCGTGCGGGCGCACCAGCCGGTGCGACAGCAGCTGCAGCCGCAGGTAGACGTCGTGCGCGTCGACCGGCGGGGCGGCCAGGTCGGCGATCGCCGTGCGGACGGCGAAGACCTGCACGCCCCGGGCGTCGTCGGTGCGCACCAGACCCCCGTAGTCCGGGCCCAGCTCGCCCTCGGCCTCCAGGATCCCGATCTGCCGGGTGCCGGTGGGCAGGCCCTGCGGCGCACCGAGCCGGGGCGCGGGGTACCAGGTGTCCAGCACGGTGCCGGCGGTGGTCACCGTGGCGATGCCGACGGCGGTCGCGCCGGACGGGGAGGCGGTGGCTGTGGTCACGGTGGGCCACGCTACCGAGGCGGCCCGCACCGCGGGCGGCCCCTAGGCTCAGTGCCCGTGACAGCCCCTGCCGGTCCGCCCCCCGTGCTCGACCTGTCCGCCGACGTGCTGGCCCTGACCCGCGCGCTGGTCGACGTCCCGTCGGCCTCGGGCTCCGAGCGGGTGCTCGCCGACGCGGTCGAGGCCGCGCTCCGGGCACTCGGTGGCCTGGAGGTGGTCCGGGTCGGCGACACCGTGCTGGCCCGGACGAACCTCGACCGGCCCTCCCGGGTGGTGCTCGCCGGCCACCTGGACACCGTTCCGGTCGCCGGCAACGTACCCAGCCGGGTCGACGGGGCAGCCGGGTTGCTGTACGGCTGCGGCACCAGCGACATGAAGGCCGGCGACGCGGTGATGCTCCGGCTGGCCGGGCGCTTCGGCGTTCCGGGCGCCGCCCCCGCGCACGACCTCACCTTCGTCTTCTACGACAACGAGGAGGTCGAGGCCACCCGCAACGGCCTCGGCCGGGTCGCCCGGGAGCTGCGTGGCTGGCTCTACGGCGATCTGGCGATCCTGCTCGAGCCGACCGACGGTGCCGTCGAGGGCGGCTGCCAGGGCACGCTGCGGGTGGTCCTCGACGTCCCGGGCCGGCGGGCGCACAGCGCCCGCTCGTGGCTCGGGGTCAACGCCGTCCACGGGGCGGCCGGGATCCTCGCCGCGCTGGCGGCCTACCCGGCGCGCGAGGTGGAGATCGACGGCCTGCAGTACCGGGAGGGCCTCAACGCCGTGCGGATCGAGGGCGGGGTCGCCGGCAACGTCGTCCCCGACTCCTGCCGGGTGACCGTCAACTTCCGGTTCGCGCCCGACCGCGACGAGGACCAGGCCCTGGCGCACGTCCGGGAGGTCTTCGCGGAGGCGCTGGCCGCCGGGGTGACCCTCGAGGTCACCGACTCCGCCGGCGGCGCGCTGCCCGGCCTGTCCGAGCCCGCGGCCGCTGCCTTCGTCGCGGCCGTGGGGCGGCCGGCCCGGGCCAAGCTGGGCTGGACCGACGTCGCCCGGTTCGCCGCGTTCGGCATCCCGGCGCTCAACTACGGGCCCGGCGACCCGCAGCAGGCGCACACCGTCGACGAGCACGTCCGGATCGACCGGCTGCAGCCGGCCGAGGACGCCCTCGTCGCCTATCTGACCGACCCTCGGGGGAGTGGGACATGAGCGAGACAGCAGACGGCCGGCGGCGGCGCCCGGCGCGGCACCGCGGCCCGATCACGTTGCGGGGCGGCGAGCCCGACCCGCAGACCGCCGGGACGACGACCGACCAGCGGCTGCTGGACCGCCGCGGCGGCAGCGACTGGGTGCACGCCGACCCGTGGCGGGTCCTGCGGATCCAGGCCGAGTTCGTCGAGGGGTTCGGCCTGCTGGCCGAGCTGCCGCGCGCGGTCAGCGTGTTCGGCAGTGCCCGTACCAAGCCCGACTCCCCGTACTACGCGGCCGCCGAGCAGGTCGGCGGCGAGCTGGCGAAGGCCGGGTACGCGGTGATCACCGGCGGCGGGCCGGGCGCGATGGAGGCAGCCAACAAGGGCGCCTGCGACGCCGGTGGCATGTCGGTCGGGCTGGGCATCGAGCTGCCGTTCGAGCAGGAGCTCAACGAGTGGGTCGACGTCGGCGTGCTGTTCCGCTACTTCTTCGTGCGCAAGACGATGTTCGTGAAGTACGCGCAGGCCTTCGTGATCCTCCCCGGCGGCTTCGGCACCCTCGACGAGCTCTTCGAGGCCCTCACCCTCGTCCAGACCCGGAAGGTCACCCGGTTCCCGGTGATCCTGTTCGGCAGCGCCTACTGGAGCGGCCTGGTCGACTGGATCCGCGACACGATGATCGAGGCCGGCACGGTGTCGCCCGGCGACCTCGACCTGCTGCACGTCACCGACGACGTGGCCGAGGTGGTTGCGGTCATCGAGGCGGCCGAGGTGGAGCGGGAGGCCGCCGCCCGCGGGGTCGACGGCACGGTCGCCCGGCCCGCTCCCCTCGACGACTGACCGCCGGTGTCCGCCGTCGTCTTCGTCCTCGGTCTGCTCGTGGTCGGCGGGCTGCTGTTCCTCGGGGCCTCGCTGCTGCTGGGCCGCGGCGAGACGCAGCCGCCGGCGGACCTGGACCGCTCACCGGTCGAGCTGCCCGACGACCGCCCGGTCGCCGGCGACGACGTCCGGGCGCTGCGCATCTCGCCGGCCTTCCGGGGCTACCGGATGGCCGAGGTCGACTGGCTGCTCGACCAGCTGGCGCGCACCCTCGACGAGCGGGACGCCGCGATCGCGGCGCTCCGCGCCGCAACGGCGGCCCGGGTCGGCACCGCGGCCCGCGCTCGAGACGACACCGACCCCGAGGGCGTCCCCGCGGCGACCGTCGACGACGACGAGGAGCACGCCGATGCCTGAAGTGAACCTGTCCGTGGACGTGGCCGCACCGGCCGAGCAGGTGTGGGCCGCGCTGGTCGACTGGGAGACGCAGGGGCGGTGGATGCTGCTCACCGACGTGCGCACCGAGGACGGCGACGGTCGGGTGCCCGGCGCGCAGGGCGTCGGTGGCCGGCTCGTCGCCCGCACCGGCGTCCCGCTGCCCGGCGGGCGGCGGCTGGGCGTTCTCGACCCGATGCTGATCACCAGCTGGGAGGCCCCGCGCCGGGTCGACGTCCGGCACCTCGGGCGCGTGGTCCGGGGCACCGGCACGTTCGAGGTGGTGCCCCGCGGGGAGTCGACGTCCACGTTCGTGTGGACCGAGTCCCTCGACCTGCCGCTCGGCCGGCTCGGGCAGCTCGGCTGGCCGCTGGTGCGGCCGGCGATGGTGGCGGGTGTCCGGTACTCGCTGAGGCGCTTCGCCGCCTACGCCGCCGCCCACCCCGCCTGAAGGAGGACCGACCGGCCCCCGGCCCGCTCCAGGGGCCCGGCCCGAGCTTGCGAGGGTCGGGGAGGAGCGGGTCCTTCCACTCGCGGCGGGCCCCGGCAGGTCGGCCGGCAGTCCGGATGGGGGTCAGGGGGCGGTGCGGGCGCGGCGGACGGCGACCACCGACCAGGCCGCGGCCACCACCCAGACGGCGAGGACCACCAGCAGCAGGTTGCGGCCGTACTCGCGGGGCAGGAACGACGGGTTCGCCGGGCTGTTGCCGGGGGTGAGCAGGAACGGCAGCGTCACCAGCGTGAGCACCCCGCTGACCGCCGCGGCCACCACCACGGGGGCCCGGGCCGGGCCCGGCAGGAACCGGGCGGCCAGCCAGCCGAGCCCGATCCACAGCGGGGCGATCACCAGGTCGTGCAGCAGCGCGCTGCCGAGGAACCAGGTCGCCCAGGAGGAGAGCGGGATCCGGCTGCCGGCGGTGAGCAGGCCGTACCCGCCGTAGAGCACCGCGGCCAGGCCGGGCAGCAGGAACAGCCACCGCCACCACGGCCGGAGCCCCGAGGTGACCGGCCGGGCCGGGTCGCCGGCGTACGGGTCGGCGGACGGGCTCATGCCGGCGCCACCCGCGTGACCCACTTGGTCTGCATGACCCCGGGCCGGTTCGGGGCGATCAGCCGCACCGGGTAGCCGTGGTCGAGGTGCAGCGGCTCGCCCTCCAGCTGCAGGGCCAGCAGGGTGCGCGGGCTGCGGGCATGCGGCGGGGCCACCGTCGAGGCCCGGTACAGCCCGCCGGGCTGCAGTGACTCGACGGTCACGGCGGTGCCCCGCGGCAGCCCCGCCGCGGCCAGCAGGTCGGCCAGCCGTACCCCGGTCCACGTTCCCCCGGCGCTCCAGCCCTCCACGCAGGTGATCGGCAGCTGCTCGGTGTGCTGCGGGAAGGCCCGCAGGTCGGCCAGGGTGAGATCGAGCCGGTCGGGGCCCTCCACGGTCAGCCGGTAGGCCGGGTCGAGGGCGGTCCCGGTGACCCCGGCCCGTTCGGCGGTCTGCCGCACGGGCAGGTCCTGCGGCCCCACGCCCGGGTGGCGCGGAGCGAGCACCGAGACGTCGGCCAGCGGCGAGAAGGTCTGCCCGACCATGGTGACGGTGACCGCGCCGGCACCCAGCCCGGCGGCCACGACGAAGGCCCGGCGGGACACCGGCTGCTGCTCGGCAGCACCGTCCACCGCGGTCCGCTCGTCGGCCTGCTCCGGGGTCAGCCCGGCCACCGCGCCGGGTGATCCCCGGCGGGCCAGCCCGCGGCGGATCTCCGGCGCCTTGGCGCCCACGTGCACCGCGACGGCGCCGATGGCGATCCAGCCGGTCCAGAAGTGCGCGTCGGGGAAGAAGAACCCCCACGGGTACCACTGCGCGGTATTGAGCAGGCCGGTGACCAGCTGCATGGCGCAGGCGCCGACCAGCACCAGGATCGACAGCCGGCCGACCACCCGCGACGGCGACCCGGCCGGCGGCCACTCGAACAGCTTCGGGTAGACGGTCCACAGCTTGACGAGCAGCAACGGGATCGCGGTCAGGCCGGTCGTGACGTGCAGGCCCTGGGTGACCCCGTACAGCCAGACCGGCGACGCCGGCCAGACGAACCAGCCCGGGGCGTGCTGGATCAGGTGGCTGAGCAGCCCGGTGAGGAAGCAGACGAGGAAGGCGGCCCCGAGGAATCCGCCCACCCGGGCCGACCGCCGCTCGGAGTGCAGCGGGCTGCGGAAGGCGCCCGGCCGGAACGGCCCGCGGCGGAGGGCGTCGGGTGGCGCCGGCAGCCGGGCGCCCAGCGCCCGGTCCAGGGCGGATGTCATGCCGTTCCCGCCGGCCCCGCGACGACCCCGTCGACCGCCCGGCGGGTGCGGCTGCCCGGCGGGCAGAGCGCGGCGACCGTCACCGCGTCGGCGAAGTGGTCGATGTCGGTCAGCTGGGGCAGGTCGAGCACGGTCAGCCCGGCACCCTCGAGGGCCGCCCGGGTGAGCACGGCGGTGTCCGCCCGGGACATCGGCACGTCGCGGAGGACCGCCGCGCCGTCGGGGGAGTGCACGCCCAGCGCCCACCAGCCGCCGTCCGGGGCGACGCCCAGCACCGCCGTGCCCGGCCCGGCGGCGACCAGCGTGGCCAGTGACGCGGCGAGCAGGTCGGGGAAGACCTGCGGGGTGTCCATGCCGATCAGCAGGGTGGGCAGGTCGCCCTCGGGGCCGGCCATCGCGTCGGTGAAGGCCTGTGCCAACCGGGTGCCGAGGTCGCCGTCGACCTGTCGGACGACGACGCACCCGGACAGGTCCAGCGCGCCCGGCGCGCCGTCGAGGGCGACCACCCGGCGCTGCACCGGCGTGGCCCGCACGACGTCCAGCGTGTCGCCGATGGCCGCGGCGGCGATCTCCGCGGCCTGCCCGGGCGTGCACGGCGGGCTGAGCCGGGTCTTGCTCCGGCCGGGCACGGGCGCCTTGGTGATCACCAGCAGCGCGGTCACCGGGACAGCACCTCGCGCATGTCGCGGATGGTGCGGACCGTTCCGAGCACCGTGCCGGTGACCTTGGACGTCGTCCCCTCCGCCCGGGGTGCGTAGCCGACGTCGACCTCGGTGATCCGCCAGCCGGCGTCGGCCGCCCTGGTGACCATCTCCAGCGGGTAGCCGAAGCGCCGGTCGGTGATGCCGAGGTCCAGCAGGGCCTGCCGCCGTCCGGCGCGCATCGGGCCCAGGTCGTGCAACGCCAGCCCGGTGCGCCGGCGCAGCAGCACGCCCAGCGCGGTGTTGGCCACCCGGGCGTGCACCGGCCAGGCACCCCGCTGGGTGGGCCGGCGGCGGCCGAGCACCAGGTCGGCGTTCCCGGCGAGCACCGGTTCGGCGACCCGCGGCAGCTGCGCGGGGTCCATCGACCCGTCGGCGTCGCAGAAGCAGACGACGTCGGCGGTCGCCGCCACCAGCCCCGCGTGCGCGGCGGCGCCGAAGCCGCGCTGCGGCACGTGCACGACCGTCGCGCCGTGCTCGGCGGCGATCTGCGCGGAGCCGTCGGTGGACCCGTTGTCCGCGACGATGGCGCGGTAGCCGGCGGGCAGCCGGGGGAGCAGCCAGGGCAGGGCCCCCGCCTCGTCGAGACAGGGGAAGACGACATCCGGCACGCGCGGACCGTACCCAGCGGACCTGGTCATCGCCCGGTGTCCGCACCGCCGGCCCGGGCCGGGTGTACCAGCGCCGCCCGGCGGGCCGACCTACGCTCCGACACCGTGACCCCCATCCCGGCCGAGACACCGGCGGCCGGGGTGGGCCGGCGCGGCTGGATCGCGGTGCTCGCCGTGGCCGCCGTCGTGCTCGCCGTCGCGGAGGTCGGCCGCCGGCTCACCCAGGACGGCACGGTGCTGCACCTGGCCGGCGGGTACGTGCTGCGCGGCAGGTTCGACGTCGTCCTCACCCCGCGGGTGCTGCTGCCGGTCGCGGTCGGCCTGGCCGGGGTGCTCTGGGGCCCGGCGCTGGCCGCCCGGCTGCGGTGGGGGGTGCTGTTGCCGGGGTCCGCCGTCGCGGCCGCCGGCTGGGCGGTGGCCCTGGCGCTGTCCTCCGGGTGGTCCCGGCTGCCCGAGCCGCTCTCCGTCCGGTACGAGTACCCCTACGACGTGCCCCGGGTCGGTGACCTCGGCACGTTCCTGGCCACCTTCGTGGACTCCGTGCCGGCCGACGCGGCCGATCCCTGGACGACGCACGTGGCCGGTCACCCGCCGGGCGCCCTGCTGGCCTTCGTGCTGCTGGACCGGCTGGGCCTGGGCGGCCTGGGCTGGGCCGCGGCGTTGTGCATCGCCGGGGGCGCGCTCGCGGTGCCCGCCGTCCTGGTGGCCGTGCGGGCGGTGGGGGGAGAGCAGCCGGCCCGGCGCGCGGCGCCCTTCCTGGTGTTCGCCCCGGTCGCGCTGTGGGTCGCCACCAGCGCGGACGCGTTCTTCGCCGGCGTGGCGGCCTGGGGCGTCGCGCTGCTGGCGACGGCCGCCGCACGCGCCCCGGGGCCGGCGTCGGACCTGCGTGCCGTCGCCGGCGGACTGCTGCTGGGCGCCGCGCTGTTCCTGTCCTTCGGCCTCACCGCCCTCGGGCTGGTCGCCCTCGCCGTGGTGGGGGTGCACCGGGAACGGCTCGGCCGCGGCGGCGTCATCCGGGTGCTCGCCGTCGGGGCGGCCGGAGTGCTGGCCGTCGTCGTCCTGTTCGCGGTCGGCGGCTACTGGTGGGTGGAGGGCTTCGCCGCGGCCGGGGACCGGGTGCGCTCGGGCCCGTCCTACGCCAACCGGCCGCTGGCCTTCTTCCTGGTCGCCAACCTCGCCGCGGCGGCCCTCGCCCTCGGCCCGGCGGCGGTGGCCGGGCTGGCCTCGCTGCGGCGGCAGCCGCCGGCGCTGCTGCCGCTGGCCGCGCTCGCCGGGATCGCGGTCAGCGACCTCACCGGCCTGGTGCGTGGGGAGACCGAGCGGATCTGGCTGCCCTTCTACGTGTGGGTCCTGGTGGCCACGGCGTTCCTGCCCGCGCGGGGACGGCGCGGGTGGCTGGCGGCGTCGGCCGCCCTCGCGGTCGGTATCGAGGTCGGCGTCCGCACCGAGTGGTGACCTCACGGGCTCCGGGCCCTGGGGTTTCGCTGCCGGAAGCCCCGGGCGGGGATGTCGGTGGGCTCGGCCATGATGGCCCGGTGACGACGAGGTCCGGGGTGCCCACGTGAGCGAGCTCGCGAGCTCACGCATGGGCACAGCAGCTCCGCGAACGCGGCTGACGAGCGCCGGCGAGGAGGACTCGTGAGCGAGCTCGCGAGCTCACGCATGGGCACAGCAGCTCCGCGAACGCGGCTGACGAGCGCCGGCGAGGAGGACTCGTGAGCGAGCTCGCGAGCTCACGCATGGGCACAGCAGCTCCGCGAACGCGGCTGACGAGCGCCGGCGAGGAGGATTCGTGAGCCGGCGGGGGTGGCTGCTGTTCGCCGCCATGTCGCTGATCTGGGGCCTTCCGTACCTGCTGATCAAGGTCGCCGTCGAGGAGCTCTCCCCGGTGGTCGTGGTCTTCCTGCGCTGTCTCGTCGGCGCCCTCCTGCTGCTGCCCTGGGCGCTCGCCCGGGGGCGGTTCCGGCGGGCGCTGCGGCACTGGCGGGCGCTGCTGCTGTTCACCGTGCTGGAGATGACCGGGCCCTGGTTCCTGCTGTCCTGGGCCGAGCAGTCGCTGTCGTCCTCGCTCACCGGGCTGCTCGTCGCCGGCGTGCCGTTCGTCGCCGCGCTGGCGGCCCGGCTGGCCGGGGAGGAGGAGCGGCTCTCCCCGGTGCGAATCGGCGGCATGCTGCTGGGCGTCGTCGGCATCGCGGTTCTGCTGGGCCTCGACGTGGCCGGTGCGCAGCTGGCCGCCATCGGTGCGATCGCGCTGGTCATCCTGGGGTACGCCACCGCGCCGCTGGTGGTCAGCCGGTCGCTGCCCGACGTCTCGGGGGTGACCGCGAGCGCCTTCGCGCTGGTGGTCACCGCGCTGGTCTACGCGCCCTTCGCGGTGCCCCAGCTGGGCCGGGCGGCCGACGCCTCGGTCGACGCGCTGGTCTCGCTGCTCGTGCTCGGGGTGGTCTGCACCGCGCTGGCGCTCGCACTGTTCTTCGCCCTGATCCGCGAGGCCGGCCCGCAGCGGGCGCTGGTGTTCACCTTCGTCAACCCGGCCGTCGCCGTGCTGCTCGGCGTCCTGCTCCTCGACGAGCCGTTCACCCTTGGCCTGGCCGTCGGGCTGCCGCTGATCCTGGTCGGCTGCATGCTGGCCACCCGGCGCAACCCGGTGCGCACCGCACCGTCCGAGCTCAGCGACGTCGACAGCGCCGTCCCCTGACCCGTCCTGGCGAGCGCAGCCGGGGAATGCCCGACCCGTGCCGGTGCCGTCCGTGGCGGGCAGCACGGGCCCGTCTCCCCCTCCGGTGGGAGACGGGTCAATCCGCAGGTCCCGGGAACCGATCACCTGTCCATGGACCTGAGGCCGCCGGACGGATGGAGGACCGCGAGCGCGCCGCCGGCGTGCTCACCCGGCTGCGGGCCATGGGCGTGGGCATCGCCATCGACGACTACGGGACCGGCTACTCCAGCCTGGCGTACCTGGCCGAGCTGCCGGTCACCGAGCTCAAGCTGGACCGGGCCTTCGTCGGCTCGCTGACCGAGAGTCCCCGCAACGCCGCCATCGTCACCTCGACGCTGCAGCTCGCCCACGCGCTGGGGCTGGTGCTGGTCGCCGAGGGGGTGGAGGACCAGGCGACGCTCGACGCGCTCGCCGTCCTCGGCTGCGACCTGGTGCAGGGCTATCACCTCACCCGCCCGCTGCCGGCCACGGAGCTGGAGCGCTGGCTCGACGCCCGGGCGCCGGCAGCGCCGGCGCGGTCCGCCTGAGCGGGCCTCAGGCCAGCCGGCGCAGCTCCGGCCAGATCTCCGGCCAGCCGGCCCGCCGGTCGCGCAGCACCCAGACCGGCCGGCCCTGCTCGTCGTTGTCCAGCCCCACGCCGTTGTCGATCCGCGCCACCTGCTCGACCCGGCCGAACCACCGGCGCAGCTCCACCTCGGCGATGCCGACGGAGATGAGGGTGGTGGCCTCCTCCGGCGGCGGGCCCCACGTCCAGTAGGAGTTGTGCCGGCTGTACGCCGGGGCCAGCTCGGGCAGGTACCGGTCGACGGCGCCGGCCTCGCCGTAGTTCCCGGTCAGGACGGCGACCCGCTCGCCGTCGGGCAGCCCCGCGCGCACCCGGGCCAGGACGGCCGCGAACGCCGGCCAGCCGACCGTCTCCCCGGCGTCGTAGTTGACGTCGGGGACCGGGGTGCCGGCCAGCCGGGCCACCGGGACGACCGGCAGGAAGAGCACCGCCGCGATCCCGAGGCTGAGTACCGGCGCGGCGGCCAGCAGGCCACCGCGCAGCCGGGCCGCGCCCCGCCGCGCCCACGCCATCGCGGGCTCGGCGCCGGCCGCCAGCAGCAGCGGGTAGAGCCCGGCCAGGTAGTAGGGCTTGCCTCCGGTGGCCACGAACGCGGCGGCGAGCAGCGGGTAGGCGACGGCGAAGGCCCGCCAGGTCGCCAGCGCCGGGTCGCGCAGCAGCCGCAGCCAGCCGGCCACCCACACCGGCAGCAGCACCGGGCTGACCAGCACGAGCTGGTAGGGCAGGAAGAGGTACCAGGGCTCGCTGGTGCCCGAGCTGCCGGCCGCGATGGCCCGGGACAGCTCCAGCTGGGGCAGCCCGTTGGCCAGCTGCCAGATGACGTGCGGAGCCCACAGTGCCGCGCCCAGCAGCGCGCCCAGCCACGGCCACGGCGACCGCAGCGCCGGCCGGGGGCCGACGGCGAGCACCCCGACCGCGACCGCGGCGAGCAGGAACGCCGGCAGCGTCTTGTTCAGCAGCGCCAGCCCGGCGACCGCGCCGACCGCCAGCCACACCCGGCCGCCGTCGCGCAGCGCCCGGACCAGCAGCCAGCTCAGCGCCGTCCAGCCGAGCAGGTCCGGCGTCGACGTCGACAGCAGGTGGCCGACGGCGAGCAGCACGGCGGCGCCGGCCGTCGATGCGGCGGCCAGCAGCTGGCCGGCCCGGCCGCTGCCGAACTCCCGGGCCAGCAGCCCGGCCAGCAGCACGACCAGCCCGGCGGCCAGCGCCGAGGGCAGCCGGAGGCCGACCAGCGACCCGGGCGCGACGGTGTCCATCACCCGGGCCAGGAAGGGGGTCAGCGGCGGCTGGTCGACGAACCCCCAGGCCAGCTCCCGGCCCGCCCGCAGGAAGTACAGCTCGTCCCGGTGGTACCCGTAGCGGCCGGCGGTGGCCAGCAGCAGCGCGACGAGCGCACCGGCCACCGCGAGCAGCCCCCGCCAGGCGACGTCCGGACGGCGGACGACGGTGGCCGGAGAGGGCGCGATGCCGAGCACGCCGGGAACCTAGCGGCAGGATCGGGCAGAGATGGCCATTCCTGCCGTCGAGGGGTCAGGGGGCGGGGCGCAGCGGAGCGGTGGCGAACTGGCGCATGCCGTCGGCGAAGGTCACCCGGGCCGCGTAGCCGAGCTCGTCCTGCGCCCGCGCCGGAGCGGCCACCACGTGCCGGACGTCGCCGATCCGGTACTCCCCGGTGACCACCGGCGCGGGCCCACCGAACGCCTCGGCCAGCGCGGCCGCCATGTCCCCGACGGTGTGCGGCACCCCGGAGGCGACGTTGTAGGCCCGCAGCGCCCCGTCGGGCGGCTCGGCCTCCAGCGCCCGCAGGTTGGCCTGCGCGACGTCGGTGACGTGCACGAAGTCCCGCTGCTGGCCGCCGTCCTCGAACACCCGCGGAGCCCGGCCGCTCTCCAGGGCACTGCGGAAGATCGAGGCCACCCCGGCGTAGGGCGTGTCACGCGGCATGTGCGGGCCGTAGACGTTGTGGTATCTCAGCGCGACCGCGCCGCCACCGGTCGACCGTGCCCAGGATGCGGCCAGGTGCTCCTGGGCGAGCTTGGTGGCGGCATAGGTGTTACGCGGGTCGGGCGGGGTGTCCTCGCCGACCGCGCCCCAGCTGAGCTGCCGGCCGCAGACCGGGCAGGGCGGCTCGAAGCGGCCGTCGTCGAGGTCGGCGCGGCGGCGCGGCGCGGCGGGAACGACGCCGTGCTCGGCGCACTCGTAACGGCTCTCGCCGTAGACGACCATCGAGCTGGCCAGCACCAGCCGGCCGACGTCCGCGCGGGCCATCGCGGCCAGCAGCACCGCCGTCCCGAGGTCGTTGATGCCGGCGTAGTCGGGCATGTCCTGGACATCCACCCCCAGGCCGACCATCGCCGCCTGGTGGCAGACCGCCTCCACCCCGTCCAGCGCCCGGTCGACGGCGTCCCGGTCGCGGACGTCGCCCACCAGCAGATCCACGCCGGTCAGGTTCGGGACCCCGCCGGGGTACGCCGGGTGGACGGCGGGCAGCAGCGCGTCGAGCACGCGCACCTCGTGCCCGGCGGTGGCGCAGGCAGCGACGACGTGCGAGCCGATGAAGCCCGCCCCTCCGGTGATCAGCACGCGCACGAGGAAGGACGCTAGCCTCGTCGGCCGTGGCCGACCCGGTGGACGACGGAGCAGGGCACGTCGAGCGGTGCGCGTGGGCGAACAGCGCACCCGAGTACGTCCGCTACCACGACGAGGAGTGGGGGAGACCGCTCACCGGCGACGACGCCCTGTTCGAGCGGGTCTGCCTGGAGGCGTTCCAGTCCGGGCTGTCCTGGATCACCATCCTGCGCAAGCGGCCGGCCTTCCGCGCCGCGTTCGCCGGTTTCGAGATCGACGCGGTCGCCGCATTCACGCCACCCGACGTCGAGCGGCTGATGGCCGACGCCGCCATCGTCCGCAACCGGGCCAAGATCCGCGCGGCGATCGGCAACGCGCGCGCCGCGCAGCAGCTGCCCGAGGGCCTGTCGGACCTGCTGTGGTCGTTCGCGCCGGCGGCGCGGCCGCCGCGTCCGCGGACCCTGGCCGAGGTGCCGGCGACCACTCCGGAGTCGGTCGCGATGGCCAGGGAGCTCAAGCGGCGGGGCTTCGCGTTCGTGGGTCCGACCACCGCCTATGCCCTCATGCAGGCCACCGGCATGGTCGACGACCACGTGGCCGGCTGCTTCCGCGCGAGTTCTGCTGAGCACCTCTAACGGGTTCGGCGGGGGGTCAGGTTGGTCGAACGCTGCGCGATACGGGATCATTGGTGCGAGCTCTGCACGAACAGTCGCCACACCACGGGCCAGCAGGCGCGTGGGTGGCCGGTGAAGGAGGCACGCATGGCGGCCATGAAGCCGCGCACGGGTGAAGGTCCCCTCGAGGTCACCAAGGAGGGCCGCGGCCTGGTCATGCGCGTCCCCCTGGAAGGTGGCGGGCGGCTGGTCGTCGAGCTGTCCCCCGACGAGGCGACCGCCCTCTCCGAAGCCCTGAAGGGCGCGACCAGCTGAACACCGCGGCGAGCCTGCCTCCGGGCAGCCCCGCGCACGACGACACGGCCCCGGCCGCCGGCAACCCGCCGGCGACCGGGGCCGCGCCGTCTCCGCGGGTCGAGGTCAGCGCCGCGCTGCCGCCGCTGGCCGAGGACGACGTCCTCGCCGTGCCGGTCGGCGCCTCGGGCGCCCTGCCCGCCTGGCTGACCGACCCGGCGCCGGGCACCCGGCCAGCGGTGAACGCCGGGTTCCTCGCCGGTGCGCTCACCGACACCGGCAACGGCGGCAAGCCCGGCGGCCTCACCGACGTGCCGGTCGCCGGCCGTCGGCCGCGCAGCGTCGTCGCGGTCGGCGTGGGTGACGCCACCCTGCCCGAGCTGCGCTCCTACGCCGCCGTCGCCGTCCGCCGGGCACAGACGCTCGCCGAGCACGGCGCCCGCCGCCTGGTGCTGCCGCTCGACACCGCGGCCGCCCCGGCCGGCGCCGACGAGGTGCGGGCCGCCGTCGAGACCGCGCTGCTCGCCGGCTACCGCTTCCGCCACACCTCCACCGCCCACCCGCCGCGGCTGACCGGGGTCACGGTCGTCGCGGTCGACGCCGACGACCCGGCCGTGGCCGCCGCCGCCGAGGCCGGCCGGGTCACCGCCGGATCGGTCGCCTGGGCCCGCGACCTGGTCAACACCCCGAGCAGCACCAAGAACCCGGCCTGGCTGGCCGACCAGGCCGTCGACCGGCTCGGCGGTCTCCCGCACGTCACGGTCACCGTGCTGGGCGCCGACGAGCTGCGCGCCGGCGGCTTCGGCGGCGTGCTGGCCGTCGGTGCGGCATCGGCGTCCCCGCCGCGGGTCGTCGTCGCCACCTACCGGCCGCCGGCCGCCGGTTCCGCGCACCCGGTCCTCGTCGGCAAGGGCATCACCTTCGACACCGGTGGCCTGTCGATCAAGACCAACGCCGGTATGCGCAAGATGAAGACCGACATGGCCGGCGGCGCCGCCGTGCTGGCCGCGGTCGACGCCGCCGCGCGGCTGGGGCTGCCCGGCGCCGTGACCGCCGTGGTCGCCGCCGCGGAGAACGCCGTCTCCGGGGCCGGCTACCGGCCCGCCGACATCGTGCGGCACGTCGGCGGCCGGACGACGGAGGTGCGCAACACCGACGCCGAGGGCCGGCTGGTGCTCGCCGACGCACTGGCACACGCGCGCCTGCGGCTGGGCGCCACCGTGCTGGTCGACGTCGCCACCCTCACCGGCGCGATGCGGACCGCGCTGGGGGCGCGGACCGCGGGGCTCTACGCCACCGCCGACGGGCTGGCCGACGCGCTGCTGACCGCCGGGGCGCACACCGGTGAGCGGTTCTGGCGGATGCCGCTGACCGAGGAGCACGTCGGGCACCTGCGCCCGTTGCTGGACTCCCCGGTGGCCGACGCCAACAACGCCCCGGGCAACCCCGGCGCCACGACCGCCGCGCTGTTCCTCCAGCCGTTCGCCGGCGACCTGCCGTGGGCGCACCTGGACGTCGCCGGTCCCGCCCGGGCCGGCAGCGACGACGCCGAGGTCGTCAAGGGCGGCACGGGCTTCGCCGCCCGCACCCTGCTGCGCTGGCTGGAAGCCGGGGCGCCGGTGGAGCGGCCCGGCGACGTCGATCTCGACCGAGGGTGTCCCGTCGGCCTGTCGTGGGCATGAGAGCCAGGTGAGCCGCGCCGCCCGGCGCGACACGACCCGAGGGGGACACACCGTGGGGATGGCGGACAAGGCCAAGGACGCCCTGAACAGCGACAAGGGTGAGCAGGTCAGCGACAAGGGCCTGGACAAGGGCGAGCAGCTGGCCGACAAGAAGACCGGCGGCACGCACGACGCGCAGGTCGACAAGGGCCGCGGTCTGGCCGACGGCAAGCTCGGCAACCAGTAGCCGACCGCGCCGGCGGCTGGGGTCGGCCGACCTCAGCCGCCGTCGGGCGGCCGCATCGGGCAGGATCCACCCGATGGCTGACTCCTACGACGACCACACCAGTGGGGTCGTGTTCCCGGCCGGCCCCGACGGCCGGCGGAGCACCGCCGCGCTGGGCCGGGCGGTGGTGGCCGACGCGCTGCGTCCGGCCGACCGGCCCGGGGCCCGCGCCGCGGAGCAGGAGACCAACTGGCGGGCGGGCTACCTCGGCCACGTCCGCCGCACCGTCGAGGCCGGGCTGGCATCCCGGGAGGCGGCGTTGTCGATCGCCGGTGCCGGACTGCAGTCGCTGTCCGACCGCATGCGGGTGGCCGGCCCCGACGGCGAGCAGGAGCTCGCTGTGCTGCGCAGCGCGCCGGCGGGGCGGTCGCTGGCCACCGAGGCGATTCCCGGCACCGCGGCCCCGGAGGAGGAGTTCTCCCTGCCCTACCGGGGGCAGCGGCTGCGTGGGGACGACCTGTTCCGCCGGCTGGACGCCTGGGTCGACGGCGGCGTCGTGGAGCCCTCCTGCGCCGAGGCGGTGCGCACGGTGGCGGCCCACCCCGAGTGGCTGTCGCTGCCCGGCAGCACGGTGACCGTGCTGGGCGCCGGCGCGGAAATGGGGCCGCTGCCCGCGCTGCTGCGCTGGGGGGCCACGGTCGCCGCGGTCGACCTGCCCCGGCCGGAGCTGTGGTCGCGGGTGCTGGACACCGCCCGGCGCGGCGCGGGCACGCTGCTGATCCCCGTCGGCGACGGCGGCCGGGACCTGACCGCGCGCGCCGGAGCCGACCTGATCGGCGAGGTGCCGGCGGTCGCCGACTGGGTGGCCGGGCTGCCCGGCGCCCCCGTGCTGGGCAACTACGTCTACGCCGACGGTGCCACCAACGTCCGGGTGTCGGTGGCCGTCGATGCGCTCACCGAGCGGGTGGCCGGGTGGCGCCCCGAGACCACGCTGGCCTTCCTGGCCACCCCCACCGACGTGTTCGCCGTTCCCGCCGAGGCGGTGCAGGCATCGGTGACCGGCTACGCGCAGCGCTCCCGGTCCGCCAAGCTGCTGGCCCGGCCGCTGCGCACGCTGTCGGCCGGCCGGCTGCTCCGGCGCGCCTACCTGCCCGGCGCCGACCCCGGGATCGCCGACAGCCTGGTGCCGCAGCAGGGCCCCAACTACGCGCTGGCCAAACGGCTGCAGCGGTGGCGGGCCTCGGTCGCCCGGGCGGAGGGGCGCACGGTGTCGATGAACGTCGCTCCGCCGACCCGGACGCGCTCGGTGGTCAAGAACCGGGCGCTCGCCGCTGCCTACGCCGGCGCGCACCGGTTCGGGGTGGAGGTGTTCGAACCCGCGACGTCCAACGTGCTGATGGCCGCGTTGCTGGTGCACGATCTGCACACCGGGGGCGGTCCGGCGCACGAGCACCCCTGGCAGGACGAGGCGTACGCCGCCGCCCACGGTGGCCTCTGGCGTACGCCCTACGCCCCGCGCAGCGTGCTGGGGCTGGCCGCGGCCCTCGGCCTCGGTGCGGCCCGCGGCTGAGCTCCCTGGGGCCAGGCCGCCTGGTCCCCGGGCTCCTACCTCACGGCGCGCCACGAGGTAGGAGGCGCCACGGTGCGGGAGGACGCCGGTTTCGGCTACCCGGCTCAGGGTCGAGGTCAGGGTCGCGTCAGGGACGGGTTCAGGGCTCTCCCCGATGCGGCGGGAGGCCGGTGGCGGCGAGGCTTCCTGCCATGACTCCCCACCCCACCTCCTGCCCCGGGGCGACCACGTGATCGTCGCGCAGCAGCTCACCAAGACCTATGCCGGCCGGACCGCGGTCGATGGGATCAGCTTCACCGTCGAGCCCGGCCGGGTCACCGGCTTCCTCGGCCCCAACGGGGCCGGCAAGTCCACCACCATGCGGATGATCCTGGGCCTGGACCGGCCCACCGCCGGCAGCGTGACCGTCAACGGCCACCGCTACGGCGACTTCCCGGCACCCCTGCGCGAGGTCGGCGCGCTGCTCGAGGCCCGGGCCGTCCACCCCGGCCGGTCGGCGCGCGACCACCTCCGCTGGATGGCCGCCAGCAATGGCATCCCGAGGGCGCGGGTCGACGAGGTGCTCGACCTGGTCGGCCTCACCTCGGTGGCCGACCAGCGGGTCGGCCGCTTCTCCCTCGGCATGGGACAGCGGCTGGGCATCGCCGCGGCGCTGATCGGCGACCCGCCGGTCGTCGTCCTCGACGAGCCGGTCAACGGCCTGGACCCCGAGGGCATCCGCTGGGTGCGCACGCTGGCCCAGGACCTGGCCCGGCAGGGCCGCACGGTGTTCGTCTCCAGCCACCTGATGTCGGAGATGGCGCTGACCGCCGAGCACCTCGTCGTCATCGGCCGCGGCAAGGTGCTGGCCGACTGCTCGACGGCGGACTTCATCGGCCGGCACGCCGCCTCCTTCGTGCGGGTGCGCAGCCCGCACCGCGGCCAGGTCGCCGACCTGCTGCGGGGGCACGGCCTGGAGGTCACCGCCGCCGGCGAGGAGCTGCACGTGCAGGGCCTGGACGCCGCCGGCATCGGCGACCTGGTCGGCGCCCGCGGCCTGGTGCTGCACGAGCTGACCCTGGTGCGGTCCTCCCTGGAGGACGCCTTCATGACCCTGACCGCCGACAGCGTGGAGTTCGCGGCGCACACCGCAGGAGCCTCCCGATGACCGCCGTGACCACCGACCGGGCCACCTCCCGACCCGCGGAGCACCGTGCCGCCACCCCTGGCTTCGGGTCGACGCTGCATGCCGAGTGGGTGAAGTTCTGGACCGTCCGGTCGACGACCTGGTCGTTCGGCGCGATGTTCGTGCTCGGCGCCGGCCTGACCGTGCTGGTCTGCGCCACCAGCGCCGACGGGCTCGCCAGCGGCCGGGAGGGCGAGTCGCCGGGGTCGTTCGTCACCTTCGGGATGATGTTCGCCCAGATCGCCGCCGTGGTGCTCGGCGCCCTGACGGTGACCAGCGAGTACGGCACCGGGATGATCCGGGCCACGCTGGCCGCCACCCCGCGGCGCGGAGCCGTGCTCGCCACCAAGGCGCTGGTGCTCACGGGCACCCTCTTCGTGGCCGGCGTCGTCACCGCCGTGGCCGGCTACCTCGGCGGCAACGCGTTCCTGGCCGCCGCCGGGATCGGCGTCGACCTCGGTGACGAGGGAGTGCTGCGCTCACTGGTCGGTAGCGGGCTGTACATGGCCGGGCTGGGCCTGTTCGCCGCCGCGGCCGGGTTGCTGCTCCGGCACACCGCCGCCGCCCTGTCGCTGGTGCTGGCGCTGGTGTTCGTCGTCGGCAACATGGCCTTCCTGCTGCCGGGCAGCTGGGGCGAGTGGACGGCGAAGCTGCTGCCCGGCAACGCGGGCTCGCCGGTTGCCACCCCGGTTCCGTTCAACCCGCTCCTGCTGGACCCGTGGATCGGCTTCGCGGTGTTCTCCGCCGAGGTGGCGGCGCTGCTGCTGGTCGGATGGCTGGTCTTCCAGCGGCGCGACGCCTGAAGAAGGACCTCCTTCCCCCCACCCCTCGCAAGCTCGGGGCGGGACCCTGAAGGGGGCCATGCACGCCCATCCGTCGCGTTGCACGCCCTGCCCCGCGTGCAACGCGACCTCGGCGCGTGCAAGGCGGCCCCGCTGCAGGGGCCCGGCGCGAGCTTGCGAGTGATGGGGGGGGGCAGCGGGGTCCTTCAGCAGGCCGGCCCCACCAGGCTGGCCACGATCTCGGCCGACAGGGTGACCAGCGGCAGCCCGCCGCCGGGATGCGCCGAGCCGCCGACCAGGAACAGCCCGGGCAGCGCCGCGGCGTTGCCCGGGCGAAGGAACGCCGCCCGGGCGCCGTTGCTGGACGTCCCGTAGATCGAGCCGCCGACGCTGCCGGTCTCCCGGGCCAGGTCCGCCGGGGTGCGCACCACCCGCCACCGGACCCGGTCGCGCACGTCCAGGCCCCGGCGGGCCATCGTGGCGAGCACCCGGTCGGCGTAGGAGTCGGCCAGGCCGGGGGCGTCCCAGTCGACGCCGTCCCCGGGTTCGTGCCGCGGGGCGTTGACCAGCACGAACCACGACTCGCTGGCGGCGTCGGGCCGGGTGGCCGGGTCGTCGGGTGCGCTGACGTAGACGGTGGGGTCCTCGACCGGCCGCTTCGGGCCCTGCACGCCGAAGAGGGCGTCGAACTCGGCGTCGTAATCGGCGGGGAACAGCACCGTGTGGTGGGCCAGGCCCGGGGTGCGGCCGCGCAGCGCCAGCAGCAGCACGAATCCCGAGGACGACGGGGTCACCCGGCGCAGCGCCGCCTGGGCGCGCCGCGCGGGGGCCTGCGCGGGCAGCAGATCCCGGTAGAGCGCGGTGGCGTCGGCGTTGCAGACGACGACGTCGGCCGGCACCCGCTCGCCGTCGGCCAGCCGGACCCCGGCCGCGCGCCCGCCGTCGACCAGCACCTCGGCCACCGGCGTCCCGGTGCGGACGATGACGCGGTGGTCCGCCGCCCGGAGGGCCACCGCCTCGACCAGCCGGCGCAGCCCGCCGCGCACGTACCAGGAGCCGTACGCCTGCTCGGCCCACGGCACGGTGGCCAGCGCGGCCGGCGCGCGCCGGGGGTCGGAGCCGGAGTAGGTGGCGTACCGGTCCAGCAGCGCCCGCAGCCGCGGGTCGGTGAGGTACTGCCCGCCCAGCCCGCGCAGCGACCGCCACGGCGCGATGGTGGCCAGGTCGCCGGTGCGCCGGGCGAGCCGCAGCAGCGTGGCCGGCCCGGCGAGCGGGGAACGGAGGAACGGCTGCTCGGTCACCGCCCACATGGCGGCTGCCCGGTCGAGGAAGGCCGACCACTGGGCGCCGGTGCCCGCCCCGAGGGCCTCGTCCAGCGCGGCGGGAACGGCGTCGAGCCGGCCGGGCATGGCCAGCGGCGTGCCGTCGGCGAACCGGTAGCCGACCGCTGGGTCCAGCCGCTGCAGGTCGAGCACGTCGGACAGGGGTGCGCCGGTGGCGGCGAAGAGCTCCTCGAGCACCTGCGGCAGCGTGACCAGGCTCGGGCCGGTGTCGAAGCCGTGCCCGTCGCGGGCGTACCAGCCGAGCTTCCCGCCGACCTGCGGCGCCTGCTCCAGCACGGTGACGGCGTGGCCGGCGGCGCCCAGCCGGGCAGCGGCTGCCAGGCCACCGAGCCCGGCGCCGATGACGACGACCCGGGCCACGCCGCCACGGTAGCCGGGGCGCCGCCGGCACTCAGCGGAAGACGACGTCGACGGTGCGGAAGGCGCCCAGCTCGTGGTCGGCGACGAAGTACCCGTGGTCCTGCCGTACCCGGTCGGCGGCCTCCCCGGCGAACCGCAGCACATCGTCGACGAACAGCTCCCGTCCGCCGATGGCCTCCAGGATGGCCGGCTCGACGTCGTAGTCGACGTTCCCGGTGTCGTCGGACATGGCGTGGGTGTGCGCCAGCACCCGCCCGCAGATCTCGGCGTAGTCCTTCCACTGGCTCCCCGACAGGGAGCCGAGGCTGATGTCGTCGCGGAACGGGGCCCGTTCCCGCACCAGGAAGCTGTGTCCGTCGATGTCGACGCTGCCGTAGAACACGTCCCCGTTGACCAGGTGCACCCGCTGCGCGTGCCGGATCCGGTCGGCCTGGCCGTCGACCTCGTAGTCCGAGGGCGGCACCAGCCCGGCCAGGGCCGACCGGCGGGCCCGCTTGAACTCCAGGAGCAGGTCGTCGGTCCCGTCGGCGGAGGGGCCGGCGATCAGCACGAAGTACCGGGTCAGCCCCAGCGACGCCGTCCCGGCGCCCTTGCGTTCCGCGACGTCCCTGACCTGCATCCGGCCGGCCCGTTCGGGCACCGGGATCTCGTTCTCGGCGACGAACCGGTCGACGATCTCCTGGAACTCCGACCGCCGGCTGCTGACCGGCACCAGTTCCTCGTCGGCCCGGAAACCGCTGCGCGACTCGTCGAGCAGACCGGCCAGCCAGTCGGCGCGGCTGCGCGCCAGGCTGCTGGCGATGAGATCGGCGATCAGGGGCGGGGCGTTGTCCAGCCGGAGCTGCTCGTCCTGCTCCGTCCCGTCGGCGGCGTAGGACGCGATGCCCGCGATGTACCCCTGCACGAAGCGGCGGGCGATGGCCCGCTGCTTCGTGGCGCCGTACCCGCCCTTCTCCGCGGCGCCGAGGAGGAAGCCGACGGCGCCGCGCTTGAGGTCCCACGTGAAGGGTGCGTAGTACGCGTCGTCGAAGTCGTTGACCCCGAAGGTCGGCACGTTGTCGGCGCTGGGCATCACCCCGAAGTTGCCCGGGTGCACGTCACCGAGAGCCAGGACGGTGGGCATCCGGGCGTCCTCCCCGACGAGGTCCCGGTAGAACAGCAGGTTGGTGCCGCGGAAGAAGTGGAAGACCGACCCCGCCAGCTTGTCGAACTTGGCCCGTGCCTCCAGGTCGTGGCTGGCGATGCGGGTCTCGTGGTCCTCCCGCACGGTCTCGCGCACGTGCAGCCGGCGGTCGTTGCCGCGCAGCATCCGGGGGATGGCCACCATGGAACCCCTGGCCCGCGCCTCGGCCAGCTCCCGGAAGGCGTCCACCCGGGAGCCGACCTGCCGCCCGTCCCCGTGGCGGGAGCCCGCACCTCCGTCCGAACTGCCCGACCCGGTCGACTCCTCCCGCAGCCGGGCGACCAGCTGCCGCTTGGTCATGCCGGCCGCACCGGGGATCTCCTGCTCCCGGGCGTGGCGCAGCAGGGCGGGGCGGGTTGCGGTCTCGAGCGAGGTGACGTTCTCCATCATCCCGCGCTACCCGCGGGCCGCGGCCGGAGCACCACCCGGCGCGAGGCGTCGACCAATCGTCACATTCCCGGCCGGCGGTGCGCGTCGGCTCAGTGCACGTCCCGCCGGGCGAACAGGACGACGCCCAGCCCGGTGATCGCGGCGGTGACCAGGCCCAGGTAGACCCCGGCCTGCACGCTGCCCAGCACGTAGACCGCGGACTCGAGCACCGGCCGGCCCGCGGCGTCGACGGTCTCGACCGGGCGGGAGAGCTCCAGCCCACCGGGGAGCGCGAGCGCCGCGGCGTTGTTCGTGAGCAGCCACGGCTGCCACGCCGGGCGGAGCACGTTCACCGCCGTCTCCAGCACGGCGAAGTACACGAAGCCGATGCCCAGCGCGGCCCCGGTGTTGCGCACCAGATTGGTCAGCCCCAGGCCCAGCAGCCCGGCCAGCAGGGTCAGCAGGACTCCGCGACCGGCGGCCGCGGCGAGCTCGGGCCAGAAGTCGTCCGGCAGCGGGGCGCCGTCGCCGACCAGGGCCTGCAGCAGCCCGGCGGTCGCCGGCCAGGCCAGCTGGGCCAGCACCCCGAGGACGACGCTCGCCGCGGCGGCCACCAGCAGCTTGGCGCCCATCACCCGGGCGCGGCGCGGCTCCCAGAACAGCTGCGCGACGATCGACCGGCTCGACCACTCCGCGCCGACGAAGGTGGCGCCGAGCAGGAAGGCGAGCATCGCCGACAGCACACCCACGGCGATCGCCCCCTCCACCCCGGCCGCCGCCAGCGAGAAGGCCGGCGGGTCGAGGAAGTCCGCGGCCCGGAGGTCCGCGACCGTCTGCGCGGGCCCGCACCAGTCGTCGCCGGAGATCTCGGCCGGCCGGGCCGGGTCGTCCAGGCAGTCCTGCCGGAACCGCTCGCTGAGCGCGACGGACTGCTGCATCGCCGTCCGGGCCTCGGCCAGCCGCTCGGGCGTGGGGGAGGAGAACTGGGTCAGCGCGAGGACGACGGCGCCCAGCCAGCCGAGCACGGCCAGCGCCAGCACCACCCGGATGAAGCTGCGGGCCAGCAGCCGGTGCACCTCGGCGCGCAGCAGCTCGCTGAACCGGCCGGCCGGCCGGGTCGGCGGCTCCGGTGCGGTCGGCGACGCGGTGTCGACGGCGGTGCTCATGCCGGCGGCGCGGTCAGTGCGAGGAAGGTGCTCTCCAGGTCCGCGGACACCGGTGTCAGCTCCTCCAGGTAGTGCCCGTGCTCGGCGAGGAGCCGGGTGACCGCGCCCGGGTCGGCGACGCCGTGCACCAGCAACCCGTCGGGGGCAGGGGTCACCGCGAACCCGGCTGCGGTCAGCACCGCGGTGGCCTCGGCGAGCGCCGGCACCCGGATCCGCACGTCGCCCGTCGAGCGGCCGGCCAGCACTTCGGCGACGGGTCCGGAGGCGATGCACCGGCCCTGCGCCATGATCGAGACGGAGTCGGCGACCTGCTCGATCTCGGCCAGCAGGTGGGAGGAGAGCAGCACCGTCGTCGACCCGTCGGAGCCCAGCCGGCGGATCAGCTCGCGGACGTCGCGGATGCCGGCCGGGTCCAGGCCGTTGCTGGGCTCGTCGAGGAGCAGCAGCCGCGGCGACTTCAGCAGCGCGGCGGCGATGCCCAGCCGCTGCTTCATCCCGAGCGAGTAGCCCCGGAACCGGTCGGTCGCCCGGTTCCGCAGGTCGACGGTCTTCAGCACCTCCTCGACCCGGCTGCGGGGGATCCCCGCGGTCGCGGCGAGCAGCTGGAGGTTCTGCCGGCCGGAGAAGCCGGGGAAGAACAGCGGCGTCTCCACCAGGGCCCCCACGCTCCCGATCACCTGCGGCAGCTCGGCCGGCACCGGACGGTCGAGCAGCCGCACCTCGCCGGCGTCGGGCCGGACCAGCCCCAGCAGCACCCGGATCGTCGTCGTCTTGCCCGAGCCGTTGGGCCCCAGGAAGCCGTGTACACCACCGGTTCCGACGACCAGGTGGAGGTCGTCCAGCGCCCGCCGCGGGGGACGGCCCAGGCGGGTGTAGGTCTTGGTCACCGCGTGCAGTTCCACCGCGGGCACGGGTCCTCCTCGGTCGGGCGGGGACGGGAAACGACGGTGGCACAACGCCAGACCGGGGGACACCACCTGCGCCGCGCGTCGTCGCAGTGGCAGGCTGCCCCGGTGCGCTCGCTGTCCGGACTGGCCCGACGCGGGGACTCCGCGCTGCGGGAGGTGCTGTCCCGGGCGGCCCGCCGCCGCGGCTGGACGCCGGCGGTGCTGGCCTACCCCGGCTACGGCAGCGGCGGGCGGATCCGGGTGCTCGGCCGGGTGCTGCTGGCCCCGCCCGGTGCCTCTCCGCAGGACCGGCGCGCGTTGCCCGGGTGGCAGCGGTTCCTCACCCTGGAGGCGCCGCACGCCGAGGTCACCGTCGAGGTGGCCGGCGTCGTCCGCACGGTCCGCAGCGACGCCGACGGGCTCGTCGACGTCACCCTCGAGGTGCCGGCCGGCCTGCTGGGCGACCGCGGGCAGGTGCCCGCCGTGTTGTCGGCCGGCAGCCGGTCGGCCACCGCGCCGGTCCACCTGTCCTCACCCGGCGCCGCCCGCGGCATCGTCTGCGACATCGACGACACCGTGCTGGTCACCGGCATCGCCACCCCGCTGCGGGCGGCCTGGCGCACGTTCGTCCAGCCGATGGCCACCCGGCGGGCCGTCCCCGGCATGGCCGCACTGCTCCGGCAGCTCACCGCCGGTGCCCCGCACGTGCCGGTCGTGTACCTGAGCAACGGGCCGTGGAACCTGGCCGGCCCGCTGGCCGGCTTCCTCGAGCGGGCCGGCTTCCCGGCCGGCGCCCTGCTGCTCACCGACTGGGGCCCCCGGCCGACCCGCTGGTTCCGGGACGGCCGGGCGCACAAGCGGTCCGCGCTGCACCGGCTCGCCGACGACCTGCCCGGTGTGGGCTGGACGCTGGTGGGCGACACCTCCGAGCACGACCCGGCCCTCTACCGGGCCTTCGTCGCCGCCCGGCCCGACCGGGTGCGGGCGGTGCTGCTGCGCGACGTCCAGTCGCCGATAGGAAGTGAGCATCGCAGCGAGCGCCAGCGAGCGAGGAGCGGAGCGACCGCGGAGGCGACCGGTGTTCCCGCCTCGCCGACAGGAAGTGAGCATCGCAGCGAGCGCCAGCGAGCGAGGAGCGGAGCGACCGCGGAGGCGACCGGTGTTCCCGCCTCGCCGACAGGAAGTGAGCATCGCAGCGAGCGCCAGCGAGCGAGGAGCGGAGCGACCGCGGAGGCGACCGGTGTTCCCGCTCCGGACGGGGCGGCGCGGGTGGAGCGGGTCGGGGCCGTGCCGGTCGTCTACGCCCCCGACGGCGCGAGCCTGGCCGCAGCGCTCGCCGAGCTGGACTGATCCGGCCGGCGCCCGAACAGCGCGGCCAGCGCCGCGTCGGAGTCGGCCAGCGCCGACCGGTCGAAGGTGCTGCTGGACGTGACCAGCTCCGCCGCGCCGGTCCGTTCCAGCAACTCGGCCAGCCGGGCACCGACCTGCTCGGTGGTGCCGGCGATGCCCGCCGAGGCCGTCTCCTCGACATAGCGCCGCTGGGCGGCCGTCATCGCGCGGGACCGGATGGCGGCCACCGGCTCCAGCGGCGGGAAGACCCCGGTGGTGCGGGCCTGCGCCATCGCCCAGGCCTCGGGCAGCAGCAGCTCCTCGGCCCGGGCCGGCGTGTCGGCGATCAGCACGTCGAGGCTCACCGCCACCTCCGGCTCCGGGGCGGCTGCGGAGGGCCGGTAGGTGTCGCGGTAGGCGGCCAGCGCCGCCAGGCCCGGCGCCGGGTCGTCGGCCACGCCGAGCAGCGGCCCGCCGACGACGACCGGCAGGCCCAGCTCGGCGGCCACGGTCAGGCCGCGGGCGGTGGCCAGCACGTACAGCGGGACGTCGCCGTCCGGCCGGGGGTGGGCGGTGATCGCGGCGGTGCCGGCCAGGTGGTCGCGCAACTCTGCCAGGTCGGCACCGAAGTCGCGGATGCGGTCGGAGCGCAGCGCCCGCCGCACCGGCGCGGTGAAGCCGGGGGAGCGGCCGACCCCCAGGTCGACCCGGTCGGGGGCGAACGCGGTGAGCGTGGCGAACTGCTCGGCGACCACCAGCGGCTGGTGGTGCGGCAGCATCACGCCGGCCGAGCCGATCCGGATCGACGTCGTCCGGGCGGCGACGGCGGCCAGCAGCACCGCCGGGCTCGCTCCGGCCACCCCGGGCACGCCGTGGTGCTCGGCGACCCAGAACCGGTCGTAGCCCAGCCGCTCGGCCTGCCGGGCCCGGTCGGCGGTGGCCCGCAGCGCGGTGGCGTCATCGGAACCCGCGCGGGTGCGCGAGCGGTCGAGCAGGGACAGCCCGGCGCTCAGCACGGTGCTCAGAACGCGTACCGGACGGTCAGCCACGGCGCGTGGGTGCCGATCAGCTCGCGCAGCCGCGCGACCCCGGCCCGCTTGACGCCGGCCCGGTAGCGCACGTTGTCCTGCCCGTTCTGCGAGCGCTTGGGTTCCTGCAGCTCCGGTCGCCAGAGCACCTCCTCGGCGCGCGGGTGCCAGCCGAGGTTCACCTCGTGCAGCCCGGCGTTGTGGGTCAGCAGGATCACCTCGGCGGCGGCCTGCTCCTTGGCCGCGGGGGAGAGGACGTCGTCCAGCTGCCGCAGCAATTCCGCCCAGTCGGCCTCCCAGCCCTCGCGGAGCACCACCGGCGAGAGGTTGAGGTGCACCTCGTACCCGGCGGCGACGAAGTCGTCGACGGCGGCGATCCGCTCGGCCACCCGGCTGGTGCGCACGTCCAGCAGGTGGGCGTCGCGCTCGGGCAGCACCGAGAACCGGACGCGGGTGCGACCGGCCGGCTCGAGGTCGAGCAGCTCGCGGTTGACGTACTTGGTGGCGAACGAGGCCTTCGCGGTCGGCAGGTCGCGGAAGGTGGCCACCAGGTCGGCCACGTTGTCGCTGACCAGCGCGTCGACCGAGCAGTCGCCGTTCTCGCCGATGTCGTAGACCCAGGAGTCGCGGTCGACCTGGTCCGGCTCGGCCTTGCGTCCCTGCCGGGCCACGTGCCGGCGCAGGTACCCGGTGATCTGCTCGATGTTGGTGAACACGGTGATCGGGTTGGCGTAGCCCTTGCGCCGCGGCACGTAGCAGTAGGCGCAGGCCATGGCGCAGCCGTTGGCCGTCGAGGGGGCGATGAAGTCGGCCGAGCGGCCGTTGGGGCGGGCGGCGAGGGACTTCTTCACGCCCAGCACCAGCGTCTCGGACTTCACCCGCACCCACCGGTCGATGTTGCCGGCGTTGCCGTGCAGGTCGGGGACCTGCCAGTGCGAGGGCACCTCGACCACCTCGGCGGCGGGGAAGCGGGCCAGCACCTGCCGGCCGCGGGGCGAGGTGGCGGCGGCCGGCTCGGCGTAGATGCGGGCGACGTCGAAGAGCCGGTTGGCCACCGGTGTCTCGGCCGGCGCCACCCCGTCGACGTCGTCGAAGAGGGTGAGCGGCGTGTCCACAGCGGTCACGCCGGGTGCAGCACCGCGCAGTGGGCCGTCATTCCGGAACCCGCGGTGGCGTGGCCCTAGGCTTCCCGCGTTCCCGTCTGCGACCGGAGGTCTCCCCGTGCTGGCCAACATCGGTTACGCCGTCGCCTACACCGGCGTCGGCCTCCTGCTGCTGGTGGTGGGTGCCCTCGCCCTCGACCTGCTGACCCCCGGCCACCTGGCGCGGCACATCTACGAGGAACGCTCGGTCAACGCCGGCATCGCGCTGGCGGCCGGCTTCCTCGGCCAGGGCGCGATCGCGTTCACGACCATCTGGACGAATGCGACCAGCGGCTTCGGCCGGGCGCTGCTCTACACCGTGGTGTTCGGTCTGCTCGGCGTGCTCCTGCAGGCGGTTGCCTTCCTGATCCTGGACCTGCTCACCCCCGGCAAGCTCGGCGAGATGCTGATGCAGGTGCCCTTCCACCCGGCCAGCCTGGTGACTGCGGCCTCGCAGCTGGCCGTCGCGGCGATCATCGTGGCCTCGATCTGGCCCTGACCCGACCGCGCAGGGCAGGATCGCTGCCATGAGCCGGATCAACGACGTCGGTGGGATGGCCGGGTTCCCGGCGATCGTCGAGGAGGCCGACGAACCACGGTTCCACGCCGACTGGGAAGCGCACGTCTTCGCTCTCAACGGCGCGCTGATCAAGCGGGGCGTCTACAACCTCGACGAGTTCCGCGACGCGCAGGAGCGGCTGCCCGTCGAGCAGTACCTGGCCGCCTCGTACTACGAGCGCTGGTTCGCCGCGATCACGACCCTGCTGGCCGAGAAGGGCGTCGCGTCGGCGGACGACCTGGCGGTGGGCGATGACTCCGCGCACTGACCGGTTCGCCGTCGGCGACCGGGTGCGCACCCGGACCGTGGACGTCGACGGGCACACCCGGCTGCCTCGCTACGCGCGCGGCGCGGTGGGCGTGGTGGTGCAACCGGCCGGAGTGCACCCGCTGGCCGACGACCGGGCCCGCGGGGTGTCCGGCCCGCCGCAGACCGTCTACCACGTGCGGTTCGCCGCTGCCGACCTCTTCGGCGCCGGCGACCACACGGTGACCGTGGAGCTGTGGAACGACTACCTGACACCGGTGGAGGGCCCGTGAGCCACGACAGTTCGCTGATCTCGGCGCAGGTGCGGCACGTCGAGGCGCTGCTGGAGCAGCGCGGCCTGCTGGACGCCGGGGAGATCGACACCCGCATCGACGAGTTCCTCGCCGGCGGCACGCCGGCCAACGGCGCACGGATCGTCGCCCGGGCCTGGGTGGACCCCGGCTTCGCGTCCCGGTTGCTGGCCGACGCCAACGGGGCGATCCGCGAGATCGGGCTCTCGATGGCCGGTGGCCTGCAGGAGCAGCGGCTGAAGGTCGTCGCCAACACCGACGGCGAGCACAACGTCGTCGTGTGCACGCTGTGCTCCTGCTACCCGATCGCGCTACTGGGGCCCTCGCCCGGCTGGTACAAGAGCGAGGCCTACCGCTCCCGGGTGGTCCGCGACCCCCGCGGGGTGCTGCGGGAGTTCGGCGTGGAGCTGCCCGCCGGCACGCAGGTGTCGGTCTGGGACGCCAGCGCGGAGTCGCGCTACCTGGTGCTGCCGCGCCGTCCCGAGGGCACGGAGGGGCTGGCCGAGGACGAGCTCGCCGCCCTGGTCACCCGCAAGGGGCTGATCGGCACCGCCGCGGTCTGACCGCCGACCGCACCGGGTGGTCGCCGTCCTCACCCCACAGCAGGAGGACGGCGACCGCACCGTGAGGACGGTGGTCCGCGGGTGGCTCAGGCGCGGGCGGCCAGCACCGAGCGGTAGACCTCCACCGTCTGCGCGGCGATCGCCGGCCAGCCGAACTCGGCCAGCACCCGCTCCCGACCGGCCACCCCCATCGCCGCGGCCCGCGCCGGGTCGGCGAGCAGCTCGCTGGTCCGCGCGGCCAGCCCCGCGGCGAACGCGGCCGGGTCGGAGGGGGCGTAGGGCACCAACAGCCCGGTGCGGCCGTCGTCGACGACCTCCGGGATGCCGCCGACGGCGCTGGCGACGACGGCCGTCCCGCACGCGGCCGCCTCGAGGTTCACGATGCCCAGCGGCTCGTACACCGACGGGACGACGAACACCGTCGCGCCGGTGATGAGCGGCACCAGTTGCTGGCGGGGCAGCATCTGCTCGATCCAGACGATCCCCGATCGGCGGGTCTGCAGCTCGGCCACGGCGTCGGCGACCTGCGCGCGCTCGGTCGGGGTGTCCGCGGCACCGGCGCACAGCACCAGCCCGGCCTCGGCCGGCAGCTGCTCGGCGGCGGCCAGCAGATGCATCAACCCCTTCTGCCGGGTGATCCGGCCGACGAACAACGCGTAGGGCCGGTCGGGGTCCACGCCCAGGGAGCGGACGACGTCCGGCGCCTCGACCGGGCGGTAGGCCTGGGCGTCCACCCCGTTGCCGACGACGACGACCTTCGCCGGGTCCAGGTCGGGGTAGACCTCCAGCACGTCGGCGCGCATGCCACGGCTCACCGCGATCACCGCGTCGGCGGAGGCGTACGCCGTGCGCTCGACCCACGAGGACAACCGGTAGCCCCCGCCCAGCTGGTCGGCCTTCCACGGCCGGCGCGGCTCGAGGGAGTGCGCGGTGACCACGTGCCCGCTGCCGTGCACCAGGGCGGCCAGGTGCCCCGCGTGGTTGGCGTACCAGGTGTGCGAGTGGACCAGGTCGGCGTCGGCGAGGGCGGCGGCGATCTCCACGTCGGTGCCCACCGCCTGCAGCGCGCCGTTGGCCGACTGCAGGCCGGGAGGCACCCCGTGTCCGGTCGCGTCCGCGCGGGGCGCGCCGAAGCAGTGGACGTCGAGGTCGGGCGCGTCGGGCAGCCCGCGCAGGGCCGCCACGAGGTGTTCGACGTGCACACCTGCCCCGCCGTAGACGTCTGGCGGCCATTCCCGGGTCACGACTCCGACGCGCACGGCATCACCCTAGGTGGTGGGCGGGGCCGCAGATGGCGCGTCGGGCGGGAATACCGGTTACGTTGCGTCCATGCGTGGCGGTCCTCGAGTTCTTGGCATCGTGCTCGCCGGCGGCGAGGGGAAGCGTCTGGCGCCCCTGACCCAGGACAGGGCGAAGCCGGCCGTGCCCTTCGGCGGCAACTACCGGCTCATCGACTTCGTGCTCTCCAACCTGGTGAACGCCGACATTCGGCGGATCGCGGTGCTCACCCAGTACAAGAGCCACTCGCTGGACCGGCACATCACCACGGTCTGGCGGATGTCCACCCTGCTCGGCAGCTACATCACCCCCGTCCCGGCGCAGCAGCGGTTGGGCCCGCGGTGGTACACCGGCAGCGCCGACGCGATCTTCCAGAGCCTCAACCTGATCTACGACGACCGCCCCGAGATCGTCGTCGTCTTCGGTGCCGATCACGTGTACCGGATGGACCCGGCGCAGATGATCGACCAGCACCTGCAGACCGGTGCCGCCGTCACCGTCGCCGGGCTCCGGGTGCGCCGCAAGGAGGCCACCGAGTTCGGCGTCATCGACGCCGATGCCGACGGCAGGGTGCGCGGGTTCCTGGAGAAGCCGGCCGACCCGCCGGGTCTGCCCGGCTCACCGGACGAGAGCTTCGCCTCGATGGGCAACTACGTCTTCAGCACCGACGCGCTGCTGGAGGCGCTGCGCGCCGACGCCGAGGACGATGACTCGGCCCACGACATGGGCGGGTCGATCATGCCGATGATGGCCGACGCCGGCAGCGCCTACGTCTACGACTTCAGCACCAACGTCGTCCCCGGGGCCACCGAGCGCGACCACGGCTACTGGCGCGATGTCGGGACGATGGACTCCTACTACGACGCGCACATGGACCTGCGGTCGGTGACCCCGATCTTCAACCTCTACAACGACCGCTGGCCGATCTACACCCTGCCGCCGCAGTTCCCCCCGGCCAAGTTCGTGCTCGGCGGCCGGGCCGAGGAGTCGATGGTCAGCGCCGGGGTCATCATCGGTGGCGGGGCGGTGCTCGGGTCGGTCGTCTCGCCCGGCGTCCGGATGGAGAGCGGCTCCCGGGTCGAGGACAGCGTGCTGATGGACGGCGTGCACATCGGTGAGGGCGCCGTCGTCCGGCGGGCGATCCTGGACAAGAACGTCATCGTCCCGCCGTGGGCCCGGATCGGGGTCGACCTCGACGCCGACCGCGAGCGGTACCACGTGAGCGCCGGCGGCGTGACGGTGCTCGGCAAGGGCACCCGCGCGATCGTCTAAAGGCCCCGTCCAGAGGCTCGCCCCGAGCTGGCGAGGGGTGAGCGGGACGGGGCCCGTCGTCAGCGGCGCTTGGAGGCGACCAGCAGGCCGGTGCCGATCGGCAGCACCGCAGAGATGAGCGTCTCGTCCTCGCGGACGGTGCGCGCGACCTCCCGCCAGGCCATCGACTGCGGATCGCGGGCGGAGCGGTCGGCGATCTTGCCGTCCTCGAGCACGCCGCAGCACACCAGTGAGCCGCCGGCCCGCACCAGCCCGAGCAGCACGGCGAGGTGCTCGGACCAGTCGGCGGGCGGACCGGAGCAGGTGACCAGGTCGTAGGCCTCCGACGACAGCCGGGGCAGCACCTCCGCCGCGGTGCCGAAGATCAGCCGGGTGCGGGAGCGGGCGATCCCGGCGTCGCCGAACGCCCGCCGTGCGGCACGCAGCTCGGCCGGGTCGCCGTCCAGGACGGTGAGGACGCCGTCGGATCGCATGCCGCGCAGCAGCCACAGCCCGGTGACCCCGCTGCCGCTGCCCAGCGACACGACGGCGCGGGCGTCGACGCTGGCGGCGAGCACGGCCAGCACCGCACCGACCGCGGGCTCGACCGGTTCCGCGGTGCCGGACGTCTCTGCCGACGTGACCGCCCGGTGCCGGGCCGCGGCCTGGGCGGGGGACTCCGCGGCGAACCCGTCGGCGTAGCCGGCCGCGTCCTGCCGGGATCCACCGGGGGGCGGCGGTCCGGCGGCGCTGGTCACCCGACGAGGGTAGTGGGCCACCCGGGCGGCGTCCTCCGCGCGGGGCCAGCCTGTCAACTCCCTGTGGACGGCGGGGCCCGGGAACACCGGCCCGCCCACCGCCCGTTGATCAGGACGTGCGTCTCTCGCGTGCCACTCGCCCCGGTTCCACCGCCACCCCAGGTGGGGAGGAGAAGCGGGCTGCCGTCTGCGATCCTGATGTCGTGTCCTCCCCGAGCGCCGCGACCGGTCAGCCGCCGCTGACCCCTGCGTCGCCCGCCCCCGCCACGCCGCCCACCGGCGCCGCCGACAGCTGGGTCGCCCCCACGTGGGAACAGGTGGTGCGCGACCACTCGGCGCGCGTCTACCGGCTGGCCTACCGGCTCTCGGGCAACCAGCAGGACGCCGAGGACCTCACCCAGGACACCTTCGTCCGGGTGTTCCGCTCGCTGGCCGACTTCTCGCCGGGCACCTTCGAGGGCTGGCTGCACCGGATCACCACCAACCTGTTCCTCGACATGGTCCGGCGCCGGCAGCGGATCCGCTTCGACGCCCTCCCCGAGGACACCGAGCGGCTGCCCGGCGCGGCGCCGTCCCCCGAGCAGGTCTACGCCGACACGCACCTCGACCCGCAGGTGCAGGCCGCGCTCGATGCGCTCTCGCCGGAGTTCCGGGTTGCCGTTGTCCTCTGTGACATCGAGGGCCTCACGTACGAGGAGATCGCCGCGACCCTGGGCATCAAGCTCGGCACGGTCCGCAGCCGCATCCACCGCGGTCGGGTGCAGCTCCGCGAGGCCCTCGCCCACCTGGCGCCCAACCGGGGCCCCGTCGAGGTGTCCGCGTCGTGAGCATCCCGGAGAGCCACCTGGCCCAGGAGGCCATCGCCGCACTCGTCGACGGTGAGCTCTCCGGCGGCGCCGCCGGCCGCGCGGGCCGCCACCTCACCGGCTGCCTCCAGTGCCGGCTGGCCGTGAGTGCCCAGCGCGAGGCGAAGGCCGCGCTGCAGGGGCCCGAGGACGTCGCTGTCCCCGGTGACCTGATGTCCCGCCTCCGGGCCATCCCGTTCACCGCGGAGATGCCCTCCGGCGGGTCGTTCGGCGGCACGCTGACCGCCGGCCGCGACGGTCTCACCAGCACCGACTCCGGTGGCGCCTGGTCCATCCCGCTCGCCGCCGAGCCCACCGGGCCGGCGGCGCCGGCCTCCCACCACCGCTGGCTGCGCCGCGGGATGACGGGCGCGCTGGCCGGTATCGGCATCGGGGTGGCGGTCCTCGCCGTCGGTCTGCCCGCCGGCGACCGCCCGGCCGACGACGTGCCGCCGCCCGGCTCGCTGGCCGGTGCCGTGCGCCAGCCCCCGCCCGACGAGCGCACCGAGATCGTGCCCCCCGTGGTGCGCACCCTCACCGTCGGCACCACCACGGGGTCGCCCTCCGGCGGGACGCCCTGAGCGAGGCCACCGGCACCGACCCGACCCGCCCGGACCCAGCTGCGGAGCGGGCCGGTAGCGCGCCACCGGCCAGCGAGCCCGACGCCGCCTATGCCCGGCCGGCCGGCGCCACGGGCACCTTCGACCTGCCGCCGGAGCGTCCGGTGCCGCGGCCACCCACCGCGCAGCCTCCGCCGCCCGGCGAGCAGGCCGCCTTCGGCCGGCCCGCCGCGGTGGGCGGTTCCTTCGCCACCGACCGGCCGGCGCCCGCCCCGCGCCCGCTGCCGCCGCCGCCGCCGGAGGCCGTGCTCCGCGCGTTCGCCCCCCGCGACGGTGCCCGCGGCCTGGGCGAGCCGCCCGGCGGTCGCCGTTCCTCCCGCCGGACCGCCTCCGGTCCGTGGTGGAAGGCCGACGCAGCCGCCGACCCGTGGCGCGATCCGCACGCACCGGCCGGCCTGGGCGCCCCCGCGCAGTACCCGGCCGACCCGGCGCCGGGACCGGTCGTCGTCGACGAGCCCGGTCGGGGGCGGCTGCGGGTCCGCGACGTCTCCATCCGGCTGGGCGCCCTGGTCCTGATGGCACTGGTGTTCGTCGCCGCTGTCGGCGGCACGCTGGGCTGGTTCCTCGGCCGCACGGCCGATGAGCAGCCGTTGCTGGCGCCGGGCATCCAGCTCTCCGAAGTGACCCCCGGCCTGTCCCGGGAACCGGGGTCGGTGTCCGACATCGCCGCGCGGGTCACCCCGACGGTGGTCTCCGTCGAGGTCCGGCTGGCCAGCGCCGGGGCCACCGGCTCCGGCGTGGTGATCGACGCCGAGGGCGGCTACATCGTCACCAACAACCACGTCGTCTCGGGTGCCGACGGCGTCGAGGGCGCCGAGATCCGGGCGGTCTTCAGCGACGGCAGCGGATCCAGCGCCCGGATCGTCGGCCGTGACCCGGCCAGCGACATCGCCGTGCTCAAGGTCGACAAGCCCGGGCTGATCGCCGCGTCGCTGGGTACCGCCGACGACCTCGTCGTCGGCGACCCGGTGGTGGCCATCGGCTCACCCCTCGGGCTCGCGGGCACCGTCACCAGCGGGATCGTCAGTGCCCTGGACCGGCCGGTGCGGCTGTCCGGGCAGGGCAGCGACACCAACGCGGTGATCAACGCCGTCCAGACCGACGCCCCGATCAACCCGGGCAACTCCGGCGGTGCGCTGGTCGACGGCAGCGGGGCGCTCATCGGCATCAACACCGCGATCGCCTCGGTCAGCGGTGGCTCGTCGGGGCTCGGTTTCGCGATCCCCATCGACACCGTCCGCGACATCGCCGAGCAGCTCATCTCCACCGGCCAAGCGGTGCACGCCTCGCTCGGGGTCAACGCCCGCACGGTCACCGACGGCGCCCGCGACGGCGCCCTGGTGGTCAACGTGGAGCCGGGCAGCCCCGCTGCCGAGGCCGGCATCCAGGAGCAGGACGTGGTCATCGCCGTGGACGGCGAGAAGGTCGGTAGCTCGGAGGAGCTGGCCGTCGCCGTCGACGCGCACGCCCCGGGCGACACCGTCACCGTCGAGGTCGTGCGCGGCGGCGGTTCCCGCGAGGTGCAGGCGGTGCTCGAGGCGGCCTGAGAAAGGACCTCTCTGCCCCCCGCCGCTCGCAAGCTCGCGGCGGGTTACTGCAGAGAGGCCACCCTGGACGGGGCCGCCTCGGGCGGAGGAGCGCCGACTCCTGCCGTCCACCTGGCCGACCTACGCTGGACGACGGCCGCGGAGCGCGGCGACGTGCGAGGAGGATGCGTGTTCGACTCGATCGGCTGGGGCGAGATCGTCGTCCTGGGGCTCGCCGCGCTGTTCATCTTCGGCCCCGACCGGCTCCCGGGCCTCGCCAAGGACGCCGCCGGCGGCCTGAAGAAGGCCAAGGCCGCGATCACCGGCGTGCGCGGTCAGCTGCACGACAGCCTCGGCGACGACTTCGACCACCTGCGCGACCTGGACATCCGGCAGTACCACCCCAGGACGTTCATCCGCCAGCAGCTGCTCGACGACGAGGCGCCGCCGGTGCGCAGGGGCAGCGGCAGCGGGACGGCCGCCGCGGCCGCGACCGCCGGGCCCGCCGGCCGGGTCCGCGGGGCGGACGTGGCCCGCAGCCGCGACCGCGCCACCCCGCCGCCGTTCGACAGCGACGCGACGTAATTGCGACGCTGTCGCGTCGCACCGCGGCCAACGGCCGTTCCCGACAGCCGTTGAGCCGTTGCCCGCGTCCCCGGCGGAGAGCTGTGCACCTCGTCGTCCTGACGGACGACACCGCGATCAGCTGCCGTCCCCCGCTGAGCTGAGCCGTTGCCCGCGGCCCCGGCGGAAGCCCTCCGGGCCTCGCGCCGGGTCAGCGGAGGGCTGCGCCCCACCGCTGGTGGCGTTCCCGGCTGGTACAGACGCGCAGCGGCCGGTCACCCCGGGTGGGGTGACCGGCCGCTGACGTGCGTGGGGCTACTTGCTCACCGGGGTCAGGCCCAGGGACATGCCGGACAGGCCGCGCGAGCGGACGGCGAGGCCGTCCGCGATCTTCTCCAGCGCCTGCGCGGCCGGGGCGTCGGGCTGGGCGAGCACGATCGGCGCACCGGAGTCGCCGGCCTCGCGCAGCCGGGTGTCCAGCGGAATCTGGCCCAGCAGCGGCACCCGGGCGCCCAGGGTCTTGGTCAGCGCGTCGGAGACGGCCTCGCCACCACCAGCGCCGAACAGCTCCATCCGGGAGCCGTCGGGCAGCTCCAGCCAGGACATGTTCTCGATGACGCCGACCACCTGCTGGTGGGTCTGGGTGGCGATCGCGCCGGCCCGCTCGGCCACCTCGGCGGCGGCCAGCTGCGGCGTCGTCACCACCAGGATCTCGGCGTTGGGCACCAGCTGCGCCACCGAGATCGCCACGTCACCGGTGCCCGGCGGGAGGTCGAGCAGCAACACGTCCAGGTCGCCCCACCACACGTCGGCGAGGAACTGCTGCAGCGCGCGGTGCAGCATCGGCCCACGCCACACCACCGGGGTGTTGCCGGGGGTGAACATCCCGATCGAGATGACCTTCACGCCGTACGACTGCGGCGGCATGATCATGTTGTCGACCTGGGTCGGTTTGTCGTCCACGCCCAGCATCCGCGGCACCGAGTGGCCGTAGATGTCGGCGTCGACCACGCCGACCGACAGGCCCTTCCTGGCCATCGCGGCGGCCAGGTTCACCGTGACGCTGGACTTGCCGACCCCGCCCTTGCCCGAGGCGACGGCGTAGACGCGGGTCAGCGAGCCGGGCTGGGCGAAGGGGATCACCGGGTCGGCGGCGTCGGTGCCGCGGACGGTCTTGCGCAGCTCGGTGCGCTGCTCGTCGCTCATCACGTCCAGGCCGACCTGCACCGACGTCACGCCGGGGACGGCACCGACGGCCTGGGTGACGCGGTTGGTGATCGTCTCGCGCATCGGGCAGCCGGCGACCGTCAGGTAGACCTCGATGCGCACCGCGCCCGGGTCGCCGCCGACCCCGATCTGGACGTCCTTGACCATGCCCAGCTCGGGCAGGGGACGGTTGATCTCGGGGTCCTGGACGGTGGCCAGGGCCGCGTTCACGGCATCGAGCGCCGGGGAACCGGTGAGCGTGTCGGGCATGCGGGGGATGTCTCCTTCGACGGGATGCCTGCGGATGGCGGGCGCCGACCAGCGGAAACCCACGCGCGAGCGTCTCCCACTGTACGGCCGATCCCGTCGGGGCCTCCGGGCCAGCGGTGTGACCCGGGCAACCCGGGTTCTCGGCCGGTACCGGTGGACAGGGATCCGCTGCCCGAGCCCTAGGGTCCGTCAGGTGCCTGATCCCGCGCGCTCGGCGACGCTGCGCGACGCCGTGGGCCTGGGCGCGGCCGTCGGTCTGTACGGCGTCGCCTTCGGGGCCGCCGCGGTCGGTGCCGGTCTGGACGTCTGGCAGGCCGGCGTGCTCTCGGCGCTGATGTTCACCGGCGCCTCGCAGTTCGCCCTGGTCGGCGTCCTCGGTGCCGGGGGTGGTCCGTTCGCCGCGCTGGGCAGCGCGCTGCTGCTGGGTACCCGTAACACCATCTACGGCGTCCGGCTGGTGCCACTGCTCGCGCCGCGCGGAGCGCTGCGCCGGGCGGGGGCTGCGCACTGGGTGATCGACGAGACGACGGCGATGGCGGTGGCCGCCCCCGACCGGGAGCTGGGCCGGCTGGCGTTCTGGGTCACCGGCGCGACGATCTACCTGGGCTGGAACGCCACGACGCTGGTCGGCGCGGTCAGTGCCGCCGCGCTGGGGGAGACCGCGCAGGCCGCGCTGGACTCCGTCGTGCCGGCGGCCTTCCTGGCGCTGCTGTGGCCGCGGCTGCGCCGCTCGGCCGCCGAGCCCGGCGCCCAGCGGCGGGTCGCGCTCGGTGGCGCGGTGATCGCGCTGGTCCTGACGCCGTTCGTACCGGCCGGGGTGCAGGTGGTGCTCGCGGTGGTCGCCGTCGGGTTGGCCGGCCGGCCCCGGCGGGCGGCGGCGGGTGCGGCATGAGCGACGGGACGCTGTGGGCCGTCGTGCTCGCCGGTTCGCTGGGCTGCTACCTGCTGAAGCTGGCCGGATTGTCGGTACCCGCGGCCTGGGTGGAACAGCCGTGGGTGTCCCGGGTCGTGGACTTCGTGCCCGCGGCGCTGCTGGCCGCGCTGGTCGCGGTGCAGGCGGCCACCTCGGGCAGCGCGGTCGTGCTGGACGGGCGGCTGGTCGGGCTGGCGGTTGCCGCGCTGGCACTGGCGCTGCGGGCGCCGTTCATCGTCGTCCTGGTGCTGGCCGGCGGAGCCGGTGCGCTGGTGCACGCCGTCGGCGGCTGATCCCGGACGACGAGCTGCCGTGGCCCCGGGGGCGGGGCCACGGCAGCTGGTCGATCAGGGGCTGGATCAGTGCGCGAGCGGCAGCTGCGCCTGCTCCTCGGCCAGCCGCTCCGCACCCGACGTGGTCTTCAGCGGCTTCTCCTTGATGAACAGCACGACCAGCAGGGCCAGCGCGGCCAGCGGGGTGGCGATCAAGAACAGCTCGGCGGTGGCGTTGCCGTAGGCGTCCTGCACCACGACCGCGACCTCCGGCGGGAGCGTGGAGATGTCGGGGACCGCGGTCTCGCCGCCCTCGGAGCCGCCACCGAGCACGCTGAGGTCACTGGCCACCCGGCCGGCGAGCACCGCGCCGAGCACGCTGACGCCGATGGTGCCGCCGAGGCTGCGGAAGAACGACAGCACGGACGTCGCCGAGCCCAGCTCACGGGCCGGGACGTCGTTCTGCGCCGCGAGGACGAGGTTCTGCATGAGCAGCCCGACGCCGACGCCGAGCACGACCATGAAGGTGCCGAGCATCCAGATCGGGGTCTGCGCGTCGATCGTGGCCAGCAGCCCGAAGCCGAGCGTCATCAGGATCCCGCCCGCGACGAGGAACCGCTTCCAGGTGCCGGTCCTGGTGATCAGCGCACCGGCCACCGTCGAGGAGACCAGCAGGCCGCCGATCATCGGCAGCGAGAGCAGCCCGGCCTCGGTGGGGGAGTAGCCCAGCGAGATCTGGAAGTACTGCGACAGGAACACCGTGCCGCCGAACATCGCGATGCCGACCAGGGCACTGGCAAGCGTGGTGAGGGCGACCGTGCGGTTGCGGAAGATGTCCAGCGGGATGACCGGCTCGGCCACCTTGGACTCGACGAGCACGGCCAGCGCCAGCAGCGCCACGGAGGCGCCGACCATCAGCGCGGTCGTTCCGGACAGCCAGTCGAAGTCGTTGCCGGCCAGGGTCACCCAGATGAGCAGGGTGCTGACCCCGGCGGTGATCAGCAGCGCGCCGAGCCAGTCGATCTGCACGTCGCCGCGCCGGACCTGCTTCAGCTTCAGCGTCTTCTGCAGCAGCACGATCGCGAGCAGCGCGAACGGCACGCCCATGAAGAAGCACCAGCGCCAGCCCAGCCACGAGGTGTCGACGATGACGCCGCCGATCAGCGGCCCGGCGACGGTGGCGACGGCGAACACGGCGCCGAAGATGCCGGCGTAGCGGCCCAGCTCGCGCGGCGGGATCATCGCCGCCATCACGATCTGGACGAGCGCGGTGAGGCCACCGGCGCCGACGCCCTGGATGACGCGGGCGACGATGAGCGTCTCGGTGTCCTGGGCGAACCCGGCCAGCAGCGAGCCGGCGACGAACAGCCCCAGGGAGAGCTGGACCAGCAGCTTCTGGCTGACCAGGTCGGCGAGCTTGCCCCACAGCGGCACGCTCGCGGTCATCGCCAGCAGCTCCGCGGTGACGACCCAGGTGTAGATGGACTGGCTGCCACCCAGGTCGGCGATGATCACCGGCAGGGCGTTGGAGACGACGGTCGCGGCCAGGATGGCGACGAAGATGCCCATCATCAGGCCGGAGAGCGCCTGCAGGACCTCCCGTCGGCTCATCGCGGCCTGGGTGCTGGCCGCCCCGGCGGTACCGGTCTCGGCGGTCGTGGTCATGGTGCTCCTGTCGGTGGGGATGGCCGTGCGGGTGGGGATGGCAGTGCGGGTGGGGATGGCAGTGCGGGTGGGAACGGCGGTTCAGCCGGCCGGCGGAGGCGCCGGCAGGCCGCCGGCCAGGGCGCGCAGCGCCTCGTCGGCCAGCGTGGTCAGCGGGGTGGCGCCGTCCTGGAGGTGCCAGCGGCCCAGCACCACCCGCACGGTGGCGGAGAGGACGGCGGCCAGCAGGGCGGGGTGGAGATCGGCCTCGACGTCCTGGCCGGTGCGCTCGGCGATGGCCTGGGCGAGCTCGCGCTCGTCGGTGGCGCCCATCTCGACCAGCCGGGGGAGCAGCGACGGGTTGCCCAGCACGACGGTCATCCGGTTGCGCAGCGCGCCCGGGTCGGTCTCCAGGTCGGCCAGCTCGTCGTGCAGCGCGGCCCGGACGGCGTCGAGCACCGCGATGTCCGCCGGCTGGTCCCGCAGCCGGGCGGACAGCCGCGGCTGGTCGTCCCCGCCGGGGAGCAGCAGCGCCTCCTCCTTGGCGGAGAAGTGGTTGAAGAACGTCCGGTAGGAGACGCCGGCGGCGTCGGTGATCGCCTCGACGGTGACCTGCTCCCAGCCGCGGTCGGCCGCCAGCCGGAGGGTGGCGTCGGCCAGCGCGGAGCGGGTGTCCGCCTTCTTCCGCTCGCGTAGTCCCCGTTCCGCCACGGAAAGGAGAATCCACCGTCACTGCACACTGTGCAAGCTTGCACAGTGTGCAGCTCATCACCGGCGCCGGCGCGGCACACCACCGGCGGTCCGGAGCAGTCGCACCATCGACCGATGGCTACCACGCGGGCACGGACGGCTGATCCGGAGCGCCCAGGTGCGGCGGCGGGCAGCCTCTTCGTGGTCGGCGGGCTGCCCGGCGTGGGCAAGACGACGGTCGCCCGGGCCCTGGCCGGCCGGCTCGGCGCCGCCCACCTGCGGATCGATGCCTTCGAGGCGGCGCTCCTCCGGCAGGGCCTCGTCCCGACGCCGGCGGACGTCGGGGCACACGGGTACGTCCTCGCACTGGCGGCCGCCGACACCTGCCTGGCCGCCGGCACCGACGTGGTCGTCGACGCGGTGTTCCCGGTCGCCGCCTCTCGTCGGCCGTTCCGCGACCTGGCGGTCCGGCGCGACGCACCGGTGCACTGGGTGCGGCTGATCTGCACCGACCCGGTCGAGCACCGGCGCCGGGTGGAGCAGCGGGCGGCCGACCTATCCGGGCACGTCGTCCCGGACTGGACGGCGGTGCAGCACCGCGACGTCGACCAGTGGCACGAGCGGCACACCATCGTCGACACCGTGACCGGCGACCCGCTGGCCGCCGTGCTGGCCGCGGTCGGGGCTACAGGCCGCCGGCCACCCGGAGCACCGCTCCGGTGACGTAGGACGCCTCGGGCCCCAGCAGCCAGGCGATCGCGGCGGCCGGCTCCTCCGGCTCGCCCGGCCGCCCGGCCGGGATGCGCGCGACCACGCGCCCGAGCCGGCCCGGATCGCCGGCGTCGGCGTGGATGCCGGTGCGGACCAGGCCGGGGGCCACGGCGTTGACCCGGATGCCGTCGTCGGCGAGTTCCTTGGCCAGCCCCACCGTGAGCGCATCCACGCCGGCCTTCGCCGCGGCGTAGTGCACGTACTCGTGCGGCGCGCCGAGGGTGGCGGCCGAGGAGGAGACGTTGACGATCGCGCCACCGGGGCCACCGTGGCGGGTGGAGAGCACGCGGGCCGCGGCCCGCACGCACAGCACCGGCCCCACGAGGTTGACGTCGATCACCGAGCGGACGACCGCGACCGGGGTGTCGGCCAGGTCGCCGACGTGCAGCGTCGCACCCGCGTTGTTGACCAGCCCGGTGACCGGGCCCAGTTCCGCGGCGGCATCGGCGAAGAGCCGGTCGACGTCGTCCTCGCGGGTCACGTCGGCGGCCACCACCAGACAGCGCCCGCCGGCGGCGCGGACCCGCCGGGCCACGGTCTCGGCGTCGGCGGGGGAGCGCCGGTGGTTGACCACGACGGCGTGCCCGGCGGCGGCCAGCCGCACGGCGGTCGCTGCACCGATGCCCCGGCTGGCGCCGGTGACGACGGTGACCGGCCGGCCGGCGGCGCTCATCCGGGAACCCCGTCGGGAGCGGCGTCGCGGCGCTTCTTCCCGCCCTTCTTCCGGCGGTCCGCGCCGTCGTCCTCCGGGTCCTCGGGCACCAGCCGGCTCAGCTCGCTGCGGATGAAGTCGCGGGTGGCCAGCTCACCGACCGACACCCGCAGCGAGGCCAGCTCGCGGGCGAGGTACTCGGTGTCGGCGCGGGTGCTCGCCGACCGCGCCCGGTCCTCCTCGGACTGCACTCGGTCGCGGTCGGCCTGCCGGTTCTGGGCCAGCAGGATCAGCGGCGCGGCGTAGGCGGCCTGGGTGGAGAAGGCCAGGTTGAGCAGGATGAAGGGGTAGGGGTCCCAGCGCAGGTTGACCGCGGCCACGTTCAACACGATCCAGATGATGACGATCAGCGTCTGGACGGCGAGGAACCGGCCGGTGCCCAGGAAGCGGGCGATCCCCTCGGCGAAGCGCCCCACCGCGTCGGGGTCCAGCCGCAGGAAGCTGCCCACCCCACGGGCCCCGCGGGGCTGGTCCAGCCGCAGGTCGGCACGCCGCTCGGCGTCAGCCACGGCGGGCCCGCTCGCGCCAGTCGTCGGGCAGCAGGTGGTCCAGGACGTCGTCGACGCTGACCGCGCCCACCAGCCGGCCCTGCGGGTCGACGACCGGGGCGGCCACCAGGTTGTAGGTGGCGAAGTAGCGGGTCACCTCGCCCAGCGGGGCCTCGGGGTGCAGCGGCTCGAGGTCGTCGAGCACGCCACTGACCAGGGTCGACGGAGGTTCCCGGAGCAGTCGCTGGATGTGCGCCAGCCCGAGGTAGCGGCCGGTGGGGGTGCCCGAGGGCGGGCGGCAGACGTAGACCTGGCTGGCCAGCGAGGGGGTCAGCTCGGGGGCGCGTACCCGGGCCAGCGCCTCGGCGATCGTCGCGTCCGGGGTGAGGATCACCGGCTCGCTGGTCATGATTCCGCCGGCGGTGTCCTCGGAGTACTTCAGCAGCTGGCGGACGGGCTCCGCCTCGTCGGGCTCCATGAGCTCCAGCAGCCGGTTGCGGTCGACGTTCGACAGCTCCGACAGCAGGTCGGCGGCGTCGTCGGGGTCCATCACCTCGAGGACGTCGGCCGCCCGGCCCTCCTCCAGGGTGCCGAGGATGACGATCTGCTCGCCCCCCGGCAGCTCGCCGAGCACGTCGGCCAGCCGCTGGTCGTCCATCGCCTCGGCGACCTCGTGCCGCCGCTTGATGGGCAGGTCCTGCAGGGCGTGCGCGGCGTCGGCGGCGTTCAGCTCCCGGTAGGTGGCGATGAGCGTCTCGGCGCTCTGCCGGGTCTGCGGCAGGGCGAGCCCGCTGATCTCGTCCCAGGCGAACTGGTGCAGCTGCCCGCGCCGGCCCAGCCGGCCGGGCTCCTGGACGGCGAGCCGGGAGAGCACCCAGTCGCCGGTGCGGGTCTGCTCGATCGCCGCGTCGACGACGGTGGCCGGCCGGCCGGTCTCGCTGATCGTCACCGAGCGGTCGAGCAGCTCGCCGAGCACCAGCGTCTCGCCGGCGCGCTGCTCGAAGCGCTTGAGGTTGAGCGTGCCCGAGGACAGCACCACGGAGCTGGCGTCCATCCCGGTGACCCGGCCGATGGGGCAGAAGATCCGGCGGCGGGCGACGACCTCGATGATCATGCCCAGGGCGCGGGGCGGTGCGGTGCCCACCCGCAGCGCCACGACGACGTCGCGCACCTTGCCGACCCGGTCGCCGTTGGGGTCGAAGACGGGGAGCCCCGCGATCCGCGAGACGTACGCCCTCGTCACCGTCGTCACGACTGGGAAGGCTACCGCCGCCGGTCGGGTGATCCGGTCGACCGCGCTGGTCAGCCCGCCGCCAGTGCCTCCGCCGGGCTGAGGATCGGGCAGCGGGGGCCGTCGGCGCGGCGCAGCCGGGCGTCGCTGGTGACCAGCGTGGTGCCCAGCGCCTCGGCGAGCGCCACGTACCAGGCGTCGTAGGGCGTCACGTTGTCTCTCATTTCCCACGCCCGCGGGAGGAACGGCTCAAAGGGGTAGCGGCGGGTGCGGACCCGGGCGACCCGACTCGCAGCTTCCAGCGCGTCCGCCTGGTCGAGGAAACCGCGGATCGCCATCGCGCGCAGGGCAGACGTCACCTCGACGGTCAGCATCGCCGGGGCGTGCAGCCAGGACTCAGCGGCGAGCAGGCGGCGGGCCTGCTCGCCGTCGATCCCGGAGACGGCCACGGCGTCCGTGACCACCGACGCGTCGAGAACTCTCACCGCTGGTCGCGGTCGGCGCGGACGAACTCCGCGGAGGCCACCGAGCTGAAACCGTGGCCGGCACCCCGGGCGAGCTGCTGATCGATCTCGGCCACCAGTTCTGCCGGCGCCGGCGAACGGGCACCGTCGACGACCTCAGCGAGCAGGAACTCCTGCAGGCTCAACCCGGCTCCAGCGGCCCGCCGGCGGAGGATCCGGTGGACATCGTCGGGAACTCCGCGGATCTGGACAGTGGCCACGCATTCAGTGTAGCGCTGCAAGCGCTGAAACAGCGCTACCGGCAGGATCGCTGTCCCGTCCGGTTCCCGTGGCGGTGCGCGCTGCGGCTACCGTCGCCGCCGTGGCGTCCTCCGCAGCCGACCGGCTCTCCTACGAGGTCGTGGACGTGTTCGCGCCGCGACCGTTCGCCGGCAATCCCCTCGCCGTCGTCTTCGACGCCGACTTCCTGACCACCGGGCAGTGCCAGGCGCTCGCCTTCGAGTTCCACCTCTCGGAGACGTCGTTCCTCTGCGCCCCGACCGATCCGACCGCTGACTACCGGGTCCGGATCTTCACGCCGTTCGCCGAGCTGCCCTTCGCCGGGCACCCCAGCGTCGGAGCGGCGCACACCCTGGTCCGCGCCGGTCGGCTGCCCGCCGGCCGGCTCCGGCAGGAGTGCGGCGTCGGCGTCGTCGACCTGACCGTGGACGACGGCGGCGCCACCCTCGGCGGCGGTCCGGCCACGGTCGAGCCCGGTCCCGACCCCGCCGATCTGGCCACCGCCTTCGGGCTGGCCGTCGCGGACCTGGCCGGGGTGCCGGTGCTCGTCGCCGGCTGCGGGCTGCCGTTCGCCCACCTCGCCGTCCACCCCGACGCGGTGGACCGGGCCCGGCCGGACCGCGCCGCCCTGAACCGGCTGGGCGTGGGGGAGGGCGTGTCGGTGCTGTCCTGGGACGCCGCCTCCCGCACCGTGCGGGCCCGCGTCTTCGCCGCCGACCTGCGCTGGGGCGAGGACCCGGCCACCGGCTCGGCCGCGCTGGGCACCGGGGTGTGGCTGGCCGCCACCGGCCTGGTCGCCGCCGACGGGACGACGGAGTACACGGTCCACCAGGGCGAGGCGATGGGCCGCCCCTCGGTGCTCGCCTGCTCGGTGACCGTGGCCGCCGGGGTGGCCACCGCCGCGACGGTCAGCGGCCGGGTGCTCCCGGTCGCCGTGGGGACGATCGCGGTCCCGGGATGAGCACGGCCGCACCTGCGGCGCCCGCGTGGGCAGTGACCCGGCCCGGCGGCCGGGACGTCGGGATCATGGCGGTGGCCATCGCCGGGGTGTCGTTCTCCGGGCCGCTGACCGCGCTGGTCGCGACGTCGGTGCTGGCGCTGGCGTTCTGGCGCAACGCCGCCGGCGCGGTGCTGCTGCTGCCCGTCGTCCTGCTGCGCGAGCGGGCCACGCTGACCGGGCTGCGGCCCCGGCACCTGGCCAGCTCGGTGGTCGCCGGACTGTTCCTCGCCGCGCACTTCGCCGCCTGGCTGCCCAGCCTGTCGATGACGACGGTCGCCGCCTCGACCGCGCTGGTCACCACCACCCCCATCTGGACCGCGCTGGCGGCCCGGTTCGCCGGCGTCCGGTTGCCCGGCACGGTCTGGGGCGGGCTGGTCCTGGCCGTGCTCGGCGCGGCGATGATCGCCGGCGTCGACGTCACCGTGTCGTGGCGGGCGCTGGCCGGCGACGGACTCGCCCTGCTGGGCGCCATCTGCGCCGCCGGCTACATGCTGGCCGGCGCCCGGGCCCGCGAGCGGCTGACCACCTCGGCCTACGCGGTGGTCTGCTACGCCACCTGCGCGGTGGCGATCGCGGTGGCCGCCGCGGTGGTGGGCGTGCCGCTCACCGGGTTCAGCGCCCGCGACTGGTGGCTGATCGCGGCGATCACCGGCTGCGCGCAGCTGCTCGGGCACACCCTGCTCAACCTGGTGCTCTCCACCGTCGGCCCCACCGTGGTCGGGCTGGCGATCCTGCTCGAGGTCCCCGGCGCGCTCCTGGTGGCGCTGGTGCTGCTGCAGCAGGTGCCGCCGCTGCTGGCGCTGCCCGGGATGATCGCCGTCGTCCTCGGGGTGGCCCTGGTGATCCGGGGCAGCAGCTCGCCGACGGTGACCGAACCCATCACCTGACGTCGCTACCCTCTCCTCACAGCCGACCCACCACCCAGCGGAGGCACCGTGGCCCAGCTGCGATCCCGTCGTTCCAACCTGGCGGTCCCCGGCAGCAACCCCCGCTTCCTGGAGAAGGCCAAGGGGCTGCCCGCCGACCAGGTGTTCCTCGACCTGGAGGACGCCTGCGCCCCGCTGGCCAAGCCCGGGGCCCGCAGGAACATCGTGGCGGCGCTGAACGAAGGCGGCTGGGGCGACACGATCCGTGCGGTCCGGGTCAACGACTGGACCACGGAGTGGACGTTCACCGACGTCGTCGAGGTGGTGGGCGGCGCCGGCGCGGAGCTCGACTGCCTCATGCTGCCCAAGGTCGCCGACGCCGCGCAGGTGCAGGCGCTGGACCTGCTACTCACCCAGGTCGAGAAGGCCAACGGCCTGGAGGTCGGCCGGATCGGCATCGAGGTGCAGATCGAGACGGCGCAGGGCCTGGTCAACGTCAACTCGATCGCCGTCGCCAGCCCGCGGATCGAGACGATCATCTACGGCCCGGCCGACTTCATGGCCAGCATCAACATGAAGTCGCTGACCGTGGGCGCGCTGCACCCCGACTACCCGGGCGACCCGTACCACTACATCCTCATGCAGATCCTGATGGCCGCCCGCGCCAGCGGCGTGCAGGCCATCGACGGCCCGTTCCTGCAGGTGCGGGACGTGCCGGCCTTCGAGGAGGCCGCCCGGCGCTCGGCGATGCTCGGGTTCGACGGCAAGTGGGTGCTCCACCCGGACCAGATCGACGCGGCCAACGCGATCTACGCCCCCTCCCAGGAGGACTACGACCACGCGGAGCTCATCCTCGATGCCTACGACTGGGCGACGTCGGAGGCCGGCGGGCAGAAGGGCTCGGCGATGCTCGGCGACGAGATGATCGACGAGGCCAGCCGCAAGATGGCCCTGGTCATCGCCGGCAAGGGCCGGGCCGCCGGGCTCCCGCGCACCTCCACCTTCACCCCACCCGCGTAGTCAGGCACCCGGCACGGGGGTCCGTCGTCAGGGGGCGAAGCTGCCGGACGCGAGGGTGGCGAAGGCGACCACCCAGAGGACGATCACCGCGGCGAAGAGCGCGGTGGCGATGCCGCCGATGATGATCCCGGCCAGCGCCAGGCCGTCGCCCTCCTCGCCGGTCTCGCGGATCTGCCGGCGGGCGACGACACCGAGCACCAGACCGGCGGGGGCGAACACGAAGGCCATGACCAGCGCCAGGATCGCCAGGGTGTTGGTCGGCCGCCGCCACTGTGGTGCGCCGCCGTAACCGGGCGGTGGGCCGTAGCCGGGCGGTGGGCCGTAGCCGGGCGGTGGGCCGTAGCCGGGTGGCGGGCCGTAGCCGGGTGGTGGGCCGTAGCCGGGCGGCCCCGGTGCCGATGGCGCCGGCTGTCCCTGCCCCGCCGCCGTCGAGCCCGCCGGCGGGTCGCCGCGGTAGAAGTCGTCCTCGGGCTGGCTCACCGGGTCGTCCTCCTCGTGTCGGGCAACGGCTCAGGCGCCGATGACCGCGGCCGGCAGCCGGGCCATCCGGTCGGCGATGCGCTGCGCGGCTGCCAGGGTGGTGTCCGGCTCCTCGCCGATGACGATGGACAGCACTGCGCCACGCACCTGCGCGAGAACGACCTGACCGACGCCGTTGGACAGTTCGTACCGGATTGCCAGCGAGTCCGGCAGGAGACCCGCCGTGGGTGGGCCCGGCAGGAACGTGTAGTCCTCCGGCGGGCAGGTCGCGAAGGCGGCCCCGAGCTCGGACAGCGCTCGCTCGGCGTCGGCCGCGGTCTCGTAGGAGATCGCCTCGCTGGCCAGCACCGCGGTGCCGGCGGCATCCAGGCCGGTGACCGGGAACTTCGCCGTCCGCCGTGCCTCGCTGGGCACGCTGCCCGAGCAGATCCCGGCCAGGCTCGGGGCGTCGGCGAGGTCACCGTCGGGCACCGGGTTCGCCTGCACCGACCAGCCCGCCGGCAGGTCGGCGGCGCGCAGGGCGCTGGCCAGCGCGGCCTCTTGGGCCGTCCGCGCCGTGGCCGGGTCGGCCGCGGCCGCGGCGGCCGCTTCGTCGGCGGCCGGGCCCGGCTCCACCGAGGTCGCGGCGGCGCTGCTGGACGGTGGCGCGCCGGCCTCCGTCGAGGTCGGGGGGCGGCCGGCGTCCCCGGCCGAGCACCCGGCCAGCAGGACGGCCGAGACCAGGAGGGCCGGCGGCCGGAGGAGCTTCACCGGCGCGACGGTAGCCGTCCCGGCTGGGCAGCGGCCGCCGGCAACCGGGGCTTCGCGGGGGCGGGTGCCGGAGCCGCCATACTGGCCGGGACCGAGGAACCGTCGTCCCCCGGAGAGGCTGCGTTGATGACCCGCCCGGTGCACGGGACCCCGCGGTGAGCCGGCAGGGACGGGTCGCGGTCCGCGACGACGCCGGTGAGTGGCGGCTGCTCGACGTCTACGACGACGGCTGGTGCGACGCGCCGGCGCCGGTCCGCACCGTCGAGGAGACCCGCCGGCGGCTGCGCGAGCTGCTCGCCTGGATGGGCGCGCTCGTCGTCCTCTTCGGCGGCGCGGCCGTCGCCGCGGTGCTGCTGCCGGACTCGCTGTGGGTCTCGTTCCTGCTGCTCGGCGCCAGCGTGGCGGTGGTCGCCGCTGCCGGGCTGCGGGTCGCCGTCACCCGGGTAGGGAACCGGACGCCGGAGTTCGCCACGTCGGCCGCCCAGGCGGCCGCGGTCGACGGGAGTCGGAGGGTCGCCGTCTCGGACGTGCGCGCGGTGGAGCTGCAGCGGGCGGGGCACGAGGACGCCGTCACGGTGACCGTCCGCCGCGGCCCGACGGTGGTCTACCGCTCGCCGGACCGGACGCTGGGCCGGCTCTTCCAGCCCTGGTCGCCCCGGCCGCCGGGGCGGTAGCCCACCGGGCTGCTGCCTGGTGGAAGCCGCGGTGTCGCCGGCGGCGGCGTGCGGTAGCCAGGGAGCATGAGAGCAGTCGGAGTGACCGAGTTCGGCGGGCCCGAGGCCCTGCACGTCGTGGACGTCCCGGACGAGCCGCTGGGCGAGGGCCAGGTGCGGCTCCGGGTGGCTGCGGCGACGGTCAACCCCACGGACACCTACGCGCGCAACGGCACGTACGCCCAGCGCGAGGAGACCGTGCACTTCCCCTACGTCCCGGGCATGGACGTCGCCGGGGTGCTGGCCGAGGTGGGCCCGGGGGTGGAGACCGACCTGACCGCCGGCGAGCACGTGATGGGCATCGTCGTCCCCTCCGGCGCGCACGGCGGGTACCGGGAGAACCTGGTGCTCCCGGTCGGCTCCGTGGCGCGGGTGCCGGCGGGGGTGGGCGACGTCGCGGCGGCGACGCTGCCGATGAACGGGCTCACCGCCCGGCTCGCGCTGGACGCCATGGACCTGCAACCCGGCCAGGTGCTCGCCGTGACCGGTGCCGCCGGCGCCTTCGGCGGCTACGTCGTCCAGCTGGCCAGGGCCGAGGGGCTGACCGTGGTCGCGGACTCGTCGGAGGCCGACGAGCAGCTGGTGCGCGACCTGGGGGCCGACGTCGTCGTCCGGCGCGGGGACGACGTCGCCGACCGGATCCGCGCCGAGTTCCCCGACGGCGTCGACGGGCTGGCCGACGGCTCGGTGCAGGATGCCGCCGTGCTGCCGGCGGTCAGGGACGGCGGCGCGGTCGCGACCGTGCGCGGCTACCGCGGGAACGGCGAGCGGGACCTGCGGGTCATCCCGGTGATGGTGCGCGAGTACGCCCAGGCGCCCGGCAAGCTCGACGGGCTCCGGCAGGCCGTCGTGAAGGGCATCGTGACCCTGCGGGTCGCCGCGACGTTCCCGGCCGAGGAGGCGGCCGCGGGCACCGCCGCCTGGAGGGCGGCGGCGTCCGCGGCCGCCTGGTGATCACCTTCTGATCAGCCCGGCCGGCCTGCTGCGGGGACGCCGCTGAGGTGCTTGGCCGCTTCCCGGCGGGACAAGGGGCTCAGCTCGTGCTCGGTGAGGAAACGGCGGACCCAGCCAGGGTCGGTGCGTGCGTAGTCGCGCAGCGCCCACCCGATGGCCTTGCGGACGAAGAACTCCGGATCGGCGGCGTTGACCTCGATCACCTCGGTCAGCAGCGCGGTGTCGGTGCGGGCCTTGGCCCCGAGCTGCGCGATGACCGCGCTGCGGCGCAGCCACCGGTCCGGAGAGCGGGCCCAGCCGCGCAGCAGCATGGTCATCGTCGCCGGGGAGGCGAGGAGGAGGTCCCGGACGCGGGGCGCGACGCCGTCCACGTGGTCCCACCACGCGCCGGTGACGATGACCTCTTGGTACAGCGACAGCAGGACCAGCGAGCCGCGGGCGACGGGCAGGCCGGTCAGCGCGACCGCGGCGTACCGCTCCTCGCGGTGGGCCGCGCCGCGCCACAGGGTGGTGGCCACATCGCGCACCTCGGCTGCCGAGGAGGGCGGCTGCTCCCGGGCGAGCGCCAGCGTCATCCGGCGGACCGCCGGCACCCGCACCCCGAGACAGGGCTGCGCCGACTTCAGGTACGCCTGCATGCCGGCCGCGCGGGCCGGGTCCGCGGCGTCGCGCAGCGCCGTCCGAACGGCGACGGCCAGGTCCGGCGGCCCTCCGTGCAGGGGCACGTCAGCCCCGGCGGGCCGCCATCGGCAGCCACACCGCCAGCCCCATGAGGAGCATCGCCAGCGGCACGTGCACCGCGACGCCGGTGCCCCCGGCCCGGCCGAGGAAGTACTCGACGACCAGGAGCACCAGCAGCAGGGCGGTGCCGACCAGCAGGTCCCGGCGGTGCCGCAGCCACACCGCGGCGGCGACGGTGGCCAGCAGGGCGAGCACGATGGTCGCCTCGGCGCCGTGCTGGTGCAGCGCGTACCAGGTGCTGCCGTCGGCGTCGCGGCGCAGGAACAGCCCCGCCCACAGCCCCTGCAGCAGCACCCCGAGTGACGTCAGCCCGACCAGCGCGCTCCACGCCGGATGTGGCCGGGCGCCCCGGCGGAGGGTGGTGCCATCCTCGGTGCTGGCCATGCCCCTGATCCTGCCGCAGTCGGATCGCCGCCCGCGACCACCCGTGACAGGCTGCGAACCAGGCCGCTTCCCCGTGCGCGGCCGCAATCGGAGGCCCCGTGAACGGCGCACAGGCAGTGATCCGCACTCTCGTCGGCGGCGGGGTGGACGTCTGCTTCGCGAATCCGGGAACCTCGGAGATGCACTTCGTGGCTGCCCTGGACGACGTGCCCGAGATGCGCGCCGTCCTGACCCTGTTCGAGGGCGTCGCCACCGGCGCCGCCGACGGCTACGCCCGGATGACCGGCCGCCCGGCGGCCACGCTGCTGCACCTGGGGCCGGGCCTGGGCAACGGCGTGGCGAACCTGCACAACGCCCACCGCGCCCGCACCCCGCTGGTCAACGTGGTGGGTGATCACGCGCTGGGGCACAAGCGGCTGGACGCGCCGCTGGAGTCCGACATCGATGCGATCGCCGGCGCGGTGTCCGGCTGGGTCCGCCGGTCGCTGACCACCGCATCGGTGGGCGAGGACGTCGCGGACGCGGTGGCCGCCGCGACCCGGGCGCCCGGATCGGTGGCGACGCTGGTGCTCCCGGCCGACGTGTCGTGGAGCGAGGGCGCGGCGGTGGCTCCGGTGCGGCCGCGCCGGCCGGCGCCGACCGTCGCCGCCGCGCTGGTCGAGCAGGTGGCCGCGGTGCTCGGCGAGAAGACGGTGCTGTTCCTCGGGAGCGATGCGGTGAGCGCCGACGGGCTGCTCGCCGCCGCGCAGGTGGCCGCGGGCACCGGGGCCCGGCTGCTGGCCACCAGGTCCCCGGCCCGGATGGCCCGCGGCGCCGGGGTGCCCGACGTCCTCAAGCTGCCCTACGCGCCGCCGCAGGCGATGGCCGAGCTCGAGGGCGTGCAGCACCTGATCCTGGTCGGGACGCCGGAGCCGGTGGCGTTCTTCGGTTACCCCGACCTGCCGGGCCGGCTGACGCCGCCGGACTGCACGGTGCACGTGCTGTCCCTGCCCGAGGAGGACGGCGTGGCCGCGCTGCGGTCGCTGGCCGAGCAGGTCGCACCCGACGCAGTCCCGGTGGTGGCCGGGGCAACCCGCCCCGAGCTGCCCAGCGGCGCGCTGACCCCGCGCTCGCTGGCCGCAGTGGTGGGCGCGCTGCTGCCCGAGCGGGCGATCGTGGTCGACGAGGCGCTGACCTCCGGCATGCACCTGCCCGCGGCGACCGCCGGCGCCCCGCGGCACGAGTGGCTCACCCTGACCGGCGGGGCCATCGGCCAGGGAATGCCGGTCGCGACCGGCGCGGCGGTGGCCTGCCCCGATCGTCCGGTGGTCAGCCTGCAGGCCGACGGCAGCGCCATGTACACCCTCCAGGCGCTGTGGACCCAGGCCCGCGAGCAGCTCGACGTCACCACCGTCATCTGCGACAACGGCTCCTACGCGATCCTCGAGCACGAGCTGGAGAACGTCGGCGCGCGCAGCGGCGGTGAGCGGGCCGGCCGGTTGCTGGACCTGGGCGGGCCGTCGCTGGACTTCGTCGCGCTGGCCACCGGGATGGGCGTGCCCGCCACCCGCGCCACGACGGCGGAGGAGCTGGCCGGGCAGTTCCGGGCCGCGCTCGCCGAGCCCGGGCCGCACCTGATCGACGCCGTGCTGCGCTCCGCGGGCTGAGGGCCGGCGGCGGCACTAGCGTCCCGCCATGGACATCACCACGGTCAACGACCGGCACCTGTACCAGGCCTCGGTGACCCTCGTCGACGACGCCCATCCCTCGGGGCAGGTGGAGCTGCCGCACCGGGTCGTGCGGTTCGGGCCGGCCGGCTGGCTCACCGTCACCACCGGGACGGCGGACGACAGCCTGATCGAGATGTACCCCCTGCACCGGGTCCTGCGGGTCGACGAGCTCGAGGAGCTCTCGCCCGGCGGCGGGGTGCACGACTGACAGTGCGGGGCGCCGCCCTGCTGGCCCCGCCGTGCTCCACCGACCGTGCTGAGGTGGGCACCGAGTGGCGTGCTGAGCCGGGTCCCCGTCGCCGGTCGGCCTCGGACGGGTGACACCCCTTCCGTCGGGAGGCCGCCGGCTGGCAGCGTGGATCGCGGACGACGGGTCCGCCGGCGGGGGGTACAGGTGGGGCGCAGACGACGGGCGACAGCGGTCGCCCTCCGCCGTTCGCCGGCCCGGGGGCCACGGATCGACCGCAGTGCGGCGCGGCTGGCCGTCGTCGGCGCTGCGGCAGCCGCCTGCCTGGTCGCCGGCGCGGGTATCGCTGCGGCCGACCCGGCAGCACCCACCGCGCCCGGCGCGGTCGAGTCCGCGGCACCCACCGAGCCCGGCGCCCCCGGGTCCGCTGCCCCCACCTCGACCGCCCCCACCTCGACCGCCCCCGCCGAACCGGAGGGGCCGGGCGAGGAGGAGATCCGGGCCGCCGAGCAGGCCGCCGATGCCGTCGTCCAGCGGCTGGCCGGGCTGGCCGACCGGCTGGCGACCGCCTCGGCCGAGCTGGACGCGGCCCGCGCGGCTTCCGCGATAGCGCTGGACGGCTACCAGGCCGAGCAGGCCGCGTTCGTGGCCGCGCAGGCCGCCGCGGAGGCGGCCGGCGTCGTGGCCAGGGAGGCGGGCGCCGTGCTCGACGCCGCGCGCACCGAGCTCGCCGCCTTCGCGCGGGCCGGCTACATCCAGGGCAGCACTTCTCCCGGGCTGCAGGCGCTGCTCAGCTCCCGGAACCCGGAGCAGTTGCTCGAGCGGTTGACGTTGTTGGGCCACGCCGGTGGGCAGAAGGCCGACGCGCTCGTCCGATTCACGATGGCCCGGCACGTGGCCGACAGTGCCGCGACGGAGGCGGATGCGGCGCTCGGCCGGGCCGCCGTGCTCCAGCAGGGCGCGGCCGAGACCCTCGCGGCGGCCGAGGCGGTGGAATCCGACGCCCGCCGGCAGGCCGAGGCGGTCGAGCAGGAACGGACCGCGCTGCTGGCCGAGTTGGCACAGGCCCACCAGGACCTCGTCACGCTGCTGGGCGACTCCGACGCGGCGCCGGCGTACGAGCGCCGGCTGGCCGGCATCGCGGGTGCGCTGGCCGAGGGCGAGCTCGACGTGCCGCTGGGGGAGCTCGCCGGCGCGGGCTCGTCGCCCGTGGCCGCCGCCGCGATCCAGGCCGCCCTGCAGGCGGTCGGCACCCCGTACGCCTGGGGTGGGGGCACGCTGACCGGCCCGGGTCCGGGCTTCGGTGTCGACGCCGGCGTGGTCGGCTTCGACTGCTCCGGGCTGACCCGCTACGCCTACGCGCAGGCCGACGTCGGTGTCGCGCGGAACAGCCGGGCCCAGTACGCGTCGCTGCCCAAGGTGGCCCGCGCCGACCTGCGCCCCGGCGACCTCGTCTTCTGGGCCACCGACCGCACCGATCCCTCGACCATCCACCACGTCGCCCTCTACCTCGGTGGCGGCCGGATCGTGGAGGCGCCGCACAGCGGCGCCCGGGTGAGCGTCCGGTCGATGTACTGGACGGGTTACATCGGGGCGGTTCGGCCCACCGGCTGACCATTCCCCGGTCCGGCGACGGAGCCGGCCGGCAGCGTTCCCGGCGGCACGGAAGTTCGCCGGAACTGCCATTCCCGGGCACCGGTCACCGGCCGCGCCGGCCGGAATCGGGAGTGGGCGGCGCGGCTCTCCGGGGCGGCACCCGGGATGCGCACCGGTGGAGCAGTTCGGCGGCTGCGTGGTGTCCCTGCCAGCGCGGATCCCGGCGCGGGCTCGCCCCGGGTCGCCTCGAGGGCGCCGTTTCTGGACGTCGATGGAGGACGGCGGTCGACTCCGCACCGCCGTGCGGAGCGGGAACAGGCGCACGGTGGTCGCCATTCCGCACCTGCTGTCTCCCGGCGCCGGAAGAATGGTTCGACGGACCCGCGCCGGCGGTCGCTCCGACCGTCGCGTCGATCCCGGATCCAGCCGAGCAGGAGGGCCGAGCGCGCGTGACTGTCAGCAACCTCACTGCTCAGCGTTCGCGTCGAACGCAGCGTGACCGAACGGCGGTGCTGCTGTGACATGCGCAGGAAGAGGGCGGCATGGGCGTCCAGCGCGGCCGTACATCATGTGACGTAGCGGCAGCAAGAGGCTCACGCGGAGTTCCTTCCTTCGGGTGAGACAAAGTTTCCAGTTGCTCTGAGTCACCAGTACTGGTTAGTTTCGGTGGCAGCACCCGAGATGCGGGTGCCCGAGACGACGTGAAGATCCGAACGGCCCCCGCCGCGCCAACAGAGGTGCGGGGGGAGAACACGGTCGCCAGGCCGTTCGGGGAGCGAGTGGCGAGACCGCCGTCCTGTCAGGTCCAGAGAGCCTGGAACAGGAGTGTCATGCCCCGCCCTGTGCGTCTCCGCCGCATCCCACGCAGGACCGAGCTGGCCTCCTCGTGCGTATGACCGCCGACGCGCTCCTGTCCGCCCTGGTCCTGCCGGCTGCTCGTCAGCCGGCCCGGCACGGAACAGGAGGCAGCCTCCCGGTCACGTCCCGGCGTGGCTGACCGGGCCGCCGAACGCAGTTACCCCTACGACGACTTCAGCGAGCTCGCCGGGCAGTTGCAGGACCCGCCGGAAGACCGCCGGGTCCGCTTCCGGCCGGTGACCAGCGGCGTCCCCCGTGCCCGGGCATGGCTGCTGGTGCTCGCGGCGCTGGCCTTCGAAACGCTCTTCCTGCTGTGGCTGCTGCAGCCGGAGCACTACCCCGAGTTCGTCGGTGACTGGCGCTCCGTGCTCGCGCTGGTCCTCATCGCGAGCGTCGGGACGATCGAGCTGCTGCGGCTGCTCAACGTCTTCACCCTGGCGGTGGCCACGCTCAACGCCCGCGACCCGATCCCGATGACCCCGCTGACCGGTCAGCGGGTCGCCTTCCTGACCACCATCGTGCCCGGCAAGGAGCCGCTGGAGATGGTGCGCCGCACGCTGGAGGGCGCTGTCCAGGTCCGGTACGACGGCCGGCTGGACGTGTGGCTGCTCGACGAGGGCGACGACCCGGACGTCCGGGCCATGTGCGCCGAACTCGGGGTCCGGCACTTCAGCCGCCACGGCGTGCCGCGGTGGAACCAGCCCACCGGCCGGAACAAGGCCAAGACCAAGCACGGCAACTACAACGCCTGGCTGGACCGGCACGGCGACGACTACGACTTCTGGGTGTCGGTCGACTCCGACCACGTGCCGCTGCCGAACTTCGCCGAGCGGCTGATGGGGTACTTCCACGACCCGGACGTCGCCTTCGTCGTCGGGCCGCAGGTGTACGGCAACTACGACAACTTCATCTCCCGGGCGGCGGAGTCGCAGCAGTACCTGTTCCACAGCGTCCTGCAGCGCGCCGCGAACCGGTTCTCCACCGCGATGTTCGTCGGCACCAACAACGCCGTCCGGCTCTCGGCGCTGCGGGCGATCGGGGGCCTCCAGGACTCCATCACCGAGGACGCCGCCACCAGCATCGTCTGGCACTCCAGCACGAATCCGGACAGCGGCGCGACGTGGAAGTCCGTCTACACCCCCGACGTCCTCGCCGTGGGCGAGGGGCCGACGACCTGGCGCGACTACTTCATCCAGCAGGGCCGCTGGGCCCGCGGGACCGACGAGGTCATCCTGCGGCTGTTCTGGCGGGTCTTCCGCCGGCTGTCGTTCTGGCGCCGGGCCCACTACGCGCTGCTGATGTCCTACTACCCGGCGACGGCGGTCAGCTGGGTTCTCGGCGCCACCAACCTGGCCGCCTACCTGCTGACCGGCGTGGCCGGCGTGCTGGTCGCCGCCCAGCTGTGGCTGATGCTCTACGTCAACGCCGCAGTGATGCAGGTCGGTATCTACTTCTGGAACCGGCGGCACAACGTCAGTCCGCACGAGGAGGAGGGCTCCTCCGGCGTCAGCGGGATGTTCATGTCGGTCGTCTCGACGCCCATGTACGTCAGCGCGCTATGGGCGGCCATCCGCAACCGCAACATCAGCTTCGCCGTCACGAACAAGGGCGCGGTCTCCGGTGACCGGCTCGACTCGTTCACCAAGAACCTGTGGTGGGCGGCGTTGCTGCTCGCCGCCCTCGCGCTGTCGGTGCCGCTGGGCAACACCCACCTGGCCATCCGCAGCTGGGCGGTGCTGAGCCTCACCGTGTGCCTGGTCCCGGCCGGCATCTGGCTCGCCGGCCTGCTGCGGGCGCGCCTGCACCGGCCCGTGGCGGCTCCGGCCCCGCCGGTCCTGGCACCTCCGCCGCCGGCCCTGCCCGCCGCGGGTGACGACGGGACGCCCGGCTCCCGCACCGCGATCGTCCGCGACATCGAACTCGCCGTCCTCGAGCCCGAGGACGCGCCGGTACCCCAGGAGAGCACCCGATGAACCGACGCAAGCCGCGCCCGCTGCGCCGCCTGCGCAACGCCGGCCTGATCGGGGTGGCGGTGGCCGCCCTGGTGGCGGCCAACGGCCCGGTGGTCACGTCCGTGGCCGAGCGTGCCTACACCGACTGGCAGCGGGACCAGCCCGACTACCAGGCGCAGTACGGCTCCTGGGAGACCGTCTCGCTGCCCGAGGAGTACGAGGTCCAGGCCATCCACGCGGCGCTGCTGCACACCGGCAAGGTGCTGCTCATCGCCGGGTCGGGCAACAACGCGAAGGACTTCGAGGCCGGCACCTTCCGGACCATCGTCTGGGACCCGACCACCGGGGAGGCCACGGAGGTGCCGACGCCGGAGGACCTCTTCTGCTCCGGGCACGCCTACCTGCCCAACGGCAACCTGCTCATCGCCGGCGGCACCCGCAAGTACGAGGTGCTCGCCGACGACGTCGACCGCGCTGCCGGCAGCCTCACCGTCAAGAACGAGCGGCACGACCGCAGCGTCACGTTGCCCGAGGGCACCCGGTTCACCGCCCGCGGCAAGACCTACGTGTCGACCGCCGACGTCCTGGTGCCGCCCGCGCACACCATGCCCGACGGCAGCCGGATGACCGGTGAGGTGAGCGTGTGGATCGAGGCCAAGGACGAGGGCGACGAGTACGAGATCCGGGAGGGCCTGCAGTTCCAGGTCGAGGACATCGACCCCGCCCTGCGCAACGACGTCTACGGCCAGGGCGACACCATCACCCTGGACAAGCAGAACTACCGCGGGCTCGACGCGTCCTACGAGTTCGACGTCGCCGCCGAGACCTACCGGGAGACCGGCCGGCTGGCCGAGTCCCGCTGGTACCCGACGCTGGTCGGGCTCGAGGACGGCAAGGTGCTGGCCGTCTCGGGGCTGGACGAGCACGGCGAGATCCTCGACGGCCAGAACGAGGTCTACGACCCGGCCACCCGCACGTGGACCGAGCGGCCGGAGCTGTTCCGCTACTTCCCGACCTATCCCGGCCTGCACCGGCTGGCCGACGGCCACCGCATCTTCTACAGCGGCGCCAACACCGGCTACGGGCCGGCCGAGGAGGGCCGCCAGCCCGGGATCTGGGACCTGACCGACAACAGCTGGCAGGACGTCCCCGGGCTCGAGGACCCGGAGTTCAACGAGACCGCCGCATCCTTCCTGCTCGCGCCGGCGCAGGACCAGAAGGTCGCGATCGTCGGCGGCGGCGGGGTGGGCGACAGCGAGGAGTCGACGGCGCGGTTCAACGTCGTGGACCTGACCCTGCCCTCCCCGCGGTTCGAGCCACTGGTCGACTATCCCAGCCCCGCGCGGTACATCAACGCCGTCACGCTGCCCGACGACCAAACCCTGCTCACCGGCGGGTCGGTGGGCTACCGGGGCAACAGCCAGAGCGACCTGAACCTGACCACGAGGTTCGACCCCGAGACGGGGGAGCTGCTGCCGGCGGCGCCCAACGAGGTGGGCCGCAACTACCACGCCACCGCGATCCTGCTGCCCGACGGCCGGGTCATGACGATGGGCTCGGACCCGCTGTTCGCCGACGAGGACAACACCATCCCGGGGAAGTTCGAGACCCGGATCGAGATCTACTCACCGCCGTACCTGTTCGCCGGTGAGCGCCCGACGGTGACCTCCGCCCCGGCCGAGGTCACCCGCGGAACGACCTTCCCGGTCACCGCCGACAGCGCGGACATCGCCGAGGCCCGGCTGATGCGGCCCAGCGCCGTGACCCACCAGACCGATCCCGAGCAGCGGTCCGTCGCCCTCGAGGTGACTTCCCGGACGGCGGCGTCCTCCGGGAGGACGACCTACGAGCTGAGCCTGCCCGCCGCGGAGGGCCTCACGCCGTCGGGCTGGTACATGTTGGTCGTGCTCGATGACGACGGGGTGCCGTCCCCGGCCCGCTGGGTCCACGTCGCGTGACCGGAGGCACGGGCCTCCGGTCGTCCGTGCGGGCCGCGGTGCTGGCCGCCGCGGCCGGCACCGCCGTCGCCTGCGGTGGCGATGCCGCACCGCCCGACGCGGCGCCGTCGACGACGCCGCCCGCGGTCACCTCCGGGTCCGCCGCCGACGGGCAGGACCGGCTGTCCGGTGAGCTGTGGGTCAACCCTGAGGGGCACGGCGCCGTCGCGCTCGCGGAGGCCCGGGCCGCAGGCGACGACGCCGCGGCGGAGGAGCTCGAGCCGCTGGCCGGGCAACCCGCCGCCACCTGGTTCGCGAACCCGGGGAACCCGTACCCGGCCGTGCACGAGGTGTCCGTCGCTGCGGCCGAGGCCGGTGAGATCCCGGTCCTGGTGGCGTACTACGTGCCGCTGCGGGACTGCCGCTCCTACTCCGCCGGAGGGGCGGCGGACACCGACGAGTACCTGAGCTGGATCGGCAGCTTCGCCGCCGCGATCGAGGACCGGCCGGCCATCGTCGTGCTGGAGCCGGACGCGATCCCGCAGGCCATCGTCGGCTGCGAGGGTCTGGACCCCGCGGAGCGCTACCAGGTGCTCGGCCAGGCGGTGGAGATCCTGGCCCGGCAGCCGGGGGCCCGCATCTACCTGGACGCCGGCAACGCCAGCTGGATCGAGGAGCTGCCGGCGCTCGCCGACGCGCTGCGCGCCAGCAACATCGACCAGGCCGACGGGTTCGCGCTCAACGTGTCGAACTTCGAGAGCACCGAGGCGAGCGCGAGCTACGGCCTGGCCCTGTCGCAGCAGCTGGCCGCGACCGCACCACCCGGGACGCCGCCCGTGCACTTCGTCATCGACACCAGCCGGAACGGCGCCGGCCCGCCGCCGGCCACGGCCGTGGGCGAGGACCGCTGGTGCAATCCGGAGGGACGCCGGCTGGGGGCGCCGCCGACCACCTCGCCGGACCTCCCGCGGGTCGACGCGCTGCTGTGGATCAAGCAGCCCGGTGACTCCGACGGCACCTGCCGGGGCGGCCCGATCGCGGGTCAGTGGTGGCCCGAGGCGGCCGAAGAGCTCGTCGGCGGCTGAGCTCTCCGCTCGACCACCGGCTGGTCGCGTTCGGCCCCGGCCCTGCCGATGACGGGGATGCCGCGTCGTCCCGTGGCACCGGTCCCGCCCGTTCGACGTGAGGGCGGGCGGGACCGTCGGCGCCGCCCGGGTTCCGCCGGCCCGATCGGTGTCACCCGACCGGGTGAACGTCGGCCGCTCCGCTCACTGTCCGTCCACAGGGCCCCGCCACGGGGCCCGTCATTCCCTTACAGTCACCGGACTCATTCGTTCCGATGGCTGGTCAGCGGGGGTGTCGTGCCGGGGATGGCCAGTGCGGTCGACGTGGTCGATGGCGAGGTTCGTGAGCTCATCCGCCGGCGCGGGCTCGACCCGTTCACCGACCCCGGAACCGTCCGGGTGCTGGTGCGCGACGTCGTGGCCGACTACTCCGAGCGGTCGCTGTCCTCGGCGCTGCCCTCGATCGCCGACCCGGAGACGGTCGTTCGGGACGTGCTGGACCGGGTGGCCGGGTTCGGTCCGCTGCAGCGGTACCTGGACGACCCGGAGATCGAGGAGATCTGGGTCAACGAGCCCGGCCGGGTGTTCATCGCCCGCCGCGGGCGCAGCGAGCTGACCACGACGATCCTCGGCGTGGGGCAGCTGGCCGACCTGGTCGAGCGGATGCTGCGCACCTCCGGCCGGCGGATCGACATGAGCACGCCGTTCGTCGACGCGATGATGCCCGACGGGTCCCGGCTGCACGTGGTCATCCCGGACATCACCCGCCGCCACATGGCGGTCAACATTCGCAAGTTCGTCCTGCAGGCCCACAGCCTCGACGAGCTGGTCGCCCTCGGCACGCTGCCGGCGAACGTGGCCCGGTTCCTCGAGGCGGCGGTCGCCGCCGGGCTGAACATCCTCGTCTCCGGCGGCACCCAGGCCGGCAAGACCACGCTGCTCAACTGCCTCTGCGCGGCCATCCCGGCCCGCGAGCGGGTGGTCACCTGCGAGGAGGTCTTCGAGCTGCGCGTGCCGCTGCCCGACGTGGTCGCGATGCAGACCCGGCAGCCCAACCTGGAGGGCGCCGGGGAGATCCCGCTGCGCCGGCTGGTCAAGGAGGCGCTGCGGATGCGGCCCTCGCGGCTGGTCGTGGGCGAGGTCCGGCAGGAGGAGTGCCTGGACCTGCTCATCGCGCTGAACTCCGGCCTGCCGGGGATGTGCACGCTGCACGCCAACAGCGCCCGCGAGGCCGTGGTGAAGATGTGCACCCTGCCGCTGCTGGCCGGGGAGAACATCGGCCACGCCTTCGTCGTCCCCACCGTGGCGTCGTCGGTCGACCTGGTGGTGCACGTCGGCACCGACCCGTCCGGCCACCGCCGGGTGCGCGAGGTCGTCGCGCTGCCCGGCCGCACCGAGGGCAGCGTCGTCGAGACGGCCGACCTGTTCACCACCCGCGACGGCCGGCTGGTCCGTGCCGACGGGTACCCGCCGCACCCCGACCGGTTCGCCGCCCTCGGTCTGGACCTGGCCGGCCTCCTCGGGGCGCCGGCCACGTGAGCGAGCTTGCGAGCGAACGCATGAGCACAGCAGCTCCGCGAACGCGGCCGACGAGCGCCAGCGAGGAGGCAACGTGAGCATTCCCGGTGGGCTGATCGGGCTGGCGCTCGGCGTGGGGCTGCTGCTGGTCTGGCGGAGCGGGCCGCGGGCACCGCAGCGTCGGGGCGGCGACCGTCGTCCCGGCCGGCGCCAGCAGCTGCTGTCCGCCGCCGGGCTGACCGGCATCAACGGCGCCCAGCTGGTGGCCCTCCAGGCCGCGCTCGGCGTCGTCGTGACGGTGCTGGTGCTCGTGACCACCCGGACGGTGACGATCAGCCTGGTGTTCGGGGTCTTCGGCGCCGCGGTACCGCACCTGCTGGTCCGGCGGCTGGCCGCGAAGCGCCACGCCGACCTACGCGAGGTGTGGCCGGAGGTGGTCGACAACCTGGCCTCGGCGGTACGCGCCGGGCTGTCGCTGCCCGAGGCGCTGGCCGCGCTGGCCGTACGTGGGCCCGAGGTCCTGCGCGGAGCCTTCGCCCGGTTCGCCGCCGACCACCGGTCGACCGGTCGGTTCAGTGACTCACTCGACCGGCTCAAGGACGACCTGGCCGATCCGGTGGGTGACCGCATCGTGGAGACGCTGCGGGTGGCCCGCGAGGTCGGCGGCAGCGACCTGGGCCGGGTGCTGCGGACGCTGTCGGTGTTCCTGCGCGAGGACACCCGGGCCCGCGCCGAGCTGGAGACCCGGCAGGGCTGGGTGGTCCAGGCCGCCCGGCTCGCCGTCGCCGCACCCTGGATCGTGCTGCTCCTGCTGGCCACCCAGCAGCAGACGCTGGCCGCCTACGACAGCCCGGTCGGGACGGCGCTGCTGATCGGCGGCGGCGTCGTCTGCGTGGCGGCGTACCAGCTGATGCTCCGGATCGGCCGGCTGCCGCAGGACGTGCGGGTCCTCCAATGAGTACCGGTGTGCTGGGCATGCTGCTCGGGCTGGTCGCGGCCTCCGGGCTGCTGCTCGCCGTCTCCTACGCCCCGCCGTTCCGGGCGGTGCGGCTGGTCGACCGGCTGGCCCCGTACGTGTCCGACGCCCCGGCGCCGTCCCGGTTGCTCGGGACGGTGACCGATCCGGGCCTGCTGTCGGCGGCCCGGCGGGTGTTCGGCCCGGCGCTGGCCGACGGCGCCCGCCGGATCGACCAGCTCCTCGGTGGCCGGATCGCCGTCCGCCGCCGGCTGGACGCGCTGAGCGCGGACGCGACGGTGGAGGACTTCCGGGTCGAGCAGGTGGTGTGGGGTGCCCTGGGTCTGCTGGGCGGGGCGGTGCTGACCGTGCTCGGCGCGGCGGCCACCGGGTCGGTCAACGTGCTGTCCGCCGTCCTGCTGTGCGTGGCCGGTCTGGTCGGTGGCGTGCTCGGCCGGGACTGGTGGCTGACCCAGCAGGTGCAGCGCCGCGAGGAGCTGCTGCTCGCGGAGTTCCCCGTCGTCGCCGACCTGCTCGCGCTGGCCGTGACGGCGGGGGAGAGCCCGACCGCGGCGATCGCCCGGGTCACCCGGCTGTCCGGCGGCGAGCTGGCCCGCGAGCTGGGCTCCGCGCTCGGTCGCGCCCGGGCCGGGGTGCCGCTGGTGGAGGCGCTGCAGCAGCTCGCCGACCGCACGTCGCTGGACGCGCTGGCCCGGTTCGTCGACGGGTTGATCGTCGCGATCGAGCGCGGCACCCCGCTGGCCGAGGTGCTGCGCGCCCAGGCGGCCGACGTCCGGGAGGCCGGCAAGCGGCGGCTGCTCGAGGCCGGTGGCCGGAAGGAGATCGCCATGATGGTCGCGGTTGTCAACCGCTACCTTTGCTGGTGTGTCCCTCAGATCCGCGATCTACGCCCGGCAGTCCCTTGACCGAACCGGCGAGGGCGCGGCGGTGGACCGCCAGATCGCAGACTGCCAGCGCATCGCCGACCAGCGCGGCTGGGTCGTCGTGGAGACGATCACCGACAACGACATGTCCGCCAGCACCGGCAAGCCCCGACCCGGGTACCAGAGGCTCCTAAGCCTCATGCGCGGCCGGTCCGTGGACGCCATCGTCGTCTGGCACGTCGACCGGCTCACCCGGCGCCTGGTTGACCTCGAGGAAGTCATCTCCATCTGCGAGGCGACCGGGGTACGTCTCGCCACCGTCACCGGCGACATCGACCTTGGCACCGACACCGGGCGGATGCTCGCCCGCATCCTCGCCTCCGTCGCCCGCGGGGAAGTCGAGCGCAAGGGTGTCCGCCAGCGACGAGCGAACGAACAGCGCGCCAGCGCGGGCCGGATGGGCTGGACCCGTCGACCGTTCGGCTACGACCGGCAGGACGGCGAGATCGTTGTCGTCGACCTGGAAGCGAAGGCGCTCGAGCGGGCCGCCGAGATGGTGCTCGCGGGGGACACGCTCGCGGCAGGTGTCCGGATGCTCGACGAGCAGGAGCTGACCACCACCGCGGGCAAGGCGTGGAACGTCACCTCGCTGCGCCGGGCCCTGCTGAATCCTCGCTATGCAGGCCGCGTCACCTACAACGGCGCCGACGTCACCGCCGGCACTTGGCCGGTCATCCTCCCGACCGACGTTCAGGAGCGGCTGGGGGAGAGGCTGCGGGACGTGCAGCGTCGCGTGCAGCAGGGCACCGACCCGAAGTTCCTGCTGTCCGGCCTCGCCCGCTGCGGCCGGTGCGAGGCCGTCATGTTCGCCTCGCCGATGGGCGTGCAGGGCAAGCGGTGGCAGGCGTACCGGTGTACCGCCTGCTACTTGTCTCGCCGGCTAGATCTCGTGGACGAAGTAGTTGAGGCGGTCATCGTTGCTCGCCTGTCGCAGCCCGACGCGGCTGCGCTGTTCGTGGAGGACGAGGACGTTCCTGCCTTACGCGCCGAGTGCGCCGAACTGCGCACCCGGCGCGATGACCTGGCGGCCCTGCTCGCTGATGGGCTGCTGTCCGCGTCCGCCGTCCGGGATCGCTCCCAGCAGCTGACCAGCCGGATCAATGACCTGGAGGACCGCATCAGCCGGGTATTGGGGGAGTCGCCGATTACCGCGCTCGCGGACTCCGAGGACGTCCTGACGGCGTGGGAGACGATGCCGCTGCGCGACCGCAAGCAGGTCGTGGACCTGCTCATGGCCGTGACGATCCTGCCCGCCGGCAAGGGGCATCGATTCTCGCCTGATCAGGTGCAGGTCGACTGGAGGACGGCATGACCGACCCGCTGACCTCTCGGGAGCAAGAGATCCAAGCACTGGGGATGGCCTGGTCGAGCCTGTCCCGATCGCACCGCCGCCGTGCCGCCGTGCTCGAGTACTACTGCCAGCAGCGGGACTGTCCCTTGCTTACGTGCTTCCAGACCCCTCGTGGACTGCTCGTGTGGTTGCCGCAGTACAGGAGATCGGCAAGCAGGAACGCTGCCGAGTCGGCTGCTAGTGCGCGAGCGCGACGCACGCTGGACGGTGATCGGCGTTGGAAGCCGCGGGTCTTCGAGGTGGATCAAATCGCCGATCCACTGCTGCCAGAACAAGTGGGTGTCCAGCTGAACTGCGACCACCTGACGCGCTTCGTCTCAGGTGGACTCCTACTTGGCGACATGCGAAAGGGCCGCCCCGGAGCGCCTTTCACGCTGCGTCTTTGACTCGTCACAATCTCTTGCTATCGTGACAGCAGCACGTGACGCCCGGCATGGAATGCCGAACCGGATGAAGTAGGGCAACCGGAACCCGAGGGGTTCCCGCATGCCCGCAAGTAGTCCGACTCTCCGCAACAGCACCGCCCGCGCTGGCGCCGCTGTGCGCTGGGGCAAGGCAAACGCCGACGACGCCAGGCGAGAACTGGCCGCCGAGCGCATCACCGAGTACGTCCAGAAGGTCTTGGCCACCGCGCCACCGCTGACGAATGAGCAGCGAGAGAAGCTCGCCCTGCTGCTGCACGGCTCGACCCCGGATCGGGGTGCGGCCGCGTGATAAACGAAAAGGCGGCCCTGCCAGGGGCCGCCCTTCCCGAGTCCGCCGCCGCCAAGCCGCAGGTTCTCGCTGCTGATTGTAGGGCGAGCGGTGACAGTTCGGCACGCCTGACGCTCGACGAGCTGAACCGCCTTCTGCAGGACGAGAAGCTACAGGCGACGTTCGAGAGTGCGGACAAGTGGACGCGGTCCTGCTGGTCGACCGCGATCGAGCACCTGGCCGCCAGCGGCGTTCCGTTCTGCTCGGACACCTGCCGCGAGATCGGTGCACCCGAGCCGTCGCACCCCAACCACATCGGCGCGTTCTTCATGGCCGCCGCGAAAGCCGGGATCATCCGCCCCGTCGGCTTCATCCAGTCCACCCGCCGACAACGGCACGCGGCATGGATGCGCCAGTGGGTCGGCGGTGACGCCCGGTGAGCCTTCTCCCAAGCCCCATCCCGTGGGCCACCGCGCTGATCAGTGCCGCAGACGGGCCCATCCCGGACTACGGGTCCCCCGAGTGGGTCGCCCTGCCCGACAACGACCGCAGAAAGGTCGCCGCCACCGTCCTGGCCGCCGAATGCTGGCGCGCCGAAACCGATCCCGAGTGGCGTGCATGGCGCCTGCGGACGGAGCTCGAAGCCGGCCAGGGCGCCGACGACGAGCCCGCCCGATGGACCCCGGAGATTGTGGCCGAGGTCCATCGAACCGCGAACAGGCCCAGCTACGCCGAGTTGTGTGACCGGCGCGGCGAACCCGATCGGGCCGGACGAGCGCGCCAGCAGCGGCGGCACCTGGGGCTGGTGCCCAGTGCCTGACAGCTACCTGCCCTTCCCGAAGCAGCGGCGCCGGCGCAGCGGCGGCGACCGGATGGTCAGCATCGAAGTCGGCCGCAGGTCGGCCTGGATGCGCGGCAACGGCCTCGCCTCCGTGCTCGACGAGATCGGCGTCCCGCGGATGTGGTGCCCCCGGCAGAAGTGCCTCACGTGCCCGGTCGACCGGGTGGACGACATCCTCGCCCTGGTCGAGCACCGTGACCGCCGGATGGTCGAACTCGTGGCGGTGGACCGGTGACCCGGCTGACCCCTCGGCTCAAGTGGCGGCAAGCCGTCACCTCTGACGCCTTCCCCAAGAGCGAGCGCGTCGTCCGGGGCACCCTCCTGTGCCTGGTCGAACTGATGACGCCCACGGGCGAACTAAAGGCCTGGCGGGACCAGATGGTGGAGGCCACCGGCCTACCGCCGCGGACCGTCGACAGACACCTCCAGCGAGCCGTCGAAGCGGGGTGGCTGACGCGTGAGACACCGGCCGGCAAGCGTCGGATGGCGGTCTACCTCGCCACCATCCCGACCGACGGTCCGGGCAGTTCTGTGCGCCACTCCTGGCGCGCAGACGAGGAGTTCTGTGCGCCATCTACTCGTGTCCAGAACTCAAGTTCTGTGCGCCACCTAGTGGCGCACTTCAATAAAGAACAGAGCACTCACGTCAGTGAGTACCTGGCAGTAGACGAACACCGCGGCACACGAGGTGCCCACGACGGCGCCTGCGTCTCGCCACCCAAGGGGTCGGCGAAGAGCGGCAGCAACGGAGCCGAGTGGCTGCCCACTCCTGTTGCTGAGGCGGGTGAAGTCGCGTGACTCGAGAGTCCGCGCACAACAAGGGCCGTAGGTACCTCGCCGAAGGTCGGCTCACGATCCGTACCGCGACCCGCGAGCTCGGCGTGATCGCCATCGTCCGCGGCGACTCCGGTGAGCTGTACCGGGCTGCGTGGTCGTCGGCGTTCGGCTGGACGTGCAACTGCCCGGCCCGCACCGACCAGTGCGCGCATCTGGTGGCGCTGCGCCTGGTCACGGTCGCCAACCCGGAGCCGGGCGCGTGACCCGCGACCAGGCGCCCGTGACGCAGCACCAATGGACGGGGGAGGAGATCGCCGCACTCGTGGCGATGGACGGCAAGCCGGTGACCGTCATCGGGAATCCCGAGTTGGTCGAGGGTCCCGACGGTGAGCCGGTCGGCGTCGCCTCGGAGGTTTGGGAGCCGACGGTCTTCTTCGTCCCCTGGGGTGCACCGGGCTTCCCGGAGCGACCGACCGTCGACGACGAGTTCGGGGGTGCCGAGTGAGCGACCCGCGGAAGCCTCAGGCGCTCGCCCGGGACCCGAAGCACTACGTCCACGGACTCGACGGCGCAGGCGTCGTCATCGTCCCCGCCCGGGTCGCCGCCTGGCTGCACCAGAACCTGCCGCTGGACCGCCTCCGGTCAGAGGTCCGCGGCGTAGATGCCGAAGTGGACGTCGTCCTCATCGGCCTGTCGGTCGCCGGCCTCAACTGGCGGGCTTCCGTCCACGGAACAGTCCCGCGGAACGTCCCGGAACCAGCGCCAAAGTCGCAGTGGCTGACCACCACGCAGGTGGCCGACCTGCTCGATCAGACCGACCGGGCAATCCGGATGGCCTGCCAGAGCGGGCGACTACCGGCCGAGCAGGAGAACGGCCGATGGCGGATCAGCCGGGAGAACTTCGAGCACTACCGAGCCGCCCGCGACCAGCGGGCCGCGTGAGGAGGAGCCACAACATGAGCACCCTGGAACAGCAGATCGAGGGCATCCGCACCAAGTGCGCCCGGCAGATCGACGTTATCCGCACCGAAGCAGGACGCACCGATGAGTGGCGGCGCCAGCAGCTCGCACGGATCTACCGCGTGATCCGTGACGAGGCGCAGGCTGCGGCCGATGCCCACGAGGCCAACGTCAACCGGCAGCGTCGCATCACCGAGAGCAAGGTCTTCGGCCTGGTCGGTGTCGCCGGAGATCCCGCCTCCCTCGCCATCAGCCGGCGGGACGCGGGCGACCGGGCGGCTCAGCTCAAGTCCGAGAGCGAGGCGCTGGCCCTGCTCGCCCGAGCCGAGCGGTCGGGTGACGAGCCGCTCGCCCGAGCCATCGTCGAACGGGCAACCGAGGCCGGCTGGGTCAACGTCGCCAACGCCTTCCTCGACGTTCGGCCTCACCTCAACGACGAGGTGAACGAGCTGTGGCAGCAGGCAGCCAACTCCGTTCAGGACGACTTCCGCATGGCCATGACCCTGGGCGGCCTCAAGCCCCGCGAACTCGGCAGCCTGAGCGACGAGCAGATCGACAAGGTCGCCGACACCCCACTCGAAGGAGCCGCGGCACTGTCCGGTGTTCAGCTCGCCGCAGTCAGGAACGAGCAGCAGCGCGAGGCCATGGAGGTCCGGTCGTGACCGTCCCGGGTGGCAAGACGGTCGGGGGGATGGCGTCACGCGTAGTCACTGACTGTGGATCTCGAGCGCGGAGGGGTACCGGTCGACTCCCGGAGGTCGCCCGGTCAGCCGTCGCGCTCGGGTCATCCCCCACCTTCGTCACCCACCGTGATGGGGGGTGGCGGGGGACCCCTTGCCTCATGATCAACTCGGGACCGCCGGGAGGTGCCTCGGGGGCCGGGCCAGCTGAATCGCTTGACCTGCCGGGGCGGCGGTGACCGTGCGTAAGCCCCCTGAGTCGTCCCCTGAGGGCGTGGGAGCCGAGGCTCTAGCTCTGTGGTCGTCCGTGGTGGACGTGTTCGACCTGGAGCAGCATGAGCGCGCCCTGCTGGTGGAGGCGGTTCGCACCGTGGATCTGCTGGCCAAGCTCGATGCCGAGGTGCGCCGTGACGGGGTGATGGTCGAGTCGCCGCAGGGCATGAAGGCTCACCCGGCGGCGACTGAGGCTCGGCAGCAGCGCATCACGCTTGCCCGGCTGCTGGCGGCCTTGAGGCTGCCGAATGGGGAGGAGGGCGACCAGCAGGCCAGTGCTCGCCCTCAGCGGCGTGTGGGTGTGCGTGGCACCTACGGCATCCGGGGCGCCGTCTGATGCGTCGTAGGGAAGTGCAGCGGGCGGACAGCGGCGAGCTGCCGCCGCAGGAGCTGCTGCGGTTCCGCCCGTCGCAGACGCCGCCGACCTCGCCTGACGGCCGGCCCATGCCGTGGGCGGTGGAGTGGACGGCTGACGAGTTCGCGGCGTTCCTGCGTGCCCGAGCGGCGTGGCGGAACAGTCACTCGTCGCCTCTGCCGGGTCTGCTCTCGAGGGAACGTCACGCGATGCACCGCCTACATCTGCCGCGGGCGTTGGTCGACGCCGAAGGCGGTTCCGTGAGCGGAAACGGTCCACCGCTGTAACCGGAAATGGCCGCAGGGTGCGAGCGTGGCTGAACGCACCGTGCTTGTCCGCCTCCGGGCCAATGTGGACGACTTCAAGGCCCAGATGGATCGGGCCAAGAAGTCGACTGAGGACGTCGGCAAGACGACGGAGAAGTCGCAGCAGCAGGCGTCTACGGCGCTGGGGCGGCTGGCCCGGTCGGCGCAGGACAACCGTGCCGCGTGGGACGACGCCGGCATGGCGCTGGCCGGGTTCGGTGCGGTCACGGTTGCCGCGCTAGGCGCGACGGTGAAGGCCGCGATCGACTGGGAATCCGCCTGGGCCGGAGTAACGAAGACCGTCGACGGTTCGGCCACGGAAATGGCCGCGCTCGAGGGCGAGCTGCGCGGCCTGGCGCGGACGCTGCCGTCCACGCATAAGGAGATCGCCGCCGTTGCGGAGGCGGCCGGTCAGCTCGGGGTCAAGCGGCAGGACATCGCCGCCTTCACCAAGACGATGGTCGACCTTTCGCAGACGACCGACATGAGTGCTGACGAGGCTGCCACGAGCCTCGCGCAGATGATGAACGTGATGCAGACGGCCCCGGAAGATGTGGGCCGGTTGGGCGCTTCCCTGGTCGCTCTCGGCAACGCCGGGGCGTCCACGGAATCTGAAATTGTCAACATGGCGTCCTACATCACGGGTTCGGCGAAGCTGATTGGCGCGTCCGAGTCCGACGTGCTCGCGCTCAGCAACGCGATGGTCAGCGTCGGGATCAATGCTGAGCGTGGCGGCGGCGTGATGACCCGCGTCATGCAGGACATCTACGCGGCGGTCCAGACCGGCGGCTCTGAGCTGGAAGGCTTCGCCGAGGTCGCGGGTATGTCGTCGGCCGACTTCGCCCGCGCCTTCGAGAGCGACCCGGTTCGGGCCATCGACGCCGTTGTGCAGGGACTCAATGGTGTGCAGGAGTCCGGCGGCAACGTGGTCGCCACCCTGCATGATTTGGGCTACAAGGGCACCCAGGACACCGCGGTGCTGTTGCAGATGGCTGGCGCGGGTGACCTTCTCACGAAATCTCTCGACCTGGGTAATCAGTCGTGGCAGGAGAACACGGCACTCGTTGAGGAAGCCGCGAAGCGGTACGACACGACCGCCTCGCAGTTGGCGATCGCTCGCAACGGGATCAACGACGCCGCGATCGAGATCGGTGAGACGTTCCTGCCCGTGCTGGCGGACCTCGCTGGCGGGCTCGCCGACGTGGCGGGCTGGTTCGCGGATCTGCCTGACCCGGTGCAGAAGACCCTTGGAGGGCTGGCCGGAGTCGCTGGCGTGGCCTCTCTCGCGGCTGGCGCTTTCCTCTTGGTGTTCCCGCGGGTCATCGAGACGTACAAGGCGTTCCAGACGCTGAACACGACCATGCCGGGCGTTGCCGGCGGCCTCGGGAAAATCGGCAAGGCGATGGGGATCGCCGCCGGCATGGCTGTGCTGGGTACGGCGGTCAGCGCCCTCGACAGCGCGATGGCTCCGACTCCGGCGACGATGGAGGAGATGACGGCCGCCCTGCTGGACATGGGCAAGTCGATGGACACGGCCGCTTTGGACGAGCGGTTCCGTGCCCTCGGCGGCGGGCTCGCTACGGAGATCGACGGGTTCTCCGGCGCGGTCATGCGACTCACCGATCCCAGCAACATGGAGCGGCTGAACGACTTCGGCGGCTCGCTGTTCAACGCCGTCACTTTCGGGGCCGCGGGTACCGGTGGTGGCGCGGCGTCGCGGCGCCGCAGCCTTGAAGAGATCGAGGGGCTCGACCAGGCGCTTGCGCTGATGGTTCAGGGTGGCAACGCCGACATGGCGGCCAAGCAGTTCGAGGTGATGGCTGCGGAGGTGGAGCGGAACGGCGGCAGTGTCGCCGATCTGCGGGAACTGCTCCCCGGCTATCAGGATGCGTTGAAGGGCGTGGAGAACGAGCAGCGCCTTGCCGCGGAGTCCGCTACTGGGCTGGCTGGGGCGACTGGTGCCGCTTCGATTGCGGTCGCTGGCATTCCTGCTTCGGTTGAGTCGACGTACGGAAGCCTGGGGGCCTACGCCGCCTCTCTCGGCTTGAGTGAGGACGCCACCGAGGATCTCCGCAAGAAGACGGAGGAACTCGGGTCCACCCTCGCCGACTTCATCAACCCCCTGGGTGTGTACACGAGCCTGCTGGACGAGAAGAAGGCCGCGGAGGAATCGGCGGCGCGCAAGGCCGCGGAGGCCGCTGGGGCGAGCGCGGAATCGTGGCAGGACTTCGTCACCGACACCGGTTTCTCGTTCGACGAGTACATGCGTCGCCTCGAGGAACAGGTCAATGCGCAGGCGAACTGGCAGACGAACATGCTCACGTTGGCGGGCCGGGTGTCTCAGGGCACGCTGGACGAGTTGGCCCGCATGGGGCCGGAGGGCGCTCCTCTGGTGGCCGACCTGGTCAACCGGTCGGATGCGGAGCTGGACCGGTTCGACGACATCACCGCGATGCGGTCCAAGGAGGCAACCGATGCGTGGGGCGCGCAGCTGACGATGGCGGCCCCGGTGCTCGCGGGGATCTCGCGGAAGGCGGGTCAGGGCGCGGCGGATGCTGCGGCGGAGGCGCTGGCCTCCGGGACCAGCACGATCGCCGACATTGCGGCGCAGTACGGCATCACCCTCGCCAACGGGGTCAACCCTGTGCTGGCGGCGCTCGGCAAGAACGCGATCATCCCGGCTGCCCCGCGTGGGGTGCGCGGCCAGCCGATCCCGCACGCCGACGGCGGGATTGAGGATCACGTCGCGCAGATCGCCGCCGCCGGCGACTGGCGGGTGTGGGCGGAGGATGAGACGGGCGGGGAGGCGTACATACCGCTCTCCCCGGCGAAGCGTCCCCGGTCGCTGGACATCTGGCGTGAGACTGGCCGCCGGCTCGGTGTGGACGTGCAGGGCTACGCGTTCGGTGGGATCAACGACGTTCCGCGCCCGCCGTCGACCGCGCCCTTCCAGCCGCCGATCTCGTCCGGTGCTGATGCGGTCATGGAGAAGGCGTTCGATGAGCTGCGCGCCTGGCTGGCCGCGAACCTAGAGCCGGAGGCGTCGCCGTCTTCGTCGTCGGGCTTGGGCCCGCGTGCGGCGTCCGCCCGGCGGTACGTGATGGACACGTGGGGCATCCGGAACATCGGCGGCTTCGCCAAGCGGAACGTGTACGGGACGAACACGCCGTCGAAGCACTCAATGGGCAAGGCAATCGACGTGATGACGTCGAACCTGCGCATCGGCTGGGACATCGCGAACTTTTTCAACGGCCCCGGCCGCCGCCAATTCGGGGTGGACAACGTCATCTGGCAGCAGTCCATCGCTGGCCGCGGCGGCGGCGCCTTCAAGCGGATGCCGGACCGCGGGTCGCCCACGCAGAACCACATGGATCACCCGCACATCGACTTCCTCGCGAGGGGCGGTCTGCTCAACCCGCACGTGCGGGACATGGGCGGGCCGCTGCTGCCCGGCTACACGTTCAACGGCACCGGCTCACCAGAGACGGTTGTGCCTAACGGTCGTGCGGCGGATTCGTTCGACGTGTGGCAGCGGTCCAACTCGGGCGCGGTCGCTTCGGTGACCGACGCCCGCTCCTACCCGGTGACCGTGGTGGCCCCGCCCGACGTGAACGCCATGATCCGCGCTGTGCAGGACAATCAGCACACACAGAACTTCCTGCATGGCTGACCACTTGTGACCGCTGCAGCGATCTAGCTCTCGCCCCTCTGTGCCTCGAGAGCGAAAGCTAGATCGCTCAGCACCTGCCCCTTTCCCACCTTGCGATCTGCGGCGGTCAAGTCCACCAAGACTGTGTTGATGAAGACAAGGGCGTGGGCCAGCCTGAGGTCGCCCATTGATTCGAGGGCGTCGATTAGGTGTCTCGTGTACTCAGGGACGCTCATTCGGCCGGCCTGCTGCTCAATGTGGGCGGTACAAACGCCAACCGCCCTGAGTATCTCCTCGTCTGTTACGACAATGTCTTCACTCATGACAGAAGCCTCTCACTGATCTGCTGCTGACCGACACGCCGCCGGTCAGCAGCAGCGTCAGAAGTTGTACTCCCAGGCGCCCATCTGCCCCCAGGATGGGTCGAACACCAAGGTTCCGGCTGCTTCCGGCGCATCGATGACGACGTTGCCGACGTACATCTGTGCCGGGCCGAGTCCGTCGCTGGTGAACGTCTGGTCTGAGTCGAAGCACGAGTAGGTCGCCGCTGTGGCCAGTTCGTCGACAGTGATCCCATCGGATCCGATGAACTTGAAGTCGTACGGGGACACTGAGATGTAGTTGTCAGCCGTCAGTGCTGCGCTGGTGCTGACGCGCAAGGCGATCGCGATGATGTGGCCGTTCTCCGCGGGCTCGGCGTACTTCCCTGTGCAGGGCGCGTCAGGAGTGATCGAGTCGACGGCGAATGTCAGCAGCTGCTCGCCCGTGGGGCTGGTGATGCCACCCTCCTCGCCGAATCCCTTCACGAGGTTGCCGCGCTCGTTGGTGGCCGGCGTTGTGGAGCTGGCTGCGACTTCGCTTTCGGCTGCGGCGTCAGCGCTGGCGTTGGCTTCGACCTCGCTTTGAACGTCGGGCAGCTCCGGCCCGCCGGCGGTGTCCTCGGTGGCGGTGTTGCCGCACGCCGTCAGCGTGACCGCAGCCGCGGCGGCTATGGCTAGGCCGGTGACGCGGCGCATGATCACGGTACTCATCGGAAGCTCCCCGTTCGTGGGTCAGTGGTGACCGGTCGAAGGTAAGCGGAGCCGTTCCGAAACCGACCTGGCAGGAAGTGACGAAACTCCTGAGGTTGTGCAGAGGCGCGTCGAATGGAGCGCGGATAAGTCCTGTGACGTAATAAGCGAATGGCTCCCGCTGAATCCGCACCAGCACCCGCGTTCGCCATCCCGCCCGCGGCGCTCGCCGAGTGGTCTGAGCTGGCCCGCCAGATAGCTGACGCGGGCACGGTGCCGTGCCGGACGGCCGACCCGGAGGCGTGGTGGCCGGATAAGCGCGACAGCGTCGAGCTGGCGGTCGAGCTGTGCCGGCGGTGCCCGGTCCGGGCCGCCTGCCTCGACTACGCCCTGGCCGCTGACGAGCGGTATGGGATGTGGGGCGGCCTCCTCGTCGCCGAGCGGCAGGAGGTGACGGACCGTAGACGTCGCAGGTGGTAGCGACACGCCGGACCGTCTGCCCGGCTGAGGCTGTCCTGCGTCCTTGAGCTTGGGGTACGGGACTGCGGGTTGATCACACAACGTTGTCGCAGGTGGCTGGGCCATCCCCGCCGTGGTTTGCTATCGCCTCTTCATGCCACGAGTCACCATCACGCTCCGGAGTCGCCTCTATGAGTCAGACGAGAGACACCAGCGACGTCAGTGTGCTCTTCGCCGGCGAGGTGTACCAAGAACTGGTCCGCATCGCCAAGCAGCGCAACGTGTCGGTCGAGGACGTCTTGCGCGACGCAGTAAGCCTGGAGAAGTACGCCTTCGAGACGCGTCAGGGCGGCGGAAAGATCCTCGTCTGGACCCCAGACGGAGAGACGCGAGAACTTCAGGTGCAGTGAGCTCCGGCAACGAGTCGCCGAAAGGGGCGAACGGCTCTGACCCACAGCCCCCGAGGGTCGAAGGCCTTAAAGAACCTGAGTCAAGCAAGCTCGCGGTGGGGTTCGACGCCAAGGGGGCCTCTCTCGCGGCCGAGGGGCCGCGGGCGCCTGAAGACCTCCTGCGACTCCTCCTGCCGCCAGCACTGTCGATCCTTGGCCTCCCGGCGGCCATCACCGTGCTACTAGCCGACCGGTCCCTTTGGCTAGTCCTGGCTGCCCTGTCAGTCCCGCAGTTGATGGCACTGTTCTGGTGGGTCATCCTGTCAAGGGTCAGCAGAGTCACTGAACCTTCGCCTGCGCCGGCCAAATGACCGCGGACGATCAGTGTTCGGCTTTGCGACCGCATCGAGATCATCACCGGACATGCAGCCAAGGAGTCGAAGTATGAGGCGAAACATCACCCCAGCCGCGGTGTTCGCTGGACACCTTGCCGGGTTCACGGTTCTTGCGCTCATTCTCGGCGTCATCGTCGGCCTAGTGGTCTTCGCGCTCCATCCCTGGCTGCTCATCCTGCTCCCCATTGCGCTCCTGGCCGGGTGGCGGAACCAGCGCTATCCCGACCGCCGCCGTACGGCCGCCGAGGAACGCAAGCGGATCTACGGCTTCTAGACGGCACGCTTTTCCGACGTGTCCTGAGGCGTTCCGAACAACATTGAGCGCCGCCGTCGAGATGCCGGCGCGACTCAATGTTGTGCTGCGACGATGTAGGCGGCGCATCCGAGCCGGAAGACCGACACGCGGCGGATGCGTCCCTGCCGCTCCAGCGGGGTGAGCGTGCCGCTGGCGGTGGTCTGCGGCCAGTCAGTGAGGGCGCAAAGCTCCTTGACAGTGAGCCCGCGGTCGCCCTGTTCGGCGACGAGCTGCACGGCCCGGTCGCGCTTCGTCATGGCCGGCGGGGGCTCGGGCGCAGGACGCTCGCGGCGGACCCGCGCCTTGCGCTGCCGGCCATCCAGGGAGACGACCGTGGCGTCCTCGTCGTGCGGCACGACCTCGGCGACGTCGGCGGCGATCGTGGCCGGGGAGACGTTGAGACCGGCGGCCATGGCTCGCTGGGACATGCCCCGGGCGGACCAGGCGGCGACAGCATCACGGCGGGTGTCGATCGGCAGCCGGAACGCCTTGACCTCCGGGAGTTCGGCGGCGAGGTAGTCGTCCCACGTCGGGTAGTCCAGCGCCTCCCAGGCGCGGCCCTCCCACGCCTGCACGATCAGGTCGAGGGCGTCGGCGACCTTGGCCCGGATGCGCTGGGTGAGCTTCCGGGCGCCCCACTCGGTGAGGATCGTCGGTGCCCGTCCGTCGACCGCCGCGGTCACAGGAGACCCCGGGCGTGCTGCTGGGCCAGGGTGACGGTTGCGGCCCGTGCGGCGGCGGCGATCCGGCCACCGGAGCAGGCGACGTAGTCCATCGCCGCGTAGTGGTCCAGGAGCACCGTGAGGTCCGGGTCGGCCGCCTGGGCCTCATTGAGTCGGTCGAGGGTGTAGACGGCGCCGTGGGCGTCCTGCACGACGACAGCGGTGCGGGCGTACGTGGCGGCCTCGAGGATCGCGGCGGTGATCCTGGGGGAGGGGAGGAGCGTGGTGGCTTCCATACTTCCGAAATCGGCAGTATCGGCCTTCGACTACACCCGAAAACGGAAGCAGAATCACCCGGTCGGGTTAGTGCCGCTCCGCTCGGCCGCACGCACGACAGACGTGGCGTCCGTCGACAGGACTGGGGCGATCTTCTGGACATCGTCGAAGTCGAACGAGGCCGCGCCGTTGAACTTCCGACTCAGTGTCGACTGCGGGATGCCGGTGCTCTTGGAGAGCGCGTAGGCGCTCACGTCGCGCTCAGTCATCAGCCGGCGGATCTCCCGCCCGACGGCGGCGGAGAGCAACTCGGGCACGCGGGCAGCGTAGCGAGCCCTGGCGGCTGCCCGATGTCGGGACGGGGGCGTGCTGGTCGAGGCGGCTGCCGATACGAGACAGAGACGGCCGCCGAAGTGCGGCACGCGATGACGTGGAGGTAATCGATGGACCGCAGCGACCTCACCCCCGAGACGATCACCGACCCGTGGCAGAAGTTTCAGGCCGAGCACATCGGCCGGCAGACCAAGGCGCTGGAGTCCATGCGCGGCATGCTCACGGTCTGGATGGTCTTCACCGTCATCGGCGTGGTCATGATGCTGCTGACACTCTCCAACTGACCGCAGCGGGCGCCGGGGCGGACCGCTCAGCTTCTGAGCAGTCGAAGCCCCCCCTCGCGACAGCACTGAGCCCCGCCGTCATCGCGACGGCGGGGCTCAGTGCTCTTGCGGGTCAGCGCTGGGGTGGCTCCGACAACAAGGGCGTCCGCACCCGCGGACCCAATAACCCAAGATCGGCGACGGTCGGCCTCTTGCTGGAGGTGTTCTCCGCCGAGGAAACCTTCAGCCTCACGGGACGGTCGAAGGCTCGGGCGGGCCTCGACCGACCCGGCACCGGAGGCAGCGACGTCATCTGCTTGACCGGTTCGACGACCAGCTCGGAATCCTCCGACTCCTGCGCCGGGCCGCGTTCGGCCAGGAGGCTCGTGAGAGCCGCAGTCTCTGCTTTGGTCGCTGGTTCCGACGGGAGTTCCTCCCGCCCGAGCCACGCCGCGTCCAGCGCCTTGACGACCTCCGTCACCTTGCTCTTGTCGTAGGCCGTGTAGCGGGCGGTGGTCTGCGGCGAGTTGTGACCGAGCAACTCCTGGATCATCAGGACGTCCTTGGAAAGTCGGTAGGTCACCGTGGCGTACCGATGCCGCAGCTGATGGGCGGTTGCAGCGATGCCCTGACGCTTCAGGTGATGGTTGACGCTCTGCGATACCGAGTGAGGCGCGATCTGTCGGGCGTCGCGGCCGTAGAACATCGGTCCGGATCGCCGCCGACCGTGGGCCACCATCGCTTCGATGACGACAACGGGGGCCGGGACCACGCGTTCCTTGCCGCCCTTGCCTTCCCGCACCAGCAGGGTCGTCTCCTCATCCCCTGTCTGGAGGTCGCTCCAGTGCAGACCGGCAATCTCCTGGCACCTCAACCCGCAAAAGGCACCGAGGAGAATCATCAACCGGATTTTTGGCGTGGCGCTCTCGACTGCCTTGTGCAGGTCTGCCTCGGGCATAGGGCGCGGGACGCCTTGGGCGATCTTGGGTTGCGTCAGGCTGCCTGATGGGTCGACGGCGACGATCTGCATCTTGACCGCCCACTGGAACAACGCCCTGACGTGGCTGATGTACGCGTGGCGCGTTTCCGGGGCGCGGCCGGCCACAGACGTGCGCTCCCACGCCAGTAGGTCGGCCTCACTGATCTCGCGCAGCGGCTTACCGACGCGGAAGACCATGCGCTGTACGACGTCGCGGCGGACGCGGAGGGTGTTGGGACGGAGGCCACGCAGCTCGCGGCCCCACTCCAGGTAGTCCAGGAGGTCCGGGTCGGTGTCACCTCTGGCCGGGCTGTCGACCAGTCGCAGCGCGGTCACAGTCCCTTCACCGCCCTGAGCAGCTCGCCAGCATCGTCGGTCAGGCGCTCCCGCATCGGGACGCCGACCTCCTCGGCGATCTGGACGAGCGGCTCGAGGATGTCCTGCACGACGATCCCGAGCGCGCCGGCCGCGACGTAACCGAACTCCCGCGAACCCAGCTCCGCGATCGCCTCCTCGGTGAGCCGCTCCAGTTCCCGCGGCTTGTTGCTGACCGCGGCGAGGGTGAAGGCGAGACGGTTGGCCCGAGTGTTGATGGCGTCCAGGCTGACGACGCCGAGCGGCTCACCGCGGTCGTCGCTGAGCATGTACGTCTTGCCGCTCACACGTCACCGCCGTGCATCTTGATCGCCCGCAGCAGCTCCTCGGCCTTCTTGTGCGCGTCGGCGAGGAAGACCAACTCCTCTGCGTCGAACACGTCGTCCTCGGCCACGCCGAACTCGTCGACCTGGGGCGGCTCCATCCCGGTGTCGTCCTGCCACGTGTTGATGACGACCTCGATCACGCTGCCGTCGGCTCGCGTGTACTCCCCTACGGGCAGCTGGTGGTGAATCGCGTCGCAGTGGGCCCCGCCGATCCCGACCTTCGGGTGCTGGCCGTGGCACCAGAACGGGCACTCGGAGAAGAACAGGTGTGGGGTCAGCGCCTTCCGGTACGCGGCCCAGGCGCCGCGCTCCCAGAGGAGTCGGTCGACCTTGGCGGCGTCAGCCATCCAGTCGTCGGTTCGGTCGAACAGGTCGTCTGCCGAGATGAGCCCCTCGCGATGGGCGTACATGACGACGTCAGAGAGCTGCTTCGGGAACGGGCCCTCGGTGACCCAGTACATGGCGAAGTGCGGGTCGTTGCGGTCAGTGGCGAAGCGGGGCATGGCTGTGGGCTCCTTCGGTCAGCGTGCGGTGTGGGTAGCGGGCTGGTCTGACGGTTCGGTGGCGCGGCGGGTGTCCCGCTCGGCGCGGCGGATGATGAGCAGCAGCTCAAGGTCGATGCGCTGCCGGCGCGTCACGCGGACGTCCCGGCGAGCTGACGGAGCCGTGACCAAGCCGCGGCGATGGCAACGGGCGGCGGGTACAGCGGGCTGTCGATGTGGCGGACGTAGTCGTCCTGCCGGATGCGATGCGTAGCGTTCGGCATGGGTCTTCTGCCTCCTGGGGCGGGAGATCAAGACCCCGCTTTGGTGTTCCAGCACCGGGCGGGGTCACCCTCGTTTCGAGGACGGGGTGACCCTGGCACTTGCGGTGCCGGTCGTCTTCCTGGTGCTGCCGGTCACCGTTCTGTTCGCCCTGTTCCCGGGGCTGATCAGCATCGTCTCGCTGGCGCAGTGACGCCGGTGATCAACTGGAGGAAGGACGACGGATGCGCATGTATGCGTTCCTGATCGCTGCGCTGGCGGCCCTGGTGGACCGGGCGCGGGGCGAGGATGCCGAGCGGGGCGATGTCCCCGGCTGGGTGATGATCACGGTGATGACGGCGGCCCTCGTGCTGGCGATCCTCATCCCGTTCCGCGAGGCGATCGTCTCCGCCGTGCAGAACGCGTTGACCTCCGTCACGAGTGCCGGCTGATCCAGGACCCCCCGCTCCTCGCAGGCTCGCAGCGGGGCCCTGCACGGGGGCCGGGGCGGGACCCTGCAGAGGGGCCAGGCGACGGCGACCGCGAGCGGGGCAGCGCGGTCGTCGACTTCGTGCTGGTCGGAGTGCTGGTCGTCGCGCTGTTGCTGGCAGTGCTGCAGGTCGCGGTCTACGTGCACGTGCGCAACGTGGTGGTGGCCAGCGCCCAGGAGGGCGCCCGGTACGCGGCCAACGCGGACGTGCCGGTGGCGATGGGCGCCGCGCGGACCCTGGAGGTGGTCGCCGCGGCGACGTCGGACGGAACGGCGGCGGGGCTGGCGTGCACCTCGGTGCAGGAGGTGGACGACAGCGGCCTGACGCTGGTCGTCGTCCAGTGCTCGGGGGCGGTGCCCAGCCTGTTCGCCGCGTTGGGTGACCTGCTGCCGTTGCGCGCCACCGGGCGTGCGGTGGAGGAGGAGCCGTGAGCCGCCGGCGGGGCGACGACGGCGAGCGCGGGTCGGCGATCGTGGAGTTCGTGTTCATCGCGCTGGTGGTGTTCCTGCCGCTGGTGTACATCGTCGCCGGGTTCTCGGCGGTGCAGCGCGGGGTGTTCGCGGCGAATGCGGCGGCGCGGGAGGCCGGGCGCGCGCTGGGCACCGCGCCGGACCCGGTCAGCGGGCAGTCGCGGGCGGAGGCGGCCGTCGCGCTGGCCGTGCAGGACCAGTCGGTGGCGGCGACCGACGTCCGGCTGGCGTACGCGCCGGTGGGCGCCGGGTGCGGTGCGGCGGGTACCTACCTGCCGGCGTTGACGCCGGGGGAGGAGTTCTCGGTCTGCGTGACCGTGACGGTGCGCATCCCGCTGCTGCCGGAGTTCATCGACGCCAACACCGCCACCGGGCAGTTCGTCGTCGAGCGGGACCGGTACGTCGACGGCTGAGCTGACCGCCGCCGTTGTGCGCTCATCGCCTGCGTCCCCGACGGCGGACACAGGCGAGCAGCCGACGACCGTGAGCGCGGCAGGTCACCGGACGGCGAAATCGTGCCGGTCAGTAGGCGCCGCCGGCCGCCGAGATGGCGATCCGGACCCGCTCCTTCCCGGCCTCGGTGTGGTCCAGGATGAGCGCCCGTGCCCCGTCGGGGTCTCGCGCCTCGAGGAAGTCCACGACCGCGACGTGGTCGGCAGTGAAGCGGTCGAGGGTCTTCTCCACGCCGTGCAGTGCCCGGGACATCACCGCGGGGAGTGACAACCTCCGGTACGCCGCCGACAGGCTGGCGTTCCCGGCGAGCCCGACGACGGCCTCGTGGAAGTGGGCATTGGCGGTGACGTAGGCGTCGACGTCAACGAACCGGTCGGCGGCAATCCAGGGCAGTGTTCCTTGGGCGGCTGCACGCAGGCTCGCGAGTTGGTCCGCGGCGAGGGAGCCGCCCATCTGGTCGATCACGCCGCACTCGATCGCGGCGCGGGCGTCGTAGGCCTGCCAGGCGGTCTCCACGGTGACCGGCGTGACGGTGTACCCGCCGCTGCCGGCGACGAGCAGGCCGTCCGAACGCAGTTGCTGGAGGGCGCGGAAGACCGGCGCCCGGCCGACGTCGAGTTCGGTGGCCATGCCCTCCACGGTGATCGACTCGCCGAGTGCGACGGTTCGGCTGAGAACGCGTTCACGGATCTCGCGGTAGACGGAGTCGTCGAGCGTCTCGGCGAACCGTCCGAAGGACCCCCGGAAGTAGGCCAGGGGTGCACCGGGTCCGGCGGTCGCGGTCTGCACCTCGGCGAAGAAGACGCTGTGCGTGGCCACGTCGACGCACTCGCGGACCCGGCACTCGAGGTGAGCGAGGGACTCGGCGATCACCGGTACGTCGAGCGTCCCCGCGGCGAGCGCCACGTCCCGGAACTTGTCCGGGTGCCGGGTGGCGAACTGTGTGGCCAGTTCGCCTTGGTCTTCGGAGAGGATGTTGATCGCGAAGACCCCCGACGACCGCACCGCGTCGTTGGTGGGCAGCCGTCGGTTGAGGCAGACCAGCACCATCGGGGGGTCCATCGACAGCGAGGAGACGGCGCTGGCGGTCACGCCGAACTGCTGGCCGCCGTCCCGGGTGGTGATGACGGTGACCCCGCTGGTGAAGTGGCCGACGACGTCGCGGAAGACCGCCTGATCGGTGGTGGTGGTCACGGTGGGTGGGCCGGAGACGGTCATGACGCTCCCTGGGTCATCAGGACGGGGCTGCGATCGGGCCGGTTGCCGACCAGTGCGGCGAGCAGCAGCGAGCGGAGGGACCCCGCGTCGACGGGGCGGGGGTTGCTCGGGGGCGCGGTGACGACCGTGGCGGCCACGTCGTCGATGCCCGCTGGGTCGAAGCCGATCTCGGCCAGGCTCCGGGGCGCGCCGATCCGCCCGGCCAGCTCCCACAACCCCGTGGGCGCATCCTCGGCGCCCAGAGCGGCGGCGAGCCCCGCCATCGGCTCGGGCGCGGCCTCACGGTTGTACGCCGCGGCGTATGGCAGAAGCACCGCGTGGAGCCCGCCGTGCGGGAGCCGCTGGGCGCCGCCGAGCACGTGGCAGAGCTTGTGGTGGATGCCCATCGTGGCGTTGCCGAGAGCGATGCCCGCGAGCCAGGCACCGTAGGCGGCTAGCGCCCGCGCGTCGGAGTCCCCGGGTTCACGGACACAACGGGGAAGCGCGTCGGCCAGCGCGCGCACCGCCTCTACGGCGGCGAGCCGGACCAGCGGCGAGGCATCGCTGCTGTACGTCGCCTCGACGCAGTGTGCGACGGCGTTCATCCCGCTGACCGCGGTGAGCGACGGGGACAACGAGTGCGTTAGGTCCGGGTCGTAGACGACGGTCCGGGGCAGGACCCGGGGATCGCGGCCGGTCGTCTTACGGGTTCCGTCGGTGAGGCCCCAGATCGACGTCATCTCGCTGCCCGCGTACGTCGTGGGGACTGCGAGGACCGGCAGCCGCCGCTCCCTGGCCACCGCCTTCGCCAGTCCGGTCGCCGATCCGCCGCCGAGGGCGACCACCAGGTCGGCACCGCACCGGTCGGCCTCCGCGACCGCTGCGCGCGCCACCTCGACCGGAACGTGCTCGGTCACCCCGGTGAGGCCGCCGACCAGACGTGCGCCCAGGTCCGCCGCCAGCACGTCGCGGGCGTCCGCGGAGTGCGAGCCGGCCACGAGCAGGACCCGTTCGCCGCCCAGGGCGGCGGCCTCGGCGGCGACCCGGTGCAGGCTGCCGGCGCCGAAGACGACGCGGGGACCGGGCATGTCGTGCACGAAGCGCATGGACGAGAGCGTGTCCATGACCCGTTAACGGACGCGAAAAGCCTCGGTATGTTCCGCCTGTGCCCGGGTCGGTGAGCGATGTCACGTGAGGGCCGGCGGCGTTCGCCGACGGTCATCCGCAGCAAGTTCACCGTGCCGCCGCTGGCTGAGCGACTCGTCGCGCGGCCGCGCATCGCCCAGCTGATCGCCGAGCTCGTCGAGGCGCACCGACTGGTCTGGATCACCGCCACCGCGGGCGCAGGCAAGACGACGGCCGCCGTCCAGGCTGCCGCCGCGCTCGGCCGGCCGGTCGCCTGGCTGACGCTGGACGCGACCGATGTCGCCCCCGGGCGGCTGCTCGTCTACCTGGAAGCGGCCATCGCCGCCCGGGTGCCCGAGGCCGCGGGCGTGGTCAGCAGCGCGCTGGGCGCACGCATCCCGCACGCCGAGGCGGCGGGTCTGCTGGCGGAGTCGATCGGGGACACCGCGCTCCTGCTCGTCGTGGACGGGCTGGACCAGCTGGCAGGGGAGGGGGCCGCCGACGCCCGGGCCGTCCTAGCGGCGCTCGCCCGCTACGCGCCCTCGACCTCCCGCATCCTGCTGCTCGGCCGGGTGGACGTGCCCATCGACGTCCGCGGCGCCGGCGCAGACCGGGCCGCGGCGGTGGGCGAGGCCGACCTGGCCTTCCGGCCGGACGAGGCCGCCGAGGCGCTGGCGGAGGCCGGGATGACCGACATCGACCCGGTGCGCGCGGTTGAGGCCACGGGCGGGTGGGTCACCGGTGTGCTCTTCGAGGCCTGGCGTTCCCGCGAACACGTGGCCGGTGCGGGCGGTGAGGCCGATCCGCTGCACGGCTACCTCGCCTCCCAGATTCTCAGCCACCTCGACGAGGCCGACGAGGAGTTCCTGGTGGGCACCGCGCTTCTCGACGAAGTGACTGCCGCGCGGGCCGCCGCACTCGGTCAGCAGCGGGCCGGTGAGCGGCTCGCCGCCCTGCGCGCCCACCACCTCCCGGTCTCCTGGGACGCCGGGAAGGGCGGCATGCGGTGCCACCCGCGCTTCCGGGAGTACCTCCGGACACGTTTGGAGCGCAGGGAGCCCGCCGACGTGCGGCTGCTGCGCCGGGCCCATGGGGAGCTGATGGTCAGCGAGGGCCACCTGGAGGAGGCAGTCGAGGAGTTTCTCGCGGCGGGCGCGCCAGAACTCGCCCTGGGTGCGGCCGAGACCGGCATCCATGCGGTGATCGGACGACTTGACTTCGCCGTGGCCGAGCGCTGGCTGGCCGCCCTGCGCGGCCAGGACCGGCAGGGCGTGCGGCGCCTGGCCACGGCGGAGCTCATGCTGGCCATCGCCCGGGAGGACTACCGCAGCGGCGAGGCCATCGCGGATCGGCTGGCGGCCGAGGGCCACCGGGAGGAGTTGGCCCGGCGGTCGACGACGGCCGCCAGCCTGATGGCCTGGTGCTACTGGCACCTGGGGCGGATCGAGGACGCCCGCGCCGTCATCACGGCGGGCGAGTCCAGTCCCGAACTCGACGCGGTGGTTTACCTGATGTCCCTGGTGCGGCACGAGCCCGGAACCGGCCCGCCGACGCTGAGCGGCGGACCGATGGACGCCTTGGTCATGCGGGTCCACTACGCGCACGGGCGTCTTCACGAGGTCACCAGCGCGCCGACCTCGCCGTGGGCCGCCGCCGTTTCCGCGCCGTGGCGGGTGGGAGCGCTCCGCGCCACCGGGCGGCTGGCGGAGGCGCTGGCGCTGTACCGCGCGGCCGACGCGGGGGACTGGTCCCCAGCCTGGATGCACGGGATGGTCGGCGCGGAGCTCATGATCGACCTCGGCAAGAAGGCGGAGGCGCGGGCGGTCATCCAGCGGGGCCGGGAGCTCATCCAGGCCAGCGGGTCCGTGGTGTTCGAGTGGCTCAACCGGATCATCGAGGCAAAGGCCGAGTTGCGTCTGGGCGGTGACCCGGCGGTGGCCATGGCGCTGCTCGACGAGGTGGAGGCGGCCGGCGGCCGCCGGTACGAGTTCATCGCCGAGGCCCTCGATACCTGGCGTGGCCTGGCGCTGCTCCGCGCGGACCGTTCCGTACGGCAGGCCGCGGCGCTGCTCGGTCATGCGGTTAATAGCATGCGCGCTGCGGGCCGGGTCCTCGACCTTCCCACGGCGGCGATCTACCTCGCCGAGGCGAGGTGGCGTCTCGGTGAGGCCGGTGCGGCCGATGCCGCCGCCGACCAGGCCCTGGCCGCGGCCGCCCGCCAGGAGTCCAACCACCAGGTGCTGCTCGCCCTCGCCGACTTTCCGGCGGTCGTCTCCCGCCGGCTCGATGCCGAGGCCGGCGCCGACTCCGCCTGGCACGACGTGGGCCGGGCGCTGCGGGCGCGGGGCATCTCGGTGGACCCCGCGGCGCGAACCGTCCTGGTCTTGGCGGAGTTCGGCCGGACGGAACTGACCGTGGACGGCCGTGTGGTCAAGCCACGGATCGCGAAGAGCTTGACCCTGCTGGCTTACCTCGCGGCGGCGCCGGGGCACCGGGCCACCCGGGAGGAGTTACTGGCCGCCCTCTTCGGCGGCCGCAACGACGACTCGGCGCGCGCCTACCTGCGGCAGGCGGTCCACCGGCTGCGGGAGGTGCTACCTGACGGTGTCGGGCCGGTCTTTGCCGGCAGCGTGCTTGCCTTCCCCGCCCCGGTGGCCCTAGACGGCGAAGCCAATCGTGCCGAGGCGTTGCTCGCCGAGGCCGCTCGGCTGCGCGGGGAGGCGCAGTTCAGCGTCCTGCTCCGCGCGCTGGAACTGCTCGACCGCGGCCCGTACCTGCCCGGCGTCGAGTCGGCGTGGGCCGACCAGCGCAGGCGGGAACTGGCGTCGCGAGCCGTGGAGGCGCGCTTGTCCGCAGCGCACCTCGCCTTCGCCGCGGAGCGCTACCGGGAGGCCGAGGACCTGGTCGAGGCCGTCCTCGCGGTCGACCCGTACAAGGAGAGCGCCTGGCGGTTGAGGATGCGCATCGCCGACGCCCTCGGCGACGCGGACCGGGTCATCACCACGTTCCGCCGGTGCCGGCAGGCACTCGACGAGCTGGACCTGACCCCCGCCGACTCGACGCAGCAGCTGCTCGACCAACTCCGCCGCTGACCGGCACGGCCGGGTTTCTCCCCGGTTAACGCACTGGGCCCAAGGTTCCCGGCATGGCAGCTGACGGACGGGTCCTCGTGGCCCTCTACGAGGCCTACAACCGGCACGACGCCGGCGCGGCGGCAGCGCTCTACGCCCCTGACGGCGCGCACGAGGACGTCGCGGTCGGGCGCCCGACGCAGGGACGGGACGCCGTCGCGGCCGGGCTGCGGCGCTTCTTCGCCGCCTTCCCGGACGCCCAATGGACGGCGACCGACGTCCTGGAGCAGGGCGGACTGGCCTTCGGCCGGTACGTCCTCACCGGGACGCTGCAGACCGACATGGGCCCCTTCCGGGCGGTCGGCCAGCGGCTGGAGCTTCGTGGTGTCCACGTGCTGGACACCGCAGACGGCTTCATCGAACGGTCCCAGGACTACTGGGACAGCGGCACCTTCCGACGGCAGATGGACACCACCCCCACCCGAGAGGCAGAGACGGCAGCATGAGAACTGGTCAGGAGTACCTGGAGTCCCTGCGGGACGGTCGCCGCGTGTACGTCGGCGGCGAGCTCATCGAGGACATCACGACCCACCCGAAGACCCGCGGCTACGCCGAGGCGATCGCCGGCTACTACGACCTGCACCTGGACCCCAAGCACCAGGACATCACGACGTTCATCGACGAGAACGGGGAGCGCCAGTCCATGCACTGGTTCCTGCCGCGCTCCAAGGAGGACATCGTCCGCCGCCGGGAATACGCGCAGTTCATCTTCCGGCACTTCAAGGGCGGCATCTTCACCCGGCCACCGGCCGGGATGAACGTCGTCATGTTCACGCAGGTCGACGACCAGGAGCCGTGGGCGGAGAACTCCCGGTTCGCCAACGGTCACCGTGACCTGTCGGGCAACATCCAGCGCCAGTGGGACGAGGTCACGTCCAAGGACCTCGCCCTCTCGCCGATGTTCCTCGACGTCCAGTACGACCGCGGCCGGGACGACGCCATGGCCGAGACGCCGATGCTGAAGATCCTCGAGGAGAACGACGAGGGGATCGTCGTCCGCGGGTGGAAGGCGATCGGCACCTCCATCCCCTTCGTGAACCACCTGTTGATCGGGAACCTGTGGCGGCCCGGCCAGACGCCCGAGCAGACGGTCTACGCCCTGGTGCCGGTGGCCACTCCCGGAGTCAGCGTCGTCGCCCGGGAGTCGAGGGCCACGCCGGACGCCGACCCCTATGACCGTCCGCTGGCGACCATCGGGGACGAGCTGGACGGGATGGTGTACTTCGACGACGTGCTCATCCCCTGGTCGCAGGTGCAGCACATCGGCAACCCCGACCACGCCAAGTGGTACCCGCAGCGGCAGTTCGACTGGGTGCACCTGGAGACCCAGATCCGGCACACCGTGCACGCCGAGCTCATGGTCGGGCTGGCCCTGCTGATCACCCAGGCGCTCGGCACCAGTGGCAGCCCCGTGGTGCAGGCACAGCTCGCCGAGCTCATCCGCTTCCGGGAGACCTGCCGGGCGTTCATGATCGCCGCCGAGGAGACCGGCTTCCACACCCCGGGTGGCCTCTACAAGCCGAACAACATCTTCATCGATTTCGGCCGGGCCCACTACCTCGAGCACCAGCACGAGATGGTCAACCTCCTCATCGACTTCTGCGGCCGCGGCGTGGTCATCCAGCCGACCAAGCGGGAGCTGGACGACCCCTACATTGGGCCGAAGCTGGAGCAGGCGCTGCGCGGCTCGGAGATCAGCGCCCGTGACCGGATCAAGATCTTCCGGCAGATCAGCGAGCGCTTCCTCACGGAGTGGGGCGCCCGGCACGAGATGTTCGAAAAGTTCAACGGGACGCCGCTCTACCTGATCAACCTGCTCACCATGCAGCGGACCGAGTACCAGGTGGACGGCCCGCTCACCCAGCTGGCACGCGAGGTCCTGGACTTCGGGGACACCGCTGACCTCGGCAAGCGGGCTGAGGCGGCCGAGAAGGCGTCGCACTACGCGAGTGTCCGCTTCCAGCCCGAGTACGCCCGGGAGCAGGACGTGCACAAGGACTACATCGGGGGATCCGGGCAGCCCGTCACCGCGTAGCAGGGTCCGGTGGCCCGGGCGCTCCGCCCGGGCCACCGGCTGCCCCTCCCGACCCCGCCCGACGTGGAGGATCCCCGCATGCTCGTCCACGCAGACCCGTCTGCACTGCGCTGCCGGCCGCGGGCTGTCACGGTCGGCACCTTCGATGGTGTCCACACCGGTCACCGTGCACTGTTCCAGCGGCTCGCGACCAACGGGCTGGTCCCGACCGTGGTGACGTTCGATCCGCATCCCCGCCTGGTGCTCGGGCGTCCGGTGGACCTGATCGCACCGCTGAACCGTCGCCTGGAGCTAATGGCCGACGCCGGCATCGCCGAGGTACTGGTCGTGCGGTTCACCCAGGACGTGGCGCGGACCGCGCCGGAGGACTGGGCGGAACAGGTGCTGCGGCCGATGGGCGCCCGCCGGGTCGTGCTGGGGCGGGGGTTCCGCTTCGGTGCGCGCGCAGCCGGGGACGCCGGCATGCTGCGCGACCTCGGCCACACCGTCGAGGAGGTGGAGCTGCAGGGGGGCGCCTCCTCGACCCGGGTCCGGCAGCTCGTTGCGGCCGGGGAGATCACCGAGGCGGCCCGCCTCCTCGGCCGCCCGATCGAGCTCGACGGCGTCACCCGCCGGCTCCCCGGTGACGGCCGCCTCCGGCTGACGCTGGACGCCGGCAGGGTGGTGCCTCCGCCGGGGACCTACGCCGGACGAGCCCTCGGCCTGCCCGTCCTCGTCACCGTCGCCGGGAACGGGGAGGCCGAGTTGTCCGGCGCCGACCGGATGCCCGCCGTTCCACCCGCGCGCGTGCGGACGCAGCTGCTCTTCGGCGCCGACCTGCGATCCGGCCGTCCTTTGGTCCCGTCCGCCGGCGTCGCCCTGGGAGTGGCGTCGTGAACGCCCGGCTCAGGGCTTCCCGAACAGGCCCGATCTGCTGACCCTTTCCCGGATCTGGACCCCGCCGCCCTAACCGGCCGGAACGCGACGTCTGCGGCGGGCCTCGCCGCGGATGACGCCTGGGCTGCCCATGACGAAACGTCCGTCACGCCAGCGGCAGCAGGTCGGCCAGCTCGGCCTCGAAGTACTCCATGCCGAGGTCCTCGACCTCGCGCAGCTCGAGCTCGGCCAGCAGTGCGTAAGCGGCGTCGATGTCCATGCCGGGAACACTGCGAGCCGAGCCGCGGGGTCACCTCGAGCGTTCCGCAAGAGATCCGCAAGACCGCCGAGTGCGGGGTCCTTCATCAGGCGCCGCGGTCGGTCTCGGCGCGCACCACGCCCAGCAGCGCGACCTCCAGCGAGCCGTCACCCAGGTCGCCGCGCTCCACCGCCTCGCGCGCGGGCGCGGGCAGCAGCCCCAGGTCCAGGTCGTCCAGCCAGGCCACGCCGTCCCCGGTCGGCCGGCCGATCTTCAGCACGCCGTTGCCGGGCTGCACCACGTAGTCCTCGCCACCGAGCTGGATCGTCGTCGAGTCGCTCATGCGGCCCTCCTACCCCCGGTCCCGGCGCGGAACACCGGACGGGCGACACGCCGACGAACGGCGACATGCGCACAGCGTGTGCCGGATCACCGGCCCGACTCGCCGGTGCGACGTGGGTCGACTCACTCTTTACGGTCGCTTCGGCGTGGCGGGGGTGTGCCCGGGGCTCCTGATGCCGATGGTGAGGAGGCGTCAGGAGCGCCAGGGACGGCGTTCGGCGAGACTCCAGGGCAGGAGGTGGATCGTGCCGGGACGAGCAGGCGGCCCCGGGCTGCCCCAGGACGTGCGGCGACGCGACGGTGCCCAGCGTGGCCACACCGTCGTCGTCGAGGCCGTGCTCGACGCGCTGCCCTCGCCCACGCTGCTGCTCGACGCCGAGGGACGCGTGCTGCTGGCCAACTCCGCGTGGCAGGCGGCCGCCGAGCTGTACGGCGACGACCGGCTCGCCATCGGCATCGGCGGCGACTACTTCGGGCTGGCCCGGCAGCTGACCGACGACCCCGGCAGCCTGCGGGTGCTCGACCGCCTCCGCTCGCTGTCCCGCGGCGAGCGCGAGCTCGTCTCGTTCGACTACGCGTTCGCCACCACGGCGGGCATCCGCTGGTTCCACCTGCAGGCCTCCCGGGTCGACCGGGCCGGCCAGATCGTGGTCACCCACACCGACATCACCTCCCGGGTCACCGCCGAGCGGGCCTCGGCCTGGCAGGCGCGGCACGACCACCTCACCGAGCTGCCCAACCGGGCCCACCTGCACGAGCTGATCGACACCGAGCTGCGCCGCCCCGACCAGCCGTCGGTCACCGTCCTGTTCCTCGACGTCGACGGCTTCAAGGACGTCAACGACTCCCTCGGCCACGAGGTGGGCGACGACCTGCTGCGTCAGCTCGCCGCCCGGCTGAGCTCCCGCACCCGCGCGGAGGACACCGTCGGCCGGCTCGGTGGCGACGAGTTCGTCGTCCTGGGCCGCGACTGCGACGCCGTCGGCGCCGCGGCCCTCGCCGCCCGCTGCCAGAGCACCTTCGACGAGCCCTTCCAGCTCGCCGGCCGCAGTGCCCGGCTCACCGCGAGCATCGGCATCGCCACCGCCAGCGCCGCCGACGTCGCGGGGCTCCGCTCCACCGACCTGGTCGGCGACGCGGACCTGGCCATGTACGCGGCCAAGTCCGCCGGCCGCAACCGCGTGCGGGTGTTCAGCCCCGAGCTGCGCACCGCCGTCCGGCAGAAGGCGCTGGTCGCCACCGAGCTGCGCGGTGCCATCGAGGCCGGTGACCTGGTCCTGCACTACCAGCCGGTGCTGCACCTGCCGACCGGCGCGGTCACCGGCGTGGAGGCGCTGGTCCGGTGGCAGCACCCCGAGCGTGGTCTGCTGCCACCGGCCGACTTCGTTCCCGTCGCCGAGCAGAACGGGCTGATCGCCCCGCTCACCCGCTGGGTGCTCGCCGAGGCCGCCCGGCAGGCCGCCGAGTGGGAGCGCATCGGGCTGGACCTCATCGTCGGGGTCAACATCAGCGCTGCGCACCTGGCCACCGGCACCCTGCTCGCCGACGTCACCGATGCCCTGACCACGGCCGGCCTGGTTCCCGAGCGGCTGCTGCTCGAGCTCACCGAGACCTGCGTCGCCGAGGATCCCGAGCGGGCCGCCGAGCAGTTCGCCGCGCTGCGCATCTCCGGCGTCGAGGTCTCCATCGACGACTTCGGCAGCGGCTTCTCCTCGCTCTCCCAGCTGGTCTCCATGCCCGCCGGCATCCTCAAGATCGACCGCGAGCTGGTAGCCGCACCCGTCCACCGGCGCAGCCAGTCCGCGGCGGCCGTCGCAGCCGTCGTCGGCCTCGCCCAGGCCTGCGGCATGCGCAGCCTGGCCGAAGGCGTGGAGACCGCGGAGCAGCTGGCCCTGGCCACCGAGCTGGGGTGCACCTACGCGCAGGGCTTCCACATCGCCCGGCCGATGCCCGCCGCCGACCTGGAACGGTGGATGGGCGGCCTCCGGTCACGGCGCGCGCACCCGCTCGTCGTCGCCGGGGTCGGCTGAGCGTTCCGGCCGCCCGGGCGTGTGCCCGGCTGGATCAGCCCGGTTCGCCGCGCCGCTTGCGGTGGACGATCACGACGACGTCCACGGCCGCGATGACGGCCAGCACGAACAGGATGACGGCGAAGGCCACCGGCACGTCCAGCCGCAGGACGAGGAAGCCGAACACCGTGCAGATGATCAGCCCGAAGGTGGCCAGCACCAACCGCAACGTCAGCGCGCTCTGCGCGGGGCGCGCGCCACCGATGCCCGCTGTCGGGTCGTGGTGGTCGGGCAGGCCCTGGGAGTAGTCGGGACGGCGGGGTGGGGGGTCGGTCATGACTCGGCTCGGTACCCGGGATCAGAGCGCACTACCCTCGATCGACGTGGCCGCTGACTTCTCTGTCGTACTCGACGAACTGAACACGACGCTGAGGTCGATCGAGGCCGTCCTGCGGATCGACGACATGCGCCAGGAGATCGCCGACCTGGAGCAACAGGCCGCCGCACCCGACCTGTGGAACGACGTCGAGGCCGCCCAGGCGGTCACCTCGCGGCTGTCCTACCTGCAGGGCGACCTCCGCCGCGTGGAGGACCTCCGCTCCCGGCTCGACGACGTCGGCCTCATGCACGAGATGGCCGCCGAGGAGGGCGACGAGGCCACCACCGCCGAGACCGAGCGCGAGCTGGTGAGCATCCGGTCGGCGATCGAGGAGCTCGAGGTCCGCACCCTGCTCTCGGGGGAGTACGACTCCCGCGAGGCGCTGGTGACCATCCGCTCGGAGGCCGGGGGCGTGGACGCCGCCGACTTCGCCGAGATGCTGATGCGGATGTACCTGCGCTGGGCCGAGCGGCACAGGTACCCGACCGAGGTGTACGACGTCTCCTACGCCGAGGAGGCCGGCATCAAGTCGGCCACGTTCACCGTCAAGCAGCCCTACGCCTACGGCACCCTCTCGGTCGAGCAGGGCACCCACCGCCTGGTGCGCATATCGCCGTTCGACAACCAGGGCCGCCGGCAGACCTCCTTCGCCGGGGTCGAGGTGCTGCCCGTGGTCGAGCAGACCGACCACGTCGACATCCCGGAGAACGAGATCCGGGTCGACGTCTTCCGGTCCTCGGGCCCCGGCGGGCAGAGCGTCAACACCACCGACTCCGCCGTCCGGATGACGCACATCCCGACCGGCATCGTGGTGTCCTGCCAGAACGAGAAGTCCCAGATCCAGAACCGGGCCGCTGCGCTGCGGGTGCTGCAGGCCCGGCTGCTCGTCGTCCGCCAGCAGGAGCAGCGGGCCGAGATGGACGCGCTCAAGGGGGAGGGCAGCAGCTGGGGCAATCAGATGCGCTCCTACGTCCTGCACCCCTACCAGATGGTCAAGGACCTGCGGACCGAGGTCGAGAGCGGCAACCCCGGCAACGTCCTCGACGGCGACATCGACACCTTCATCGACGCCGGCATCCGGTGGCGGCGGCAGCAGGAGACCGCCGAGGCGAGCTGAAGAAGGACCTCGCGGCGCGCCGGGTGAACCGGTCATGGTGAGGCCTGCGCCGGGTACCGTCGTCCCTCGTGATCGAATTGCAACACGTCACCAAGATCTACCCGACCAGCCCCCGGCCGGCGCTGGATGACGTCTCCATGCAGATCGACAAGGGCGAGTTCGTCTTCCTCATCGGTTCGTCCGGGTCGGGCAAGTCGACCTTCCTGCGGCTGCTGCTGAAGGAGGACAACCCCACCAAGGGCGTCGTCACGGTCAACGACAAGAACCTGGGCACGATGAGCAAGTGGCAGGTGCCCAAGCTCCGCCGCACCATGGGCTGCGTCTTCCAAGACTTCCGGCTGCTGCGCAACAAGACGGTGGCCGAGAACGTGGCCTTCGCCCTCGAGGTGATCAACAAGCCGCAGCGCACCATCAAGCGCGTCGTGCCCGAGGTGCTGGAGATGGTCGGCCTGGAGGGCAAGGAGAGCCGCCTGCCCAACGAGCTCTCCGGTGGTGAGCAGCAGCGCGTGGCCATCGCCCGGGCCTTCGTGAACCGGCCGCTGGTGCTGCTGGCCGACGAGCCCACCGGCAACCTCGACCCCGAGACCAGCCAGGACATCATGCTGCTGCTGGAGCGGATCAACCGCACCGGCACCACCGTGGTGATGGCCACGCACGACTACCACATCGTCGACTCGATGCGGCGCCGCGTGATCGAGCTCAACGACGGCATCGTCAGCCGCGACCAGTCCCGCGGCGTCTACGGCGTGGGGCGTTGAGGTGCCAGCGGGTCACTGACCTGCCGATGACCGACGCACCGCAGAACACGACAGGGAACTGATGCGCGTCAACTTCGTCCTGTCCGAGGTGGCCGCCGGGCTGCGTCGGAACCTCACCATGACGGTGGCGATGATCCTGACCACCGGGATCTCGCTGGGCCTCATGGGCACGGGTCTGCTGATCGCCAACATGATCGGCGACATGCGGGAGATCTACTACGACAAGGTGCAGGTCTCGATCTACCTGACCGACGACGTCACCGACCCGCAGCGCGACGCCATCGCCGCCGCCCTCGAGGGCTCGCCGGAGGTGCAGGACTACATCTACGAGTCGAAGGCCGAGGCCTACGAGCGCTTCACCCAGCAGTTCCAGGAGCAGCCGGCGCTGATCGCCAACACCCCGCAGGACGCGCTGCCGGAAAGCTTCCGGGTCGAGCTGGTGAACCCCGAGCGGTACGAGGTCATCGCCCAGCAGTTCCCGATCGGGCAGAACGGCGTGGAGGACGTCCGCGACGAGGGCGACTTCCTCGACCGGTTGTTCAGCCTGCTCAACGGCGCCCGGAACGCGACCATCGCGGTGGCCGTCGTCCAGGCGCTCGCCGCGCTGCTGCTGATCTCCAACACGATCCAGCTCGCGGCCTTCAACCGACGCAACGAGACCAACATCATGCGGCTGGTCGGCGCCTCGCGCTGGTACACCCAGCTCCCCTTCATCCTCGAGGCGGCGCTGGCCGGCCTGATCGGCGCCGGGCTGGCCATCGGCGGGCTGGTGCTGACCAAGGTCCTCTTCGTCGACAAGACACTGGCCGGGCCGATCAAGGCGGGCATCATCCCGCCGGTCGACTGGTCGGCGATCGCCGCGATCTCGCCGATCATCGCGGCGGCCGGTGTCGGGCTGGCCTCGGTGGCCGCCTACGTGACGCTTCGGCTGTACGTCCGCCTGTAGCCGCGCGGCCGGGGGAGCCGGCCGGGAAGTCGGGAGGCGGTGGCGCGGGGTCCGTAGACTGGGGCCATGCCGCGTGAGACCGGGCGCAAGCTCATCGCCCAGAACAAGAAGGCGCGGCACGACTACTCGATCCTCGACACCTACGAGGTCGGCCTCGTGCTCACCGGCACCGAGGTGAAGAGCCTGCGCGCCGGTCGTGCCTCGCTGGTCGACGGCTTCGCCACGGTCGACCAGGGCGAGGTGTGGCTGCAGCACGTCCACATCCCCGAGTACACCGAGGGCACCTGGACCAACCACGCCCCGCGCCGCAAGCGCAAGGTGCTCATGCACCGCGCCGAGATCGAGAAGCTGATCGGCAAGACCAAGGAGGGCGGGCTCTCGCTCGTCCCGTTGGACCTGTACTTCAAGGACGGCAAGGTCAAGGCCACCCTCGCCCTCGCCAAGGGCAAGAAGGCCTACGACAAGCGGCAGACCCTCGCCGAGCGCGACTCGCGCCGGGAGATGGAACGGGCCTTCGGGCGTTACGTGAAGGGCCGCAAGTGAGGTTGCCCCGATGAGAGGCGTCGGCTACGACCGGTTCGGCGACGAGGACGTGCTCAGCGTCCGCGACGACCTGCCCGAGCCCCCGGTCGGCCCGGACACCGTGCTGGTCCGCACCCATGCCGCCGGCGTGAACCCGGTCGACATCGGCATCCGCGGCGGGCACCTGGCCGGGGCGTTCCCGCACCACTTCCCGATCATCCCGGGCTGGGACCTGGCCGGCGTCGTCGAGCGGGTCGGCCCGGCGGTGGTCGACTTCGCTCCCGGTGACGAGGTGTTCGGCTACCTGCGCCGGGACGACGTGCAGTGGGGGACGACGGCCGAGTTCGTGCCCGCGCCCCAGCGCTGCCTGGCCGCCAAGCCCGAGTCGCTGTCGTTCGCCGAGGCCGGGGCGCTGCCGCTGGCCGGGCTGACCGCCTACCAGTCGCTCACCGAGGTGCTCGACGTCGGCGAGGGCGACCGGGTGCTGGTGCACCGGGCCTCCGGCGGGGTCGGGTTCTTCGCCGTCCAGATCGCCGTCGCGCTCGGCGCGCACGTCATCGGCACGGCGAGCCCGAGGAACCACGGCTTCCTCCGCGACGCCGGGGTGGCCGAGGTGTTCGACTACGCGGCCGGGCCGATCAGCGGGCAGCTCACCGAGCCGGTGGACGCCGTCCTGGACCTGGTGGGCGGTGACACCCTGGCCGATGCGCCGGCGCAGGTGCGCGACACCGACGGGGCCCGGGCCCGGATCGCCAGCGTCGTCGACCCCGGCGTGCTGGAGCTGGGCGGCCGGTACGTATTCGTCCGCCCCGACTCCCACGACCTGGAGGAGCTGGCCCGGATGGCCGACGCCGGGCAACTACGGGTGCCGATCGCCAAGGCGTTCCCGCTGGCGCAGACGGCGGACGCCCAGCGGCTGGTCGCCGGCGGGCACGTGCGCGGCAAGGTCGTCGTCACGCTCGCCTAGCGTGCGGGCATGACTCTGCAGCCGCCGGCCGACGACGCCGACGTCCCCCGGTACTGGCGGGAGCTGGGCCTGCCCGGCCTGGTCGACGTGCACGTGCACTTCCTGCCCGAGCGGGTGCAGACCAAGGTGTGGCAGTACTTCGCCGAGGGCGAGCGGCACTACGGGCGGCCGTGGCCGATTCACTACGCGCTGCCGGTCGACGAGCGGTTGGCGCTGCTGAGCGGTCTGGGCGTCCGCGCCTTTCCGACGCTGCCCTACCCGCACAAGCCGGGCATGGCCGCCTGGCTGAACCAGTGGTCGGCCGAGTTCGCGCAGCGGGATCCCCGGGTGCTGCAGTCGGCGACCTTCTATCCGGAGCCGACGGCGGGCGCGGACGTGGCAGCCGCGCTGGCCGCCGGTGCACGGGTGTTCAAGGTGCACGTGCAGGTCGGCCGGTTCGACCCGCGCGATCCGCTGCTCGACCCGGTGTGGGCGCGACTGGAGGAGACCGGGACGCCGGTGGTCATCCACTGCGGCTCGGGTCCGCTGCGCGGCGAGCACACCGGGCCGGCGCCGATGATCGGGCTGCTCGAGCGCTTCCCCCGGCTCCAGCTGGTGATCGCCCACCTCGGCATGCCCGAGTACGCCGCGTTCCTCGAACTCGCCGAGCGGTACGAGCGGGTGCACCTGGACACCACCATGTTCGGCACCGACTTCACCGAGCGGCTGATGCCCTTCGATGCCGCGCTGCTGCCCCGGCTGGGCGCGCTGCGGGACAAGGTGGTGCTGGGCAGTGACTTCCCGACCATCCCGTACCCGTACAGCCACCAGCTCGCCGCGCTGCACCGGCTCGGGCTGGGCGAGGAGTGGCTGCGCGCCGTCCTGTGGGGCAACGGTGCGCGTCTTTTCGGGGTGACCCCCTAGCCTGTTTCACCGTGTCCACTCCTGCGATCGCCGTTCCCGAGGGCCTCACCGTCCGTCCGATGCGCCCGGAGGACGCCGGGCCCGTCGCCGAACTGCTGGCCGCAGCCGAGGCCGTCGACGACACCGGTGCGCTCAAGTCGGCCGAGGACCTCGTGGAGTGGTGGGTCCACGAGTTCGCCGACCTGGCGGAGGACGGGCGGATCGTGCTCACCGGGGACGGCGCCGTCGTCGGGTACGCCACGACGATCGCGCCGCCCACCTTCCGGGACGCCTACGGCGTGCACCTGGAGGGTCGGGTGCACCCGGAGTGGCGCGGGCGCGGGATCGGCCGGGCGCTGCTGGCCTGGCAGCTGGAGCGCGGCACCCAGCTGCACGCCGAGCGGCACCCCGAGGCACCGGCCCGGCTGACCGCCACCGTCTACACGACCATGCCCTCGGTGGAGGCGCTGGTCCGCCGGGCGGGGCTGGAGCAGGCGCGCTGGTTCTTCCACATGGAGCGGCCGCTCACCGACCTCCCCCCGCTCCGGCAGGTCGACGGCGTGGACCTGGTGCCGTTCACCTGGGACCGCAACGAGGAGGTGCGGGCAGCCCACAACGCCGCCTTCACCGAGCACTACGGCTCCAGCGAGCGCGACGAGGTGTCCTGGCAGGTCATGTTCACCGGGCAGCGGACCTTCCGCCCCGACCTGTCGGTGCTCGCGATCTCCGAGGGCGCCGTCGTCGCGTACGCGCTGTCCTACGTCTCCGAGACCGCCGCCGCGGCGACCGGGGTGCGCGAGGGCTACTTCGGGCAGATCGGCGTCCTCCCCGAGGCCCGCGGCCGCGGGCTCTCCAAGGCGGTGATCATCGCGGCGCTGCACGCCGCGGCGGCGAACGACTGCCAGACCGCCGGCCTCGAGGTCGACAGCGAGAACGTCACCGGTGCGCTCGGCCTCTACGAGAGCCTGGGCTTCGCCACGCACCGCACCCAGGTGTCCTGGTCGCACCGCCTCGCCCCGCTCCGCTGAGCGGAGTGGTTCGGTCGTGGTCAGCTCGACAGAACCATCCCGCCTAAGCTCTGCCGGGTGGTGAACCCCGAGCCGTCCGGATCCCTCGACCTCCGGCTGGCCGGCCGGGCGCACCGGCGGATCGAGCCGCTGCACTCGCACGTCTACTTCGCCCCCGAGCACGACGAGCACCTGGCGGCGACGGGCCTGCGCCCCGGCCGGATGGCGTACTTCGCCGGCCGGGCGGCGGCGATGGGCGCGGTCGGCCCGGGCGTGGTGACGGCGACCTTCAACAACTTCGCGCCCTCCCTGGTGGCCCGGCACGTGCCGCGGGCGTGGACCCTCGCCGGGCCCGAGCAGGCCGTCGCCGCCCGCCAGGACGCCGCCCGCGCCTCGCTGACCCGGCTGCTCGGCGGACCGGCGGCCGCAGCCGGGGACGACGTGGCGGAGCTGGCCGGCCTGCTGCGCGAGGCCTGCACCGTGCTCACCCCCGAGGGCCGTCCGCTCTACGCCGGGCACGCCGACCTGCCCTGGCCCGACGAGCCGGTGCTCGAGCTCTGGCACGCGGCCACCCTGCTGCGGGAGCACCGCGGCGACGGCCACGTCGTCGCCGTCGTGCGCAGCGGGCTGTCCGGCCTCGAGTCGCTGGTCACCCACACCCTCACCGGCCGGGGCTTCACGCTGCCGGCGGCCAAGGCCACCCGCGGCTGGTCGGACGGGGAATGGGCCGCGGCGCTGCACGCGCTGGAGGCGCGCGGCCACGTCGCCGACGGGGCGCTCACCGAGGCCGGCGCACGCGCCAGGGCCGCGCTCGAGGCGGAGACCGACGCGCTGTCCGCGGCGCCGTTCGAGCACCTGGGCGCCGAGCGCACCGGGCGGGTCGTCCAGCTGGCCGAGGCGCTCGCCGGCCGGCTGCTCGCCGGGGGCGCCTACCCGCCCGGCGTGCTGGCCGGTCGGGGCTGACGGCCGGGCCGACCGTTCACCCGGCCGGCCGCCACCGTGCGGTGCTGCCGGCTGGCATGGCGTGCCACCATGGGCGGCGGCCCGCGGACGCCGGGCTCCGGACGTCCGGGAGGAGGAGGCCATGCGCAGCAGCGAGCCGCCCGGTCCCAGTCCCGAGGTCCCCGCCCGCTGACGCACCCGGTCCGCTCCTGACCGCCTGCTGGATCGCGCACGGGGACCGCTCCGCCGCCCCCGTCCCCCGCGTCCACCCAGGAGCCCGTCGTGGCCGACCGTCGCCGTGCGCCGCTCAGCACCCCCCGTACCGCCCTGACCTCCCTCACCCGCCGGGCCCGTCCGGTGGTGGCCCCGCTGCTGCCCGACCCACCGGCCGTCGAGCCGCCGGTCGGTCGCCGCTCGCCGATGGTCGACAACGGCGTCTATGCCGCCGGCCGCCGGATCGCCACGCCCGCCTCGGCCGCCGAGGGCCACGAGTGGCTGGAGGAGGGCTTCGACGACCGGATGGTGTGGCTGGGCCTCTACCGGCCCGAGCCCGGCGAGCTGGGTGAGCTGGCCGAGCAGTACGAACTGCCCGAGCTGGCCGTCGAGGACGCGATCAAGGCGCACCAGCGGCCGAAGTTCGAGCGCTACGGCGACACGCTGTTCGTCGTCCTCAAGGCCGCCCGGTACCTCGACGCGGCCGAGGAGGTGGAGTTCGGTGAGCTGCACCTGTTCCTCGGCGCGGACTTCGTGATCACCGTCCGGCACAGCGAATCGCCTGACCTGGCGCGGGTGCGCCGCCGGCTGGAGAGCGACCCGGAGCTGCTGGCCCGGGGCAGCGAGGCGGTGCTGTACGCGATCCTCGACGCCGTCGTCGACGGGTACGTGCCGGTGGTCGCCGGCCTGGCCAACGACATCGACGAGATCGAGGTCGAGGTGTTCAGCGGCGACCCGGGGGCTTCGCGGCGCATCTACGAACTTTCGCAGGAGGTGCTGGACTTCCAGCGGGCCGTGCAGCCGCTGACCGGCATCCTCGACGCGATCACCGCGGGCTTCGAGAAGTACCACGTCGACGAGGAGCTGCGCAGCCACCTGCGGGACGTCGCCGACCACGTCACCCAGGTCACCGAGCGGGTGGAGAACTTCCGGGTGCAGCTGCGCGACATCCTGACGGTGAACGCCACGCTGGTCGCGCAGCGACAGAACGACGAGATCCGCGAGCTCACCGAGGCCAGCATCGCGCAGGGCGAGGAGGTCAAGAAGATCTCCGCCTGGGCGGCCATCCTCTTCGCGCCCACCCTCGTCGGCACCGTGTACGGGATGAACTTCGACGACATGCCGGAGCTGTCCTGGCACCTGGGCTACCCGATGGCGCTGGTGCTGATGCTCATGGTGAGCGTCGTCCTGTACCTGGTGTTCAAGCGCCGCGACTGGATCTAGGACGACGCCGGGACGGCGGGGAACACATCCTGGCCGCCACCCGTTACCCTGGATGCATAACTGCACAGGGGGTGATTGGTCTCGACTTCGGTCGTTTGACCAGGGGAAGCGAGCCGAGGAAGGCAACGATGATCTCGTTAACCATCCGTTGCAAAACACCAAGCGCCGATTCCAATCAGCGCGACTTCGCTCTCGCTGCCTGACGGCAGCTAGGCGAGTCTGTCAGCCCGGGTTCGTCATCGGCCCGGATCCTGGCATCAGCTAGATGACTCACCGCGCGTGCCGGTCACGGGTACGCGTGGGACAACAAACAGTGGCTGGGCCCGTCACACCGACTCGTTCACGTGATCGGTGGGGCCGAGCAGAGACAGAGTGAACTGCGCTCGGAGAAGCCCTGGTGAGGCGTCGGAGGACGCGGGTTCGATTCCCGCCACCTCCACACCCCGCACTCCACGAGAGCCCGGGAGGTCATCGACCTCCCGGGCTCTCGTGCGTCCGGCTCCGGCCACGACGGCCCCGGCGGGGTCCGCGGGCGCCGGAGTCCTGGCATCCTCTCTCCCACGGCGCGACGTCGACCGGTGCGCCATGGCTCGGTGGATCATGACTCGGGAGGTCGCATGGGCACGACGGCGGGGCGGGCCACGGGAGAGCCGGACGCGGAGCGCCGCCGCGGCGCCTTCAGCTCCCGGCGCGTCTTCATCCTGGCGGCGATCGGGTCGGCCGTCGGGCTGGGCAACATCTGGCGGTTCCCCTACGTCGCCTACGAGAACGGCGGCGGCGCCTTCGTGCTGCCCTACCTGGTCGCGCTGCTGACCGCCGGCATCCCGTTCCTCCTGCTGGACTACGCGATCGGCCACCGCCACCGCGGCTCTGCGCCGCTCTCCTTCGCCCGGCTGCGCCGCGGCACCGAGGGGCTCGGCTGGTGGCAGGTGGGCATCTGCTTCCTCATCGCCGTCTACTACGCGGCGGTCATCGCCTGGGCGCTGCGCTACACCTTCTTCTCCCTGGACGGTGCGTGGGGCGCCGACCCCGAGGGGTTCTTCTTCGGTGAGTTCCTCCAGGCGGGGGACGTCCAGGTCACCACCGACGTGGTGCCGGGGGTGCTCGTGCCCCTCGTGCTCGTCTGGCTGGCCGTCCTCGCGATCATGGTCCTCGGCGTCCAGCGCGGGATCGGTGCGACCTCGCTGGTCTTCATCCCGGTGCTGGTGCTCGCCTTCGCCGCGCTCGTGGTGCAGGCGCTGCTGCTGCCGGGCGCTGCCACCGGCCTCGACGCGCTGTTCACCCCCGACTGGTCGGCGCTCACCTCGGCTCCCGTCTGGGCCGCCGCGTTCGGCCAGATCTTCTTCTCGCTGTCGATCGGCTTCGGCATCATGATCACGTACGCCTCGTACGTCGGCCGTCGCGAGGACATGATCGGCTCCGGCCTCGTCGTCGGCTTCTCGAACTCCGGTTTCGAGCTGCTCGCCGGCATCGGCGTGTTCGCCGCTCTGGGCTTCATGGCCCAGGCCAGCGGGGTCCCGGTCGGCGAGGTCGCCAGCGACGGGATCGGGCTGGCCTTCATCGCCTTCCCGGCGATCATCAGCGAAGCCCCGGCCGGCGCCCTCCTCGGCGTCCTGTTCTTCGGCTCGCTGGTCATCGCCGGCATCACCTCGCTGGTCAGCGTGATCGAGGTCGTGATCTCCGCCGTCCGCGACAAGCTCGACACCAGCCGCCGCACCGCGACCCTCGTGGTCGGCGTCCCCGCCGCCGTGCTGAGCCTGGTGCTGTTCAGCACGACGAGCGGCATCTACGTGCTCGACGTCGTCGACCACTTCGTCAACCAGTACGGCATCCTCGTCGTGGCGCTGGTCAGCATGCTGGTCGTCGTCTGGGTGCTCCGGGCCCTGGCCGGCCTCGGCGAGCACCTCAACGTCCACGGCCGGCCCCGGGTCGGCGCCGGCTGGCGCGTGCTGACGAGCTTCGTGGCCCCGGTGGGCCTGGCCGTCGTGCTCGTCCTCGCGCTGCGGGACGACCTCGCCGCGCCCTACGAGGACTACCCCGGCTGGTTGCTGCTGGTCTTCGGCTGGCTGCTGGTCGTGGCGCTGCCGGTGGTCGGCTTCCTCCTCGCCCGGCTGCCGTGGCGCGCCGGGACCCACCTGGACGGGCCGCCCCCCGGCTCCGATCCGGCGGCGCCGTTGCAGGCGATCCCCACGACGGACCCGCCCGCCGGCAACCCCCCGGTCACCGGGCACGACGAGGGAGGAACCCGATGAGTACGGCCGCGATCGTGATGATGGTGGTGGCGATGGTCGTGATCTGGGGAGGCCTCGGCCTGGCCATCGCCAGCCTGCTGCGCCACGGTGCCGTCGAGGACCGCACCGAGGATCGACGCCGAGACCCGTGACCTCGGCGGACGACGGGTCGAGGAGGTGCGGCCGCCCGGCACGGTGCAGCGGTGGCGCAGGCTGTGCCGCCCCCGGGTAGGAATGGGCGCATGGAGTTCCGACACCTCGGCCGCAGCGGCCTCAAGATCAGCGAGATCACCTACGGCAACTGGATCACCCACGGCGGGCAGGTCGAGGCCGACGCCGCGACCGCCTGCGTCAGCGCGGCCCTCGACGTCGGCATCACCACCTTCGACACCGCCGACGGCTACGCCGAGGGTCGCGCGGAGCAGGTGCTGGGCAAGGCGCTGGCCGGCGAGCGCCGCGGCGGCATCGAGATCTTCACCAAGGTCTACTGGCCGACCGGGCCGGGCGCCAACGACCGCGGCCTGTCCCGCAAGCACATCCGCGAGTCCATCGAGGGGTCGCTGCGCCGGCTGGGCGTCGACTACGTCGACCTGTACCAGGCCCACCGGTACGACTACGAGACCCCGCTCGAGGAGACGATGGAGGCCTTCGCCGCCGTCGTGCGCGCCGGCCAGGCCCTCTACATCGGCGTCTCCGAGTGGCGGGCCGAGGAGATCCGGGCCGCCAAGGCGCTGGCCGACGAGCTGCACGTGCCGCTGGTGTCCAACCAGCCGCAGTACTCCGCGCTGCACCGGGTGCCCGAGGCCGAGGTGATCCCGGTCTGCCGCGAGCTGGGCATCAGCCAGGTGGTCTTCTCGCCGATCGCGCAGGGGGTGCTCACCGGCAAGTACCGGCCCGGGCAGCCGGTGCCGGACGGGTCGCGGGCCACCGACCAGAAGGGCGGTGGCGCGAACTTCATCTCCCGGTGGCTGAAGGACGACGTCCTGGAGCGGGTCCAGGAGCTCCAGCCGATCGCCGCCGACCTGGGCCTGTCGATGGGCGCACTCGCCGTCGCGTGGGTGCTCCAGGAGGAGAACGTCGCCGCGGCCATCATCGGCGCCAGCCGCCCCGAGCAGGTGCTCGACAACGTCCAGGCCGCCGGGGTCCGCCTCGACCCCGAGGTGAAGCAGCGGATCGACGAGGTCCTGTCCCCGGTCGCGCTGACCGACCCGGCGCTGACCGTGAGCCCGAACCCGCGGCCCTGAGCCATCCGGCCGGGGTGCGGCCCGCCGCGCCCCGGCCGCGCCGGCCGGTTCAGCCGGAGATCTCGGCGCAGGCCAGCCGGCTGCCCGCCGCCTCCGCCGACGGCGCCGCCGCGTCGGTCGCCGCGTGGACGATGAGGGCGCTGCCGTCCTCGTCGAGCAGGTCGCCGAGGTCGCTGGCACCCACCATGCTGCTCATCCGGGCCACCTCCGCCTCGCCGACGATCAGCGGCGGCAGGTCGCCGGGGTCCTCGGTGAACACGATGAGCTCGCCGGCGGAGAGGAAGTCGCCCAGCAGCTGGGGGTCGCCGGGGGCGGCGCTGTCCGGCTCGCAGATCCCGACCTCGTACAGGCCCACCGGATGCGTGCCCGGGCTCAGGCCGCTGGCGTCCACCTCGACCTCCACCCCGCTGTCGGTGTCGGTGAAGGTGGCGGTGCCCAGCACGCTGCCCTCGGGGTCGACCAGCTCGGTGCTGACCTCGACGGGCACCTCGATCGGTTCCTCGACGTCGCCCTCCTGGGTCGCGAAGCTCCCGCCGACACCGGTCGGGTTGTCCCCGCATGCGGCGAGCAGGAGGAGGGCGGCGGTGGCCGGGACGACGGCGGCGGATCTCACGGGGGCTCCTCGAGTCGGCTGTCGGGGTCACCGGCTGCGTGCCCGTCGTCGCGACGGGGACACCCGGGAGGGCCCGGTCGTCACGCAACCGTCACGTCACCGGTCGGCCGCACTCCCGGTTCCGTCGGAGCCGCGTGGCGGTGCGGCCGGGCCGTGCCCCGGCCGGTGCCCGGCGACCCGCGCCGGGTGCGCGGTGCTCGTCCCGGACGGGCGCTGCGCCGGCGTGATCCGCGGCAGCTCGCTGGTCAGCCAGCGCACCGGGCGGCGCTGCGCCGGGCGGCGGGCGGCCAGGAAGTCCAGCGCGATGGCCGCCGTCCAGGACTGGTCCCTGCTGCCCAGCACCTCGCCGGTGAGCGGCTCGTAGTACTCGGCGAAGTTGCAGTCGACCAGTTGCGACAGCCCGGCCAGCCGCAGCGCGTTGGCCGCCTCCGGTTCTCCCGACCGGTTCAGCGCCCACGCCATCAGCCAGTTGAGCACCGGCCACTGCGGGCCGCGCCAGTAGGTGCGTTCGCGGAACGCCGGCGAGGCGGGGGAGACCGACGGCACCACCGGCCAGCGCAGCCGGGAGTTCCCGCACCACCGCGGCCCGAGCAGCAGGTCGCGCTGCCGGCGGGTGACCGCGTCGTCGCCGCCGCACAGCAGCGGCGCGAACCCCGCGGCGCTCTCCACCTCCAGCCACCTGCCGGTGCGCAGGTCCAGGTCGCGGGCCAGCCCGGAGGTCGGGTCGACCGACCGCAGCACCCCGGTGCGGAACCGGCGGGCGATCGCCCGGGACTGCGCCACCCCACCGGCCGCGCCGCCGCCGATGCCCAGCTCCTCCCCCATGTCGGCGAGCAGGTCGCTGGCCGCGGCCAGCAGCGCGGACACCAGCACGTCCCCGACGACGAAATCGCCGGTGGCCCGGTAGGCGGCGTCGTCGTACCGGGTGCGGACCTTCTGTTCCAGCAGCCACAGGTAGCGGGCGTACTCGACGTCGCTGGGCCGCTGCGAGGGATCGGACACGTGGGCCAGGTCGGCCCGGACGAACGGCGGCAGGTCCGGCCCGGGGTGCACGTTGGCGTAGGGGGAGTCCCAGCGCGGGGAGTCGTCCATGCCGGACTCCCAGCCGTGGTGGATCTCCACCAACCCGTAGGAGTACGGGTCGCGGGCGGTGGCCAGGTAGGAGTGCCAGGCCAGCCACGCGTCGAAGGTCTCGACGACGAACGACTCGGCCAGCCGCTGGTCCTCCCCACCCCGGCGGCGGGCGTCGTGCAGGATCCGCGATAGCGCGATCACGTGGATCGGCGGCTGGCAGATGCCCGAGGTGGGCACCCCCGCCGGGCGCGCCGCGGCCACCTGGATGCGCCACCGCGCGGGGCCGGGGAAGTAGTCGCTGGGCTGGTGGAACAGGATGTGCGGGATCATCCCGGTGGCCCACTGGCCGGTCAGCAGCGTGCGCAGCTCGGCCAGCGCCCGGGGCACCGACACGGTGGCGATGCCGAGGGCGACGAAGCCGGCGTCCCAGCTCCACATGTGCGGGTAGAGGGTCGGCGAGGCGACGGTGAAGGCGCCCCGGTCGTTCGCGCGGAGCACGTAGCCGGCCCGGCCGGCCATGAGCCCGATCTCCACCGCACTGGGCTGCGACACGGTCATCGCGGGGGTCGCTCCTCTCGCCGGGCTCCGATCCTCACCCGCCGCCACCCTTGCACCGATGTGGGCGGCGGAGTTCACCGGACGTCACTCGCCCGGCGTCGACGGCTCCCGGCCGCCCCGCCACCAGGGCGCCCGGGCCAGGAAGTACAGGCCGACACCCACCAGCAGCATCACCCCGGCGAACAGCCAGGTGCGTCCCTCCTGCTGGTACAGCAGCAGCAGGCACGATCCGATCGCCAGCACCGGGAGGATGACGGGCGCGGTGAAGTGGTCGTGCCCCACCCGGTCGCGGCGCAGCACCAGCACCGCCACGTTCGTGCTGAGGAAGACCAGCAGGAGCAGCAGGACGACGATGTTCGCCAGCGCGCCCAGGTCGCCGACCAGGGTGAGCGCCATGGCCACCACGGTGGTCACCGCGATCGCCACCCAGGGTGTGCGCCGTCCCGGCAGCACCCGGCCCAACGCCGGCGGCAGCAGCCGCTGCTCGGCCAGGCCGAACACCATCCGGCTGGCCATGATCATCGTCAGCAGTGCACCGTTGGCCACGGCGACGAGCGCGACGAAGCTGAACAGCCAGTCGGGGACGCCGACGCCGCTGGCCTGGACGACGGCCAGCAGCGGGCCCGAGGATGCGGACAGCTCCTCGGCCGGCAGGACGATCGAAGCGGCCAGGCCGACCAGGACGTAGACGACGCCGGCCACCAGCAGCGCGCCGAAGAGGGCGCGCGGGTACACCCGGCTGACGTCCTTGACCTCCTCGGCCACGTTCGCCGAGACCTCGAAGCCGACGAAGGAGTAGTAGGCCAGGATCGCTGCGGCCAGCACGGCCGAGCCCGCCGAGACGCCCTCGGGGAACTGCACCACCCGGCCGACGTCGCCCTCCCCGCGGCCGAGCACGATCGCGCCCAGGACGACGACGAGCAGCAGGCCGCTCACCTCGATCACGGTCATCACCACGTTGGCCCGCACCGACTCCTGGATGCCGCGGGCGTTCAGCAGCGCAACGAGCAGCAGGAACACCAGCGCGGCCGGCACGGCCGGTACGTCGAGGAAGACGGCCAGGTAGTCGCCGGCGAAGGCCAGCGACAGGCCCGCGGCGCTGGTCACGCCGGCGGCGAGCATGCAGTAACCGACCAGGAACGACACGACCGGACGGCGGAACGCCCGCTCGGCGAACACCGCCGAGCCGCCGGCGCGCGGGTACTTGGTGACCAGTTCGGCGTAGGACGCGGCGGTCAGCATCGCCAGCAGCAGCGCGACCAGCATCGGCACCCAGATCGCGCCGCCGGCCTCCCCGGCGATCTCGCCGACCAGCGCGTAGATCCCGGCCCCGAGGACGTCGCCCAGGATGAACAGGAACAGCAGCCTGCCGCTGACCACGCGCCGCAGCGCGGTGCCCGCGCCGTCGCCCCGGCCTACGCTGCCCACCGGACCGGGTCGGTCCGCCTCCTCCTGCGGTCGCTGCGTCACCCGAGGAGTCTTGGCGGGGCCACCCTCCCCGGCAACCGGAGCGCTCGCCCGGCGCCAGGCGGCCGCCACGATGTGCGCGCAGGGCCACTTCTGGTCATCGGGACCGCCACCCGGCGCACTCCGTCGTGGCCACTGTCCACAGGTCCTCGGCCGCACCTCCGACCGGGAGCGCGGACGCGTCAGGCTCGCCGGATGGTGCGCGTCGTCGAGACCGTGGTCGGCCCCGACGGCTGGACGACCTGGGACCGGTTGGTCGCGCAGGTGAGCCCGGCGACCGTGCGGGCGTGGGTCGCGGCCGGGCGCCTGGTGCGCCTGGACACCGGCGTCTACGCCGCGCCGCTCGCGGACTGGCGCACGCGGGCCGCCGCCGTCGCCCGGCAGCGGCACGCGGTGGTCAGCCACGGCACCGCGCTCGCGCTCTGGGGCCTGGTTCCCCCGCCGGACGGGCCGGTGCACCTGAGCGTGGCCCCCGGGCGCAGCGGTCGCGGCTCGTCCGGTGTGGTGCTGCACCGGGGGCGTGACGTCGACTGGCACGTCCGCCGGGTGGCCGGGATGCCGGTGACGTCGGTCGAGCGCTCGCTGGTCGACGCGTGGGGGAGCCCCGGCGGTCTGGACAGGTCTGCGCTGCGGGGCGCCGTCATCGCGGCGGTGCGGGAACGGCGTTGCTCGGCAGGTGACCTCGCGGCCGAGGTGGCGCGCCGGACCCGGCTGCCGTGCCGGGCGGAGCTGGCCGAGCTGGTACGGCTGCTGGCCGAGGGGTGCCGCAGCGAGCTGGAGATCTGGGGGTGCCTGCACGTGCTCCGCGGCCCGGGCATGCCGGCCTTCGTGCAGCAACGGCCGGTGGTCGTGGGAGGAGAGCGCTTCCTGCTGGACGCGGCCTGCGAGGAGGTGCTGCTCGCCGTCGAGATGGACGGCGCCGCGTGGCACGGCTCGCGGACCCAGCGCGAGCGGGACATCCGCCGGGACGCGCTCGTGGCGACGGTCGGCTGGCAGACGCTGCGCTTCGGCCACGCCCGGCTGACGAGGGCCCCCGAGCACTGCCGGCGGGACATCCGGGCCGCCTACGAGGTTCGTCGCCGGCTCTTTCGCCCGAACGGAGTGCGCTGAGTGTCGGTGCGCCCGCCGGGAACCGACACCCGGCGCACGTCGTGCGGCCCCGCGGCGCTGCTCAGCGCTTGGACTTGACGACGACGAGTACGTCCTCGTTCTGCAGCGTGCCGATCAGCGGGTCGTCGAAGCGCAGCGTCCGGCCACCGCGGGTGACCGAGAGCACGATGTCACGCAGCGAGCGGGCGTCCAGCCCGACCTCCGACTGGGCCACGGTCCGCTGGACCAGGTCCAGGCCGCGCCCAGCGGTCAGCAGGTCCTCCACGACGGCCACCACCCGCGGGCTGTCGGTGGACAGCCCCAGCAGCCGGCCGGCTGCCGCCGAGGAGGTGATCACCGAGTCCGCGCCGGACTGGCGCAGCAGACTGGCGTTCTCCTCCTCGCGCACGCTGGCGGTGATCGGCACCGTCGGGTTGAGCTGCCGCACGGTGAGCGCGATCATCACCGCGGCGTCGTCCCGGTTGGCCGCGACGATCACCGCGCGGGCCTTCTCCACCGACGTCCGGCGCAGCACCTCGGCCCGGCCCGCGTCGCCGAGCACCGCGGTCAGGCCGGCCGCGCTGGCCTCCTCGACCGCTGCCGGGTCGGCGTCGACCACCACGATGTTCTCGGCGGCGGTGCCGTTGCCGAGCAGGGCGCGGATGGCGCTGCGGCCCTTGGTGCCGTAGCCGCACACGATGACGTGCTGGCGCACGCGAGACCTCCAGCGTCGGATCCGGAACTCTTCCCGGGAGCTCGCGGTGAGCGCCTCGAGGGTCGTGCCGATCAGGATGAGCAGGAACATCACCCGGAGCGGCGTGATGATCAGGATGTTGACCAGCCGGGCGCCGGACGTCACCGGCACGATGTCGCCGTAGCCGGTGGTGGAGAGGCTCACGGTGGCGTAGTAGGTGGCGTCCAGGAGGCTGATCTCGCCGCCGTTGTTGTCGGTGTAGCCGTCGCGGTCCAGGTAGACGATCGCCACCGTCGTGATGAGCACCAGCGCGGCGATGATCACCCGCCTGCCGACCTGGCGGGTGGGCGTCTGCTCGACGTGGGGCAGCTGCACCCCGCTGTGGTCGCTCAGCATCCGGTTGCTGCGCGGTCCGGTCGGTCGCAGGTCACCGGCGCAGAGTAGTGACCCGCGAGGCCGGGTGCGGGATGCGCGAGGCCGACGCCACTCAACCGGGTGGGCGGTCGTGGTCGGTGACCGCCGCCAGCACGCGGGTCAGCAGCCCGTGCAGCGTCGCGGCCTCCGCGGCGGTGAGCCCCAGGACGGCGGGGTCGGCGAGCGCGCCCAGCACCGGCCCGGCCCGCAGCAGGGCCGCGCGGCCCTCGTCGGTGAGCCGCAGGTCGATCCGCTGCCCGCGGCGCGCGCCACCGGAGCGCTCCACCCAGCCGGCGTCGGTCATCCCGCGCAGCAGTTCGCTCATGCTCTGCGGGGTCAGCTGGAGCCGGCGGGCCAGCTCGGCGGAGGTGAGCACCGGGTCGCGGGCCAGGTGGGTGAGCACGAAGAACGTGTGCGGCCGCAGCCCGACCGTGGCCAGCTGCCGGGCGAACAGCGCGGTCATCGCCGCCCCGGCGCGGGCCACGGCATAGCCGGGCAGGCCGGCGGGGTCGTTCCGCACCCACGCCGGCATCCCCGTCCCGCCGCCCTCGGCGGGTTCCTCGTGCCGCTCCACACCGGTCAGCGTAGGTTGAGCCCGGGCATCAGTCTCCTGATGCTTTCTGCCTGGAGGAGAGATGATGGGCCGACTGACCGACTGGGTGCTCCGCCACCGGCTGCTGGTGGTGCTGGTCTGGCTGGTGCTCGCCGTCACCGGCGGCTACCTCGCACCCACCACGATCGACCGGCTCGGCTTCGACTTCAGCAGCCCGGGCCAGGAGGCCTACGAGGCCAACGTCGACATCGTCGAGCGGTTCGGCAACGGCGGGGACGTCGACCCCCTCGTCGTCGCCGTCACCCTGCCCGAGGGCACCACGGTCGAGGAGTCGACCGAGGAGCTCGCCGCCGCCTACGGCCGGCTGGCCCAGCCGGGGTGGCGCGTCGCCACCCCGCTGCAGGACACCGCCGGCGCGGCCGAGCTGGTCGGCGAGGACGGCCGGACGGCGGTCGCCCTCGTGTGGCCGCCACAGGTCGAGGGCCCCGCCCCCTATGCCGCCGCGCTGCCCCAGCTGGAGGGCGCGCTGTCGGGTGTGACGGTGGCCGGCGCCGAGTTCGTCGTCACCGGCAGCGAGCCGCTGGCCGAGAGCGGCGGCAGCGAGCGGCCGATCATCGTCGAGATCGCGCTGGGCGCCGGCGGCGCGATGGTGGTGCTGGCGCTGGTCTTCGGCTCCCTGCTGGCCCTGGTGCCGCTGCTGATGGCCGGGGTGGCGATCACCACCACGTTCCTGCTGGTGCTCGGGTTGACCACGATCACCGACGTCAGCTTCATCGTGCAGTACCTGGTCGGGCTGATCGGGCTGGGTGTGGCGATCGACTACTCGCTGCTGGTGGTGATGCGCTGGCGGGAGGAACGCGCCGCGGGCGCCGGCAACGACGACGCCGTCCGGATCGCCATGACCACCGCCGGGCGCGCCGTGGTGTTCAGCGGCGTCACCGTCGCCATCTCGCTGCTCTCCCTGGTCGTGCTGCCGCTGCCGTTCCTGCGCACGGTCGGCTTCGGCGGGCTGTTCATCCCCCTGGTCAGTGTGCTGGTCGCGCTCACCCTGCTGCCGGTCATCCTCGCCTCGGCCGGCCGGCGGCTGGAGTGGCCGCGCACCCGGGCCGGCCGGCAGGTGCCGGCCGCTGCGAGCCGCACCTGGCACCGGGTGGGCAGCACCGTCGTCCGGCACCGGTGGACGTCGGCGCTGCTGGCCACCGTGCTGCTCGCCGTGCTCGCCCTGCCGGTCCTCGGCATCCGGCTGGGCTCGCCGGAGGTCGTGGCCACCGCGAACGGCTCCGGCCCAGCGGCCACCGCTTTCCGCGCCGTCGCCGACTCGGGCATCTCGCCGAGCGTGGCCAAGCCGGTCGAGGTGCTCACCGCCGACCGCGCCGAGGCCGTCGACGTGCTCTCCGGCATCGACGGGGTGGCCGGCGTCCTCGCGCCCGAGGGCCCGGCCTGGGAGAGCGGTGGCGTCGGCATGGTCGACGTCGTCCTCGCCACCGATCCCTCCACCGACGCCGGCCGGGACGCGCTCGCCGCGGTCCGCGCCGCGGCGGACGAGCTGCCCGACACCATCGTGGGGGGCACCGCGGCCGGTGACGTCGACTCCGTGGCGGGCATCTACGGCAACGCCTGGTGGATTCTGCTGATCATCGTGGTGATCACCTTCGTGCTGCTGGCCCGGGCGCTGCGCTCGATCTGGCTGCCGATCAAGGCGCTGGTGCTCAACGTCGTCTCGGTGGCGGCCGCCTACGGGATGACCGTGTGGATCTGGCAGGAGGGCCACCTCACCGACCTGCTCTTCGGTGCGACGGCGACCGGCACGCTCACCTTCTGGGTGCCGATCGCGGCCTTCTCGTTCCTGTTCGGCCTGTCGATGGACTACGAGGTGTTCATCCTGAGCCGCATCCGGGAGGGCCACGAGCGGGGGATGACCACCGACGAGGCAACCGTCCACGGCGTCTCCCACACAGGCCGGCTGGTCACCTCTGCCGCCCTGATCCTGTTCCTGGCCTTCGTCGCGCTGTCCACGGTCCCGGTGGTCGACGTCAAAATCTTCGCCACCACCCTGGCGCTGGGCATCCTGCTCGACGCCACCGTGGTGCGGGGCGTGCTCACCCCGGCGCTGGTGGCCGGCTTCGGCGAGTTCAACTGGTGGTGGCCGTTCGGTCGCCGGGCCGAGGTGCCCGGCCGCCGCGCCGACGAGGAGCGAGCGGTCAGCGCGTGAGCACCGGCTGGGCCAGGATCTCCCGATGACCTCGCAGCGCACCGCACTCGTCCTCGGCGGCGGGGGCATCACCGGCATCGCCTGGGAGACCGGGGTGGTGGCCGGGCTGGCCGACGCCGGGGTCGACCTGACCACCGCGGACCTGGTCGTCGGGACGTCGGCCGGGTCGGTCGTCGGCGCCCAGCTCACCACCGGGACACCCGTCGAGGACCTCTTCGCCGGGCAGCTGGAGCCGCCGTCGCAGGAGCGGGTGGCCCGGCTCGGCCGCCGGGTGCTGGCCCGCTATGCCCTGGCCATGCTGCGGTCGCGGCGCGACGACGCGGCCTTCCGCCGCCGGATCGGTGCCCTCGCCCGCGCGGCCGCCGACGCCGGGCTCACCCCCACCGAGGAGGAGCGCCGCGCCGCGATCGCCTCCCGGCTGCCGGTGACCGAGTGGCCCGACCGGCGGCTGATGGTCACCGCCGTGGACGCCGAGACCGGGGAGTTCGTCCCGTTCACCCGGACGTCGGGGGTGGAGCTGGTCGCCGCGGTGGGCGCCAGCTGCGCCGTCCCCGGGGTGTACCCGCCGGTGACCATCGACGGACGGCGGTACGTCGACGGCGGCATGCGCTCCGGCGCCAACGCCGACCTGGCCGGCGGCTACGACCGGGTCGTCGTCCTGGCCCCGCTGCCCCGCGGGATCGGGCCGATGACCAGCGTGGACGCCCAGGTCACCGGCATGGTCAGCCGCGTCGCCGTCGTCTCGCCGGACGACGCCGCGCGCAGCGCGATCGGGAAGAACGTGCTCGACCCGGCCGCCCGCGCCGCCGCCGCCCGGGCCGGGCGCCGGCAGGCCGCGGACGTCGCCGCCCGGGTCGCCGAGGTCTGGGCGGGCTGACCCGCGCCGCACCCGGGGTGGTTCAGCGCTGGTTGAGGTGCCGCAGCAGCGTCTCGCCGAAGTCGCGCATCGCCTCGACCTGCGCCGGACTGAGCTGGTCGAACAGGTGGGCCCGCACGCTCGCCACGTGCACCGGGGCGGCGGTCTCGAGGGCGGCGAAGCCGTCGTCGGTGAGGACGGCGAGCTGGCCGCGGCCGTCCTCGGGGCAGGTCTGCCGCTGGATCCAGCCGCGCTCCTCCAGCCGGGCGACCGCGTGCGACAGCCGGCTCCGGGAGGAGAGGCACTCGTCGGCGAGCTGGCTCATCCGCATGCGCCGCTCGGGAGCCTCGGACAGCTGGACCAGGATCTCGTAGTAGGTCATCGAGATCCCGGTCTCCCGGGTCAGCTCGCGATCGAGCTGCGCCTGCAGCAGTTGGCTGCTGTACATCCACGCCCGCCAGGCGGTCTGCTCTGCCGCGTCGAGCCAGGGGGTGGCCGTGTCGGGGGTCGGGTCGGCCGGCGAGGCGCTCGACGACACGTGCGTGGTCATGTCGTCACAGTACTAGCGGAATAATCAAGTCCTCAACTACGCTCACCCAGGCAGACAGTCAAACGCTCAATCACTTGGAGGGTCACATGACCAGCGCCACCATCCAGATCCCCGGTTACGTCGTCGGCACGTGGGACATCGACGCCAGCCACTCGACCGTCGGCTTCTCCGTCCGGCACATGATGGTCAGCAAGGTCCGCGGCTACTTCCGCGAGTTCTCCGGCGAGATCGTCACCGCCGCGAACCCGGCCGAGTCGGCCGTCAACGCCACGATCGACATGGACTCGATCGACACCCGCCAGGAGCAGCGCGACGCCCACATCAAGTCCGCGGACTTCTTCGACGTCGGCAACCACACCGTCATGACCTTCCGGTCCACCGGCGTGCGCAACCACGGTGAGGACTGGGTCGTCGAGGGCGACCTCACCATCAAGGGCATCACCAAGCCGGTCACCCTGGCCCTCGAGCTCAACGGCTTCGGCCCCGACGCCTACGGCGGCACGCGCGCCGGGTTCAGCGGCCGGACCGAGATCTCCCGCAAGGAGTTCGGCGTCGACATCGACATGCCGATGGACGGCGGCGGTGTCGTGGTCAGCGACAAGGTGGGCATCGAGCTCGAGATCGAGGCCGTGCTCCGCACCGCCTGAGCACCATCTCCGGCGCGGCACCCCTGCTGCCGAGCGCCGCGACGAGCTGACGAGGGCCTCGGGTGACCACCACCCCGGGGCCCTCGTCGCGTCCGATCCGATCGGCCGTCGCCGGCCCGGCCGGGGCGAGGAGGAGACTGGTCGACATGTCGACTTCCACCCCGACCCGGGTCCAGGCCCGCTTCCCGTCCGCCGTCCCCGTCGCGGTCGGCCTCGCCGCCGGCTTCGCCATCGCGCAGGGGACCGGCATCCGGGCGCTGGGCGGGGCGGTCTTCGTCGCCGGTGGGCTGGCGGCCGGCCTGCTCTGGCGGCAGCGTCGCGGCCTGGCGGTGGCCGCCGCCCTGGGGGTGGGCTACGTGGCCGCGTTCGTGCTGACGCACGTGCTCGCGATCGGCGTCGGCTGGCCGGCCTGGGTGGCCGTCGGCAGCGTGACCGCGGTCGCCGCCGCGGTGTCCGCCTGGATCGCCGACCGGCCCGCGGTCACCGGCTGAGCCCTCCCCGCGGGCAGGGCATCCGGTTCTCCGGAATGCCAGACCGATCACAGCCGCCCGGTCGACGGGCTCGGGTCACTTACCATGGGAAGGTCGTCGGTCCGGCGGCCGTTACACCTGTGTCCAGCGCCGCCGCGCTGACCCCCTAGTGACTCCCTGAGGTGCCTCTCCGCATGCCCACCCGCAACGACCTGCGCAACGTGGCGATCATCGCCCACGTCGACCACGGCAAGACGACCCTGGTCGACGCTCTGCTCCGTCAGTCCGGAGCACTGCACCGGGCGAAGGGGGAGGGCACCGACAACGACTCGACGCAGGACCGGGTCATGGACTCCATGGACCTCGAGCGCGAGCGCGGGATCACCATCCTCGCCAAGAACACCGCGATCCGGCTGGCCGACGCCGACGGCAACCCCGTCGTCGTCAACATCGTCGACACCCCGGGCCACGCCGACTTCGGCGGCGAGGTCGAGCGGGCGCTGTCCATGGTCGACGGCGTCGTGCTGCTCGTCGACGCCTCCGAGGGCCCGCTGCCGCAGACCCGCTTCGTGCTGCGCAAGGCGCTCGCGAAGGGGATGCCGGTCATCCTGGTGGTGAACAAGACCGACCGGCAGGACGCCCGCATCGCCGAGGTCGTCGACGAGTCCTACGAGCTCTTCCTCGAACTCCTCGAGGACGCCGGCATGGACGCCGATGTGCTCGAGTTCCCGATCGTCTACAGCAGTGGCCGCACCGGCCGCGCCTCGCTGATCCGGCCGGCCGACGGCGAGATGCCGGACAGCCCGGACCTCGGCCCGCTCGTGCAGACCCTGCTGGACACCATCCCGGCGCCGGTCTACGACGCCGAGGAGCCGCTGCGCGCCCAGGTCACCAACCTCGACGCCTCGCCCTACCTCGGCCGGCTCGCCCTGCTGCGCATCTACTCCGGTGAGATGAAGAACGGCCAGCAGGTCGCCTGGTGCAAGGCCGACGGCACGATTCAGCGGGTCAAGATCACCGAGCTACTGGTCACCGAGGGGCTGGACCGCACGTCGGCCGCCAGCGCCGGCCCCGGCGACCTGATCGCCATCGCCGGCATCCCGGACATCGGCATCGGCGACACCCTGGCCGACCCGAACGACCCGCGCCCGCTGCCGGCGATCACCGTCGACGAGCCGTCGATCTCGATCACCATCGGGATCAACACCAGCCCGCTGTCGGGCAGGTCGGGCAAGAAGGTCACCGCTCGGCTGATCAAGAACCGGCTCGACCAGGAGCTGATCGGCAACGTGTCGGTGCGGATGCTGCCCACCGAGCGTCCCGACACCTGGGAGATGCAGGGCCGCGGCGAGCTGGCGCTGGCCATCCTCGTCGAGCAGCTCCGCCGGGAGGACTTCGAGCTCACCGTCGGCCGCCCCACCGTGGTCACCAAGGAGATCGACGGCAAGCTGCACGAGCCGGTCGAGCGGGTCACCATCGACACCCCGGGCGAGTACGTCGGCACGCTGACCCAGGCGCTGGCCGTGCGGCGCGGGCGGCTGGAGAACCTGGTGCACCACGACACCGGCTGGGCGCGGATGGAGTACATCGTCCCCTCGCGCGGGCTCATCGGTTTCCGCACCGAGTTCCTCACCGAGACCCGGGGCACCGGCGTGCTGAACCACAACCTCGAGGGCTACGAGCCCTGGCTGGGCGACATGCGGGCCCGTCCGACCGGCTCGCTGGTCGCCGACCGCACCGGTGTGGCGACGACCTACTCGATGTTCTCGCTGCAGGAGCGCGGCCAGATGATGGTCTCCCCGGGCACCGAGGTCTACGAGGGCATGCTGGTCGGTGAGAACTCGCGTCCGGACGACATGGACGTGAACATCACCAAGGAGAAGAAGCTCACCAACATGCGCAAGTCCACCTCCGAGGAGCTGGAGCGGCTCATCCCGCCGCGGCTGCTCAACCTGGAGCAGGCGCTGGAGTTCTGCGCCGAGGACGAGTGCGTCGAGGTGACGCCTGCGACGGTCCGCGTCCGCAAGGTCGTGCTCGACCAGACCGAGCGCGGCAAGTCCAAGAACCGGAAGCCCAAGCCGGCCTGACGAAGGACCCCGCTGCCCCCCACCGCTCGCACGCTCGCGGCGGGACCCTGCAGCGGGGCCTGACCGCTGCCCCCCACCGCTCGCACGCTCGCGGCGGGACCCTGCAGCGGGGCCTGACCGCTGCCCCCCACCGCTCGCACGCTCGCGGCGGGACCCTGCAGCGGGGCCTGACCGCTGCCCCCCACCGCTCGCACGCTCGCGGCGGGACCCTGCAGCGGGGCCTGACCACGACGCCCCCGTTCCCTGCTGGGAACGGGGGCGTCGTCGTCGGCAGGTGGTGCTGGGGCGGCAGGGGCCGGGAAGGCAACTGTTGTCGGCGCGTCACGCTGCGTACAGACCTGCCGTGTGGCGCCGACACGTCCGGCGGTGCTCCCGGTACCGCCCCGGGGTGTGGTGGCCGCCGTCGTAACTTCCGCACTGGAGGGGTGGCGGCGGCGAGCCGCACGCCCCGGGGGGAACAGGACGAGAGGCGGTCGGCACCCATGACCAGCGGGCGATCAGCAGGGTTCCGGAACGGCATCGACGTGCGGGTGCGGTTGCGCCGCGACGGGACGACGGCGGAGGCGGCGTTCGACGGGGCCTGGTGGCCGCGCAGCCGCGACCTCGCCGTCGAGCTGCCGGAGCTGATCGCCGCCCTCGACCTCCTGGACGTGCGGGTCGAGCGGTTCACCCACCCGCTGCAGCCGTGGGAGACGGTGCCGGCGCGCAAGGTCGCCGTCAACGGCCGCGTGGTCCGGACCGGGGCCTTCGGCACCATGCACCCGCAGCTCGTCTCGCTCACCGCCGAGGGGGGCCGGCGGATCGACCTGCTGGTGGTGCCGCCGGAGGCCGACGCCCTCACCGGTGTTCGGGCGCTGCGGATGAGCGGTCAGCGGGACGAGCGCAGCACGCCCCAGTACGTCCTGGCCGCCGCCGGCTCCCGCCCCGTGCCCGAGGTCGCCCAGCTGGCCGGTCGCCGGGCCGTCTGACCCTCTCCTTCGGTCAGTCGCGCGGATCCTGCGGGCGGCCGGCGCGGACGGTGTCGGCCTCCTCGGCGAGCAGGGCCACCTCGTTGCCCGGGGCGTGCTCCTGGGCCTCGGCCGCCAGGGCGTCCGCCGACTCCTGGGCGCGGTCCTTGCGGTACTCGCGGAAAGAGTGCACGACCGCGGCGACCCAGACGCCGGCGAGCACCACGTAGGCGGCGTAGCTGACCGGGTCGCTCGCGTCGATCCAGTCGCTGCGCAGCAGGGTGCGGGTGTTGGTCAGGATGATCGCCCCGCCGACCAGCGAGCCCAGCATCCGCGGCGGGACGTGCCGCACCAGCCAGGCCGCGAGCGGAGCGGCGATCATGCCGCCCACCAGCAGCCCGGCGACCCACATGAAGTCGATGCCCTGCGAGCCCAGGGCCATCAGGAAGCCCAGGCTGGCGGCCAGCGCGACGAGGAACTCCGCGGTGTCGATCGAGCCGATCACCTTGCGCGGCTCCATCCGGCCGCTGGCCAGGATCGCCGGCGTGCCCACCGGCCCCCAGCCGCCGCCGCCGGTGGCGTCGACGAAGCCGGCGACCAGACCGAGCGGGCCCAGGAAGCGCTTGCGCATCGGCTTGCCGAGGTTGCGGCGGTCGACCCCGCGCAGGGTGAACCGGACGAGCAGGTAGATGCCCAGCGACAGCAGGATCAGCGACATGACCGGGGCGGCGACCGCGGTGGAGAGGTTCGACAGCACCGTCGCCCCGGCGAAGGCGCCGAGGGCACCGGGAAGACCGATCTTGGCGACGACCTTCCAGTCGACGTTGCCGAACTTCCAGTGCGCGGCGCCGGAGATCAGCGTGGTGCCGATCTCGGCGAGGTGGATCGAGGCCGAGGCGGTGGCCGGGTTGGTACCCAGGGCCAGCAGCAGGGTGGTCGAGGTGACCCCGTAGGCCATGCCCAGGCTGCCGTCGACCAGTTGGGCACCCAGACCGACGAGGGCGAGCAGGACGAGCGTCTTCACGGGGGAGTGCTCCGGGTCTTCGAGGGCGTGCGCGCTCGGACGGCGCGGTGCACGCAGTGCTGACGGGGAAGGCGCCGCGAGGCGCGGGGGTCAGCGACCCGGACAGCGGGCGGTGCAGACGCGGAGCAGATCGATGTGCAGGCGGCTCACGAGGAGCTCGCCGGGCATCGCCGTCGTCCGCATGGGGCTATGTCTACCATGTTGGTGAACTTGGGCGCAGGGGCCCCGCGTCAGCTGCGACGGTGCAGGACGTCCTGGCGGATGGTGAGCCACGCCACCGCCGCACCCGCCCCCATGAGGGCCGCGCAGGCCGCCATCGCCGTCGGGTAGCCGGCGCCGAAGATCGCCGGCCGGGCGTAGTCGTCGCCGGCCAGCCCGACGGCCACCGGCAGGGCGGCGACGGCCAGCAGCTGGGCCGCGCGGGCCACGGCGTTGTTGACCCCGCTCGCCACGCCGGCGAGCGCGTCGGGGGCGGCGCTGAGCACGGTCGCGGTCAACGGGGCCACCACCGCCGACATCCCCAGGCCCAGCAGCAGCGATCCGGGCGCGACGTCGGCCCAGTAGGAGCTGCCCGCGTGGACCCGGCTGAGCAGCAGCATCCCGCTGGCAGCGACCAGCGGCCCGGCGGTCATCGGCAGGCGCGGGCCGATCCGCTGGGCGAGCGCACCGAACCGGGCCGACAGCAGCACCAGGGCCAGGGTCGAGGGCAGCATCGCGGCGCCGGCCGCCGTGGCGTCGTAGCCGAGCACCGTCTGCAGCTGCAGCACCAGGAAGAACGAGGAGCCCCCCAGGGCCGCGTACACGGCCAGCGTGCTCAGGTTGGCGCCGGTGAACTGGCGGTCGGCGAACACCGACAGCGGAAGCATCGGATGCCGAGCCTGCCGCTCCCGGACGACGAAGGCCGCCCCGGCCAGCGCCGCCACCGCCGTGGCCACCACGACCGGAGCCGCGCTCGGGGCGCCCCCGGCTGCGATCAGCGCGTAGGTCAGGCCGGCCAGCGCCAGCGCGCCGAGCACCGCCCCGGTGACGTCGAAGCGGCCGGAGGCAGCGGGGTCCCGGCTCTCCGGCACGTGCCGGGCGGCCAGCAGGGCGAGGACGGCGAGGGGCGCGTTGACCCCGAAGACCCAGCGCCAGCCGACCGTGTCGACCAGCAGACCGCCGACCGTGGGGCCGAGCAGGCCGGCGATCCCACCGAACGCCGACCACAGCCCGATGGCCCGCGGCCGGTCGGCGGCGCGGAACGAGGACTGGATGATCGCCAGGCTCCCCGGAGTGAGCAGCGCCCCGCCGACGCCCTGCAGGACCCGGGCGGCCACCAGCTGGCCGGTGCTCTGGGAGAGGCCGCACAGCAGCGAGGCGACGGCGAACCAGGCGACGCCGACGACGAACACCCGCCGGCGTCCGTACCGGTCACCCAGTGCGCCGCCCAGCAGGACGAGCGCGGCCAGCGTCAGCGTGTAGCCGGTGATGCTCCACTGCAGCCCGGCCAGCGAGGCGTCGAGGTCCGCGCCGATGGCCGGCAGGGCCACGGTGACCGCGGTGGCGTCGAGCAGCGCCATCGCCGAGGCCAGCACGGTGGCCAGCAGCACCCAGCGGGCCGGTGCCGACCCCAGCGTCACCGGCTCGGGCGCCGCCCGAGCCGGCATCGCCGTCAGCCGACGATGAAGTCGGTGACGATGAAGGCCAGGGCCGCGACGGCGGCCGCAGCGGGCAGGGTGACCACCCAGGCGACGACGATGTTGCCGGCCACGCCCCACCGGACGGCCGACAGCCGCCGGGTCGAGCCGACGCCCATGATCGAGGTGGTGGTGATGTGCGTGGTGGACACCGGCACCGCGAACACGGTCGCGGTGGTGACCATGACCCCCGACGCCACGGTCTGGGCGGCGAAACCGCCGGCGGGGGTCAGCTGGATGATCCGCCGTCCCATCGTGCGGATGATCCGGAAGCCGCCGGCGTAGGTGCCCGCACTAATCGCCAGGGCCGCGGCCAGGATCACCCACAGCGGGACCTCGAAGGTGTCGATCTCCCCGGCGGTGTACAGGGCCAGGGTGATGATCCCCATCGTCTTCTGCGCGTCCTGCATGCCGTGCCCCAGCGCCATCGTGGCCGAGCTGACGATCTGCGCGTACCGGAAGCCGCGGTTGGCCTTGTGCGCGTTGGCCCGCCGGAAGGACCACAGCAGCGCCAGCATGAACAGGTAGCCCAGGCCGAAGCCGACCAGCGGCGACACGATCATCGGGATGATGACCTTGTCCAGGATGCCCATCCACTTCACCGAGTGGGCGGCTGCCAGCGCCGCCCCGATCAGGCCACCGATCAGTGCGTGCGACGAGGACGAGGGCAGCCCGTAGTACCAGGTGATCAGGTTCCAGGTGATGGCGCCGACGAGCGCGGCGAAGACGATCTCCAGACCGTTCCCACCCTCGGGTGGGTCGATGATCCCCTCGCCGACGGTCTTGGCCACCGCCGTGGAGAGCAGGGCGCCGATCAGGTTCATCACCGCGGCCAGGGCCAGTGCGACCCGCGGCGTCAGCGCCTTGGTGGAGACGGCGACGGCGATCGAGTTCGCCGCGTCGTGGAAGCCATTGGTGTAGTCGAAGATCAGCGCGACGACGACGATGACGACCAGTGCCAGGAATGCCCCGTCCATGTCGGGGTCAGGACTCCTTGACGGCGATGGTCTCGACGACGTTGGCCACGTGCTCGAACGCGTCGGCGGCCTCCTCGAGCTGGTCGGCCACCTCCTTGAGCTTGAGGATCTCCAGCGCGTCGAACTCCCCGGAGTACAGCCGCGACAGCAGCCGGCGGTAGAGCTTGTCCGCCTCGTTCTCCAGCCTGTTGACCTCGATCCAGTAGTCGGAGAGGTCCTTCATCGAGCGCAGCCGCGGCATCGCCTCCGCGGTGACCTGGGCGCAGCGCTGCAGCAGCGCCACCTGCTGGCCCATCTCCACCGGGAGGGTGCCCAGCTTGGTGAGCACGACCAGGTCGGCGGCGGCCTCCATGCAGTCCATGACGTCGTCGAGGTCGCTGGCCAGGTTGTAGATGTCCTCCCGGTCGAACGGCGTGACGAAGCTGGAGTTCACCTGCCGGAAGATCGCATGGGTGGCCTGGTCGCCGGTGTGCTCGAGGTCGCGCAGCCGTCGGCCCAGCTCCTCCCGGCGGGCGTGCTGGTGCACGAAGTCGCTGAGGACGTCGGTCGCCGTCACGAGGTTCTCTGCCGAGACGGCGAACATGCCGTAGAAGCTCGAGTCCTTGGGCGTGATCCTGAATCGCACGCTCTGCTCCGGATGGGGGAGGACGGTGGGAGGTGGCCCCGCCGAACGGCGAGGTGACCGTCGGGGAGCATAGGTCCCCGGGCGGCCACCTGCCGCCCACCGGGTGTCCACACGACACCCCATCGGGAGGTCACCCACGTCCGGGAACCATCCGGCGCGCCGCGGCGACTACTCCTGCGTGCACTCCCGCAGCTGGTCGGCGCGTCCGTGAGGAGGCTGCTGCCCGCCCTCGTCCTGCTCGTCGCCGTGCTCGGCGCAGCGCTGGTGCTCGACGTGCTGACCGCGCGGCCGGCCCTGGCGCACGCCACGGTCGTCGCCACCACCCCCGCGGACGGCGCCCGGCTGGACACCGCGCCGACCGAGGTGGTCGTCGAGTTCAGCGAGGGGGTCTCGCTGGGCGCCGGCTACGCCCGCGTCCTCGGTCCCGACGGGCAGCGGGTGGACACCGGCACCCCGACGGTGCAGGACGGCGTCCTGACCCTGGGCCTGCGCAACGACCTGCCCGATGCCGGCTACGTGGTCACCTACCGGGTGGTCTCCGCCGACTCCCACCCGATCACCGGGGCGTGGTCCTTCGTCGTCGGGGACGGCGCGCTGCCCGCCGCGTCGGTCGCCGACGCGGGCGCGTCGGCGAGCCCGGCGGTGGCCGCCGCCCTGCCGGCCGCCCGCTGGCTCGGGTACCTGGGCCTGGCGCTGGGCCTGGGCGTGCCGGTGATCCTGGCCACCTGCTGGCCGCTTGGCTGGGCCGTGCCGCTGCTGCGCCGCCTCGCCGTCGCCGGGCTCGGTGCGATCGCGGCCGGGGCGCTGCTCAGTCTGGTGCTGCAGGGCCCCTACACGGCCGGTGCCGGGATCGGGTCGGTGGCCGATCCGCAGCTGCTGTCGGCCACCGCCGGTTCGGCCTTCGGGGTCACCGTGCTGGTGCGGGCGCTGCTCGCGCTGGGCCTGGCGGCGGTGCTGCTCCCGGGCTGGCGGCGCGGCCGGTCCCCGGGCGCGGGGCTGCTCGCCGCCGCCGCCGTCCTCGGGCTCGGGCTGGTGGTGAGCACGGCCGCGGTCGGGCACCCGGTCGCCGGGTCGCTGCCCGGGCTCGCGGTGGCCGTCACCGCCGTGCACGTCGCCGCGATGGCCTGCTGGCTGGGTGGGCTGGCCGCGCTGGCCGTCGGGGCGCTGCTGCCCGGTATCCCGGCCGGCGAACTGCGCCCCGTGCTGCTGCGCTGGTCCCCGCTGGCCGCGGGCCTGGTCACCGCGCTGGTGCTCAGCGGGGTGCTGCAGTCGGTCCGCGAGGTCGGCTCGCCGTCCGCGCTGGTCAGCACCACCTACGGCTGGCTGCTGCTGGCGAAGGTGGGGGTGGTGCTCGTCGTCCTCGCCGTCGCCGCGGTCAGCCGTGACTGGGTGCAGCAGCGGCTCGGCGGAGGGCCGCGCCGGCCGCCGTCCGGACGGCGGGTGGTCGTGCAGGCCTTCGCCGCGTCCGCCGGCCCGTCGGGCGACCCCGTCGCCGGGTCCGGAGCGGCCGGCCCGGGGCCGGTCGCGGTGCGGACGCTCCGCCGGTCGGTGCTCCTGGAGGTGGCCGGCGCGCTGGTCGTGCTGGGCCTGTCCGCCGTGCTGGTGGGCACCCCACCCGCGCGGGCGTCCGTGGCCGCACCGGTGGAGGCCACGCTGCCGCTGCAGGTGGCCGGCGGTGCCGACGCGGGCGGCGACGTCCAGGTGTCGCTGGCCCCGGCCAGCCCCGGCCCCACCACGCTGCACGTCTACCTCTACGACGACGCCGGGCAGCTCACCCAGCCGCGCGAGGTGCGCGTGACGCTGACCGAGCGCCAGCAGGAGATCGGCCCGCTGGAGGTCGACCTGGCCGCCGCCGGCCCGGGTCACTACGTCGGCGACGGCGTCACGCTGCCCACCGCCGGCAGCTGGACGCTGACCGTCAGCGTCCGGCTCGACGAGTTCACCGCAGCCACGGCCAGCACCGTCTTCGCGGTCCGCTGAGCCTTCCCCCCGAGCCCCACCCGAACAGGAGAACCGTGTCCCCGCACCTGCCCTGGCCGTCCCGCCGGCGAGGCCGCCGCATCCGCACCGCCGTCGTCCTGGCGCTCACCGCCGGCCTGGTCGCCCTCTCCGGAGGCGTCGCCGCCGCGCACGTGACCGTCTCCTCCGCCGACGCGGCACCGGGCGGCTACGGCAAGATCACCTTCCGGGTGCCCAACGAGAGCGACGCGGCCAGCACCGTGGCGCTGCGCATCCAGGTGCCCACCGACACCCCGCTGACCTCGCTGCGGGCGCAGCCGGTGCCGGGGTGGACGGTGAGCCGCACCGACGTCCAGCTCGACCCGCCGGTCGAGGTCGGCGACGAGCTGGTCACCGAGGCGGTGTCGGTGGTGGAGTACCGGGCCGAGCCGGGCGGCGGCATCGCACCGGGGCAGTTCCAGGAGTTCGCGCTGTCCGGTGGGCCGTTCCCCGAGACCGAGTCGCTCACCTTCAACGCCGTCCAGGTCTACAGCGACGGCTCGGAGTCGGCCTGGATCGAGCCCACGGTGGAGGGCCAGCCGGCACCGCAGCGCCCGGCGCCCGTGCTGTCGCTCACCGGCCCGGGCGGCGCGACCACCGACGCGCACGGCGGAACTGCCGGCGACGACCCGGCCGGTACGGCGACGGCGGCCGGCGGGGAGGACGGCGGGAACGGCACGGCGGTGGCCGCGCTGGTCGTCGCGGTCCTCGGGCTGATCGCGGGGCTCGCCGGTCTCGGCCTCGGCCTGTCCGCCCGCCGACGTACCGTGTCCGAGTGAGCTCTGCCAACCGCGTACCTGGCCGGTCGACCCGAGGACGCCGCGGGCTGACCGCGTTGGCCGTCGCCGCCGGGCTGCTGCTGACCGCGTGCGGCGGCGACGGCGAGGCCGAGGGGCACGACCACCACGGCGGCGTCGAGGCGCCGGCGACCGTGGAGGAGAACGCCAGCCCCTATGAGGGCCTGCACCTCGAGGACCCGTACCAGAAGCCGGCGTTCACCCTCACCGACACGACGGGGGCGCCGTACGACTTCGCCGCCCGCACCGCCGACGGGCCGACGCTGCTGTTCTTCGGGTTCACCAACTGCCCGGACGTCTGCCCGACCACGATGGCCGACGTGGCGCTGGCGCTGCGGAGCGTCGACCCGGCGGTCGCCGAGCGGACGACGCTGGTCTTCGTGACCACCGACCCGGCCCGGGACACCCCGGAGGTGCTGGGGGAGTACCTCGGACTCTTCTCGGCCGACCTGCCCACGCCTTTCGTCGGGCTCACCGGCGACCAGGAGCAGATCGAGCAGGCGCAGCTGGCCGCCGGGGTGCCGCTGGCCCAGGACGACGGGCAGGTGCACTCGGCGCTGATGCTGCTGTACGGCACCGACGGCGAGGCCGACGTGGCGTTCGACGCGGAGAACACCGTCCGCGACATCGCTGCCGACCTGGCCGTCGTCGCGGCGGAGTGAGTCGCGGGGTGGGTCGCCGCGGGATGGGACGCGGAGCCCGCCGGGACGTGGCCGTGCAGGCGCGCCGGCTGCTGGTGGTCCTGCTGGGGGTGCTGGCCACCCTGGCGGTCGCCGGCCCGGCGGCGGCGCACGTGGGCGGCGGGCAGGCCGGCGGCGACTTCGACGGCCGGGTCCGGTCGGTCACCCCCGAGCTCGCCGGTGTCGCGGTGCGGGTGCTGCAGTTCGGCGACGAGCTCGAGGTGGTCAACGAGACCACCACCGAGCTGGCGGTGCCCGGGTACTCCGGTGAGCCCTACCTGCGGATCGGCCCGGACGGCGTCTGGCGCAACACCCGCAGCCCGGCCACCTACCTGAACCTCGACCGTTACGCCTCGAACGGTCTGCCCTCCACGGCCGCCGTCGAGGCGGAGCCGGAGTGGCAGCAGGTCTCCACCGAACCGCGGTACCTGTGGCACGACCACCGCACGCACTGGATGACCCAGGGCGCGCTGCCGCCGGTGGTCGCCGCCGACCCCGCCAGCCCCCACACGGTCATCGAGTGGACCGTGCCGATGAGCTACGGCGGGACGCCGGTCGTCGTCGCCGGTGAGCTGACCTGGAGCCCGCCCCCGCCGGGTTGGCTGGTCTGGCCGGTGTACCTGCTGCTGCTCGCCGCGACCGCCGCGGCCGGCTGGCTGGCCCGCACCCCGGGCCCGCTCGCCGGCGCGCTGGGGCTCGGCGCGGCCGCATCGCTCTGGCACGCGGTGTCCACGCCGGAGCCACCGGTCACCGTCTCCTCGTACGGGGGCGCCGTGCTGAGCGCGCTGCTGCCGGCGTTGCTGCTGCTGCTGGTCGTGGCGGTCGGCGTGCGCTCGGCCCGGCGCGGGCGCGGTGGGCTGACCGGGCTGATGGCGCTGATCGCCGGATGGCTGATGCTCGTGCAGGGCCTGCCGGACGTCGACGTCCTGTGGTCGGCGAACGTGCTGGCCACCGGGCCGCAGCTGCTTGCCCGGGTCGCCGTGGCCGTGCTCCTGGCCGGTGGCCTGGGGCTGATCGTGGGGGGAGCCGGCGCGCTGCGGCGCTTCCGGGATCCGCGGCCGGCCCCGCCCGCGCCGTCGTCCCCGGCGCCCGAGCCCGTCCGCGGCTGAGCCGCGAACCGGCCCCTCGGTCGGGGGTGGCGCCACCGTGTGTGACCGAGGAATCACAAGCGTGTCATTCAAAACACGCCGTACGGGGGGTCACAGAGCGGTCACACCATGTTTGGGTGGGTGCAATCGACCGGGGCAGGGAAGCCCGGGTTCTCCCGAGGGGCAGGTCCATGGGCTCGAGGCACGCAGGGGCGACGCGCAGCACCAGGGCCGCCGTTCCTCCGGTGCCGCGACGGATCGCGCTCCGCGCCCACCCGGCCGCCCTGCTGGTCGCCCTGGTGGTCGGCGGGGTGTTCGCCGGCCTGGTCGGTGTCCAGGGTGTTCCGCTGGCGATGGCGGACGAGCCGGCGTCGGTCGCCGAGCTGATCGGCTCGGACGACGAGGCCGTCATCGCCCCCCAGCTCGCCCCGATGGCCGCGATCACCGTGGTGGAGGCCAAGGCCCGGCTGGCCGAGGTCGCCGCCACCCGCCAGGCCCGGGCCGAGCAGGCCGCCGCCGAGGAGGCCGCCGCGATCGCCGCGGCCGAGGCGGCGCGTCCCCGTGCGGCCAGTCCGGTCGAGGGCGCCCGGCTGACCTCCTGCTTCTGCCCGCGCTGGGGCACCATGCATTGGGGCATCGACCTGGCCGCCCCGATGATGACCGAGGAGTACGCGGCTGCCGACGGCGTGGTGCTGCGCGCCGGGTCGGCCAGCGGCTACGGCAACGTGGTCTACCTCCTGCACGACAACGGCGACGTCACCGTCTACGGCCACATGGAGAAGATCCTGGTCGATGCCGGTGACGTGGTGAGCGCCGGCGACACGATCGCACTGCTGGGCAGCCGCGGTCAGTCCACCGGCCCGCACCTGCACTTCGAGGTGTACAAGGGCGGCCTGGACGGCAAGCGCGTCGACCCGGTGGCGTGGCTCGCCGACCGCGGCGTGGACCTCTGACGGCCCCTCTGCAGGATCCCGCTGCGAGCCTGCGAGCGGTGGGGGGCAGAGGGGTCCTTCCTCAGGCGGTGCGTGCGGTCGCCGTCACCAGGGTGGGCAGCACGAGGCCGACGTGGAAGGGCAGCACCACGGCAGCGGTGATCAACCCCGGGCCGGGTGCGGGCAGGTCGGCGACGAGCCAGCCGACGACGGCGGCCAGCTCGGCGGTCAGCAGGCCGAACCCGATCCGGTAGGCGCGGGCGTAGGACTCGCCGCGTACCTGCCACTGCCGCTCGTCGAGGGCCTCGGCCGGCAGCTCCTCGATGCCCCGGGTGGCCGCCTTCAGCGCTCCGAGGCAGAACACGAACGCCAGGATGACGACCCCCAGCCCGATCAGGCCCGCCACCGGCGCCCGGTCCAGGAGGGCGAACAGGGCCGCCTCCGCGGCGAGCAGGGCGACGAGCGCCGCGGCCAGTGACCGGCGGGCGCGCAGCGTACGCAGGCTCTCGAACCGGGGGTCGTCGAGGCGGGCGGCGCGTCGTTCGGTGCGGGTGCTGCTGGTCATCGGATCTCCTGGGTGCCGTAGACCTGCTCGGACAGGGCGCGGAACGGGGTGAGGGAGAAGACCGCCTCCATCGGGAGGCCGAAGACGGCGGCCAGCCGGAGGGCGAGGGTGGCGCTGGGGCTGTACTCGCCGCGCTCGAGGTAGCCGATCGTCTGGTAATGCACGCCGACCGCGTCGGCGAGCTCCTGACGTGACATCCGGCGCTCGGTTCGCAGCAGTGCGAGCCTGTTGTAGAGCTCCGCTTCGTCGGAGCGTTTGCGCGGCGGCATGTAGTATTTTTACTACAGGGCGACGAAGATACGCAAGCATGGTGGGATCGCCCGGTGAGCCGGAGCAGCGAGGACTCGAACCGGCGGATGCTGCGCGCCCGCGATGTCATGGATCGCGACTACGCCCAGCCGCTCGACGTCCCGACCCTCGCCCGGGTGGCGCACGTGTCGGAGGCGCACTTCATCCGCACCTTCCGCGACACCTTCGGCGAGACGCCGCACCGCTACCTGCAGCGACGCCGGGTGGAGCGGGCGATGTGGCTGCTGCGCAGCACCGACCGGAGCGTGACCGACGTCTGCATGGCGGTGGGCTTCTCCAGTCTCGGCACCTTCAGCCGGGTGTTCGCCGATATCGTCGGGGAGCCGCCGAGCGTCTACCGCCGGCGGGGGCCGCTGGCGCCGGTGCCCAGCTGCTTCGGGATGCGGTGGTTGCGTCCCGGCTCGAACAGCGCAGTTACGGAGAAGCCCGGGCCGGCGCCGGGCCCCTAGCGTCGCGGGCATGTTGAACTCGATCACCATCTCCCAGCTCTACGTGCTCGACCAGGACCAGGCGCTGGACTTCTACGTCGGCAAGCTCGGCTTCGAGGTGCAGACCGACATGATGTTCGGGCCGATGCGCTTCCTCACCGTGGTGCTGCCCAGCGATCCGGCCCGCGCCGTCCTGCTCGAGAGGCCGGCGCCGCCCTCGGTGAGCGACGAGATCGCCGGCCAGGTGCGGGACCTGGTCACCAAGGGTGCCGCCGGCGGCCACCTCTTCTTCAGCACCGACGACGCGTACAAGACCCACGCCGCGCTCAAGGACAAGGGCGTGGACCTGCCGGAGGAGCCGATCGTGCAGCCCTACGGCATCGACTTCGGCTTCCGCGACCCGTTCGGCAACCACGTGCGGGTCGCCCAACTGACGCCGACGCCCCCGAGCTGAGCCCGGTCACCCGGCCCGCCCGCTGCGCCGTCAGCGGGCCGGGCGGAGCTCCGGGAGCACGGGGCCGCCGGCGGTGGTGAGAAGCGCAGGGGCCGGTGCCGGACGGCGACGCGCGGAAGGGAGGCCCCCGCAGCGGTCGCCGTCCGGCCATGTATCGTTCTGCACGGCCCGGACACACCAGACCGGGTCGGCAAGGGGCTGTGGCGCAGCTGGTAGCGCACCACACTGGCAGTGTGGGGGTCAGGGGTTCGAGTCCCCTCAGCTCCACCCCGATGACCAGGCCGTTCCCCTTCCGGGGAGCGGCCTGAGTCGTCTCTGGTTGCAGTTGTGGTTGCAGTTTGCCCACCCTTACCTGGCAGCAGCAGGGCGCTCATCCGGTCGGCGGCCTCTCTGGCGAGGGCCGGCATCACGTGGCTGTAGATGTCCATCGTGGTGCGCATCTGGCTGTGGCCGAGCAGCTCCATGACCACCCGCGGGTGCACGCTCTCGCTGAGCAGCAGGGTGGCGGCGGTGTGCCGGCCGTCGTGCAGCCGGACGTGCCGGACGCCGGCTTTCTGCAGCAGCCGGGTCCAGTCGTCGTGGTCGGTCTTCTTGTCGATCGGCCGGCCGTTGGGCTGCGCGAAGACCAGGTCCTCGTCGTGCCACTCGGAGCCGGCCAGGATCCGCTCGCCGAGCTGGGCGGCCTTGTGCTCCCTGAGTGCATCGAGCAGAGGCAGCGGCAGCGCCAACGTGCGCTGGCTGCGGCGGGTCTTGGGCTCCTCGTAGACCAGCCCGCCGCCGCGGACCCGGTGGATGCTGCGCCGCACGGTGAGGGTGCCGGCCAGCGGGTCGATGTCCTTCCACTGCAGCGCAAGCGCCTCGGACTGGCGCAGGCCGAGGGCTAGCGCGACGGTCCAGCGGGCTGAGTTGCGGACCGTCGTGGCGGCTCCCAGGACGGCGCGGGCCTCGCCGAGGTCGAGGGCGGTGGCGATGTCGCTCTGTTTCTGGGCGGGCGGATCGACCAGGCCGGCCACGTTGCGGGGGACGTGCCCGCGCTGGACGGCGACGGTGAGGGCCCGGGACAGGATGCGGTGATGGCGCAGCGCGGTGGCGGGGGAGTAGCCGGCGTCGAGGAGCGCGGTGTAGAGCTGGTCGAGGTGCTCGGGGCGCAGCCGGTCGAGGCGGTGCCGGCCGATGCCAGGGATCAGGTGCTTGCGGACGGCGGATTCGTAGCTCTCCAGCGTCCGCTGGCGCACCCGGCGGGGCGCGATGGTGGTCAGCCAGTGCTCGAGCCACTCGGCGACGGTGGGAGTAGACGTCTCTGTGATCATCCCGGAGTCGCGCCTGCGCTCGAGCTCGCGGACCTTCGTGACCACCACGCCCCGGCTCTTGCTGCTGACGTGCCGGCGGTCGAGCTTGCCGGCGAGCGTGAACCCGACGGAGACGTAGCCGTGCCAGCGCCCGTCGGCGCCCTTGTAGATCGTCGACTCGCCGTTCGACGCCCGTCCCGCCATCCGCTACCCCTCGCCGCTGCTTCGAGGGCTCAGTTTCGCCGAGCACTCGGGTGATGGGCAGACGCGCTGTGGATTCATGTGGCGTCCGGCGAAGGCTGTGGACGGGACGGAGAAGCCTCTAGCTGGCGGACGTAGCGGTCCAGCTCTGCCTGAGAGATCCGGCAGCTGCGGCCGATGTGTACGGGACGCAGCGCCCCGCTCTTCATGAGCGCGTACACCGTCGTGCGGCCGATGCGGAGGACCTCCGCCGCCTCCCCCGGCGTGAGGAGGAGCCAATCGGCGGCCATGGCGTCTCGAAACGGCTGCAGACCATCCATGTCGACCTCTCCCGAATCAGTCGCGCGTTGATGCGAACGCTGCCGTTCGACGGTGGGGGAGGGGCCTGCCGAACATCTCCAGTCCCTTGCCAGCCGACGGAGAGGTCGTCACCGGAACCCCTGGACACGCGAGCGACGGGCGCCTGCCGCCAACTAGAGACGTCCTGGAGCCTCAGGTTCAGCACACGTCGAGGGCGCCGGTGAGGCGGGCGCGTCTCCGGTAGACCTCCAGTACCGGCTGGAGTGCCCGGGCCAGGGGGGCAGGTAGCGGTGGTAGACGCGCCCGTCGTTCAGCTGGTTGGCGCGTGGGGACTAGAAGTCGGGGCTGTTGTATGACAGTATGACAGAAACGTCACACACAGCTACGGAAGGATGCGCCATGGCAGTTCTGAACATCCGAGTCGACGACCGGGTTCGCGACCAGCTGAAGGAGCTGGCAGACGGCCATGGCGTCACCACCAGCGAGTACGTCCGCGATTTGCTGATGGAGGCACTCGTACCCGTCTTCGAGCGCGAGGTGAAGCATGGCGAGGAGCCACCGGCCGAGAGCATGCGGATCGTCGACCGACAGGTGCTCTCCCTGCTGCACCGGATCCTGGGTCGAGTGCTGCCGGAGGACGCCAACGACGTCGACGGCGACCTGGAGTACCAGTTGATGCGGGCGAAGATCCTTGAGGAGGGCTACACGGGCGAGTACTGGTACGAGACCGCCGGCTTCAGGACGGAGCTCTCGAAGCGCGACTGCAGCCGCGTGTCGGACATCCTGCAGATGTACCGCATCCTCACGTACAGCATCAGCGACCTCGAGAAGGAGGGGGCGCCCGTCCCCCAGGAGCTAGCCCACCAGCTCGCGTTCCGGGGCTTCGACCACAACGACGCGCTCGAGGGGCACATGGCGAGCTACGTCGAGTTCCTCATGCGCGGTGGCGAGCGCTGGACGGAGCTGCAGCCCCAACTCGAGCGAAACGACAGCGGGAACTCGCACATGCCCATGCTCGACACCTACCTGCGGATGCTCTCGGAGTTCCGCCGCATCATGGACAGTCGCAAGCGGGGAGTCCGCCGCCTCGCCTACCTCCTGTCGCTCGAGGAGCTGGAGCGGATCGCGGACGCGGGCGTCCACCCCTCCCACCGAACCCCGAAGAGCTGACCGACAGGAGGGGTGCCTGGGACCAGGAGGCCTCAGCCGGCTCTGCGGCTCAGTCGCTCGCTGCCGCCTCCGCTCCGAACGCCACGGCGTCGTCTTGCATGGCCTTCAGAACCTCGAAGTTGCGCAGCACGATGTCGGGGTCGTAGGTGTGGGTCATCTGCAGCCGGGACATCCGCTCGAGCACCTCCTCGTCGGTCAGGTGATCCAGCCAGGCCGAGATCTGCTCGACGTTCGGGGAGCCGTCCATCTGACGGAGCATGTCGACCATGTCGATGCGGACCGCTGCCGCGCCCAAGCGCTGCTTGTGTCGGTCGGCGGCGGGCGTGGTCGAGCCCGCTGAGATCGCGCGGCGCTCGTCACCGTGCCCCACAGCGATGTCGTAGCGCGTCGGCAGCTCGGGCCTGGGCGGCTCGGTGCCAGTGACGAGGCGCGGCACCGCCTGGGTCCGGACCCAGTGGGAGATTTCCTCCAACTCCTGCATCAGCACCGGCCACCGGTTCGTCTCGGGCCGGTTGATGCCGATCGTCGGGAAGAGCGCGACCGGCACCCGAGTGCCGAACGGAGTCTCGGCGATGACGTCCCCCACCCGCAGCGGCACCTCCGGGCGAGCCGGAAGGCTGCGGACCGAGCGAGGCATCTGGTCCTCCTTGTACATGGCGGCGATACGGACCGCCGTGACCGCCGGAGTCCGGTGCTTCGCGTGGTTCGTGTGGAGCACGAGGCGGGCCAGCGGGTGGTTCTCGGCGTCCTTCCGGTTGAACGGCTGCAGCCCCTCGATCCGCTTCACCAGCTCGGTGCCGGGAAGCAGCGAGGCAGGGCCGTTCTTCACGCGACCCTTCGCCCAGGACTCGAAGTCCTCGGTCTTGCGGGACGCCGGGATTTCGACCAGGCGCGCGGCCTTCTCGTCCAGCGCCCCGTCGCGGAACTCGACCTCGGCGAACAGCGCGTGCTCGAGCGCGGCTCGGAGCGCGACCAGCGCATCGGCGACGAGCAACGGGACCTTCCGCGGTATCGGGACCACGTGTGTCACGACGGTGCGCGTGTTGGGGAAGGCGGGCTGCTCCTCGAGCTCGAAGGTTCCATCGGGCCGCGTCTGGTAGGCGAAGAGCACGTCGGCGACCTGGCCGATCAGCTCATCCGCATGTGACAGGGTCCCGGCCACACCGAGCTGGTGATCGGGCAGCCAGTGGTGCACCGAGTCCTCCACGACGGGATCCTAGGCGGCGTGCGCATGTGGCGGCGAGGTCGCCGGAGAACCCTCACGGTGGCCGGCTGACCTTGTCGGACTGATCCGTTCGCTACTGCCAGGCGCGCTGGTAACCGGCACCGCGTCCGACGACCGAAATGCAAGACGTGTGTGGCACTTGATCTTGGACCTTCTTCAGTGCTCGACGGCCGCGACGAAGCCCGGGTGTAGGGGGCCGGGCCATACAGCTGATAGCCGTTGACCTCGTCCCTGCGGGAACGTCCTGATGACGCCATCGCGGTGGACGGGAGGTTGCTGCAGGAGGCGCTGCCGGCGTCGACCTTGGTGGTCGCGATCGGTCGGGGAACGTCAGCAACAGGGTCTGGTTGAGCACCGGCGAGGCCGGTGAGGTGGTGCCGCCGTTGTCGTTGCGGTGCTGCGCCCAGGTCTGGAGCAGCTTGTTTGCGGCAGCACCTCGGCTTCGTCAACCTCCCGTATCGCTCGAACGCCGCATGCAGTCGCACAGGGCCGGTCGCAGATAGCTGCCGCGTTGGAACCCGCCGAGCGCGTCTGCAGGCCCTCTGATCGAGGGACGCGCGTGACAGCTGTGCTCGGTTGCGAATCGCACCGGCGTGGCCGGGTCACTCGTCGACGATCAGGTTCCGCATCCCGGGCTAGCGTCGCCATACCAAGTCACCGCCCACCGGGATGGGCCGCTCAGCATGGGACGGGAATCATGTACGGGACGGCGAAGACACGACCGCGCTACCGAGCCGGCAGGGCGCTGGCCATCGCCGCCCTGCTAATGGCCACGGGCTGCGGAGGCACGGACGAGCCCGAGGTCGACCCCTTCCACTTCGGCGAGATGACCTTCATCGGCACCGTCACCAGCCACGACCCGTACAACCCGAACCAGCTCGAGGTCGACAGCGCCGACGTCAAGCTGAACCTGATCGGGCCCGTCGACGGCGGATGCTTCAACGCTGAGCAGTCGCTGCGCGAGCAGGCGATGGCGGCCAAGGAGTCCATGCTCCCCGTCGGAACCCGCGTGCTCGTGGCCATGGCCGACGACAGCGGCGACTGGGCGTTCGTGCATCTGCTTCCGGCAGGCTCGGACACTCCTGAGCCGCCCGCGCCCGCGGCGTCGGTGAACGAGCAGCTGGTCGCCGGCGGCTTCTGGGAGCCGGACGGGTTCGAGCTCGACGACGACGACAGCGAACCCGCCACCACGACGTTCGCGATCCGCTACGCAGACGTGCTCTCCCCCGTGCAGGTGCAGTACGCGCCCCTCATCGTCGCCGCCGGCAACGCCACGAAGGCCGCGCGCACCACCGGCTACGGCACCTGCCTGGCCGAGTTCGAGCAGGCCGAGGCAGAGCGTCTCGTTCGGGAGGAGGAGTCCAGACGGGAGTTCGAGGAGTGGAATCGGCGCTACCGGAACAGCGGCGGTGGTGGTGGTGGTGGGTACTGCCGCGACGGCGACGGGGACGGCATCTGCTACGAGGACTGACGGGCGTCGCCGCCCGCGGCTAGCCCCCAGGCCATCCCGCGGCAGCCGTCCTGCCGGTGTTCGCCCTCGTGGCGCATCCAGATGATGACGTCGAGGACCCGCAACGGGGACACCGCCTCGGGCACCCCGGCGGCGTCCCGCTGCCAGGCCAACAGGTCGGGAAGCGCGCCGTCCCGCGCCGCGAACAGGGGCTGCAGCCAGCTCCACAACCCCGGCGGGCACCCGAACGCGCAGCTGACCACGCCGTCGTAGACCGCGATCAGCTGGGGCCGTTTCCGGGCGAGCAGCTTGTTCACGATGACCCACCCCATCCCCTTCGGCTTCCGCAACAGCTGCCAGGCCAGATCGGCGGGGGAGCCGTCCGACAGGAGGGCAGCGGCCGCCGCGTCGCGGATGCTCACGTCGGTCGGGATGCGCATGAGGTGTGTGGCACATGATCTTGGTCGATCGCCAGTAGCGCCCAGGAGCAGGACGGCCCGGGGAAGGGGCACGAGGATCGACGCCAAGGCCCTGGTCGAGCGACTCCGGGCGGTGCTGCGCGGGGCCGAGCGGTGACGGAGGGCGAATCGTCAGGTGGCTGCCGCCAGTGACGGCCTGGCAGTGGCGGTACGAGGTTCGAGTCCCTCGGCGCGACCCCGTGGCGATGGTCCGACGCTAGGGGTAGGTCGGCGGGCCTGCGCGGCTCGGACGGCCGACCGCGTCATCTCATGCCCGGCGCTGCAGGCTATGGCGCGAGCGACCGCTTAGTCCGGTCGGATGACACGTTGCGATAGTGCTGGACGACTTAGGGGCTAAGTGCGAGTCTTCACCTCCCTACATCGTTACCGGAGGCAGACATGGCACGGATCAACAAGGCAGTGGTGGTCACCGAGGCGACCCGGGCGGCGCGGCGCGTCCACTTCGTGGTCGAAGACCCGGCTGTGATCAAGGCCGCGAAGCAGGCAGGCCGGGACGTCGCCCAGGCTGCCCGCTCCTGCACGGAGCTCGGCGGTGAAATCAAGGCGTCATGGGCTCGCTCCGAGTGAACTACTCGCCCGAGGCGCTCGGCCTGGTGGTCCGTGAGCTGCGCGAGGCGCAGTCCCCGAGGTTGACTCAGCGCGAACTGGGCGTCCGTGCGGGATACGGAGAAGCCGGCGCCGGAGTCGCGATCTCTCGCATCGAGAGCGGCCTCTCGAGCCCCAGCGCCGACCGACTCGTTGGCCTCAACCAGGCGCTCGATCTCTTGCCCGGCGAGCTCGTGACGCTCGCCGCGCGGCGCACCGAGAACCTCGCCGCGGCTGGCGGAGGATCGGCGGGCGCGACGGACGAGTCCCTGCGGAACCGACTGGTGCGCGTGCAGCGCATCGTCGAAGAACGGACCGACCGCCTGTCGAGCACGGTGGATGCCTTCAACGAGGCGCACGACCTGGCTCGGGACGAGTTCTTCCTCCCATTCGTGCGCGCCGCCGATGCCATCTCAGGCGCCCCTCCACCGCCGACGGAGAGCCTGGAAGAGGGCGTTCCGGAAGAAGGCGCCGACGCCGCTGCCACAGCCGCGTTCCGGCTGCGTTTCGCGAGCTACGGGGTCGCCCAGACGCTGTCCGGGGCGGCAGCAGGCGTAGCGGTGGGGAGCGCGGCGGGCGCGGCTACTGCCTATGCGGCCTTCACCGCCGCCGTCACCTGGGGCACGGCCTCGACGGGTGTCGCCATCTCCGGGCTGTCCGGCGTCGCCGCGTCCAATGCCGCGCTCGCCCTGCTGGGAGGCGGCACCCTCGCGGCCGGCGGAGCGGGCATGGCCGGTGGCGCCGCGCTTCTCACGGGGCTCGTCGCCGGTCCCGCAGTCGTCCTAGCTGTGAGCGGTCTCGTGTGGGTCGCTCGCCGGAACCGGCAGCAGCGGCAGGAGCTCGCAGTGAAGCTCGACGAGGCCGAAGCGCAGCTCGATGCGCAGGCGCGAGGCGTCGAGGCGTTCATCGACCTCGTGGGTCGCGCCGCACGGATCCTCGAGTACGTCGCCGTCCACGGTGCACACGCCCGCGAGCGGTGGTCCCGACGACTGCAGGCACCGACCGAGTGGGACGAGCTGTCGCCCGCGCAGCAGGAGCAGTACGACGACTTCGTCCAGCTCTGTGCGGCACAGCTCGCCGTGGCGACGCTCGACGTGGAGCGGCTGCTGGTACTCCGAGGTGAGGAGCTCGACCAGGAGATCGGCCTCATGGACCAAATCCTCGACAAGAGCGAGGACCTGGTTCATAGCCGGGCGTGATGCGCTGGGACGCTCGGGCTCTGCCGCTCTCTCCTGTCGGTCGGACTTGCCGTGCAGAGTGGGAGTTGTCATAGGGCACTCTGAAGGATTTGCTGACTGGCCACCCACTCGACAACCGCTAGTCCACCCCACCATAAACACGGCCCGGCGCCTCACGGTGGCCGGGCCTGCTACGTCTACAGGTCGGTGCTGGCTGCAGGCATGGCTACTGGCCGCGCTCGACGAGCCCCTGCGCGGTTGCGTCATAGACGTAGCGGACGATCGCTCCTGACTGGATCAGTTCGATGGCCTGGTCGATAACGGCCCTCGGAACCACAAACCACTCCGACGCGTCGTAGTCCCGGCCCCAGCGATCCACCTGGCTTATGTCGAGGCGGACTTCTGCGAAGACTCGGTGCAGCAAGTTCTCCAGGGCAGACGCCTTGAGGTTGTAGGTGCGGTAGCTGGCCACCACCTCCACTCGCGCCATCAGATACGTCGGCGATTTCTCCGCGTCCTTGATTCGGAGTTCGACCGACCCGCGTGTGAAGCCGATCTTGTAGAGGTCCTTGATGCCGGCAACCTGCGGGTCCGCGCTGAGGGACCGAAGCACGTAGATGTAGCCGCTCACCTGGTCATCGCTGAGGATCTCGGGCGGTTCGGACTTGACGACGATCTGGCCGTCCTCGTCGCTCAGCCTGATGCCTAGGGACTGCCGATACATCGAAGACTCGGTGCCGTTCTCGAAGATGCAGCGGAGCCGTTCACGCTTGTTTTGTCTCACGGTCGTCTTCTTGTATTCGGTCTCACCAACCTCGGCGATGAACAGCATGACTCCGTTGAGGACGAAGAAGGCCCCAGGGAGGATGTGGGTCATGCCTGGGTAGGACAGCAGCTTGCTCACACCGTCACGCAGCTCGGCGTGCTTCTGCTTGAAGAGCGGCTCGAACCGCTCGAAGTCCTGTGCCTTCTCGCGGCGCGCCGCGTTCCCGCTGTCGTAAGTCTGACGGCGCACCGGCAGGTCTGAGACGTCCAAGAGTCCGGACTCGTCATCGAGCAGGTCGAGGTCGTTGCCACCGAGCAGGTCGTCAAGCGACGCTGGCGCCTCGGGCGTCTCCAGGAGACCAAACTCGTCGAGTGGCTTCAGCGCAGCGATCTTCTCCTCGCTGGCGAGGATGCCGTCGAGCCGGGCGCCGAGCTTGCGTTCGGCGATTTCACGCGTTGTAGAGCTTGGGAGCCGCTCGTGTACGCGTCGGAATTCAACAATCTCCAGGAATCCCCGCTTCAGGCGATCGGCTGAGGTGACCTTCATGGCCCGATCAGGTCCGTCGAGCAGGCCATTGAAGTCAGAGTCGAGGATGTCATCGATGCTGGCTGGGACGACGGCGTCTGCCGACCCCGCTTCGTCGCTGGCGCTCATACGTCGTCCCGAGCCTCGGCGTTGCGCTGCGCGGCATCGCGCTCCTGCTTTTTCTTCTGCAGGAAGAGCACTACCTCGGCGTACCGCTTCTCGGTCGGATCGTCGGAGCGCAAGTTCGGTTTGCGCCCGTTGACCTTGGCCCACTGCTGAAGCTTCGGCCAGGTAGTCAGCGCCTCTTCCTCGGTTATCACAACCCTTGTCGAAGTAATCGCATCCGAGATGATCCGCAGCACGGAAGGCGTGACGGACTTGGAGATAACCTCGAAGGCGCGCTGGAATGGGTTGACGGAGTCGATTAGGTTGATGTTGATGTCGTCGATGTTGACGAACTTTTCCGACATCTTGATAAACCGCTTGTCGCCTACTTCACGGACTTCGCCGTTCTTGATGACAGAGTCCACGACCACCTGCTGGCGCAGTTCCTCGACCTGCGAATCGTCCAAGTCGGGATAGCGCTCCCGGATGATCTTCGGGATCAAAATCTTGTTGGTCGTCTCGGGGTCCACTGAGCCAGCAGCGGCCTTTGCGAACGTGTCGTCCTGCAGGATGGTCGCCTTCAGGTCATTGAGGTCCGTCTCGACGATCTGCTTGACCCGCTCGGAGCTAGGCTCCTTGAAACCTCTAATTTTGATGACGCTCGGCGGGGTCGGAGCGTCGTCACCGCTGCGCTTAGTCTTGAACTCGAAGTTCTGGGCCAGCACCTGTTCCATCAGCAGCGACGCCGTGATGGCCTTCAGCATGTTGTTCACCGACACCTTCACCTCGCTCTGCGATGCGTCCGGCTCGGCAATTAGGTTGGTGAACTGAGCGTGCTCCTTGCCGGGCGAGTCACGGGTGACGCGACCAATGATCTGGATGACCTCAGTCAGCGATGCCCGATAGCCGACAGTGAGGGCGTGCTCGGCAAAAGGCCAGTCGAAACCCTCCTTGGCCATCCCGAGAGCCAGAATCACGTCTACGGCGTCCCGGTCCTTCGATGCGACAGTGGAGAGGTGGTGCAGGGTGTCGGCGCGCTTCTTCTGGTCCGTGTCATCTACGAGGTCGGCCAGGCGCAGGAGCTCGCCGGTGTCGGCCCTGCGGATGCTGATGATCCCAGTGTCAGGGTCGGTGGACTCGACGTGGCCGATCGAGTCGATGATGAACCCGACCTCCTCAATCTTGTCCTTCGTGGACTCTCCCGAGTTCACGTTCGGGATGTGGAGGATCGTCTTCTTGTCCAGGTCGAAGACCTCGCCGATCGCCTCGGTGTAGCGGCCTTGGTAGAAGTGGTGGCCGATGCCGAGCGAGTTCAGGTACTCGTAACCATTGAGCTGGTCGTAGTAGTTGAAGGTGACCGGCGTGAACCGCGCCTCGTCCTCGGCCGACAGCACAGGAACCGAGTCGCCGCGGAAGTATGAGCCCGTCATCGCGATGATGTGCACGTCCGAGCCGTTCATGACATCACGCAGGAGCGCGCCGAGGCGGCTGGCTTCGATGTCGGCAGAAACATGGTGAAACTCGTCGATCGCGAGCACGGTGCCGTTGAACGCGTCTGGGGTCAGCTTCTCGACGGCGAAACGCAGCGTGGCGTGCGTGCAGATCAGGACCCCCTCGGGGCCGTTCAGGAACTCGATGAAGGCGCCGACCTTGCCCTGCGAGGAGCCGGGGTCGCACAGGTTGAGCTCAGGCTTGACCTTCCAGTCCGCGAAGAACCCGGACTGGGTGAGGCTCGTTGAGGCAAACGACCCGCCGATCGACCGCTCCGGCACAGCCACAACTACCTTCTTACGACCCTGGTTGTAGAGCTTGTCGAGCGCCACAAACATCAGCGCCCGCGACTTGCCCGAGGCCGGCGGGGCCTTGACCAACAGATGCTGCGCTTCGCGCTTGGCGAAGACACGCTGCTGCATCTCGCGCATACCCATCGCGTCGGTGTTCACGGACTCGCCCGTGCGTGCGTACGTCACGTCGACAACGTTGATCGGCTTCTTGGTCGCATTCACTTGCGGGCTGCCCTCGCCCTCTCCGTCGGGTCCTTCGCGGCCTCATCGGCAGTCATCACCTCATACATAGCGAACAGGTCGGACAAACGCTGCTCATCCGCCTCATACCCACCCCCAGAGTAGAGTGAATCGACCAAGGCATCGATCTCAGCGTGAGAGGCGCGCAGGTCAGCGGGCATTAGACTCGGATCATACAACTCAGCCAGCGTCTTCTCGCCGTGATACTCACGTACATCAAGCACCCGCAAAGCAGCCATCGTGAGTTGCTCCAGCACTGAATCACTTAGTGGAGGCACCGGGAAGTTGTTGTAGACGATTGTGTTCGAGTAGCGATAGTCGGTCTTCAGTTGACCCCCCACCGCTCGTGTCCAGACCATATGCATGCGCGAGGTCAACAGAGAGAACAGCCATGGTTCAGCGTCATAAACGCCGAACGCGGCGTCCGATATCACCGTGCTCGAGTCGAGGTATCCGATTGGTATGTAGTCACGCCGCGCCGACGAGACTCTCGGGACAATTATCGAATTCGTTGGCTTGTAGCTGATCTGCACGAATCTGTGAGGTTGAGCGGCGAAGGAAGCCGTGCTACCGGCTCTGCTTTCGCTTCGCTCCCTTGCAACGCGTACTAGTCGGGACGCGATCGCGGTGATCGACGCTGCAGTCGAAACGGAGCTGTCGCTTATCCACAGGCAATAGCGTTCACCGTCGTTGATCGCTTCGGATGATCCCATGTACCGCTTGATGAACTGCTCGCTTCGCGGGTCCTCGGCGATCATCTGAGCTCGATCCTCAGGCGAGAGGATGAGGCCGCCGCCGTCGCGCGGCATGGAGCCGAACACCATGTCAGGACGGGGAGCCCCAAGTGGCTTCCTGCGCCGCCCGATCACGACGTCCGCACCGTCGGCAAGATACCCATTGATGTTGGTTGCCGTGATCTGGAGATCGTCCGTGTATAAGTACTTCGGACTAGCATTGGCGTTCCGCAACCCGATCACGGCGACGGTCACACCTGCGTTGCGCTTGGCGTTATTCTCCCACTTGAACGATGTGTAAGCGAAGCCGATTTCGACGCCTTTGGCGAAGATCATCGGAAACATCAATCCGACATGCTCGCCCTGCGCGACCGAGTTGGTGGTGACGAACGCCAGCTCCGCGCGAGTGCCTTCGATGTAGTCGGCCCCTTTGACGAACCAAAGCGCGATGTAGTCGAGGTTCTTCGAGTACGGGCGACCTTCGAAGACGAAATCGTAGTCGGCCTTCTGCTCCTTAGTCTGCGTCTTGGCGCCTGCGTACGGCGGGTTGCCGATCAGGTAGATCTCTTCGTCGCCATCGTTGGGACATATCTTCTGCCAGTCAACGCGGGTAGCGTTGCCTTGGCGAACCCGTCCGGTCTCCCTCAGGGGAATCAAAGGTAGGTCGACGCGGAACTTCTCCAGGAACTCGCGGTTCATCTGGTGCTTGGCTATCCATAGGGAAAGGATGGCGACCTCAACCGCGAAGTCGTCGATCTCGAGACCGAAAAAGTTCTCAACGTTGATCTGAGACGAGGCGAACAGGACCTGATGCTTAGGGTGCAGTTCGGCGAGGCGTTCGAGAATCGCGTGTTCCAGGCGCCGCAGTTCCTTGTATGCAATAACGAGGAAGTTCCCGGACCCGCAGGCTGGGTCGAAGACCTTAATCGTACTGATGCGTCTTAGGAGACCTTCAAGCCTCCTGGTCGAGTCGTAGGCCCGGTCGAAGTCCTCTCTCAGTCCATTTAGGAAGAGGGGCTCAATGGCTTTTAGGATGTTCGGAACGGAGGTGTAGTGTTGGCCGAGGTCTGAGCGCAGACTGGGGGTGACGATCGCTTGGAACATCGACCCGAAAATGTCGGGGTTGATCTCTCGCCAGATCAGCGTCCCAGACTCGATCAACAGGTCCCTGGCCTTCCTCGTGAACGCCGGGACGACCTGGTCGGGCGCGGAGGTGAAGAGCCTGCCGTTGACATAGGGGAACCCTGCGAGGTGCACGGGCTTGTCGGCAGCGTATTCGGTGTCGAGCGCGGCAAAGAGGTCGGTAAGGAAGCCTGCGACGTCGGCTCCGTCGGCTTGGGTGTAGGAGCCGACGGCGTTGGTGAACTGACTTTGGGAAAAGATGCCAGTATCTTCGGCGAAGAAGCAAAACAGCAGCCTCGTGAAGAAGATGTTGAGGACGTGGCGCCCATTCGGAGCATTGAGCAACTCAGGGTTCGCGCCGACCAGTTCGTCGAAGAGTCTGCCCATCCGCTCGGCAGCTCGGACGTCAGCATGGGTCTCCGCGACGTACTGGGCTTTCTCCATTCCAGCCCAAGGTAGAAAGAATGTGAAGTGTTTGTCGATGTCATGGATCGGGATAAGCAAGGTTTCGCTGGTCTTGGTGTCGACCGCGAGAAGCTCATTGTAGTTGGTGACGATGACGAAGCGGGTGTTATAGCGAACAACCGTCGGTGACGTCCTGAGCTTCTCGATCGCGGCTAGTGGGTCGCCGACGGTCTCGCGAAAGTAGACAACGTTTTTCTGCGCGACCTCGTGGATCTTGTCGTCGGCTACGTTCAGCGAGCCGTTGCGGAGCCGGGTGACGTTGCTCGGGGAGCGTCCGTACGCGAGAAGCAGTTCGAAGATGAAGTTGCGGTCGTAGGACGTGCGTCCGCCCAGTGGTGCGACGCGTTCCTCGATCGCCTTGAGGTTGAGCTTCACCGAGCTACTCCTTGTGCCATGCGCTCATCTCAACATTGCCCACCGACACTGCGGTCATGACGGCGGATCCTCGCCGGCGGCGCCGCACCACTGCGGCGGACGGACCCAACTGGCTGGCTGATATAGCAGCCCCCGAGCGGCCCGAGCTTGCGAGCCGGCATGCCCATCCGTAGCCATCTCTCGGGTGAGCGGTGTCCTTGGTGACGCCGGGATGGGACCGTCCGCAAACAGTCAGGGGCCGGCTACGAATCGCCCTGCGGATGGTGGCGGTCCATGTTGCATCGGCAGCCCACGGTAGTGGGAGCGAGCCCGTACGCCCCGCAACTGACGGATGGCGTTCGGCGGACGGGGTCGAGATCGATGGTGGTGGGCGCAGTGCCTGCTCCTGGATCCCGCCGTGCGAAGGGGCTGCTTCGCTTCGGATGACTTCCTCGCGAGACGCTACGGCCTCGCTGCAAGCCACGAGCCCTGTGGCCAGCCGCCGCGCCGAAAGCTCTCGAGACGGAGGCGCGGACGCACGCGGTGGCAGGGAGGTGATCTTCCCGCGATCGGTCGTAGGCCACGTGCCGTCGTACGGCGTGCCGAGTCCCGTCCTCCACTGTCGCACGGACATAGTTGGCGCGATGGAAGGAAGCTCAAGATGCTGATACATCGCGTTGTGACGCAGCCCGGCACTCACCGTGTCGCCTCACGGAACATTGACGCGCTCATGGAGCTCCTCGCCAGCGGCTCGCCAACAGCTTTTGACGCGGCAGTCGCCTACGTCACGGACTCTGGAGTCGACGCCCTAGTGGCCGAAATCGGATCCAGTCGGGTGGGTCCTGCCTGGTTAGCCATGAGGAAGCGATGGCTTGTCAGCTGCGATTGGCTTCGGTCGGACCCGACGGCGCTCAATCGGCTGCAGTCGATGCCTTTCTCGGAGGTGCGCGTTCACGATGGTGATCGGGTCGTGGCTCGACCAGGCTGCGTGCCCTTCGTTCCGTGGCATCCGAAGTGGTTCGCCATCCGTGGTCGCGGAGTCAGAGGCTGCCTTTGCGGGTCCGGTAACCTTTCGCGCAATGGGTTACTGACCGGCCACGAGGTCGGAGTGCTGCAGATTGTCACACGTCCCACGAGCGCTGCGGAGAGATCCGTGGACACGAGTCTCCGAGACGGAGAGTCATGGTTCGAGCGGCAGTGGCGCGCGGCAACTCCATTGGGGAGGGTGCTAGACGCGTATGCGGCCCAGTTTAGCAAAACGCCACAGGGTTTGGCTCGAAACGACGATGTCTCTGACGCCACGGGGGGAGTCGGGAGTCGATACGGCCTAACTCCGGCGCAATTGGTCGCGCTTTCCACTGGGACTCACTTCTGGATCGAGGCAGGGATCCTCAGTCGCAACCGTGGACCGGGCCGCCCCGGCAACCAGCTGATGATGTCGGCGCTCATGCGCGTATTCTTCGGCGCGGAGGCATCCGAGGTGCCTCAGAACACCCTGGTCGCACGGCCAATCGTCGAACACCCAATCCAAAGTGCGGTTCGTGTGGAGGCGCCCATCCGGTTCAGCGACAACTCCATGGACGTTATCAGCCTGCCTGTGCCAGACGCCCCGTGGCCCGCCAGCTATGATGACCAAACGCTCATGTTCTCCAAGGTTAATCGCCATTCCTCCCGACACTTCATCCTGGTCTCGCGAAACGCGCAACTCTCAGAAGAGTGGCGACAGAAATCAATGGATCAAGGGACGTCGTACGAAATGAGGAGTGGGCGCAGGTGGGGCGTTTACAGCTAGTGTCAGGTCGCCTCCGACCGCTTCGGCCACAAGCTCCCCGCGACCGCACCAAAATTGGCGTGTCCGACCGGGATTATGGCGTCGTGCCCCGAGGGAAGGTTCTGCCCTTCGCGACATAAAGGACGTCTAGGAGGGCGGTCCGCCCGGCATTGCCCTCGACGAGCGAGTCAAAGCCGCCCTTGCCGTGGTGGCACAACGCAATTAGATTGCCAACGCTGCCCGCTGGCCAGCACGGTCCACTCGGATTGTGGCGGCTTTGCCTTCGGTATGTGCGGTGGTCTGCAGTTTGAGTGGGCCGCGACGCCGGCTGACACCAGTCGCCGCTGTCGCAGCATGCCGCCACTGTGGTAACGGCATCGTCTCGGGTTCCCGTGCTCTCGGTGCAGCGCCTCATGCTGCTGACGCCTCGGCGGCTCGGCCTGCGAGGGCGTCGGCGGCGGCTAGCCAGCGGGGGTCGACGTCAGTTGGTTCTCCCAGGTCGACAGGATCGTCGCCGGCCGGGTCGTAGCGCCAGCAGTCGTGGAGCCGCCGGTCCCAGGTAGCAACGACACCGCTCCCAAGGTGCTTGACGCGCACGTAGTCGATAGCCGGGTCGGCGACGACCGCGGCTCGGAACGCAGCCGTTAACTCTCCGGGCGCCAGCTCAACGGCTGGGTCGGTGATGCCGACAACTTCGACGGTCGCAACCTGACGGCCACGCTTCACTGTTTCCTTGCGGACGATGAGCTGAGAGCGGTCAACACCCAGGGAGGCGGCGAGGGCGCCGTCGACCTCTCGCCTTGTCGACTCCTTTGCGAACCCGGCGAGGGACGCCGCGAGCTTGAAGGCGGGGCGGACGCCGGGCTGGGATGCCCGCCGCATTGCATCGGGCGTGAAGTCGAGGGTCGGCGCCGTGAGGATGCGGCGCCAGGCGTTACGGAGCCGCGTGCGCAGGGCGTCGAGATCATGCTGTTTGGTGAGCTGCACGGCCAGATCGACGGCGGAGATGATTGTCACTGCGGCGTCGCGCTCGTCGAACGCCTCCATGGCGGCCCACTGGTCCTCGTCGGACAGTGTTTGGATGTAGCCGTCCGAGGTGGCGTCGCCGAAAAGGAACGCCCACAGTTCGATCTGGTAGCCGATGCCCTTGTCGGGGCCGACGACGCCCTTGGCGACGAGGAGTGCGAGGAGGTGATTGAGAATCACGGCGTTCGTGAGCGCGACCCTAGGGCCGACAACCTCGAGAAAGTCCCGGTCGCGAAGTGCCTTCGTGAACCGCTCCGCGAAGCGCTGCCACGCCAGCCGGTTGCGGGTCTCGATCTTGAGGCGGCGGCGTTCTCGCTCCTCGTCTTCTTCCCCTTCGGCCTCGTATTCTTCAATGGTTTCGTCGGTGGGCATGTCGTCGTTCTCGCCGGGAAGAATGGCGGTCGTGTCGTCGAGGTCGACGTCGTACGCCCCCTCGACCTGGTCGGCTGTCGGGCCGACTGCTGCCGGCTCGGCTCTGTCGTGGTCGCCGAACCCGCGAAAGTAGTCGGTGATGGCGCTGAGGACGATCTGGAGGTCCGTGGCCTCGAGGCGGTCGGCGTGACGGGTCACGGTCTCGTACTGGGCCAGGCGGGGATGGCGGCGCAGTGCGTCGAAGTTGAGGTCCTCCCACGCCTGGTGGGGGCCACCTTTGCCGTCGCCGGCGGTGTCGGGTGGGGGGGAGCGCCGGGCGAGACGCCAGAGGCTGTGGCGGTCGATGACGAGGGTCGCGTCGAGCTCGTCGAGGAGGCCGGCGAGGTCGTTGTCGTATGCCTCCAGGTCAAGGCTGCCGGCCTTGCGAAGCAGGTCGGGATCGCGCCGCCCCGTGAGGAGGGTCGCAAGCGACGCAGGGTGGTACGGGTAGACGGGCGTGGTATCGACGTCGCCGTCCTCGGCTGCGACGCGCAGCCATACGGGCACGGCGCGGAAGTCGAGGGCAGTCGCGGCGTCGCCAGACGGCGCGACGGTGTAGGTGGTCCCGACTCGAATGACGGCACCGGGCGTGACGGTCCCGGCGACGATGAGCGAGAGTTCACCACCGGGCAGTTCACCGGCAGCGACGAGGGTGAGCTTCGCGTCGGCCCACGTGCCACGCAGTAGCCGGGGGCGGGTGTCGGTGGGCGCGGTCTCGTGGTCGCCGAGGTAGGTGACGTCGAGGTTCGCGACTTCCTCCGGTGCTTCCCGGAGGTCAAGGCCGTTGAGCAGATCCTCGAAGTGCTGGGGCGGTCCTTGGGCGAGGGTGACGAGCTCAATGTTGCCGGCGGGCCGCTCGCCGACGGCCCGGTCAGTGCGCCACAGCGCGGCAAGGGACAGGTTCGCCGACCCAGTGAAGGTGATGGATCGGGTCGAGGTGCGAATGAGGATGAACTTGGCGTGCAGATAGGTATCGGGGAACTCGGGAGCGGAGGCCAGCTGCACGTCGGTCAGTCCTGGCGCTGCTGCGAGGACGTTGGCGAGCGCAGCCGGGTCGACGGAGGTTCTGCCCGCTTGGGCGAGGACGCTGACGTGGTCGGGTTGGAGCGCATCGATGAGGCGGCGGAGGGCTTCACAGCGCTGGTCGTGGAACGGGGCGTGCACGAGGAGCTCTAAGACACGCTCGTTGGCGACGGCGGCGATCAGCTGGTCGCCGAGGGGTTCGACGAGGTTGTGGCGTACACCGGCTGGCCGGGCGGCGGGTGCCCAAATCCACGGTGTGTCGGCCCACACCGCGTCGAGATGCTTGCGCGCCTGGCTGTCGAGATATCCGCGCAGGGCCATTAGGTCGAGGAGGTCTTTTGCTGCCTGGAACTCGGGCAGGTAGGTGGCGTTGGTGTCGGTGGTGTCGTAGCGGTAAAACACCTCTCCTCGCGACGCGTATCCGTCTATCCCGAGGTTGCCGCTGCCGACCAGCAGTGTGCCGCCTGCTGCGTCGACCAGGAGGAGAAGTTTGGCGTGGGCGCTGCCAACGTTGGTGATGGGTGTCGCCAGGTAGTGGCGGTTGATGTGACGGAGGCGAGAGCCACCGGAGGCTAAGTCGGCGAGCTGCCCGGCGAGGACGACGTCGTCGGCGAGAACGATCCGGTTGTGGGCCCGGCTGACGTGGCGCCACAGCGGGCCTTCGAAGAAGTCCAGCTGGGCGCCGAAGGTGCAAATGACGGCGTGGTCGCGGGGCTTGGCCAGCACATCAGGCACGCTGAGGCGCTCAGCTATCATCGCCGGGCTCGTTCATCGCGGCTTCAAGGTGCGGTTCCGGCAGGTCGCCGTCGGCGAGGAGACGTCGGCCCGGGTCAGTGAGCGCATGCGTCGCTCCGAAGAGGCTATCGACGAAGCCGAGCTCGTTCACGGTCGTTGCGAGTGCCTGGAACCGCGAATTGCTCATTTCTGCCCGCGCGTAAGCGTCGTAGAAGTGCAGATACTCGCCTTGTCGACGGAAATGGAACGTGTCACCCGTCTGCGCGAGCTTGGCGACGGCAACACGCTCGTGCTGGCGGATGACGTAGTCGCCAAACAACCAGCGGGCCGCCTCGCCGAGGCTGAATCGCTGTCGGTCGCGCCACTGGTTGAAGAACCGACTGAGAGCGAGGCGCGACACGCCGCCGTCCCGACAGATGTCCCAGTCCTCGGAGAACGCCAACTCGTTACGACGCGATCCGACGCGAGTAGCGACCAGGGCCAGCAGCGTGAGCGCCACCGGGATGACAGCCGGCTCGCCACCTGCCGCGTTCGCCCATCGGTAGAGGCGGTGCTCCGTGACAGGTGCGGCGATGTCCCACGAGTCATCGAGGTCGCCCCCGACGTTGCCGGCTCCGGTTGCCCAGTACGCAAGGTCGGCGACGGTTGAGGAGGCGTTGAGATGGGGGTCGTCGACCCCAAGCGCCGAGGCGAGGGCCGCGGAGTCGATGGCGTCGTCGATGAACTCCCACCACGTCGAGAGCGGAACGACGTCGCCGCTCATCCGCACCTCGCCGATGCCCCATTCGGCAAGGTACCGCCACATGCGGTTTAGCGCGTAGGCGTAGTACTCGCGGGCTTGGTATAGCCGCCACCGGCGGGCGGTACGCACGTTGGGCGCTGCGGGCGTCCATGCGGCTCCGCCGGCACCCGTTGAGTGGAAGTAGATGAGGCGTCGAAAGCGATCCTCAGACAGTTCGTAGCCGGCGGTCTGCTCCGCGAGGTCGAGAAACATGCGCATGGTGGCGCGGCGCTGCTCGGCATCGCGCGGACCACCGGCGTGGAGGAACACATCTTGGAGCAGCGGTCGGTCCGGTGCGGTCGGTGTGCGCAGTTGGCAGAGGCAGGCCGCCCGGATGTACTCGGCGACCACGTCGGCTGGTACCAGAGCCTGGTCGTCGTCAAAGTACTCGCGGTAGTAACGAGTGCCGCCGATCGCTGTCCGGAACGCGGCCGCGATAGTGCGTCCTTCCGGCGTTGGCGCATCGTAGGGAAGCCCGGCGGCGGGCGTCGCCGGCAGTGTGAGGCCCATCCCGGAGATAGCAGCGCTGTAGTAAAGGCCATAACCGCCGAGGGGGTCCTTGATGTAGTTGAACTGGGCGTTGTAGACGGTTGGTTGGGTCTGGACCAGCGCGCTCGCCTTGTTCGAGCCGACGATGGCTTGGAGCGGGCCGAACTCGTCGTGCTCCGGTCGATCGCAAAGATGGCAGCCCGCCGCGAAGATTGCCTCACGGGGCCGGTAGAAGCGCGAGAAGTCGCGGCGGGTGCGGGGTAGATCGCGCCGCCAGAACTCGTCGAGCAGAAATGTGTAGAAGCTCCAGTAGCGGGGGTGGACGGTCTGCACGACGATCCCAGGGGACAGCTTCGGCAGGATCTGGTCCGACGACACGCTGGCCAGACCGAGGTGGTCCTGGCCCTGGCTCGGCGGGTACAGCTTTTCCGTCCACTGCGGTCGGACGGCGACGTCAGCCGGCAGCATCATTAGCCCCTCGGCATCGAAGGTCGAGAGCGACCCGGCTGTCGCTTCGGTACCCCATGTCAATCCATGGTGCCGAGCTGCACGCACCGTCGCACCAGAGCCTGACGGATCGCCGCTCGGCACGGCCTCGAGCTCACTGCGTGACCTGAGTGTGGTCACGCGGCCCCAAGAGAGCTGGCACGGGGCTAGGACCTCGCCGGATGAGCCGCCCGACGTGACCAGAACATGACCAATGGAGCGGAGAACAAGGGTCTCCAGGGGACTAAAACGGGCCCTTCGAAGGGTTCTTCAGACCTTCTCCAGTTCCCTAACAGCACCTGAACTGCGCTTTTGCGTGGAGCGGGTGACCGGGATCCAACTGGCATGGCCAGCTTGGAACGCTTTGCCCTTGGTCAGCCGGGGGGTCTGCCCGATGTCGCATCCGCGGTGGCCCTCCAGGCTGGACCAGTCGGCTGGGTTGCAGTCCTGGTTGCAGTTGGCCACGTTCGCCCTAATTCGTAGTCGTGCGCGGCCGTATTTCTTCGCTGGTCACATGGCTTATGGAACTGTGGCGAACCGCCCTGAACGCGATCATGACGGCCTGGCAGTGTGGGGGTCAGGGGTTCGAGTCCCCTCAGCTCCACCCTCGCGACCGGGCCGTTCTTCCATCGGGAGGGCGGCCTGAGTCGTCTCTGGCGCCACGGTGGTGGCCACTGGTGCCGCTCAGCCGCGCAAGCCGTCTCTGTGCCTGAGCGGCCCGCTCAAGGACGCCTCGGACGGGTGCCATCGCGGCGCTGCGGGGGCAGAGCGGCATCCGGTAGGCATCACCAGACGGTGCCCTGCGGGCGATGGACATCGCGGCGCGCGTGCCGCCTCGAGCAAGCGCGTACGTGATGTACTTGACGTACTTCACGTACTTATGCATGATGGGCATCCGCGAACGTCATGCACACCAGCGTGAGCGAGTAACGCCCGTCCACGAATTGGGCATCACGAACACGATTCGGCAGGAGCCTGCAGTGACGACCGTCCGACACTTCGACAGCTTCACCTCGGCACGCACCAATCTGCGCCTGGTGTTGGACGCTGCGCGCGCGGGCCTGGTCACCACGGTCACCCGCGACAAGGAACGGTTCGTGGTCATGACGGCCGAGGCCTTGGGGGCGCAGCTGCGCCGGCTGGTTCCCTCGATGGCTGTTGTGGTCGCTGAGGGCGGCGGATGGGCAGCATTCATCCCGGGCCTGCCGGCGCACGGGGACGCGGACACCTTCGACCGCGCTGTCGACGATCTGATCGCGGCCCTCCGGGAGTACGCCGACGACTGGAACGAGCGGTTGCATGCCGCGCCCAACCACGCTCAGCACCGCAGCCTGGTGGAACTGGTCGAACTTTCCGACGACGGGCAGCTGCGTCATTGGCTGCTGACCGATCATGCTCCGGCGGGCATGGTCGGCGCACCCGCCCACGCGTGAGCGGCGCCGGCAGTCGCCGCGACCATGACCGCTTCTGCCAGGTCGAGGGATGGGCTGTGGTCCGCAACGCACGCGGCGGAGTCGTCGCCCACCACGTCACCTACGAGCTGGGGCTGCCAGGCGGGCGCACCCTGCGGACCCGCATCTCGCGGCCGCCGAACACCGAGACCTACGGGCCCGGGCTCTGGAAGCGCATTCTGACCGACCAGCTGGAAGTCTCCGAGGCCGAGTTCTGGGCGTGCGTCTCCAACAAGCAGGTCCCCGTGCGCGAGACCGGCGTCAACGAGGCACCAGCCGCGGCGCTGCCGGCTGGCCTGGTCAATCAGCTGCTTCACACGGCGGGCGTCCCCGAGGCCGAGGTGTCCCAGATGTCCCTGGAACGGGCGCTGGTGGTCATGAACGAGTACTGGTCGCGGCCGAAGGACTGACTCGGCCCGGCCCGCGGGGATGCCGCCGGGCCGGTGGGCTCACTCGGGTACCCGGTAGCCCATGCCCCGCACCGTCATGATGATCGTCGGATTGGACGGGTCGGCCTCCACCTTCGTGCGCAGCCGCCGGACGTGGACGTCGACGAGGCGGGAATCACCGAAGTAGTCGTAGCCCCACACGGTCTCCAGCAGTTCCTCCCGGCTGAAGACCCGCCCGCGGCCGGCGGCCAGTTCGCTGAGCAGCTTGAACTCCGTGCGGGTGAGCGGCACCATCTCGCCGTTGCGGGTGACGATGCCGTCCTCGGGGGCGATCTCGAGATCACCGATGACGACCTGCGTGCGGAGGTCGGCGTTCCCCGCGCGGCGGGCGAGGGCCCGGATGCGGGCGGAGAGCTCCTTGGCCACGAACGGCTTGGTGATGTAGTCGTCGGCGCCGGCTTCCAGGCCCGCGACGACGTCGTGGCTGTCGGCCCGGGCGGTGACCATGATCACCGGGGTGCTGGAGACGCGGCGGATCTCCCGGCAGACCTCGAATCCGTCGAGGCCGGGCAGCATGAGGTCGAGCAGCACGATGTCGATGGGGTGCTCGGCCAGTCGCTGCAGCCCCTCCTCGCCCGAGGCGGCCTCGATGACCTCCAGCCCTTCGCGCTGCAGGGTCATCGACACGATCCGCCGGATGCCGTCGTCGTCTTCGATGATCAAGACGGAACGGGCCACGTCGGGATGGTGCCCCGCCGCCGGCATCCTCAACCTCCGCACCGCCCCCGTGCGCACGGCCGGCTTACGGTCCCGTGACAGGTTGCTCCGAGCCGTCACGGTGGCGGTGCGTCCTTCCGGAGCGTCCCCGACCAGGCCGGTTCCCCGGAAATCCGGGACCGCGGACGCCGGCTCGGCCTCCGATGTCGGACCGACCGGTCGTCGCGCTCGTGACGAGCTCGTGTCGAAGCACGCCACCACGGATCCACGCGGCCGAGCAGGGCATCCCCGGACCGAGCGGCTGCACCGAGACCGCCCGGACGAGAGGATCCGACATGCCGATGCCCACCACACGGCGTCGCTCGGCGGGGCTGGCCATCGCCGGCGCGCTGGCACGGCGTTCACCGTGGGGGGCGAGGAGATCGGTGAGAACCCGATCCTGGTCGTGGCCGCCGACGTCCCGGCCCTCGCGGAGGGCGACGAGGTGACGGTGGCCGGCACGGTCGCCGAGTTCCAGGTGGCCGGGTTCCAGGAGGATCTGGACCTGGACCTCATCGACAACGAGTTCGAGGACTTCGACGGTGACCCGGCGATCGCGGCCACGTCGGTCACGACCCCGTAGCCCGGGACGTCCGGCAGCCGCCCGGAGCGGGGATGACCGCGAACGGATGGGTAGGGGGCGGCCGTGGAACTCCTCCTGACGTTCGCCATCCTGCTGTTCGGCGGGGTGCTGCTGTCCGGGCTGGCGCACCGGACGATCCTGTCGACCGCCGTGCTGTTCCTGCTCGCCGGCTTCCTGCTGGGCGACGGCGTCACCGGGGTGCTCGACTTCCAGCCCGACGACCAGATCGTCGTCGGGCTGGCCGAGTTCGCGCTGTTCTCGGTCCTCTACACCGACGGCATGCGGCTGGGCGCCGCCGACCTCCGGGCTGCCTGGCGGCTGCCCGGCCGGGCCCTGATCCTCGGCATGCCGCTGACCTTCGGGATCACCGCGCTCCTGGCGCACTTCGTCGCCGGACTGCCGTGGACGGAATCGATGTTGGTCGGAGCGGTTCTCGCGCCCACCGACCCCGTTTTCGCCTCGGCGATCGTGGGCCGCCCCGAGGTGCCCGGCCGGCTCCGCTCGCTGCTCAACGTCGAAAGCGGCCTGAACGACGGGCTGGCGTTGCCCGTCGTGCTGGTGCTGCTGTCGGTCCTCGCCCGGGACGAGATCGCCTACACCCAGCTCGCCACCGAGCTCGCGCTGGGCGTCGCCCTGGGCTTCGTCGTCCCGGCGGTCGCGGTGCTGCTGATCCGCAGTCGCCTCACATCCTCCACGCCGCTGTACGCCTCGCTGGGGGGCCTGTCGATCGGGCTCATGGTCCTCGCTGCCGCGGAGCTGACGCACGCCAACCTCTTCCTCGCGGCGTTCACCGCCGGCATCACGATCGCCACCTTCGCCCCGAAGGTCGAGCACTCGTTCAGCGAGTTCGGAGAGCTCGTCACCGAGCTGCTCAAGCTGGCGGCCATCCTGGTGTTCGGGGCGTTGATCTCCCCGGCCTTCCTGGGGGAGATCCCGCTCAGCGGATACGTCTTCGCCCTGCTGGCGCTGCTGCTGGCACGCCCGGTCGCGATCGGTCTGGCCCTGCTGCGCAGTGGCCTACCCGGGCCGGAGCGCGCCGCCGCGGCATGGTTCGGGCCGAAGGGCTTCGCGTCGGTGGTCTACGGATTGCTGGTCCTGGAGGCCGGGATCCCCCTCGCGGACGAGATGTTCCACCTGGTGGCCCTGGCGATCGTCGCCTCGATCCTGGCCCATTCGTCCACCGACGTGCCGATCGCCCACGCGTTCGCCCGTGCCGAGGCACGGCGGTCGCCGGCGGGACCCGATCAGCAACCGACCGGCGTGCCGGCGGACGAGGTGCCACCGGACGGTCAGCGGCACTGATCCCGCGCCGCACGGGTTCGTCACGGAGTCGACAAGCAGCGCGCAGCTGTCGCCGCCGCCGATGACGGTCGCGTGACAGCAGGCGCGCCGCGGCCACCCGCGACCGTCGGCAGGGCAACCCAGGAGCGCAGCGACCTGCCGCCGGCCGCTCCGCGGCCCGCGATCCACCTCGACCTGAGGAGTTCACATGAGCGCCATCCGATCCCGCACCACCCGGGTGCTGGGCGCAACGACCATCGCCGTCTCGCTGAGCCTGGGGCTCGCCGCCTGCGGGGACGACTCCGCGAACCAGGGCACGACGCTGGCCGACGTCAACGAGGAGGGGCTCGAGGACCAGGGCGACGTCGACCCGCGGGAGGACGACGTCAGCGAGGAGGACATCGCCAACGCCCCCAACTCCGACGACGCCGCCGCGTTCTTCGACGACCCGGTGACGGGGGAGCCGGTGACCGTCCGGGGCACGATCGTGGAGGTGCTCAGCCCTCAGGCGTTCGTCATCGGTGAAGGGGACAAGGCCACGCTGGTGACCCGGCCGACGCCTGCCGGGGTGACCCTGCTCCCGGGGTACACCGCCCAGGTGACCGGTGAGGTCGGGACGTTCATCCTCCTCGAGGTGGAGGAGGACCTCGGCGTGGACCTCTACGACGAGAAGTTCGGCGTCTTCCAGGACGGCCCCTACATCGCCGCGACCGACGTCAACCTGCTCGACGAGGAGTGATCGGCAGCCGGGCGGCCACCCATGACGATCGCGTGTCGAGTCGTGACCGAGGGGTGTTCCGCGCCGGCACCCGGGGATCACTGGTCCTGTGACTGACGCGGAACAGAGCACGACCGACCGGTCCGGGATGACCGGATCGGCCGGCCGCGGTCGAGCAGCGCTCGCCGGGCTCGCGGCGGTGGCGGCCGCCCTGGGCGCGGCAGAACTGCTGGCCGGGCTCCTCGACCGGGCGCCGTCCCTGGTCATCGCCGTCGGCGACCTGGTGGTCGACAGCGTGCCCGGCTGGCTGGAACGGGCCGCCATCGCGGTTCTCGGCCAGGCCGACAAACCGGTCCTCATCGCCGGGATCCTGGTGGTCGCGGCGGCGCTGGGTGCGGTCCTCGGCGTCCTGGGCCGGCACCGGTTCGCGCTCGCCGCGGTGGGGTTCGCGGCCTTCGCCGCGCTCGGGGTCGCCGCGGCGATGGCCGATGGCCGCAACGCCCTGCCGGTCACGGTCGCGGTCGGCCTCGTCGGGGCGGGCGTGGGCATTGCCTGCCTGCACCGGCTGCTGGCCCTGGCCACGCCCGGGGCTCCGGGTGCGTCGGTGGCCGACGCGCCGCCGGAGCCCCCCGTCGACCGTCGGCGCTTCCTGGCCGTCACCGGGGGCACCACCGCACTGGCCGTGCTCGCCGGCATCGGCGGCTTCCTGCTCTCCGGTCGCGAGCGGATCGGCGCCCTCCGGGCGGCGATCCGGCTGCCGGCGCCGGTACGACCGGCCGGCCCGGTCCCGGCCGGAGCCGATCTCGAGATCGCCGGCCTCACCCCGCTCTTCATTCCGAACGAGGAGTTCTACCGGATCGACACCGCGCTACGGGTGCCGACCGTGGACGTCGACGAGTGGCAGCTGAGCATCCGCGGTCTGGTCGACCGCCCGTTCACGCTGACCTACCCGGAACTGATGGCGATGCCGCAGGTCGAAGCGGACATCACCCTCGCCTGCGTGTCGAACGAGGTCGGCGGTGACCTCGTGGGCAACGCCCGCTGGCAGGGGGTGCCGCTGCGGGACCTGCTGGCCCGGGCCGGCCTCCAGCCGGGCGCCACCCAGCTCGTCGGGCGCTCCGTCGACGGCTTCACCGCCGGCTTCCCGACGCGGACCGCGCTCGACCTCGAGGAGGCGCTGGTGGCGGTCGCGATGAACGGCGAGCCGCTTCCGCTCGAACACGGCTTCCCCGCGCGGCTGGTCGTCCCCGGCCTCTACGGCTACGTCTCGGCGACCAAGTGGCTGTCGGCCATCGAGCTCTCCGGATGGGACGTCGACGGCTACTGGATCCCCCGCGGCTGGGCCAAGGCGGGGCCGGTCAAGACGCAGTCGCGCATCGACGTCCCCGGCCCCGGTGGGGTGGTCGCCCCCGGCCGGCGGCCGATCGCCGGGGTGGCCTGGGCCCCCACGCGGGGGATCGACCAGGTGGAGGTCAGCATCGACGGCGGGCCGTGGACGGTGGCCGAGCTGGCGCTGCCGCTGGACGTCGACTGCTGGCGGCAGTGGTACCTGCCGTGGGAGGCGACCCCCGGCCGCCACACCATCGCCGCCCGGGCCACCGACGGGACCGGGGAGGTGCAGACCGACGTGCGCACCCCGGTCGCCCCCGACGGCGCCGCCGGCTACCCGGTCATCGAGGTACTCGTCCAGGAGTGATCCGGAGGGGCGGGCAGGCCGTTCCGGGTCAGCGGTCGGGCACCGGGGACCTGCCGGTCGGGGTGGCTCCCCCCGGGGCGGGCGTCGCGGTCGGCCCGGCCGGGGCCGGATCGGTCGCGGTCGGCCCGGTCGGGGCCTCCTCGATCGGCGCCACCGACCGGTAGTCGTCGCGGGCAACCGCCCGGTCGGTCAGGCCCTCGTCGGTGGGCACCTCGATCAGGGTGCCGCCGACGGTGAAGCGGACCGTGGTGACCGTGGGCAGCTCGGTCAGCGTCCACACGACCTGGGCCACGGCGAGCAGCTGGTTGCCGCCGGCCAGGCCGGTGAACCCCCGGCTCACCGAGACGGTGGTCAGACCGTCGGCGAGCTGCTGCTCGACCCCGACCACTTCCGGGGCGAGCGCGGTCCGAACCCCGTCGCGCGCCTCCGCACGGGTGGGCCCCTCCACCAGCAGTTCGAGCGCCGATTGCGCCGTCACCCTGCTGGTGGGCCGCTCGACCGGAGCCAGATCGGCGCCGCGCACCAGGTACAGCGTCAACCGTGGGCCGTCGCGGCGGCTGTCGCCGCTCGCGTCGGTCGACGGTGGGGCCGCGGTGACCACCGGCTCCGGCCGGTCCTGTGCCTGGACGCCGCAGCCCGTGGCCAGCAGCACGACGACCACCAGCACCAGGGCCCGCAGCAGCGCACCGGTCACGGGCCTCATGACGCCGGGTGCACAGGCAGCTCGACGACGAACCGGGCGCCTCCGGTCGGGCTGTCACCCACCGTCACGGTTCCTCCCATGGCGTGCACGTGCCGGGAAACGAGGGCCAGGCCCAGGCCCGCCCCCTCGGTGCGGGTACGGATGCTGCCGCCGCCCCGGGCGAACCGTTCGAAGACCCGGGCCCGGTCGTGTGCCGGGATACCCGGGCCGTCGTCGTCGACCAGCACGCAGACGGTGTCCGTCCCGCGGGTGACCGTGACCCCGGTGAGCCCGCCACCGTGCTTGTCGGCGTTGTCGACAAGGTTGCCCAGCACTCGTTCGAGCCGGCGCTTGTCGGCGTGGATGATGACCTCGGCGGCCTCCTCGTGGACGTCGAGCCGTGCGGTCGCCCCACCCAGCGTGCGCCTGTTCAGCGCCTCCCGCACCAGGGCAGCCAGCCGCACCTCCTCGATGACGAGATCGGTGCTGCCGGCGTCCGCGCGGGAGATCTCCAGCAGGTCGGCGACCAGGCGCTCGAACCGCAACATCTCCGCATGCAGCAGGGCCAGCCCCTCCTGCCCGTCGGGTGGCAGGTGGTGGCCGGCGCCGTGGACCAGGTCCAGCGCGCCCAGCATCGCGGTCAGCGGGCTGCGCAGCTCGTGGCTGACGTCGGCGGCGAACCGCGCATCGGCCCGGACCCGTGCCTCCAGGGCGGCCGCGGTGCGGTTGAACGAGGAGGCGATCGGGGCCAGGGAGGGATCGCCCCGCGGGTCGATGCGAGCGGAGAGATCACCTTCGGCGATCGCCTCGGCCGCGGCCGCGATGCGGTGCAGCGGGCGCAACGTCGGCCCGGTGACCCACCAGCCCAGCGCGAGGGACAGCGGGACCAGGCCGACGACCGCCATGGTCAGCACCGCGCCGAGGACCCGGTAGGTCTTGTCCAGCTCGTCGAGGGGGAAGACCTCGAAGTACGCCTCGTCCAGGCCGTCGAGGGGGATGCCCACCGCCATCGCCGTCCGGCCCTGGACCTCGATCCGTTGCCGGGCGGGCGTGCCGTCCAGGACGGTTGCCGCGAGCGGGGCGGGGAGGTCGTCCCGGCCGAGGAGCAACGACGTCGTCACCCACTCGCCGTCGTCGACGTACAACGAGACGGAGCCGGTCTCGTGCGGGAGCTGGGCGAGCAGCTGGGGAACCGTCAGGCCCTCCGAGCCGAGGGCCCGCTGCACCTGCGCGGCGTTGTCGGTGGCCTGGGCCAGCGTCGCCCGCTCCCGCTGCGCGAGCAGGTACTGGGAGACCGCGACCCACACCGCGACCGCGAGCACGCCGGACAGCACCACGGTGACGGCGCTGAACGCCAGGGTCGCCCGCCCCCGGAGGGTGTGTGCCGGCTGCGCCCCACGCCTGCGCCGCGCAGCCGGTGCGACGGTGGGCGCGTCGGTCTGCACGGTCTGCTCCGGCTCGTGAGCTCCATCGACCACGACCACGACCAGAGGAACCTAGCGGATCCGGTTCGGTGCGGCCAGGTGGACGGGCCACCGGCACCCGGGCCGGAAACCCGCGGACCTACCAGGGGACGGTCGCCTGGAGCACGGCCTCCGTCAGGGCGCGCGTCCGGAGCGCGGTGACCTCCTGGTACTCGGGGTCGGCGACCATCCGGCTGAAGGCCGCCCGCGACGGGTAGCGGACGACGAGGACCGCGTCCCACTCCTGCCCGGGCTCGGCCACCAGGGCCGTCGAGCCGTCGCCGGCGTACAGCACCTCGCCGCCGTACCGGGGGAGGAAGGTGGTGCTGAGCGCCTCGGCGTACTGCGCGTACAGCTCGCGGCCGCCCTCGGCGTAGCGCAGCAGGTTGAGCATGACCACCGGCCCGCCGGGGTCGTCCTGGAGGTACCGCTTCAGGTCCGTGCCGCGCGGGTCCACTGCCATGGCCGGCAAGCTAGCAAGGGTCTCTTCCCGGACCCGCGCGTCCCGGCGGCCCCGGCGGGTAGGGCGGCCCGGTGGAAGAGCTCCTGGTCGACGTGGTCAACGTCCTGGTCGTTCTCGTCGAGGCCTGCGCTGCCGCCGTGATCATCATCGGCGCCGTCTGGGCCTTCGCCCTGTTCGTCTGGGTCGGAATCCGCCGTCGGGACGCCGGCGCCTTCGTTCCGGTCCGGCTCATGCTGGGCCGCTTCCTCGTCCTGGGGCTGGAGTTCCAGCTGGCCAGCGACGTCCTCCGGACCGCGGTTGCGCCGAGTTTCCGCGAACTCGGCCAGCTCGCCGCCGTCGCGGCGATCCGGACGGCGCTGAACTACTTCCTCTCCAAGGAGATCGCCGAGGAACGGCGCCAGGTCGCGGAGGAGGGGGAGGACGATAGGCGGGAGGCGGGCCCGCCGTCGGGGACGGCGGGCCGCGGTCGGACGTCGTGACCGCATCGCTCGCCGACGTGCCGCGCCTGCTGGCCGTGGCGATCAGTGCGGCGGCGCTCGGGGCCGGTGCGCTCACCCTGCTCGTCACCCGGCGGCCGTCCCTCGCGCTGGCGGTCCTGCTGGACCTGCTCCTGGCCGCCGGACTGCTGCGCCTGGGGAGCGATCCGGGCTGGCAGGCCATCGCCGTCGCCGCCGCCCTCGTCGGGCTCCGGCGGGTCATCGGAGCAGGACTGCGGGTGGGCGGGCGATCGTGGGCACGGGCGCCGTCCGCGCCTGGGCCGGGAAGGTCGTCGCGGGCCGACCTCCGACAGCTGCTGACGCCGACCTGGCGCCGCTGACCCCGTCGACACCCCGGCGACCCGTCCTGAGAGCGGCCGGGCAGTTCCGCCGTCCGCGGTTCCGGAGCAGGCGGCCGGGTCAGCGGACGACGAGGACGCCGGTGAAGGACGGCGAGTGGCGGCTGGCGAACGGATGGGCGCCGGGCTCGTCCGGAGCAGGGAAGGTCATCAGGCTCCCGCCGGGGACGACGACGTCGAAGCTGCCGTCGGACGCGGTGATGGTCACATCCGTCGACGTCCCGTTGTGGACGGTGACCCGGGCGCCGGCGTCGACCGGGGCCGAGACGTGGAAGCGGAACTCGTCGACCAGCACGGTGACCGACAGGTCGCCGTGGTCGTGGCCGGCCATGTCCTCGATGCCCGGTCCGGACGGCACCGCGGCGCCCAGTCCCGGGTCTGCCGGCTGCGCGCCGTTCTGCGCCGCCGCCGGAGGAGCCGCCACGGGCGGGGGAGACGCGGACAGCGCCACGGCCACGGCGATCGTCGCCAGCATCACGACGGTCTCGCCGGCCGCGAACCGGCCGAAGGCACCGTGCCGGCCGGCGGACAGGGCGGGCAACGTGCGCCGACGGTGGTGCCAGCCGAACGCGCCGAGCGCGGCGAGCCCGGCCGTCTTGCCGATCAGCAGCCACCCGTAGCCGGTGCCGACGACCCCGGCCGGCCCGGCGGTGCCACCGCCCAGCACGAGCCACGCGGCCAGCAGGCCGGACGCCCCGGTGGCGAGGAAGCAGCCCAGGGCCAGCACGCTGACGCGGGCGGCCGCGGGGGCAAGGTCCTCGCGGCTCCGCCCGTACAGCAGCAGGGCGAGCAGGCCACCGACCCACACGGTCGCGCTGACGACGTGCACGCTCAGGTTCACGACCGCCAGCAGGTGGTGGTCGGCCGTGGCGGAGTGACCGGTGAGGACGGCAGGGACCACCAGACCCGCCAGCGCCACAGCGAGCAGCCCGGCCGCCGCCACCGAGCTCCTGCACCGCCCTGCGGCCACGGCGAGGAAGGCGGCCACCGCGGTTGCGAGGACGGCGGCACGGCCCGACGCCAGGTCGGTGACGAACACCTGTACCGACGACGAGGTCAGGGCGGTGGGCGGGACGCCGACCAGCCGGCTCAGGGTGAGCGCCGCACCGACCGCCGTCGTCCCGGCCCAGGCCAGCGCCCACCGGGAGGCGGCCCGGACCGCCCGCCGGGAGGCGGCGGGAAGCGACCGGCCCGACGGACGGAGGAAGGCGGCGAACAGCAGGGCGCCCACGGTGCCGAGCGCCGCCACCCGAGCGGCCAGCCGGGCGATCGGCAGACCCCGGTCCACGAGCGGACCGGCCTGGTCGAGCCCTGGTGCGAGGGCGCCCGGACCGCCACCGCCCACGGCGAGGGCCAGCGCGAGGAGGACGACGAGCCCCACGGTGACCGCCGCCACCGTGCCCGCCGTGCGCAGGGGCGCGGGCGCGGACCCATCGGGAGCGGTTTCGCCGGCAAGCCGGGCGCGGGTCGGCGCCGGGGGGTCCGGGTCGGTCGCCGTCACGGTCGCCGGCGCAGCTGCCGGCCGACGGTCACCGCGGCCCCGAGGAGGAGCGCACCGACGGCGGTCCAGGCCACCGGGGCGGGCCGGCCGCCCGCATCCGGTGCGGCCGGCCCGGCGTCCGCGGCCGCGCGGGTCGGCGCTCCGGCATCGCCGGCGACCGGGCCCGTGGCCGGCGTCCCGGCCCCGTCCACGATGAACCCGGCCGTGCCCGAGAGGGGATGTCCGTCGGCGGACGTCACCCGCCACCCCACGGTGTAGCTCCCGGCCGGAAGACCGTCCAGCAGCGGCTGGACGACGCTCGTGCCCCGCAGCTCGGCAGCACCCGCGGAGACCTGGGTGCCGCCCGGGCCGCTGACCAGCACCTGGGCGCCCAGCGGCAGCGGGGGCCGGCTGAACTGAAGGATCACCTGCGCGGGTGGGGTGCCCACCGTGCCGCCGTCGGCGGGGGTGGTTTCCGCGAGCCGGTCGTGCGCCGAGGCGGTATGCGCCCCGGAGCCCAGCAGGACGGCGGCCGTGGCCAGCGCGCCGGTGAGCAACCGGAGGACGACGACCGGGAGAGCCGTGCGGCGCACGGCGGACGGAGGACCAGGCATGCGAGGTGTTCGGAAGCTGCCCCGGTCCCGGTTCGGTGCGGTCACCGGCGCGTGACCACCGCTTCCGGCGACGAGATCCTGGCACCCGCGACGCGCACGACCGAGTCGCCCGGCTGCGCAGTGAACCGATCCCGGTACCTGGCCCGAACCCCTGTCGGAGAGCGCGGGGCCGGCGTGCAACGACGGCCGGCCCTCACCGGCTCCACCGGGTCCTTCCCCGACCCGGGCGACACGGCCCCCCGGCGTGGCCGCCTGTTGCCCGGCAGCGGTTCCCAACCGTCGCCGGTGTCGTCGTCCACCCGGGCGCCGGCAGAACCTCACGAACCCGAGGAGCACACCTTGCGCAAGGCATTCGCACTCCCCACCGTCGCGATCGCGGCAGCCGCGTTCCCGCTGCTGACCATGACGGCCGCCTCGGCCGCCGAGGGCGGCAGCTTCCAGGCCGATCTCGGCGCCCTGAACCAGTCCGGCGTGTCCGGCACCGGCATGGTCACGCTCGACGGCAACCAGGCCACCGTGATGATCGAAGCGTCGGGCCTGCTGGCGGGCTCGCCGCACGCCCAGCACTTCCACATCGGTGCCGAGGGCACCTGCCCGACCGACGCCGACGACGAGAACGGCGACGGCTTCGTCAGCGTCACCGAGGGTGCCCCGTACTACGGGGCCATCGGCACGTCGCTGACCACCACGGGCGACACCAGCCCCGACAGCGGGCTGGCCATCGACCGGTTCCCGACCGCCGACGACGGGACCATCGCCTACGAGCGCACCTTCGAGGTCAGCGACGACGTCCACGCCGCCTTCGACGCAGGCACCGCCGTCCTCGTCCTGCACGGTGTCGACAAGAACGGCAGCGGTGCCTACGACGGCGACATCATGAGCGACCTCGACCCGTCGCTGCCCATGGAGGCCACCGCTCCGGCCGCGTGCGGTCCGCTGACGACGGCCCAGATGGGCACCGCCCCGAGCGGGGGCGCCGAGACCGGTGCCGGCAGCACGTCGGGCATCGAGCAGCAGGCCGCGATCGGGATGGGCGCGCTGGCGCTGACCGGTGCCGCCGCCGCGGGGGCCGTGGCCTACCGCCGTCGCCAGGCCGCCGACCAGGCCTGACCGGCCGCTCGCACCGCGCGGGGGACGGAAACCCTCGCGCGGTGCGCGCCCGGGTGCGCACCGCTGCCCGCACCACCCCCAGGAGGACACGTGACCGACCGATCCCGCACCCGCCCGAGCCCGCGCGTCTGGGCGGTGCTCGCCGGCGTGCTGGCGTTGCTGGGCCTGGTCGCGGTGCTGGTCGCGGTGACCGGGCAGCAGCGCGCTCCGCAGCCGGCCGCGGCGACCGCGGAACGGCCGGAGCCGAGCACGCCTGCGGACCCGTCGCCCCCGGGCCGGAGCTCCGCGCCCGGCCCGGGGGTGGAGGACCCGGTCACCGGGCAGGCCGCCGAGCCGGTGGCAGCGCCGGTGTCGGTGTCCGTGCCGTCGATCGGCGTCACCAGCGACCTGCTGCGCCTCGGCCTGAACGACGACGGCACCGTCGAGGTGCCGCCGCTGGAACCAGACGACCGGGCCGGCTGGTACGAGCCCGGCCCCGCGCCGGGTGCCGTGGGCCCCGCCGTGATCCTGGGCCACGTCGACTCCGCCGAGCACGGGCCCGGCATCTTCTTCGACCTCGGTGCGCTGCAGCCCGGCGACGAGGTGTCCGTGACCCGCGCGGACGGCACCGTGGCCGTCTTCGCCGTCGACCGGGTGGAGCGGCACCCGAAGGAGGAGTTCCCGACCATCGACGTCTACGGCAACACCGACGACGCCCAGCTGCGCCTGATCACCTGTGGGGGCGACTTCGACTCCGCCGTCCGCAGCTACGAGGACAACGTGATCGCGTTCGCGACGCTGGTGGGCACCCGCCCGGCCTGATCGCCCGCAGCCCGATGGACGGAGATCCGGACGGCCGACGCAGGGGTCACCCGGCGCCGTCCGAGGCCTGCCGGACATCGGTCCCGGCCCGGCCCAGCAGGTCCAGCAGCGCGGCGTCCACCGCATCGGCGTGGGTCAGGGTGACCATGTGCCCCGCGCCCGGCACGAGCAGCAGGCGCGCGGTTCCGCCGATCCGCTCGGCCAGCCGCTCCCCGGACGCCGGGGGGATCGTCGTGTCGTCGGTACCGGCGAGGACCAGCACGGGCAGGCCCCGCAGCACATCGACCGCCCTCCGCTGGTCGTAGCCGGCCAGGCCGGTCAGGTAGGCCGTCAGCACCGCCGTCGGCGTCCGGGCCCACATGTCGGTCATCTCCCGGGCGGCATCGTCGGGCGGGTCGGCGGCGAAGAGCCCGCGGCGCAGCACGCGCCGGCCCGGGCCGGACCGGAACGGGTGCACGGCATCCACCGCGGGAGCGGCCAGCCACAGCGCCCAGGCGCCGGCGGAGGCCAGCGACCTGCGGAGAAGCGCGGCCAGGCCGCCGAGATCCCGCCCACCGACGGCGAGCGGTGCGGCGAGCGAGGACAGCAGCGCCACCCCGGCGATCCGGTCGCCGAACAGCTCCGGCCGCTGACCGGCGAGTGCCAGGACCGCCATCCCGCCCATCGAGTGGCCCACCACCACGACCGGCCCGGGCCCGCCCAGCTCGTCGAGCACCTGGCCGAGATCGCGGCCCAGCCGGTCCGGGGTGGTCGACCGGAAGCCGGCCCAGCCGCTGGCGCCGTGTCCCCGCTGGTCGTAGCGGGCCACCCGGACGTTCCCACGCAGCGCCGCCCACTGGGGGTCGAACATCGCCGCGCGGGCGCCGAACCCGTGCACGAGGACCACGGTGGCCGGCGCGTCGGCCGGCCCCGCCACCTCGACGTGCAGCCGCACCCCGTCGTCGGTCGTGATGCACGGCGCGGCGCCGGAGAGGGTCCGGGCCGTCCGGTGGGCCCGGCGGATCCGCAGGCCCAGCACGCCGGTGGCCGCAGCCAGCGCGACGGCGACGACGCGCAGCGCCCTCATCGCCGCACGTGGCCGCCGGCGGCGCCCGCCCGGCCGGCCGTCCCCGCCCGCACCCCGGTGCCGGGGCCGGGCAGCAGCACCCGGGCACAGGCGACGACCCACAGCCCGCCCAGCAGCAGACCGGCGATCACATCGGTGGGGTAGTGGGCGGCCACGTAGATGCGGGTGATCGCGATCACCGGTGCGAGCAACACGGGCAGCGCGAGGGCCGCCCAGCGCCACCGACCCCGGCTGTAGGCGATCACCAGCGCTGCCACCGCGCCGTAGACCGCCGCCGCCGCGGCCGCGTGCCCGGACGGCCAGCTCGCCCCGCTGGGCAGCCCGGACGTCAGGTCGGCCACGCTCGGGCGCAGCCGGCTCACCACCTCGGCGGTGGCGAAGTAGAGCGCCACCTCGCCGACCAGGGTCACGACGACGAACACGACCGGCCGCCAGCTCGCCGTCACGGCCAGGGCCAGCACCGCCAGGGTCAGGCCGAGGGCGATCACGACGGGGGTGCCGGCCAGGCGGCCGACCACCTCCATGACCGGAGTGAGGTCGGGAGTGCGCAGGTCGGCGAACCACTGGACGACGCTGCGGTCCCACCGGCCCAGCCAGGTGTCGGTGAGCACGGCGGTGACCAGCAGGCCCAGTCCGCTGAGGACGGCGAACAGGGCCGCGGCCACCCCGAGCAGGCGCAGTGCGGCCCGGCGGCTCGAGGGTGCCGCCGGGTCGGGGGACGCGGCGAGGTGCACCGCCTCGCCCGCCGGCACGTCGAGCGGGTCGAGTGGTGCATCGACGGTGCGGGGCCGGTCGTGCTGCCATCCGCGGAAGGTCGCGGCCGTGATCGCCAGCCAGCCGGCCCCCAGCGCCCAGCCGGCGAGGACGTCGGACACGAAGTGCACACCCAGGGCCAGCCGGGTGAAGCCGACCAGCACCACCAGCACCACCGTGGCAGCGATCAGCCACGGCCGGACCCGGCGGCGTACCGACGGCAGGGTGATCAGCAGCAGCGTGCCCCAGACCACCATCGCGGTCATCGCGTGACCGCTGGGGAAGCTGGCGTTCGAGGGTGTCTGGACGACGGGGGAGTCGACGACGGGCCGGGCCCGGTCGACGATCGCCTTGGTCACCGGGCCGAGGACGGCGAGCCCGAGGCCGGCCGTGGCGACGAAGGCCGCCAGCCGACGCTGGTGCCGGATGAGCAGGAACACCGTGGCCAGCGTCATGACCAGTACGGCGACCCACGTGCCGCCGAGGTCGGTGACCGCTCGCAGCACCCTCACCTGCAGCGGGGATCCGCTGACGGCCTCGTTGAGGTCGGCGGCCACCTCACCGTCCAGCGACGCCAGCGGCGACCAGGAACGCTGCACCAGCAGCCACAGCAGCAGGAACGGCACCGCGCCGATGACCAGCGCCGCCCAGCCCAGCACGGCGCGGAGCTCGAAACGACCGACCCCCCGGGTGTCCTCCGAGGTGGCCCGGGCCGGACCCATCACTCCCCCTCCGGATGGGACGGCCCCGTCCAGAACCCGCGTCCCGGACGCCGGCCCACCAGGCCCAGCGAGCCCAGGCCGCGCAGCGGGCGGCCCACGACGTCGGCGGCCGCCTCCAGCACCCGGTGCGTCACCGGTCGGGCACGCCAGCGTTCGGCGTCGACCCGGGTGCTCACGGTGAGGTCGTCGTCGAAGTGGTCGTCGAGGGTTCCCACGACGGCCCGGTCCGCGACGACGAGGCACAGCTGCTCGTTGAGGGCCAGGGAGCGCACGTCGAGGTTGGCCGTGCCGACCATCGCCAGTTCCCCGTCCACGGTGACGACCTTGGTGTGCAGCAGGGTGGGCTGGTACCGCCAGATCTCGACGCCCGCATCGAGCAGGCGCTGGTACTCGCGCTGCCCCTGCAGGTGGACCGACGGCCGTTCCCTGTGCGGGCCGGACACCAGCAGCGAGACGGCGACCCCGCGGTCGGCGGTGGCGACGATCAGCTCCCGCAGCCAGCGGGGCAGGCGCAGGTAGGGGGTGGTCACCCGCACCTGGTGCCGGGCGGACTGCAGCAGTGCCGCGATGGCCAGCGCCGCCTCGTTCCATCCCGGCGCGGACGCCGGGCGCAGCACCTGCACGGCCGTGGACCCCTGCGCGGTCAGCGGTGGGAACCGGTCCTCCGCCGAGAGGACACCGTCCCGACCGCCACGGGCCTGGGCCTGCAGCCACGGCAGGGCGAATCCCGCACGCACGCCCGCCACCGCCGGCCCCCGGACGAGGTAGGCCGTGTCGCGCCACGAGCCGGGGCGGTCGCCGTCGCCGCCCCACGTGTCGGCGACGCCGGTGCCACCGGTCAGGGCCACCGTCTCGTCGCAGACCAGCACCCGCCGGTGGGAGCGCAAGTTCCACACGGTGGGCCGCGCTCCGGGCAGCAGCCGGTAGAACAGCACCGAGCAGCCGGCGTCCCGGAGCCGGGTGACGGTGTCGCGGCCGATCATCTTCGTCCCGTAGGCGTCCAGCAGCACCCGCACCCGCACGCCGCGGCCGGCCCGGTCGGCGAGGGCGTCGGCGATCCGGCGCCCGATGTCGCTGTCCCGCCAGGCGAACCAGAGCATGTCGATGCTCCGCTCTGCCGCGGAGATCGCCGCCAGCATGGCCGGAAAGGTCTCCTCGCCGTTGCGGAGGACATCGATCCGGTTGCCCTCGGTGAACGGAACGCCCAGCAGGCCCTCCAGCACGGCCCGCAGCTCGTCGCTTGCTGGCTCGTTCCTTGCTGCGGTCGCGGGGCGGGGCTCCGCCACGGCAGGTGTCGGCATCGCACGATCTCCTTCGGTTCCGGCGTGGCGTGGGTGGCGGCGCCGTCCACCCGGCAGCAGCGCCCTCGGCGGCAGCTCTGTCATCAGCTCTGTCATCAGCTACCGGACCGGAGCTCGAAGAAGGCGACCTCCGGCGCCGCGTTGATCCGGATGGGTGCGAGGCTGAAACCGATGCCGCAGGTGACGAACATCCGGTTGCCCTCGGCGCCGTAGTCGTCGGGAGCCCAACCCTCGGCGACGATCTTCTCCTCCGCGGTCAGCCCCAGATAGGCCCAGTGCGGGGTTCCGGGGAGGGTGACCTGGCCGCAGTGCGTATGGCCGGCGACGGTCAACGGCGCGCTGCCGGCGGGCAGCTCGGCGAAGACGGTCGGGTTGTGCATGAGCACCACTCGTGGGGCGTCGTCCGGCACGTCGGCCAGCGCCGCGTCCACGTCGGCCAGGCCGGGGGTGGGCGGCCCCACGCCGACGATGTGCAGCGCCGGGTCCGCTCCGCCGTCCGTGCCCGGGACGGGGGCCGCTGCGTTGAGCAGCACGGGCACCCCGTGGTCCTCGAGGGCTGCGGTCAGCTCGTCGGCGGCGCCGACCGCGTGGTCGTGGTTGCCCAGGACGGCGAACGTCGGGATCCCGGATGCCAGCAGCGGGTCGATCAGCTCGAGCAGCGTGTCGATCTGGGTCTGGATGCCGGGCTCGGTGCTGTACACGAAGTCACCGCCCAGCAGCACGACGTCCGGCTCCGCCGCCACGGCGGTCTCCACCGCGCGCTCCACCATGCCGGTGTTGGCGAACCACATGCCGAGCTGGAAGTCGCTGATCAGCGCGATCTCCGTACCGGAGAGCTCCTCGCCCACCCGGGGCATCAAGACCGTCTCCCGTTCCTCGTCCAGGATCAGCCTCGGCTCGATGAACACGCCGTAGACCAGGAGCAGGGTCAGCAGGGCACCGAGCGCGATGCCGATGCGGGCCAGCCAGTGCTTCACGAGGTGCTCCGTTCGTCGGGTCCGGCCGTACATGGTCCAGCAGCGTCGCGTTCACCGCGGCGGGAGGGCTTGCCGGCAGGAGGTGGCACGAGGCCAGGACCCGGGGCCCGCCCGGGTGCACGCGGTGGTCGCGCCACCAGCGCGTGCCCGGGCGGGCATGTCCCTCAGGAAACCGGCGCGGCCGGCTCAGTCGACGTTCTCGAGGACCTCCACGTTCCCGGCCATGACGTAGGGCTCCTGGTCGAAGTCGGTGAACAGCTCGTCCTCGAGGTCGACCCCCAGCTGCTCCTCCACGTCCTCGATCACGAAGGACTCCTCGACGGTGCCGGTCACCTCCACCGTGGTCTCCGGAGCGAGCTGGTTGTCCTCCCCGGCGCCGACGACCAGCAGGGACTCGACGGTGGTGTCGTCCGTGCCGGCGATGGTGAAGGACATCGGGCTGAGGACCTCGTTCACGTCGGCGGAGAGAACCACCTCCTCGCCCACGTAGCTGTCGACCTCGTCGTAGAACGCGCTGTCGTAGGGGCCCTCGAAGGGCCCGGTGGCGACGTCCTCCCCGGCGGCGTCCTCCTCGGTGACGTCCTCCTCGACGACGTCCTCCTGGGCGACGTCCGCGACATCGGCGCCTTCCTCGTCCCCGGCCGTCCCGCCGCAGGCGGCAAGACCCAGCGTGGACACGGCGGCGAATGCCGCCACGGTCGTGCGGACGGCCACCGGTCGCTTGCTCGTGATCCTGCGCATCGGAGTTCCTCTCTGCATCCCGGGAGGTCCCGGGCGTCGGTGTGGACGACGTTCTCGTGCCCACGCCCTCCGGGCCCTCCGCACAGGAACGGCCTTCGTCACGGAGCTGACAAGTACGACCTCCTCCGACGCCGCCGGGGTGACGATCACGTGACGCCGACCGCGGCCGGGGCGCCCGCCGCCGGCCTCACCGGGCGGCGGCGGCATCGTCGCCGGGCGCGGCGTACGCCACCCGGTCCATCCAGCGCGTGACCTGCTCGACGACGATCTCCGGGTGCGTGAGCGGCAGCATGTGGCCGGCGCCGGGCAGCGTGACCAGCTCCCCGTCGGGGAGCCCGGCCATCAGCTCCTGCACGTCGTCGTCGGAGACCTCCGGGTCGGCGCTGCCGTGGACGACCAGGGTGGGGACGCCGAGCGCGGGGGCCAGCCGGGCGCCGTCGTGGCTGACGCTGGCCAGGGTCGTGCCCGCGAGCGCCGCCGGACGGCTGCCGAGGAAGTTGTCGCGGACGCGCTCGACGAGGTGTGCGGGCTCGCCGGGGGCGAACGCGAACCGGCGGATCAGCCGGTCGGACACCGCCCGGACCGGCCGGATCCGTCTCCCTAGTCGCGCACCGGCGCGCAGCACCGCCAGCCAGGCGGCGCGCACGCAGGCCCGGGCCCACGGGGGCAGTCGGCGAGCGGGCAGGCCGATGGCGGTGACCGCCGATCCGCCGGAACCAGCGAGCACCGCACCGGCGATCCGGTCGGTGCCGGCCGCGTCGGCATGGGCGAGCAGGATGCCACCCCCGAGGCTGTGCGCCACCACGAACACCTGGCCCCCGTCGGGGACGACGGCGTCCAGGACCGCGCCCAGGTCGCGGGCGTGGGCGCTCATGACGTAGCCACCCGCCTGGGCGTCGCCGCTGGCGCCGTGTCCCCGCAGGTCGTAGGCGATCAATCGGTGCCCGCCGGCGAGCAGCTCCGGAACCCGGCCCCAGGACTCGGCGGACATGCCCAGGCCGTGCACGAGCAGCACGATCGGGGCCTCGGCCGGCCCCCAGGCCTTGATCGCCAGACGGGTGCCGTCGAAGGAGCTCACGTCGGTCATGCGGGTGAGGTACCCGCCCCGGCGGCACCGCAATGTCATTTCGGTGACAGTCGTCGGCCGCCCGATCGTCGCCCCGTCAGGCCGCTCACTCTTGCGGTCTTGTGCGCGCTCGTGCGGTGGTGCAGGACCCGCAGATGCAGGTGGAACATCGCAAGAGCGGCCATGGTCGCCCGGGGAGTGCGGTCAGCGCTCGTCGGGGACGGCGGCGGGCACCCGGCGTGGGCCGGCCTCGGCCGGGCGGGGTCGGTCCTGCCGGTGCAGCCGGACGGCGACCAGGGCGACGTCGTCGTCGGGCCGGCCGTCGACCAGCCGCTCGAGCAGCTCGTCGCACAGCTCCTGCAGCGGCCGGCCGGCCAGCTCGGCCAGGGCCGCGCGCAGCCGGGCCAGCCCGGCGTCGAGGTCGGCGTCGCGGCGCTCGATCAGCCCGTCGGTGTACAGCACCACGGTGGTCCCGCGGTCCAGGGTCACCGTCGACTCGGTACGGGAGAAGGTCGGGTCGACGCCCAGCAGCAGGTCGGCCTTCCAGTCGGCGAGGACGACCACGCTGCCGTCGGGGTGCAGTGCCAGGGGTGGCAGGTGGCCGGCGTTGGACCAGACCATCCGGGTGACGCCGCGGGCCTGCTCGTCGTCGTCCTGCTCGAAGCGGGCGATGGTGGCGGTGGCCAGGGTGCGCAGCTGCAGCACCTCCATGGCCGCGTCCAGGCCGCGGAGCACCTCGCCCGGGCCGGCACCGCTGTAGGCGGCGATCCCGCGCAGCAGGCTGCGCAGCTGGCCCATCGCGGCCGCGGCGGCGGTGTCGTGCCCGGCCACGTCCCCGATCACCAGCATCGTCGCGCCACTGGGCTGCAGGAAGGCGTCGTACCAGTCGCCCCCCACCCGGGCGGCTTCGACGGCCGGCACGTAGCGCACGACGATCTCGGCGTGGTCGGGCTCCGGCGGATCGGTGAGCAGGCTGCGTTGGAGGCCCTCGGCCAGCTGCTGCTGCTGGTCGTGGAGCCGGCTGTTGTCCAGCGCCAGCCCGGCCCGGTCGGCGACGTCCTGGGCGGTGGCGACGTCCTCCTCGGTGGGGGTGCGGCCGCCGTCGAAGGCCAGCGTCAGCAGCCCGAGGGTCCGGCCGCGGCCGCGCATCGGCAGGGCGAGCACGTGCTCGGGGGCCAGTCGCTCGAGCACGTCGCGCGCCGCGCCGGGCTCGAGCGGCGCCAGCACGTCCCGGCCCGACACGTGCACCTGCGCGTCCACGGGGAGCGCCCAGCCGCCGGGAAGGGCGTCGTGGCGCAGCCGGGCGTACCGCTCCACCAGCTCGTGGGAACCGGGATCGGCGTGCCAGGATCCCACCTCGGCCGGCCGGCCGGAGCGGTCGAACACGGTCGCCAGGCACCAGTCGGCCAGCGCCGGGACGACCAGCTGGGCCAGCCGTGAGGTGGCCGTGCGGGGGTCGAGGCTGCCGGCCAGCTCGGCGCTCACCGAGGCCAGCAGGGTCAGGCGCCGGGCTGACCGCTCGGCCCGCTCCTGCGCCTCCCGGCGCTCGGTGACCTCCAGGAAGTACACCGACAGGCCCTCGGGGGTCGGCCAGGCCCGGAGCTCGTACCAGCCGTCGAGCGGTGCGGGGTAGTAGGCGTCGAAGGAGAGCGGCTCGCCGGTCGCCACCGCCTTCCGGTAGCCCGCCTCGAACGGGCTGTCCACGGCGTCGGGGAAGGCAGTCCAGATCACCGCACCCAGCAGCTCGTCCCGGCTGCGGCCCAGCAGCCGCTCGGCTGCGGCGTTGACGTGGGTGAAGCGCCACTCCTCGTCCAGGGAGTAGAAGCCGGCCGGCATGGCCTCCAGGACGCGGATGACCCGGGCCTCCCCGGCACGTTCGGCGGTCACGTCGTAGACGGCGCCGATGACCCGTTCCGCGCTCCCACCCGGTTGGCCGGCGGCCCGGCCCCGGGCGTACACCCAGCGGGTCTCCCCGCCGGGCAGCACGATGCGGTACTCGGCGTCGTACTCGCCGCACGTGTCGATGGCGGACCTCAGGGCCTCGGTGACCCGGGGGAGGTCGTCGGGGTGCACCCGGTCGTTGAACGCACCGATGTGGTGGTCGAACGTCTCGGCGTCGTACCCGAACATCCTGATAAGCTGCTCGTCCCAGGTGAGCCGCCCGTCGACCAGATCCCAGTCGAACGTCCCGATGCCGGCCGCGTCGATCGCCAGCTGGGCCCGTAGCAGGCCGGCCTCGGTCGAGGGCGCATGGGAGCGCGCCGAGTGGGGCTCCACCGTGGTGCTCACCTGCCCAGACCCCGGTGCCACCGGTTCGCAGTTCACCGCTTCTGGCTGAACGGAACGCCTGAGTTATGTCACGCACCACCGTCCTCGGCAAGGGCTCCCGACCCAGATCACGTCTCGGGCGTGTCGCCGGGAGCGCTGTGCGATAACCGTGCGGTGACGAGGACCAGCAGCGCGTGAGCACCCACCCCTCGGAATCGGGGACCACCTCCGGGAGACCGGCGGAGGGCGCGGCGCTGGACAAGGGGCTCAAGGGCGGTGCGCTGGGGCTGGGCTCCTCGATCGTCCTGGGTGTCTCGTCGACCGCGCCGGCCTACGCGCTGGCCGCGACGCTGGGTTTCGTCGTGATCGCGGTGGGGGTGAAGGCGCCGGCGATCATGCTGCTGTCGTTCATCCCGGTCTGGCTGATCGCGGTCGCGTACGCCGAGCTCAACCGGCGCGAGCCCGACTGCGGGACGACGTTCACCTGGGCTGCCCGGGCCTTCGGTCCGCGCACCGGCTGGATGGGCGGCTGGGGGATCATCGCCGCCGACGTCATCGTGATGGCCAACCTCGCCCAGGTGGCGGGCTCCTACGGGTACCGGTTGGTCGGGTTGGACGGCCTGGCCGGGAGCACCTTCTGGACGACGCTGGCCGGGGTCGGGTGGATCGCCGTGATGACCTGGGTCTGCTACCGGGGGATCGAGCCGACCGCGCGCCTGCAGTACGTGCTGCTGGCGGTGGAGATCACCGTGCTCGTCGCCTTCGCCGGCTACGCGCTGGTCCGGGTCTACACCGGAACGGCACCCGAGGGGGCCCTGACCCCCTCGCTGTCCTGGCTGTGGCCCTCGGGGCTGGACTGGTCGCAGCTCACCGAGGCGACGCTGCTGGCGATCTTCATCTACTGGGGCTGGGACTCCGCGCTGGCGGTCAACGAGGAGACCCGGGAGCCGGCTCGGGCGCCCGGTCGTGCCGCGATCATCTCCACCGTCCTGCTGGTCGGCATCTACGTCGTGGTGACCACGGCGACGGTCGCCTTCGCCGGGGTGGGCACCGAGGGGATCGGGCTGGGCAACGAGGACAACGCCGAGGACGTGCTCGCCGCCCTGGGGGCCACGGTGTTCGGCGACGACGTCCTCGGCCGGGTCTTCGAGGCGTTGCTGGTCCTGTCGGTGCTGACCTCGGCAGCGGCCTGCACGCAGACCACGATCCTGCCGACCGCCCGCGGCACGCTGTCGATGGGCGCCTACCGCGCGCTGCCCGGGGCCTTCGCGCGGGTGCACCCGCGGTACCTGACGCCGTCGGTGTCCACCATCTGGATGGGGATCGTCTCGATCGCCTTCTACGTCGGGCTCACCGCCGTCAGCGACAACGTGCTGCAGGACTCGATCGTGGCCACCGGCATGCTCATCGCCTTCTACTACGGCCTGACGGGCTTCGCCTGCGCCTGGCAGTTCCGGCGCGTCCGGCGCACCGCCCGGGACGTGCTCAGGCGGGTCGTGCTGCCGCTGCTGGGCGGGTTGTTCATGCTGCTGGTGTTCGTGCTGGCCTGCCTCGAGTACGCCGACCCCGGGTACGGCGGGACGGTGTTCTTCGGCGTGGGCGGGGTGTTCGTCGTCGGCGTCGGGACGCTGCTGCTCGGGGTGCTGCTGATGGCCGCCTGGAACGTCGTCGCCCCGGCGTTCTTCCGCGGGGAGACGATGGGGCGCGACCGGCCGCCGGCGCCCGCGGTCCCCGACCAGCTGGGCTGACCGCCGCCCGGGTTGCCCGGCCGCCATTGTTTCCCGCCATCAGCCAATGGGATTGTTTCTGCCCGGCATCTCTCCAGTTCTCCTTTTCCGCTGCCGAAGGACACAGCGAGGAAAGGAGCCGGTCATGGAGACCTTGGCATGCAGGGCAGTGGCACAGGCGGGGCTCGTCGCGGTGACGGCGTCGCTGGACGACCACTCGCCGGAGCGACTGCTGTTCGTGGCCGGGTGGCTGACCACCGCGGCCGACCTGGTGTTGCAGTCGGCGGCGATGGCGGACGTGTCGGGCCTGGACGTCCTGCTCTGAAGGACCCCCTGCCCCCGGCCCGCTCCAGGAGCCCGGCCCGAGCTTGCGAGGGTCGGGGAGGAGCGGGTCCTTTCACTCGCGGTAGGCCCCGGCAGGGGGTCGCACCTCAGCGGCCGCCGGTGAGGGAGCGGCGGCTGGCCCCGAGCTCGGCGTCGTCGGCGGCCCGCCGGCCGGCGTGCCACCCGGCCGGGTCGACGGTCCGTCCGCCGCGCCGCCGCAGGTGCGGGAACAGCTCGCTGACCGCCGCCTCGACGGCGCGTTCCCGCTCGGCCAGCACCGGCACGAGGTCGGTGCCGTAGATGGTGGTCGCCTCCGCGGTCGCCTGCTCGCGGGCGCTCTCCAGCCGTTCACCGATCCGCTGCGCGAACGAGTACAGGAAGCCCCGCCGGTAGGCCGTGGACCGGGCACGCGCCCCGCCGGTGCCCGCCGCGACCGTCATCGCCCGGCCGGCCTGCACCAGCAACGACGTGACCAGCAGCTCCACCAGGTCCAGGTCGTCGGCCGCACCGACCAGCGTGGCCAGCCCGAACGCCGGGTGCAGCACGACGCGGACCCCGTTCGCCGACCCCACCGCCTGCACCACGGCGGCCTTGGCCTCGACGTGCGGTTCCTCCAGGTGCATGCGCCGGGCCAGCACCGAGGTGGCCGCCGCACCGGACCGCTGCCCGAGCACCGCGGCGTCGATCGTGTGCCGGGCCATCAGCGACTGCGCCTTCGCCGACAGCGCCTCGGCCTCCTCGGGGAAGTCGGTCGACTCGGCCTTGGCCAGCAGCGCCCGGATGCGGGCCAGCATCTTCGGGTCCGCCCCCTCGACATCGACCGGTGCCGTCCGGCGCCCCGACGTCCACGACGACGGCGGGGTGAGCAGCACCTCCAGCGGCGGCAGCTCCCGCACCACCCCCAGGACGCGGAGGACGTCGCGCCAGGCGCCGGCGGCGTCGACCCGCTCGGCGCGCCACCAGCCGGCCACCGAGGTGGCGGAGCCCGGCGCGCCGCCCTCCAGTTGGGCCGCCCACGCGCCGGGTGCCCGCTCGGCGGCCCCGCTCGCGCTCGCCTCGGCGCCGATCACCGCCGCGATCAGCCGCGCCCCGCGGCCGCTGGTGCGGCGGCGGACGACGTGCACCAGGTCGGCGGGCTGCCAGCCGGACTCCCACAGGTACGGCAGCGCGCTGGTCAGGGCGCGCTGGGCGTGGCCGGCCGTGTCGACGCCCGGGTCGAGCACCATGAGTCGCCGCACCAGTGGGTCGAGCTCGGCGGCCAGCACGCCGGGCTGGGCGGCCAGCCGGGAGCCGGCGATGAGCAGCAGCGGGAGCGGGTCGTCGATGATGGGTCCTCCTCGTGCGGGTCCCGCCGGCGGGCGCCGGCGGGACGGTGATCCCTGCAGCGTGCCGGGAACCGTGGCCGCCGCCGGGTACCGGCGCAGTGCTGTGGACAGACCTCCGCGCCGTGGACGCCGGCCGGCGGTCAGGCGCGGGGGCGCACCGTCGTCGCGGCCCGGCGGGCGGTCGCGCGGGCGGCGTCGACGTCGCCGTCGTCCACCCGGGCCAGGGCCACGCCCATCCGCCGCCGGGGGAAGCTCGCCGGCTTGCCGAACAGCCGCAGGTCGACGCCGGGGGCGGCCAGCGCCTCGCCGACCCCGTCGAAGGTGATGCCGACGGCGTCGGTGCCGCCGTAGACGACGGCCGAGGCGCCCGCGTTGCGCAGCGCGGTGTCCACCGGCAGGCCCAGGAAGGCCCGGGCGTGCAGCTCGAACTCGTTCTGCCACTGGGTGGTCAGCGTGACCAGGCCGGTGTCGTGCGGCCGGGGGCTGACCTCGGAGAACCACACGTCGTCCCCGCGGACGAACAGCTCGACACCGAAGACGCCCAGGCCGCCCAGATCGCCGGTGACCGCGGCGGCGACGGCCTTCGCACGGTCCAGCGCCACCGGCGACATCGGCTGGGGCTGCCAGCTCTCCACGTAGTCGCCGGCCTCCTGGCGGTGCCCGATCGGCGCGCAGAACGACGTCGTCGGCTCGCCGTCGCGCAGCCAGCGCACGGTCAGCAGGGTGATCTCGTAGTCGAAGTCGACGAACCCCTCCACGATCACCCGGGTGCCGGCCACCCGGCCGCCGGCCATCGCGTACTCCCAGGCGGGCTCGACGTCGTCGGGCCCGTCGAGCTTGCTCTGCCCCTTGCCGGACGAGGACATCACCGGCTTGACCACGCACGGGAAGCCGACCTTGGTGGCCGCCGCGCGCAGCTCGTCGAGCGAGTCGCAGAACCGGTAGGGGCTGGTCGGCAGGCCCAGTTCCTCGGCGGCCAGCCGCCGGATGCCCTCCCGGTCCATGGTCAGCCGGGCGGCGCGCGCGGTCGGCACCACGCGTACGCCCTCGGCCTCCAGCTCCACCAGCGTGCCGGTGGCGATCGCCTCGATCTCGGGGACGACGACGTCCGGTCGCTCGGCCTCGATCAGCGCGCGCAGCTGGTCCGGGTCGCTCATCGGGATGGTGCGGGAGTGGTGGGCGACCTGGTGGCCGGGGGCGTCGGCGTACCGGTCGACGGCGATGGTCTCCACGCCCAGCCGCTGCAGCGCGATGAGCACCTCCTTGGCCAGCTCGCCGCTGCCCAGGAGCATCACTCGGGTGGCCGACGGCGACAGCGGGGTGCCCAGGGAGACCATGCCGATCAGGCTACGGAGGGCACTCCCCGGGATGACGTGTCGAGGTGTCGACATGTCGCTAGGTTGACCTGGTGCCCGATCTCGCCGCCCGTGCCCGCACCCTGCTCGAGCTGCACACCGCGCCGGAGGTGCTGGTCCTGGCCAACGTCTGGGACGTCGTCTCCGCCCGGGTCGTGGCCGGCACGCCGGGCGTCCGTGCCCTGGCCACCGCCAGCCACTCGATCGCGGCCACCTTCGGCTACGCCGACGGCGAGCAGATCCCGCTGGCCCTGCACCTGGACATGGTCGAGCTGATCGTCGACGCCGTGGAGCTGCCGGTGACGATGGACATGGAGGCCGGCTACGGCGACCCGGGCGAGACCGCCCGCCGGGCCATCGCCGCCGGTGCGGTGGGTGGCAACCTCGAGGACCAGCTGCAGCCGCTGGACGAGGCGGTGGCCGCCGTCGAGGCGGTGCTGCGCGCCGGGCGGGACGCCGGCATCGACTTCGTGCTCAACGCGCGCACCGACGTGCTGCTCTCCCCGGACGGCGATCGTGGACCGGCCCTGGCCGAGGCGGTCCGCCGGGGCCGGGCCTACCTGGAGGTGGGCGCTCCGGTCGTCTTCGTGCCCGGGGTGAGCGCCCGCGAGGAGGTCGAGGCCCTGGTCGAGGGCATCGGCCGGAACAAGGTGTCGCTCCTCCTCCGGCCGGGTGCCTCGCTGCCGGTCCGGGAGCTGCAGGAGCTCGGCGTGGCGCGGGTCTCCACCGGGCCGTTCACCCAGCGGGTGGCGCTCACCGCGCTGCAGAACGCCACCGCCGCGCTGGTCGCCGGGGGCTCGCTGCCGGAGGGCACTCGCACCCTCGATTAAGAAAGGACCCCGTCTCACCCTCGCAGGCCGGCGCGCACCCCCTCGGTGGCTGAGGGCGGCGGACTGGCGGAGCATCGGGCCATGACCGCCGACCTGCTGCTGCCGGCCGACTTCTTCGGCTTCGAGACCCTGCTGCCCGAGGACGAGCAGAAGGAGCTGCTGGCGCTGCGCGAGTTCCTCACCACCGAGGTCAGGCCCCGGGTCAACGAGGCCTGGGCGGCGGCCGAGTTTCCGATGGACCTGATCCCGCGCTTCGCCGAGGCCGACATCGTCGGACGCTCCTACGACTGGGACGGCCGCCCCCGGGCGTCCCGGTTGTTCACCGGCTTCCAGGCGATGGAGCTGTCCCGCGTCGACCCGTCGATGGCCACCTTCCTCGGCGTGCACAACGGCCTGGCGATGGGCTCCATCATGGTGCTCGGCTCCGCGGAGCAGCGGCAGCGCTGGATCCCCGCGATGATGCGGCTGGAGGCCATCGGCGCCTTCGGTCTCACCGAGCCCGAGGGCGGCTCCGACGTCGCCCGCGGGATGCGCACCACCGCCCGGCGGGACGGCGACTCGTGGGTGCTGGACGGCGCCAAGCGCTGGATCGGCAACGGCACCTTCGCCGACGTCGTCGTCGTTTTCGCCCGCGACGTCGCCGACGACCAGGTCAAGACCTTCCTGGTGGAGAAGGGCACCCCCGGCTTCACCGCCACCAAGATCGAGGACAAGTTCGCGCTGCGCACGGTGCAGAACGCCGACCTCGCGTTCACCGGCTGCCGCATCCCCGCCGAGGCCAAGCTCGAGGGCGGCAACTCGTTCAAGGACGTGAACAAGGTGCTCAAGGTGACCCGCGGCGGGGTGGCCTGGAGCGGGGTCGGCTGCCAGGTGGGCGCCTACGAGGTGGCGCTGGCCTACGCGAAGGAACGCCATCAGTTCGGCCGGCCGATCGCCGGGTTCCAGCTGGTCCAGGACCTGCTCGCCCGGATGCTGGGCAACGTCACCGCCAGCATGGGGATGACGGTGCGGCTGTCCCAGCTGCAGGAGCAGGACGTTCTGCGCGACGACCAGGCGGCGCTGGCCAAGGGTTACGTGACCAGCCGGGGACGGGAGACCGTGGCCTGGGCCCGCGAGCTGCTCGGCGGCAACGGCATCGTGCTCGACCACGACGTCATCCGGTACTTCAACGACGCCGAGGCGCTCTACTCCTACGAGGGCACCCGGGAGATGAACACCCTCATCGTCGGCCGCTCGATCACCGGTCTCAGCGCCTTCGCCTAGGCCCCCCATTCAGGGGCCCGCCCCGAGCTTGCGAGGGGTGCGGGGAAAGGGGGTCCTTCACCCGTTCGGGGGACCCGGGCGGTGTCCCGGTGCAAGTTGCGATCCCGCGGTGACGACATCTCCTCCAGGACGCCAGCAAGGCATCCGACGTCGTCGTGTGGAGGAGGAGCCGTGTCCGGCCAGTCCGTGCTCGTGGTGGAGGACACCGACGAGATCCGTGAACTGGTGGTGACCGTGCTGCGCCGTGCCGGGATGGACGTCCGCGAGGTCGTCTCCGGTGCCGCCTGCCTCGAGGAGGTCCGCCGGTCGGCCCCGGACGTCGTCGTCCTCGACCTCGGGTTGCCCGACGCCGACGGCACCGAGGTGTGCCGCCAGCTGCGCGCCGAGACCGACTGCTACGTGCTGATGCTCACCGCCCGGGCCGAGGAGGTCGACCTGCTCATCGGGCTGGCCGTCGGCGCCGACGGCTACATGGCCAAGCCCTTCTCCCCGCGCGAGCTGGTGGCGCGGGTGCAGACCATGCTGCGCCGGCCGCGCACTCCCTCGGTGCCCGTGCCGCGACCCGCGGTCGAGGACTCCGTCCGGCGGCTGGCCGAGCTCGAGGTCGACCCCGACAGCCGCGAGGTGCGGGTCGACGGCTCGGCCGTCGACCTGACCCGCACCGAGTTCGACCTGCTCGCCGCCCTGGTCTCCCGCCCCGGGCGGGTGCTGCAGCGCGAGACCCTGCTGCGTGAGGTCTGGCAGACCGACTGGGAGGGCAACCTCCGCCTGGTCGAGGCACACATGTCCAACCTGCGCCGCAAGCTCACCGCAGCCGGGCTGCACTCACCCGAGATCCGCACGGTCCGCGGGGTGGGCTACCGGCTGGTGGCCTGACGCCCCGCACCCCCGAACTCGCCCCGTCCGAACGCACAGTGCCCATCCCGGTCCTCCGGGGTGGGCACTGTGCGTCTCGTCGTCCTCGGTGGTGCTCAGCGACCGACCGCCCTGCGGCGGGCCGCGGCCTCGGCGGCGTGCGCCAGGTCGGCGAACTGGTCCAGCAGGTCGTGGGTCGAGGCCCCACGGTGGGCGTCCCGGGCGAGCCAGGCGAGGTCGCCGCGGCGGGCGGCCGTGTCGGTGTCGACGATCAGGGCGGTCAGCACGTGATGATTCCTGACTTCTGGGACTCGGCAGTCCAGCCGTAGTCGGTCTTGGCGGTGACGGTGACCCGGATGTTCGCGTCGGCGTAGTCGCCGTCGACGTTCTCGGTGACCGAGGTGATGGAGGCGGGAACCTCGGTGACCTCCATCTTGCCGCCCCCCAGGTAGGCGGTGATCACGTAACTGGTGACCCGCGGCGTGCTGCTGGCCTGCCACGACAGCTTGGCCCGCATCGTCGTGGAGGCGCGTGTGGTCGTGACGCCGTTGTAGCTCACCGTGTAGGTGGTGGTCCAGCACCTGGTGCCGCCGGTCCTGAGGTCGGTCGGTGCGGCGACCTCGACGGTGCCGACGGTCGCGGCGAGCGCGGGGCTCTTCCCGCTGAAGGCGGCCATGGCCGGCGTCGTGCCGAGGACGACCGCGACGAGCGCGGCGAGCAGCACCAGGGTGCGTCGGGTGGCGGTCATGCCCGCTGCCCGCCGTCCGGCTGGTCCTCGGTGCGGGTGGGGGTCCAGATGGTGAGGAGGAGCCAGCCGGCGAGGAGTGCGGGGGCGCCGTAGACGAGGGCTTGGCTGACGATGGGGGTGCGGAGGGCCTGGATGAGGTTGCCGAGTTCGGGGATGACGGCGGTGACCTGCCAGGCGGTGTCGCCTTGGAGGGTGGCCTGCCAGGGGTCGGGGGCGTCGTTGGCGTCGCCCTTGGTCTGGACGGTGACGGCGCCGTCGGGTGCGGTCTCGACGGAGAGGACGCGGTGGCTGACGAGGCGGTGGTCGTCGATGGGGATGTGGTAGCTGATGACCATCCCGGCTTGGACCTCGGAGATGGGGAGGGGGGTGACGACGACGACGTCGCCGGGGTTGATGTCGGGGGCCATGCTGGCGGTGAGCATGGTCATCGTGCGGTAGCCCAGGACGTGGGGTCCGAGGGCGAGGCCGGCGAAGACGGCGATGGCCGCGAGCATCATCAGGCGGACGGTCCAGCGGGTGAGGTGGGCCAGGGCCCGCTTGCCGCTGGTGGTGCGTGCCGTGCCGGCCGTGCTGCGGGCCGTGCGGTCCGGGTGGGCCGTGGTGCGGTCCGGGGTGCGGTCCGTGGTGGGCCGCGCCGGGGTCTGGGGTGGGCGGACCCCGGTTCCGGGGTGGGTGACGCGGGGCGCCAGCAGGGCGGCGGTCATGGCGGGTCCTCGGTGTCGTCAGCGGATGGGCGGCGGGCCGCTGGTCAGCGGGTGGTGCCGCTCGCCTGGGTGCCGCCGAAGGTCAGCGAGAGGGCGGAGGACAGGCCCTGGAAGTCGTTGTCGGCGCTGGTGGGCAGGGCGAGGGTGACGACGAGGTGGTCGGTGCCGCCGGCGGTGAGGCTGGCCGGGGTGGGCACGCCGAAGGTTCCGACGGCGGGGAGCTCGCTGATGAGGTCCTTGGTGGTGCCGGAGCAGGCGTAGGTGGTGGCGGTGGGCTTGGTCCAGGCCACGGAGCAGGACTTGACGGTGAGCTTGAGGCCGTCGGCCTGGTCGGTGTTGAGCAGGCTGGTCTTGGTGGCCTCGGAGGCGGTGCTGGTCAGGTTCAGGGCGCCGAAGTTGGCGGTGCCGTCGTTGACCAGGGTGACCGAGCGGGACAGCGAGTCGCCGGGGACGAAGTTGTTGGCGGCCATGGTCAGGGTGCCGGTGTCGTTGGCCGGGTTCAGGTTGATCGACAGGGTGCCGGTGTTGACCGTGGCGTTGAGCGGGGCGGTGCTGTCGGTGAACGTGCCGAAGGTGCCCAGGCCGGCGACGGCGGCTGCGGCGCCGATGATGCCCAGGGAGCCGATGACCTTGCGGGCGGTGCGGGTGCGGGTGGTGGTGGCGTTCATGTCGGTCTCCGGTGTGTCGGTCCTCGTCGGCGGGTGTTCCCGGCGACAAGGACGACTCTGGAGGCCCAACCGCAGGCCACCCGCCAGCGATCCGCAAGAACAGCGCAAGATGGACGGCCCCCTTGCCCCCCACCGCTCGCAGGCTCGCGACGGGCCCCTGCACGGGGGCCGGGGCGACGACACCCCCGCCCAGGAGCCGGGCGGGGTTCTCGTTCAGCCGCGGGCGCCGGCGACCAGCCGGAGCCGGGAGCGCTGCTGCTCGGCGGTGATGCGGCCGGCTGCGGTCTCGACGGACAGGGCGACCGTGGCGAGGTCGGCGACCAGGTGGTGGGCGAGGATGCCGCGCCGGGCGTCGGCGGCGATCGCCTGGCAGATGCCGGCCACCTCGGGGTGGCCCAGCTGGCCGCTGGTGCCGGCCAGGGTCTGGGCCGCGGCGGCCACGGCTGCGGTGTTGCCCTGCCGCACGCTGCTGGCGATGGCCGTGAGGCGGCCGGGCAGGGCGTCGTCGTACATCCCCTGCAGGCGGCCCATGAGCTGGTCGTCGACGTCGTCATCGCGCAGATCGTCATCGCGCAGGTCGTCGGCGCCCGCCGACGCGGCAGTGCCGGGTTCGGCCACCGGCCCGGCGCTGCGGCGCTCGACCAGGTCCAGCAGCAGCCGGGCATCGATCGGCTTGGCCAGGCAGGCCAGCGCGCCGGCGGTGCGGCACTCGGCGCGCACCGCGGCGGTCGGCCCGGCGGTGACCGCGAGGAAGCGGGCAGTGCTGCCGGCCCGGCGCAGCCGGCCGAGGAGCTGCGGGCCGCTGCCGTCGGGGAGCAGGACGTCGGTGACGACGAGGTCGGGGGAGACCGTGGCGCTGGCGGCGAGGGCCTGGTCGGCGGTGCTCGCCTCGCAGACCTGCCACCCGCCGAGCTGCAGCAGCCCGGCCACCTGGCGGCGGGCGACGGCGTCGGGGTCGACGACGAGGGCGGTCAGCGGGCCGGTCACGGCTGGTCCTCGGTGCGGGTGGGGGTCCAGATGGTGAGGAGGAGCCAGCCGGCGAGGAGTGCGGGGGCGCCGTAGACGAGGGCTTGGCTGACGATGGGGGTGCGGAGGGCCTGGATGAGGTTGCCGAGTTCGGGGATGACGGCGGTGACCTGCCAGGCGGTGTCGCCTTGGAGGGTGGCCTGCCAGGGGTCGGGGGCGTCGTTGGCGTCGCCCTTGGTCTGGACGGTGACGGCGCCGTCGGGTGCGGTCTCGACGGAGAGGACGCGGTGGCTGACGAGGCGGTGGTCGTCGATGGGGATGTGGTAGCTGATGACCATCCCGGCTTGGACCTCGGAGATGGGGAGGGGGGTGACGACGACGACGTCGCCGGGGTTGATGTCGGGGGCCATGCTGGCGGTGAGCATGGTCATCGTGCGGTAGCCCAGGACGTGGGGTCCGAGGGCGAGGCCGGCGAAGACGGCGATGGCCGCGAGCATCATCAGGCGGACGGTCCAGCGGGTGAGGTGGGCCAGGGCCCGCTTGCCGCTGGTGGTGCGTGCCGTGCCGGCCGTGCTGCGGGCCGTGCGGTCCGGGTGGGCCGTGGTGCGGTCCGGGGTGCGGTCCGTGGTGGGCCGCGCCGGGGTCTGGGGTGGGCGGACCCCGGTTCCGGGGTGGGTGACGCGGGGCGCCAGCAGGGCGGCGGTCATGGCGGGTCCTCGGTGTCGTCAGCGGATGGGCGGCGGGCCGCTGGTCAGCGGGTGGTGCCGCTCGCCTGGGTGCCGCCGAAGGTCAGCGAGAGGGCGGAGGACAGGCCCTGGAAGTCGTTGTCGGCGCTGGTGGGCAGGGCGAGGGTGACGACGAGGTGGTCGGTGCCGCCGGCGGTGAGGCTGGCCGGGGTGGGCACGCCGAAGGTTCCGACGGCGGGGAGCTCGCTGATGAGGTCCTTGGTGGTGCCGGAGCAGGCGTAGGTGGTGGCGGTGGGCTTGGTCCAGGCCACGGAGCAGGACTTGACGGTGAGCTTGAGGCCGTCGGCCTGGTCGGTGTTGAGCAGGCTGGTCTTGGTGGCCTCGGAGGCGGTGCTGGTCAGGTTCAGGGCGCCGAAGTTGGCGGTGCCGTCGTTGACCAGGGTGACCGAGCGGGACAGCGAGTCGCCGGGGACGAAGTTGTTGGCGGCCATGGTCAGGGTGCCGGTGTCGTTGGCCGGGTTCAGGTTGATCGACAGGGTGCCGGTGTTGACCGTGGCGTTGAGCGGGGCGGTGCTGTCGGTGAACGTGCCGAAGGTGCCCAGGCCGGCGACGGCGGCTGCGGCGCCGATGATGCCCAGGGAGCCGATGACCTTGCGGGCGGTGCGGGTGCGGGTGGTGGTGGCGTTCATGTCGGTCTCCGGTGTGTCGGTCCTCGTCGGCGGGTGTTCCCGGCGACAAGGACGACTCTGGAGGCCCAACCGCAGGCCACCCGCCAGCGATCCGCAAGAACAGCGCAAGATGGACGGCCCCCTTGCCCCCCACCGCTCGCAGGCTCGCGGCGGGCCGCCGCACGGGAGCCCGGGGTGGGGTTCTCGTTCAGCCGCCGGCGACGGCGGCCAGCGTGCCTGCCTCGTTGGCCATCCGGGTCGCCTCGTGGGGCTGCCTCCGGTCAGGGAGTGGCGTGCACGGCTGCCGCGCGGTCGCCCAGGCACAGGACGCACACGCCAGGCCGGTCCGGGTGGAGATCGAAGGCGTGCCGGCCATCCGCCCACAGGGCAGCAGCGTCCTCACCGCCCGGGAGCTCGGCGGCCGGCGATGTCCCGCTTCCCGGTGCTGGGTCAGTGGGTTCGAGGACGCGTGCTTCCAGCGGTCCGACCGCAACGCGCCAGACCCTGGCGATCGACCCGGACGGCGCCAGCCCGCCATAGCTGCGGTGCAGCGTCCGCAGGCGCGGTTGTTCGTCGTCGCGTTCGTACACGAGGACCAGCCGCCGCGCTCCGATGCCCGGGACGACTGAGTTCCGCAACTTCGCCAGGCAGGCGCTGAACTCGGCCTCGTTCTTCGGTCCGGCACCGCCCTTGAGCCGACCGGGAACCCCGTCGAGGTCGTGGCTGCGACGCAGCAGGTAGTACTTGAACTCGATCAAGGTGGCGACGTCGCCGTCCTGGACGAGCAGGTCGAACTTCCGCCACTCGGTCTGGAAACGCGGGCACCCGAGCCGGTCGTGCGCCGCGGACATGAAGGAGGCGCGGAAGGTGAACTCCTCCGTGTTGGCCAGCCCCACCTTCTCGGCGTGCGCGAGAACGCGGGTCATGGCCTCACGGGTCACCTCTGGTACCCACTCGTGATCTCCCACCACCTGAGGTTAGAGGTCAGCCGGCCGGCAGGATCATGGTGAACGTCGTCCCGGCGTCCTCGGCGCTCGTGACGTCCAGGCTGCCGCCGTGCGCCGTGGTGATCGCCTTGGTGATGGTGAGCCCGAGACCGACCCCGGGAACGGCGTTGCGCCGGGCGGTCGATGCGCGGAAGAAGCTGGTGAACAGCCGGCCCTGCTCCCCGGCCGGGATGCCTACGCCGGTGTCGCTGACCGACAGCGCGGCGACCGGACGGCAGCCGGGCCGCTCGGTGGCGGTCACTCGCCCGTCGTCGTCCTGCCAGCCAGGGGCCAGCCGGAGCGTCACGTGCCCTCCGGCGGGGGTGAACTTGACCGCGTTGGACACCAGGTTGTCGCAGGCCTGGCCCAGTCGCAGGGCGTCCCCACGGACCACCAGCCCCCCGTCAGGGACGGCGACCGCGACGGACACGCCGCGGGCGGCCGCGGTGACCCGGGCGGTCTCCTCCGATGCACGCACGATCGCGGCGAGGTCGACGTCCTCGGGCTGCAGCGTGAAGCGGCCGGCATCGACCTGGGCGGTGAACAGCAGGTCGCCGACCAGCCGCAGCAGCCGCTGGGCGTTGCGCTCGACCGTGCCCAGGTACTGCCGCTGGTCGTCGGTGAGCGGTTGTTCCTCGTCGTCCAGGACGAGTTCCAGGTAGCCGAGGATGGAGCTCAGCGGGGTGCGCAGCTCGTGCGAGATCAGGCTGACGAACTGGTCCTTGAGCCGTTCGGCCGCCCGGACCTCGGTCATGTCGGTGCCGACGAAGTTCCAGCCGGCCTGCTCGCCGTCGTCGTCGGTCCGGGGCGTGATGGCCACGGAGACGGTCAGCCGCCGGCCGTCGGCGGTCAGATAGGTCCAGTCGCGGACGTCGCTGCCCTGGTCCCGGGCGACGGCCACCAGCGCGGCGAAGCGGTTCGCCCCCCGCCGCGCGGGGGCGGGGTCGGGTCCGGTCTCGCCGTCGAGCTCCTCGGGCGCGTGGAAGTCGGTGATCGAGCGGATGCGGACGACCTCGGCCCGGGGGAGGCCGAGCATCCGTTCGGCGCCCGGGTTCCACACCCGGACGACCCCGTCGCGGTCGGTGCCGATGATCGACTGCTCGGTCACGGCATCGATGACGCTCGTCATGGTCTGGGCGCGGGCCCGCATCATCCGGGTGGCGACCTCGAGCTCGTCGGCCGTGGTCCGGCCCCGGCTGACCAGGTCGCGCCGCTGCTCCTCGAGTTCACGCGCGGTGGCGAGCTGCCCCCGGAGCCGTCGGGCGAGATCGGCCACGGGCAGGACGACGGCCGCGCAGGCGGCGAGCAGCACGGGGAGGTGGCCGGGCCGGGTGGCGAGGACCAGTACCCCGGCCAGCGCGAGCAGGGCCAGCCCCCCGGGCACCAGCCGCTCGGGGAGCGCCGCCGGTGCGGGGGAGTGGTGCGACCCGGTGGGCCGGTCCAGCACGGCGGTCATGCCCGCACACCCGACGTGAGCGCGCGGATCTGCGCCACCAGGCCGGCGACCGGAAAGGGCTTGGGCAGGTAGGCGTCGGCCCCGGCGGACAGACCGCGGGCGATGTCAGCGGGGGAGGCGCCGGCGGACAGCAGCAGTACCCGGCAGCCGGCGGTGGCCGGCTCGGCGCGGAGCGCGGCGCACACCTCCAGGCCGGTCGCGCCGGGCATCGACACGTCGAGCACCAGCAGGTCGGGGATCTCGGCGCGCGCCGCGGCGAGTGCCGCGAGGCCGTCGCCGACCGAGTCGACGACCGTGCACCCCGCCTTCCGCACGGCGAGGGTCACGAGCAGCCGGATGTCCGGCTCGTCGTCGGCGACCAGTACCCGGGCAGGCAACTCCACGTCCGCCGCCTCCGTCCGCTCCGTGCCCCTGCACCGGTGGGTCCGGTCAGGTGGCGTTCACCCGGGACATCGGCAGGAGGGGCGCCCGGCTGGAGCCGGGCTCGGCGGCGTCGAGGTGGAGTGGACGCGAAACGGCCCCCGTCGAGCGCGACGGGGGCCGTTCGGTGCGGAGCGGTCAGGAGGAGGCGTGCCCCTGGACCGTCTGCTTCGCGCCCTGGGCCTGGCCCTGGACGTCCTTCGTGGCCGACTGGCCCTCGGACTTGACCGTCTCGACACCCTCCTGCGCGGTGCCCTTGACCGATTCGACGGCCTCCTGGGCGGCCGGCTTCAGGTTGTCGCCGATCTCCTGGGCCACGTTCTTGGCCTGGTCGACCAGTGGCTGCGAGTGCTCCTTGACCGCGGACTCCGCCTGCGAGGCGAGCTGCTTCTCCTTCTCGCTCGTCGGGAGCAAGGAGGACACCAGCCAGCCCACCCCGAAGGCGATCACGCCCGCGGCCAGGGGGTTGCCCTGTGCCTGGCGCTGGATGGTCTGCGGTGCCGACTGGACGGTGCCGAGCGCGTTGGAGGCGGCGCCCTGGACGTTGCCGGCGGCGTGGGAGGCCGAGCCGCTGGCCTGCTGGCCGGTGTCGTGGGCCGCGCCGAAGACGCGGTCCTTCAGACCGGTCACCGTGGTCTTGGCCTTGCCGACGCGACGGTCGACGACCCGGGTCGGATTGACCTTCTCGTTCAGCGCGTCCACGTCGTAGCTGAGGTTGCTACGGGTGTCCTCGATCTGGCGCCGGATCACGTCCGGGTCACTGCTGGTCATGTCGGTCTCCTGTCCGGTCACTGGGGCTTCAGAGCGCCGGGCACCTGCTGGAGGGTCTCCACGGTGCGCTCGGGCTTGGGGTTGACCTGCTTGAGGCCTGTGAAGTCGATCTGCTTGAGCTTCTTGCGGCCCATCGAGAAGAGGACGGCGGCGATGATCAGCCAGACCGCGGCCACGATGAGCGCCGACCAGCTGTGGCCCACCAGGTGCGACAGGGCCCACCAGAGTGCGATCGAGAGGAACAGCACGCCCATGTAGCCGGCAAAGCCGGCGCCACCGAGCATCCCGGCGCCCTTGCCGGCCTTGCTCGCCTGCGCCTTGACTTCGTCGGTGGCCTTGGTCGCCTCGGCCCGGACCTCCGCCTTCGCGAGTTCGAGCTCCTGGCGCATCAGCGTCGACAGGTCACGGGTGACCTCACCGATGAGCCCGCCGACCGAGGTCCCCTCGATGTCGGGGTGCCCCTCGTCGGTCATCGGCTGGGAGTCGCCGTAGGGGCCCTGCGCGCCGGGGGGCGGGGCGGCGTAGTTCGTGGCGCCGCCCTGCGTGAAGTTCGGCTCACCGTAGGGCGGAGCGGGCGCCCCGCCGGAGGATGGGGTGCTCACGGCCGGCCCACCTCGCCGGTGCGCAGCGGGTCGTCGAAGCCGCCGGTGGTGCCGGCCGGGGGAACGGTGCCGTACGGCGGCGGGGGGACCGAGCCGGTGGTACCGGTGGTCCCGGTGGTGCCGCCGGCGTATCCGGTCGCGGTGGTGTCCGTGGCGTAGTTGGTGCCGGCGTACCCCTCCTCGGCGTACGTCGGGACGGGCGCGACGGCCGGCTGCGCGTAACCGCCGGTCCCGGCCGAGCCCGAGCTGCCCTCGTCCTTGTGCGCGGCGACGGCACCGGTGGTCAACCGGCCGGCGACGACACCGGCGACGGCAGCACCGAGGAGGAAGACACCCGGCTTGCGGCGGGCGAAGGTGCGCAGCTCGGTGACGAGGTCGCCGGGCTCGCGGTCGGAGATCCAGGTGGCCAGCTGCTCCACCTTGTCACCGGCCTGCGCGACCAGGTCGGCCGCCGGACCGGACGGGGTCTCGCCGCCCTGCACCATGGTGCGCAGCTGCTGGGCGATCTCGTTCAGCCCCTGGCCGGCCTTCTGCTGACCGGTGCGCGCCTGCTCCTGCAGCTGCTGGCGGCCCTGGGCGACCATGTCCTGCGCCTGGCGCTTCGTCTCCTGGGTGACCTGCTTGGCCTGGTCGGCAGCGGTCGAGGCGACCTGGCCGCCGGCCTGGGCGGCGCCGGACGCGACGTTGCTCGCCTGGTCCTTGGCCACGTCACTGGTCGACGGGGTGGTCGACACGTTGGCGGCTCCGCCGGGCGGCGGCTGTGTCGGGGTGTCGATGGAGTGGGTCATCGTTCCTCCTCGTCGTGCGTCGGGACTGGGGGGTGTGTCGTCGACCCGGGACGACCGGTCTCCCTCCGCCGGGTCGACGCGGTGCCCGGCGAAAGGGGGTGGGAGCCGTCCGGAACGGCGCTCCAGGGCCACGAGGGCCCGGGGAGCGACGACGGTCAGGCCGTCCCACCGGGTCTGAGTGGGGTCGCCGTCCGGTAGTGCTTGCGATACCCCCGGGTTCAGCCCCGGCAAACAGCGGCCGCGGAGAAATGATCAGGGGGTCGGGGCGCTCTTGTAGGCTCTGCAGCGAGGTAGGCAAGGCATACCTCACCGAAGGACCCTCGCCCGAGATGACGGAGGATCGATGAGCCAGGCACCACGACGCAAGCGGGTCGCCCGGGTCGCCGAGGTGGTGCAGAGCACCCGGCTGACCCCCCACCTGGTCCGGGTGGTGCTCGGTGGCGAGGGGCTGGCCGGCCTTCCCGTGGGCGAGTTCACCGACCACTACGTGAAGCTGCTGTTCCGCCCGTCCGACGCCCCCTACGACGTGCCCTTCGACGTCGAGCAGGTGCGCGCCGAGCTGCCGCCGGAGACCTGGCCGGTGACCCGGACGTACACGGTGCGCTCCTGGGACGCCGGGGCCGGGGAGCTGACCATCGACTTCGTGTACCACGGTGACGAGGGCCTGGCCGGGCCCTGGGCCGCCGCCGCCCAGCCGGGCGACACGATCCAGTTCTTCGGCCCCGGTGGCGGCTACGCCCCCAGCCCGGACGCCGACTGGCATCTGCTCGTCGGTGACGACAGCGCCCTGCCGGCCATCGCCGCCAGCGTGGGTCGCCTTCCCGCCGGCCGCTCGGCGCGGGTGTTCGTCGAGGTGCCCGACGCCGCGGACGAGCAGGACCTCGTGGTGGGCGAGGGGGTGGAGCTGGTCTGGGTGCATCGCGGGCACCGCGAGCCGGGCACCGCCCTGCTGGCCGCCGTCCTCGCGGCCGACCTGCCCACGGGCACCCCGCACGCGTTCGTGCACGGGGAGGCCGGCTTCGTCCGGGACATCCGGCGGCACCTCCGGGCCGACCGGACGCTGACGCCGGAGTTCACCTCGATCTCCGGCTACTGGCGGCAGGGGCGTACCGAGGACCGGTGGCAGGCCGAGAAGCCCGCCTGGAACGCCGAGATCGTCGCGGAGGAGGAGCCCCTCGTCGCGGGCTGAGCAGCCCAGCTCCGGCTCGTGCCACACCCCGCTCCGGTCCTAGGGTCGGGCCATGCCTCTCGATGGTGAGTACGAGCCCAGCCCGGAGAAGTGGGTGCGGGACCAGGTGGAGATCTACGAGCGCACCGGCGGGCGCGAGGGCAACACCCTGCCCAACCGCAGCGAGCCGGTCGTCGTCTTCAGCACCCGCGGTGCCAAGAGCGGCAAGGTGCGCAAGAACCCGCTGATGCGGGTCGAGCACGACGGCGCCTACGCCATGGTGGCCTCCAAGGGCGGGGCCCCCGACCACCCGACCTGGTACTTCAACCTGAAGGCGCACCCGGACCAGGTCACCGTCCAGGACGGGCCGGAGGCGTGGGACGGCGTGGCCCGCCAGGTGACCGGCGAGGAGCGGGCGCAGTGGTGGGAGCGGGCGGTCGCGGCCTATCCCGACTACGCCGATTACCAGCGCAACACCGACCGGGAGATCCCCGTCTTCGTGGTCGAGCGGACCCGCTGAGCGCACCGGTCGCGGTCGTCACCGGCGGGCGAGCTGGTCCCGGGAGCAGGAGGCCGTCAAGCTGACCCCATGAACGCACCGGACCAGGCAGCCACCGGGGAAGCGGCCGGCGTGCGCCCATCGTCCAGCCGGACGGCGGACGACGTCGCCATGGAGCGCAGCGACCCCGCCGTGTGGCGCGTCGTCGGCTCGCCGCTGGTCGCTCCCACCGGCAGCGGGGTGCTCGACGGGCTGCAGCTGGCGGTCAAGGACCTCATCCCGGTCGCCGGCCACCCGGTCGGCGCCGGGAATCCGGTGCGGCTGATCCAGTCGGCGCCGGCGCCGGCGCACGCCCCGGTGCTCGCGCAGCTGCTCGCGGCCGGCGCGTCGGTGCGCGGCATCGCCCGGACCGACGAGCTGGCCTACAGCCTGTCGGGCACCAACGTGCACTACGGCAGCCCGGTCAACCCGTGGGGCGCCGGGCTGGCCGTCGGGGGGTCGACCAACGGGCCGGCCAGCGCCGTCGCGCGGGGGCTGGTCGACGTCGGCATCGGCACCGACACCGCCGGGTCGATCCGGGTGCCGGCGTCCTACTGCGGGTTGCACGGGCTGCGGCCGACGCACGGTGCCGTGTCGCTCGACGGGGCGCTGCCGCTGTCGCCCAGCTTCGACACCCTGGGCTGGCTGACCCGCGACGCCGACCTGCTGCACCGGGTGGCGACGGTGCTCGCCCCCACCGGCGCCACGCCGATCACCGAGCTGGTGTTGGCCGAGGACCTCCTCGCGCTCGCCGACCCGGCGGTCGCGGCCGCGCTGGCGACGGCCGCGGAGGAGCTGGCCGCCGCTGCCGGCCGGCCGCTGCGCCGCGAGCGGTTCGCGACCGCCGACGAGCTGGAGCGCTGGTTCGCCGCCTTCCGCACCGTGCAGGGCGCCGAGGCGTGGGCGTCGCACGGCGGCTGGGTCAGCGCCCACCCCGGCGTCCTGGGCCCGGGAGTGGCCGCCCGGTTCGCCGACGGCGCGGCGATCTCCGCCGACGTGCTCGCCGATGCCCGGAACGTCGTCGCCGGGGGACGCGCCACCGTGGTCGGGCGGATCCCGGTCGGCACCGCCGTCCTCGCTCCGGCCGCCAGCTGCCCGGCCCCGCCGGTGTCGGGGTTGACCGAACGCAAGGCCGCCTACCGGGCCGCGACGCTGCGGCTGACCTGCATCGCCGGGGTGGGCGGCCTTCCGGTCGCCGTCGCCCCGGCGGCCCTCGTCGGGGGCCTGCCGGTCGGGTTGGCGGCCATCGGTGCCGCCGGCACGGACACGGCGCTGACCGGGCTGCTCGCCACCTGGGGGCGGACGCTCCGGCCGCCGGCCGGCTGAGCGGCCCCCGGTCAGGGCAGCGCCGCGTGGGCGAGGACCGCCGCGGCCGACACCTCGGCCGGGAGTGCTCCGAAGGGCTCCAGCTGCAGTGACCGTGCCGCGCCGCGACCGGTTCCCCGCCAGGTCGCGACCGCCCGGCCCCCGCTGATCGTGGTCGGGCGGAAGACCCCGTTCCCCCCGGGGACGATCCGGTCGGCGAACTCGGCCGGCACGGTGCAGGTGCGGTCGGCGTAGCCGAGCACCAGCTCGTCGAAGCCGGGCAGCAGCAGCACCCGCTGGGCATCCGCCCGGCAGGCGGCCAGCCGGTCGGGGGTCTCCGGGTCCATCCAGTGCACGACACCGTCGACGTCCAGGGTGGTCAGCCGGTCACCGGCGACGGCCAGGCCGGTCCGCACGTCGCGGACCAGCACTCCGGCCCAGCGCACCAGGTCCTTGACCGTCGCCGGGCCGTGGCTGCGGAAGAAGCGCAGCGCCAGCTCACCCAGCGCCGCCTCGCGGTCCAGCCGCCGCGGCGCGGGCACCCACTCCCCGAGCAGCACGAACAGCTGCTCACCCCCGGCCATCGGGCCCAGCACCAGCGTGCCGGTCTGCGCCAGGTACCAGAGCAGGTGGTAACCGCGCTGGCCGGTGATGCCCACCCCGCCGTCGGCCAGCACGGCGAGCAGCCCGGCGCGGGAGAGCCGGCCGCCGCCGGCCAGCGCCGCGACGGCGAGCTCCCGGGCCCGCTCGAGGTCGCCGGCGGTGAGCTCCAGGGCCGACCGCCGGGCGGCCACCCCGGCCAGCGCCCGCTCGCCGAGCAGGTCCAGCAGCCAGGGCAGGTCGTCGGCGGCGGTGAGGTGCAGGGTGCCGCGCATCGGCCAGGACCGGACCACCTCGCCGGCGTCGAGCGCGGCCTCGACCGCGGCCCGGGTACCGCCGGCCGTGCGGAGCGCGACCGACGTGAGCGCGCCGGGCAGGTCCTGCCCCTGGACGGCGGTGAGCCAGCGGACCGCCTCGGTCGGGGTATCCGCCCGGGGCCCGGCCAGTCGCTGGGCCGCCAGCCGCAGCAGCGCGACCTCGTCGGACGTCGTCATACCCGCACCCTCGCACCGCCCACCGACGATCCGCGCACGGGTTTCCGCGCCAGACGGAGGCGCACGCTCAGCACCCGCTGCCCGCGGACCTCTGCCGCGTCCGGGGTCACCGGCAGCGTGAGTTGCCGGGCGGCCCAACGGCGCCCGCCCAGCCGGCGTTGCACCTCGGGGTGGTCGAACCAGGGCAGGACGGCGTCCAGCAGGTCGGGCCGGAAGGGCACCAACCGGACCGGCGGGGGAGCGGTCACCGCACGACCTTCTCGGAACCGGCGGTCGCGGTCGGGCGCGCCGCGAACACCGGGAGGCGACACTGCGGACATGCAGGCAACCGACTGGGACGCGCGCTACGCCGAGAAGGCGCAGTGGTCGACGGGCCCGAACGCGCTCATCGCCGCTGAGCTCGACGGTCTGCCGCCGGGGCGGGCGGTCGACCTGGCGGCCGGGGAGGGGCGGCACGCGCGGTGGCTGGCCGGTCGCGGTTGGGACGTCACCGCGGTCGACTTCTCCGGCGTGGGGCTCGACCGGGGGCGCGCCGCGCCCGGCGGGGACGCCGTCCGCTGGGTGGTCGCCGACGTCCTGAGCTGGGCGCCGGCGGAACCGGTCGCGCTGGACCTCGTGCTGGTCGCCTACCTGCACCTACCCGGGACCGACACCGTCGCGCTGCTGACCCGCGCGGTCGGCTGGCTGGCACCCGGTGGCCGGCTGCTGGTCCTCGGCCACGACGTCGAGAACACGACGCGCGGTGTGGGCGGCCCGCAGGACCCGGCGATCCTGCACAGCGTCGACCGGCTGGCCCCCGTCGCGGCGCTGCTGGAGGTCGACCGGCTGGCGCAGGTGGAACGACCGACGCCGGCCGGCACAGCGCTGGACACGCTGCTCCTGGGGCGCCGCGGGCGCTGACGACCGGCCGGGGGAGCAGTACGGTGCGGCCATGATGGGCATGGGTGGGCTCGGCCCGGACGGACGGCGGCGGCAACGGCTGATCGCCGGCCTCGTCGTGGCCGCGATGCTGTTGACCGCCGGCGCCGTCCTGCTGGGATCGGCGCTGTGACCGGTGGCCCGGCGGCCGCCGGTGGTGCCGGCCCCGGACCGACCGACGCCGAACTGGCCACCTGGTTCGCCGCCGCCGGCCCCCGCGAGGGCGAGCTCCGCCGCGTCGACGCGCTGGTGATGGCCGCCGCCCCGGGCATCGACCGCCAACTGGTGGCCGTGGGCAGCGGGCAGATGCTGGGCTACGGGATGATGCCCTACCGGCCGAAGTCGGCCACCGAGACGACGACGTGGCCGCTGATCGCGCTGGCGGCGCAGAAGCGGCACCTGTCGGTCTACGTGTGCGCGATCGTCGACGGCGCCTACCTGGCGGAGTCCCGGGCCGAGCAGCTGGGCAAGGTGTCCTGCGGCAAGAGCTGTATCCGGTTCACCTCGCTGGACCGGGTCGACACCGTGGCCCTCGACCAGCTGGTGCGCGACGCCGTCGCCAGCACTGCCGACGGGCACAACGCCTTCAGCAGCTGAACCTGCCCGCCGAACGACGACCCGACCGGGGCAGGTGCCCGGCCTCGCCTGGCCGTGCGGCCCAGGATGGGGACCTTCGACCCTGGCCGACCGGCGGGCTCGGCAGTCATGGTGTACCCGGCACCGCGGCCCACCGGAACACCCGGGCGGAGGCCGCCGAACCCCACCGAACCCACCGCCCCGCACCCGGAGGAACGCTCGTGACGACGGTTCTCGCACCCCGGTCCTCGGACGACGAGTCGGTCGAGCAGGCCGTGGCCAGATTGCTGGCCGAGGAGTACGGGACGCTGGCGGGACCGCAGGTCGTCATGGGGGTCGTCCAGAACGCCCGTCGCGAGCTGGCCGGCTCCCCGGTCGGGGCGTTGCCGGAGCTGGTCGAGCGGCTGGCCCGCTACCGGCTGCACACGTCCGTCAGCTGAGCCCGCGCCCGGGTCAGGACGGCTCCGCCGCGCCGGGGAGCGAATGCGGTTGCCCCTGCCGGGGAGACTGACCGGATGGGATACGTCGACGTCGCCGGGGTGCGGTTCACGCTGCCCGACGGCCGGGTGCTGCTGGAGGACGTCTCCTTCCGGGTCGGTGACGGCGCCTGCGCCGCGCTGGTCGGGGAGAACGGCGCGGGCAAGACGACGCTGCTACGGATCATCAGCGGCGACCTGACCCCGGACGGCGGCTCGGTGGCCCGCACCGGTGGCCTCGGGGTGATGCGCCAGTTCATCGGGTCGGTCCGCGACGACACCACCGTGCAGCGCTTCCTCATCGACCTGGCCCCGCCGGCCGTCCGCGAGGCCTGGGACGCCGTGGAGGCGGCCGAGCTGGCGATGATGGAGGGCGACGACGAGCCGGCGCAGATGGCCTACGCCAACGCGCTGGGCCACTGGGGTGACGTCGGTGGCTACGACGTCGAGGTCACGTGGGACACCGTCACCGTCGCCGCGCTGGGCGTCCCTTACGACGGCTGCAAGTACCGGGAGCTGGCCAGCCTGTCCGGTGGTGAGCAGAAGCGGCTCGCGCTGGAGTGCCTGCTCCGCGGTCCGGACCAGGTGCTGCTGCTCGACGAGCCGGACAACTACCTCGACGTCCCGGGCAAGCGCTGGCTCGAGGAGCGGCTGATCGAGAGCCGCAAGACCGTGCTGTTCGTCAGCCACGACCGGGAGCTGCTGGCCCGGGTCGCCGACCGGGTGGTCACCGTGGAAGGCGGCGGCGCGTGGGTGCACGGCGGTGACTTCGCGAGCTACCCCGCGGCGCGTACCGCCCGGCACGAGCGGATGGCCGAGCTCCGCAAGCGCTGGGACGAGGAGCACCAGCGGCTCGTCGACCTGGTGCGCACCATGCAGCAGCAGGCCAAGAACTCACCCGACATGGCGGCGCGCTACCACGCGATGCAGACCCGGCTGGCCAAGTACGAAGCCGCCGGGCCCCCACCGGACCGCCCGCCGGACCAGCACGTGGCGATGCGGCTGCGCGGTGGCCGCACCGGTGTGCGGGTGCTGGTGGCCGAGCAGCTGGAGCTCACCGGGCTGATGAAGCCCTTCGACCTGGAGGTCGATTACGGCGACCGGGTGGCGGTGCTGGGCAGCAACGGCGCGGGCAAGTCGCACTTCCTCCGGCTGCTGGCCGGCCAGGACGTCGCGCACACCGGCGGCTGGCGGCTCGGGGCGCGCGTCGTCCCCGGGTTCTTCGCCCAGACCCATGCCCATCCCGAGTGGCTGGACCGGAGCTTGGTCGACCTGCTCTGGCACGGCGAGCCCGGTCGGCCGGGCGTGGACCGCGGCCGGGCGATGGCCACGCTGCGCCGCTACGGACTGGCCCCGCAGGGTGACCAGCTGTTCCGGTCGCTGTCCGGCGGGCAGCAGGCGCGGTTCCAGGTACTGCTGCTCGAGCTGTCCGGCGCCACGCTGCTGCTGCTCGACGAGCCGACCGACAACCTGGACGTGCTGTCGGCGGAGTCGCTGGAGGAGGCCCTCGGCGCCTTCGACGGCACCGTGGTCGCGGTGACCCACGACCGGTGGTTCGCCCGCACGTTCGACCGGTTCCTGGTGTTCGGCGCCGGCGGGCAGGTCTACGAGGCGCCCGAGCCGGTGTTCGACGAGGCGAGGGTGCAACGCACCCGCTAGGCCCCCTTGCAGGGTCCCGCCGCGAGCTTGCGAGTGGTGGGGGGCAAGGGGGTACTTCTTCAGAGGTCGACGTCGGGCTCCCCGGTGCCGCCGATCCGGTCCAGCTCCGCCAGTTCGACCGGCCCGAGCACCCGGGCGGCTGCCTCGAGGTTCTGCTCCAGGTGCGCCACCGACGAGGTGCCCGGGATGAGCAGCAGGTTGGGGGAGCGGGCCAGCAGCCAGGCCAGCGCCACCTGCATCGGCGTGGTCTCCAGGCGCCGGGCCACCGTCTCCAGCGCCGCGGACTGCAGCGGGCTGAACCCGCCGAGCGGGAAGAACGGCACGTAGGCGACGCCCTCGCGGGCCAGCGCGTCGACCAACGGGTCGTCGGCCCGGTGCACCAGGTTGTAGTGGTTCTGCACGCACACCACCGGGGCGATCGAGCGGGCCTCGGCCAGCATCTGCGGTGTCACGTTGCTGACGCCCAGGTGCTTCACCAGGCCCTCCTGCCGCAGCGCGGCCAGCGCCTCGAACGGCTCGGCGAGCGAGCGCTGCACCGGCTCGGCGAACCCGGGCATCCGCAGGTTCACCACGTCGAGCGCGTCGACGCCGAGGTGGTCGAGGTTGTCGTGCACGGCCTGGCGGAGCTCCGCCGCGCTCAGCGCCTCGGGCCACTCGCCCGCCGCGGTCCGCCGGGCGCCGATCTTGGTCACGATGGTGAGGTGCGCCGGGTAGGGATGCAGCGCCTCGCGGATGATCTCGTTGGTCACGTGCGGCCCGTAGTAGTCGCTGGTGTCGACGTGGTCGACGCCCAGCTCCACGGCCCGGCGCAGCACCGCGACCGCGGCCGCACGGTCGCGGGGCGGGCCCATCACGTGCGGACCGGCGAGCTGCATGGCGCCGTACCCGATCCGGTGCACGGCGCGGTCGCCGAGGGTGAACTGTCCGGACGTCTCCGCCGTCGTCGTCATGACGGCTGGTTACCCCGCCGGGGCCCCCGGCGCACACGGTCAGGGTGTTTCGACCGGCGTCATCGTCCGCTGCCAGGCGGCGACGTCGGCCGTGGCCGCCGCGGTCTCCCGGCGCTCGCCGAGCACGGCCAGGGCGGCGATGCCCGCACCCGCCAGCGCGAGCACGCCGCCCACCCAGATCGGGGCGGTGTAGCCCAGTCCCGCCGAGAGCACCGCGGCACCGAGCGCCGCGCCCAGCGCGTTGGCCACGTTGAACGCGGCCTGGTTCGCCGCGGCGACCAGGCTGCCGCCGGGCACCTTGGCCGCGTCGATCACCCGGCTCTGCACCACCGGCCCGATGGCGAAGCCGACCATGCCGAACAGCACCAGCAGGACGACGGCGGCGACCGGGGTGCGGGCCAGCAGCGCGAACGCGGCCAGCAGCACCGCCTGGACGCCCATGCCGACGGTGACGAAGGAGAAGCCGTACCGGTCACCCAGCCGCCCGCCGGCCAGGGTGCCGATGGTGGTGCCGATACCGAACAGCGCGAGCACCGGCGTCACCCACTGCTCGGGGATGCCGCCGAGCTCGGTGAGGATCGGGCTGATGTAGCTGTAGACGGCGAACATCGCCGAGAAGCCGATCGCGGTCAGCCCCAGCACCAGCCAGACCTGCCGCCGCCGGAAGGCGCCCAGCTCGCTGGCCAGATCGGTCGGTTCGCCGGCCGCCGGCGGCAACCACGCGATCAGCCCGGCGATGGTGACCACGCCGATCAGCGCCACCGCGCCGAACACCAGCCGCCAGCTGAGCTGCTGCGCGACGAAGGTGCCCAGCGGGACGCCGACGACGTTGGCCAGCGTCAGGCCGGTGATCATGAGCGAGATGGCCTGGGTGCCCTTGTCCCGGGCGACCAGCCGGCGGGCGGCCACGGCGCCCACGCCGAAGAACGCGCCGTGCGCCAGTGCGGTGAGCACCCGGGCGATGACGAGGGTCGTGTAGCCGGGGGCGAACGCCGACAGCGTGTTGCCGACGACGAACACCACCATCAGGCCGATCAGGGTCTGGCGCGGGGTGAAGCGCACCCCCAGCGCGGTGAGGGTGGGGGCGCCGACGACCACGCCGATCGCGTAGGCGGAGATGAGCAGCCCGACCGCGGAGACCGAGACGTCCAGGCCCTCGGCGATCTCGGGCAGCATGCCCAGCACGACGAACTCGGTGGTTCCGATGCCGAAGGCACCGATGGCGAGAGCGAGCAACGCGCGAGGCACGGGGGAGGACTCCGGACAGCAGGGAACGAGGAGGCGGACCGCACTGTCCACCCGTAGCCAAGAGCACGGGTGCCGTGAACCAGCCCGACCGCGGTCATGAGACTGGTCACGTCACCCGTGCCCGGCGCCCGACTACGGCTTGAGCAGCACCTTCACCGCGCCGTCCTGCTTCTGCCGGAAGGTCTCGTAGGCCTCCGGAGCCTGCTCCAGCGGCACGTGGTGGGTGGCGAAGGTGTCGACGCCGAGCGGGTCGGCATCGGTGAGCAGCGGCAGGATGTCGGGCACCCAGCGCCAGACGTTGGCCTGCCCCATCCGCAGCTGGATCTGCTTGTCGAACATCGTCATCAGCGGCATCGGGTCGGACGCTCCGCCGTAGACGCCGGACAGCGAGATGGTGCCGCCCCGCCGCACCGCCGCGATCGCGGTGTTGAGCGCCGCCAGACGGTCCACCCCGGCGACCTGCATGACCTTCTCCATGATCGCGTCGGGAACGATCGCGCTGGCCTTCTGGGCGAACTTTGCACCCGGTGAACCGTGCGCCTCCATGCCCACGGCGTCGATGACGGCGTCCGGCCCGCGGCCGTCGGTCTTGTCCCGCACCCAGGCGACCACGTCGGCCTGGGTGGTGGAGTCGAGCACGTCGATGCCGTTGGCCCGCGCCCGGGCCAGCCGCTCGGGGACGATGTCGCAGGCGAGCACCTGGCCGGCGCCCAGGTGCTTGGCCACCCGGGTGGACATGTCGCCGATCGGGCCCAGGCCGAGCACCAGCACCGAGCCGCCCGGCGGCACCGCGGCGTACTGCACCGCCTGCCAGGCGGTGGCCACGACGTCGGAGAGGTAGATGAACCGGTCGTCCGGCGGGCCGTCGGGCACCTTGATCGGCAGCGTGTTGCCGAAGGGGACCCGCAGGTACTCGGCCTGCCCGCCGGGCACCTGCCCGTAGAGCTTGGTGTACCCGAACAGCGAGGCGCCGTAGCCCTGCTCGCGGTTCTGGGTCGTCTCGCACTGGCTCTGCAGCCCCTGCCCGCACATGAAGCAGGTGCCGCAGGAGATGTTGAACGGGACGACGACGCGGTCGCCCGGCTGCACCGCCGTCACCTCGGGGCCGACCTCGCGGACGACCCCCATCGGCTCGTGGCCCATGATGTCGCCGACCGTCATGAACGGGGCCATGACGTCGATCAGGTGCAGGTCGGACCCGCAGATGCCGGTCGTGGTGATCTCCACCACGACGTCGGTGGGGTCCTGGATGGTCGGATCGGGGACGGTGTCCACCTGGACGTCGTCCCGGCCGTGCCACGTCACTGCGCGCATGCGTCGCTCCTGTCGTCTGAGGGGCACCCGGCGGTCTCCGCTGGTCAGGCCAGCAGAACGTCACCCGGCGCGTGCACGCCTGCTCGTACCCGTGATGAGGCGTTCGACTCATCAGCTCGGCGCACACATGACGTCACGGACGGTCGACGGTTGGCAGTTCCTGTTGTGGCGCTGATCACTTGACCGCGTGTGCATACCCCCGACGTCACATCACGAACCGGTCACGACGTGTTTACATGGGCCCCGCCCGATCCGGCACGCCGGAGTCGGGCGCGTCATGCCACGTACGGACGAAAGACAGGTGTATGGACCCGCAACGCCTCGCCCGGCTCCTCGACAGCCGATCGGCGCTCGCCGACGGCCACCCGGCCGGCGGCCTCGCCGTCTGGCCATCGGAGGAGCTCCGGGCGACGGCCCGGTCGCGCGGCGTCCTGATCTCCGGCACGCCCACCGCCCCGCTCGCCCCCGAGCTCGTGGGGCTGGAACTGGCCGCGATCGAGCTGCCGGCTGCACACCCGGCGGAGCCGGCCGGGGACGGGTCCGCCGCGGACGTCGACGGGTCGCCCGAGCAGGTGGTCACCGAGATGGCCGCCGGCCGCTGGTGGAGCCGCCGCCGCCGTCCGTCGGTGGTTGCCACGGCCGCACTGCTCGGTGCGGTGAGCCTGGGCGGCCTGCTCACCTCCGGAGGGGTCACCGCCCACGCCGCGGCGCCGGCCACCACCGAGGCCACCAGCGTCGCCGAGGAGCTCGGCCTGCTGCGTGCCCAGGCCTCGGCGCTGTCGGAGGACGAGGCGGCCGGTCGGCTGCAGGAGATGGTGGCCAGTCGGGCCCAGCGGGAGGACGCGAAGGTGGCGGCCGCCCAGACCCAGGCCGCCGCCGAGCAGGCGGCGATCGACGCGGCCGCCGCCGCGGCCGCCGAGGCCGCCCGCCCCAAGGTCGTGCTGCCCGTCGCGGGCGCCCGGCTGACCAGCGGCTTCGGTGCCCGCTGGGGCACCCTGCACGCCGGCATCGACCTGGCCGCGCCGATGCACACGCCCGAGTACGCCGCGATGGACGGCGTCGTCATCAAGGCCGGTGCCGCCAGCGGGTACGGCCTGGCGGTGTACATCCAGCACCAGAACGGCGACGTGACCGTCTACGGCCACATGGATTCGATCCTGGTCGCCGAGGGGCAGGTCGTCCGGGCCGGCGACACGATCGCGCTGCTGGGCAACCGGGGCCAGTCGACCGGTCCGCACCTGCACTTCGAGGTGCACGTGGGCGGCATGGACGGCACCAAGATCGACCCCGTGGGTTGGCTGCGGGAGCACGGCGTCCACATCTGAAGAAGGTCGAAGGACCCTGCTGCCCCCCACGCTTCGCAGGCTCAGCGCGGGGCCCTGCAGCAGGGCCTGACCCCACCGCTCGCGAGCTCGCGGCGGGCCCCTGCGAGGGGGCCGGGCAGGCCCGCGGGTTGGTGATCCTGGCGCGGAGCCGTGACATGCGGCATGGTGCATGTGGGAGCGCCGAGGCGGGGGAGGACCGGAATGGGGCACGACCACGCCTCCGGGCACGGCACCGCCTCCGCGGCGCACCGCCGTCGGCTCGCGTTCGTCCTGGCCCTGACCGGAAGCGTCTTCGTCCTCGAGGTGGTCGGCGCGCTGATCTCCGGGTCGCTCGCTCTGCTGGCCGACGCCGGGCACATGGCGACCGATGCCCTGGGTATCGGCCTGGCCCTCGGGGCGGTCACCCTCGCGCAGCGCCCCGCCGCCGGCCGCCGGACGTTCGGCTGGCAGCGCATCGAGGTCCTCGCCGCGGGGCTCAACGGCCTCCTGCTGCTCGGCGTCGGCGCCTACGTCGTCGTCGAGGCCGTCCGGCGCATCGGGAACCCGCCGGACATCCACTCCGGCTGGATGCTCTCCGTCGCCGGTGTCGGCCTGGTCGCCAACCTCGTGTCCCTGGCCGTCCTGCACGCCGGTCAGGCGGAATCGCTGAACACCCGCGGCGCCTACCTGGAGGTGCTGGGCGACGCGCTGGGCTCGGTGGCGGTCATCGTCGCCGGCGTGCTGATCGCGACCACCGGCTGGACCGGGGCCGACGTCGTCGCCTCGCTGGCCATCGGCGTGCTCGTGCTGCCCCGCGCCTGGTCGCTGCTGCGCGAGGCGCTCGACGTGCTCCTGGAGGCCGCGCCCCGCGGGGTGGACCTGGCGCAGGTGCGCGCGCACGTCCTGTCGGTGGACGGCGTGCTGGACGTGCACGACCTGCACGCCTGGACCATCACCTCCGGGCTGCCGGTGCTGTCGGCGCACGTGGTGGTCAACGACGGCGTCCTGGCCGACGGGCACGGTGGCCGGGTGCTGGACGCCCTCTGCGTCTGCCTGGGTGACCACTTCGACGTCGAGCACTGCACCTTCCAGCTCGAGTCCGCCGGGCACTCCGACCACGAGTCGCCGGTCCACGAATGAAGAAGGACCCCGCTGCCCCCCACCACTCGCAAGCTCGTGGCGGGACCCTGCAGCGGGACCTGACCGCGCTGAGCTTGCGAAGCGTGGGGGAACGGGGTCCTTCTGTCAGGCGGCGTGCACCATCGCGCCCTCGGCAGGCAGGTCGTCCTTGGTCGCCTTGATCAGCGCCGCGGAGACGAGCGCGCCCGCCACCAGCAGGCCCGCGGCCCAGGTGAAGGCGGTGGTGTACCCGTCCACCTGCGCGGCGAGGCCGAGCGCGGGGTCCCGGGGGTCGCCGCCGGCGGCGACGCGGTCGGCCAGGGCGGACGTGACCGCACCGACCGAGATGGTGGCCAGCAGCGCCGTCCCGATCGAGGCGCCGACCTGCTGGGTGGCGTTGAGCATCGCGCTCGCGGCACCGGCGTCGTGCTCCCCGGCGCCGATGAGCGCCAGGTTGGACAACGGCACGAACGTGAAGCCCAGCCCGAGGCCCAGCAGGAGCTGGCCCGGGAAGGGCAGTGCCCAGAAGGAGCTGTCGACGGTCAGGAAGGACAGCACGAACAGGCCGGCCGCGGCCAGGAGCCCACCGAGCACCATCAGCGGCCTGGGCCCGGTCTTCAGCACCAGGGCGCTGGCGGCGCCGGCGGCGATCAGCACGCCGAGCGTGACAGGCAGCGAGGCGAACCCGGCGACGACCGGCTCGTACCCGAGGACCTGCTGGAAGTACAGGCTCAGGAAGAAGAACGCCCCGATCAGGCCGGCGCCGACCAGCGTGGAGGTCAGGTACGCCCCACCGCGGTTGCGGTCGAGGACCAGTCGCATCGGCAGCAGCGGATTGCGCACCCGCAGCTCCACGACGACGAACGCGGCGATCAGCAGCAGGCCGACGACGATGAAGGTCAGGGCCGGGCCGTTCGTCCAGGCGCTGTCGGTCGATCCGGTGACCGCGTTCTCCTGCGAGGCCTCCGCGACGCGGGTGAAGCCGTAGACCAGCGAGGCCAGGCCGAGGGTCACCAGCACGGCGCCGGGGATGTCGTAGCTGGTCTCGCCCGGGGCCTTGCTCTCCGGGACGACCGGGATGGCGGCGACGATGGCGACGATGGCGACCGGCACGTTGACCCAGAAGCACCAGCGCCAGTCGGCGTACTCGGTGAGCACCCCACCCAGCAGCAGCCCGACCGCGGACCCGCCACCGGCGATGGCGCCGTAGACGGCGAACGCCTTGGCCCGCTCCCTGGCGTCGGTGAACAGCACGGTCAGCAGGGCGAGGGAGGCCGGGGCCAGCAGGGCGCCGAACACGCCCTGCAGCGCGCGGGCACCGAAGAGCATCACCTCGTTGGTGGCCAGACCGCCGAGGGCGGAGGCGACCGCGAAGCCGGCCGCGCCGACCAGATAGGTGCGCTTGCGCCCCCAGAAGTCGGCGATCCGGCCGCCGAGGAGCAGGAAGCCGCCGAAGGTCAGGGTGTAGGCGGTGACGATCCACTGCTGGTTGGCCGCACTGACCCCGAGGTCGGCGGTCACCGCCGGCAGGGCGATGTTCACGATCGTCGCGTCGAGGATGACCATCAGGACGGTCACGGCGATGACGGCGAGGGCCAGCCACCGTCTCGGATAGGGCTCGGCGTCGGGGAAGACCCCCGAGGCGGTGGCGTTCGGGGCGGTGTCGCTCACGGATGTCCTCGATCGTCGTTCGGCTCGGCCGAGTTGTCGGCCAAGAGGCGAAGGTAGTGGCCTGCGACGATGCAGTCGTGCCGGTTTCCGTGGTGTTCATCTCAGACACCCACGTCCCCCGGCGCGCCCGTGATCTTCCCCATGCCCTGTGGGTCGCGATCGAGTCCGCGGACGTCGTCGTGCACGCCGGCGACTGGGTGGACGTCGCGCTGCTGGACGAGCTCGGGCAGCGGTCGCGCCGCCTCGTCGCGGTGTACGGCAACAACGACCACGCGGCCCTCCGCGAGCGGCTGCCCGAGGTCGCGCGCGTGGAGCTCGAGGGCCTCCGCTTCGCCGTCGTCCACGAGACCGGGGGCGCGCAGGGCCGCGAACGGCGCTGCGCCGAGCGGTTCCCGGACGTCGACGTGCTCGTGTTCGGCCACAGCCACATCCCCTGGGACACCGTCGCCGACTCCGGGCTGCGGCTGCTCAACCCCGGCTCGCCGACCGACCGCCGCCGGCAGCCGAACGGCACGTACCTGACCGCGACGGTCGACGAGGGCCGGTTGACCGACCTCGTGCTGCACGCGCTCCCCGTCCGCGCGGGCGGCCGGCGATGAGCCGCCCTCCGCTGGTGCCCGCGGCCGTCGCGCTGCTGGCCTGCCCGGTCTGCGAGCAGCCACTGTCGGGGACGGACTCCGGGGTGGCCTGCCCGCAGCGGCACGCCTTTGACCGGTCGCGGCAGGGGCACGTGACGTTGCTGGCCTCGGGCAGCAGCGTGCACCCGGGCGACTCGGCCGAGATGGTCGCCGACCGCGCGGACTTCCTCGCCGCGGGTCACTACGCCGGCCTGACCGCCGCGCTGGCCGGTGCCGTCCTGGCGCCGGGCGAGCCGGGCACCGTCCTGGACGCCGGCGGCGGGACCGGGGCGCACCTGGCGGGGGTGCTGGACCGGGCCCGGGGCGCGGTGGGCGTCGTCCTGGACGTGTCGCGCTACGCGGCCCGGCGCGCTGCCCGGGCCCATCCGCGGGCCATCTCGGTGGTCGCCGACACCTGGGCCCGGTGGCCGGTGCGCAGTGCGAGCCTGGACCGGGTGCTGGTCGTCTTCGCGCCGCGCAACGGTGCCGAGACCGCCCGGGTGCTGCGCCCCGACGGGCGGCTGGTCGTCGTCACCCCAGCCGCGGATCACCTCGCCGAGCTGGTCGGCCCGCTGGGGCTGCTCTCCGTCGACCCGACCAAGGCCGATCGGCTGGCCGCGTCGCTCGGGCCGCATCTGCGCCCGGTGGCCGCGGCGGCACACCGCGAGGAGCTGCTGCTGGACCGGGCCGCGGTCCGCACCCTGGTGGGGATGGGGCCGCACGCCCGGCACCGCACGCCCGCCGAGCTGTCCGCGGCGGTCGGCCGACTGGCCGAGCCCGTGCGGGTGACGGTGGCGGTGGACGTCACCACGCACGCTCCCGGCTGACCCCGGGCAGCCGAGGGCCCGGAACGCCAGAGGGCCCGGCCTGGTCGGCCGGGCCCTCGTGGGGATGGAGCTGGACTGCTCGGGTCAGCGTGTGACGTGCTTCCGGTTCGTCGCCATCACGTAGATGCCCAGCACGACGATCGCGCCGATGATGGAGCCGATGATCCCGGAGGTGCCGAGCTCGAAGCGGTGGGGCTCGAAGATCAGGCTGCCCAGCAGATTGCCGACCACGGACCCGACGATGCCGAGCGCGATGGTCATACCGATCCCGAGATCCTGCTTGCCCGGGATGATGGCGCGGGCGATCAAGCCGGCGATGCCACCGATCACGAGCAGCACGATGATGTTCCAGAGAACGTCCATGTGAGCCTCCTAAGCATGGCGGCGCACCGCCGCGTGCTGGAACCTCCAGCGCAAGATCATCAGTTCCCGGTCCCGATCTTGGCCAAACTTCCGGAACCGGTCGGACTCGCTGAACCACCCGCTCGGGTGACCCTCGTGACTTGTCCGTGACCTGCACCGACGCGCCACGACGGGCCACGCCCGTCGCCCGTCGCACGTGCGCTGGGCGCACCGTCTAAGCTCCGAGCGTGACGATCGCACCCGCCCCGATCGTGAGCCGGCCCAGCCCGGCGCACGAGGCCGAGAAGGGGTCGCGGCTCCTGGGTCTGCTGCGCACCACCGACCACAAGACCATCGGCATGATGTACCTGACGACATCGTTCGTCTGGTTCTTCGTGGGTGGCCTGATGGCGCTGCTGATGCGTGGTGAGCTGGGTCAGCCGGGCCTGCAGTTCCTGTCGCCCGAGCAGTACAACCAGCTCGTGACCATGCACGGCACGGTCATGCTGCTCTTCTTCGCGACGCCGTTGTTCTTCGCGTTCGCGAACCTGATCATGCCGCTGCAGCTGGGCGCGCCGGACGTGGCGTTCCCGCGATTGAATGCTTTCTCCTACTGGTTGTTCTTCTTCGGGTCGGCGCTCGCGGTCTCCGGGTTCCTCACCCCGGGCGGTGCGGCCGACTTCGGCTGGTACGCCTACACCCCGCTGTCGACCGGGGCGCACAGCCCGGGCGCCGGTGGTGACCTATGGATCGCCGGCCTCGCGGTCAGCGGGCTGGGCACGATCCTGGGTGGCGTCAACTTCATCGCCACGATCGTCTGTCTGCGCGCACCCGGCCTGACCATGTTCCGGATGTCGCTGTTCACCTGGGCGGCGCTCACCACCAGCATCCTGATCCTGCTGGCCTTCCCGATCCTCACCGCGGCCCTGATGGCGTTGCTCGCCGACCGGCACCTCGGCGCGCAGGTCTACTCGGCGGCCAACGGCGGCCCGATGCTCTGGCAGCACCTCTTCTGGTTCTTCGGCCATCCAGAGGTCTACATCATCGCGTTGCCGTTCTTCGGCATCATCAGCGAGATCATCCCGGTCTTCAGCCGCAAGCCGCTGTTCGGCTACAAGGGCATGGTCTTCGCGCTGATCGCCATCACCGCCCTCTCGCTGGCGGTGTGGGCGCACCACATGTTCGCCACCGGTGCAGTGCTGCTGCCGTTCTTCAGTTTCATGACGTACCTGATCGCGGTGCCCACGGGGATCAAGTTCTTCAACTGGATCGGCACCATGTGGCGGGGCCAGATCACGTTCGAGGCCCCCATGCTGTTCGCGATGGGTTTCCTCATCACCTTCCTGCTCGGTGGGCTGACCGGCGTGCTGCTGGCCTCCCCGCCGTTGGACTGGCACCTCAACGACAGCTACTTCGTCGTCGCGCACTTCCACTACGTCGTCTTCGGCACCGTGGCGTTCTCGGCCTTCGCCGGCATCTACTTCTGGTTCCCGAAGATGTGCGGCCGGATGATGGACGAGCGACTGGGCAAGCTGCACTTCTGGCTGACCTTCATCGGCTTCCACGGCACCTTCCTCATCCAGCACTGGCTGGGCAACGAGGGCATGCCGCGCCGGTACGCCGACTACCTGCCGTCCGACGGGTTCACCACCATGCACACCATCTCGACCATCGGGTCCTTCGTCCTCGGCGCCTCGACGATCCCGTTCGTCTACAACGTGGTGAAGTCCTGGAAGCACGGCCGGCTCGCCCTGCGCGACGACCCGTGGGGCCACGGCAACTCCCTGGAGTGGGCGACGTCGTCTCCGCCGCCGCGGCACAACTTCATCGAGATCCCGCGGATCCGGTCCGAGCGTCCCGCGTTCGAACTGCACTACCCGCACCTCACGGAGCGGCTGCAGATGGAGGCGCACGCCGGCAAGGGCCACGAGCCCTACGCCAGCGAGACCGGGCTCACCGGTGGGCACCGCCAGGGCCCCAACGACAAGGACTTCACCTGAGGAAGGGCCCCGTCCTCCGCGCCCCTCGCAGGGCCGGGGCGAGCCTCTAGACGGGGCCCCAGGAGGCGATCGCTCACCCGAATGCCCCGCCCGCCATCCGGCCGGCGGGGCGTTCGGCATCCCGGGCGGCTGCGGGCAGCCGTCCGGTGTCCGGCACGATGGCGGGGTGACCGACCGTGCCCCCGCCCTGACCGCGCCGTCCGGCTCGCCCCCGGACCAGGCCGCGCCGTCCTTCCTGATCACCGTCACCGGGGCCGACCGGCCGGGGGTTACCGCGGCGTTGTTCACCGCGCTGCAGGGCACGACGCCCACCCCGGTCGAGGTCGTCGACGTGGAGCAGGTCGTGGTGCACGGGCAGCTGGCGCTGGGCGTCGTCGTCCGGGAGACCGCCGCTGCCGACGGCGGTGCCCCGGTCGGGACCGGGACACTGCTGGAGCGCCTGAGCGTGCTGGCCGGTGAGGTCTCCACGGCCACCGGCATGCAGGTGACCGTGGAGACGTCCGACGCCCGGGCCGGGCGCCGGGAGCGGGCGGGGCGCCCGCACCACGTCATCGTGCTCGGTCGGCCGGTGCCGCCCACCGCCGTCGCCGGTGCCGCCCGGGCCATCGCAACCGTCGGCGGCAACATCGACGCGATCCGCCGGCTGTCGGACTACCCCGTCACCAGCTTCGAGCTGACCGTGTCCGGGGCCTGCTCCACCGAGCTCCGCACGGCGCTGGCCACGGTGGCCGCCGAGACGGGCACCGACGTGGCCGTGGAGCAGGTCGGCCTGGCCCGCCGCAGCAAGCGGCTCATCGTGCTCGACGTCGATTCCACCCTGGTCCGCGGTGAGGTGATCGACGAGCTGGCCGCGCGGGCCGGCCGGGCGGCCGAGGTCGCCCGGATTACCGCCGCGGCCATGAACGGAGAGCTGGACTTCGAGGAGTCGCTGCGCGCCCGGGTGGCCGCACTGGCCGGGCTGCCGGTGGGCGTGCTGGACGAGGTGCGCGAGCACCTGGTGCTCACCCCGGGTGCGCGCACCCTGATCCGCACGCTGCAGCGGCTCGGGTTCCGCTGCGGGATCGTCAGCGGCGGATTCAGCCAGATCACCGACCCGCTGGCCGCCACCCTCGGGCTGGACTTCGCCGCCGCCAACACCCTCGAGGTCGCCGACGGGAAGTTGACCGGGGGACTGGTCGGCGAGGTGGTCGACCGGGCCGGCAAGGCCCGGGCACTGGCCCGTTTCGCCGCGCAGTACGGCATCCCGCTCGAGCAGACCGTCGCCGTCGGTGACGGCGCGAACGACCTGGACATGCTCAACGCCGCCGGCCTGGGGATCGCGTTCAACGCCAAGCCGGTGGTCCGCGAGCAGGCCGACGCCGCGCTCAACCAGCCCTACCTGGACGCCGTCCTGCAGGTGCTCGGCTTCACCCGCGATGAGGTGCTCTATGCATCGTGACCCTTCGGGTCACACCGCTGCCAGGAGCCGTCCCCGGCTCTCGCTGAGCCGTTGCCCGGTCCTCCTCGACGAGGCCTCCGGCCCCGGTCGTCGGACCGGAGCGGCTGACGCCGCGGAACCGTGGCTGGGTCCGCAGGTCAGCCCGTGGTCATCGGCTGGGCCTGCCCTACTTCCCCCTCCAGCTCCACGCCGGCGGTGCGGAGCTGCTCGAGCGCGGCCTCGGTGGAGGCCTCGGCGACGCCGGCGGTCAGGTGGAGCAGGACCCGGGTGCTGAACCCGGCGCCGACGGCGTCCAGGGCGGTGGCGCGCACGCAGTGGTCGGTGGCGATGCCGACCACGTCGACGGCGTCCACGTCGTGGGTCCGCAGCCAGTCGGTCAGCCCCACGCCCGCGCAGCTCCCCTCGAAACCGGAGTAGGCGGCCGCGTGCTCGCCCTTGTCGAACACCGCCTCGATCGGCCCGCGGTCCAGGTCGGGGTGCAGGTCGACGCCGCCGGTGCCGACCACGCAGTGCGCGGGCCAGGACTCGAGGAAATCGGGGCAGTCGGAGAAGTGGGCTCCCGGGTCGATGTGGTGGTCGCGGGTGGCGACGACGTGGGCGTACCCGCCCGCCGCGGTGTGCGCGCTGATCGCCCGGGCCACCGCGGCGCCACCGGCCACGGCCAGGCTGCCCCCCTCGCAGAAGTCGTTCTGCACGTCGACCACGATCAGCGCTCGGCTCATGCGCCCATCCTGCCCGGCGCCCGGCGCGGGGTGCTCATGCCGTGCAGGTCTCCAGCACCGGCTCGCCGCGGGACAGCGACCACGCCTCCGCCGGCAGCGTCCCGCGCACCCGCCGGTGCAGCTGCTGCGCGGCCCGCAGCGCCTCGGCCGGTGGCCGGCGGCCGACCAGCTCGCCGTCGCGAACCAGGGGCACCAGCAACTCGCGGTCGCCAGCGCGAGGCTCCACCGGGCCGCTGCTGACCACCTCGGCGGTCGCCGTCCCCTCGGCGTCGTGCCGCCGGACGGCGGACTTCCGCCCGCCCACCGACCGCTTCCCCTCGGAGTTCTTGGCCACCGGCACGCCGTCGCGCTCGACCAGCTTGTAGACCATCCCGACCGTCGGCGCACCCGAGCCGGTGACCAGGGAGGTGCCCACGCCGTAGCCGTCGACGGGGGCCGCGGCCAGCCCCGCGATGGCGTACTCGTCGAGGTCGCTGGTGACGATCACCTTGGTGCCGAAGGCGCCCAGCGAGTCCAGCAGCTCGCGGGCGCGGGTCGCCTGCACGGTCAGGTCACCGGAGTCCAGGCGCACCGAGCCGAGCTTCGGCCCGGCCACCTCGATCGCGGTCCGGATGCCCTGCTCGGTGTCGTAGGTGTCGACGAGCAGCGTGGTGTCCACGCCCAGCGTGGCGAGCTGGGCGCGGAACGCCGCCGCCTCGTCGTCGTGCAGCAGGGTGAACGCGTGCGCGCTCGTCCCGGTCGTGGGAATGCCGTAGCGGGCGCCGGCGGCCAGGTTCGACGTCGCGGTGAAGCCGACCAGGGCGGCTGCCCGCGCGGCTGCCACCGCCGCCTCCTCGTGGGTGCGTCGGGAGCCCATCTCGATGCACGGGCGCCCGCACGCGGCCCCGACCATGCGGGCTCCGGCCGAAGCGATGGCGCTGTCGTGGTTGAGCACCGACAACGCCAGCGTCTCCAGCAGCACCGCCTGGCCGAAGGGTGCCCGCACGGTGAGCACCGGCGAGCCGGGGAAGTAGAAGTCGCCCTCGGCGTAGCCCTCGATGTCGCCGGTGAAGCGGAACCCGGCGAGGTGGTCGAGCAGCCGCTCGTCCTCGATGCCCTGGGCCCGGATGGCGTCCAGGTCGGCCTCCCCGAACCGGAACTCGGCCAGCGCGTCGAGGAAGCGGCCGGTGCCGGCGAGCACGCCGTACCGGCGGCCGTGCGGCAGCCGGCGGGCGAACACCTCGAACACCGTGTCGCGCCCGGCGGTCCCGTCGGCCAGCGCCGCGGCCAGCATGGTCAGCTCGTAGCGGTCGGTGAGGAGCGCTGGGCTGAACGTCGGCAGCGGGGGGCTCTGCGGCATGGACCAGCACGATAGGTGGCCGCTGCGTGGAGCGCCCGTGGTGGTCGGCTTACAGTGATCAGGTGGCCGGACCTCTCGCGCCCGAGCGCACCCCAGACACCACGACGGGGGAGCAGTCGGAGATCGACCGCCCCTGGGTCACCCTGGTGTGGGACGACCCGGTCAACCTGATGACCTACGTGACCTTCGTGCTGCAGGAGCTCTTCGGCTACGACGAGCCGACCGCGACGACGCTGATGCTGCAGGTCCACAACGAGGGGAAGGCGATCGTGAGCTCCGGCCCGCGCGAACGCATGGAGCACGACACCAACCGGCTGCACGCCTACGGCCTGTGGGCGACCTTCCAGCGCGACTCATGAGCGAGGAGATCGCGTGAAGCCCTTCCGCCGGAAGGGCGATCAGGTCGTCGCCCGCATCGTCGACGCCGAGGCCAGCATCGTCGGCCTCCTGCTCGACCAGCTCGAGCAGCTGCTCACGGCCGACCCCGACGACGCCGGGGGAGACCCGGTCGTGGAGCGGCTGCTGCCGCCCGGCCACGCGAGCGACCCCGAGCTGGCCGCCGAGTACCGGGAGCTGACGGTCTCCGCGCTGCGCGAGGGCAAGGCCGACGACCTGGCCCTGGTCCGGGCCACCGTCCCGCCGCAGGGCGGCGAGATCCGGCTGGACGACGAGCAGGCCCGCGCGTGGCTGCGCACCACCAACGACCTGCGCCTGGCACTGGGCACCCGCCTGGGCATCACGGCCGAGACCGAGCCCCCCGAGATCGACGTCGCCGGTGACGAGGGCTCGCAGCTGACCGTCTACTACTGGCTCACCGCTGTGCAGGGGTCGCTGGTCGACGCGCTCGCCGCGGGTCGCGACGCCCGAAGGTGAGCAGCACCAGCACCGCGATCAGCAGGTCGGCGATGAAGAACACGTAGACCAGGCTGGGCACGTTCAGCCCCTTCACCAGCCCGCCCACGCAGGCCAGCAGGGTCACCGCCGACAGCGCCAGCAGGAGCAGCAGGGCGAGCAGCCGGCCGGTCACCAGCAGGGCCAGTTCGATGCGGTCGGTCCGGAGGTCCGTGCTGGCCCGGCCGCTGCGCCGGAACAGCCCTCCGGCGCCCAGCGCCAGAGCGGGCAACGGGAGCACCACCACACCGACGACCATCAGCACCTCGAGGACCACGGAACGCGACGCTATCGGCTCGACACCTGCGGGCCACACCCCGTTCCGGCGCGCCCGGTGCCGCGGGTCGTGGCACCGGGTCGGGGGAGGAGGGTGGCCCGGTGGAACCACCGCCTAGACTGTGCCCGTGCTGCGCATCGAACGCGCGACCTACGACGCCATCGTGGCCCACGCCCGCCAGGACCACCCCGACGAGGCGTGCGGCGTCGTCGCCGGGCCCGAGGGCAGTGACCGGCCCGAGCGCTTCATCCCGATGCTCAACGCGGCGCGGTCGCCGACGTTCTACGAGTTCGACAGCGCCGACCTGCTGAAGCTCTACCGCGACATGGACTCGCGCGACGAGGTCCCGGTGATCGTGTACCACTCGCACACCGCGACCGAGGCGTACCCGTCGCGCACCGACATCAGCTACGCCTCCGAGCCCGAGGCGCACTACGTGCTGGTGTCCACCCGCGAGCACGGCGAGCAGACCGGCCTGGCCGGCGACGACGTCGAGTTCCGCAGCTTCCGCATCGTCGAGGGCGAGGTGAGCGAGGAGGACGTCGAGGTCGTCGAGTCCTACCTGTTCGGTCACTCGCCGACGACGGTCGTCTACGACTGAAGAAGGACCCTCCTGCCCCCCACCGCTCGCAAGCTCGCGGCGGGCCCCTGCAGGAGGGCCGCCGCGGCCAGGGGAACAAGTCGGTCGCGGAGCGGCGTTCCCCCCAGCAGTCGCCATCCCCGCGTGCCCCGGGCGCGCGCCCCTCACCCCTCACCCCGCGAGAAGGAGTTCCACCGCCATGGCCATCCAGGTCCGGATCCCGACCATCCTGCGCACCCACACCGGGGGCAACAAGACCGTCGAGGGCAACGGCGACACGCTCGCCGCCCTGGTCGACGACATCGACGCCCAGCACCCCGGCATCAAGGGCCGCCTGGTGACCGACGAGGGCAAGTTGCACCGCTTCGTCAACGTCTACGTCAACGACGAGGACGTCCGCTTCACCGGTGCGCTCGACACCGCCGTCAAGGACGGCGACTCCGTCACGATCCTGCCGGCCGTCGCCGGCGGCTGACGGGGCTCTCCCCGTACCCGCACCCGTCAGGAGAGACCTCATGGCCCGCTTCGCCTCCCTCGTCGAGTCCCTCGGCAACACGCCCCTCGTGGGCCTGCCGTCCCTGTCGCCCACGCCGGACGTCCGGCTGTGGGCGAAGCTGGAGGACCACAACCCGACCGGTTCGATCAAGGACCGCGCCGCCATCGCGATGATCGAGGCGGCGGAGAAGGAGGGGAGGCTGCAGCCCGGGTCGACGATCCTGGAGCCGACCAGCGGCAACACCGGCATCTCCCTGGCCATGGTGGCCCGCCAGCGCGGCTACCGGCTGATCTGCGTGATGCCGGAGAACACCTCGATCGAGCGGCGTCAGCTGCTGGAGATGTACGGCGCCCAGATCATCAGCTCCCCGGCGGCCGGCGGCAGCAACCAGGCGGTCGCCGTCGCCAAGGGGCTGGCAGCCGAGCACGACGACTGGGTGATGCTCTACCAGTACGGGAACCCGGCCAACGCCGAGGCGCACTACACCGGCACCGGCCCGGAGATCCTCGCCGACATGCCCTCGATCACCCACTTCGTCGCCGGGCTCGGTACCACCGGCACGCTGATGGGCGTGTCCCGGTACCTGCGCGAGCAGAAGCCCGGCGTGCAGGTGATCGCGGCCGAGCCCCGCTACGGCGAGCTCGTCTACGGTCTGCGCAACATCGACGAGGGGTTCATCCCCGAGCTGTACGACGCCGACCTGCTGGACTCGCGGTTCTCCGTCGGCCCCGACGACGCCATCCACCGCACCCGCCAGCTGGTGGAGCGCGAGGGCATCTTCGCCGGCATCTCGACCGGGGCCATCCTGCACGCGGCCCTCGGCATCGCCGACAAGGAGGTCGCCGCCGGTCGCCGCGCCGACATCGTGTTCATCGTCTGCGACGGTGGCTGGAAGTACCTGTCCACGGGCGCCTACGCGGGCACTCTGGAGGAGGCCAGCGCAGCGCTCGAGGGCCAGCTCTGGGCATGAGTAAGGACCCCCTTGCCCCCCACCGCTCGCAAGCTCGCGGCGGGGCCCTGCAAGGCGGCCGTTCCAGCACGTCACCGCCCCACCGCTCGCAGGCTCGCGGGGGGCCCCTGCAAGGGGACCTGTCGTTGCCGGCCCGCGGGCTGCTGTTCGACAACGACGGCGTGCTCGTCGACTCCGAGGCCGGGGTCGAGGCGTCGTGGCGCCGCTGGGCGCGTGACCACGACCTCGACCCGGACGAGGTCATGGCGGCCGTCCCCGGCCGCCGCGCCGCCGACACGGTCGCCGTGTTCGTCAAGCCCGCGCAGGTCGACGAATCGACCGCGCTGGTCACCCGCTACGAACTCGAGGACGTCGGCGGCACGACCGCCGTCGCGGGCGTGCTCGACCTCATCCCGCAGCTGGACGGCGTGCCCTGGGCCGTGGTCACCTCCGGGGTCCGCGAGCTGGCGACCGCCCGGCTGCGCGCCGCGGGTCTCGTGCCCCCGGCCGTGGTGGTGACGGCCGAGGACGTCGCCGTCGGGAAGCCCGACCCGGAGGGGTACGCCGCCGCGGCGGCCCGGCTGGGGCTGGCGCCGGCCGACGTGCTCGTCCTGGAGGACAGCCGGAGCGGCGTCGCCGCCGGGCAGGCGGCCGGTTGCCGGGTGGTCGGCATCGGTGCCGGTGCGCTGGCGACGCCGGCCGACGTCGTCGTCCGCGACCTCACCGGCGCCCGCTGGACCGGTGCCGGCCTGCTGCTCCCGGCCGCCGCCATCCTCCGCGCCGGCTGACCGCAGCTGCCGAGGGTGCTCGGCGCGACCGTCGGCGGTGGCGGCTAGCCTCGGCGGCACCATGGGGACGACGACGGCGGGTCCGGACGCACCGATCGGCATCTTCGACTCCGGGGTGGGCGGTCTGACCGTGGCCCGGGCAGTGCTCGACCAGTTGCCGCACGAGGCCATCCGCTACCTGGGCGACACCGCGCACGGCCCCTACGGCCCGCTGCCCATCGCCGAGGTCCGGCGGCACTCCCTGGCCGTAATGGACGACCTGGTCGCCGCCGGGGTCAAGATGCTGGTGGTGGCCTGCAACTCGGCCAGCGCGGCCTGTCTCCGCGACGCCCGCGAGCGGTACGACGTCCCGGTCGTGGAGGTGGTGCTGCCCGCCGTGCGCCGCGCCACCGCGGCCACCCGCAACGGGAAGGTCGGGGTCATCGGCACCCAGGCCACCATCACCAGCGGCGCCTACGAGGACGCCTTCGCCGCGGCGCCGCAGATCACCGTCACCAGCGCCGCCTGCCCGAGCTTCGTCGACTTCGTCGAGCGCGGGGTGACCAGCGGGCGTCAGCTGCTGGGCTTGGCGCAGTCCTACCTCGACCCGCTGCTCGGCGCCGGGGTCGACACCGTCGTCCTCGGCTGCACCCACTACCCGCTGCTCACCGGCGTGCTCTCCCTCGTGCTGGGCGACGAGGTCACGCTGGTCTCCAGCGCCGAGGAGACGGCGAAGGACGTCTACCGGGTGCTCACCCGCGCCGACCTGCTGCGCACCGTCGACGCGCCGCCACCGGTGCACCGCTTCCTGGCGACGGGGAACCCGGAGCCCTTCGCCCGGCTGGGCCGTCGATTCCTGGGGCCAGAGGTCGACATGGTCACCCGTACCGCGGTCGGGGCGCAGCCGGCAGTGGCGCCGTGAGGCTCACCGTCCTGGGCTGCTCGGGCAGCGCGCCCGGTCCGGCGTCCCCGGCGTCCTGCTACCTCGTCGAGCACGAGGGTTTCAGTCTGCTGCTCGATCTGGGCAACGGAGCGTTCGGGTCGCTGGTCGCCCTCGCCGACCCGGCCGCCGTGGACGCCGTGTTCCTGTCCCACCTGCACGCCGACCACTGCCTGGACGCCGCGCCCTTCATGGTGTGGCACCGCTACTCCGGGCAGTCCTCGCGCACCCCGGTGCCGCTCTACGCCCCGGTGGGCGCCGCCCGGCGGCTGGCGATGGCCTACGGCGACGACGGCGACCAGATCGCCGACGTCTTCGACGCGATCCCGATCGGGCCCGGCGAGTGGACGCTCGGCCCGTTCCAGGTGCGCACGGCGCGCACGGCGCACCCCATCGAGTGCCACGCCCTGCGGCTGACCGTGGCGGGCCGGACGCTGGTCTACACCGGGGACACGGGGCCCTCGGCCGCCGTCGAGGAGCTGGCCCGCGGCGCCGACCTGCTGCTGGCCGAGGCCGCGCACCCCGAGGTCCCCGGGTTGCCGCCGGGCCTGCACCTCACCGGCCGGGAGGCGGGCGAGCTCGCCGCCGCGGCCGGGGTGGGGCGGCTGCTGGTCACCCACGTGCCCGCCTGGGTGGACGCCGGGGAGCAGCTGGCCGCCGCCCGGGGGGCGTTCCCCGCCGCCGAGCTCGCCGAGCACGCCGCGGTGTACGAGTTGTGACGGCCCTCCTGCAGGGGCCCGCGCCGAGCCTGCGAGGCGTGGGGGGCAGGAGGGTCCTTCTATTGCTGGCACCGCTGCGCCCGGGCACGGTGGCCGGGTGGCAGACGACGAGCGGGACGGCGTCCGGCTGAGCAGCCTCAGCTCTCCGCTGGGCGACGGGCTCGAGGTGACGAAGGGCGAGCTGGTCGACCACCTCGACGCCTTCGCCGACCGGTTGGTGCCGTTGCTCGCCGGGCGGCCGCTGACCATCAAGCGGGTGCGACCGGGAGCCGCGCCGTTCATCCAACGGGACGTGCCCAAGGGAGCGCCGGACTGGGTGCGCACCGTGGCCACCTGGTCCGACCGGGCCCGCCGGGAGGTCCACCAGGTGCTGTGCGAGGACCGCCGAACGCTGCTGTGGCTGGCCAACCAGCGGGCGGTCGAGTACCACGTGCCGTTCGGCCGGGTGGGTGAGGAGCAGCCGACCGGGCTGGTGCTCGACCTCGACCCGCCCGACAGCGCGCCGTTCGAGGTGGTGGTGCGCACCGCCCGGCTGGTCCGGCGGGCACTGGCCGACGCCGGCCTGGCTGCCGCGGTGAAGACCAGCGGCTCCACCGGGGTGCACGTCGTCGTCCCGGTGCACGGCTCGCCGGCCGAGGACGTCGCGGCGGCGACCCGCGCGCTGGCGGCCCGCACCGAGCGGCTGGACCCCTCGCTGGCCACGACGGCGTACGTGGTCGCCGAGCGCGCCGGCCGAGTCTTCGTCGACTCGACCCGGTCCGGGCGGGGCACGGTCGCGGCCGCCTACAGCCCGCGGGTCCGCCCCGGTCTGCCGGTGTCCGCGCCGGTCGACTGGGCCGAGCTGGACGACGTCCGCCCCGGTGACGTCACGGTCCGGACGGCGAGCGAGCGGATCGGGAGCGGCGACCCCTGGGCCGCCGCGCTGCCCGAGCCGCAGGAATTGCCCGCCGACCTGGTCGCCGAGGGGCACACCATCCCGGTCGCCCGGGTCCAGGCGATGCACGAGGGCAAGCGCCGCGCCCGCGCGCGGACGGCGGCTGGGCAGCAGCCGCCGCCGACCTGATAGCCCTGCCTGGGGACGACGAAGGTTGTCCACAGGCCGCCCGCGCGATCCCGCGTCGTGTCGGTGGCCGGGCCGAGGCTGCCGCCATGACGACCGACCCGCAGACCACCGCCTGGCTCGACCAGGAGGACGCCCACCTCGTCCAGGCCATCCGCGCACACCGCTGGGTGGTCCAGTACGTCGGCCCGGGGGACCACCCCGATGAACCCGCCTTCGGGTACACGATCGGCCTGTTCGGTCTCGGTCACCCCGAGCTGGTCGTGGTCGGCCTCGCCCCGGAGGCCACCCACGGCTGGCTCACCCGGGTCGCCGACCTGGTGACCGGCGGGCGGGACCTCGTCCCGGGTGAGTTGCTCGGGTTCGACGACACGACGACCCGGTTCGTCGTCGAGGCGGTGCCCAATCCCGGGGAGGTCGTCCTCGGTGCCAACCGGCACTACCAGCGGCCTGCCCAGGTGTCCGTCGCCGCCCTGCAGCTGACCTGGAGCGACGCCGACGGGCGGTTCCCGTGGGATGCCGGCCACCGCTGCGGGCCGGCCTGCCAGCCCCGGCCGGGAACGTGGCGCGCATGAGGCGCCGCTCAGCCCAGGCCGAGGTCGCGCAGCAGCTTGGAGACGTGACCGGTGGCCTTGACGTTGTAGGCCGCCTTCTCGATCCGGCCCTCGGCGTCGACGATGAACGTGGAGCGGATCACCCCGATGACCTCCTTGCCGTAGAGCTTCTTCGGGCCGAAGGCGCCGTAGGCCCGCAGCACCTCCTTGTCCGGGTCGGACAGCAGGGTGATGCCCAGCTCCTCCTTCTCCCGGAAGCGGAGCAGCTTGTCGGGGGCGTCGGGGGAGACGCCGATGATGTCCAGCCCGGCCTCGGCCAGGTCGCCGGCGGCCGCGGTGAAGTCGACCGCCTGGGTGGTGCAGCCGGGGGTCAGCGCCGCCGGGTAGCAGTAGACGATGACCCGCCGCCCCCGGTAGGAGGCCAGCGGAACGGGGGTGCCATCGGCGTCGGGCAGCGTGAAGTCCGGCGCCACGTCACCGGGAGTGAGGCGAACGGGGGCGACGTCGGTCTCGGTCATGCCGGCATCGTCCTACACGCGGCCGACCGGACCCAAGCCGTCGTCCGCCGGCCGGGAGGCCGGCCGCGTCGGTCAGCCGCCCGATCGTCGGTAGCCGGTTCCGCAACCGCTCCGCTCCTCGCTCGCTGGCGCTCGCTGCGATGCTCACGAACGCGTCACCCGGCCAAGAACGAGAACCGGACGTGCCGGCTGGGGTTGTCGACGTTGGTGTCGACGAAACAGATCCGCTGCCAGGTGCCCAGGGCGAGCCGACCTTCCAGCACCGGCACCGTGGCGTGCGGTGGAACGAACGCCGGGAGCACGTGGTCCCGCCCGTGGCCGGGGGCACCGTGCCGGTGCCGCCACCGGTCGTCGCGGGGCAGCAGCTCGTCGAGCTGGGCCAGCAGGTCGTCGTCACTGCCCGCTCCGGTCTCGATGATCGCGATGCCCGCCGTCGCGTGCGGCGCGAAGACGTGCAGCAACCCGTCGGCCTCGCCGTCGACGAATGCCGCGCACTCGTCGGTCAGGTCGACGACGGAGGGAACCCCGCCGGTCCGCACGGCACGCAGCTCGGAGCGCATGGGAGGAGGGTGGCACGCGACGCCCATCGCGACCCATCGGGCCGGAGGAGACTTCGTTACCCTCGGCACAGTGACCCGCCCCGACGGCCGTACGGCCGACCAGCTCCGTCCGGTGACCATCACCCGCAACTGGCTCGACCACGCCGAGGGGTCGGTGCTGGTCGAGTTCGGCCGCACCCGGGTGCTGTGCGCCGCGAGCGTCACCGAGGGCGTGCCCCGCTGGCGGCGCGGTTCGGGCCTGGGCTGGGTCACCGCCGAGTACTCGATGCTCCCGCGGGCCACGCACAGCCGCAGCGACCGGGAGTCGGTCAAGGGCCGGATCGGTGGCCGCACCCACGAGATCAGCCGGTTGATCGGCCGTTCGCTGCGTGCCTCGATCGACCTGGCCGCGCTCGGGGAGAACAGCATCGCACTCGACTGCGACGTCCTGCAGGCCGATGGCGGTACCCGGACGGCGGCGATCACCGGCGCCTACGTCGCCCTCGCCGACGCCGTCTCCTGGCTCGGAGCCCGCGGCAAGCTGGCGAGGCCCACCGCGATCGGTCAGTCGGTCGCGGCGGTCAGCGTGGGGGTCGTCGACGGCGAGCCCCGGCTCGACCTCGCCTACGAGGAGGACGTCACGGCCGGCACCGACATGAACGTCGTCTGCACCGGCGACGGCAGCTTCGTGGAGGTGCAGGGCACTGCCGAGGGTGCGGTCTTCAACCGGCGGACGCTCGATGAACTGCTGGACCTCGCGGTGACCGGCTGCGCCGAGCTGACCCTGCTGCAGCAGATCGCGCTGGAGAAGTGAGCCACCGGCTCCTGCTGGCCACCCGCAACGCCGGCAAGCTGGCCGAGCTCCAGCGGCTGCTGGCCACCGCCGTCCCGGGCGTGGCGGTCGTCGGCCTGCGCGACGTCCCCGAGTACCCCGAGGCCCCCGAGACGGGGGCGACGTTCGAGGAGAACGCCCTGCTGAAGGCCCGTGAGGCGGTCCGGTACACCGGGTTGCCCGCAGTGGCCGACGACTCCGGGATCACCGCCGACGCGCTCAACGGGATGCCCGGGGTGCTGTCGGCCCGCTGGTCGGGCCGGCACGGGAACGACGCGGCGAACACCGCGCTGCTGCTCGGCCAGCTCGCCGACGTCCCCGACGAGCGGCGTGGCGCGGCCTTCGTCTGCGCCGCCGCGCTGGTCACCCCGGACGGCGTGGAGCACGTGCTGGAGCGGCAGTGGCGGGGAAGCGTCGGCCGTGGGCCGCGGGGCGCGAACGGCTTCGGCTACGACCCGGTGTTCGTGCCGGCCGGCCAGACCGTGACCGCCGCCGAGCTCGGGCCGGCCGAGAAGGACGCCCTCAGCCACCGTGGGCAGGCCTTCGCCGCGCTGGTGCCGGTGCTCGCCGAGGTGCTGCGCGGCTGACCCGGCGGTGGCACGGCCGCCGCCGCACACCTTGCGGGTTTCTTGCGGTTGCCTCGCGGCCGCCCTGCGGTTGCCCCCGGATCGTTCTCGGTACCGGCGGATCGACCGCCGGGTACACCGCTTGCGAGGAGCCCCGCCGTGACCACCACTCCCACCCCCCGGACGGCACACCGCACGAACACCGCGAAGGTCGTCGGCTCGCTCGGTGTCGTCGCCGCCGCTGCCGCCGTTGCCGGCCTCGGGGTCTTCGGCAGCTTCACCGACAGCACCACCCCGGCCGTCGTCTCGGTCGACAACGGCGTCGTCTCGGTCGACCTGGCCGCGGCCGGCGGCGGGGCGAGCGTGCCGCTGGAGTTCGGCAGCGTGCTGCCGGGGTCCTCGCTGACCCAGCCGGTCGATCTGGTCAACGACGGAACCTCTGCGCTTTCCTCGGTCAGCCTCGCCACCACGGCCACGAAGTCGAGCCTGCTGGACACCGACGCGACGAACGGCCTGCAGATGTCCGTGGAGTCCTGCTCGGTCGCCTGGACGGCGAGCGCCACCTGCGACGGGGACGTCCGCACCGTGCTGGCCTCCGGCCCGGTCGTGCGCACCGCCGCTCTCGTCGCGCCGCGGAGCCTGGCGGCCGACGCCACCGACCACCTCGCGGTGACCGTCACGCTGCCCTCGTCGGCGGGCGATGCCTTCCGGGCGCAGGCCAGCAATCTGCAGATGGTCTTCACCGCTGTCCAGCGCGACGGCGCTGCCCGCTGACCGCGCCGGGCGAGGGGCAGCCCCGTCCCGGGCACCGGCCGGTGCGGGAGCTCCCTCGTCGGGGTGGGTCGCGCCCGCTGCGTTGTAGCCGATCTTGTTCCGGGTCGATGTCCACGGTGAGCGCCCCGACCCAGCGGGCGCCGTGGCGATGAGGACCAAGGCACATGAGGACCCCGACGAGGCGAGCACTCCCCTCCCGGCTGACCCGCGACGTATCGCGCCGCCTGTCGGCGCACGCCGCCACCGGTGGCCTGGTCGTCGTCCTGCTCGTGCTCACCGTCTTCTCCGTGGTGACGGCCGTCGCCAACGCCGACGCGGCCCGTGAGGTCGAGCAGAGTGCCGCGGTGGCGGAGTGGTCGGACCAGGCGGAGGAAGGGCTGGACCGCCAGGAGGAACTGGCCGACGAGCTCGTCCTGGATCCTGATCAGGAGGTGCGGTCCGCGTACGACGCCGCCACCGCAGCCACCCGGAACGCCCTGGTGCAGATGGGGACGGCCGCCGGCGAGCACGAGGGGCGGTTCGCCCGGTCGCTGGTGCTGCACGAGCGGTACGGCGCAGCCGTGGAGGACCTGCTCGCCGCGGTCTGGCTGGACCCGGCCGGGGCCGAGGAGTACGAGGACACGCTGGTCGACCCGCATCACGAGGCCCTCGAGACCCTCGTGAAGGAGGAGGCGCGACAGCACCTGGCCGCGGCCGATACCGCGCTGGAGAGCATGGCCCGGTCGCAGCGGTTGCTGCTCGTGGCCACCCCGCTGCTGTTCGGCGTCGGGCTGGTCCTGGTCGGGCTGTTCGCGGTGGTGCTGACCCGCAGCCGGCGGGCGACCCTGGCCCAGGCGGAGGAGAACCGTCGCCAGGCGCTGCACGACGGGCTGACCGGCCTGCCGAACCGCACGCTGCTGGCGGAGCGCGCGACGGCTGCGCTCGCCACGACGGACGGCGACCCCGGACCGCTCGCGCTGATGCTCATCGACCTGGACCGGTTCAAGGAGATCAACGACACGCTGGGGCACGCCTACGGCGACGCGGTGCTGCGCGCGGTCGCGACCCGGTTGCAGGACACCGTCCGGGCCACCGACACGGTCGCCCGGCTGGGCGGGGACGAGTTCGCCATCCTGTTGCCCGCCGTGGCCGGCGCCGAGGCCGCACTGGAACTGGCCGCCCGCGCCCAGGCTGCGATGGAGGGCAGCATCGAGGTGGACGGCGTGTTCCTCGACGTCGACGCCAGCATCGGGATCGCGCTGGCGGACGGGCACGGGTCGGACGTGGACGGCCTCCTGCAGAACGCCGACATCGCGATGTACGTCGCCAAGGAACGCGGGCTGGGTGTGTGCGTCTACGACGATGCGCTCAACGACCACAGCCCCGAGCGGCTGGGCCTGCTCGGTGACCTGCGCCGGGCCATCGACGCCGGCGAGCTGGTGCTGCACTTCCAGCCCAAGGTGGCCATGCCGGGCTCGGCGGTCTCCGGCGTCGAGGCGCTGGTCCGGTGGCAGCACCCGCAGCGCGGGATGATCCCGCCCGCGTCGTTCATCCCGCTGGCCGAGCGCACGCCGCTGATCCGGCCGCTGACCCGGTACGTGCTCAGCGCCGCGCTGGAGCAGTGCGCCCGGTGGCGTGCGGCCGGCCGCACGCTCACCGTCGCGGTCAACATCTCGGCCCGCAACCTGCTCGACGAGCGCTTCGTCGACGACGTGACCGAGTTGCTCGTCCGCTGGCAGGTGCCGGCGGGCTGCCTGGAGCTGGAGCTGACCGAGAGCGCCATCATGGCCGACCCGGACCGTGCGCAGGAGATCCTCACCCGGCTGGCCGATGTCGGCATCACGCTGTCGATCGACGATTTCGGTGCGGGGTACACCTCGCTGGCCCACCTCAAGGGCCTCCCGGTGCACCAGCTGAAGATCGACCGGACCTTCGTAGCCGAGATGGCGGCCGACCACCGGGATGCCGACATCGTCCGGTCGATCGTGGAGCTGGGGCACAACCTCGGGCTGACGACGGTCGCCGAGGGCATCGAGGACCAGGTCACCTGGGACCGGCTCAGCGATCTGGGCTGCGACGTCGCCCAGGGGTACTTCATGTGTCGTCCGTTGCCCGCCGACCAGCTGGAGCGCTGGTTCGACTCGGTGTCAGCGCCGGCGCCGGCCTGACGGGACGCCGGACGCCGGAGGCCGGTCGACCCCTTCGGGTGGTCTCCGGCGGCTGAGCGGGGCACGCGGACGGCGCCGTCGGCTTGGATCGTGCCGGATCCTCGCGGGCAGGCCGCGAGGCCGGGCACGACGGGGGCGCAGTGCAGCGATCGGTAGTGGTCATGGCCGCAGCAGTGCTGAGCTTGTCAGCCTGTGCTGGCAGCAGCAGCGACGGTGGGACAGCAGCAGGGTCGCGGAGCGGGAGCGGCGTGGCGGCCACCGCCGAGGAGGCTGCGCCGGTCGCGCCCACTCCGCGCGCCACGACGCCGAGCTCGACCGGGACGGGTGCAGGAAGCAGCTCGGCGGACTCGTTCCTCCGCCAGGCCCGGGGGACGGGCGGGAATGGCTGGGTCTTCCAGTCCGACAGCAATCTGCTCGCTCTGGGACGCCAGGCATGCGGCTTGCTCGAGCAGGGCCTGGATCCGCAGGTGCTGGTCGACGCGATGCTCGACAGCGGCAGCGGAGCGGGTCAGCAGGAGGTCGTCGATCTGGTGAACGCCGCCAACAGCAGCCTCTGCTGACTCCACGATCCGTCGACGATGGCGGTGGGTGACACCGGGGTGCTCGACGCCGCGCCGTTCCCGGAGCCGGGCTGCCGCGTGCACGAGGTCCGGGTCAAGCGGCTGCGCGGCCTGGCCGAGATCATCCGGGGGGCCAGAGGCGGTCTCTCCCGCCAGGAGGGACGCACTCGTGCGGGAGGCGGGAGTCGAACCCGCACGCCCGAAGGCACCAGATCCTAAGTCTGGCGTGGCTGCCGTTACACCACTCCCGCGTCCGGGGAAGTCTAGAGAGCGGCTGGCTCGGCCGGGTGGGCGCCGATCTGGCAGGCTGTCGCCCGTGCCGCGCAGCCCCGAGCAGATCCAGTTCGAGATCGATGCCGCCCGCGAGTCCCTCGCGTCCACCCTGGACGAGTTGTCCTACCGGGCCGACCCGAAGCGGTTGACCGCGCAGGGCAAGGCCGCCGCGCTGGCGTTCCTGCAGAGCCCGCCCGGCATGGCGCTGGTCGGCGCGGTCGGCCTCACGATCGCCGTCGTCGTCGGGCTGAAGGTCAAGCACCGCAACGACCCCCCGCCGCCGCCGCTGCTCGCCCCCCGCCGTCGTCGCTGACGCCACCGGGAAGGGCGGACCGAGGCACGGCCTCGAGTCCTGATTTCTGCTCCGTGACCCGGTCGGTCCCGGTGGGTCACCCCGGCGCCGACCGGGCCGTCCGGCATCCTGCGACCGCCTGATCGTGCGAGCGGCCGACCCACGGGTCCGAGCCGGTGCGCGGGTGGTAACCGGTACCCCCTAGGGGTACTCTGGTCGGCATGACGGGTTACGCAGGCGACAAGGACCAGCTCGTGGCGCGGCTGCGCCGGGTGGAGGGTCAGGTCCGCGGGATCGCGCGGATGGTCGAGGACGACACCTACTGCATCGACGTCCTGACCCAGGTCTCGGCCGCCACCAAGGCCCTGCAGGCGGTCGCCCTCGGCCTGCTCGACGACCACCTCGGCCACTGCGTGCGCGACGCCGTCGCCAGCAGTGCCGCCGACGACGGCGTCGCCGCCGACGCCAAGATCGCCGAGGCCTCCGCGGCCATCGCCCGGCTCGTCCGTTCCTGACCCCTCCACCACCGGAAGAGGACATCCCGTGCAGACCCAGACCTTCGTCGTCACCGGCATGACGTGCCAGCACTGCGTCGCCTCCGTCACCGAGGAGGTCGGCGAGGTCACCGGTGTCACCGCCGTGGACGTGGACCTCACCTCCGGCCGCCTCCAGGTCACCGGCCAGGACGTGACCGTCGAGCAGGTGCAGGCCGCCGTCGCCGAGGCGGGGAACTACTCCGCGGACCCGGCATGACCGCCGGGCCCCAGGCGGGCCCGTCCACCGCGGGCGCGCCGCTGGACGAGGTCCGCCTCGACGTCACCGGCATGACCTGCGCCAGCTGCGCCAACCGGATCGAGCGCAAGCTCAACAAGCTCGACGGCGTGCAGGCCAGCGTCAACTACGCCACCGAGGCGGCGACCGTCCGCTTCGACCCCACCCGGGTCGACACCGACCGGCTGCTGGCCACGGTCGGCGCCGCCGGCTACTCCGCCACGCTGCCCGCCCCGCCGGACGACGGGGACCCCGTCCCCGACGCCCCCGCGCCGGAGGCGGGCCTGCGCCAGCGGCTGATCATCAGCGCGGCGCTCACCCTGCCCGTCGTGCTGCTGTCGATGATCCCGGCGCTGCAGTTCGACAACTGGCAGTGGCTGGTGCTCACCCTGGCCAGCCCGGTAGCGGTCTGGGGTGCCTGGCCGTTCCACCGCGCCGCGGTGGTCAACGCCCGGCACCGCGCCAGCACCATGGACACCCTGGTCTCGATCGGCATCTCGGCGGCCTACCTGTGGTCGCTGTGGGCGTTGTTCCTCGGGGACGCCGGCATGTCCGGCATGCGGATGTCCTTCACGCTGATCGCCGAGCAGGGCGCCGGCAGCCACGAGATCTACCTCGAGGTCGCCGCGGCGGTCACGGTCTTCCTGCTCGCCGGCCGCTACGCCGAGGCCCGGGCCAAGCGCCGCTCCGGCGCCGCCCTGACCGCGCTGCTGGAGCTGGGCGCCAAGGACGCCGCCGTGCTGCGCGAGGGCCGCGAGGTCCGGGTGCCCATCGGTGCGCTGGCGGTCGGCGACCGGTTCGTCGTCCGGCCGGGGGAGAAGATCGCCACCGACGGCGTCGTCGTCAGCGGCAGCTCCGCGGTCGACATGTCGATGCTGACCGGGGAGAGCGTTCCCGTCGAGGTCGGCACCGGCGCGCCCGTCACCGGCGCCACGGTCAACGCCGGCGGCCGGCTGGTCGTCGAGGCGACCCGCGTCGGGTCCGCGACCACGCTCGCCCAGCTGGGCCGGCTGGTCACCCGGGCGCAGAGCGGCAAGGCGCCGGTGCAGCGGCTGGCCGACCGGGTCTCGGCGGTCTTCGTGCCGATCGTCCTGGTCCTCGCCCTGGGCACCCTGGTCACCTGGCTGCTCGTAACCGGCGATGCCACGGTGGCGTTCACCGCGGCCGTCGCGGTGCTCGTCATCGCCTGCCCCTGCGCGCTCGGCCTGGCCACTCCCACCGCGCTGCTCGTCGGCACCGGCCGTGGTGCCCAGCTCGGCGTGCTGATCAAGGGGCCGGAGGTGCTGGAGAGCACCCGGCGGGTGGACACCGTCCTGCTGGACAAGACCGGCACCGTCACCACCGGGCAGATGAGCCTGCTCGAGGTGGCCGGCCCGCCGGACACCCTGCGCCTGGCCGCCGCCGTGGAGGCCGGCTCCGAGCACCCCATCGCCCGCGCGATCGTGGCGGCCGCCGGCGACCTGCCCGAGGTCGAGGGCTTCAGCAGCGAGCAGGGGATCGGCGTGCGCGGCCGGGTGTCCGGCCGGGACGTCGTCGTCGGGCGGGCGTCGGCGATGCCGGGCCCGGTGCCGGCCGACCTGGCCGTCGTCGTCGACCGGGCCGAGGGCGCCGGGCAGACCGCCGTCCTGGTCGCCGTGGACGGCGCGGTCACGGGCGTCTGCGTCGTCGCCGACACCGTCAAGCCGACCAGCGCGGCCGCGATCGCGCGGCTGCGGGAGCTCGGCCTGGCGCCCGTCCTGCTCACCGGCGACAACCCCGGTGCCGCCGCCGCGGTGGCCCGGTCGGTCGGGCTGGACCCCGACCGCGGCGAGGTCGTCGCCGGGGTGTTGCCGGCCGGCAAGGTCGACGTCGTGCGCGACCTGCAGGCCCGCGGTCGGGTCGTGGCGATGGTCGGCGACGGCGTCAACGACGCTCCGGCGCTCGCCCAGGCCGACCTGGGGCTGGCCATGGGGTCGGGCACCGACGTGGCGATCGAGGCCAGCGACCTGACCCTCGTCCGAGCCGACCTGGACGCCGCCGTGGACGCCGTGCGCCTGTCCCGGCGCACCCTGGCGGTGATCAAGGGCAACCTGTTCTGGGCCTTCGCCTACAACGTGGCGCTGATCCCGCTGGCGGCGCTGGGCTACCTGAACCCGCTGCTGGCCGGTCTGGCGATGGCGGCGTCCTCGGTGCTGGTGGTCACCAACAGCCTGCGGCTGCGCCGCTTCCGGTCCAGCGCGGACGGCGCCTGACCGCTGCCCTCCGGACGCCCGGTCAGCGCCGCAGCGGGCAGGTGGCGTCGACCAGCGGCAGCACGACGTCGGCGAGCACCTCGTCGGCGAACGCCTGGTCGACCGGCTCGACGCCGAACAACCAGCGCTGCAGGATCGCCGCGGACGCCGTGGCGGCGATCGCGGTACCGGCGAGGCCCGGACGGACCTCGCCGCGGTCCTCCGCGCGGGTCCAGACCTGGTGGAACAGGGCGTGCCAGTGCTCCATGGGGCCGCCGTGGAAGGCGGCCCGCAACTGCGGCTCGTGCGCCATGGCCGACAACAGCGAGCGGGTCGCGGCGCCCAGCGGGCCGTTCACGGCGGTGACCAGCCAGCGCATCAGGACGCGCAGGTCGTCCTCCAGCGAGCCGGAGTCGGGCAGCACCATGACCTCGTCGCCGAGGGACACGACGGCGTCGGCGACGAGCTGGGACTTGGTCCGCCAGCGGCGGTAGATGGTCGCCTTGCCCACCCCCGCCCGGGTCGCGACCGCGTCCATGGTCAGCGCGGCGTACCCCTCCTCGGCGAGAACCCGCAGGATCGCCGAGCGGATGGCCCCGTCGCGGGAGGGATCGCGGGGACGCCCACCGCGGTGGGGGCGCCCGTCATCGGGCAGGGCGAGGGCAGGCACGCCGCACACTCTAGGCATGTTGATCTCTGCAACGACGATCCGTCGTCGCGGGCTCTCGTGCCCGGCCGGGCGCGTCGTGCAGCGCACGGCGTGATCGGGCGGTCATCCTGCACCGGTGAGCGGAACCGCCGACGTCGTCCGCCCCGCCTGGGCGACCCCCGAGCGCGCCACCCGGCTGTTGCTGGCCAGCCCCCTGGAACACGTGCTGCCGGCCATCGCGCGCACCGCCGCGCTGGTCGGGCTGGACGTCTACGCCGATCCCGGGCTGCTGGAGGTCGTCGCGCACGACGGCGACGGCCGGCGGGTGGACCGACTGCTCACCCGGCTGGCCCGCGACCTGACCGCGGCCGAGACCGAGGCCGTGCGGGTGGCCGCCGACCCGCCGGAGAACGAGATCGCGCTGGCCGCGCGGCTGCTCGGTGCGCCGTCCCTGGCCGTGGAGCTCGCCCGCCGCGGGGTGACCGTCGAGATCGGCGTGCTCACCGAGGCCGAGCTGTGGCCGGTCTACCAGCCGATCGTCTCGCTCACCGACGGTGCCGTCGTCGCGCACGAGGCCCTGCTGCGCGGCCGCGCCCACGGCCGGGAGGTCGGCGGTGGCGACCTGTTCTTCCTCGCCGAGTCCGCCGGGTGGCTGGACCGCCTGGACCGGATCGCGCGGGAGGCGGCGGTCCGCGGCGCCGCCGGCTGGCTCGGCAGCGCCGACCTCTACGTCAACAGCAACCCGGCCGCCGTCCACCGCCCCCAGGTCTGCCTGGCCGGCACCGAGGCCGCCGTGCACGACAGCGGACTCTCGCCCGGACAGCTGGTCTTCGAGGTGGTCGAGTCGCACGCCATCCCCGACCGCGGCCACCTGCTGGCCGTGCTGGAGCACCACCGGTCGCTGGGCTGGCGGGTCGCCCTGGACGACGTCGGCGCGGGCTGGTCGAGCCTCGCGCTGGTCTCCGCCGTCCGGCCCGACGTGGTGAAGCTGGACAAGGAGCTCGTCTCCCGGCTGACCGACGCCGGCCCCCGGGCGGTCGCCGCCTCGGTGATCAGCCTGGCCCACGGCCTGGGCGCCACCGTCGTCGCCGAGGGGGTGGAGTCCGAGCGGGTCGCCGACGAGGTGCGGGCGCTGGGCGCGGACCTGGGGCAGGGCTGGTTCTTCGGCCGCCCGGTTCGCCCGAGTCCCTCCGTGGCGCCGGAGCTGCTGCACGCCGAGGCCCCCGTGTAGGGGCCCGTCGCGAGCTTGCGAGCGATAGGGCGAGGGGGTCCTGTCTCAGGGGCAGCCGACGTTCCACCCGGTCAGCGCGGGCCAGTCGTGTTCGGTGCCCAGCAGCCCGTACCGGCCGGTCGCCAGCGGGAACAGCGCGCCCGCTGCCGGCCCCAGGCCCAGCCAGCGGGCGGTGAGGATGCGCAGCAGGTGCCCGTGGGCGACCAGGACGACGTCGCCGTCGGCCAGCAGCGGCCGCACCCGCGCCAGCACCCGGTCGACCCGTTCCGCCACCTGGTCCAGCGCCTCGCCGGGGGTCTCGCCCGGCACCGTGCCGTCGGCCCACAGCGACCACCGGCCGCCGAGCTGCGCGCCGATCTCCGGCGTGGTCAGCCCCTCGTAGCCGCCGTAGTCGACCTCCACGAGATCCGGCTCGAGGACCGTCTCCAGCCCGCCGTCGAACAGCCCGGCCAGCTCGGCGGTCCGGCGGGCCCGACCGAGCGGGCTGACGAAGGCGTGCGTGATGGGCCGCTCGGCGAGCACCGGCCGCAGCCGCCGGGCGTCGTCCTCACCCGCCGGCAGCAACGGCAGGTCGGTCAGGCCGGTGTGCTGGCCGCTCCGGCTCCACTCGGTCTGCCCGTGCCGGACGACCACCAGTTCACCCACGCGATCCCCTCTCCGACGGGGCCCGGGCGGACTCCGCAGCGTCATCGGCGACCACGTCGGGCCGGCCGCCGGCAGCCGGGGCGCCGGCGACGGCCATCACTGCCACCGCCCCCAGGATGACCAGCAGTGGAAGGGTCCAACCGCCCGAGGCGTCGTGCACCGCGCCGATGACCAGCGGACCGGTCGCGGCCACGGTGTACCCGCCGCCCTGCACCATGGCCGACATCCGCCGGTTCTCCGTGAGCCCCCGGGACCGGCGGACCACCGCGATGAAGATGACCGTGATGCCACCGCCCTGTGCCGCGCCGGCCAAGCAGCACCACAGCGCCCACAACGACGGCGCGACCAGCAGGCCAAGCGGCAGCGTGGCCCAGGCTGCGGTGATCGCCAGCAGCACCAGCGCGGGCCGGCCCCACCAGGCCACCAGCGCCGGGACGGCGAAGGCCCCCACGATGGCCAGCAGCTGGAACAGCGACGAGCTGACCCCGGCCGCGGCGCGGGAGAGCCCCTGCTCGTCGGCGAGCAGGCTGGGCAGCCACGCGGTGAGGCCGTAGTAGCTGAACGCCTGCCCGGCGAAGGCGAGCATGAGCCCCCAGGCCACCGGATTGCGCCACAGCGGGCGGGTCGGTGCCGGTTCCGGGACCGGCGGGACGGCAGGCGGGTGGTCGGTGGCGCGGGCCGCGGCCCGCGCCACCTGCCGGCGCAGCGCCGCCGTCCAGACCCCGGCGGCCACCACGGTCAGCAGCCCCCACGAGGCCAGCGCCACCTGCCAGCCGGCCACCTCGGCGAGCGGGGCGGTGAGCGAGGTGGTGAACGCCGAGCCCAGGTTGAGCGCGGCGGTGTAGGCCGCCATCACCACGTTGGTCGCGGTGGGGAAGTCGCGGCCGATGACCACCGGGACGACCACGTTGCCCACCGTGATGCCCAGCCCGAGGACGACGGTGCCGGCGATGGCCGTGGCCGGGCTGCCCGTCGAGCGCAGCAGGCTGCCCAGCAGCACGCCGCCGAGGGAGACCAGGACGGCCCGGTGCACCCCGGTCCGGGCGATGAGCAGCGAGGCGAACGGTGCGGCCAGACCGAAGCAGAGCACCGGGATGCTGGTCAGCAGGCCCACGGTGCCGGCGCTGAGGGCGAGGTCCCGGCCGATGGCGTCGACCACCGGCGCGACCGCCACCAGCGGACCGCGCAGGTTCAACGCGACCAGCAGCACACCGGCCAGCAGCAGCCCGGGCACGGCCACCCGGCCGGGGGGTAGACCGATCGCGGAGCGGCGCCGTCCCGACCGTTGCACGCGACCACGATGCCGCAGCCGCCGGCCGCGCCCGGCACCCGGGGAGCCGCGCCCCGCGCACCGTGCCGCCGGTCACATCCGCGGCCGTCGGGAAGAAGGTTGCGTGCAACGGAGCTGTGCGGGGAGAGACCGGGCGGCGCCGCCGCCGGTCACCCGGATCGTCCAGCTCCCAGGAGGACGCATGACCACCGCCACCCGCCCGCTCACCTTCGACCTCGGTGGGGACCTCCCCGTCCACCGCCTCGGCTACGGCGCCATGCAGCTCCCCGGTCCCGGCGTGTGGGGCGAGCCGGCCGACCGCGCCGGCGCCGTCCGCGTCGTCCGGGCCGCCGTCGAGCAGGGCGTCGACTTCATCGACACCGCGGACTCCTACGGCCCGCTGGTCAGCGAGCAGATCATCGCCGAGGCGCTGCACCCCTACCCGGAGTCGCTGGTCATCGGCACCAAGGCCGGCCTGACCCGCACCGGCCCGGGCGAGTGGGTGCCGGTCGGCCGCCCCGCCTACCTCAAGCAGCAGGTCGAGCTCTCGCTGCGGCACCTGGGCGTCGAGCGGATCGACCTCATCCAGCTGCACCGCATCGATCCCGACGTCCCGCTGGCCGACCAGCTCGGCGCCTTCGCCGAGCTGAAGGAACAGGGCAAGGTGCGGCACATCGGCGTCTCCGAGGTGTCGGTCGAGGAGCTGAAGGCGGCGCGGCAGATCACCGAGATCGCCAGCGTGCAGAACCTGTACAACCTGACCAACCGGCAGTCCGCCGACGTGCTCGAGTACGCCACCGCCGAGGGCATCGCCTTCATCCCGTGGTTCCCGATCGCCACCGGTGACCTGGCCAGGCCGGACAGCCCGGTCGCCGCCGTCGCCACGGAGCTGGATGCCACGCCGTCCCAGGTGGCGTTGGCCTGGCTGCTGCAGAAGTCGCCGGTCATCCTGCCCATCCCCGGCACCAAGTCGGTCGAGCACCTGACCGAGAACATGGCCGCCGCGCAGCTCACGCTGCCCGACGACGCCATGGCCACGCTGGACGCGATCGCCTAGTCGTCCTCCCGGACGACGCCGCGGCCAGGAGCCGTCCCGGCCGCCGCTGAGCCGCTGCCCGACTCGGGCTCAGGCCGGCGGACGCTCCGGCCCGCCGGCGGGCTCCAGCAGCGGGCCGGCGCTGCCCTCGCCCCGGCCCAGGGCGGCGACGAACTCCCGCAGCACGTCGGGCCCGCGGCGCCGCGGCGTCCAGCCCAGCACCGTGCGGGCCCGGGCCCACTCCAGCAGCGGCACCCCGAGCGCGAGGTCGAGCCAGCCCGGCTCGGTCGGGACCAGCCGGGTCTGGAACGCCGCGTCCATCGCCGCCCGCAGCACGAACACCGGCACCGGCACCCGGAACGAGCCCAGCGCGGCGGCCAGGCCGTCGGCGTCCAGCGCCGGGTCGGTGGACAGGTTGAACGCACCGGGGGCGCGCTGGTCCATGATCCGCACCAGCGCCGAGGCCACGTCGTCGGCGTGGACGAAGGAAAGATGCAGGCTCCCGGGCAGCGGGAGCGGCAGCACCTTGGCCACCGGACCCGGCAGCAGCCGGGCCGCCGCGAGCAGCAGGTCGCCGAGGAAGTACCGGCCGATCTCGCTCGCGGCGTCGGGCTGCAGCACCAGCGTCGGCCGGGTCACCGACACGGTCACGTCGGGATGCGTGGCCACGAACTTCCGGACCAGCCCCTCGGCGGCGACCTTGTCCCGGCTGTACTGCGAGCTGGGCACGCCCTCGGTCGGCCAGTCCTCGGCGATCCGCCGCGACGGCGGGCCGGCGGAGTAGACGCCCAGGGACGACATGTGCACCACGTGCGGAACACCCGCGGCGCCGGCCGCGTCGAGCACCCGCTGCGTCCCGTCGACGTTGACCCGGCGCAGGCGTTCGGGCTCGCGCCCCGGCTGCAGCGCCCAGGCCAGGTGGACGACGACGTCCGCGCCGTGCAGGAACTCCGCCAGCACCTCCTCGCTGTCGGGCTCGCCGAGGTCGGTCAGGTACCAGTGCACGCCGTCGTAGGGAGCGGTGTCCGGCGGCTGGCGCCGCGCGAGACCGCGCACCTCGGTCGCGCCGCCGTCGGCGAGGGCCCGCAGCAGTGCCGTTCCGACGTTGCCGGTGGCGCCGGTGACGGCGACGGTCAGCCCGGGCAGGAGTCCACTGGTGAGTTCCGGCATCCCCCGCTGCTACCCGCGAGATCCGCCCGCCACCCGTCCGGGACGGGCCGCGATCAGGGACCGGACGGCCGCACCGGGTCACCCGCCGGCACCGCCGGCCCGGCGTCGATCTCCTCCAACGTGCGGCCGCGACGCTCCGGCAGCCCCCAGGTGGCCAGCGCCGCGAGCACGAAGAACGCCGCGAAGACGCCGAACACCAGCCCGTTCCCGCCGCGCTCGAGCAGCGGCGGCACGCACAGCGGCGCCAGGATCGAGGCGATCCGGCCGAACCCGGCGGCCGCCCCGGCGCCGGTGGCCCGCAGCGCGGTCGGGTACACCTCCGGCGTCACCGCGTACAGCGCACCCCAGGCGCCCAGGTTGAAGAACGACAGCACCATTCCGGTGGCCAGTACCGCTGTCTCGCCGTCCGCGCCGGCGAACAGCCCCGCGCCCAGGGCCGAGCCGAGGGTGAACACGGCCAGCGTGGGACGCCGGCCCCACCGCTCGATGAGGAACGCCGCCACCGCGTACCCGGGCAACTGCGCCAGCGTGATGAGCAGCGTGTACCCGAAGGACCGCACCAGCGAGAAACCCGAGGCGACCAGCAGCGTGGGCAGCCAGATGAACGCCCCGTAGTAGGCGAAGTTGATGCTGAACCAGACCGTCCACAGCGCCCCGGTGCGCACCCGGCTGCCGCGCGCCCACAGCGCCCGCGGGCCCGGCGCCGGCGTCGGCTCGGGAACGGGGGAGGGGACCGGCGCCACCCCGGCGGCCGCCTCGAAGCGGCGGACGGTGGCCTCGGCCTCGTCGACCCGGCCCCGCAGTTCCAGGAAGCGCACCGACTCGGGCAGCCCGCGCCGGACGACGACGGTGTAGACCGCCGGCAGCGCGCCGATCGCGAACGCCCAGCGCCAGCCGTTGTCGCTGGTCGGCACCACGAAGTAGCCGATCAGGGCGGCGAGCAGCCAGCCGACCGCCCAGAACGCCTCGAGGACGACGACCACCCGGCCGCGCACCGCGGCCGGGGCGAACTCGCTGACCAGCGTGGACGCCACCGGCAGTTCGGCGCCCAGACCCAGCCCGATGAGGAACCGGAAGACCAGCAGCGCACCGACCGACCAGGACAGCGCGGCCGCGCCGGTGGCCAGCCCGAACACCAGCAGCGTGACTGCGAAGACCTGCCGGCGGCCGATCCGGTCGGCCAGCAGGCCGCCGAGCGTGGCCCCCAGGGCCATCCCGACGAAGCCGATGGAGCCGATCCAGGACAGCTCCGTCGGCGACAGCGACCACTGCACCGCGAGCGCGGCCATCACGAAGGAGATGAGCCCGACGTCCATGGCGTCCAGCGCCCAGCCGAACCCCGACCCGGCGACGAGCCTGCCGTGCTCCCGGGTAAACGGCAGGCGGTCCAGCCGGGCCGCGCGGGTCAGGGACGACGGCGGGCCGGGGTGCGGCGGGGTCGGCACGTCGGCGGTCATGGCGCGGCTCCTACCCGGCGCGCGGCGGGGATCACGCGTCCTCAGCCGATGCCCTCGACCGCGCCCAGCGCCAGCTGCCGGGAGGCGGCGAGCAGCTCGGCCTGCGCACCGATCGCCTTCCGCACGGCCGGCGGGAGCGGGTGCCAGAGGTCGACCCGCACGTTCAGTCGCTTCCCGGCCTTGCGCGGGCGCCAGGTGCCGGCCACCTCGCCGTCGACGAGCACCGCGCCGGGGCGGCCCAGCGCCGGCCAGAGCGTTCTGGCCCGGGCAGGGTCGGGGGCCAGCAGCGACCGGTCGCGGGTCTGCAGGTAGGGGTCGAAAGGGCCCAGCAGCCGGGTCGTCGTCGCCGGGCCGGCCGCCAGCCGGTCGACGTCCTCGGCCAGCGCCCACCGGCGCCCGCCGTCGACCGACACCTCGACGGCGTCGTCCGGCCAGCGGGCCGTGACATCGGCCTGCGGCGCGTCGAGGTAGCCGGCCACGTGCTGGGGCGTGGCCGGCCCGAACAGCCGCAGGTACGCCCGGACGACGTCGAGCCGCCCGGGCACGGCGGCGGCGACGGCGAACCCCGGGATCGGCTGGAGCACCGGCGGGGAGGTGCCGGGCTGCAGCTCCAGCCCGGCGCGCAGCGCGGCCAGCCGGAACGGCTGCTCCCACGGGTGGACGGCCCGGCACGGCACGCACTCCCGCAGGTACGGGTCGGGCAGGGCCGCGGTGAGCTGCCGGGACATCTCGCCCTTGACGGTCGGCCGGGTCACGATCGACCGCAGCTCCGCCGCGATGACGTCGAGCGCGGCCTCGACGGGGATGCCGGCCGCCCTGAGCGGCTTCGCCGCGTCGAAGATCCGCTTGCCGGCGTCGGCCTCCGAGAACGGCCGGGTCGCCGCGGCCACCCCCGGCAGGTCGGCGCGGCGGTAGACGTGCGGTGCGCCGCGGATGGTCCACACGGTCACCAGGGCGTCGTCGTCCAGTGCGCCGACGTCGACCCCCCGGACGGCGAGCGCCCAGCGGCCGCCGTCGGGACCGGTGTCCTGCACCCCCAGGTCCAGGACGGCGGTGCCGGTGAGCGCACCGGCCGGCCGGTCCAGCTGCTGGGCGCGCACGCGGGCGCCGAGCACGTCGGCGCGGGTCAGCTCGATGGCCACGCGGTCACCGTAGGACCGCGGTACGACATGCCGGCGGTCGATGCGTCAGTCGATTCCCTCGGGCAGCCGGGTGGGGCCCGCCTCCGCCGGCCGGGGGCGGTCCTCCGGATGGGCGCGCACGGCGATGAGGGCGACGTCGTCGAGGCCGTGCTGGGGCACCAGCCGGTCGAGCAGCGCGTCGCAGAGCTCGTCCAGCGGGAGCCCGCGCAGGCCGCTCAGGCTCGCCCGGAGGGCGGCCGTCCCCTCGTCCAGATCGCTGCCGGGCCGTTCGACCAGCCCGTCGGTGTAGAGCAGCAGGGTGGCGCCGTCGGGAAGGTGCGCCTCGTGGCCGTACCGGGGGGTGTCCGGGTCGACGCCGAACATCATGTCCGTCGGGGTCTCCAGCACGGTGGTGGTGCCGTCGGGGAGCAGCACGACCGGCGGCGGGTGCCCGGCGTTGGTCCAGCGCAGGATGCGGGTGCCGGACACCGGGATGTCCGGGCACCGTTCGACCCGGGCCAGGACGACGGTGGCCAGGGTGCTGACCGCCAGCCCCCGGGCGGCGCGCTCCGCCCGGGTCAGCGTGGCCGGGAGCTCCTCGTCGTTGTCGTAGGCCAGTGCCCGTAGCAGTCCGCGCAGCTGGCCCATCGCCGCCGCGGCCCGGCTGTCGTGCCCGACCACGTCGCCGATGACCAGCACCGTGGCGCCGTCGGGCTGCAGGAAGGCGTCGTACCAGTCGCCACCGACCTGGGCGCCGCTGGCGGCCGGCTGGTACCGCACCACCACGTGCAGGTGGTCCGGTTCCGGTGGCGGGGTGAGCAGTGCCTGCTGCAGCCGGTCCGACAGCGCCCGCTCCTCGGCCACCCGGCGGGACAGCCGGCGCAGCTCGGCGGCCTGCGCCTGCGCGGCCATGCGGTCGGTGAGGTCACGGAAGGAGACGACCACGCCGGTCACCGTGTCCTCCTCCACGGTCGGGACGGCGATGAGCTCCACGGGCACCGCCCGCCCGTCGCGGTGCCAGAAGGCCTCGTCGTCGGCGACGACCGTCTCGCCGGTGCGGAGCGCCCGCCACACCGGGCACTCCTCGGCGGGGTAGGGCGATCCGTCGCGGCGCCGTGCGTGGATCAGCCCGTGCTGGTCGCGGCCCAGCTGCGACTCCCGGTCGTGCCCGGTGACCCGGACGGCGGCCGGGTTGACGAACTCGACCCGGCCGTCGGCGTCCAGCCCGTAGATGCCGTCGGCGGCGTTGGCGAGCACCTTCTCCGACAGCGCCAGCGCGCGGGACAGCTCTGCCTCCACCGCCCGCAACGTGGTCACGTCGGCGGCCCGGGCGGCGCTGTCCGGCCCCTCCGCCGCGGCGTCGTCCGGCGCGAGCCGTTCCCGGGCCGTTGCCCGGCCCCGCTCCGGCATCCGGACGACCTCCTCTTCTCCTCGTTCGGCGATCCGCGTGTGCAGCCAGCTTGCCCCAGCGGCTCCGGCCCGGCGACCGAGCCCCGCCGGGCGTCAGCCGCCGGCCCGGACGTGGGCGGTGAGCAGCTCGGCGACCCGCTCGGCAGCGAGCTCGGGCAGCCAGTGGTTCTCTCCGGCGAGCACCTCGAGCCGGTAGGGGGCGGCGACGAACTGGGCGCTGGCCTCGATCGCGGCCCGGCCGAGGAAGGTGTCCCGGTCACCCCACATGTGCAGCGTCGGCACCCGCACGGTGCCCACCCGGTCGCGCGCGGCGAACGGGATCGCCCGGTACCAGTTCAGCGCGCCGGTGAGCGCACCCGGCTGCTGCATGCGCCCGACGTACCGCTCGACCAGCTCGTCGGGCAGGCCACCCTGCCGGAGCGTGCGTCGCAGCACCGCCCCGCCACCGGCCAGCAGCACCCGCTCGGGCACGCCGGGCAGTTGGAAGAAGCCCATGTAGCCCGACCGCAGCGCCTGGTCGCTGCTGACCATCGCCTGCGCCATCGCGGCCGGGTGCGGGAGGGACAGCACGGTCAGCGTGCGCACCCGCCACGGGTGCCAGGCGGCGAGCGCCCAGGCCGCCGCGCCGCCCCAGTCGTGGCCGAGGACGTGCGCGCTGTCCAGCCCGGCGGCGTCGAGCAGCGCCAGCACGTCGTCCACCGCGGCGCGCACCCGGTAGTCCGACCGGCCGGCCGGCCGGGCGCCGGGGGAGTACCCGCGCTGGTCGGGAGCGAGCGTGCGCAGCCCGGCCTGGTGCAGCGCCGGGCTCAGCCGGTCGAAGGCGCCGGAGTCCTGCGGAAAGCCGTGCAGCAGGACGACCGGCTCGCCGTCCGGGGAGCCGGCGTCCCGCACGTCGAAGACCAGGTCGCCGCGGTGGAAGGTGTCCATGTCCCCCTCCCTGCCCGTTCCGGCCCGCCCTTACTGCTGGCCGGGTGAGATGACGGATCCCTCCGGCCGGCCGCCGGTGTTACGACTGTCTGACATTCGCGCCGTACGGGCCCGGACCGGGTTGGATCCCCGCCCGTCCGGCAACGGATCGGACATGTCCACCGCCGCGACCGCCGACGGCCCCGGGGCCGCGCCCGATTCCGGGGCGCTGCCCTGGGTCCTGCCCCTGGACGACGACCGGGCCGCGGAGCAGGCGTGGACCGGCGCGAAGGCGGCCGCGCTGGCCACGGCGGCCCGGCACGGGTTGCCCACCGTGCCCGGGTTCGTGCTCACCACCGCGGGCGTCGACCGGCTGGCCGCCGGCGCGGCCCTGCCCGGCGCCGTGGTCGACGTCTGGCGAGAGCTGTCCCGGGACGGCGCCGTACCGCTGGTCGTGCGCAGCAGCTCGACCGTGGAGGATCTCGGCGACTCCTCCATGGCCGGCCGCTTCGAGTCGGTCGTCGGTGCGCGGGGGTGGGAGCAGTTCCAGCGGGCGATCGACACCGTCATCGGCTCCCGGGCCGCGGCGGCCGGCGGGTCGGACGGCCTCACCGGCGACGAGCCGCTGGCCGTCCTCGTCCAGCCGATGCTCGACGCCCGCAGCGGCGGGGTGCTCTTCGGCATCGACCCGGTGTCCGGCCGGGAGGACCGGGTGGTCGTGGCCGCCGTGCAGGGCGGCCCCGACCGGCTGGTCAGTGGGCAGGTCGACGGCAGCCGGTACGAGCTGGACCGGGCCGGCGGCGTCGTCCAGGTCTCCCGGGGGAACGACGGGGCCCGGCTGCGGCGCGCGCAGCTGCGGGCCCTCACCGGACTCGCCGAGCGGACGGCGGAGGTGTTCGGCGGCCCGCAGGACGTCGAGTGGGCGTACGACGAGGCCGGCCGGCTCCGGTTGCTGCAGAGCCGGCCGGTCACCGCCGAGCCGCGTGGCCGGCCCGGCGGGCCGGTGCTCGGCCCCGGCCCGGTGGCCGAGACCTTTCCCGAGCCGCTGCAGCCGCTGGAGGTCGACCTGTGGGTGGCCCCGCTGCGCACCGCCCTGCAGCACGCGCTGCTGCTCGCCGGAACGGCCACCGCGGCCGCCGTCGATGCCTCCCCGCTGGTCGCCGTCGTCGACGGGCGGGTCGCGGTCGACCTGGACCTGTTCGAGGCGGGGCAGGACGCCCCCAGCCTCCGGGAACGGCTCGACCCCCGGCCCCGGCTGCGGCGGCTGCGCGCCTCCTGGCGGGTCGGGCGGCTGCGTTCGGCGCTGCCCGCGCTGGCCGCGGACGTCGTCGGGTCCGCCGACCGGGTACTCGGCGAGGTCCCCGCCCTCGACGCGCTCACCGACCGGCAGCTGGCCGCGGTCCTGCACCGCGTGCAGCCGGCGCTGGCCTCGGCGCACGCGCACGAGGTGCTCATGGGGCTGCTGGTCGACCCCGCGGCACCGCGGCTGACCGGCGCCGGCACGGCGCTGCGCGCGCTGTCCGCCGCCCGGCAGGCAGGCCTGCGGGATGCCGACGTGATCGCCGCCAACCCCGTCGTCCTCGCCCTGGCGGCGCCGCTGGTCTGCCGGTTCCCGCAGCTGCCGCCGGACGTGACCGCACCGGAGAGCCCGCCGCCCGGTGCCGACGACGATGCCGGACTGCTCCGCGAGGCACTGCGGCTGCGGGTGCGGTGGCTGCAGGAGGTCAGCGCGCGGGCCGCCTGGACGCTCGGGGAACGGCTGGCGGCCGCCGGCCGGCTGACCGCTCCCGAGGAGGTCCGCGGCCTGCGGCTGGCCGACCTCACCGATGCGGTGCGGAACGGCGGCCGGGCGCTGGCACCCGCCCCGGTCGTCGCGGGGGAGCCGCTCCCCGCCCGGTTCCGGCTGAGCGACACCGGCCGCCCCGTGCCCGTGGCGGGCACCGCCGCGGCCACCGGCGCCGGTGGCGGTACCGGCCGCGGGCCCGTGCACCACGGCGCGGACCCCCCGGAGGGCGCGGTGCTGGTCGTGCGCACCCTGGATCCCTCGCTGGCCCCCCTGCTGCCGCGGCTGGCCGGCCTCGTCGCCGAGACCGGCAGCGTGCTGGCGCACCTGGCGATCCTGGCCCGCGAGTCGCAGGTGCCCACCGTCGTCGGGTTCTCCGGCGCGCTGGAGCAGTTCCCACCGGGCGTCCCGGTCCGCGTGGACGGGGACGCCGGCACCGTCGAGAAGGAGGAGGAGAGCTCATGAGACGGCTGAGCTGGGTCCTCGGCACGGTGGCCCTGATCGGCTCGGGCAGCTACCTGTTCGTCTACGTCTACCGGTGGGAGTGGCACCGGGCACTGCTGGTGGGGATCCTCTTCCTGGCCGCCCTGGTGACGCTGTGCACGGCGCTCGTGCTGCGCCGGCTGGCCCGGCTCGACACCCACCTGTCGCCGGACACGCGCAGCGAGCCCCCGCCGGGGGCCCTGGCGCGGCTGCGCGCCGCACCGGTGGAGGCCACGCCGTTCCGGTGGCTCCGGCCCGAGGCATTCGACGGCGGCCACATCTTCATCCCGGTGCTCCTGGGTGGTGGGGTCGTCGTCTCGGGCCTGGCCTGGCTGATCGAACGGGTCGCCGGGAGCTCGGCCCGGGCCGGCGTCGAGGAGGAGCTCGCCGCCGAGCTGGTGGCCGTGGCCTTCCCGGCCGGCGGCCTGGTGCCCACGGACGCCGAGGCGCTGACCGCGGGGGCCGGCCTGGCCGAGGACCCGGCACTGCGGCTGCTGCTGGGTCCGGCCGCGACCGGGGTGACCCGGTGAGACGGGTGCTGGCTTGGGTGGTGGCCGCCGCCGTGCTCGCCACCGGCATCGTCCTGCTGCGCGCGGAGCTCATGACCGTCGACGTCCCGCAGCCGGAGGGGTCGTTCACCGACGTCGTCGTGGAGGCGCAGGTCGTGCAGGAGGAGGCAGCCGTGCACGAGGAGATGACCCGGGGCCTGGTGAGCACCTGCCGGCTGCTGGTCAACGCCGACGTCGTCCAGGAGTCCTTCGCGCAGGTGGGGCCGCAGACCTTCGCGTTCCGCCTCCAGCCGGGCCTCGACGAGTTCGACCAGCGGGAGCTGCGGGGCTGCCTGCGCGACACCCGGGTGCAGCACCTGCTCCTCGACGTCCGGCGGCTGGAGACGGTGACGCCGCGCGACCGGGACGACCGGAACTAACCCCGGGCGGGCCGGGGTTGACCCCGGGGAGACGCCGATGGACGGCAGGACACGAGCGGGAGGTCACCGGAGACGTGCCGGCACTGAACAGGAGGCAGTTCCTCGCGGCGAGCCTGGGAGCGGTCGGCAGCGTGGCCGCCGGAACCGGACTGGGCAGCCAGCTGTGGCCGCTGATGGGGCGGGAGGACCTCGTTCCCGGCCGCACCCCGGAGCTGGTGCTGCCGGCCGGGGCCTGGTCGCCGGCGGCCGACCGGCTGACCTTCGCGGCGGTCGGCGACACCGGCAGCGGGGGGCGGCAGGCGATGGCGGTGGCCGACCGCATGGCCCGCGGCTACCAGGACTCGCCCTACGGCCTGGTGACCCATCTGGGCGACCTCTGCTACTACGGCAGCGTCGAGGACCGCTTCGACGACGTGTTCACCCGGCCGATGCGCCCGCTCATCGATGCCGGCGTCGCCTTCGAGCTGGCGATCGGCAACCACGACGGCGCCCTGCACCACAGCGACGCCAGCCTGGCCGAGATCGACGCGGAGCTGCGCCTGCTCGGCACCCCCGCCCGGCACTACACCACCAGCCACGGCCCGGTGGACTTCTTCTACCTCGACTCCAGCACCCCCGGCCTGTTCGGGGACGACGCCTCGGTGCAGCTCGAGTGGCTCGACGACGCCCTGGCCAGCTCCACCAACCAGTGGAAGGTCGTCTGCATGCACCACCCGGTGTACTCCTCCGGCGCGCACGGCTCGACGCCGGGCGCCGACGAGCTGCTGGAGCCGCTGCTCGCCGACCGGCGCGTCGACCTGGTCCTGTCCGGGCACGACCACCACTACGAGCGCACCCATCCGGTGGACGGCGTCACCTACGTGGTCAGCGGCGGTGGCTGCAAGACGACGCCGGTGCGGCCGGGCCGCTTCACGGCCGCGGCATCCTCGACGCTGCAGTACCTGCACGTCGACGTGGTCGGTGACCGGCTGACCGGCCGGTCCGTCCGCGCCGACGGGCGGGTCGTCGACCGGTTCGAGCTGCGGGCCCGGGAAGGCCGGTGACCGTGCCGGCCGCCGCGGCCGCCGGCTACTCCCTGCTCGTGCTCGCCGCCGTCGTCGCGCCCGCGGTCGTGCTGGAGTCGGCCGGCGACCGCGGGGGCGTCCGCGGCGCGGTGGGCGCCGACCTCATCGGGGTCAGCGCGGCCGTCGGGGTGCCGGCCGCGGTGCTCGCCTGGCGAGGGGTGCGTCGCACCACCCGCGCGGGGCGCAGCCGCACCGACGTGTGGATCGCGGCATCCTGCGGCCTGGTGACGGTGGCCGTGGCGGCCTCGGCGCTGCCGACGGTCGTGCTGCACGCCACCACCGGGCTGCCGGTGCTGGACGCCGACGCCGGCTGGCCGGTGCCGGCGCTCTGGGCGGTGTGCCTCGGGGCCGCGGTGGTGGCCGGCGAGGCGAGCCGCCGGGGAGTCCTGCGCTGGCTGGCCGGCTGACCGGACCGCCGGTGCCGGGCTCGCTTGGACGGCCGGCAACCCGGTCGGGGACGATGGGTGCGATGGACGAGACGACACAGGACGTGGTGGCACCGCGGGCGGACGAGATCATCGTGCTGGTCGACGAGTCCGGGGCCGCGATCGGCACGATGCCCAAACGGCTGGTGCACACCGGGGAGACGCCGCTGCACCGTGCCTTCTCCGCCTACCTCTTCGACGACGACGCCCGGCTGCTGGTCACCCGGCGGGCCGTGGACAAGGCCACCTTTCCCGGCATGTGGACCAACACCGTGTGCGGTCACCCGGGGCCCGGGGAGGACGACGCGGCCGCGATCACGCGCCGCGCCGGCCAGGAGATCGGTCTCGGGGTGCGCGCCCTGACGCCGGCGCTGCCCGGCTACCGGTACCGGGCCGAGTTCCGCGGCGTCGTGGAGAACGAGATCTGCCCGGTCTACCTGGGCCGGTTCACCGGCTCCCCGGCGCCCGACCCGACCGAGGTGGCCGAGTGGGAGCTGCTGGACTGGGCGGCGTTCCGCCGGCGGCAGGAGACCGAGAGGGACGCGTGGTCACCCTGGTGCCGGGAGCAGGCCCGGCTGATCGAGGAGGCCGGGCTGATCAAGGACCTCGCTGCCCCCCACGCCTCGCAAGCTCGGCGCGGGCCCCTGCAGCGAGGCCGTTAGGCGCGGACGACCAGCCGGACGGTGCAGCCCTCGCCGGACTCCCGGGTCGGGGAGGCGACCAGGTCGTCCACGGACCGCCGGGCCAGCCACAACCCCATGCCCCCCACGGCCATGTCGCCGTGCGCCGGCCCGTAGCCGGCCAACGGGTCGTCGAAGCAGGTGCCGTGGTCGGTGATGGAGCACAGCAGCCGGTCGCGGCCGCACCACAGCCGGACGTCGACCGGCGGGACGCCGTGCTCGGCGGCGTTGGCGACGATCTCGTCGATGGCCAGCACGAAGTCCTGGGCCGCATCGTCGCTCAGCGCGCTGTCGGCCAGCACCCGGGCGATTGACCGGCGCAGCGACCGCAGGTCGTCCAGGTCGAGCAGCGCCAGCGCCGGCTCCGTCGACTCGATCGGATCGGGCACCCGGGAGTGCTGCAGCTCGGCGACCACCTCGGCCGGCTCCCGGTAGCCCGGGTTCCTGGCCGGCTCGCCGTCGACCATGAGCCAGGGGTGCGTCGCGACCGTCACGTCGGCGGGGCCGGGCGGATGGGCGTCGTCCGCGCCGGGCCCGAGCAGGCAGAGCTGGTCGACCGGCCGGTCGGCCAGCACGTGGTTGAGCAGCGCCTCGGTCTGCATCCATCCGGCCCAGCCGTTCGCCGGCTGCTGCACCGCGGTCACCAACTGCAGCCGGGAGCCGTCGTCGGGCAACGCCCCGTCGACCAGCCGGACCAGCTCGGCCACCACGGTCGCCGGCCGCGCGTCCACCGGCTCGGGCTCGAGCACGTACACCCCGTCGAACGCCCGGGCCAGCAGGCCGGCCACCGGTTCGGGGCAGGCGATGACCACCCGGTCACCGGCCGCCGAGACCCGGTCCAGGAACGAGGCGACCACCGCCACCACATCCTCGTCCGCCGTGCGCACGTGTCCCACGTGCCGGTACCCGGCGGGTCTTCCCTCGTCCTGCGTCATGCGGTCCGCCCCGTGTGTGTCGTCTGCTCCGACTCTCCGTATGTGCCCGCTGACCGGGCGCCGACACATCGGGGGACGCAGGCGCCGTCCTGGTCGCCGTCCGCCCCTGATCGGCCCCGGTGCGGGTGGGTCGGGCAGAACGGCGGGGCGGGCGGTGTTGCAGCCGACGTGCACAACGACGTCGTGGTGATCGGTGGCGGCCAGGCCGGCCTGTCCGCGGCGCACGCGCTGGCCCGGGCCGGGGCCGACTTCGTGGTGCTGGACGGCGACGACGGTCCCGGTGGGGCGTGGCAGCACCGCTGGCCCTCGCTCCGGCTGGACCGGGCGCACCGCATCGCCGCGCTGCCCGGCATGGAGCTGCCCGCCGCGGACCCGGCCAGCCCGGCCAGCGAGGTGGTCGCCGGGTACTTCGCCGACTACGAGCGCCGCTTCCAGCTGCCGGTGCGCCGGCCGGTGGCGGTGCGCGCCGTGCACCGCACCGACGACGGCTTCACGCTGGACACCAGCGCGGGGGAGTGGACGGCGTCCGGGCTGGTGAACGCCACCGGCACCTGGACCCGGCCGTTCTGGCCCGCCTATCCCGGCCGCGAGCAGTTCCGCGGACGCCAGCTGCACGCCGCGGACTACCGCGGAGCCGAGGAGTTCCGCGGCCGGCACGTGGTCGTGGTGGGCGGCGGCACCTCCGCGGTGCAGCAGCTCATCGAGATCAGCGAGGTCACGACGACCACCTGGGTCACCCGCCGCGAGCCGGTCTGGCGCAGCAGCGCCTTCGACGCCGACGCCGGCCGGGCCGCGGTCGCGCTGGTCGACCAGCGGGTGCGGGCCGGGCTGCCGCCGGGGAGCGTCGTCGGCGTCACCGGTCTGATGGAGACCGACGCCGTGCTGGCCGCCCGGGCGCGGGGTGTGCTGGACCGGTTGCCGGTGTTCGACCGGCTGACGCCGGACGGCGTGGCGTGGGACGGCGACCCGGGCCGCACCCTGCGCGCCGACGTCGTCCTCTGGGCCACCGGCTTCCGCCCGGCCCTGGACCACCTCGCCCCACTGCACCTCCGGGCCGCGGGCGGCGGCATCGTCATGGACGGCACCCGGGTGGTCGGCGAGCCGCGGCTGCACCTGGTCGGCTACGGCCCGTCGGCGAGCACCATCGGCGCCAACCGGGCCGGCCCCCGCGCGGCACGGGAGCTGCTGCGCACCCTGGCCAGGGCCGACGCCGCCTGATCCCGACGGTTGGCGGGGCGCCCGGGCAGGTAGTGCAGGGCGGTGACCCCAGACGACACCACCCCCGACACCGCGATGGCCACCGGCAACGACGAGGGCGAACCCGGCGAGCACCGGGACGGCGGACCGCTGGACCCCGACGAGAAGCAGGTCCTCGAGGAGCTGGCTACGCCGGCCGCCGGCCCCGCACAGGCTGCCGTGGAGGACTCCCCGGCGGCCGCCGCGGCCGCTGACGATGACGCACCCCTCCCGACGGCGGGCATCCCCGGTGGGGACCCGGGTGACGAGTTGACCCCGGAATTCACCGACCGCTGATCAGGCCCCCTTGCAGGGTCCCGCCACGAGCTTGCGAGTGGTGGGGGGCAAGGGGGTCCTTCTTCAGGCGGGGCGGTCCTGGCGGTGCAGCCGCACCACGATCAGCGCGACGTCGTCCTCGGCCCGCTCGGGCAGCAGCCGCGCGAGCAGCTCGTCGGCCAGCTCGGCCACCGGCCGGTCGCGCAGCGCGGTGAGCTCCTCGCGCAGCCGGGCGATGCCGGTGTCGAAGAGCCGGTCACGGCGCTCGACCAGGCCGTCGGTGTAGAGCAGCACGGTCGCGCCGCGGGGCAGGGTGACCACGTGATCGCGACGTTCCGCGTCGGTGTGCACCCCGGTGAGCAGCTCGGCCGGGGTGCGGGTGAGCACCTCGGTCGAGCCGTCGGGCAGCAGCACCACCGGAGGCAGGTGACCGGCGTTGGACCAGCGCAGCCGGGTGGTGCCGGCGGCCACCTCCGCGGGGGTCTGCTCCAGGCGGGCGACCAGCACCGAGGCCAGGGTCTGCAGGTGCAGACCGTCCATCGCCCGGTCCAGCCGGGTCAGCACCCCGGCCGGGCTGTCGGCGCTGTCGAAGCTGATCCCGCGCAGCAGCCCGCGCAGCTGCCCCATGCAGGCGGCCGCCTCGGTGTCGTGCCCCACCACGTCGCCGATGACCAGCGCGGTCGCGCCATCGGGCTGCTCGAACACGTCGTACCAGTCGCCGCCGACCTGGGCCTCCCGCGCCGCCGGGACGTAGCGCACCGCGAACTCCAGCGAGTCGGGGTCCGGCGGCTCGGACAGCAGGCTGCGCTGCAGGGTGAGCGCGGCCCGCGCCACCCGCCGGGACCGGGCGTAGAGCGCCTCCAGCAGGTGGGTGCGCAGCTCGCCCGCCTCGGCCAGCTCGGCCGCCGTCCACGGGTCGGAGCGGTCGCGGACCGTCTCCCGCCACCGGTCGAAGGACGTGCGCGGCGACAGCCGCACCGCGTCGCCCTCGCGCTCGGCGATCGCCTTGTTGTGCGGGTCGCCGCCCCAGTCGACGGAGTGCACCTGCTCGCCGCGGGTCCAGAGCACGTACTGACCGTCGGGCAGCGGCAGCGCCAGCACCCCGCACGCCATCCCGGCGGGAACGTCGAGCTCCGGCGCCACCAATGGCAGCTGGTCGGTGACGACGACGTCCTCGCCCTGGTGCGCCGCCCAGGCCGCGAGCGAGCTGACCACCGCCGGCGGCAGCGGCACGCCGGCCGTGCCGGTGCGTCCCTGCAGGCCCACGTGCACCGAGTCGGCCGGAACGACGTCGAGCATTCCGGGCCGGCCCAGCAGCGTCTCGGCCAGCGGGCGGTCCTCGTCCAGCGTGGCGGCGGTCAGCCAGGCCAGCGTGGAGCGCACCCGCAGTGCCCGCCGGTGCTCCTCCTCCTGCGCCCGGTCGACCAGCCGCAGCGACAGCGTCGAGCCGAGGAACTCCGCAGCCGCGCGGGTGGCGTACGGCGGGGCGTGCGGCCCGGAGTAGTGGTGGCAGGCGATGAGCCCCCACAGCCGTTCGCCGTGCAGCAGCGAGATCGACATCGACGCCCGCACGCCCATGTTCTGCAGGTACTCGCAGTGGATCGGGGAGACGCTGCGCAGCGTGGAGTAGGTGAGGTCCAGCGGCCGGCCGGTGACGGGCAGCTCGACCGGCTCCAGCGGTGCCGGGGTGTAGCCGACGTCGGAGATCAGCCGGATCCAGTTCTTCTCGTACAGCGCCCGGGCCTGGGCCGGGATGTCGGAGGCGGGGTAGTGCAGGCCGAGGAAGGAGTTCAGCTCCGGCAGCTTGGCCTCGGCGACGACCTCGCCGTTGTAGTCGGCGTCGTAGCGGTAGACCATCACGCGGTCGAAGCCGGTGAGGGTGCGGACCGCCGTGGCGGTGATGTCGTAGAGCTCCTGCAGGCCCGCGGCCCGGTTGAGCTCGCTGATCGTTCCGCGTACCGCCTGGTAGGTGTTCGGGAAGCTGAACGGCCGGGGGCCGTAGGCCGGTTCCAGCTCCACGACCAGCGTGCTCGCCGTCCGCGCGGCCGGGGCGCCGTCACCGGCCGGGCGCGCGGGCTGATCGAAGGAGTGGACGGCGCGGTGCAGGATCGCGTCGACCGGGACGGGCGTGCCGGCCAGGTCGAGCACCAGCTCCACCGGGTTGCGCTCGCGCAGGTCGCCGAACGCCCGGGCCGAGCGGGCGATCGCCTGGGCCGGGACGGCGCCGAGCACGTCGGCCAGCGACCGGCCCAGCGCGTCGTCCCACGCCGTCCCGACGACGGCGGCGAGGTTGCGCGACACCTGCCGGACCACCATGTCCGGTTCGCTCACCGCCAGCAGGACGCCGCGCGGCTGGATGCTGCCCGGCACGTGGATGGGCTCGCGCTCGCAGTTGCCGAGGTCGACGGGGGTGCCCGGCGCCAGCCAGTTCCCCGACCCGAGTTGGTCGGTCATGGGACGGGGGCCTCGTTCCGTCGGGCCGCGCGACCGCGCGGCCCCGGTGCTGCGGTGCCGGTGTGCTCCAGCACGGGCGCGCCGCACCAGGCGGCGAGCGCGGTGAACGTCTGCTGCGCGGCGGCGACCAGCCGGTCGGCGTCCCCGCCGGTGGCGACGTGCGCGCGGGTGGCCGCGCGGTAGGCGTGCCACATGGCGCCGGCGCGCCCGCCGTAGGGGGAGAAGGCGCGCAGGGTGCCGGTGCCGGCCAGCTGGGGAAGCGTGGCCAGGTGCCGGTCGATGAACACCCCGCCCAACGTCGATCCCTCCAGCACGTACAGCCGGCCGAGCGCGGCGTCGGTGTCGGGGACCGCGGGCAGGTCGGGTGCGTCGCCGGGCCCGGCCGGCGCGGCGCCCAGCGCGGCGAGGTCGGCGGCGAACAGGTGGGTCCGGCGGCGGTCGGTCCACTGCAGGGCGGCCGCGGCGGCCGGCGACGCGGCGGCCCACGCGTCCAGCCCCGCTTCCGCGGCGAGCCAGAAGGCGTGCATCCGGGCCAGCACCACGGTCAGCCGGGCGGGGGTCAGGCCGGCGTCGAGGAGGTTCAGCGCCTGCTCGACCGCCTCGTGCTCCGGCGCGGTGTCGGCGCGCAGCCGGCGCAGCACGTCCGCGTCGTCGGCCACCCGGTCCCCGTCCCCCGCGGCGCCGTGCCCGCCGCCCGGCAGCGCCTGTCTTCCCGAAGTCATCAGCCTGCTGAGCCTAGGTCACGACCGGTGCCGACCGGTGTCCGCGCCCGGAGCAGCCGGGCCGCCCGCACGCCGAGGTGCAGCAGCAGCCGGTCGGCGCCGTCGGCGAGGTCCAGCCCGGTGAGGTCGGCGATCCGGCCGAGCCGGTAGTACAGCGTCTGCCGGTGGATGCGCAGCCGGGACGCCGCGCGCTGCGGGCTGCCGGCGCAGTCCAGCCACACCCCGGCGGTCTCGGTGAGCACCGGATCGGCCAGCAGCCGGGCCAGCGCCGGGTCGGGCCCGGACAGCTCGGCGACCGAGCGCCAGGCACCCAGCTCGGTCCAGGACGCGACCGGGGCCAGCCCGGGAGCCACCGCCGCGACGCGGGCGGCGGTGCGCGCCTCGTGCCACTGTGCCGGCAGCTCGCCGCAGCCGGTGCGCGCGGCCGACACGCCGGCGGTGCTGCCGGGCGGGAGGCCGGCCAGGGCGGCGGCGGTCAGCGCGCCGGCCGGGCGGGGGTCAGCGGCCCGCGGCAGCGGCAGCAGGACGGCGACCTCCCCGCCGTCCAGCACCACCGGGACGGCGCCGGCGGCGGGCGGTACCCAGCCGGGGGGCAGCCCGCCGGCCGCCGGGTGCAGGGCGACCAGGGCGACCGGGGTGCGGTCGCCGAGAGCGGCGGCCAGGGTCTGCGTCGCCCGTAGCGGGGCGATACCGAGCAGCACCGACCGCAGTGCCGCCGACAGGTCCGCCGTCCCCGGGGCGCCGTCGCCGGCGAGCAGCCGGCCGGCCGCCGCAGCCAGCTCCAGGGCGGCGACCAGTGCGGGCGCCGCCGGGTCGCCGAGGTCGGTGCGCCCCTCGTCGAGCAGCCACAGCCAGCCGTGCAGCAGCCCGGCCGACCGCACCGGCAGGCACAACCGGGTGAGGATTCCGGCGTCCGGATCGGCGGGGATGCGCAGCGGCCCGGTCGCCGTGGCGATGCCGAACTCCTCGAACCAGCGCCGGGTCGCCACCGGTGAGCCGCGGGTCAGGATCGACCGGGTGCGGACGGCGTCGAGCGCGGTGCCCGGCGCGGCGTCGTCCCCGCTGGCCGGGTGTGCGCAGAACGCCAGCAGGGTGAAGTCGCGGTCCTCCAGCGTCGCCGGTGCGCCGAGCAGCCGGGACACCTCGTCCACCAGGTCCTGCAGGTCGTCGCGCACGGTTGCCTCCCCGGCTGTCTCAGACGATCGTATGAGCAGAGTTCCGACAGCTGTCCGTGGTGGGGCGGCCGCGCCGTCCCTAGCGTCGGGTCCAGCGTCGGGTGCCCGGCGCTCGACCGGAGGTGGCCCGTGCTGACCCAGAAGGCCCTGCTCGCCGCGGCCCGCCGGCCGGCGCTGCGCCGCGTCGTCACCGGGACGCCGGTGACCCGCCGGGTCGTCGACCGGTTCGTCGCCGGCGACGCGCTGCCCGACGCGCTGGCCGCCGTCCGGACGCTGGCCGCCGACGGCATCGCCGTCACCCTCGACCATCTCGGCGAGGACGTGACCGACCGCAGCGCGGCGCTCCGTTCCCGGGACGCCTACCTCGCCGCGCTCGACGGCCTCGCCCCGCTCGGCCTCGGCCGGGCGGCGGAGGTGTCGGTCAAGCTGTCGGCCTTCGGGCAGGCGCTGCCGGTGGGCGGGCACGACGTGGCGCTGGAGCTGGTGCGCGCGGTGGCCGAGGCGGCCACCGCGCACGGCACCACGGTGACCCTGGACATGGAGGGTCACCGGACGGTCGACTCGACCCTCGCCGTCCTGGCCGAGCTGCGCCGCGACCACCCCGGCACCGGTGCGGTGCTGCAGGCGATGCTGCACCGCACCGAGGACGACGCGCGCGCGCTGGCCGCCCCGGGCTCGCGGGTACGGCTGGTCAAGGGCGCCTACCGCGAGCCGGCCACCGTCGCCCACCAGGACAAGGCCGAGGTCGACGCGGCCTACGCCCGCTGCCTCGAGATCCTGGTCCGCGGCCCCGGGTACCCGATGGCCGGCACCCACGATCCTGCGTTGATCGAGCGGCTGCTCGCCCTGGTCGCCGGGACCGGCCGGGCCTCCGACAGCTACGAGTTCCAGCTGCTCTACGGCATCCGGCCCGACGAGCAGGCCCGGCTGGCCGCCGCCGGGCACACCGTGCGGGCCTACGTCCCCTACGGCGCCGACTGGTACGGCTACTTCATGCGCCGGCTGGCCGAGCGCCCCGCCAACCTGCAGTTCTTCCTCCGTTCGCTCGCCACCAAGTCCTGAGAAAGGACCACCCTTCCCCCCACGCCTCGCACGCTCGGCGCGGGACCCTGAAGGGTGGCCGACCCCGTACCTCCCCGAGGCCGATCCAAGGAGCCGACATGGACGCCGTCACCCAGGTCCCCGCACCCCGCAACGAGCCCGTCCAGGACTACGCCCCCGGTTCACCCGAGCGGGCCGCGCTGCAGCAGCGGCTCACCGAGCTCGCCGCCTCGCCGGTGGAGCTGACCGCCACCCTCGGCGGGCGGCAGCGGATGCCGGCCGGGGAGTCGTTCGACGTCGTCGCTCCGCACCGGCACGCCCAGGTGCTCGGCACCTCCGCGCACTCCACCGGGGCCGACGCCGCCGAGGCGCTGCGCTGCGCGCGGGACGCCGCACCCGGCTGGGCGGAGCTGAGCTTCGACGACCGTGCGGCGGTGTTCCTCAAGGCCGCCGACCTGCTCGCCGGGCCGTGGCGACAGACCCTGAACGCGGCGACCATGCTCGGGCAGAGCAAGACCGCCTACCAGGCCGAGATCGACAGCGCCTGCGAGCTGATCGACTTCTGGCGCTGGAACGTGCACTTCGCCCGCTCGGTCCTGGCCGAACAGCCTGTCTCGAGCCCCGGGGTGTGGAACCGGACCGACCACCGGCCGCTGGAGGGCCCGGTCTACGCCATCACCCCGTTCAACTTCACCGCCATCGCCGGCAACCTGCCCACCGCGCCCGCGCTGATGGGCAACACGGTCATCTGGAAGCCCGCACCCACCCAGCAGTTCGCCGCGCACTTCCTGATGCGGCTGCTCGAGGCCGCCGGCCTCCCGGCCGGTGTGATCAACATGCTGCCCGGGGACGGGGTGGCGGTCTCCGACGTCGTGCTCGCCGACCGCGACCTCGCCGGCATCCACTTCACCGGCTCCACCGCGGTGTTCCAGCACCTGTGGCGGACGGTGGGGGAGAACATCGCCTCCTACCGCGGCTATCCGCGGATCGTCGGCGAGACCGGTGGCAAGGACTTCATCGTCGCCCACCCTTCGGCCGACCCGGACGTGCTGCGGACGGCGATGGTCCGTGGCGCCTTCGAGTTCCAGGGCCAGAAGTGCTCGGCCGCGTCGCGGGCCTACGTGGCCCGCAGTGTCTGGAACCGGATCCGCGACGATCTCGTCGGCACCGTCGAGGAGCTGCCGATGGGCGACGTCACCGACTTCGCCAACTTCCTGGGTGCCGTCATCGACCGGAAGAGCTTTACCAGGCTGAGCCGGGTGCTCGACGCCGCCCGGGACGACGACGCGCTCACCGTCGTCGCCGGCGGCACGGCGGACGACAGCGAGGGCTTCTTCGTCCGGCCGACCCTCATCGAGGGCACCGACCCCGGGCACGAGGTGTTCACCACCGAGTACTTCGGGCCGGTGCTGGCGGTGCACGTCTACGACGACGCGCACTACGACACCGTGCTGCGCCAGCTGGAGTCGGTGGCGCCGTACGCGCTGACCGGCGCGATCATCGCCCAGGACCGCAGCGCCATCGCCGCCGCGCAGCGCGCGCTGCGCAACGCGGCCGGCAACTTCTACGTCAACGACAAGCCCACCGGGGCCGTCGTCGGCCAGCAGCCCTTCGGCGGTGGCCGCGCCTCGGGCACCAACGACAAGGCCGGCGCGGCGCAGAACCTGCTGCGCTGGACCAGCACCCGGTCGATCAAGGAGACCTTCGTCCCCGCCACCGACCACCGCTACCCGCACATGTTCTGACTGTCGCGCCTCGCGCGCCGACCGCTGCCAGGTGCCGGAGGCCGCAGGCGGCCGCCCTGGAGGGGGCCACAGGGTGGGTCGATCGGCACCCCAGGGGTCCTGGGGAACCCGGCCGGCGCGCCCCACGCTCGTCCCATCGGGGAACACCCCGTTCCCCTCCCCGAAGGGACACCGGCATGGCCCGCACCGCTCGCTCCCCGCTCCGAACCGCTGCCACCCTCGCCGGCACGGTCGCCGTCGCCGCCGGCGTCTCGCTGGCCGGCATGCCGGCCGCCGGCGCGGCGCAGTCCTTCTACATGTACGACGTCAACCGGGACGGCTGGATCGACGGGTCGGCGACCGACACGTCGGGCAACGGCTACCTCGACCGGAACGTGGTCATCGCCAACGGGGCACTGATGTGGCTGTTCGACACGAACGAGGACGCCCGGCCGGACTCCTACGGCACCGACAACAACGGTGACGGCTACGCCGACCTGTGGGGTTACGACCCGAACCAGGACTTCGTCGTGGACAGCTGGACCTACGACCCGCGGGTCTTCAGCGCCCCCGCGACGTTCGAGGTCAGCGTGACCATCCTGGTGCAGAGCCGGCCGGCCTGACCGTCCGCCCCGTCGCCCTTCCCGGACCCGCCCCGACGCGCCGCCGCGTCGGGGCGGGTCGCTGTCCGGAGCCGGTCGGCCTACAGGTCGCGGTCCCGGACGACGCCGCTCTGCAGTGCCCGCTCGACCAGCCGCAGGCGCTTCTGGTTGTGCGGCAGCTCCTCGACGCCGAACTTTGCGAACAGCGCCCGCAGGTGCGTCTTGACCGCGTCCGGGCTGAGGAACAGCTCGGCGCCGATCTGCTGGTTGGTGGTGGGCACCGCGTAGGCGCTGCCGTGCTTGAACGGCCGGCACAGCGCCAGCAGCACCGCGCGCTGCGACTCCGTCAGCGCGCTCAGGGTCGGGATGTCGGCAGCCACCCGGGTCGACTCGTCCCGACGGGGCACGTACTCCCGGTAGGCCAGCAGGGTGCCGCCGACCCGGATGCCGTCGCCGGCGTGCAACCGCCGCCGGCCGGTGATGCGCTCGCCGTTGACGTACGTGCCGTTCCGCGAGAGCCCGTCGTCGGCGATGGTCCAGGTACCGCCGATCCACTCGAAGGTGGCGTGCAGCCGGGAGACCTCGGCGTCCCACGTCAGGGCGAGGTCGTTCTCCGGTGCCCGCCCGACGGTCAGGCGTGCCGCCGCACCGGTCAGCAGCACCTCCGCGGTCCGGCCCTCCGCGTCGGTGTACCGCAGGAGTGGGCAGCTCGGGGCCTCACCCGTCACGCGCACATGATGCGGCGCGGGGTGGGTCGATCACCACCCCAGGGGGCCTGGAGGGAGCGGTCCGGCCGCCCGACGCTCGTCCCGTCGGGCACCGCACCTCCTCCTGAAGGGACCACCGCCATGATCCGTACCGCCGCCCGGACCCCCGTCCGGCGCGCACTCGCGACCGCCGTCCTGGGCACGGTCGCCGGCGCCGTGCTGCTGGCCACGCCGCCCTCCGCGCTGGCCGCGGAGCCCACCGCGACCGCCGGTTCGCCGGGGGACGCCGAGAAGTCCCTCGTCTACCTCCAGACCTTCTGGCAGGGGTACGTCGAGTTCCCGATGGACGGCGAGTGGTACCGGTCCGACGAGCCGGTCGAGGTGTACGCCGGCCAGTGCTCGGGCTGGTTCGCCAGCGCGGAGGGACACATCGTGACCGCCGGCCACTGCGTCGAGGACGACGGCGCCCGGGAGCTGGTGCTGGAGCAGTTCCTGACCGCCGCCGACGCACCGGAGCTGCTCCCCGAGGCCATCGACGGCTGGCGGGTCGTGGGTACGGAGGGGGAGGCGGAGCCGACCCGGGTCGTGATCGCCTCCCAGCCGTCGGCCGTCGACGGCGCGGTCCTGGACGACCCGTTGACGGTGCAGGTGGTCGACTGGCAGCCGTTCGAGAACGGCGACGTCGCCCTGCTCAAGGCCAACCAGCTCGCGACGGCGACGCCGCCACTGGCCGTCGCCACCGATCCGCCGGCGGTCGGCGACCCGGTCACGGCGATGGGCTACCCCGGCAGCGTGCAGGACGTGTCCAACGTCGACCGGCTCCGCGCCTCGTTCAAGAGCGGCACGGTCAGCTCGGTGCAGACCTCCGACACGGGGGTCGTGCACACCGAGATCAACGCCGACCTCTCCGGCGGGATGTCGGGTGGGCCCACGGTCGATGCCGACGGCCGCGTGCTCGGGGTGAACAGCTTCCTCGTCCGCGGCGAGGAGCAGGGCTTCAACTTCATCACCGACGGCGAGGCGCTGCGCGGCTTCCTCGAGCGGCACGGCGTCGAGGGGGCTCCCGAGGCCGGCACCGAGGACGTGGGTCCGGCCGGCAGCGGCCAGCAGCTGCCCGGCTCGTCCCGGTTCTCGGCCACGGCGTCGCCGGCCGGCTCGCTGCCGGAGTGGCCGTACCTCGCCGGCGGGGGCGCGGGCGCGGTGCTGCTGGCCGCCGGAGGCGCGTTCCTGCTGGGCAGGCGCGGCTCCCGCCGGCCGGCGCCCTGCTCGCACGCGGGCAGCGCCCGGGACGCCCGGTTCTGCACCGACTGCGGGACCGCGCTCCTCGTCTGATCCCTCGCCGCGGGCAGACCTGGCCGACTAGCCCGTCGCCGCGCCCCCGGCCTGGAGGGCGGCGAGCAGCTCGGTCACGGTCTGCTCGACCGACGCCTCGCCGGGAACGGCGGCACCGGGCTCGTCGGCGGCCAGCGGCTCCAGCGTGGCGAGCTGGCTGCCCAGCAGCGAGGGGGGCATGTAGTGGCCGGTCCGCTTCGCCAACCGGTCGGTGAGCACCGCCTCCGAGGGGTTCACGTGGGCGAACCAGACCGAGGGGTGCCCGTCGCGCAGCACGTCGCGGTAGCTGCGCTTGAGCGCCGAGCAGGTCACCAGGAACGACGTGCCGGCGCGTTCGTGCTCACCGATCACCGCCGCGATCTTCCGCAGCCAGGGCCAGCGGTCGTCGTCGTCCAGCGGGGTGCCGGCGGCCATCTTGGCGACGTTCGCCTCCGGGTGCAGGTCGTCGCCCTCGATGTAGTTCCAGCCGAGCAGGCGTGCGAGTTCGACGGCGACGCTCGTCTTCCCCGATCCGGACACCCCCATGACGATGATCGACGTGGTCGCCGGGATGCTGGGCGCTGATTCCATGCGCTGACCGTAGGGAACGGCGGCCGGGAGCGGTACGGCGAGGGCAACGGGAGCCGGGGTACAGGTGGCGACGGGGACGACGACCGGCTCGCTGTGGCGGTTGCCGGTGGTGCGGTCGCTGTTCGTGGTCACCCTGCTGGGCATCTCCAGCTACGCGCTGCTGCTGTCCGCGCTGCCCGCCCACGCGGCGGCCCAGGGCGCCGGTCTGACGGCGGCGGGCTCGGTCACCACGGTATTCCTGGTGGTCACCGTGCTCGTGCAGGGGACGGTGCCGGCGCTGGTGCGCCGGTGGGGGCTCGGGCCGGTGCTGGTCGGCGGCCTGGTCTCGCTGGGTGCCCCGGCGCCGCTCTACCTGCTCGGGGACGACGTCCGCTGGCTGCTCGCGGTCTCCGCCGTCCGCGGCACCGGCTTCGCCGTCATCACGGTGCTGGGCTCGACCATCGCCGCGCAGGCGGTGCCGCGCGAGCGGCGCGGGGAGTCCATCGGCATCTTCGGGCTCGCGGCGGCCATCCCCTCGCTGGCGGCGGTGCCCGGCGGGACGGCGCTCACCCTGGCCGGTCACTTTCCCTGGGTGGCCGTGCTGGCGGCCTCCGCGGTGCTGGCCGTGCCGTTCGTGCCGGGCCTGGTGCGGGCGGTGGTGCCGGACGACGAGGCCGCCGGGACGGGAAGCTCCCGGGCGGCGGTGTGGGCCGCCGCGGCGCCGTCGCTGGTGCTGCTGGTGGTCACCCTGGCCGGCGGGGGACTGATGACCTTCCTGCCGATCGAGCGTCCGGACGGCTCGCTGGCCGCGGTCGCGCTGCTCCTCTTCGGTCTCAGCAGCGCGGCCTGCCGGTGGCAGGCCGGGGTGCTGGTCGACCGGGTGGGCGCCCGCGTGCTGTTCCCCGCCTCGCTGGCCAGCGGCGCGGTGGGCATGGCCGGAGTGGCGCTCGGGCTGGGCGTCGGGGCAGCCTGGGGTGCGGCGGTCGTGCTGACCGGTGCCCTGCTGCTCGGCGTCGCCTACGGCGCCGTGCAGAACCTGACCCTGGTGATCGCCCTGGCCCGCGCCGGGGCCGGCCGGACGACGACGGTGAGCGCGGTCTGGAACGCCTGCTACGACAGCGGAACGGCCGTCGGCGCCGTTCTGGTCGGCGCGGTCGCCGCGCAGGTCGGGCTGCCGCTGAGCTACGTGTTCGTCGCCGTCGCGCTGGCGTCGGTCCTGCCGCTGGCGGTCACGCTGCCGCGGGCGCTCCGCGCGGCCGGCTGACCGCCGCTCCCGGCCCGCCCAGCTGCCCCGCATCCCGGGGCGGACGCGCCGTCAGCCGGCCAGGGTCAGGTCGAGCAGTCGGTGCCGGGCGGTGGCGTCGGGTTCGGCCAGGCCCGCCACCAGCAGGACCTCCTCGGCCGCCGCGCGCAGCCAGCTGCGCAGCCCGTCGACGTCGCGGCGATTGGCGTCGCGCAGCTGGCCGAGCCGCACCTGCCGGGAGCTGGCCTGGGCGCGCATCGCCGTGGGCAGCGGGCGGCCGATCCGGCGGGCGAGCAGGGTGAACCCGGCGCCGACGAACACCAGCTCACGGGCGTCGGTGAGGTTCTGGAGCAGCTTCTCGGCCTCGTCGGTGCGGTCGGTCTCGAGCAGGTGCAGGTACTGCCGTGCGCGGCGGGCGCCGAGGTCGGCGGGGGTCTCGGGGGTTGCGTCCACCCCTCCACTGTGCCCGCCGGCCGCCGTGCCCGCCGTCACCGGCCGGTCCAGCGCGGTGGACGCTTCTCCAGGTACGAGGCGATGCCCTCGCGGCGGTCCTCGCTCAGGTACGGGTTGGGCCCGACGTCCAGCCGCAGTGCGGCGGCCAGCGGCAGGTCCACGCCCTTGACCGCGGTCTCCTTCATCCGGCGCACCGACAGCGGTGCGTTCGCGGCGATCCTCCCGGCCAGGGCGAGCGCGGCAGGCAGCACCTCGGCGGCGGGCACCACCCGGTTGACCAGCCCCCAGCGCTCGGCGTCCTCGCTGGTGACGTACTCGCCGGTGAGCAGCATCTCCAGGGCGATGCCCATCGGCAGCCGCCTGGGCAGCACGACCGAGCCGAAGTTGGCGCCCATGCCGATCGCCGCCTCCGGCAGGCCGAGCTTGATGCCGGGAGCGGCGATCCGCAGGTCGCAGGCCAGCGCGAGCTCGAAGCCACCGGCGACCGCGTGCCCGGTGAGGGCGGCGACCACCGGCACGTAGGTCTCGGTGAGCACCTCGAACAGGTTGCGGCCGGGACGGTTCATCGGCGGGCGGAACGGCTCGCCCCGCTCGTCGGCCGCGCGGATCTCCTTGAGGTCGAAGCCGGCGCAGAAGGCCGGACCGTTGCCCGTCAGCACGATCGCGCGCACCCCGGGATCGGTCGAGCAGGTCAGCAGCTCCTCGACGAGGTCGGCCTGCAGCGCCGAGGACAGCGCGTTGCGGCGCTCGGGCCGGTCGAGGGTGAGCAGCCGGACGTGGCCGCGGGTCTCGGCGATCAGCCCCGAATCGGATCGTTGCACCGTCATGACCGGCGATCCTGCCCGATCTCCGGCGGGAACTCCCCGGTGGCGACGACGTGGTCGGCGACGTCGCGCAGCTTCGTGTTCGCCGCCATCGACGCCCGGGCCAGCGTCTCGAAGGCCCGCTCGGACGAGAGCTTGAGCCGTTCCATCAGGATGCCCTTGGCCTGCTCGATGGCTGCCCGGGAGGCCATCGCGGTCTCCAGGTGCCGGGCCCGCGCGACCGCGCTCTCGTAGAGGTACCGGTTCACCACCGGGACGGTGGCCTGCGTCAGGAACCGGGTCGCCAGCCCCCGCGTCTCCTCGTCCCACACCTGCGGCGACCCCACGTACACATTCAGCCCGCCGGCCACCGGCGCCGGCGGGAAGGGGATCGACACCATGCCGTGGCAGCCGCGCCCGGCGGCCTGCTCGGGGAATCCGGCCCAGCGCCGCTCGGCGCGCAGGTCCACCACCTCGACCAGGTCACCGCTGCCGGCGGCCTGCAGGCACGGGCCGGTGCCCAGGCGGTACTGCACCAGGTCCAGGTCCAGGGCGAGCTCCTCGGTGGCGGCCACGGTCGTCGGCCGGCCGTCGGAGAGCACGGTCACCGAGGTGGCCAGGGCGGCCGGGAGGAGGCGGGTGGTCAGGACGGTCACCTCGCGCAGCACGGACTCCATCGAGTGCTCGGCGAAGGAGAGCCCGCTGAGCTCGGCCAGCGCCAGCTGGAGGGGGGCGACGGCGGGTCGCTCGTCGGCAGGGAAGATCACGGGTCGTACTCCAGGAACGGCGGGTGCCGGGCGGCCATGCCCGGCACGGGGTGCGAGGTCCACGCTGCTGGAGACCGGAGACGGGGCGGGCCCCGTGCGCGCCGGCTGTGTGACGCGCAATCGACGGGGAGGGTACCGACTGTCACGGTCCGGCGTCGACGGCCGGGCAGCCCGGGGCGCTCGGGGCGCTCGGGGCCCGGCGCGCCCGTCCGGGGGAACGGCTGTCCCCGGTCCGGGGGACGCCCGGCCCGATGCTCACGGAACGGAGTCGGCGCCGTGCAGGATGCCGGGGTGACGACCCCCCGCGAGCGACCCGGACGGCGCCGACGGGCGGGGGACACCGGCCGGAAGGTGGCTGCCTCCCTGGCGACGGTGGTCGCCGCCGCCGGCGTCGTCGCGCTGCCGACCTTCGGCGCGTTCACCGACCAGCGCACGCACTTCACCGACTCGGTGCTCGCCCCGCCGCCCGTCGACCCCCAGCAGCGGGACGCCATCCCCTGACCTGCCCCGGCGGTCGGCGGCGGGGTCAGTCCCGGCGGCGGGAGCCGCCGGGCACGGAGCCGGTGTCGGCGAGCTCGACGGCGATGTCGACGAGCCGGCGGTTCAGCTCCTGGGAGACCCGGGCGAGGACGGCGAACGCCTGGTCGGCCGTGATCCGGTGCCGCTCCATGAGGATGCCCTTCGCCTGTCCGATGACGTCGCGGTTGCCCATGCCGGTGCGCAGGTGCTCCTCGTGCACGGCACCGGCCAGCGCCACCGCGGCGTGGCTGGCGAAGACCAGCCCGATCTCCTCGGTGTCCTCGTCGAAGGCCCGCGCCCGGCGCGCGTACAGGTTCAGCGCGCCGAGCCGGTCACCGTCGACGAAGAGCTGGAAGCACAGCATGCTGCCGACGCCCAGCGCGGCGGCCCGCCGGGCGAACTCCGGCCACCGCTCGTCCGTGCGGACGTCGTCGACCCGCACGACCTGCTGCTCCCGGACCGCGTCGATGCACGGGCCCTGCCCGAGTTCCTGCTGCAGGGAGTCGACGCCCTTGGGCAGGTCGCTGGTCCACGCCCGCGGCTCGATCCTGGTGCGGCCGATCACGTAGTTGACCCCGCACTCCTCCGCGTGCGGAACGGTCCGGACGGCCGACGCGGTGATCGCCTGCAGCGTGCCCTCGACGTCGCCGTGCTCCTCCTGGAGCTCTCGGGCCACCCGGCTCATCGCGTCGCCGAGATGTGGGGTGGTCCCGGCCCCGCTGTCGTCCTGGTCCACGGTCATCCGGAGAACCTACTGACCGGCGGTACCGCCCGGGGAACAGGAACGTCCGGTAACGACGAAGCGGCTCCTCCCGGGGGAGAAGCCGCTGATCGAACGTGGTGCGCCATCAGGGACTCGAACCCCGAACCCGCTGATTAAGAGTCAGCTGCTCTGCCAATTGAGCTAATGGCGCGTGTCGCACGGTGCAGTCGGCGACGCTGGAGAACTGTACACGGCGCACCCCGGGGACCGGGCCGGGGGAGGGGCGTGCCCGCGTCGGTCAGCCGGTCCTGTCGGTTCCGGCGTGCACACTGGGAGATCAGACGCGGGCGTCGCGCCGGATACCCGGCACGGTGCCCGCCGGGACGAAGGGAGCAGGACCGGGTGGGACAGCAGCAGACGGGATTCCGGCAGTCGAGGCGGGTCGCCGCGGTGCTCGTCGCCGGAGCGCTCGCGCTCGTCGCCGGATGCACGGGCCCGTCGTCCGCCGCCGCGCCGGAGGGCGACGACGCGGACGTTCCCGCTGCTGCCGCGCCCGCCGAGCTGGAGCTGGCCCCGGCCGACGGCAGCACCGGCCTCTCGCCGGCCACCCCGGTCGAGGTCGCCGTCAGCGGGGGTGAGCTCGGGAAGGTCACCGTCGCCGACGGGACGGGGGCTCCGGTTCCGGGCAGCGTCGCCCCGTCGCCGGATGACGCCGACACCCAGCTCTGGACGCCGGAATCCCCGCTCGCGTACGGCACGAGTTACACGCTGACCGCGGCGGCGGCCAACGCCGACGACGCCGAGGTCACCGCGACCAGCACGTTCAGCACGGTCACCCCGGCGACGCTGTCCACTCCCTCGATCGGGCCGCTGGACGGGACGACGGTGGGCGTGGGCATGCCGATCCGGGTGTTCTTCGACGACCCGGTGGCCGACAAGGCAGCCGTGGAGAGGAATCTCACGGTGATCAGCAGCGCCCCGACCGATGGCGCCTGGAACTGGATCAGCGACAGCGAGGTGCACTTCCGGCCCTCGCAGTACTGGCCGGCGCAGATCGACGTCACCCTGGAGGCCGACCTCTACGGCGTCGACTTCGGCGAGGGCACCTGGGGGGAGAAGGACCGGACGGTCTCCTTCCACGTGGGCGACCGGCACGTCTCGGTGGTCGACGCCGCGGCGCACACCCTCACCGTGCGCGACGGCGACACGGTGGTGCAGACCTATCCGATGAGCGCCGGCAGCGGGGAGAACCCCACGCGCAACGGGCCACACGTCGTCCTGGAGTCCCACCGCTACATCACCATGGACTCCAGTACCTTCGGCCTGGCCGTCGACGCCCCGGGCGGCTACCGCACCGACGTCGAGTACGCGGTCCGGATCTCCAACAACGGCGAGTTCGTGCACGCGGCGCCGTGGTCGGTGGCGCAGCAGGGCTCGGCGAACGTGTCGCACGGCTGCATCAACCTGTCGACCGAGCGGGCGGCCTGGTTCTTCGGCTTCTCCCAGCCCGGCGACGTGGTGGAGGTCGTGAACTCCATCGGCCCGACCCTGTCACCGGCCGACGGGGACATCTACGGCTGGGCGATCCCCTGGGACGAGTGGAGGGCCGGCAGCGCCCTGTCCTGATCATTCCGGCCGCCCTGCGACCCGTCGGTGACGGCGGGGTCTGCGCCGCCGGGCCGGCGGGTAGGTTGGCCGGGCGCCCGCTGGGCGTCGACCTTCACGTCAGGACGCGGCGTGCACGGTCGGAGGCTCCGATCCCCGGGGCCTTCCTGACCATGCAGCCGCCGGGGACCTCGCGCTCGGGCATGCAGACCGGAGTGTCCCCATGCCCGCCCAGGACGGACCCAACCCCAGGGACGCGCCCGGCGCGTTCGAGCAGCTGGGCCAGATCACGCTCGCCGAGCAGACGATGGAGTCCGTCCTCCAGCTCGTCTGCCAGCTCATCACCGAGGTCATGCCCGGGGACATCGCGGCGTCGGTGAGCGTCCTGGCCGGTGACCGGCCGGAGACCCCCGTCTTCGCCGGGCAGCTGGCCGTCGACCTGGACGAGCGGCAGTACAGCCACGGTGACGGGCCCTGCCTGACCGCCGCCACCAGCCGCGAGATCGTGGCGATCGACGACACCCGGACCGACCTCCGCTGGCGGGAGTACCTGATGGAGGCAGCGCGGCACGGCTGCCTGAGTTCGCTGTCGGTTCCCCTGCCGCTGGACGACACGCTGCGCGGGGCGCTGAACATCTACGCCCGCCGGCCGGCCGCCTTCGGGGCCGACGAGCGGGAACGGGGCAGCCGGTTCGCCGGCTACGCGGCGGTCGCGGTCGCCAACATGCAGGCCTACCAGGAGGCCGTGCGGCGTGGTCAGCACCTGCAGACGGCGCTGGAGTCACGGGCGGTCATCGACCAGGCCAAGGGCATCCTGATGGAGCGCTACAAGCTCTCCGCGGACCGCGCCTTCCAGATGATGGCGACCCTGTCGATGGAGTCGAACGTCAAGGTGCGGGTGATCGCCGAGCGCGTCGTGCTCACCGGTGAGGTGGGCACGAGCCGCAGCGGCCGCTGACCGGCCCGCGGCACCTCAGAAGGAGGTGCCCGCGTCCAGCGCCAGGTTCTGCAGGGGCAACTGCTGCTCGAGCACCGCCCGCGCCACGTCGTCCAGGTCCCGGCCCTGGGCCCAGGCGTGGCCGCGCAGCAGCGCCAGGGCGTCGGTGCTGGACACCTCCAGACCGGCGTTCACGTAGCCGATGGCCTGCCAGACCAGGGCCCGTCGATCGGCAGCGGGGGCATCCAGCCAGGCCGGGCCCTCCTCGCGGTGCGGTGCTGTGGTCGGGTTGGAGAGGGTCGCCGCGATCGCCGTGGCGACGGCGAGCACATCGGGGAGCCGGACGTCGCGGACGTCCCGCGGCGGGGCCAGGAACACGTCGAGTGCGCCGATGCCGCGGAGCTCGTCGGCCAGGGGCACGGAGAGCACGGCGCGGAAGGGTGTGCGCGTCGTCAGGAGCTCGGCGAAGGCCGGCCACCGGGATCCGATCTCGGCTTCCCCGGCGACCACCCGCTCACCCGTGGCGTGCGCGGCCTGGCACGGCCCCTCGCCGACGGTGAACTGCAGCCGCTCGGCGAGCGCGGCGGTGTCGTCACTGGCTCCCAACGGGAGTCGCCGGTCGGGGGCGAACGCCAGGGACAGGCCCGCGCCGTCGACCGGGAGCACCTGCGCGGCCGCCCGGGCCAGCCGCTCCGGCAGCAGTTCGCTGCCCGGCAGCTCGAGCTCCGTCGCGGCGAGCGCGGTGGCGAACTCGTCAATGAGGATGGGGTGCCTCCGAATGGTCGAGCGGCGCGAGACGTCTGGGGGCGCGCTCGGCGGGGCTGACCGAGAGGCAGGGACCGGGTGACCCGGTGGTTGCGCAGACTACGGGAGCCGGGGCGGAGCGATCGTGGCTGACCGGGGTACCGTTGCCGACGTGGCTGGATTCGGAATTCTGTGCGGGCTCGCCGGCGACTGACCCTCGCGCCGGTGGGTCCGGGAGCACATCGGTCGAGGTCCTTCTCCCGCTGACCAGGGCACACGGCCCGGAGGCACCCATGGCCACCCACCACGATCTCGTTCCCACCGCTGCCAAGGTGCGCGTCGGCGTCACCGACACCCTCGGACTGCAGCGCGTCCTCACCGTGTTGAGCGGGCGCAACCACGCCTTCACCCGCCTGGAAGCCGAGGAGGCCAACCAGGGGCGGTGGACGATCACCGTTCATCTGACCGCCTCGGCGCACCAGCTGGAGCTCGTGACCCTCCGGCTGGACCGGCTGCCCAGCGTGCTGACGGTCGACGTCACCACGCCCGGCCGGCTGGCCGCCACCGCGTGACGACCTGGTCCGGCGTGCGCCGGCTCAGCGTGCGGCCGGCTGCCGGTGCCCGTGGGTTCCGGCGAGGCGGGCCAGCGCGGTGTCGAGGCAGCGCCGCAGCGTGAGCGCGTCCGGGGCGAGGGCCGATACGAGGACGGCGGGCCCGGCCAGGGGCAGCACGGCGGCGTCGCCGAGGAGGGCGGGCTCGGGCGGGTGCTCGGTCCAGCCGGGGTCGACGACGACGAGCGAGCCGATGGCCCGCCGGTCCCCGATCACCGCAGAGCCGTCCCAGCCCGCCGCGCCGGGGCCCACGGCCAGCTGCTGGTTCAGCAGTGGCCGGCCCGCCAGGCGGACGCGGAGGTGCTGGACGACGCTGCCGGGTTGCTCGCCGTGCCGGCCCAGGAGCAGCTGCTCGGACAGGATCAGGCGGGCGCCGGTGCCGAGCTCGACGCGGATGTCGCTGCGGTGGCGGCAGCCGTGGGCGGCGATGACCGGCTCGGGCAGCCAGACCAGGGTGGCGCCGGCGCCCACCTGCACCGTGGTGCGCAGGCGGGACAGCTCGCCGTGCGGCCCGGGGAGCAGCAGGGTCGCCGAGATGTCGCGCAGCACCAGCGTGCTGCCCGCCCCGACGTCGACGGTGAGGTCGTAGTCGTCGCCGCCGATGGGCCCCGCGGCGCTCGCGGCCACGCACACTCGTGCCGCCCCGGCATCGTGGCCGGTCCAGGGCTCGGGGCCCTTGGGGTGGGTGAGCCGGAGGGTCAGCGGTGCCTGCGAGTGCAACGTGGCGACCCGGGTGCGCCCGTCGGCGGCCAGTGCCGTGGCCAGGGTTGCGCGGGCGCGCATCAGTCCATGGTCGACAGGCAGGATCGCACCCAGGCGGCGACCGGTGCGGCGCCAGGGTCCTCGGTGAGGGACAGGAAGATCGTCGGCAGCTGCCCGCGCTGGGCCCTGGCGTCGCGGTCCATGACGGACAGGTCGGCACCGACCCGGTCGGCCAGGTCGGTCTTGTTGATCACGAGCAGGTCCGCGCGGGTGACCCCCGGGCCGCCCTTGCGCGGCACCTTGTCACCCCCGGCCACGTCCACCACGTAGATCTGCCGGTGCACCAGGCCACGGCTGAACGTGGCGGTCAGGTTGTCCCCACCGCTCTCCACCAACAGCAGCTCGACCCCGGGCAGGCTCTCCTCGAGCTCCTCCAGGGCCTCGAGGTTGGCCGAGATGTCGTCGCGGATGGCCGTGTGCGGGCAGCAGCCGGTCTCCACGGCCCGCACCCGCTGCTCGGGCAGGACGCCGTTGCGCAGCAGGAAGTCGGCGTCCTCGGTGGTGTAGATGTCGTTGGTCACCACCGCCAGGCTCACCTCGCTGCCGAGGGCACGGCAGAGGGCGGCGACCAGCGCGGTCTTGCCGGAGCCGACCGGGCCGCCGATGCCGATGCGCAGGCCCCGGCCCGGCGTGCGGGGCAGGACGCCGGCGGTGTCGGTGTGCGGGTGCGGGTGCGGGTGCTCGTGGTCGTCGGTCTCGGGGTCCCGATCGTGGGTGTTCTGGTCATGAAGCAAAGAGACGCACCTCCCAGGTGGCGTGCCGTTCGGCGGCGAGGTCGAGCAGGGGAGCAGCCGAGGCCGGCAGGTCGGCAGGAGAGCCCGCTGCCCGGCGCGTGGCGTCGGCGGCGACGTCGTCCAGCAGCGGCCCCAGCCGGGCCAGCACGGCGTGGGTGGCGAACGGGTCGAGGCCCAGCAGCCGGACGGCGGCGGTGGCCGGCCCGGCGACGGCGTCGTGGACGGCGGCCAGCGCGGCGGCGGACGGCGACAGGCCGGAGACGGCGGCCGCCGCGCCGAGCACGACGGGGTGGTGTGGTCTGGAGCCCAGCTCGGCCCAGCACGGGTGCGGCCGGATGGCTCGCATCGCCCGCTGGAGTTGGCGGCCCAGCTTCCGCGAGGTCGCCCGCAGCGCCGGGGACGGGGTGCGGGCGTCGAGTTCGGCGTCCAGGACGGCGAACCGGCCGGTATCTCCCGCGGTCAGGGCCGCGCAGGCGGCGGCGGCGAACGCGGCCGCCACGGCGCCACTGGTGGTGGCCCGCCCGCGCAGGAACTCCTCCAGCGACGCGATGTCGTGCACCCCGCCGGCGGCCACGGTCGGCTCCAATCCGCCGGAGTGGGCGTGCCCACCGGCCGGCAGCCGGCCGTCTGCGAGCAGGAGGAGAGCCGCGAGGGTCTCCGCGGCCATCAGAACAGGAAGTAGCGCTGGGTCATGGGCAGCACCGTCGGTGGCTGGTGGTCGACGGTCTCCCCGTCGATGCGGACCTCGAAGGTGTCCGGGTTCACCTCGATGTTCGGCAGTGCGGTGTTCAGCGGCAGGTCGGCCTTGGTGCGGCCGCGGACGTTCTCGATCGGGACCAGCCGGCGGTGCACCGCGAGCCGGTCGGCCAGGCCGTCCTCCAGCGCGGCCGGTGCGACGAAGGCCAGGCTGGTCGCCTGCGCAGCGCGGGTGTGCACGTTGTAGCCCCGCCGCGGCAGCACCGGCTGCGGGGTCGGTACCGAGGCGCTCGGGTCGCCGAGCATGGCCATGGCCGCCATCCCGCCCTTGTAGACCTGGGTGGGCTTGACCCCGAAGAGGGCCGGCTCCCAGAGCACGAAGTCGGCCAGCTTGCCCGCCTCGATCGACCCGACCTCGCGCTCCAGCCCGTGGATGACCGCGGGGACGATCGTGTACTTGGCGACGTAGCGGCGCACCCGGTTGTTGTCGGCCCGGCCGTCGCCGGGCAGGGCGCCGCGCAACTCCTTCATCACGTGCGCGGTCTGCCAGGTGCGCTGGACGACCTCGCCCAGCCGGCCCATGGCCTGGGCATCGGACTGCATCCCCGAGATGGCGCCGATGTCCTGCAGGATGTCCTCGGCCGCGATGGTGCTGGCGCGCACCCGGCTCTCGGCGAACTGCAGCTCGGCGGGGACCCGCGGGTTGAGGTGGTGGGCGACGAGCACCATGTCCAGCTGCTCGTCGACGGTGTTGACGCTGAAGGGGCGGGTCGGCGTCGTCGACGAGGGGAGCACGTTGCGCTCGCCGGCGATGCGGATGATGTCCGGGGCGTGCCCGCCGCCTGCCCCCTCGGTGTGGTAGCTGTGGAACGTCCGCCCCGCCACGGTGCGCATCAGATCCTCGACGAACCCGGATTCGTTGAGGGTGTCGCTGTGGATGGCGACCTGCACGCCCGAGACGTCGGCGACGCGGAGCGCGGCGTCGATCACCGCGGGACCGGCGCCCCAGTCCTCGTGGCACTTGAACCCGGCGACGCCGGCCCGCAGCTGCTCCTGGAGCGACTCCTCCGACACCGTGGTCCCGCGGCCGAGGAAGGCAACGTTGACCGGCCAGGGGTCGAACGCCTCGAACATCCGCTCGAGCCACCAGGCCCCCGGGGTGGCGAGGGTGGCCTGCGATCCGCTGGTCGGGCCGGAGCCGCCCCCGACGAGGGTCGTCGTACCGGCCTCCAGAGCCACCTGGCACATGTCCGGGGAGACCATGTGCACGTGGGTGTCGATGCACCCCGCGGTCATGATCATGCCCATGCCGTTCATGATCTCGGTGGACGGCCCGACGACCAGGCCGGGGTCGACGCCGTCCATGATGTCGGGGTTGCCCGACTTGCCGATCGCGGTGAACCGCCCGTCGCGGATGCCGACGTCGGCCTTCACGATCCCCCAGTAGTCGACGACGACCACGTTGGTCACCACCAGGTCCGGTGTGCCCTCCGACCGCGGGGTGTGCGACTGACCCTGCGACTCCCGGCCGGACTTGCCGCCGCCGAACACGGTCTCGTCGCCGCCGACGCAGTGGTCCTGCTCGATCTCGATGAGCAGGTTGGTGTCGGCCAGGCGCAACCGGTCGCCGGTCGTCGGGCCCAGCATCGACACGTACAACTGGTGCTCGATCTCACCCATCGAGCTGCCCTTCGCTCCCGCCGCGGAAGCCGGCCATGATCCGCCGTCCGGCGTACGGGATCAGCTCGACCTCCTGCGGGGCGCCCGGGTCGAACCGGGTCAGGCCACCGGCCACGATGTTCTGCCGCCGCCCCCACGCCGCCGTCCGGTCGAAGTGCAGCGCAGGGTTGGTCTCCGCGAAGTGGTAGTGCGAGCCCACCATGACCGGCCGGTCCCCGGTGTTGACGACGGTCAGCGTGATCGGCTCCCGCCCGACGTTGATGTGCACCGGGCCCTCCCCGTAGAGGATCTCTCCCGGGGTGCCGGGCTTGGCCGACGAGTCGGCACCGGGGTGGGTGATGCCGATGGCCCCGCCCCTGCCGCCGCCCAGGACGACGTGCGTGCCGCTGCCCGGCCGCTTCCGGGTCGGCGGCGGCAGGTCGAGCAGACCGGCGAGCTTGCCGAGCACGGGCGTGCGCGCAACGACCTGCTGCACCCGGGACACCGCGGTGCTGGCTGCCCCGGACGGGGCCGGCTTCTGCAGCTGGTTGGTGAGGGTGTCCTTGAGCCGCTTGCCCAGCGGGCTCACGAGATCGGCTCCGGCACCGTGACGAGCTTCGTGCCGTCGGGGAACGTGGCCTCCACGTGCACCTGCGCCAGCATCTCCGGAACGCCGTCCATCACGTCGCTGCGGCCGAGCACGTTGCGCGCGGCGTTCTGCAGGTCGGCCTTCGTCCGCCCGTCCCGGGCGCCCTCGAGGACGAATGCCGTGATGATGGCGGTCGCCTCCGGCAGGTTGAGCTTCAGGCCACGATCCTTGCGTCGCTGCGCGACCTCTGCGGCGGTGAAGATCAGGAGGCGCTCGCGTTCTTTCAGCGTCAACAGCATCAGCATCTCCCGGAGCAGCGCGAGTGATCCGCCTCACACTGGCAGGCCGGTGCGGCGACGGCCACCGGACACGAAGGCGCGGACCGATCCGGCCGGACCGGGGCGCAGCTCGCCGAGCTCCGCGCCTCCAGGCCACCGCCCCGCCAGTCCACGGCGACGTACGGGTCGCAGCGGCCGGGCATGAACGCGGCGGGACGGGTTACCTCCAGCTCCACGGCAGGGCTGTGCGCGCGTCACCGAGGGCGTGCGATGGCCTGCACATGGTCAGGAGGCGTCGTGCCGACAGGGGACAACGCGGACAGCGGCACCGGTGCCGTCGTCCGGGGCATGCGGAGCACGGTGGGCCGGGAGAGCACCACGTTCGGCTTCTCCATCCTCGTCTCCGCGACGTTCGGAGTCCTCCAGGTGACGCAGGGCACCCCCGACCTGCCGCGCGTATTCCTCTACGCGGCCGGCGCGGTCATGTCCTTCACCCTCCTGGAGGGGATCCTCTCCAGCGGGTTCCGGCGACCGATGCCTCAGCACAAGACCCAGACGTTGGCGCTGGGCACGAGCATGAACATCGTCTCGGTCCTCGGCGCGCTGGGTGCCGCATCGCTGCTGAGCGCGTCCTTCACGCACCTCATCGTCTGGGCGGTGGCGCCGTTCGTCGCCGGCATCGTCTACCTGGTCATCGAGAGCCTCGAGGAGGCTCTCGCCGAGCGGGTCCTCGTCAGTTCGGGGGATCCCGAGGCCCGGGAGGTCTCAGGATAGGACTCAGCTCCCGCCGCCTTCCACGCCTCTCCGTGGGCAGCCGGACAACGGAAGGCCCCGGTCAGCGAACCGACCGGGGCCTCCACGTGGGGTGAGTGACGGGACTTGAACCCGCGACATCCAGGATCACAACCTGGCGCTCTACCAGCTGAGCTACACCCACCATGCACACCGGGCGGCTGGCGAGAGCCGGCCCGGTGGACGAGCCAACGATACCGGAGGGGGTCAGGCCCCCGACGAGGCCGGGGTCGCGGCCGGTCCGTCGTTCGCCGCACCGGCCTCCAGCAGCGGGGCGAAGGAGGCCACGACGTCACCGGACGCGGTCTGGGCCTGCTCGCTGGACGGCCCCGGCGGGGGCACGAACAGCGTCTGCCGGTAGTAGGCGAGCTCCCGGATCGACTCCAGGATGTCGGCCAGGGCCCGGTGGGCCAGGCCCTTGGGCGGCTGGGCGAAGTACACCCGGGGGAACCAGCGGCGGGCCAGCTCCTTGATCGAGGAGACGTCGATCATCCGGTAGTGCAGATGATCGTCGAGGACGGGCATGTCCCTGGCCAGGAAGCCGCGGTCGGTGCCGATCGAGTTGCCGCACAGCGGTGCGGTGCGCCGCTCGGGCACGAACCGCCGCACGTACTCGAGGACCAGCTGCTCGGCCTCGGCGAGGGTCACCGTCGAGGCGCGCACGGCCTCGGTGAGGCCGGAGTTGGCGTGCATGGTGGTGACGACGTCGCCCATCGCGGCCAGGTCCTCGTCATCGGCGTGGATGATCACGTCCAGGCCGGGGTCGAGCAGGTTGAGCTGGGAGTCGGTGACCACCACGGCCACCTCGATGAGCCTGTCGCGCGTGATGTCCAGTCCGGTCATCTCGCAGTCGATCCAGACCAGGTTGTTCGCTGCGCTGTCCGCCACGTCCCGCGACCCTACGCACCGGTTCCCGGCGGACGCCGCACCCCCCGGCCGGGCACGGCGGGCGCGGTACGCGCGGGGCGGGCGGGACGGGCGGGGCACCCGGCCGCCCGGGAAGCGCCCGACATCCGTCACGGACGGCGATCAGGGGTGTTCGCGCCGCTAGGGTCGGGTGTCCTGCACCTCGTCAGCGGAGCCGCTCGTGTCGTCCCCCACGCCCACCGCTCCCCGCCCCCCGGCACCCACCTCGCTGCGTGCGGGGCTGCGCTCACCGGTCACGCTGGTCCGCTGGCTGTGGCAGGCCTACATGACCCCGGGCAGCCCCGGCCGGCCGACCACCCAGCAGGAACTGCAGTGGATCTACACCGCCTGGCTCGTCGCCTTCGGCCTGAAGATGCTGGGTTCCTCCTGGGACGTGTCCTGGCACTTCAAGTGGCTCCGCGACGACCTGGCGCCCCCGCACCTGCTCAACTCGGCCGGGACGGTGCTCGTCGTCGCGCTGGTCGCCTTCTCCAGCTACAGCGGCTACGGGGTCGACCGGCGCGCGCTGCGGCTCATGCAGTGGGGGACCGGCATCTTCCTGCTCGCCGTCCCCATCGACCTGGTCAACCACCGGGTCAACGGCCTGGACATCACCAGCTGGAGCCCCAGCCACGCGTTGCTCTACCTGGGCACCGCCGTCATGCTCGCCGGGGCGCTGCGCGGCTGGTGGCTGTACGCCGCCCCCGGCCGGGTGCGCGAGCTGGTCGCGCTGGGCCTGTGGCTGTTCTTCGTGGAGAACGTGCTGTTCCCCAACCAGCACCAGGAGTACGGCGTCCTCGCGCTGTCTGACTACCGGGCCGGCCGCACGACGGCCGAACCGTCGCTGCTCGACTTCGCCGCCTCCCAGGGGCAGTCGCCCGAGCAGTTCATGCTGCCGGTGCCGGCGTGGGTGCACCCCGCCTGGCTGGTCTGCGCCGGGCTGCTGACCCTGGTCGTGGCCCGCCGGGCCGTCGGGCTGCGCTGGACGGCGACCCTGCTGGCCGGTCTCTACCTCGGCTACCGCGCGGTCGCCTGGGTGCTGCTCACCGCCACCGGCTTCCCGCCCTCGGTGCTGCCGGTGGCGCTGCTGGCCGGCGCCGTGCTGGTCGACCTCGCCGTCACCGGCCGGGTGCCCGGCTGGCTCGCCGCGCTGGGAGCCACCGGCGGGGTCGGGTTCGCCGCCTGGGCGCAGGACGCGCTGTGGGTGCTCCCGCCGTGGCAGTGGGCGGCGATTCCGCTGGTCGCCATCGGGCTCGCCGTGCTGTGGACCGGGCTCGACCGGCTCACCGGCACCGCGGCGTTCGCCCGCTGGCAGGTGCCCGAGGTGTCCCCGGCGGCTCCCGCCGAGGCATCGGACGTGCCGGTGCGGGTCGGCGGCACGCCCGCGTCGTGACCCTGGAGCGTCGGCTCCGATGACGTAACGTCGGGGAGGCCGCCAGCGGCCAGGCCGCACTCCCGCGAGCCCGTCCCGGCCCGCCCGGTGGCCGCTCTGCCGACGTCGCCAGCCCGTGCCCCCGCCGCGAACCCGTCCCCTGGAGCCCCCGTGCTGATCCTCACGCCGACACCTCTGGAGACGGCGGCCGAACGGGCCTTCTTCGCGGAGCTGGCCGGCTGGGACACCGGTGGCTCGGTCCGCGGGGGCGTGATGGCCTCCCTGCCCGCCGTCGACGGGCCGATGCAGCGCCGCCAGGCCGACGCCGTCCTCTTCGTGCCCGAGGGCATCGCCGTGGTCCGGGTCGTAGAGGTGTCGCGCCAGTCCGGCGTCGTCACCGCCATCGAGGAAGGGTCCTGGACGATCGGCCCCGATGCTGGACCGGGCGACGTGCTGCGCCTCGCCGGCGGGGGGTCGACCCCGCTGGAGGGGTTGATGCGGGCCGGGATGGACGCCGCCGTCCGGCTGCGGAAGGCCGGCCTGGAGCCCGGCCGAATCGCCCGGCTCACCGTGCTCACCGGCGACGTCACCGGCCTCGTCCCGGCCGACGGCGACCTCGGCGACGGCGACCAGGTCGCCCTGCTGGACCCGCGTTCCCTCCTGCTCGGCATCGCCCGGGCCAGCCGGTACGCCGGCAAGGACAACCCCCGGCTCTGGACGACGGCCGACGTCCGCTCGGGCATCGAGGCGCTCGGCGTGACCGGCCGCAGCCCCGCGGTGGAGGAGCTGAACGTCGAGGGCTTCCCCTACTCGCCCTACGTGCTGCGGCGCCGCGAACTGCTCGTGCCCATGTCGCTGCCCTCCGCCCGCGGCGCGGCCATGCCGTGGTCCTCCGACGGGGCGGCCGCCCCGACCGCGACCGCAGCGCCCCGCCGGGCCGTCGCCGACGGCCCCCTGGTCGATCCCGCCGCCGCGGCCCGGCTGGCCGCCGCCGCGGTCCATGCGCAGGAGGCGGCGGAGGTCGCCGAGGCCGCGCGGGCCGCGGCCGACCGGCCGGCGCAGGAGCGGACCGCCCAGCCCGCAGCGGACGCCGACCAGGTGGGTGCTGACCAGGCGGGTGCCGACCAGGCGGGTGCTGACCAGGCCGCGGTGCCCACCGTCGCCGTGTCCTCCCCCGGTTCCGGCCCCTCGGCCGACGCGCCGGCCGGTGCGGACCGGGACGACGCAGCCGAGCGGACCGCGGTCGCCGGCTCGCTGCCGGCCGCGGCCCAGGCTTCCGCCGGGTCGACCGTGGCGCTGCCCGCGACCACGCCGTCCGGGAGTTCGGCGACCCGGTCACCCGCGGCCGCGCCGTCCGCGAGCCGCGACACGATGGCGTTGCCGACCGGGCCCGGCCCGGAGACGGTCGACGTGCGTCCCGGCCGCCCCGACCGGGTGGCCGGCCCCGGCACGGCGCCGGACGACACCGGTGGGCTGCGCGGCCTGTTCGGTGGTCCCGACACTGGCGCCGCGGCTCACCCCGCCGGGCTCCCCGGGCCGGGCGGTGCACCGCGGCGTCCCCTGGCGCTGCTGGTGACCGCCGCCCTGCTGGTCGCCGTGCTGCTCGGCGTCGGCGGCTTCCTGCTCCTCCGCGACCCCGACGGGGGCGACGCCGGTACGACGCCGGCCGCGGCCACCACCGGTAACCCGGCGACGCCGACGACCCCCGCCGCCCCCGCCCCGGGTGACACCGAGGTGCTCGAGGGATTCCGGTTCACCCTGCAGACCGGACGGGTCGACGACAGCTGCGCCGGCCGCGCCTACGGCGCCGTCGCCGACTACTTCACCCGGTCCGACTGCGTGGGCCTGTCCCGGGCGCTGTGGACGGCGGAGACCGAGGGCGGCTGGGCGGTCGTGTCGCTGTCCCGCGTGGTCATGCCGAACGCCGCCAGCGCCCAGGCGCTGCAGGACCTCGCCGACACCGACGGCAGCGGCAACGTCAGCGACCTCCTCCGGGAGGGGGTGCGCGTCGACGGCGCGCCGGAACGGCTCTCCGGGGCCGAGTACGGCAGCGCGGTCGACGGCGCGACCGTCACCATCGTCGAGACCGACTGGGCCGACCCGGCGGTGCGCGGTGGCTCCGCGACCCTGGACACGCTCGCGGACGCAGCCCTGGCCCTGCCTGCCGCCGCCGTTCCCCGTGCCCCCGTCGACTGACAGCGAGGCGCCGTCCGGCGTCCCCCGGCCGGACGGCCGGACGGAGCTGCGGACGGAGCTGCGGGCGGACTGCGCCCGCTGCGTGGGGCTGTGCTGCGTGGCCCCGACGTTCGTGGCCTCCGCCGACTTCGCGATCGACAAGCCCGCCGGCCGGCCGTGCCGTCACCTGCAGGGCGACAGCCGCTGCGGGGTGCACGCCGAGCTGCGGAAGCGCGGCTTCCCCGGCTGCACCGTCTTCGACTGCTTCGGCGCCGGCCAGCACCTCACCCAGGGCACCTTCGGCGGCCGCGACTGGCGGGAAGCCCCGGAGACCGCGACGGCGATGTTCGCCGGCTTCGCGGTGATGCGGCAGCTGCACGAGCTGCTGTGGCACCTCACCGAGGCGTGCACCCTCCCGGTGCCCGCCGTCCTGGCCGACGACGTGCGCGGCGCACTGCGGAACACCCGGCAGCTGTCCGACCTCGGACCGGCGGAGCTGGCCGCCCTCGAGGTCCCGCCGCACCGGCAGGCGGTCGGGGTGTTGCTGCAGCGGGTCAGCGAGCACGTCCGCGCGGACCTGCCGCAGGCCCGGGTCGACCGCCGGGGGGCGGACCTGATCGGGGCGGACCTGCGGGGGGCGGCGCTCCGCGGAGCGAGCCTGCGCGGCGCCTACCTGATCGGCGCGGACCTCCGGGGCGCCGACCTGCGCCGCGCCGACCTGCTGGGCGCGGACCTGCGCGGGGCCGACCTGCGCGGGGCCGATCTCCGCGACAGCCTCTTCCTCACCCAGCCGCAGGTCGAGGCGGCCCGGGGCGACACGGCGACGGGGATCCCGCCGGTGCTGTCCCGGCCGGCCCACTGGGCCGCGGCCGCTCCCGCCGGGCGCCGACCGGGCCGCCGCCGGCGCTGAGCCCTGCGGCGGCCCCGGGCTCAGGCGCGCGCGGCGGCCTCCGCCATCCGGGTCAGCAGGTCGGCCATGGCCGGGCGGTCCAGCCGCCCGGCGCTGTGCGGTGTGGAGTTGATCAGGCCGAAGACTGCGTGCGCCCGAGCCCGGCAGGTCGCCGTCGTCGCCGGCGGGTCGAGCCGGGCCAGCACGGCGACCCACTCCTCCACGTAGCGGCGCTGCAACTGCCGCACCCGCCGGGCGTCGGCGTCGCTGAGCGCACCCAGGTCGCGGTCCTGGACGGTGATCAGCGCGGGGTTGCCGAGGGCGAAGTCGACCTGGAAGGCGATCAGCGCCCGGAGCTGGGCGGCGGCGTCGTCCCCGGCGGCCGCGACCTGCGCGGCGCCGCCGGCGAGCAGGCGCTCGCTGATCCGCACCAGCATCTCGGCCAGCATCGCGTCCTTGCTCGCGAAGTGCCGGTAGATCGCCGGCCCGGTGACCCCGACGGCCGCACCCACGTCGTCGACGCCGACCGCGCGCGACCCCCGCTCGGCGAACAGCTGGGCCGCGGCGCGCAGGATCTGCTCCCGCCGGGACGGGCGGTCGGCGTCGGCGTGCAGCGCACTGTCCGGCTCCGACGTCACGGCCCGAGGTTAACGGCTGTTCACATGGTCGCCGGGATCGTGGTTGACTCCGACCCGTGGATGCTCCGGTGCTTCCCAGCGCGCCGCCCGCCGACCCCGGCGCCCCGGCCCGCAACACGGCCGCCCACGCGGCGCTCGCCGCCGACCTGGCCGAGCAGCTGCGGCTGGTGGCCGCCGGTGGCGGCGAGCGGGCCCGCGAGCGGCACGTCGCCCGCGGCAAGCTGCTGCCCCGTGACCGGGTCGACGCGCTGCTGGACCCGGGCAGCCCGTTCCTCGAGCTGTCGCCGCTGGCCGCGCACGGGCTCTACGACGGTGCGGCCCCGGCCGCCGGGATCATCACCGGCATCGGACGGGTGGCCGGCCGGGAGGTCGTCGTCGTCGCCAACGACGCCACCGTCAAGGGCGGCACCTACTACCCGATGACGGTGAAGAAGCACCTGCGCGCCCAGGAGGTGGCGCTGCACAACCGGCTGCCCTGCATCTACCTGGTCGACTCGGGTGGCGCCTTTCTGCCGCTGCAGGAGGAGGTCTTCCCCGACCGGGAGCACTTCGGCCGGATCTTCTACAACCAGGCGACGATGTCGAAGGCGTCGATCCCGCAGATCGCCGCCGTCCTCGGGTCGTGCACCGCGGGCGGCGCCTACGTGCCGGCGATGAGCGACGAGGCGGTCATCGTGCGCGGTCAGGGCACGATCTTCCTGGGCGGCCCGCCGCTGGTGAAGGCTGCGACCGGCGAGGAGGTCAGCGCCGAGGACCTCGGTGGCGGCGACCTGCACTCCCGGGTCAGCGGCGTCACCGACCACCTGGCCGACGACGACGCGCACGCGCTGCAGATCGTCCGGCAGATCGTCGGCACGCTCGGGCCGCGCAGCCCCCGCCCCTGGGACGTCGAGCCGGTGGAGGAGCCGCGGTACGACCCGGCGTCGGTGTACGAGGTCGTGCCGCCGGAGTCGCGTACGCCCTACGACGTCCGCGACGTGATCGCCCGGCTGGTCGACGGCAGCCGGTTCGCCGAGTTCAAGCCGCTGTACGGGCCCACCCTGGTCACCGGCTTCGCCCGGCTGCACGGCCACCCGGTCGGCATCATCGCCAACAACGGCGTGCTGTTCAGCGAGTCGGCGCTCAAGGGCGCGCACTTCATCGAGCTGTGCGACCGGCGCAGCATCCCGCTGCTCTTCCTGCAGAACATCTCCGGGTTCATGGTCGGCCGCGACTACGAGGCCGGGGGCATCGCCAAGCACGGCGCGAAGATGGTCACCGCCGTCGCCTGTGCCCGGGTGCCCAAGCTGACCGTGGTCATCGGTGGGTCGTTCGGCGCCGGCAACTACTCGATGTGCGGGCGGGCCTACTCGCCCCGGTTCCTGTGGACGTGGCCCAACGCCCGGATCTCGGTCATGGGCGGGGAGCAGGCGGCCAGCGTGCTGGCCACCGTCCGTCGGGAGGGGGTCGAGGCCCGCGGCGAGGAGTGGTCGGCCGCCGACGAGGAGGCGTTCAAGGAGCCGATCCGGGCCCAGTACGAGGCCCAGGGGCACCCGTACCACGCCACGGCCCGGCTGTGGGACGACGGCGTCATCGACCCGGCGCAGACCCGCACCGTGCTCGGGCTGGCGCTCTCCGCCTGCGCCAACGCACCCCTCGAGGAGGTCGGCTATGGCGTCTTCCGGATGTAACCCCACCCCCCAGCGGGGCCAAAGTCGCGACTTTGGCCCCAGGGTGGGGTCAGACGCCGGCGATGCGGGGGGCGGTCGGGTCGGCGGCGTCGGAGGCCGACTCGCGCTGCACGTAGTCCTCGATCTGCTCGACGTCATGCGAGGAGCGGCGGACGACGGCCAGCAGATCGCTCATCTTGCTGACCTCCTCGATCTGCTCCTTGATGAACCACTGCATGAACTGGTCGGAGGCGAAGTCGTTCTCCCGCCGGGCGATGCCGATCAGCTCGTTGATCTGGCTGGTGACCCGCTTCTCCTGCTCGAGGGCGAGCACGACCGGGGCGACGACGTCCTCGAAGTGGCAGACCGGGGCGACGATGCCGGGGATCTCCACGCGGGCGTCGGCGTCCAGCAGGTAGCGCACCATCATCAGCGCGTGGTTGCGCTCCTCGACCGCCTGGTCGAAGAAGAGCTGCGCGGTCTGCTGCATCGTCTGCTCGTCGTAGTAGATGGCGATCGCGATGTACTGCTGGTGAGCGGCGAACTCGTGGCCGATCTGCAGGTTGAGCTGGTCGATGAAGGCATCGGCGGCCATGGGTGCTCCTGGTTCAACGGGACGGCGTCGGTGCAGACGGTAGCCGTCGACACGCCGAACCCCTCGACGGGTGGGCAAGGTATGGCTAACCTCACCGCGTGGGGAAGTCGGCGAAGATGCCCAAGAAGAAGTGCTGCGAGGACAAGCCGCGCTGCGGCCGGTGTCCGCTGCGCGCGCTCGCCGAGGGCAAGCTCCCACCCGGGTACACGGTCAAGAAGCGCCGGCTGGTCAAGCTGGACAAGGCCGACCTCGTGCTGGCGAAGAGCACCCGCAAGGCAGCCTGACCCCTCCGCGTCCCGCGAGGTGCGCTTTTTCGGGCTCAAGCACGCGTGCTTGAGGCCGAAAAGGCACGCGGGTGTCGTCGGTCGGGGGTGGTGACCGTGTTCTCCACCGTCCTGGTCGCCAATCGCGGCGAGATCGCCGTCCGGGTGATCCGCACATTGCGGGCGATGGGTATCCGCTCGGTCGCCGTCTACAGCGACGCCGACACCGGTGCGCTGCACACCCGGCTGGCCGACCTCGCCGTCCGCCTCGGCCCGGCGCCGGCCGCGCAGAGCTACCTGTCGGCCGAGCGGGTGCTCGACGCCGCCGTCCGCACCGGTGCGCAGGCCGTGCACCCGGGCTACGGGTTCCTGTCGGAGAACGTCGGGTTCGCCCGTGCCTGCGCCGATGCCGGGCTCGTCTTCATCGGCCCGCCGGTCGCCGCGATCGAGGCGATGGGTGACAAGATCCGGGCCAAGCGGACCGTCGCGGCCGCCGGTGTCCCGGTGGTCCCCGGCCGCACCGAGCCGGGCATGGACGACGCCGCGGTGGTCGCCGCGGCGCTCGAGGTCGGCTTCCCCGTGCTGCTCAAGCCGAGCGCCGGGGGCGGCGGCAAGGGCATGCGGGTGGTGCGGGCCGAGACCGAGCTGGCCGAGCAGATCGCCGGCGCCCGCCGCGAGGCCCGCGGCTCCTTCGGCGACGACACCCTGCTGGTCGAGCGGTACGTCGGGAACTCCCGGCACATCGAGGTGCAGGTGTTCGGTGACACGCACGGCACCGTCGTCCACCTCGGCGAGCGCGAGTGCAGCCTGCAGCGGCGGCACCAGAAGGTCGTCGAGGAGGCGCCGTCACCGCTGCTGGACGCCGCGGGCCGGGCCCAGATGGGCCGTGCCGCGGTCGACGCGGCCCGGGCCGTCGGCTACACCGGCGCCGGCACGGTCGAGTTCATCGTGGACGCCGACTCGGGTGGGCGGGGCGCCGACACAGACTTCTTCTTCCTGGAGATGAACACCCGGCTGCAGGTCGAGCACCCGGTCACCGAGTGCGTCACCGGGCTCGACCTGGTCGAGCTCCAGCTGCGGGCCGCCGCCGGGGAACCGCTGCCGATCGCCCAGGACGACGTCGTCCTCACCGGGCACGCCATCGAGGCCCGGATCTACGCCGAGGACCCGGTCCGCGGGTTCCTGCCCCAGGCCGGCACCGTGCTCGGGCTCGTCGAGCCGGCCGGGCCCGGCGTGCGGGTGGACAGCTCGCTGGCCGTGGGCAGCGTGGTGGGCACCGACTACGACCCGATGCTGGCCAAGGTGATCGCGACCGGGCCGGACCGGGAGACCGCCCGCGCCCGGTTGGTCGCCGCCCTCGGCGGCACCGCCGTGCTCGGGGTGGCCACCAACACCGGCTTCCTGCAGGCGCTGCTCAGCGATCCCGACGTCGTCGCCGGCCGGCTGGACACCGGGCTGATCGAGCGGCGCGGCGAAACGCTGACCGCCGTGGAGCCGCCGCCGCCGGCGGTGTATGCGGCGGCCGCGCTGGCCGAGCTGCTGGAGTCCGAGCCCGCCGGGCCGCTCGTCGACCGCTGGGACGTGCCCGACGGCTGGCGGCTGGGCGAGCCGGCCTGGACCGTGCGGCGGCTGCAGGCCCCCGGCGGGGAGCCGGTGACGGTCCGGGTCCGCGGCCGGGCGGCCGACGCCGTCGTCCGGGTCGGGGACGGCGACCCGCAACCGGCCCGCGTCGAGCGGGACGGCCCGGGCCTGGCGGTCACCGTGGACGGCGTGCGCACCCGGTACACCGTCGTCCACTCCGGCGGCGCGCTCTGGCTGGCCGCGGCCGGCCGGGTGACCGCGCTGCGGGAGCAGGAGCGGCTGGCGGGCGCTGCCGGTGCGGCGGCGACCGACGGCGCGGTGACCGCGCCGATGCCGGGCACGGTCACGGTGGTGCAGGTGTCGATCGGCGACCAGGTGGAGGCGGGGACCCCGCTGCTGGTCGTCGAGGCGATGAAGATGGAGCACGTGCTGACCGCGCCCCTCGCCGGGACGGTCACCGAGCTCGGTGTGACGGCGGGCCGATCGGTCCGGCTGGACGAGCGGGTGGCCGTGGTGACCCCACCGGCGCCCGAGCGAGGGGAGTGACGAGTGCTCGACTACCGGCTCGACGAGGAGACGGAAGCGCTGCGGAAGGTGGTGCGGGAGTTCGCCCTGGAGGTGGTGGCCCCGCAGATCGGCGACTTCTACGAGCGTGACGAGTTCCCGACCGCGATCGTGCGGCAGATGGGGGAGCTCGGCCTGTTCGGGCTGCCCTTCCCGGAGGAGTACGGCGGCTCGGGCGGGAACTACTTCACCCTCTGCGTCGCCCTGGAGGAGCTGGCCCGGGTCGACTCATCGGTCGCGATCACCCTGGAGGCCGGGGTGTCGCTGGGGGCGATGCCGATCTACCGGTTCGGCACCGAGGAGCAGAAGCAGCACTGGCTGCCGCGGCTGTGCTCGGGAGAGGCACTGGGCGCCTTCGGGCTCACCGAGCCCGGTGGCGGCTCGGACGCCGGCGCGACGCGGACCACCGCGCGGCTGGAGGACGGCCAGTGGGTGATCAACGGCAGCAAGGCGTTCATCACCAACTCGGGCACCGAGCTGACTGAGGTCGTCATCGTCACGGCGGTCACCGGGACCAAGGCCGACGGGAGCAAGGAGATCTCGGCGATCGCCGTCCCGTCGGGCACCGAGGGCTTCGTCGTCGGCAAGCGGTACTCCAAGGTCGGCTGGAACGCCTCCGACACCCGGGAGCTCTTCTTCAGCGACGTCCGGGTGCCCGAGGAGAACCTGGTGGGGGAGCGGGGCCGCGGCTACGCGCAGTTCCTGTCCATCCTCGACGAGGGGCGCATCGCGATCTCGGCGCTGGCCGTCGGGCTGGCGCAGGGCTGCGTGGACGAGAGCGTGAAGTACGCCGCCCAGCGGGAGGCCTTCGGTCAGCCGATCGGCCGCAACCAGGCGGTGCAGTTCATGATCGCCGACATGGAGGTGCGGGCCTCCACCGCGCGGCTTGCCTACTACCGGGCCGCGGAGCGGATGCTGCGCGGCGAGCCGTTCAAGCGCGAGGCCTCGATCGCCAAGCTGTACAGCTCGGAGATGGCGATGGAGAACGCCCGCTACGCCGCGCAGGTGCACGGCGGCTACGGCTTCATGAACGAGTTCCCGGTGGGCCGGTTCTACCGCGATGCCAAGATCCTGGAGATCGGTGAGGGCACGTCCGAGGTGCAGCGGATGCTGATCGCCCGCTCGCTCGGCGTGGGCTGAGCGGAGTGGATCCGTCGGCGAAACGCCGACGGATCCGCTCCGCCGCTCTGGCGTGTCGTGGGGCGCGAGGGGCCGGTGGTGCGGCGGAGAAAACGGCTCAGTTCCGTCTCGGCGCGTTCGCGGGCGGGCCGATCGCCCGGTCGCGGAGGTCGGACAGGCTGCGCAGCGGCTCCCGACGACGGTCGGCGGGAGACCCCTGGAGAGATCGATGCCCGCGCCCTGTCCTCCCGCTCCGCGTGGCCCCGCCCTGACCAGGTGGTTCCTGACCCGGGGCGCCCTGGTGGGCGTCGGCCTGCTGGCCGCGACCACCGCGGCGGCCCCGGCGGCCCTCGCCGCCGTCGATGACGTGCCGCCGCCCGAGGACGCGCCGCAGGACGTGCTGGACGACGCGGCCGGCACGGCGGGCCCGCTCGTGTCCGTGCCGCCGTCGGTCGCGTCCGCCGAGGTGGCCGGCTCCCCGGCCGCCGTCGCCCCGGCCGGGCCGCCCATCGAGCCGTTCTTCGGGCGCGGCAAGTATTCCGTCTCCGTCGAGGTCGCCGCCCCGGAGGGCACCGCCCCCGGTGACCTCGACCTGTCCGACACCCGGTTCACGCTCACCGCGAACGGCGTGGAGTACACGTGTTCGGCCACGCCGGCAGGTGTCTGCACCTTCTTCCTGGGCATGCCGGCGCCGGACCGGATCGACCTGCCGGGGCTGCCGTCCGGCACCCACCCCGTGCGGCAGACCAGGGCGGCGCCCGGCCTGGAGGTGGCGCCCGGGGCCGGGTCCATCCAGCTGTGCGACTCTCCCTGCGGGGAGGTCGCGCCGCTGACGCTCTCGAACGCCTCGCACTACCGCGAGCAGTTGACCACCACCGTCCGCGGTACCGGCGGCGGCCCGGTGCGCAACACCCGCGTCGAGCTCGGCGCACCCGGCTATCCGCACCGACCCGTGCAGGACGACGAGCCCGTCCGCGCCACACCGGCTCCCGCCCGGCTCGCGGCCGCCGATTCGACGCCGGCGGGCCTGGCGTCGGCGAGCCGGGCCACGCCCGTCACGGACCGGAGGACCACCGGGGCCGACGGCACGGTCACCTTCGAGGGCTGGTTCCAGCCGGACGACGGGTACACGCTGACCCCGCTCACCGCCGACGACCTGCCGGCCGGGCCGCCGGTCACCTTCTCGGTGGCCAGGCCGAGCGCCGGCAGCGGCCCGCTGCAGGTTCCGCCGCTCGTCGCGCCGAGCCTGGTCGGTGATCCCGAGCCGACGGCAACTCCGGCTCCCGTCCCTGCTGCCGCTCCGGTTCCCACCCCGGCGCCGACTCCTGCGCCCGCCGCTGCGCCGCCCGCCGCCGCACCGCTCGCCGCCGCACCGCCCGCCGCCGCGACGCCGAGCAGCGCACCGCGGTCGCGCGGGGGGAGCGTCAGCGCCGCCGGGCCCGCCGCGACGGCGGTCGCGCCGACCAGCACGCCGCCCCCGGTGTCGGCGGCACCCCCGGTGCCGGTGGCACCCCCGGCGCCTCCGTCCGGCCGGTCCGCGCCGACTGCACCCCCGGTGGCGGTGCAACCCGAGGCGGCGCCGGTCGAGACGGTCGGCAGCTCGATGCCGGTCCTGGCGCTCGGCGGCGGGGTGGCCCTGGTCGTCGCGCTCGTCATCGGGTTCGCCTGGTCCGCGCGGCGCCGTGCCCGGCCCCTCGGCTGAGCCGGTGCTGGACCCGTGGCTGGCCCGGCTCCCGGTGACCGTCGGGCCGGGCCGGACGCACCAGCACGAGTTCGTCCTGGTCCTGTCGATGGAGTTCCCGCCGTCCACGGTGGTGGACCTGCCCGGGGGGCGGCGGCCGTCCGGCTGGCAGGTCGCCGTCCGGACCGACGTGGCCGGTGGGCGGGTGCACGCGGTCGCCGTGGCGTTGCCGGAGGCGCCGCTGCTCTGGTACGTCGAGCTGCCCGAGCCCGGGGACGCGGCGACGACGCTGGTGGCCTTCTCCGACACCCGGTACGCCGAGGGCACGGTGCTCGACGCCGACACGGCAACGGTCGCCGGGGTGACCGGGAGCCAGCAGGTGGCCGCGCTGCGGTGGTGGCCGGGCACCGGGCTGGTGCACCAGGTCTACGTCGCCGCCGGGCACCGGCGGCGCGGGGTCGGGCGGAAGCTCGGGCAGGCCGCCTTCGGCATCCAGGCCGCGCGGCGGCTGCCCGCGCTGCACGGGGACGGGCGACGCACCGACCTGGGGGAGCAGTGGCGTGCCGGGCTCCCGGATGTGGTCGCGTCCCGGATGGCGGCCCGGTCGGAGGTCATGCCGCCGATGTGACCGGCGAGCGGGAGCGCAGGTCCGCTGCGCTCCCGCCCGCCGATCAGGCGGTGACGTCGATGAGCACCTTTCCGACGGCGCCACCCTCGACGGCCCGGTGCGCGTCGGCAGTCCGTTCGAGCGGGAAGACGTGCAGCGGGAGGCCGGCCTCGGGCCCGACCCGGACGGCGCCGTCCAGGGCCGCGGCGTTGACGTCCGCCACGGCGATCTCCTTGGCCCGCGCCGGCTCGGTGTAGACCAGCACGAACTGCCAGCGGGCGTTGGAGACCATCTGCGGGCGGACCGGGATGGTCACCTCGTCGCCGCCGTTGGTCGCGTAGACCGCGACCGACGCGTGAGGCGCGGTGACCTCGACGTCGATGGCGGCGTTCTGCGCCGGGTTGACCTCGACGATGGCGTCGACACCGCGCGGGGTGATCCTGCGGATCTCCGCGACGACGTCCTGCCGCCGGTAGTCGAGAACGTGGTCGGCGCCGGCCGCGGCGGCCAGCTGGGCCTTCTCCGGGCTGCTGACGGTGGTGATCACCGTGGCGTCGGCCCAGCGCGCCAGTTGGACGGCGGCGTTGCCGACCGCGCCCGCGCCACCGTGCACCAGGACGGTGTGCCCCTGGAGGGCGCCGGGACCGAGCCGGTCGGGCAGCAGCTCGCCGACGGTCAGGCAGCGGTGCGCGGTGAGGAACGGGATGCCCAGGGCCGCGCCCAGTTCGAAGGAGGCGTCCGCGCCCAGCAGCACGGTCTGCCGCGCCGGAACCACGGTGTACTCGGCGGCGGTGCCGAGCGGCCGCTGCCAGGCGGCCTCCCAGATCCACACGCGCTCAGCGACGAGAACCGGGTCGACACCCTGGCCGACGGCCTCGATGGTGCCGGCGCCGTCCTGGCCGGGGACCTGGCCGTCAGGGCCGGGCTCGGTGCCGGTGCGGGAGCGCCAGTCGGTGGGGTTGACGCCGGAGAACGCGAGGCGGACGCGCACCTCGCCGGGGCCCGGGTCAGGGGTCGGGCGGTCGACGAGCTGCAGGACGTCAGGACCGCCGGTCTGGGTGTAGGAGATCGCTCGCACGCGACCTTCCTACCCGGTCGAGACCGACGCGGTCATCTGGTCGCGATCAGCCGTGGCCCTGTCCAGAGGCTCGCCCCGAGCCTGCGAGGGGTGAGGGGGACAGGGTCCTTCAGCTGGCCTGACGGCGCAGGCGACGGCGCTCGCGCTCGGACAGGCCGCCCCAGATGCCGAAGCGCTCGTCGTTGGCGAGCGCGAACTCCAGGCACTCGGCGCGGACCTCGCAGCCGGTGCAGATCTTCTTGGCCTCGCGGGTCGAGCCGCCCTTCTCCGGGAAGAACGCCTCGGGGTCGGTCTCGGCGCACAGGGCGCGCTCGTGCCAGCTCTGCTCCTCGGTGGCCAGACCACCGAAGCCGGCGTCGAAGACGCCCGCCATGCCGAGCACGTCCTGGCCGTACCCGGCCGGCGTGGCGGCAGCAGCGTCCCGGTACTCACTCAGCCATGCAACTTCAGCCATCACGATGCGTCCCCCTGCGTCTCGGTGGCATCCGTCTACGTCCGGTTGCCGCGCTGTCACCGTCTGTGACAACACCGGGAATTACACGCGTGTGGTCCGGTCAGGTCAAATGCCAGCGGTGTTACGCGCTGTCCCGTGCGTCACATCCGCCCCTACCGCCTCGCGATGAGCTTTCCCAGGCGGGACACGCCGCGCTCAACCACATGATGTGCCCATGCCTGAGCAATGCTTCGGCTAGATCAATGTCGCCATCTGGTCGCTCTGCGCGCATGAGAAGCAGCTGTGAGCACGCCCGAGGTCGGTCCACCGCTCGTCGGTGGGGGAGCGGCTCCGCGGCTGGGTCTTCCTGGCGTTCGCCGTCGGGTGGGCATCCCTCGGCGTGGTCGAGTGGCGGCGGTGGCGGGCCACCGGGCCGCGCCCGTGGAGGCGGAGCCCGGCGCGCGCCCTGAGCGCTCACATCCGGGCGAGCTCGGCGGCGAGCGGACCCAGGCCGAGGGGCCCGAGATCGAGGACCGCGCGGTGCCAGGCCTTGAGGTCGAAGCCGGCGCCGGCGCGCCGGCGGGCCTGCTCGCGGCAGGTGCGGAACACCCGCTCACCCACCTTGTAGACCGGCGCCTGCCCGGGCCAGCCGAGGTAGCGGTGCAGCTCATCGGTGCGCATCGCGTCGTCCATGGACACGTGCCGGCGGAGGAACTCGGCCGCCACCTCGTAGGTCCACCGCTCGCCCAGCCCCTGGCCGGTCGGGACGGGCAGGTCGAGGTGCACGCCGATGTCCAGCACCACCCGGGCCGCCCGCAGCTCCTGGGCGTCCAGCATGCCCAGCCGGTCACCCGGGTCGGCGAGGAAGCCGAGTTCGTCCATCAGCCGCTCCGAGTACAGCGCCCAGCCCTCGGCGTGCGCGGAGCACTCGCAGAGCAGCCGCTGCCAGCGGTTGAGCGTTGCGGCGTTGTGGACGGCCTGGCCGACCTGCAGGTGGTGGCCGGGCACGCCCTCGTGGAAGACGGTCGTCGTCTCCCGCCAGGTGGTCATGTCGGTGACGCCCTCGGGCAGCGACCACCACATCCGCCCGGGACGGCTGAAATCCTCGGTCGGGCCGGTGTAGTACACCCCCTCCCCGGAGGTCGGGGTCAGCCGTCCCTCCACCTGCTTCACCGGTTCCGGGATGTCGAAGTGGACGCCGTCCAGGGCGGCGACGGCGCGGTCGGCGGTCTCCTGCAGCCAGGCCTGCAGCGCCGCACGGCCGCGGACCAGCCGGGCGGGATCGGCGTCCAGCACGGCCTCCGCGCCGGCCACCCCCCGGCCCGGGGCGATGCGCTCGGCGACCGCATGCTTCTCCGCGACGATCCGGGCCAGCTCCTCCCAGCCCCAGGCGTAGGTCTCCGCCAGGTCCAGGTCGACGCCGGTGTGGAAGCGGGACTCCAGGGCGTACCGCTCGCGGCCGACCCCGTCCCGCTCCGGCGCCCGGGGGAGGAGCGTCCGCTCGATGTCGTCGGCGAAGGTGCGCAGGGCCGCACCCACGCCCTGCGCCGCGGCGGACAGCTCGCGCGCCAGGGAGCCGCCCGCGGGGACGGGCGCACCGGTGACGAACTGCACGAAGAAGCCCGGGTCATCGCCGGTGCCGGCCCAGCGACGGGCGATACCGGCGCACAGCCGCACCTGGCGGGCGGCGGAGATCCGGCCCGCGGCGGCCGCGTCGGCCAGCCCGGCCGTGTAACCCGCCAGGGCAGCGGGGACGGCGGCGAGCCGGCGGGCGATGGTCTCCCAATCCTCCTCGGTGTCGGCGGCCATCAGGTCGAACGTCGTCCGGAAGTGCTGCAGCGGGCTCTCGACGGTGTTCAGGTCCGCCGGCGCCCAGCCGGCGTCGTGGCGGGCGAGCTCCGCGCCGAGCCGTTCGAGCATCGCGCTGCGGGCGACCGCGTCGCGCCGGTCGACCGGTTCGATGCGCTCGACGGCGGCGATCGTGCGGCGCAGCAGGTCGGCATGGGCCGCGTGCCCGGCGGTGGTCAGGTCCGGCCACCGGTCCTCGTGCCCGGGGACGCCGATGAAGGTGGCGACGGCGGGCTGCGAGGCGGCGTACTCCTCGACGTAGCGCTCGGCGAGCTGGTCGAGGTCGGACGGCGGGCGCGCGGGCTCACTCACCCGCGTCACGCTAGTTCCCGCAGCCACCGTCTCGACGGAGTGCGCGAATGCGCAGTCCTGCGGCCCGGAACCAGGCATCGGCGCCCGCCGTCAGGGCTCGGCGTACCAGGCGAAGCCGAGCCCGGGAACGACGAGGCCGCCGTTCCGGACGTCCAGCGGCCCGTCGCCACCGAGCACGAACTCGTAGGTGCCGAAGCCGGTGACCGTGTCGGCGTCGACGACCGCGGGCATCGAGGCGAAGTTGGCCAGCCCGACGAACGTGCCGCTGCGCGGGTGGCGGCGGCGCCACACGAGCACCCGGTCGCTGCCGGCGTCCAGAACGGTGGGCTCGGCACCGCCGCGCAGGGCCGGCAGCGAGCGGCGCACCTGGCCCAGCTCGCGCAACCGGGCGAACACCCGGCCCTCCAGCGTGGCCGGGTCGTGCCGGCGGGCCGCCGCCTCCCAGTCCATCGGGGGGCGGTGCATCCACCGGTTGTCGGGTGCGCGTTCCGGGTCGGCCAGGTAGCCGGTGTCGTTGCGCATCGCGAGCTCGTCGCCCATGTAGAGCAGCGGGATCCCGCCGAAGGCGAAGACGACCGAGTACATCAGCAGCAGCCGCCGGACGCCCCGTTCCAGCGCCGCGTCGTCCCCGCGCTCCAGCGCCGACTCGATGCCGCACAGCGAGGCCGCCGTCCCCGAGATCCGGGCGTCGCCGGTCAACGGGTTCTCCTGGAACAGCGCGCCCCGGGCGGGTGAGTGCGGAAAGCGGCCGGAGAAGAAGTCGTTGAGGAACCGACGGTGGGCGTCGCCGTCGGCACCGATCGACGCCGCGTCGGTGTCGCTCACCGCCCAGCCGATGTCGTCGTGGCCGCGCACGTAGGTCACCCAGGTCGCGCCGGAGGGGATCGGCCGCATCCGGCGCAGGGCGGCGGTCGCCAGCTTGGCGTCCTGGGCGGCCACGCTGCTCCAGAGCAGCACCATCAACTGGTTGTGGTAGGCCAGCTCGCACTCGGGCCGCTCGCGGTCGTGCGCGCCGAGATAGGGCACCAGGTCCTCCGGCGCGACGATCGCCTCGGCCTTGAAGACGACCGCGGGGGCGGCGATCCGGGTCAGCGCGTGCAGCAGCTGGACCAGGTCGTGCACCTCGGGCTGGTTCTGGCAGTGGGTGCCCATCCGCTTCCACATGAACGGGATGGCGTCCATCCGGAAGATCTCGACGCCCCGGTTGGCCAGCCAGGTGATCTCACCGAGCATGGCCAGGGTGACCTCGGGGTTGCTGTAGTCGAGATCCCACTGGTAGCTCCAGAACGTCGTCCACACCCAGCCGCCGGCGCCCCCGAGGGCGTCGGCCACCCAGCTGAACGACCCCGGCGCCCGGTCGGGGAAGACCTCGGGGATGGTCGCCTCGTAGGCGTTGGGCAGCGTCCGGTCCGGGAAGGCCGTGTAGAAGTCGGCGTAGGCCGGGTCGCCGGCCAGCCAGCCGCGGGCCCACGGGTGCTCGGCGGCGGTGTGGTTGAGCACCAGGTCGATGCACAGGCTCATGCCGCGGCCGCGCAGCGCCGCCGCGACCGCCTCGAGGTCGGGCATCGTGCCCAGTCGCGGATCCACCTGCCGGTAGTCGGCGACGGCGTAGCCGCCGTCGTTCTCACCGTCCCGGGGCCGCAGCAGGGGCATGAGGTGCAGGTAGGTGGTGCCGAGCTCGGCGAGGTGGTCGAGCCGGCCGGGCAGCTGGTCGAGGGTGCCGCAGAAGCGGTCGACGTAGCAGACGTAGCCCTGCATCCGCTCGCGCTGGAACCAGTGCGGGTCGATCTCGCGCCGCCGGTCGAGCGCCCGCAGTTCGGCCGGGCGTTCGGCGGCGGCGGCCAGCACCGTGCGCAGCGCCCGGTCGAGGAGGGCGTCGACGTCGGAGCCCTCGCCGTAGAGGACGGTGAGCGGTGCGTGCACGTCGACCACGGCGACCTCGACCCGGGTGAGGAACGCATCGGCCTCCGCCGGCCCGAGTGCGGCGACCGCGGCGGCCGCGAGCTCCGGGCGCAGCCGGCGCCAGGCCTCCTCCGCCGCCTGCCCGGCCGACCGGCGGCCGCTGGGGTCGAGGGGGGTCACCGACGGTCTCCGGGCTGCACCGGGGCAGTATGCGGGCCCGTCGGCGACGTCGGCGGCGGCGCCCTCGCCCGGCCGACGGTGTGCGCGGAATCGCCGTGCCGGTCGCCGGAACCAGCACCTGGCGCACCCGGTGCGGCTCCCGCGGCGCTGCACGGATGTCCAAGTGCGGCGACGCCGGCGTCCCTACCGTGCGCGCATGGCGAACACCCCCTCCACCGTGAAGGTCGCAGCCGTTCACGCTGCGGCACCGTTCCTCGACCTGGACGCCGGCGTCGCGAAGGCGTGCGACCTCATCCGGGAGGCCGGCCGGGCCGGCGCGAAGCTGATCGCGTTCCCCGAGACGTTCCTGCCCGGCTACCCGTACTGGATCTGGTCGCACACCACCAAGTACGCGGCCCCGTTCTTCGCCGAGCTCTACGCCAACGCCGTGGAGCTGCCCAGCGACGCGTCGCGCGCGCTGGGGGAGGCGGCCCGCGAGGCCGGCGCCTGGGTCTGCATGGGGCTGGACGAGAAGGAGGGCGGCACCCTCTACAACACCCAGGCGTGGTTCTCCCCGGCCGGTGAGCTGGTGGCCCGGCACCGCAAGCTGCACCCCACCAACGCCGAGCGCACGGTGTGGGGCCGCGGCGACGGACGGGACGTGTTCGTCGTCGACACCGGTTTCGCCCGGGTCGGCGGGCTGATCTGCTTCGAGCACAGCATGGACCTCAACCGGTACGCCCTCTCCGCGCTGGGCGAGCAGATCCACGTCGCGGCCTGGCCGGCGATCAACGCCACCCACGCCGACCCCAACGCCGGCAACTTCGACCACTACTCGCGCACGCTGTCGGCCGCGCACGCGATCTGCGCTCAGACCTACGTGATCGTGGTCCAGGGCCGGATCAGCGAGGAGATCGTCGAGCGGCTCGGCGTCCCCGAGGGGCCCGACGCCCCCACCGTCGGCGGCGGCATGACCGGCTTCATGGGGCCGGACGGCCAGTGGCTGTCCGAGCCGCACCGGGACGACGAGGCGATCGTCTACGCCGACCTCGACCTCGGCGTCATCGCGTTCGCCAAGTACTTCGCCGACGGCGCCGGCCACTACGCCCGCCCGGACGTGTTCCGCTTCGGCGTGGACCGCACGCCCCAGGAGCCGTTCACCACCCAGCGGGTGTCGGCGCTCGGCGAGGTGGTCACCCTGGAAGAGCGGGGGGCCGAGGTCGAGGCGCCGTCCGTGCTGTCGGTGCTCGCCCGCGACTGACCGGCGACCGCCCCGGCCTCCGCAGCGGGCCGGGGCGGTCAGGTCCCGGTGCCGGCGGCCCGCCGGTACTGCACCGGGGGGACGCCGTACTCCCGGCGGAACAGCCGGCTGAAGTGCGCCGGGTCGGGGAACCCGCACTCGACCGCCACGTCGGCCACCGTCAGGTCGGCAGCGGCGAGCAGCAGGTCCCGGGCGCGCTCGAGCCGCAGCGTGCGCACGTACCGGGCGATCGGGCCGACGTCGGCGGCGAGCAGGTCGTACAGCGAGCGCCGGGAGACCCCCAGCAGGGCGGCGACGTGGTCGGGGGTCAGCCCCGGATCGCCGAGCCGGGCGGCGATGAGCGCCTTGGCCCGGGCGAGCAGGGCGTCGCCGTCCCGGTGGCCGGTCAGCCGGGCCGGGGGAACCGACCGGACCAGCCGGCCGATCGCCGCCAGCGCCTGCTCGGTGGCGTCGGCCGACCCCCGGCCGGCCGCCAGGCTCAGCAGGCCGGTGCGTGCACCGTGGAGGTGCTCCCCGCCCAGTCGGGTCGCCGCGACCGCCGCGACCCGGTCGCGGGTCAGGTCGAGGGCGTCCTGGGGGACGAGGACGACGAGCAGCCCGAACGGGACGTTCCCGATGACGCCGTACTCCTCGGAGGTGTCGTAGACGGTGACGTCGCCGGGCCGCAGCGACACCCGCCGGCCGTGCTGGGTGACCACCGAGCGCCCGTGCAGCCCGATCGCCACCTTGTAGTGCCCGGCGCCGGGCCCGGGTGCCAGCGCACCGTCGCGGACCGCCGTGTGCGGCGTGGCGGACAGCCGGCAGAAGCTGACCCCGCCGACATCCCGGGCGGAGATGACCCCGGCGATCGAGCGGCCCGACGCGCAGATCCGCATCGGCACCAGGAACCGGGCGGTCGCTTTCTCCCACAGGTCGACCTGCACCGGCGGTGCGACGCGGCGGGAGTCGAACGCGACCGGGTCGGCGGCGTCCCGGGTCCACACCTCGCCGTGCACGTCGCGCCTCCGGTCAGAGCAGGGTCAGGGCCCGGCGGCCGGCGTCGGAGCGCGCGGTGGCCAGCCGCTCGGCCGACGGCGTGCCGTACTCCGTCGTCCGCTGCCGGGCCGGCCGGCCGATGCCGGCGGCCATCGCCTCGAGCTCGGCGATGGTCTTCAGCGACCCGTTGCCCGAGCCGGCCATCCGGCTGATCGTCTCCTCCATCAGCGTGCCGCCCAGGTCGTTGGCGCCCCCCTGCAGCATCGCCTGGGTTCCGGCGTCGCCGAGCTTCACCCACGAGGTCTGGATGTTGTCGATCCGGCCGTGCAGCAGCAGCCGGGCCACCGCGTGCACCGCCCGGTTCTCCCGGTTGGTCGGCCCCGGCCGGGCCACCCCGGCCAGGTAGATCGGCGCGTTGTGGTGCACGAACGGCAGCAGCACGAACTCCCGGAAGCCGCCGGTCTCGTCCTGCAGGCCGGCCAGGGTGCGCAGGTGCGCGACCCAGTGCGCGGGGGTGTCGACGTGCCCGTACATCATCGTCGAGGTCGTCGGCAGCCCCACCGAGTGCGCGGTGCGCACCACCTCCAGCCAGCTCGCCGTCGGCAGCTTGCCCTTGGTGAGCACCCAGCGGACGTCGTCGTCGAGGATCTCGGCCGCCGTTCCCGGCAGGGAGTCGACGCCGGCCTCCTTCACCGCGGTGAGGAAGTCGCGGAAGGACAGGCCGGTGCGGGCGGCGCCGTTGACGACCTCCATCGGCGAGTACGAGTGCAGGTGGATGCCGGGGCGGCGGGCCTTCACCTCGCGCGCCAGGTCGACGTAGGCGGTGCCGGGCAGGTCCGGGTGGATGCCGCCCTGCATGCAGATCTCGGTCGCCCCGCCGGCCCACGCCTCGTCGACCCGGTCGCCGACCTGCTGCATCGACAGCGTGTAGGCGTCGGCGTCGGTGCGCCGCTGGGCGAACGCGCAGAACCGGCAGCCGGTGTAGCAAACGTTGGTGAAGTTGATGTTCCGGTTCACCACGTAGGTGACGTCGTCGCCGTTGACCTGCCGGCGGACGTCGTCGGCCAGTGCGGCCAGCGCGTCCAGGTCGGTGCCGTCGGCGCCCAGCAGCGCCAGGTACTCGGCGTCGCTCAGCCCGGCCGGGTCGGTCTCGGCGTGCCGCAGGGCCGCGTGCACCGCCGGGTCGCCGGCCGCGATCGCGGTGGAGTGCCCGTCACGGGCGGAGACGGTCTGCTCGCGCAACTCCGCCCAGTCGCCGTAGACGGCGTCGAAGTCGCTGCGCCGATCGCCGGTGCGGCCGACCGTGTCGATCTCCACGTGCAGATCGGTGCGGCCGGTCGCCGCGGCACCCCACGCCTCGTCCGGCTCCTGCCACGGCAGGCCCGCCGGCACCCGGCCCTCGACCGCCAGCCCGTCCGGGCCGGCGAGGGCGAAGACGTGCGGCCGCACCCGCGGGTCCAGCCACGGCTCCGGCTGCGTCACGTACGACGGCTGGGCGGCCAGCCGCTCGCGCAGGGTGAACCCGGCCTCGGCGCTCAGCGCGGCGAGCTTGTCGATGTTCGGCCACGGGCGCTCCGGGTTCACGTGGTCGGGCGTCAGCGGGGAGACTCCGCCCCAGTCGTCGACCCCGGCCCGCAGCAGCAGCGCCAGCTCGGTGGAGTCGCTCAGGTTGGGCGGCGCCTGCACCCGGGCCGCCGGCCCCAGCAGCAGCCGGCTGACCGCGACCGCGGCCACGTACTCCTGCAGGTCCAGGTCTCCCGAGCCGGCCATCGCGGTGCGCGGCTTGGCCCGGAAGTTCTGCACGATGACCTCTTGCACGTGCTGGTGCCGCCGCGCCGAGGCGCGGATCTCGGCGACCGCGTCGACCCGCTCGGCATAGGTCTCGCCGATGCCCAGCAGCACGCCGGTGGTGAACGGGACGGCGGAGCGGCCGGCGTCCTCCAACACCCGTAGCCGGACGGCGGGCTCCTTGTCCGGGGAGCCGAAGTGCGGGCCGCCGGGCTCGGACCACAGCCGGGTCGCCGTCGTCTCCAGCATCATGCCCATCGAGGCGGCCACCGGCTTGAGCCGCTGGATCTCCTCCCAGGACAGCACGCCGGGATTGAGGTGCGGGAGCAGGCCGGTCTCCTCGAGCACCCGGATCGCCATCGCCCGCAGGTAGCCCAGCGTCGAGTCGAACCCGTGCGCCGCCAGCCACTCCGCGGCGACCGGCCAGCGCTCCTCCGGGCGGTCGCCGAGGGTGAACAGCGCCTCCTTGCAGCCCAGCGCGGCGCCGGCCCGGGCGATGTCGAGCACCTCGTCCGGCGACAGGTACGGGGCCTTGCCTGCTGCGCGCAGCTGGCCGGGGGTGGTGACGAACGTGCAGTAGTGGCAGCGGTCGCGGCACAGGTGGGTGAGCGGGATGAACACCTTGCGGCTGTAGGTGACCACCCCCGGGCGGCCGGCCGAGGCGAGCCCGGCGTCGCGCACCCGGGAGGCGGCGGTCAGCAGCCGGTCCAGTGGTTCGCCCTCGCCCAGCCCGCGGGCATGCAGCAGGGTCTCGGCCTCGGTGGCGTCCAGGGTCACCCCGCGCTCGGCGCGCACCAGGGCGCGGCGGAGGGCGGACGGGGCGGGGACGGGGAGTGGCTCGCTCATCTCCCGGCCGACGCTATCCCCGCGGCACCGGACCCGCCCTCCCCAGGGGCCGAAATCGCGACTTCGGCCCCTGGGAGGGTCAGGGACGGCGGAGGACGTGCCCCCCGCCGTCGGTCCACCGGCCGCGCAGCCGCAGCAGCGGGTCGCCGTCGCCCAGCACCGGCACCGCCTCCACCGACAGCAGCGCCAGCACGTGGCTGCCGGCCGGCACCAGCGAGTCCAGCCGGCAGTCCAGCGCGGTCAGCGCCCCGTCCAGCACGATGGCCCCGCTGTGCGGCGCCCGGTGCCAGGGCACCGACTCGAGCAGGTGCCGGGCGCTGGGCCGCCCGGCGGAGGAGAACCGGCTGGCCAGGATCGCCTGCCCGGAGGTGAGCACGTTGATCGCGCACGTTCCCACGGTCTCCAGCACCTCGGCCGGATAGCCCTCGGCGGCCAGGCCCACCGCGATCAGCGGCGGGTCGGCCGAGACGCTCATCACCGAGGTGACCGTTGTCCCGACGTCGTCGATGTCGTCCTGGACCGTCATGAGCACGACGCCGGCGGCGTAGTGGCGCAGGGCGGCGGTGTACTCGGTGGCGTCGACCGGCATGGCGGCCAGTCGACCACAACGGACAGGATGGCCGGGTGACCTCTCCCGACCAGACCTACGACGTAATCGTGCTCGGCGCCGGCTCGACCGGCGAGAACGTCGCCGACGTCGCTGTCCGCGGCGGGCTGAGTGCGGTGCTCGTCGAGCCCTCGCTGGTCGGTGGTGAGTGCTCGTACTGGGCGTGCATGCCGAGCAAGGCGCTGCTGCGCGGCAGCGAGGCGATCGCCGCCGCACGCGCCGTGCGGGGCGCCGCGGCCGCCGTCACCGGCGAGCAGGACGTCGCGGCGACCCTGGCCAGGCGCACCGCCTTCACCTCCGACTGGGACGACACCGGCCAGGTCGAGTGGGTCGACAGCACCGGCATCGGCCTGGTCCGCGGCCGTGGGCGGCTGGCCGGGCCCAGGCGGGTGGTCGTCGACCAGGACGACGGCAGCGAGATCACGCTCGCCGCGCGGCACGCGGTCGCCGTCTGCACCGGGTCGCGCGCCGCGGTGCCGCCGGTCGACGGCCTGGCCGACGTCCGTCCGTGGACCTCGCGGGAGGCCACCAGCGCGCCGGCGGCGCCCGGTCGGCTGATCGTGATCGGCGGCGGCTACGTGGGCTGCGAGATGGCCACGGCCTGGCAGCAGCTCGGCTCGTCGGTGACCCTGCTGCAGCGCGGCGGGCAGCTGCTGCCCGGCCTGGAACCCGCGGCCGGGGAGGCGGTGCTCGCCTCGCTCCAGGGGCTCGGCGTCGACGTCCGGCTGCACACCGAGGTGCGGTCGGCCCGCCGCGAGGGCGCGGAGGTCGTCGTGGGTACCGGCGAGGGAGAGGTGTGCGGCGACGAGGTGCTGGTGGCCACCGGGCGGGCTGCCGACACCGGCGACCTGGGTCTGGACACCGTCGGCCTCGAGCCGGGCGGGTACCTCGACGTCGACGAGTCGCTGCGGGTTCCCGGGGTGGCCGACGGCTGGCTGTACGCCGTCGGCGACGTCAACGGTCGCCGGCAGCTCACCCACATGGGCAAGTACCAGGCCCGCCAGGCCGGCGCCGCGATCGTGGCCCGCGCCCGCGGCGAGGAGGTCGACCTGGCCGACTGGTCACCGTTCGTGGCCACCGCCGACCGGCGGGCCACGCCCAGCGTCGTGTTCACCGACCCGCAGGTCGGCTCGGTGGGGTTGACCGCGGCGCAGGCGGCCGAGGCCGGCCTGCCGCACCGGGTCGTCCAGTACGACCTCGGCAACATCGCCGGGGCGTCCCTCGTCGCCGACGACTACGCCGGGACGGCGATCGCGGTCGTCGATCCCGAGCGGGAGGTGCTGCTCGGGGTCACCTTCATCGGCCCGGGGGTGGCCGAGCTGCTGCACTCGGCGACCATCGCGGTCGTCGGCGAGGTGCCGATCAGCCGGCTCTGGCACGCCGTCCCGTCCTACCCGACGATCAGCGAGGTCTGGCTTCGCCTGCTCGAGGCCTATCGCGACTGAATCCTTCGGGGGTGCAGCCGGGCGGTGTGGGTTCGGCCACGGTGCCCCGTCCCCGCTGCCGCCGGACGGGACGGCGTGGTGCAGTAGGGACGTGCAACCGGGAAGTGACCGACGTACGTGGCAGCGCTACTACGCGCTGGGGGACTCCTTCACCGAGGGGCTCAGCGACCCCGACCCCGGCCGGCCCGACGGATACCGCGGTTGGGCCGACCGGCTCGCCGGGCACCTCGCCGCCGCCGCCCCGGACGGCTCGATCGAGTACGCCAACCTCGCCGTCCGCGGCCGGCTGCTGCCCCAGGTGCTCGCCGAGCAGCTGCCGGTCGCCCTGACCGCCCGCCCCGACCTGGTCAGCCTGGTCGCCGGCGGCAACGACCTGCTGCGGCCCGGCGGCGACCCCGACCAGCTGGCCGCCGATCTCGAGGCCGCGGTCGTGTCCTTCCGCGAGGCCGGCGCGGACGTCCTGCTGGCCACCGGGGTCGACCCGCGGCAGACCCCGATCATCCGGCGGACCCGGGGCCGGGTCGCGGTGTTCAACGCCCACCTGTGGTCGATCGCCGCCCGGCAGGGCGCGGTGGTGCTCGACCAGTGGGGCGCCGCATGGATCCAGGACGCCCGGCTGTGGGACGCCGGCGACCGGATCCACCTGACCGCCGAGGGGCACCGCCGGACGGCGCTGGCCGCGGCCGCGGCGCTCGGCGTGCCGGTCGCCGGGGACGGCACCGACTGGCGGCAGCCCCTGGAGCCCGCGCCGCCGCTGCCCACCCGGGAGGTGGTCGCCCAGGAGCTGGCCTGGGTGCGCGGGTTCGTGCTGCCGTGGATCGGGCGCCGGCTGCGTGGGCGGTCGTCGGGGGACGGCCGGGCCGCCAAGCACCCCTTGCCCGCGACCGTTCGGGCCGAGGTCACCGCCGTCGGCTGACCACACCGCCGCCGGTGCGTTCCTCGGAACCGGGCGCGCCGGGCGGGTCAGCGCGGGTCGGCGCCGCCGTCATCGGTGTCCTCGGCGGGCTGCTGGGTCGACGCCGGCTCGGCCGGTTCGCCCGGCGCGGTGAGGTCCGCGGGTGCGGAGACCACACCGAGATCCCGGGCGGGCAGCGGTGCCGGGCGGCCGAAGGCGTAGCCCTGTGCCATCGCGCAGCCGTGGTCGAGCAGCCAGCGTGCCTGGTCGCCGTCCTCGATGCCCTCGGCGATGACCTGCAGCCCCATGCCGGCGCCGAGCTGCAGGAGGCCCTGGACCAGGGCGGCGGTCGCCGGCTCGGCGACGACGTCGGCGACGAAGGAGCGGTCGATCTTCAGCGTGTGGATCGGCAGCCGGTGCAGGGCGCTGATGGCCGAATAGCCGGTGCCGAAGTCGTCCAGCGCCAGCGTCACGCCGCTCTCGGTCACCGCGCCGACCGACTGCAGGGTCGCCTCCGCGGCGAAGAGGGCCGTGGACTCGGTGATCTCCAGCTCCAGCCGGTGCGCCGCCAGCCCGGAGTCGGCGAGCGCGTCGCGGACCAGGTCGGCGAAGCCGGGCTCGGCCAGGTGCCGGGCGGAGATGTTGACGTGCACCCGCAGGTTGTCGTCCCAGTCGGCGGCGTCGCGGCAGGCCCGGTACAGCACCCACTCGCCGAGCCGGGAGGTGAGCCGGTTGTCCTCGGCGGCGGAGAGGAACGCCCCCGGCGGCAGCAGCCCGCGGGTCGGGTGCTGCCAGCGGATGAGGGCCTCGTAGCCCAGCAGGCGCTCGTCGGACAGCGCCACGATCGGTTGGTAGAACAGCCGCAGCTCGTTGGCCTCGACCGCACGGCGCAGGTCGGTCTCCAGCTGGAGCTGGTCGATGTCACCATCGGTGAGGGCCTCGTCGTGCACCTCGATGCGGCCGCGGCCGCCGCTGGCCTTGGCCCGCGCCAGCGCGCTGTGCGCCTGGCGCAGCAGCGCCTCCGGGGCCAGGTCGCAGCCCAGCGTCACCCCGACGCTGGCGGACAGGGTGACCTCGCGGTCGTGCACCTGGAAGGGCTCGTCCAGCACGCCGAGCAGCCGGTCGGCCAGCGAGCGCAGCGCGTCGACGTCCTCGACCTCCTCGGCCAGCACGAGGAACTCGTCGGCGCCGAAGCGGACGGCCATGTCCTCGACCCGGGTGCTCCAGCGCAGCCGGTCGGCGACCTGGCAGAGCAGCTGGTCGCCGCCCTCGTGGCCGAGGGAGTCGTTGACCGCGGTGAACCGGTCGAGGTCGAGGTGCAGGACGCCGACGGTGGTGCCGCGGCGGCGGCTGACCGCCAGCGCGTGCTGCAGGCGCTCGGTGAGCGCGCGGCGGTTGGGCAGCCCGGTGAGCGGGTCGGTGAAGGTGCGGAGGACGAGATCCTCCTCGGCCCGGCGGCGGTCGGTCACGTCGACCAGCGAGAGCAGCACGAAGTGCGGTTCGCCCGTCGTCCGACGGACGACCTCGCGGCTCTGGTGCACCCACAGGGTCTCGCCGTCGGCGCGCTGCAGACGCCGCTCGCCGACGATCTCCAGCTGCGGGTCGATCAGCGGCCGACCGGGGGTCGGCTCCAGGGCGAGGTCCTCGAGCGGCACGTCGTCGGGGTGGCTGAGCAGGTCGAGATGGCGGCCGACGAGGTCGTCGGCGCTGCGTCCGGTGAGCGTGCAGAACGCGGGGTTGACGACGAGCATGCGGCCGTCGACGTCCACCACGGCCTTGCCGATCGGGGCGGAGAGGAAGAGGGCCCGGAAGACCTGACCCCGGTCGGCCAGCAGCAGGTCGGCCGCGCGCAGTCGCTTCCCGGTGACCGTGCGGAGCGGCCCGGGGGCCCTCGGCGGGGTCTGCGGGTTGGAGAGCGTCACCGGGACAGGGTGGCCCATCGAGGGCCACCGACCGGGGAACCTGCGCCGCACCGCCGTGTTCGTGCCGTCACTCGCAGTCATTGACTGCCGGAGGAGGCGGGCGTGCGGAGCCCGCCACCTCCGAGCGCGGTCAGTCCCCGACGGTGACGCCCGGGGAGAAGGCGACGTAGCCGGCGAAGTCGGCGCCGACCCGCTCGACCGCCGAAGGCTTGAGCTGCGGGTAGCTCCAGGCGCCGTCCCTGGTCGTCCCGTTCGGCGTGACGACGTCGAAGTACTGGGCGGCGCCCTTCCACGGGCAGGTGTAGGCGGTCGGGCTCTCGCCGAGCGCCCCCGGGGTGACCGCCGCCGGCGGGAAGTACCAGTTGCCCTCGATCCTGATCAGCTGGTCCTCGGTCGCCTCGGCGATGACCGTGCCGTCGATGGTCGCGCGCATGGGGGTGCCCCTCTCGTCATCGGGATCGTGTCCGAGGGCACAACCACCGGCGGGCCGGAGATCGTCCCGCGGGAATCCGCCGTCCCTCGCCGGCGCTGGAGGACGGCATGAGTGGTGTGCGGAAACGGATCGGGTTCCTCTCCTTCGGGCACTGGCAGCCGATCGCCGGCTCGCAGGTGCAGACGGCGCGCGATGCCCTGGTGCAGACCGTCGAGCTGGCCGTGGCCGCCGAGGAGCTCGGCGTCGACGGCGCGCACGTCCGGGTGCACCACTTCGCCCGGCAGCTGGCCGCACCCTTCCCGCTGCTGGCCGCGATGGCCGCCCGGACCTCGCGCATCGAGCTGGGCACCGGCGTGATCGACATGCGGTACGAGAACCCGCTGTACATGGCCGAGGAGGCCGCCGCGGCCGACCTGCTGGCCGACGGGCGGCTGCAGCTGGGTGTCAGCCGGGGATCACCGGAGACGGCGCTGCGCGGCGCGCAGGCGTTCGGGTACGTCCCGGCCGAGGGCAGTGACGACGGCGCCATGGCGCGGGAGCACACCGCGCTGTTCCGGGCCGCGATCAGCGGAGCGGCCGTCGTCGACGCCGACCCGAAGATGACCGGCGGGGTACGCGGGCGGTTGCCGATCCAGCCCCAGTCGCCAGGGCTGGCCGACCGGATCTGGTGGGGGTCGGGCACCCGCGCGACGGCGGTCTGGGCCGCCGAGCAGGGCATGAACCTGATGAGCAGCACCCTGCTCACCGAGGACACCGGCGTGCCCTTCGACGAGCTGCAGGCCGAGCAGATCGACCGGTTCCGTGCCGCCTGGGCCGATGCCGGCTGGGAGCGCGAGCCGCGGGTGTCGATCAGCCGGAGCGTCATGCCGATCACCAGTGACCTGGACCGGCAGTACTTCGGGGCGAAGAGCGGCGAGGACCAGGTCGGCTACCTGGAGGGCGCCCGTTCCCGGTTCGGGAAGAGCTACGTCGGTGAGCCCGACCAGCTGGCCGAGGAGCTGGCCAAGGACGCCGCCGTCCGGAACGCCGACACGCTCCTGCTCACCGTGCCGAACATGCTGGGCGTCGACTACAACGCCCACCTGCTGGAGACGATCGTCGCGCACGTCGCTCCGGCCATCGGCTGGGAGCGGGCGCAGTAGCCATCCGTCGCGGGGGTGGCCCTGGTCACCCATCCCCGTGTCGGCGGCACCCTCGGGCGCTTCCGCCGGAGGAACGGGAGACAATGGCCCGGTGCACAGAGGCAGGAACGTAGACCCCGGAATCGCCCGCTCGTGGCTGCTCGTGAACGGCGCCCGCACCGAGCTGTTCGACACCGCGCACGACTCGCGTGCCGACCAGGTCATCCTGGACATCGAGGACGCGGTGGACCCGGCGCGCAAACCCGCCGCCCGCGCCGACGTCGTGGAGTACCTGACGTCCGGCGACAAGCGTGCGTGGGTGCGGATCAACGACCGGTCGACGGAGTTCTGGACCGGCGACGTGGCCGCCCTCGCCGGGCTGCCCGGCCTGGCCGGCGTGATGCTGGCCAAGACCGAGGCCGCCGAGCACGTCACCGAGACCTTCGACCGGCTGGGTGGCGCCACCCCGGTGCTCGCGCTGGTCGAGTCGGCGCTGGGCATCGAGGAGGCCGTCCGGATCGCCTCGGCCCGCGGTGCCTTCCGGCTGGCGTTCGGCAGCGGCGACTACCGCCGCGACACCGGCACCAGCGCCGACGACCTGGCGATGGCCTATCCGCGCTCACGGCTGGTCATCGCCAGCCGGGTCGGCGGGCTGCCGGGCCCGATCGACGGCCCGACCGTGAGCACCAGCCACCCGATCCTGCGCGAGCAGTCGGCGCTGACGGTCTCGCTGGGGCTGACCGGAAAGCTGTGCCTGGACATGGAGCAGCTGCCGGTGATCAACGAGGTGATCAGCCCGGCGCCGTCCGACGTCGCCTGGGCACGCGACTTCCTGGCCGACTTCGACGCCCGCGGCCAGGTCATCCGGGACGGCAGCGACCTGCCCCGGCTCGGCCGGGCCCGCAAGATCGAGAAGCTCGCCACCGCCTTCGGCGTCGAGCCGGTCTGATCTGCGCCGGCGGCCCGTCCGCTGGCCCCGGACCCCGCTGACCGCCGGTCAGCGGGGTCCGCTGCTGTTCGCGGTCGTGCGGCTCACTGGCCCATCGACATCTGGGACGCCGCACTCTGCTGCGGCGGCCACACCGGCTCCTTGACGTGCGGCAGCAGGAAGCCGTGCAGTTCGGTGCCCGGGTCCGCGACGCAGGAGCGCTCGTGCTCACCGTCGCTGACCGTGTAGTGGATGCGGCCCTGCTCGTAGGCGTACTGCCAGGCGCACGTGATCGTGGCCACGGGGGTCATCGGTGGTCCTCTCCGTCGAGGAACGGGAGCTGCTCCGCTGCGCTCCAGCCAAGCATCACCCGTTTCCGGCGGCGGCGCCGGACCTCGTTCACCTGCCGGACATCTGGGACGGTCAGCATGCTGGCCATGACGGCGAGCCTGTACGTGACCGGAACCCACGTGGCCTCGGTGGCGCACGACCCGTTGCGGAACGGGCGCGACCTCGACCGGGCGGTGCAGTTGTCGCACGCCGTGGCGCGGCCGGTGGTCGACGGGCTGGCCGACTCCGCGTGCGGGGTGCTGGTCACCGCGATCGCCGATCTGGACTGGCAGATGGTCTGGGGCGTGCCGCGCTGCGAGGAGTGCCACCGGATCGTGGGCTGACGCTCCGGTGAGCATCGCAGGGAGCGCCGGCGACCGAGGAGCGGAGCCGGTGCGGAAGGCGACCGTGGGCATCGTGGGCTGAGCCGGCACCCTCAGGCCAGGGAGACGCCGTCCAGGTAGTACCAGCGGCCCTCCTCGCGGACGAAGCGGCTGTTCTCGTGCTGGGCGCCGGCCACCCGGTCGACGACGTGGTGCGCGCGGAACTCGACGGTGCCCTCGGCCGCCAGGAGCGTGCCGCCGGTCGTGCCGAGGACGTCGAGGCCGGTCCAGCGCACGTTCGGGTCCAGCTCGAGGGTCCGCGGGCGGGTCGACGGGTGCCAGGTGGCGAGCAGGTGCCCGGCATCGCCGACGGCGAAGGCGCTGTAGCGCGAGCGCATCAACTGCTCGGCCGTCGCCGCCTGCGCCGTGCCGTCGTGCAGCCGGCCGCAGCACTCGGCGTAGGGCAGGCCGGTGCCGCAGGGGCAACGTCGGGGAGCCATCCGGCCAGTGTGCCCGGGTGGGCCGGACGCCGTCTCCGGCCCACCCGGGCCGGTCAGCCGAGCTTGGCCCTGGCGTGCTCGCTGAACTGCCGCATCTCCGCTACCGGGCCGATCTCGAGGAAAGTGGTGTCCTCGTCCATCACGGCCGTGTGCCCGGCCGGCCAGTAGTAGGCATCGCCGGCCCGGGTCACGGTCTCGGCGCCGTCCGCGCCGGTCACCCGCACGGCGCCGGAGAGCACGATCCCCCAGTGCGGGCTCGGACACCGGTCGCCCGGCAGCCCGACCAGCACCGGGCCCATGTCCGTCCCGGCGGGGACGCGGGCGAAGCGCACGGCCATGTCCCCCCACTCCGTGTAGCGGGTGACGAGGTCGCCCGCCTGCAGTTCGATCGGCAGGTCGTCCAGCGCGCCGTTCATGGTGGTGTCCCTTCGTCGGATCGGACTCCGGTCGGCGACCGGTCACCCTGCAGGCGGAACAAGTCGTGTCCCGGTGGGGAGATCGGGCCTCGCGTGCGCGCCGCCGGCGGCCATTAGGCTCGGGCGCCTCGGTGGCGGAGGTGCGCATGGTGGCGAGCGGACCCGGTCACGACGTCGTCCCCGGCCCGGAGGCGGCGCTGGCCAGAGGCGACTGGGCCACGGCGCGCCACCTGCTGCGCGCGGAACACGGACGGCGACTGCTCGACCCGGCCGAACTCGACACGCTGGCCCGGGCCGCCTACGGCGCCGGTGAGCTGGAGGAGGCGGTCACCGCCTGGGAGGAGCTCTACGCGCGCTGCCGGCGCGGTGGCGACGACGCCGGGGCGGCTGCTGCGGCGGCCACCATCGCCGTGTACCTGATGATGGATACCGGACTGATGGCGCCGGTGCGGGGCTGGCTGGCCCGCACCGACCGGCTCCTGGCCGACCTGCCGGAGTCGCCCACCTCCGCGCTGGCCGCGATGGCGCACACGTACGAACGGTTCATGTGCGGGGACATGGCGCAGGCGCGGAGCTGGGCGCGTCGCGCGGTCGAGGCCGGCACCCGCCAGGGCGTCGCCGTCGCCACCGCGCTCGGCCACGTCGCCACCGCCCGGATCACGATCCTCGATGGTGCCGTCGAGGAAGGGCTGGCGCTGCTCGACGAGGCAGCCCTCAGCGTGGCCTCCGGCGAGCTCGATGCCCTCTCCGCCGGGATGGTCTACTGCGAGCTCATCTGCGCCATGCAGGGCCTCGCCCAGTACGACCGGGCCGAGCAGTGGACCCAGGCCATGGACCGGTGGCGCACCGGCACCGCGTTCGGGGGCATCAACGGCCGGTGCCGGGTGCACCGTGCCGAGATCCTCCGGTTGCGCGGTTCCTGCGTCGCAGCCGAGACGGAGGCGCTCGGCGCCTGCCGGGAGCTCCGCCCCTGGCTGCGCCGCGAGTTCGGCTGGCCGCTCACCGAGCTGGGGACGATCCGGCTGCGCCTCGGCGACCTGCCCGGTGCCGAGGAGGCCTTCCTGGAGGCGCACGAGCACGGGTGGAGCCCCCAGCCCGGGCTGGCGCTGCTCCGCCTGGCCCAGGGCGACGTCGCCGTCGCGGCCGCGCTCGTCGCGGATGCGCTGGAGCACCCGTGCCCGGTGCCGTCGAAGGAGTGGCCGCCCTACGGCGCGCTGCGGTGCGCGCCCCTCCTCGCAGCGCAGGTGGAGATCGCGGTCGCGGCCGGCGACCTGCCGACCGCCCGGACAGCCGCGGCCCGCCTGACCGGTACGGCCGGGACGTTCCGCAGCGCCGCGCTGCACGCCACCGCCGCACTGGCACGTGGCCGGGTCGCGCTGGCCGGCGGGGACGCGGGTGCGGCCCTCGTGGCCGGCGAGGAGGCCCTCGCCGGATGGGGCGAGATCGGCGCCCCGTACGAGGTGGCCGTCGTCCGGCTCCTGCTGGCCGACGCCCAGCGTGCGCTCGGGCGGGATGTCCGGGCCGACCTGGAGGAGCGGGCCGCTCGCGCCGCGCTCGACCGCATCGGGGCGCGGTTGCCGGCAGCGCCGCTCGCACCCGCGCCGCCGCCTCCGGGCGACGCAGCCACCGTGTTCCGGCTCCAGGGGGACATCCGCACGGTCGGCTTCGCCGGCCGCGTGGTCCTGCTCCAGGACCTGAAGGGCATGCGGTACCTGGCGCGGCTGCTCGCGGCACCCGATCGCGAGTTCCATGTGCTCGACCTGCTGGCCGGTGAGCACGGGGCCGCGCCGCTGGAGGGCGGCGGGGACGCCGGGCCGGTGCTCGACGCGCAGGCGCGGGCCGCCTACCAACGCCGGCTCGCCGAGATCGACGAGGACATGGACGAGGCCGTGGCCCGCGGTGACGACGAGCGGCTGGCGCTCGCCAGGGCCGACCGTGAGTACCTGGTCCGGGAACTGGCGGGGGCCTTCGGGCTGGGGAGCCGCCGGCGGGCGATGCAGTCGCCCGCCGAGCGGGCCCGGGCCAGCGTCTGCCGGGCGCTGCGGTACGCGGTCACCCGGATCGCCGAGCACCACCCGCAGATGGCCGACCACCTGCACCGGACGGTGCGCACGGGCACGTACTGCAGCTACGTTCCCGACCCCCGGCTGCACGTGCACTGGGAGCTGTGACCCCGAGCGCGCCCGGCAGTGTCCCGGCAGGGATCGAACCTGCGACCAAGTGCTCAGCAGCTGCCCGAGCCCGTGCGCTGCGCCCATCGACCTGGCCCGGGACCCTTGACCTGCAGGTTCGAGCGCAGTGCCCGCAGTCATCTCGTCACTGGTTCCAGGACCGCAACGCGGCCAGCGGCCTCAGGAAGAGGCCGCTGGCCGCCTCGGTCACAGGGCTGGGGGCTCGTGTAGGGAGGGCGATCGTTCCTGGGTACCGGGCGCTCCGGCGGGTGAAGCTGGATCGTGGCGCCCACCGTGGTATCGACGATCCGCTATGGTGGTGGCGTGTCGGTCATCGACTCTGCGGGCAGTCTGGTGCGTGAGGCGCGTCGTCGTGCGGGCATGACGCAGACCCAGCTGGCGGACCGTGCCGGAATCACCCAAAGCGTCGTCAGCGCGTACGAGTCGGGGCGCCGCGAGCCCTCGTTGCCGGTTCTGCTCAGCCTCATCGCTGCCACCGGCCACTATCTCGAGGGAAGCTTGGCCGCGGCCGACCCGGGACAGTCGGCGGCCTTGTCGGGTCCGCTGGGGCGGCGGGTCCGCCGGCACCGCACGAGGATCAGGACCATCGCCGCGTCCTACGGCGCCGGCCACGTGCGGGTCTTTGGCAGTGTCGCGCGGGGGAGCGAGCGCGCAGACAGTGACGTCGACCTACTGATGGACCTGCCTGACGACATGGGCCTGTTCACCCTTGGCCGACTGCGTCGCGACCTCGAGGACCTGCTGCAGGCTCGCGTCGACGTGGTGCCCTCCGGCGGGCTCAAGCCCGGGGTGCGCGAGCAGGTCGAGGCCGAGGTCGTGGCACTGTGAGCCGGCACCAGCGCCAACGGTTGCTGGACGTGCAAGCCGCCCTCGATGCGATCGAGGCCCATGTCGACCGGGGAGATCTCTCCGACGGCCTGATCTTCGACGCGGTGCGCGTACGGCTCATCGAAATCGGCGAGGCGGTCAAGGCGCTACCGCGCGAGCTCGTCGACACCGAGCCCGGGCTGCCGTGGATGGAGATCGCCCGGATGCGCGACCAGCTGGCCCACCGCTACTTCGACACCACGCACGCCATCGTGGCGAGCACTGTCACCCACGACCTGCCTCAACTCGGGCAGGCGGTGGCGCGCCTCCTCGATGTCGCCGGTGGCCAATGATCCAACGCCGCCGGTGACCGTCGCGGGGGCGGGTGCGGTGACCGGCGAATGGGCGGTCGAGCACAGGCACCAGGCACTGATCCGCACGGTGACGGCAGGCAGTCGGCTTCTTACTCCCGACACCAGTTGAGTGGGAGGGCGCGTGCGTTCGATCTCTTCGCCCGGGATCCTGCCGAGCCTGTGGACCGAAGGTCTTCTGCCCACGAGCGACCCGTCACGACGTCCGGACCAGCCTCGATGGCACCAGGGTCGGGGCAGGCACTTCCCTCGACAGCAGGAGAGCGGCGCGCCATCTTCGCTCGTCGAAGGCTCATCCGAGCGCGCCCGGCAGAGCGCGCCCGGCAGGGATCGAACCTGCGACCAAGTGCTTAGAAGGCACCTGCTCTATCCACTGAGCTACGGGCGCTCACGGCACGCATCATCCCATCGGTCCCGCTGACGAGTCCGGTGCCGTGGCCGCACCGGTCGTCAGCGTCGCCAGATTTCCTCCGTCCGGGGTGGCCGATCCCTGACGACAGGCTGGACACCGCGCAGGGTGACCCGCTCCACGGCCCTTCGTGCGGCGCCATCCACAGCGGCGGACGTCGTCCACAGCTGCGTTCCAGGCCCGCCCGATGGACCTGGCGGAGCCCAGGGTGGTCGGCACCGGCACCGCCGGTCGCGCCGACCCGGCGCCCTACCCAGCACCCGAGGAGCACCGTGAACGACACCGACATCACCATCGTGGGCAACGTCGTGGACACCCCCCGCCGCAACCGGCTGTCCAACGGCTCGGTGACCAACTTCCGGATGGCCTCCACCGCCCGCCGGTTCGACCCGGAGGCCAAGGACTTCGTCGACAGCTCGACGTTCTGGATCGACGTCGCCTGCTGGGGCGAGCTGGGCGGCAACGTCTCGCGCAGCGTCAGCAAGGGCGACCCGGTGATCGTCCGGGGGTTCATCTCCACCGACTCCTGGGAAACCGAGGCCGGCCGGCGCAGCGCCTCCAAGGTCCGGGCCGTCGCGGTCGGGCTGAACCTGGCCCGCGGCCACGCCGACTTCCACAAGCAGGCCCGCACCGTGCCCGCGGCCGGCGCGCCGGCCGCCGAAGAGGCGCTCGAGGCGCCGCCGGATGCGGGGGAGGAGTCGTTCGACGACCTCTCCGACCGGTCCACGGACTACGTGGAGGCCTCCGCGGCGTTGTACCCGACGACCGCCGACGACCTCGTCGCCGAGCGGGCTCCGGAGCCGACGCTGACGTGAGCCCGCCTGGCTGGGAGGATCGGAGGTGAGAACGCAGGGGGCGGGGCCCGCTGCCCCGGTGCACGCCCGGCCCCGCCCCCCAACTCACGAAGCGACGGAAGGCTCCCACTCAGTGGCCCAGTACATCTACTCCATGGTCCGTGCACGCAAAGCGCACGGCGACAAGGTGATCCTCGACGACGTCACCCTGGCGTTCCTGCCCGGCGCCAAGATCGGCGTCGTCGGCCCCAACGGCGCCGGCAAGTCGACCGTCCTCAAGATCATGGCCGGCATGGAGACCGCTTCCAACGGCGAGACGATGCTGGCCCCCGACGCCACGGTGGGGATGCTCCAGCAGGAGCCGCCACTCAACGAGGACCTCGACGTGCGCGGCAACGTCGAGGAGGCGGTCAAGGACCTCCGTGCGGCGCTGACCCGCTTCGAGGAGGTCAGTGCCGCCATGGGCGAGCCCGACGCCGACTTCGATGCGCTGCTGGCCGAGCAGGGCGAGCTGATGGAGGTCATCGAGAACGGCGAGGGCTGGGAGCTCGACGCCCGTATCGAGCAGGCGATGGACGCGCTGCGCTGCCCGCCGGGTGACGCCGACGTGAGGGTCCTGTCCGGTGGTGAGCGGCGCCGCGTCGCGCTGTGCAAGCTGCTGCTCGAGGCACCCGACCTGCTGCTGCTCGACGAGCCCACCAACCACCTCGACGCCGAGAGCGTCGCGTGGCTGGAGGCGCACCTGGAGAAGTACGCCGGCACCGTCGTCGCCGTCACCCACGACCGGTACTTCCTGGACAACGTCGCCCAGTGGATCCTCGAACTCGACCGGGGCCGCGCGTACCCCTACGAGGGCAACTACTCCACCTACCTGGAGACCAAGGCGACCCGGCTGAAGGTCGAGGGTGCCAAGGACGTCAAGCGCGCCAAGCGGCTCAAGGACGAGCTGGAGTGGGTGCGCTCGGGCGCCAAGGCCCGGCAGGCCAAGAGCAAGGCCCGGCTCGCCCGGTACGAGGAGATGGCCGCGGAGGCGGACAAGTTCCGCAAGCTGGACTTCGAGGAGATCCAGATCCCGCCGGGCCCGCGGCTGGGCAGCGTCGTCATCGAGACCAAGGACCTCACCAAGGGGTTCGGTGAGCGGGTGCTGATCGACGATCTGTCGTTCACCCTGCCGCGCAACGGCATCGTCGGGGTCGTCGGCCCCAACGGCGTCGGCAAGACCACGCTGTTCAAGATGCTGGTCGGCGAGGACAAGCCCGACGACGGCGACATCAAGGTCGGCGAGACCGTCAAGGTCGCCTACGTCGCGCAGGACCGCAGCGGCATCGACCCGGCCAAGAGCCTGTGGGAGGTCGTCTCCGACGGTCTGGACCACATCAAGGTCGGCAACGTGGAGATGCCGTCCCGGGCCTACGTCTCGGCGTTCGGGTTCAAGGGCCCGGACCAGCAGAAGAAGGCCGGCGTGCTGTCCGGCGGTGAGCGCAACCGCCTGAACCTCGCGCTGACCCTCAAGCAGGGCGGCAACCTGCTGCTGCTCGACGAGCCCACCAACGACCTGGACACCGAGACGTTGACCAGCCTCGAGGGCGCGCTGCTCGAGTTCCCCGGCTGCGCCGTGGTCGTCAGCCACGACCGCTGGTTCCTCGACCGGGTGGCGACGCACATCCTGGCCTACGAGGGCGACTCGAAGTGGTTCTGGTTCGAGGGCAACTTCGACGACTACGAGAAGAACAAGGTCGAGCGGCTCGGCATCGACGCCACCCGGCCGCACCGCGCCACCTACCGCAAGCTCAGCCGCGACTGAACAAGGACCCCCTTGCCCCCCGGCACTCGCAAGCTCGTACCGGGACCCTGCAAGGGGGCCGTTCCAGCACGTCGCCTTCGGCCGGTCGGAGCACCCGCTCCGGCCGGCCGCCGTCGTCACAGCGACTGGAACCGGGCGACGAAGCGCCGCTGTGCGCGGGTCTCCACGGCGCGCGGGCGGTACCCGCGCCGCACGTACCCGACGGCGTCGGCGGCGGGCACCCCGTCGAGGACGGCGAGGCAGGCCAGTGCCGTCCCGGTCCGGCCGGTGCCGCCCCGGCAGGCGACCTCCACGCGGTCGTCCGCGGCCCGGGCCAGCACCTCGAGCAGAGCGGCCCGCAGGTCGGCCGGGTCGGCCGGCAGCCGGAAGTCCCGCCACCGCACCCACCGGCTCGCCCAGGGCACCATCGGTGGCCTCGCCAGCAGGTAGAGCCCCCACTCCGGCTCGGGCCCGGCGGGCGGCGGCCGGACCACCGCGCGCCCGCGGACGGCCCGGCCGGAGGGCAGCACCAGCAGTCCCGGCGTCCCCGGTTCCCAGAGCTCGCCCACGCCCGCACGGTAGGGCCGGTGCGCGCCGTCCGCGGCGGTGCGGCAGGGTGGGCGCCGTGAGGCACACCGTCGCCGTCCCGATGCGCTGGTCGGACATGGACGCCTACCAGCACATCAACAACGTCGCCTTTCTCGGCTACTTCGAGACGGCCCGCGTCGACCTGTTCTTCGACCAGCCCACCCACGACGAGAAGACCGGCCTCCGCCGGGGCATCGTCGTCGCCAAGCACGAGATCGCCTACAAGCGTTCGGTGGAGTACGACGCCGAACCGCTGCAGGTGCAGATCTGGGTGTCCGGCATCCGGGCCGCCGCGTTCACCTGCCACTACGAGTTGTTCGACCACGGGCAGCTCGCCGTCACCGGCAGCACCCTGCTGGTCCCGGTCGACTTCGCGATCAACCGCCCCCGCCGGCTCACCCCGGAGGAGAAGGTGTTCCTCGACCGCTACCTGGACGACGACGCCGCCCCCGCCTGAGTCCCCCCGTGCTTGAGCCCGAAAAAGCGCGCGTGCCTGAGCCCGAGAAAGCACGGAGGGAGGCGGGTCAGTCGGGGAGGGCGACGACCCGGGCCACCGGCCGGTCGGTGCCCACCGGGGCGCCGCGGCGGGCCGCCTCCTCATCGGACACCAGCGCGACGGCGGCCCCCTCGGCGATCATGCCGCCGGCGTACACCGCCGCATTGACCCCACCGCGGCTGGCCAGCGCCTTCACCAGCGTGGCGCCGGTGAGCCGTTCCAGGTGGGTGCACGGCGGGCAGCGCTTGGACCCGAAGAGCAGCACGTTCCCGACGGTGAAGAAGCGGCCGACCAGTGACGGCAGGTCGATCCCGGACGTGACCACGTTGCGCCGGGTCTGACCGGGCGTCAGTTGCGCTCCGGCCTCGCGCGCGGCCGCGGCCACCTCGGCGGCGTCGATCAGCGTCACCTGTTTCTCCAGCTGCGGGTACCGCGCCCAGGTGCCGCCGCCCAACGCGTAGCGGTCCCCGGCCAGGCCCACTCCGGGCAGCGCGGCCACCGCGGGCCGGCGGACCATCGGCGCCGCCGCCACCGGCGCCGTCCAGATCTCCAGCACGCGACCGGTCACCGGTCCCTCCTCCGCCGCCGGGGGAGCGGCTCGTCGTCGGCGCCGCGGGCGTCCAGCGCCTCCGCGGTCGTGTGCGCCATCTGCAGCACCTGCACCAGCAGCGGCACCACCAGGACGGTCAGCCGCCGGGCGCCGCCGCGGGCGGCCTGCGCCTCCCGGATGCGGGCGGCCCGCTCGGCGATCAGCGGGATGAACCGCAGCGTCATGGCGATGACCAGCCCGATGCGCGCCGGCCGGACGCCCACCCAGCGCAGCGGCGAGCAGATCCGCTCCACCACGTCGACCAGCTCGGTCACCCGGCTGGTCGCGGTCACCACCGCAGCGGCAAGCACCAGGGTGAGCAGCCGGCTCACCGCGAGAGCGCCGGTGGCCGCGTCGGTGACCAGCAGGTGGACGACGAACAGCGCTGCCAGCCAGATCAGCACCGGGCGCACCTGGGCCCACAGCACCCGCACCGGGAGGCCACCGAGCCCCAGGCCCACGGCGAGCACCCCGGCCAGCGCGCCGCCGACGAGGTACAGCCGCGGCACCACGAACAGCAGCACGCCCAGCGCCGCCAGCACCAGCAGCTTCAGTCCGGCCGGTGCGCGGTGCACCGGGCTGGGCACCGGGTGGTACAGCGCGAGGGTCACGCCATGCTCGCCAGATAGGCGGCGACCGATTCGGCGGGCGGCCCGTCGGCGACCACCCGGCCGGCGGCGAACACCACCACCCGGTCGAACCCGGCCAGCAGGTCCAGGTCGTGCGTGACGACGACGACGTCCTGCTCCAGCTCCGCGACCACCCGGGCGATCCGCCGCTTGTTGGCCAGGTCCAGCAGCGTCGTCGGCTCGTCGAACACCACCCGCAGCGGGCGCATCACCAGTACCCCGGCGATGGCCAGCAGCTGCTTCTGCCCGCCCGAGAGCAGGTGCGCCGGGTGGTCGGCGTGCCCGGCGAGGCCGTAGCGGTCCAGCACCTCGGCCACCCGGACGGCGCGCTCCTCGGCGGGCACGCCCTGGTTCTGCAGCCCGAAGGCGACGTCCTCGGCGACCGTGGGGTGCACGATCTGGGCGTCCGGGTCCTGGAACACGAAGCCCACCCGCCGGCGGACGGCGCGCAGGTCGGTGCGGGTGTCCAGGCCGTCGACGAGAACCTGCCCCTCGGTGGGCAGCACCAGCCCGTTGAGCAGCCGGGCGAACGTGCTCTTGCCCGAGCCGTTTCCCCCGATCACCCCGATCCGGTGCTCGGCCAGGGTCAGCGTCACGTCGTGCAGCACCGGCCGCTCGCCGTACGCGTGGCCGACCCGGCGCACTTCGATCGCCGTCCGGGGCACTGCCGCGGCGACCGCGGCGGGGGTGCCGCGGCGTCTCCAGCCGGTCACCGGCGGACGGTGCCGAGCACGGTCAGCCCGTCACCGGACGACGGCGGGCCGGCAGCTCGATCACCGGGTAGGCCTTGTGCACCGCCACCGCCACCACCGAGGCGAGCACGCCCTTGACGATGTCGCCGGGCACGAAGGTCATCGAAGAGGTGAACGACGTCGCCAGGGAGACGTCGGCGAAGAACGTGGTCAGCGGGATGGCGATCGCGTAGATGACCACCACCCCGCCGGCCAGGTTCGCCAGCAGCGACCAGGCGAGGTTGAACCGCCGCCAGGTCAGCTGGGTGAGCGCCCCGACGACGAACGCCGCGACCGGCCAGCTGTAGAGGAAGCCGGCGGTCGGCCCGGCGAAGACGCTCAGCCCGCCCCGGCCGCCGGACAGCACGGGCGCCCCCACGGCGACCACCGCCAGGAAGACGAGGAGTGCCAGCCCACCCCGCCTGGCCCCCAGCACCGAACCGGCGAGCATCACCCCGAGGGTCTGCGCCGTGATCGGCACCGGGAACCCGGCCACCGGTACCGGGGGAACCAGGCCGAGCACGGCCACCAGGGCGGCGAACAGCGCGACGTAGGCGAGGTCCCGGGTCTTCACGGGGCCGGAACGTACCGGACCGCGCCGTCCGCGATACCGACGGCGGCCCGGCTCAGGGGTGCAGCCACACCGCGGCGTCGTCGGGCAGGTACCTCTCGACCACGGGCTCGCTGGCCAGCAGCACGTCGCCCGCAGGGACGGGTACGGGTGCCCCGGAGAGGTTGACCAGGCAGACCAGGCCGCCGGGGCGGCGGAACGCCAGACATCCGGTGGGTGCCGGTAGCCACTGCAGATGGTCCCCGGCGCAGAACGGCGACGAGCGGCGGATCGCCAGTGCCCGTCGGTACAGCGACAGCATCGACCGGTGGTCCCGGGTCTGCGCCTCCACGGTGAGCGCGGCCCAACCGGCCGGCATCGGCAGCCAGGTGTCCGACGAGGTGGAGAACCCGTACGGCGGGCTGTGTCCGCCCCACGGCATCGGCACCCGGCAGCCGTCCCGGCCGCGCTCGGTGTGCCCCGATCGTGCCCAGATCGGGTCCTGCAGCACCTCGTCGGGCAGGTCGACGTCGGGCAGGCCGAGCTCGTCGCCGTTGTACACGTACGCCGCACCGGGGAGGGCCAGCTGCAGCAGCACGGCCGCCCGAGCCCGCCGCGTACCGAGCTCGCCGCCCCCGTAGCGGGTCACGTGCCGCGGCCGGTCGTGGTTGGAGAGCACCCAGCACGCCGGGGCGGGGGTCGAGGCGACGGTGGCGAGGGAATGGTCGATCGCCGTCCGGAGCTCGTCGCGGCCCCACGCGGCGGTGAGGAGCTTGAAGTTGAAGGCCAGGTGCAGCTCGTCGGGGCGCAGGTACTCGGCCAGCCGGGCGTCATCGGCGACCCAGACCTCGCCCACGGCCATCGTGCCGGGGTAGCGGTCGAGGACGGCGCGCACCCGGCGGTGCACGAGATGGACCTCGTCCTGGTCGAAGCGGTGGTCGCCGGGGCCGTGGTCGGCGAGCAGGCCGGTGTCCTCCATCGGCACCATGTCCGGCAGGCCGGTGGGCTTGGCCATGCCGTGCGCGACGTCGATCCGGAATCCGTCGACGCCGCGGTCCAGCCAGAACCGCAGTGTCTCCTCGAGGTCCTCGACGACCTCGGGGTTGGTGAAGTCCAGGTCGGGCTGCTCGGGGGCGAACAGGTGCAGGTACCACTGGCCGTCGGGCACCCGGGTCCACGCCGGTCCGCCGAACACCGAGGGCCAGTTGTTCGGCGGCTCGCTGCCGTCGGCGCCCCGGCCGTCCCGGAAGACGTAGCGGGCCCGCGCCGGCGATCCCGCGGGCGAGGCGAGCGCGTCGGTGAACCACTCCCGCTGGTGCGAGCTGTGGTTCGGAACTAGGTCCACGGTCACCTTGATGCCGCGCGCGTGGGCGTCGGCGAGGAGTGCGTCGAACCCGGCGAGGTCGCCGAAGACCGGCTCGACGTCGCGGGGATCCGCGACGTCGTAGCCGTGGTCGGCCATCGGCGAGGGGTAGAACGGCGTGATCCACAGCGCGTCGACGCCGAGGTCGGCCAGGTACGGCAACTGCTGGCGGATGCCGGCCAGGTCGCCGACCCCGTCGCCGCTGCCGTCGGCGAAGCTGCGGACGTAGACCTGGTAGAAGACCGCGTCGCGCCACCAGGGGGCGGCGGGCAGGGGCGGGGTCTCGCTCAGCGGACGCTCCTCGGAAGTCTGTGTGCACGTGCGGCCCCGCTGCAGGGGCCCGCCGCGAGCTTGCGAGTGGCGGGGAGCAGTGGGGCCCTTATCGGTTCTGCATGCTGTGTGCAGCCATCTCGAGGTAGCCCCACAGCGTCGCGTGCTGCTCGGCGGGAAGCTCCAGGGAGTCGACCGCCGCCCGCATGTGGGTGAGCCAGGCGTCGCGCTCGACCTCGCCGATGGCGAACGGCGCGTGGCGCATCCGCAGCCGCGGGTGGCCGCGGTGCTGCGAGTAGGTGGTGGGGCCGCCCCAGTACTGCTCCAGGAACGTCCGCAGGCGGGCCTCGGCGCCCTCCCAGTCGTCGGCCGGGTACAGCGGGCGCAGCACCGGGTCCTCGCGGACGGCGGCGTAGAAGCGCGCGACCAGGGCCCGGAAGGTGGGCGCGCCACCGACCTCGGCGTAGAAGCTGCGCGCCGAGGGCAGTGACCGGCTCGTCTCGCTCATGCCTCCGATCGTCCCTCAGCGGCGCTCCCCGGGCGCACGGGGGCACCCTGGCCGTCCGGCACGGAGCTGGGGACGGCGGCCCGCGGGGCGTCGTCCGGTCCGCGGACGTCGTCCCCGGCTTGCGGGGGGTTGCGCCGTAGCGCGGCGAGCGGCCGGAGCACCGCCAGCAGCCCCAGTGCCCCGCACAGCGCCACCACCGTGCCGGGTGCCAGCGCCTCGGCGCCCAGGCCGGCGAGGACGACGCCGAGGCCCTGCACGCCCGACAGGCCCGCCACGGCGACGCCGAACGCCCGGCCGCGGTAGGCGCTGGGCACCGCCTGCACGAATGCGACGTTCAACGGGATCGAGCACGCCCCGCCCACACCGGCGAGGAAGAACAGCACGAGCACGAGCACGAACGACGCGGTGCCACCTCCCAGCCAGACGGGCACCAGCCCGGCCAGCAGCACCCCGCCCAGCGAGAGCCCGACCAGCGGGCCCAGCAGCCGGGCGCGCAGCTGCGGTGGGCAGAGCCGGCCGACCAGCAGGCCACCCACGACGGAGCCGGCCGGGTTGGCCGCCAGCAGCAGGCCGGCGGCCGATGCGGGCTCCTGCAGCTGCAGCGCCAGCGGGGTGGCGATGCCCTCCGGTGCGTTGGCGAACAGCGCGGCGACCCACAGCACGCCGACGAGGGCCAGCAACCGGGGCCGGCCGACGATGAACCGCAGCCCGCTGCCGGCGTCGCTCCAGATCGAGCGCACCTCGCCGGGGCCGGGGGGCGCGGCGGGCGCGGGCCGGCGCTGCAGCCCGCGGGCCAGCCAGGCCGCCGAGACGGCGAAGGTGCCCGCGTCGATGAGCAGGGCGGCCGACGGGGACAGGAGCACCAGCAGCGCACCGCCGAGCAGGAAGCCGATCAGCTGGGACAGCTGCAGGCCGATCCCGGTCAGCGACGTGGCGACGGCGTACCGGTCGCCCTCCAGCACGTCGGCCATCAGCGCCGCGCGGGCGGCCTCGAACGGTGGCGCACACACCGAGACCAGCAACAGCAGTCCGAGCAGCACCGGCAACGGGACGCCGGGCAGGGCCATGGTCGCCACCAGCACGGCGCGGGCCACGTCGCTGGCGATGAGCACCCGGTGCCGGGGGAGCCGGTCGGCCAGCGCGGCGAGCACCGGCCCGCCGAGCAGCCAGGGCAGGTAGCTGATCGCGAACGTGGCCGCCGACAGCAGCGGGGACCCGGTGCGCTGGTAGACGAGCACCGTGAGGGCCACCCGGGCGAGCTCGTCGCCGACGGTGGACAGCAGGTAGGAGCCGAACAGCGGGCGGAACTCCCGGACGGCGAACACCTCGCGGAACGTCGCCGGGCGGCTGCGGCCCGCCGGGGAGGCTGCGCCCGGGCCGGGACGGGCGCGCGTCAACGGGGGCCTGCCTCCGTGCTGGTGCCGGCGCGCAGCAGGGGCTGGGGCGTCCGGATGCCCTCGGCGGCCAGGCGCTCCTTGAGGCGCATGCGTAGTTCCCGGCCGACGCGCCACTGGTCGACGTTGGTGGCCCGCACCAGCAGCCGCATCAGCACGCCTTCCGCGGTGATCTGCTCCACCCCTAGCGACTCGGGCTCGGCCAGCAGCATCGGCGACCACTCCTCGTCGGCCGCCATGGCGTCGGCCACCTCCTGCATCAGCCGGCGGCACAGGTCCAGGTCGGTGTCGTGGGCGACCGGCATGTCGACGACCACCTGGGCGTAGCCCTGACTGCGGTTGCCGACCCGCAGCACCTCTCCGTTGCGGACGTACCAGACCACACCGTTGATGTCGCGCAGCCGGGTGATCCGCAGGCCGACGGCCTCGACGGTGCCGCTGGCCTCACCCAGGTCGACGACGTCGCCGACCCCGTACTGGTCCTCGAGGATGATCCCGATCCCGGCGATGAAGTCCTTGACCAGGTTCTGCGCGCCGAAGCCGAGGGCCACGCCGATGACCCCGGCGCTGGCGATGATCGGTGCGAGGTTGATGCCCAGCTCACCGAGGACCAGGACCACGGCGACGCTCAGGACGACGATCGAGGCGAAGCTGCGCAGCACCGAACCGATCGCCTCCGCCCGCTGGCTGCGCCGGGCCACGATCTGCTCGAGGCCGTCGCGGTCGGCCTGCCGGACGCGGTTCCGCCACGGGCGCAGCACCGTGGGCACCGAGCCGGTGGCCGTGCGATCGGTGAGCCGGCGGATGGACCGGTGCAGCATCAGCCGGACCACGGCCGCCAGCACGACCACCAGCAGGATCGTGGCCGGCTTCTCGATCAGCGCGTCGGCGTTGGCCGCCAGCCAGTCCAGCCCGGACACGTCGTAGACGCGGGCGCAGAGCGAGGTCGCGTCGGCGGTGACACAGCTGGGGACCGCAGGAGTGCCCTCATCGGCGGCGATCACCGTCTGTGCGCTGCTCATGACGCGGAGTCTCTCAGGTCAGGTGGCCGTCCTCACCACCGCTACGGACCGGATGGGCGCCTCCCGGGCTTGCCTCGGCCCCGGCGGCCGGGGAGGTCACGAAACGGTCGAGGTCTCCGGATCGTCTTGGAGGTGGTGGGGACCCCGACTAGCGTCGGCGACCACTGGCCGTCCGGGGCACGGGGACCGCCCGTGCCGACGTGGCGGCCGACAGTTGTGGAGGACTTCGTGCGCCGGACGTGGACGATCCTGGCCGTGGTGAGTGCCATGGCGCTGGCCGGCTGTGGCGGAGAGGGCGACGGCGGCACCGCCGCCGAGTCGGGCGGTAGCGCACCGGGCGGCTCGGGAGAGGTGACGACCGTCCGCGTGGGGGCCATCCCCATCGTCGACGTCGCGCCGCTCTACCTCGGGCAGCAGGTCGGCATCTTCGAGGAGCACGGGCTGGAGGTGGAGCCGTTCCTGGCGCAGGGCGGGGCGGCCATCGTCCCGGCGGTGGTGACCGGCGAGGCGCAGTTCGGCTTCTCCAACATCACCAGCCTGCTGCAGGCCGAGGCCCGTAACATCCCGCTGGGACTGGTGGCCCCGGGGCCCGGCGCGACCGGTGACCCGGCGGACGACTTCGCCGCCGTGATCGTCGCCGCGGACAGCCCCATCCAGGACGCCGCGGACCTGGCGGGCCGGACGGTCGCCATCAACTCGATCAACAACATCAGCGACACGGTGGTGCGGGAGACGGTCCGGCAGGCCGGCGGTGACCCCGAGTCGATCCGCTTCACCGAGCTGGCCTTCCCGAACATGCCCGCCGCGGTCGCCGGCGGCCAGGTCGACGCGGCGTTCGCGGTCGAGCCGTTCGCCACGGTGGGTGAGAGCCAGGGGCTGCGCGCGGTGGCGTCGCCCTACACGCAGACCGACCCGGACCTGAGCGTGGCCGGGTACTTCACCTCCGACGCGTACGCCGCGGAGAACCCGGAGATCGTGCAGCAGTTCGCCGACGCGATGCGGGAGTCGCAGCAGTACGCCCTGGACAACCCCGAGGAGGTGCGCGACGTGCTGGGCACGTACACCGAGATCGCGCCCGAGGTGGCGGCCGAGCTGACGCTGCCCAACTTCCAGACCGAGATCAACCGGGAAGCCGTGCAGAAGCTGCTCGACCTCGGTGTGGCGGACGGCATCATCCCCGACGGCGTGGATCTGGCGAACATCTTCGTCGAGTAGGACACCCCGGCACATCTGGTTGCCGGGGCCGTCCGCGGACGGCCCCGGGAACCAGCGGTTCAGGCCTGCGGGGGTGCCGTCAGCCCGGTGTGCGCGGCGAGGAACGCCAGCTGGTCGGCGGCCAGCCCGACGGTGCGGCTGACCGCCCGGGCGCCGTGGCCCACCGACAGCTCGCGGCGCAGCACCACCGGCCGGTCGGAGGACGTGGCGTGCTGCAGCGCGGCGGCCAGCTTGCGGGCGTGCAGCGGGTCGACCCGGGTGTCGGACTCGAAGGTCGTAAGCAGCACCGCCGAATAGGCGGTGCCCTCGACCACCCGGTGGTAGGGCGAGTAGGCCAGCAGCCAGCCCAGCTCGACCGGGTCGGCGGCGGTGCCGTACTCGTCGTTCCAGGTGCGGCCCAGCCCGAACAGCTCGTACCGCACCATGTCCAGCAGCGGGGCGCTGCAGACCACCGCGGCGACCAGGTCGGGCCGCCGGGTGAGCAACGCGCCGACCAGCAGCCCGCCGTTGGACCCACCCATCACCGCCAGCTGCGCCGGTGTCGTCCACCCCTGCACCACCAGGTGCTCCCCGGCCGCGGCGAAGTCGTCGAAGACGTTCTGCTTCCGCTCGCGCATCCCGGCCCGGTGCCACTCCTCGCCGTGCTCGGAGCCGCCGCGCAGGTTGGCCACCACCCACACCCCGCCGGCGGCCACCCAGGTCAACGCCTGAGCGGTGTAGCCGGGGGTGAGGGAGACGTTGAAGCCGCCGTAGCCGTAGAGCACCGTGGGTCGCGGGGTGCCGGGTGCCGGGTGGGCGGGGGAGGACGGAGCCGAGATCACGAACAGGTGCACCGGCGTTCCGTCGGCCGAGGTGGCGTGCGTCTCCACGACCTGCACGGCGGGGACGTCGCCGGCCACGGGCGCCCGCTCCCAGTCGTCGAGTGCGGTCGGTGTGCCGGCGTCCCAGCGCAGCACCGAGGGCGGCGTGGCGTAGTCGGTGTAGCCGATCCAGGCCGTGCTGCCACCCTCCGGCGGCGAGCTGACCCCCGACACGCTGCCCGCGCGCAGGCCGGTCACCTGCGCCGTACGGCCGCTGCCGTCCGCGGCCCACACCGACAGCCGGTCGGTGGCGTCGACGGCGTGCACGGCCAGCACGTGCAGGGCACCCTCCGGGCCGTCGACCAGGGCCACGTCGGACAGCACGCCGTCGGGCTGCTCGGGAACGACGTCGCGCCAGTTCGCCGGCGCCCAGCTCGCCGGGTCGGCCGGGTCGGCGACCGCCAGCCGGCCGCGCGGGGCGTCGCGGTCGCTGTGCAGCCACAGCCGGCCGTCGCGGCCCACCCAGGCCGAGGTCTGCGCGTCCACACCCACCTGCACCTCACGCAGGATGCCGTCCCCGGCGAGGTCGGCCAGCCACACGTCGTTCCGCGGCGCGGTGCCAACCGAGGCCGACACCACCAGCCAGCGCCCGTCGGTGCTGGTGCGCGCCCCGAAGTAGGTGGCCGGGTCGCTGCCCTCCCCGTGGACGAGGACGTCGGTGTCCGGGTCGCTGCCCACCCGATGGCGCCAGACCCGGCGGTGGAACTGCTCCTCGCCCGCCGGCACCAGCCCCGGCGCCAGCCGCCGGACGTAGAACAGCTCCGCACCCCCCGGCAGCCAGCCCACGGGGGAGTAGCGGCAGCGGTCGACCGGGCCGTCGAGCAGCTCCCCGGTGGCGACGTCGAGCACGAACAGCCGGGACTCCTCGTCCCCGCCGGTGGACAGCTGGTAGGCCAGCCGGTCGCCCTCCCAGGACGGCGACCACGCGTCGAGCGTCGTCGTGCCGGCCGGGTCGAGGGCCATCGGGTCGACCAGCACCCGGTGGGTGCCGTCGGGTTCGCGGACCCGCAGCACCGCGTGCTCCTGGCCGGGGTCACGGCGGGTGGAGAACGCCCGCCCGGCCCGCCAGACCGGCACGCCGACCGCCCCGGCGTGCACCAGCCGGGTGAGCCGCTCGGCGAACGAGGCCCGGCCCGGCAGGGCGGCGAGCAGCTCACCGGCCACCGCGTCCTGGCCGGCCGCCCACTCGACGGTGCGGGGATCGGCGGCGTCCTCGAGCCAGCGGTAGGGGTCGGCCACGGCGTTGCCGTGCAGGTCCTCGACCAGGTCCAGGCGGGGCGCGGGGGGAAGGGGCACGGGCCGACGGTAACCGGGGCCGCCGACGATTCGCCGTGCCACAGCACACCGCTGCAGGGCACTATGGGGCAGTCCCCGGGGCTGGTGTCGCACCCGGTGGTCCGGGGCACTCGGAGGTGTCCCGTGTCGATCACCAGACTCGGGTCGTCGGCGGCGGGCCATCCGGGCTCACGGCACGACCCGCATGCCGGTCCCCACGCGCCTGCCCCGGCGGCCGCGACCGCCGGTGCCACGTTGCTGCTCAACGCCACCTACGAGCCGTTGTGCGTGGTCTCCAGCCGCCGCGCGATCGTGCTCGTGCTGGGTGCCAAGGCCGAGACCGTCGACGTCACCGACGACGAGGTGCACGCCGAGCGGCTCACCCTCCCGGTGCCGATCGTCGTGCGGCTGACCCGCTACGTGCGGGTGCCGTACCCGGTGCAGGTGCCGCTGTCGCGGCGGGCGGTGTTCACCCGCGACGGGCAGACCTGCGTCTACTGCGGCGGGTCGGCCACCAGCATCGACCACGTCGTGCCGCGCAGCCGGGGCGGCACGCACACCTGGGACAACGTGGTGGCCGCCTGCCGGCGCTGCAACCACGCCAAGGCCGACCGCTTCCTCGCCGAGCTCGGCTGGTCGCTGCCCCGGCAACCCGGCGCGCCCAGCGGCGCCGCCTGGCGGTTGCTCGGACACCGCACCGTCGATCCCCGGTGGCACGCCTGGCTGGGCATGACCGAGCCGGTCAGCGCCTAGCGGCCCCCGTGCAGGGTCCCGCCGCGAGCGTGCGAGTGGTGGGGGGCACGGGGGTCCTTCTCCTTCCTCAGGTCACGCGGGCGCGCTCGGTCGGGTAGCTCTGGTGCGCACCGTCGGCGAGCACGGCGCGCAGCCGGTCCATGGCGTCCCAGACGTCGACGAACCGGGTGTACAGCGGTGCGGTGCCGAAGCGCACCCGGTCCGGGGTCCGGAAGTCGGGGACGACGCCGCGGTCGAGCAGCGCCTGGGTCAGCTGCCAGGCCCCCGGGTGCGCGAGGCTGACGTGCGAGCCGCGGCGGGCGGCGTCCCGCGGTGACGCGACGGTGACCCCGTGCCCGCTCAGCCACTCGTCGGCCAGCGCGATCAGCAGGCCGGTCAGCGCCTGGCCCTTGGCGGCCAGCCGGTCGATGCCGGCCTCGGCGACCAGCCGGGCACCCACCTCGACGGCGGCCATCGCCAGCACCGGGGGAGTGCCCACGGCGAACCGGTCGACACCGTCCGCCGGGTCGTAGGCCGCGCCCATGGTGAACTGGTCGCGCTGGCCGAACCAGCCCCAGATCGGCTGGCGCAGCTGCTCCTGCAGCTCGTGGCGCACGTAGAGGAACGCCGGCGCTCCGGGGCCGCCGTTGAGGTACTTGTAGGTGCAGCCGACGGCGAGGTCGGCGCCGGCCGCGGTGAGGTCGGCCGGCACCGCTCCGGCGGCGTGGCTGAGGTCCCAGAGGACCAGCGCGCCCGCCTCCCGGGCCAGCCGGGTCACCTCGGCGAGGTCGACCAGCGCGCCGGAGCGGTAGGCCACCTGGGACAGGACGACGACGGCGACCCGCTCGTCGAGCGCCTCGGCCAGCACGGCGAGGTCGAGGCCGGTGTCGATGTGTGCCTCGACCTCGCGCACGGTCATGCCGCGGGCGGCCGCGACGCCGGCCACGATGTATCGGTCGGTGGGGAAGTCGTCGGCGCAGCAGACGAGCACGTCCCGGCCCGGCCGCGCGTCGGCACCGGCCACCAGCAGCTTGTAGAGGTCGACGGACGTGGAGTCGCCGACGAGCACCTCGCCGGGCCGGGCGCCCAGGACGCCGGCGGCCAGCACGTCGCCGATCCGCCGGGACCGGTCGACCCAGTCGCGCCAGGAGCCGACCAGGCCGCGGCCCCACTCCTGCTCGACCACCCGGGACACCGCAGCGGGTGTCTCCGCCGGCAGCCGGCCGAGGGAGTTGCCGTCGAGGTAGAGCAGCCGGTCGGGGCCGTCGCCGTCGGTGCCGGTGAACCGGGCCCGGAAGCCGGCCAGCGGATCGGTGTCGTCGCGGGCGGCGGCCGCGGCGCGGGTCAGGTCCATGCCGCCATCCTCTCCTGCTCCTCCGGAGGGCTTTCGGTACCGGAAGCCCTCCGGTTAGCGTCCGGCCGTGACCTCCTCGCCCGGGACGCAGCTGCACGACCTCACCGCCCTGGAGCAGGCTGCCGCCGTCCGCGCCCGGGAGGTGAGCCCCACCGAGCTGGTCGAGCACGCCCTCGGCCGGGTCGAGGCCCTCGACGCAGAGCTCGGCGCCTTCCTCACGGTCACCCCCGGGCGGGCCCGTGCCGCGGCCGCCGTGGCCGACCGTGCGGTCCTGGCCGGCGGCGACCTCCCGCCGCTGCACGGCGTCCCGACCGCGATCAAGGACCTCAACAACACCGCCGGCGTGCGGACGACGTTCGGTTCCGCGGTGCTGTCCGCCTTCGTCCCCGACGTGGACGACGCCGTGGTCACCGCCCTCGCCGCGGCCGGGACGATCAGCCTGGGCAAGACCAACACCCCCGAGTTCGGCTTTCCCTGCTACACCGACAACGACCTGGTGGGCCCGGCCCGCTGCCCGTGGGATCCCTTCCGGCTGGCCGGCGGCTCCAGCGGCGGCGCGGCGGTCGCGGTGGCCGCCGGGATGGTGCCCTTCGCGCAGGGCTCGGACGGCGGCGGCTCCATCCGCATCCCGGCCGGCGTGAACGGGTTGTTCGGCATCAAGCCCAGCCGCGGCCGGGTCAGCAACGCGCCCTACAACTCCGAGGTGACCGGGCTGGGCGTGCAGGGGTCGCTGGCCCGCACCGTCCGGGACGCCGCGGCGATGCTCGACGCGATGGCCGGGCCGGTGACCGGCGACCCGTTCTGGGCGCCGCCGCTGCCGCCGGGGGAGACGTTCCTCGGCGCCGCCGACCGCCCGCCGGGCCGGCTGCGGGTGGGCCGGTACCTCGACCCCGGCATGCCCGGGGCCGAGATCGACCCGGAGGTGCGCGCCGCCTTCGAGGACGCCTCGACGCTGCTGGCCGGCCTCGGCCACGAGGTGGCGGACCTGCCGGGCCCACCGCTGACCCCGGGTGTGTTCGGGGCGTTCGAGGTGGCCTGGGCGCTGTCGGCAACGACGCTGCCGGTGCCCGCCGCGGCGGTGGCGCAACTGCGGCCGCTGACCAGGTTCCTGCGCGACCGCGGCCTGGCGCTGAGCGCGAGGGACGCCATGGAGGCGATGTTCACGCTGCGGCTCTTCGCCCGCCGGTTCATCGAGTCGACCAGTGGCTACGACGTCCTGCTCGCCCCGATCTGCACGCTGCCGCCGCGCCCGCTCGGCTGGTTCGACGGCGACGGGGCCGCGGATTTCGAGCGGCAGGCGCGTTACGCCGCGTTCCCGGCGGTCTACAACGTGACCGGCCAGCCGGCCGTCAGCGTGCCGCTGTGGTGGACCGCCGACGGGCTTCCCGTGGGCACGATGCTGGTGGGCCGCCCGGCGGACGAGGTGACCCTGATCAGCCTGTCCGCCCAGCTCGAGGAGGCCCGGCCGTGGGTGCACCGGCACCCACCGGCGTGGCGACCGGCTGCGCGGGCCGGTGATCAGCGGCCCCGGTAGATTGCCGCCATGCCCGTGATCGAGACCGTGCTCATCTACGGCGTCATCCCGCTGGCCATCTTCCTCGTGTTCGCCGCGCTGACGCTTCTCCCCGGCCGGGGCAAGGACAAGACCCGCTACCGCCCCGGGCAGCCCTGGGAGCACGAGGCGGTCTGGTACGAGCCGCACCCCGAGGCCGCCGGCGTCCACGCCGGTGGGCACGGCGACGAGCACGCCGACGGCTCCGGCCGGCCGGGCCTCGGCGCCACGGCCCGGTCCATCGGTGGGCAGCCGCACGAGCTGGCCGCACCGAGGCGCACCGCCGCCGGCGGCGCCCGCGGAACCTGGTGAGCCGGCGATGAGCACCGCAGCCGGCACCGCCCACGACCCCACGCCCCGCGGAGGCACCGCCCTGATGTCGCAGCAGAATCCCGACGGCGCGAGCGCCACCCGCGAGAGCCTCGGCTCGGTCACCGACGAGACCCACGAAGGGCCCTTCTCCTTCCGCGACCTGGCGCGGATCGACGAGGCGCTCACCATGTCCTCCCGGGAGACCGGGCTGTTCATCACCCTCTACGTCGGTGATCTCGGCTCGGACACCCGCACGACGGCCGAGGAGATGCACGGCCGGTCGGGGGCGGACCCGAGCAACAGCGTGCTGGTCGCCCTCTCGCCCGGCCAGCGGGTGCTGGAGATCGTCACCGGCACCGCCGCCGCCCGCCGGCTGCCCGACCGGGCCTGCGCACTCGCCGTCCTCTCCATGACCGGCCGGCTCGCCTCGGGAGACCTGGTCGGCGCGATCATCAACGGCCTGCGCCAGCTCTCCGACGCTGCCGGGCACCCGTCCAACCGCCACCACCACTAGGACCACGGCCCCACGGTCTGACGAGAGCCGGTGGCTGGCCGGGTGCGGGGCTCTCGTGTCTCCGAGAGCCGGTGGCTGGTTCCGCCGCCGCCGCGGAAGCGTTGGCCCCTACTCGGCCAGGTGTGCGGCCGGAGTAGCCGGTGCAGGGACAACGCCCCGCGGGGGCAGGGCCGGGAACGCACGAGCCCCGCGACGCCGGGCGGCGTCGCGGGGCCGTGGGACCGCGCGGGTGCTCAGCCCTCGGCGGCGTCCCGCTGCCGGGCGCGCAGCGCGCGGGCGACACCGTCGCGGCCCTCGGACACCAGCCGGCGCAGCGGCGCCGGGGCGGCCGCGTCGGCGAGCCAGGCGTCGGCCGCCGCGACCGTGCCGGGCTCGACGATCTTCGGGAACAGGTACTCGACGGCGTTCTTCGCGATCTCGCCCGGCCGGCGCTCCCAGAGCGCGCCGATGTCGGCGAAGTACCGCTCCACGTAGGGGCCGGTCAGCTCGGTCTGGGCCGGGTGCCAGAAGCCGGCCACCATCGCCTCGTGCACGGCGTTCGCGATCGACTCGTCGGTGAACGCCCGCTCCCAGGTCTCGGCCTTCGACCCCTCGGTCGGCCGCAGCGCCCGGGCGGTCGCGGCCCGCCGAACCCCGGTCGCGGTGGCGTCCCGCTCGGCCTCGGCGTCGATCTCGGCATCGCCGGCGGCCCCGATGGCGACCAGCCCGTTGAGGAACGCCCAGCGGGCGTCGGCGTCCACGGCCAGGCCCTCGACGGTTGCCGAGCCATCGAGCAGGCCGCGCAGCACGGCGACGTGCTCTTCGGTGCGGGCCGCGGCAGCCAGCGTGCGCGACCACTGCAGCTGTGCGTCGCTGCCCGGCTCGGCGGCGTGCAGCGCGGCGAGTGCCTTGTTGGCCAGCTGGGTCCAACCGGTGGATGCCCACGCCGGGTGGACGTAGGAGGCCAGCGCGGTCTGCACCCGGGCCAGCAGCGACTGGACGACGCTGATCTCGCTCTCCGCGTCGACGCCGGCGAGCACGAGCTGCACCCAGTCGCGGGCCGGGAGCTCGCCGTCGCGGGTCATGTCCCAGGCCGCCGACCAGCACAGGGCGCGCGGGAGGGAGTCGGTGAACTCACCGATGCGCGAGCGCAGCGTGGCCAGCGACCGGTCGTCGAGCCGGAGCTTGGCGTAGGTGAGGTCGTCGTCGTTGACCAGGACCAGGTCGGCGGCGGGGTGGCCGATCAGCTCGGCGACCTCGGTCTGCGGCCCGGCGACATCGAGCTCGACCCGGTGGGTGCGGGTCAGACCGTCGGGGCCGGCGGTGTAGAGGCCCACGGCCAGCCGGTGGTTGCGCAGCACCGGGTGCTCGGGCACCGCCGTCTGCAGGATGGCGAAGTCGCTGTACCGGCCGGACTCGTCGAGTGAGTAGACCGGGCGCAGCGTGTTCACCTGGCTGGTCTGCAGCCACTGCTCCGACCACTCCGACAGGTCGCGGCCCGAGGCCTCCGACAGCGGGCCGAGTAGGTCGGCGAGGGTCGTGTTGCCGTACTCGTGCTTGCGGAAGTACCGGCGGACCCCGGTCAGGAACTCGTCCCGGCCGACGTAGGCCACCAGCTGCTTGAGCACCGAGGCGCCCTTGGCGTAGGTGATGCCGTCGAAGTTCACCTCGACCGCGGCGACGTCGACCATGTCGGCGGCGATCGGGTGCGTCGAGGGCAGTTGGTCCTGGGCGTAGGCCCAGCTCTTCTCCGTGTTGGCGAACGTCGTCCAGGCCGTCGTGTACTCGGTCGCCTCGGCCTGGCAGAGCGTGGAGATGTAGGTGGCGAAGGACTCGTTGAGCCACAGGTCGTCCCACCAGCGCATGGTCACCAGGTCGCCGAACCACATGTGCGCGAGCTCGTGCAGGATCGTCTCCGCGCGCCGCTCGTAGCGGGCCCGGCTGGTCTTGGACCGGAAGACGTAGTCCTCCAGGAACGTCACCGCCCCGGCGTTCTCCATGGCACCGGCGTTGAACTCGGGCACGAAGAGCTGGTCGTACTTGTCGAACGGGTACGGGTAGTCGAACACCCGGTGGTAGAAGTCGAAGCCGGCCTTGGTGACGGCGAACAGCTCGTCGGGGTCGAGGTACCGGGCCAGCGACGCGCGGCAGTAGATGCCCAGCGGGATCCCGTCGTGCAGGTCGGTGACCCGCGCGTAGGGGCCGGCGACGAGCGCCACCAGGTAGGTGGAGATGCGCTTGGTCGGCGGGAAGTGCACCAGCTGGGCGCCGCCGTCGCCGGCCTCCAGGGTGCGGTCGCCGGTGTTGCTGATGACCTGCCAGTCGAACGGCGCCGAGACGTGCACCGTGAACGTCGCCTTGAGGTCGGGCTGGTCGAAGCAGGTGAACATCCGCTTGGCCTCGGCCGGCTCGAAGTGCGAGTACAGGTAGACCTGCCCGTCCTCCGGGTCGACGAAGCGGTGCAGGCCCTCACCGGTGCGCGAGTACCAGCAGTCGGCGTCGACGACGAGCTCGTTCTGCGCCGCCAGGCCGGGCAGCGCCAGACCGTGCTCCTCGGTGTAGCCGCTCACGTCGAGCTCGACGCCGTTGAGCGTGGCCGAGCGCACCCGGGCGGCGACCAGGTCGACGAAGGTGGCGGCGCCCGGGGTGCGGGCCGTGAAGCGGATCGTGGTGACCGAGCGGAACGTCTCCTCACCCGGGCGCCCGTGCCCGTCGGTCACGTCCAGGAAGAGGTCGTAGCTGGAGACGGCCAGCAGTGCGGCGCGGGCTGCGGCGTCATTCCGGGTCAGGTTGGGTACGGACACCGGAAGAGGTTCCCACGACCCGCCGACGAACTCGCCCGGTGCACCCGGAGCGGGGCTGCGGGAATGCCCCGCCGGAGGTGGGCCTTGCTGGCTGCGGCGTACCACTCCGGCCGGTGCCCGACCGGCCCGACCGACGAACGAGGACGAGGAGCACCACCGATGACCGAGGCAGTGCAGAGCACCCCCGTGAAGGCCCGCGTCGACTTCTGGTTCGACCCGCTGTGCCCGTGGGCGTGGCTCACCAGCCGCTGGGTGCTCGAGGCGGCGAAGGTCCGCGACATCGACCTGCACTGGCACGTGATGTCCCTGGCGGTGCTCAACCGCGGGCGCGACCTGTCCCCGGAGTACCAGGAGATGATGGCCAAGGCGATCGGCCCGGTCCGGGTCGCGGTCGCCGCCGCCCAGCAGCACGGCGAGGGCGTGCTCGGCGACCTCTACACCGCCATGGGCATCGCCCGGCACCACGACGGCCTGGAGATCGAGGACATCATCGTTCCCGCGCTGGCCAAGGTCGGCCTGCCCGCCGAGCTGGCCGACGTCGCCGGATCCACCGACTACGACGCCGCGTTGGAGAAGAGCCACCACGAGGGCATGGACCCGGTCGGCGACGACGTCGGCACACCGGTCATGCACATCGACGGCGTGGCCTTCTTCGGCCCCGTGATCAGCAAGGTGCCCACCGGGGAGGACGCCGGCAAGGCCTTCGACGGCGCCGTCCTGCTGGCCAACCTGCCCGACTTCTGGGAGCTCAAGCGGACCCGCACCGCCGGTCCCGACCTCGACTCCATCCCGGCCGACGCCCTCGAGCTCACCGGCACCCACTGAAGAAGGACCCCGCTGCCCCCCGCCACTCGCAAGCTCGCGGCGGGCCCCTGCAGCGGGGCCGCCGCGACGGGGTGCGGCATCCTGGGTGGGTGCCGCACCCTGTCCGTCAGCGAATCTTCATCACCGGCGCGAGCGCCGGCCTCGGCCGCGGGATGGCCCAGGCCTTCGCCGCGCGGGGCCGCGATCTCGCCCTGGTCGCCCGCCGGCTGGACCTGCTCGAGCAGCTCCGCGACGAGCTGCTGGCCGCCCACCCCGGCATCCGCGTCGTCATCGGTCAGGTGGACGTCGACGACCCCGACGCCGTCGCCACGGTCGTACCCCGGCTGGCCGCCGAGCTGGGCGGCGTCGACCGGTTCGTCGCCAACGCCGGCCTCGGCAAGGGCGCCCCGGTCGGCACCGGCCGGGCGCGGCCCAACCGCCAGGTGCTGGTCACCAACGTGCTGGGCACCCACGCCTGTTGCGAGGCCGCCGTCGCGCTGTTCCGCGCCCAGGGCAGCGGGCACCTGGTGGTCATCTCCTCGGTCGCCGGGGTGCGCGGCATGGGAAACACCCGGACGGCGTACGCCACGTCCAAGGCGGCGGGCGCCGTCCTCGCCGAGGGCATCCGCGCCGACCTGCTCGGGAACCCGGCGACCCGTGCCATCCGGGTCACCACGGTGCACCCGGGGTTCATCGAGACCGACATCAACGTGGGTCGCCGCGGGCCGCTCACCGTCGACCTCGCGACCGGGGTCGCCGCGCTGACCGCGGCGATCGAACGGGAGCCGGTGCGCGCCTACGTGCCCGAGTGGCCGTGGCGGCCGGTGGCCGGGCTGCTCCGCGTGCTGCCCCTGCCGCTGGTGCGCCGGCTGGCCTGAGGGTCAGAGCCGGGAACGCGCCGTCCGCCGGGTCGGCTCGTCGAACGGGAGCTCTGCCGTCCGGCCGGTGAGCCAGTCCGCGAGGAGGGCGAGCTCGTCGCGCTGGCCGGCGACGAAGGCGGCGCCGACCACGTCGCCGTGCCCGGGGACGACGGTTCCGCGGACCTGCCCGAGCACGGCGGTCAGCGTGGCCGGCCACTCCAGCGGGAAGGCGTCCTCCATCGCCGGCGGTGCGCCCTCCTCGACCAGGTCGCCGGCGAAGAGGACGTCGTCGACGGCGACCACCAGGTCGCCGTCGGTGTGCCCGCGACCCGGATGCGTCAGGGTCACCGTGCGGCCACCCACGTCCAGGAGGGTCACGGCATCGACCAGGGAGTCGGGCGGGTCGATCGGCGCCGCGGCCACCCGGTCGGCGCCCGGGTCGCCGGCCGCGCGCAGCTCCGCGGCCACCGTGCGGCGCTGCTGCTCACCGTCGGCGCGCAGGGACGCGGCGCAGCCCCGCGCCCCCCAGACCGCGGCCGGCCGGAAGGCGGCGTTGCCGAAGCAGTGGTCGTAGTGGGCGTGGGTGTTGACCACCGTCCACGGACGGGGGGTGACCGCCCGGACCGCGTCGGCCAGGTCCTGCCCCTGCCCGAGGTGGGCGCCGGTGTCGACCACCAGGCAGCCGCTCGTCCCCACGACCAGGCCGCAGTTGAGGTCCAGGTCGGTGTGCCGGCGGACGTACACCTGGTCGCCGACCTCCCGCCAGCCGGTCACGGGGAAGCCGCCGGGTTCCCCGGCGCAGCGGTGATCACCAGCAGATCCGCATCGGCCGGCCGCGGCTGTCCCTCGTGCCGTCACCGACGCACTCGGCGCGGCCCGCGGCCAGTCGCTGCGCCGACCAGGCCGCCGCGCAGGCGTCCAGCGCGTCGATCAGCGGCACCCGGGGTGGGGCGTCGGCCAGCGCCGTCTCGACCTCCATCACCGTACGCAGCGCCGTCAGCCGCTGCATGCTCCCGCTGGCCGTCCCCTTGCGGTCGGTGACGCCACCGAGCCCGTCGCGGAACGCCAGCTCGGGGTGCACCTCGACGACCCGGTCGGTCGGCGGGTCGCCGAGGGCGTCGTCGAGGTCGCGGATGGCGCGCACCAGCATGAACGCCTGCGCTGACGGCGCCCGCGGGGGAGACGTGGCGGCTCGGGACAGGGCGCGGGCCTCGGCGTAGTCGTCGGTGGCCAGGACCGCCCGCACCGGCGTGGGAAAGACCGAGCTCGCGGCACCGGCCCGGGCCAGCAACCGCCGCGCCACGATGTCGCAGGCCCGGGCGCCGTCCTCGGACAACCCGATCGGCATGTCGATCCCGACCACGTCCACGCCGGGGACGGCGAGCACCGCGGCGGCGTCCGGCAGCGCCAGCAGGCGCACCGTCCGGCCCTCGAGGAGGGCCCCCACCCAGGCGCTCCGCCAGCCGTCGACCCCGAGCACCGCCACCCGGGGAGCCTGACAGACTCGGGACCATGCGCGTCTTCCTCGGCACCGACCACGCCGGACTGGATCTGAAGGCCCAGCTGCTGCGGGCGCTGGCGGATGCCGGCCACGAGCCGGTCGACTGCGGCGCCTTCGAGTACGACGCCTCCGACGACTACCCGCCGTTCTGCTTCGAGGTGGGCGAACGGGTGGTCACCGAGCCCGGCAGCCTGGGCGTGGTCATCGGCGGGTCGGGCAACGGTGAGCAGATCGCTGCGAACAAGGTCCCCGGCGTGCGCGCCGCGCTGGCCTGGAACCGGGAGACCGCGGAGCTGGCCCGGCAGCACAACGACGCCAACGTGGTCGCCATCGGTGGCCGGCAGCACAGCGTCGAGGAGGCCACCGAGCTGGTGCTGGTCTTCCTGGCCACCCCGTTCAGCGAGGAGGAGCGGCACGTCCGGCGGATCGGGCTGATCGCCGACTACGAGCGCGACCGGCACCGCCCGGCCGGCGGGTTCCCCACCACCACCCCCTGAGCGGCCGGGGCTAGAACTCCTCCGGGCACCACGGCGACACCGGCCAGGACAACGCCGTCGAGGCCAGCGTGACCGCGCCCGGGCTGACCTCGGTCACCCGGCCGGCGGCCTGCAGCGTGGCCAGCGAGACCCCGCCGAGGTAGACCGCGGAGAGCTCCTCGATGCCCAGCACAATGTCCGGGTCGCGGTCGGTGCGGTCGCAGAAGGCGCCGGCCGGATGCCCCCACAGGTGCCAGCGCCCGTCGTTCCAGTCGCAGAAACGATCGCGCACCTCGACGACCAGGTCGATCCGGGCGGGGTACCGGCGGGCCGACAGGGCGCGGCCGACGTCGACCAGCCGCACCCACAGCGCGTCGGAGGGCTGGGCGTGCCAAGCCCTCGGGTCGGCGAGCAGGAACCGCAGCGGGTCGTCGGCGGGGGCCATGTGCGCCCGCACGGTGCGGACCAGGTCGATGCCCAGCAGATAGCGCCACAGCGCGGCGTAGCCGGCCGGTGTCTGCGCGCGGACCTCGCCGACGTGCAGCGTGCCGTCGGGCTCACCGCCGTCGGTCCACCCGGGGCGCACCCGGTAGGTGGCGAATCCGGTGATCTCGCCGTCGGCCTCGGTGTGCAGCACGTGCCGCCGCGCGCTGCCGCCGGCCCGTTGATCGGGATCGTCACGGAGCAGGCGGTCCCACCAGCGGTCGTCCCGGGCCAGGTCGCCCGGCACGAACCGGCGCACCCGCTCGTGGACCGCCGCGGCGGCCGGCCGGAACTCCTCGAGCTCGACCAGCCGGACCCGCCCGGTGCCGCAGTCGACGTCGGCCCGCAGCCGCAGCCGCTCGGCCGTGCCCGTCCAGCCACCGCGCCAGCTGGCCGGTGCGTAGCCGAACCGGCCGTAGATCGACGACTCGGCCGCCCACAGGGCGGCGACCGGCTCCCGCTCCTGCTCGTGCAGCTCGTCGAGCTGGCGGCGCATGATCGCGGTCAGCACGCCCTGGCGGCGGTGGGTGGGGGCGACGGTGACCCAGGTGATCCCGGCCGCCGGCACCACCGCGCCGGGCACCGTCAGCTCCCGGGAGTAGATGCCGGCGGTGGACACCACCTGGTCGCCGTCGAACAGCGCCAGCGAGCGGTCCAGCTCGGCGACCGGGGAGGGCACGTCGGCGTACGGGCCCGCTGGGTCCTGACCGAACACGTGGGACATGGCGCGGATGAACCGCGGCCACTCCTCGGCGGTGACGGGACGCAGCGGGTGCTCGGGATCGGCCACGGCAGCTGTCTACCGGCAGGGGACGACGATCCGCCAACCAGTTCCGCCGGGGGCCGTCCTGTCGGTGCCGCCTGCCACCATCGCGCCATGACCGGACAGCGACCGATCGGGGCACCGCGCACCGTTCCGGGCGGCGGTGACTGACCATGCCCGCCACCCCGGACGACGTCCGCGCCATCGCGCTCGCCCTGCCGGCGGCGACCGAGCGCCCGGCCTGGGACATGGCCTGCCTGCGGGTGCGCGACAAGGTCTTCGCCTCGATGCCCCCGGAGGAGGACTGGGTGGCCATCCGGCTGTCCCCCGGCGAGAACACCGGGCTGGCCGCCGAGCGCCCGGAGGTCTTCTCGGTGCCGCACCACTACCGCAACTCCACGATGGTCGTCGTCCAGCTGGCCGCGATCGACCGCGCCGAGCTGGCCGAACTGCTCACCGAGGCGTGGCGGCAGCGCGCCCCGGCGCGGCTGCGTGCCGCGTTCGACGCCGGGTCGGAGCGATGACCGGGATCAGCCGCGCAGATAGGCCAGCGTGGCCAGCACGCGGCGGTGCTGGTCCTCGTCGGGGGCCAGGCCGAGCTTGGCGAAGATGTGCTGGGTGTGCTTCTCCACCGCGCCCGGGGTGACCACCAGCTGCCGGGCGATGGCGGTGTTGGAGTGGCCCTCGGCGATCAGCCCGAGCACCTCGCGCTCCCGGGGCGACAGCGCCCGCACCGGGTCGTCCCGGTGCCGGCGGGCGAACAGCTGGGCCACCACCTGGGGGTCGAGCACCGTGCCGCCGCCGACCACGTCGTCCAGCGCGGTGAGGAACTGCTCGACCTGGGCCACCCGGTCCTTGAGCAGGTACCCGACGCCGCCCGCGCCGTGGGCGAGCAGCTCGTCGGCGTAGGCCACCTCCACGTACTGCGAGAGCACCAGCACCGCCGTCGCCGGCACGGCGCGGCGGGCCGCGACGGCGGCGCGCAGCCCCTCGTCGGTGTGCGTGGGGGGCATCCGCACGTCGACGACCGCCACGTCGGGGCGGTGCTCGCTGACGGCCCGCACCAGCGACGGCCCGTCGGCGACGGCGGCCACCACCTCGGTGCCGGCCTCCTCGAGCAACCGGACCAGACCCTCGCGCAGGAGCACCGAGTCCTCCGCCAGGACCACCCGCATGCGCGGCGGGCTCACGCCCACGGCAGCACCGCGGTCAGCCGGGTCGGGCCGCCGCGCGGGCTGTCGACGGTCAGGGTGCCGTCCACCGCGCGCAGCCGGTCGGCCAGCCCGGTGATGCCGTGGCCGGGTGCGGCGACGGCGCCACCGGCCCCGTCGTCCTCGACGGTCACGGTCAGCCGGTCACCCGACCGGTCCACCGCGACCCGGCAGAGCGCGGCGCCGCTGTGCTTGGCCACGTTCGCCAGCGCCTCGCTGACCACGAAGTAGGCGGTGTTCTCCGTCGCCGGGGCGAGCCGCTCGCCGGCGTCCAGCCCGACGGACAGCTCGACCGGCACGGGGGAACGGGCGGCGAGTGCGGCCAGCGCGGCCGCCAGGCCGCGGTCGGCGAGCACCGGGGGAGCGATGCCCCGGGACAGCGCCCGCAGCTCCTCCAGCGTCTCCCGCGTCTGGGTGGCCGCCTCCGCCAGCGTCTCCCGGGCGCCCTCGGGATCGGTCTCCACCTGCCGGCGGGCGCGGTGCAGGTCCATGCTCAGCCGGACCAGCCGCTGCTGCGGGCCGTCGTGGATGTCGCGCTCCAGCCGGCGCAGGGCCACCGCCTCGGCGGCGACCGCCGAGTCGCGGCTGTCGGCCAGCCGGCCGAGCTCGGCCTGGGTGGCGGCGCGGGAGCAGAGCAGCAGCCGGGCCGGCTGCGCGACCAGCAGCGCCGAGCCGCGCACCGCGATCGGCAGGGTGACGGCGAACAGTGCGCCGACCAGCGCGTGGACGGCGATCCGCGCGGGAGCGCTGTCGACGAAGCCGAGCAGCTCGGGAAGGGTCAGGTTCCGGTCGGGGGGCCCGTAGGGGATCGACCAGTCCCACAGCAACGAGGTCAGGCCGGCGAGGGCCACCGACCACCAGGTCACCACGATCACGAACGCCGGGATGGCGGGAACCAGGTGCAGCACGCCGTGCAGCGCGTCGAGCCAGTACTGCGCGTCGCGCATCGGCGTGAACAGCCGGCGCAGCCGGCCGTCGCCGGGCGCGGCACGTAGGTAGCGCGGGCTGGTCACCGGTGTGCGCAGGACGGCGGGCAGCCGGACCCGCTCGGCCGCGGCGAAGCCGCGGGCGGCGATCAGGGTGGCGATCGCCACCGGCAAGCCGACCCAGATGACGGTCAGCCCGAGGCCCAGCGCGGTGCCGGTCACGATCAGCACGAACGAGGCGATGGCCAGCGGGAAGCCGACGAGGACGTACCCGGTGTCGATGCCCAGCTGGCGCCACCAGCCGCGGGGCGCTGCGGTGGCGACGGGCGCGGGTGCCGAGGCGGCGGGGAGCGGTAGCACGGCGGTGTCGGCCCGGTCGGCGGTGTCGGCGGTCATGCCGTCGAGCCTGCCGACGGGAGGACCGGTGTCCCAGCCCGCTGCCTGGCCGGTCGGGAGTCGGGCTGGCCCGATGTCGGTGCGTCCATGTCAGCCGCGGATGCTCCCGGCGACCGGCGGCGCTGTCCAGCACCGCCCACCCGCCGGGGTGCCGCAGAACCCCGGCGGTGTGGACCGCGGGGCTAAGGTCGGGCGGTCTGCCGTGCACGCCACCGCCGTCGCACCGGGACGAGTTCCTGGGCTGGCCGTCGCCCCTGGGAAGAGGATCATGCGCTCCGCCGCCACGCTCTCCGCCGGTCTCGCCGTCCTGCTGCTGCTCGGCGGCTGCACCGGCTCCCCCGACTCCGCGGAACCGGCCGAGTCCGACGCGGCGGCGCCGCCGGCCGGCCCGGTGACCGCCGTTCCGTCTGCGGCGCGCACGATGCTGGCCGACGAGGGACCGGTGGCCTCGGCGGCCTCGATGAGCCGTGCCCTGTTCAGCAGCTCGCCGGTCGCGGTGGTGGCCGGCGACGCCGACCCGGCGGGCCGGTTGCTGGGCGCCTCGGCCGCGGTCGGGCTCGGGGTGCCGCTGCTGCTCGGCGACGACGGCGCGACCGGGGACGAGGTGCTGGCCGCCGAACTGGACCGGCTCGGGGTCACCGACGTGCTGACCGTGGGCGGGGACCGGGGCCTGGTACCCGCCGGCGCCGAACGCTCCGTCGTGTCGGTGCCGGCCGACGTCGAGGCCGTCGAGGAGGTCACCGGGCTGTCGCTCGCCGGGAGTGACCCGGTGCCCGCCGAGGGCACGGTGGCGGCCGTGGCCGCGTTGGATCCGGAACAGCCGGCGGCCCTGGTGCCGGCCGATGAGCCGCCCGCGGCACCGTCCGGGTCGTCCGGGTCCACCGCGTCATCCGGGTCGACCGGATCGGCGTCATCCGGGTCGGCGTCCGGGAACGCCGGCGAGCTGCCCGCCGTCCGCCGCCCGGCCCCGCTGGCCGACGTCCTCGTGCTGGCCACCGGCGCTCCCGGGTTCCTGGCCGGCGTCGCGACCGCCCGGGCGGCCGGCGCCGAGGTGCGGCTGACCGGTGCGGCGGCCGATCCGCGGGGCTCCGCCGAGGTGGTCGAGGCCCTGGCCGCGGGCCCGGCCGCCGTCGTGCTGCTGGGCGCCGACCTCGCCGGCGAGCCCGGACTGGAATGGAAGATCGACACGGCGGCGACCGGCGCGCAGCTGCCCGGCGGCGGCCAGTTGCTGTTCCCGCAGCACATGATGATCGCGATGTACGGCACCCCCGGCACCGGTGCGCTGGGCATCCTCGGCGAGCAGGACCTGCCGGCGGCGATCCAGCGGGCCAAGGACGTGGCGGCGCCCTATCGGGACCTCGTGGACGCCACCGTCGTCCCGACCTTCGAGATCATCGCCACCGTCGCCTCGGAGGGCGCCGGGCGGGACGGCAACTACTCCAACGAGATCGACCCCGCGACGCTGCGCCCCTGGGTGGAGGCGGCCGGGCAGGCCGGCCTGTACGTGCTCCTGGACCTGCAGCCCGGGCGCACCGATTTCGTCACCCAGGCCCAGCAGTACCAGGCGCTGCTCGAGCTGCCGCACGTGGGCCTGGCCCTGGACCCGGAGTGGCGGCTGCGGCCCGGACAGGTGCACCTGACCGAGATCGGCCAGGTCGGCATCGACGAGGTGAACCAGGTGGTCACCTGGCTGGCCGACCTGACCCGGGAGAAGGCGCTGCCGCAGAAGCTGCTGGTCCTGCACCAGTTCCAGGTGCGGATGCTCCCCGGCCTGGAGCGGCTGGACACCTCGCGTGACGAACTGGCGATCATGGTGCACGTCGACGGTCAGGGCGGTCAGGCGGCGAAGCAGAGCACCTGGGAGGTGCTCCGGCGCGACGCCCCGCAGCCGCTGTACTGGGGCTGGAAGAACTTCATCGACGAGGACCTCCCGATGCTGACCCCGCAGGAGACCATCGAGCAGGTCCGGCCGACCCCGGAACTGGTCACTTACCAGTAGCGCCCCGGACGGGCAGGATCAACCGGGACGTCGGACGTGGAGAGGACCGCGCGATGACCGGAGTGATCGAGGAGCGGCCCGGCGCTGGGCGGGCCGCGGAGCTGGAACCGCGGCTGGCCGAGCACCGGCGGGAGCTCACCGGCTACTGCTACCGGATGCTCGGGTCGTCCTTCGACGCGGAGGACGCGGTCCAGGACACGATGGTGCGTGCCTGGCGGTCGCTGGACCGGCTGGAGGGCAGCGGCGCCCTGCGCTCGTGGCTGTACCGCATCGCCACCAACGTCTGCCTGGACGCCCTCGACGGCCGCAAGCGGCGCGCCCTGCCGGTCGACATGTCGGCCGAGCCCTCCGCGCCGGTGGAGTCCTCCCTGGCCGGGGTGCTGCCCGACGGCGCCTGGGTCGAGCCGGCCCTGGATCGGCAGGTGCTGCCGGTCGGCGGCGACCCGGCCGAGGTGGCCGTGCAGCGCGAGTCGGTGCGGCTGGCCTTCGTGGCGGCCCTGCAGCACCTGCCGCCCCGTCAGCGCGCGGTGCTGATCCTGCGCGACGTCCTGCGCTGGAAGGCCGACGAGGTCGCCGGGCTGCTCGGGACGACGGTGGCCGCGGCCAACAGCGCACTGCAGCGTGCCCGCGCCACGCTCGCCGCGCACCAGGCCGCCGACACCCGGCCGGCACCGGAGCTGGCCGCGGAGAACGCCGGCCTGCTGGCCCGCTACCTCGACGCCTTCGAGCGGTACGACATCGACGCCTTCGTCGCGTTGCTGGCCGAGGACGCCGTCCAGGACATGCCTCCTTTTGCGATGTGGCTGCGCAGCGCGACCGACATCGGGCGCTGGATGCTCGGGCCGGGGTTCGAGTGCCGGGGTTCCCGGCTGCTGCCGGTCTCGCTCAACGGCAACCCCGGCTTCGCGCAGTGGCGGTCCTGCGGTCCCGATGGCGGCCACCGGCCGTGGGCACTGCACGCCCTCGAGGTGTCCGGCGGCCGGGTCGTCCGGATCACCTCCTTCCTGGACACCCGGCTGTTCACCCTCTTCGGGCTGCCGGACACCCCGCCGGCGCGCTGAGTTCCGGGGCGGGCCGCCGGCCGGTTGACCGGAGCACGGAAGGAGCGACACCCGCGGGCCACCGGGATCAGCAGTGCGCTGCCCGCGGGCGGGACCCGCGACCGGCGCGGCTCGCCGTGGGTGGCGCGGTCGGTGGTTGACCCGCTGCCGGCCTATGTGATCTATTAGTCAATAAGTTAAGGGTCGTCGCCCGCCGATGACCGCCAGCACCGAGCGAGAGCTGGGTCATGAACTTTCCGTACTGGGTGGGACACCACGCCGCTGGCACACCGGACCGGGTCGCGCTGGAGGACCTGGGCACCGGCCGGGTGCTGACCTACGGCGAGCTCGACCGCCGGGCCCGGTCGCTCGCGGCACACCTCCGGAACGAGGTCGGGGTGAGCGCGGGGGACCGGGTCGCGGTTCTGTCGCCGAACTCGAGCAACGTCGTCGAGGTCCAGGAGGCCTGCCGCCTGCTCGGCGCCGTGTTCCTACCGCTCAACGTCCGGTTGACCGCGGAGGAGCTCGGCTTCATCGTCGGCGACGCCGTCCCCCGGATCCTGCTCTTCGCCTCGGAACTGGCCGCTCTCGCCGACCCCGTGGCTGCCGGGGCGGGTGTCCGGACGCTGGCGTGGGGCGGCCCTGCCGACTCCTACGAGGCGGCGCTGGCCGCGGCCGGCCAGCTGCTCGAGCCCTACCAGGCGGCGCCCGAGGACCCGCTGACCCTCATCTACACCTCCGGGACCACGGGCCGGCCGAAGGGTGCGGTCACGAGCTTCGAGTCGGCGTTGGCCGTCGTCCTCAACAGCCTCGTGGCGGGTGGGATCGGCCCCACGTCGGTCAACCTCACCATCCTCCCGCTGTTCCACGTCGCCGGGCTGAACCTGTTCCTCAACGCGACGCTGTACGCCGGCGGCCGCACGGTCATCGCGAGCCGCTTCGAACCGCAGGAGTGCCTCGACCTGCTCACCGACGACAGCCGCGGAATCACGCACATCGTGGGCGTCCCCGCCACCTACCAGTTCATGAGCCGGCTGGACGGGTTCTCCGGTGCCCGCTTCGGTGGGCTGTTCGCCGGCGTGGGTGGCTCTCCCTCGGCGTCGGCGCTGTTCGAGACCTGGCGCGAGCGGGACGTCGAGCTGCGCAACATCTACGGCATCACCGAGGGCAGCTCGACGGTGTGCGTCATGCCGCCCGGCCGGGGCCGGGACAAGAGCGGCTCGGTCGGCCGGCCGGTCCTCCACGCCCGGCTGCGCATCGTGGGTGCGGACGGCGAGGTCCTGGCGCCGGGGGAGGTCGGGGAGCTGCAGGTGTCGGGGCCGAACGTCGGGCCGGGCTACTGGCGGCGCGACGAGGCGACCGCGGAGACGTTCGTCGACGGATGGCTGCGCACCGGCGACGCCGCCCGCCTCGACGACGAGGGCTTCTGCTTCATCGTCGACCGCTGGAAGGACATGTACATCTCCGGCGGCGAGAACGTCTACCCGACCGAGGTGGAGAACGTCCTCTACCAGCTCCAGGACGTGGCCGAGGTGGCCGTCGTCGGGGTTCCCGACGAGAAGTGGGGCGAGACCGGGCTGGCCGCCGTCGTACCGCGGCCGGGGGCGTCGCTCACCGAGCGGGAGGTCATCGACTTCTGCCGCACCCGGCTCGCCCGCTACAAGGCGCCGACGCAGGTCCGCTTCGTCGATGAGCTGCCGCGCAACGCGGTCGGCAAGATCCGCAAGGTGGACCTGCGGGACCGGTTCGCCGACGACTGATCAGCACGAGCGTCACTCCCACCGGGTGGACCGCGGACGAGCGTGCCGCAGCCCGGGATCCACGACCCAAGGAGCAACGATGACCAGCACGGGCATGGGGAACCGCGGCCGGAAGGTCGCGATCGCAGCGGCCGGGATGACCGTCGCGGTCGTCGCCGCCGGATGTGGCGGCGGGGACGGGGGCGGCGGGGGCGGGGGGAACGGCGAGACCCTGCGGGTCGGGGCCGACTTCCCCCTGACCGGGGCGCTCTCCTTCCTCGGTGAGTCCTACGAGCGCGGCGCCGAACTGTGCACCGACCGGCTGAACGAGGCAGGCGAGGGCCCGACGGTGGAGCTGATCGTCAACGACGACGAATCCTCCCCTGAGGGGTCGGCCCGGGTCGCGCAGCGGCTGCTGACCCGCGAGCAGGTGGACGCCATCATCGGCACCGCGTCGGTGCCCAACACCTCCGCCGTCGCCGCCGCCGCGAACGGCGCCGGGGTCCCGTTCGTGGCCATCTCCGGATACGCCGTGGACCCCGCGACCGATCCGGTCGTCTTCAACGCCGCGCACCGCAGCGAGGACGCCGCAGCTGCTGCCTTCGAGCACTTCGCCGAGCAGGGCTGGACGGACATGGCCCTGCTCATGGCCAACGGACCCCTGGGTGAGGAGGGCACCCGTGTGGCCGAGCTGCTGGCCGAGGAGCACGGTCTGGACATCGTCGCCCAGGAGGGCTTCGACACCACCGCCACCGACGTCACCAGCCAGCTGGCCTCGCTGCGCGCGGCCGACCCCGACGTCGTCTTCTCCTTCACCACCGGCGAGCCCGCGGCCCTGATCGCGCGGAACATGGCGACCCTCGGCATGGACGTCCCGCTGCTGGTCAGCCACGGGAACGCCACGAACGGCTTCCTCGAGCTCGTGGCGGGCATCCCGACCCGGGTCTTCGTGCCGAGCGGGCGGGTGATGGTCCCCGACGCCCTCGCGGAAGACGACGTGGCCGCGGAGTTCGTGGCCGCCTACGAGGAGGAGTACGGGGAGCAGCCCGACTACTTCGCCGGGATGGCCTGTGACGCGGTCTCGCTGGTGCACGCGGCGGCCGCGGAGGCCGGGAGCACCGAGCCGGAGGCTCTCCTCGGCGCGCTGGAGGGCCTCGGCTACGAGGGCGTCACCGCGACCTACGACCTCTCGGCGGAGGACCACCACGGGACCACTCCGGAGCAGGTCGTGCTGCTGACCGTCGAGAACGGCGAGTACGTCCTGGCGGAGTGATCCGCAGCGACGACACGGCCACCTGACCGGACGTTCGATTGGAGCCAGCCATGGGGGCCGACCCGGCACAGTTGCTGCAGTTCGCCTTCTCCGGAGTGACCCAGGGCAGTCTGTACGCCTTCGTGGCGCTGAGCCTGGTCCTCGTGTACCGGGCCTCCGCGGCGATCAACTTCGCGCAGGGTGAGTTCATCATCCTCGGGGCGTTGATCGCCGCCAGCGTGGCCGCGGCGACGAACCCGTTCGTCGCCGTCCTCGCGGCGGTCCTCTCGGTGGCCGCGCTCGGCGCGGCCACCGAGAGGGTGCTCATCCGGCGGGTGCCGCGGGGCTCCGTCGCCGCCATCATCGCGCTCACCATCGGACTGTCCCTGGCTCTGCGCGGTCTCGCGCTGGTCGTCTGGGGGTCGGACGCGGCGATCATGGACCCCTTCACCGACGGCGTCATCCGCGTCGGCGGGGCGGCCCTGCCGCTCCAGGTGGTGTGGATCGTCGGCGTCGGTCTGGTGGTCCTGCTCGTGCTCTGGTGGTTCCTCGAGCACACCATGGCCGGCCTGTCGCTGCGCAGCGTCGCCGACGATCCCGCCGGCGCGCGGGTCGTCGGGATCGACCCGAACTCGGTGTCCCGCTTCAGCTGGGCGGCGGGGGCGGCGCTGGCCGGCCTGGTGGGGGCGCTGCTGGCACCGCTGCTGTTCCTGAACTACGAGAGCGGGACCTCGCTGATGATCAAGGGCTTCGTCGCCCTCGTCATCGGCGGCTTCACCAGCACGACGGGAGTCGCACTCGCCGGGCTGCTCATCGGGGTGCTGGAGGGCTACGTGGTGGGACTCGTCAGCTCCGACGTCGCCGACGGCCTGGTGTTCACCCTGCTCATCGGGGTGCTCCTGCTCCGCCCGCAGGGACTGTTCGGCCGGGCGGCGGCGGTGCGGCCATGACCGCCGCCACCCGCCTCCCGGTCCGCTCCCTCGTGGGGGCGGTCGTCGTCGCGGCGCTGCTGTGCGTCGCGCTCTTCGGCGACCGGTACGCCGCCAGCGTCCTGGTGTACATCGCCGTCTACGGGATCCTGGCGTCCAGCCTCGGCCTCGTCGTCGGCTTCGCCGGCCAGATCTCGCTCGGTCACGCGGCGTTCTTCGCGCTCGGCGCGTACGGCACCGGCATCCTCACCGCCACGGCCGGCTGGTGGTCGATCCCCGCCATGGCGGTCGGGATCGCCGTCTGCGCAGTCGTGGGCTTCGTGCTCGGGTTCGTCCTGCTGCGGCTGTCCGGCTACTACCTGGCCATGGGCACCCTGGCGTTCAACTCCGTGGTGACCGTGCTGCTGGTCAGCATGGCGGGGTTGACCGGTGGCGGCACCGGGCTGGCGGGCATCCCCCCGCTGGACCTGTTCGGCTGGCAGGTCGGTGACGTCAGCACCTTCGCCGTCATCGCGGTGCTGGCGGCCACGGCGGTGGTGGTGAGCAACGCGCTCATCCACGACTCGGCCGCCGGGGGCGCCCTGTTCGCCGTCCACGACGACGAGGCGATGGCCGCGACGGTCGGGATCGACGTGGCCCGGGTCAAGCGGGCGGCCTTCACCCTGGCCGCGGCCCAGGCCGGGATCGCCGGTGGGCTGTTCGCCCACCACCTGCGCTTCCTCGCCCCGTCGGACTTCAGCGTCATCGCCTCGGTGACGCTCGTCGTCATGGTCCTGATCGGTGGCGGGGCACGCCCCTGGGGCCCGGTCCTGGGGGCCACGGTGCTGACCCTACTGCCGGAGTTCATCACCGAGTTCGAGGACTACTCGCTGCTCATCACCGGTGGCCTGCTGATCGTCGTGCTGGTGTTCCTGCCCAAGGGGCTGGTCTCGCTGCCGGACCTGGTCGTGCCACGCAAGCGCCGCGCGGGAGCGTCGTCATGAGCACGTCGCACCCGCTGGCCGTGGCCGACGTCAGCCGGTCCTTCCAGGGCCTGCGCGCACTCGAGGCGGTCGACCTGGAGCTACGACGCGGGGAGCTGCTGGCCCTGATCGGCCCCAACGGGGCCGGCAAGAGCACCCTGATCAACGTCATCACGGGCGTCTACCGGCCCGACACCGGCCGGGTGCTGCTCGACGGTGCCGACGTCACCGGCTCCCCGGTGCACCGCATGGCCGCGCACGGGGTGTCCCGGACGTTCCAGACCCCGCGCGTGCTGACCTTCGACGGCGCCACGGCGCTGGACAACCTCCGGCTGGGCGGCCACCGGCAGGCGCGCCCGACCCTGCGCTCAGCGGTGCTCGCCCGGCCGTCGCTGCGGCGCCGCCAGCGGCAGGTGGACCAGGACGCCGGCCACTGGCTGGACGTGCTCGGCCTGGCTCCGCTGGCCGGCACCCCCGCCGCCGTCCTGCCACTGGCCAGCCGGCGCCTGCTGGAGATCGGCCGGGCGATGATGGGGCGGCCGCAGGTCGTGCTGCTGGACGAGCCGGCTGCCGGCCTCAACGACGAGGAGCTGCAGCGGCTCGTGGCGGCCGTGCAGATCATCCGGGACGCCGGCACGGACGTGCTGCTCGTCGAGCACAACATGCACCTGATCATGAGCATCGCCGAGCGCATCGTGGTGCTGAACCAGGGCCGGGTGTTCGCGGTCGGGACCCCGGGCGAGATCGCCCGGAACGAGGACGTCAAGCGGATCTACCTGGGGTCCGCGGGACCGCCCGGGGCGGAGCACGCCACCGGGTCCGAGCGGAGGTCATGACGGTGTTGTCCATCCGAGGGCTCTCCGCCGGCTACGGCCAGGTGCGGGCCGTCCACGAGGTGTCGATCCACTTGGCCGAGGGTGAGGTCGTGTGTCTGATCGGTGCCAACGGTGCCGGGAAGTCGAGCCTCATGGGGGCGATGGCCGGGATCGTCTCGGTGCTCGCCGGCACCGTCGAGCTTGCCGGTCAGGACATCACCCACGACCGGCCGCGCCAGCGGGTGCGGGACGGACTGGTGCTGGTCCCCGAGGGGCGGCACCTGTTCCCCTCCCTGTCCGTGCGGCAGAACCTGCTGGTGTCCGTGGCCGCGCTCAAGCTCTCGCGCGCCGAGCGGGCCCAGCGCCTCGAGGAGGTGGTGGACTTCTTCCCCGTGCTGGCCGAACGACAGCGCCAGCTGGCGGGCACGATGAGCGGCGGGGAGCAGCAGATGCTCGCGATCGGGCGGGCACTGATGACCCGGCCGAAGGTCCTGCTGCTCGACGAGCCCTCGACGGGCCTGGCGCCGGCACTGGTCGAGAGCGTGTTCGAGCGGATCGCCGCGCTGCGGGCCCAGGGGCTGACGGTGCTCATCTCCGAGCAGAACGCCATCGCGCTGACCGCCTCCGACCGCGGCTACGTCCTCACCGGCGGCCGGGTGGTCGCCGAGGGGCCGGCCGACCAGCTCGCCGGTGATGCGGACATCGAGCGCATCTACCTCGGCCTGTGATGGCGGCGGACGCGGCCGGGCGTGGTGCCGACGACGCCCGCGAGGCAGTGCTCACGGACCTGGGCCTGCAGGTGGGCGCACCCGATCCCGCGGCGGCAGGGGAGGGACGGCGGCGCCGGGACTGGGCCCAGCTGATCGCGGACCTGCACACCCTGACCGAGGACACCGTCGAGGCGCTCGCCGCCCTCGACCGCCGGGATGGCGACCGCCCGTCGGCCTGCGCGGGGTGGACCGTCACCGACGTGGTCACCCACCTGGCGCTCGGCGACCAGGACGCGGTCCGGGCGCTCCGGGGCGAGCGGTGGGCACCGGCCGGCACCGATGCCGACGCCGAGATCGACCGGCGGGTGCGCGGCCACGGCCGGGCATCGCTGGAGGAGGCGACCGCCCTGTGGCGGCAAACGCGGACGTCGCTGCTGGGCGAGCTCCGCCGGGTGGATCCCGCCGACCGCTTCCAGCCGGTGGAGTGGGCGGTGCAGCCCATCTCGCGCCTGGCGCTGGCGCAGTCACGGGCCATGGAGACCTGGATCCACGGCTGGGACTGCAGCGCTGCGGGAGGGCGTCGGCACGTGCTCGACGACCGGGCGTACTGGGTGGCCGATCTCGGGGTGCGATCGCTCGCCTACGCGATCCACCGCGCCGGCCTGCCGCCCACCGTCAGCGTGTCGATGTCCCTCGGTGGCCCGGCCGGCGGGCAGTGGCAGCGCAACGTGGGCAGCGGGGCCGATCCGGCGGCGGTCGAGGGCGAGGGCTGGGCGTGGGTCGCGCTGTGCAGTCGGCGCGTCGCTCCCGGCCCCCTGCGGCCCTTCCTCCGGACGACCGGGTCGGCGGTGGCGCGGTCGCAGCTCGACACGGCCCGCGCCTTCGTGTGACGGCGGATCTCAGCTTCGCGCGGGGGCCAGCCCGAGGAGGCGGATGAAGGCGAACGCGATCTGGTCCTCCGACATCGGACCGTCGGGGGAGTACCACTGGTACACCCAGCAGACCATGCCGAGAATGGCCTCGGTCAGCACCCAGGCGGGCTGGTCCGCGGGCAGGGCGCCCTCCTGCTGGGCTTCCTCCACCACACCCAGGATCTGGTTGACGAACTGTCGCTCGTCGGCCCGGATGGCGATCCGGATCTCGTCGGGGAGCGACTTCAGTTCCTGCCAGTAGACGGTGAAGGTCTTCCGGTTGGCCACGATGCTCGCCGTCACCCGGTGGATGAGCGCCTGCAGCTTCTCGGCGCCCGTGTCGCCCTCGGTCAGTGCCTGGTCCGCCGCCGCGCTCAGGTCCGTGGCCACCTGGTTGACGATGAGCGCGAGCAGCTCGTCCTTGCTCTTGACGTAGTGGTAGAGCGCCGGCTGGGTGAGACCCACGCGGTCGGCGATCTCGGTGAGCGTCCCCTGGGGGAAGCCCCGGATGTAGAACACTTCCGCGGCGACGTCCAGGATCCCTCTGAACCGGTCGTCGTAGTCGCGACCGTTGCGCTGGCGCCGCACCGCCTTCTGGGCACGAGGCACCGCGCCTACCTCCGCTCTCCGAACCGACGATCAGCTGCACGGCGAGGAGCCGTGTCGGGCCGGCGACAGAGGCTGACCGCGCTGCGACGGCCGAGCACCCCGAGGACTCCCAGGCTCCGCCTTCACGATAGGGCACCCATGCATGCCCTTTCGCCCCGCTGTCCTCCGGACGAGCGGGAGGCGCTGCGGTCGTAGGTGGAACGGTGACCGGGATCGGACCGGCATGGCGGTCCGGTCTGCTGGCGTGGTGTACGACGGCCACCGCGTGATCCTGCTGTCTGGTCATGCCGGCGAAAAACTCGCACTCACGATCTTGTTCATGACGTGTCCTCGTTCCTCTGGGGTTCGGATTGCTGACAGGTCGACCCTCGTGCCACGCCGCCGTCCGTTCCAGACCCCTCAGGGGTGGGCCGACCCACCCCGCGAGGTGGGATCCGCCGGGGTAGGCACCGCCGATGTCGGCCCGCTACGTGGGGAGTGGTGACCGCGGGCCGTGGGCTGCGCCGGCCTTCGGCCGCCCGAACGCGGAAGCGCGTGTGGCGCCATTCGACCCTCGTCGCGGCACACTGCAGGCATGGCGAAGCGGACAGGCGTCGAGCCGGCTCGGCTCCATCGTTCTGCCCAGCTGGCCATGCTGACCGGCCTCGTCCGCGGTGACGACATCTACGACGTCACGGTGGCTGTGGCGCCGAATCACGTGCCCGGTCGCTTCACCCCGGATGTCGCCCTGCTCGATCTCGCCGTCACGGCGTTGGATCTCGCCTGTCCTGCCGGCTCTGAACTGCTCGGTTACGAGGGGCTGCGCGAGCGATACCTGCCCGAGGTGACCTTCCGTGGCCGCGTGGAGCACCGCAACAGCCAGTACGCCCTGTACGCCGTCGCCTGCATGCGCGGAGGGCTCCGGCCCGATCTGGCCAAGGACGTCGGCTGGTGGCAGTCCCCGCTGTGGCAGTACTCCGCCTACGCCGTCGTCATCTACAGCCGGGTAGCTGCCGAACGCCTGGCCGTTCCGCTGGAGGAGATCGTCCAACGGATCGCCGTCCGACATCGGCTCGAAGTCCCAGCCGCCGAGTGACCGGATCCGAACTCCGCGAAGTCGGTCTTCTCACCGGTGCCGCGGTCGCCGGCCGCGGGCGGGGCGAGGCCGTCGTCTCGGTCGGCGATCCTCAGCCAGCGCTGCAGGCAGAACTCCGAGATCCCGAAATCTCGGGCGACCTGGGAGATCGACGCCTCGCCCTTGCGGGCCACGGCGATGACGTCACGCCGGAACTCCGGCGGAAACGGCTTGCGCACGATGCTGAACCTTTCAGCGAGTCCGCAGCCTCGCAGGCAGGAGTCAACCGAACCGGGTGCCTCAGCGCCACATACGGCGACCGGAGGCGCAGCTCCTCGTTGTCGCTCGGTCCATCGCCAGTCGAGTGCTGCGGGTCGCGGCTGCAACCGCGGCCACGCCGGCCCGGGATCACGCGGCCGGAGTGCCGCGAGCCATGCCTCGCTGCGCTGCAAGCGTGCTTGCCCGATGAGCAAGCTGCTCTACTCCAGTCTGGGACAGCCGCGGTTCCGCGCCCTGCCGCCCACGCCGGCCGAGGAGAGCCTGGTTGTCCTCCCCGTCCTTGAGGGCTCACCGGGCCGGTCCTACGGGACGGGGGCCGACGGCATGTGCATCGTCCTGCGATGGTCCGGGTGGTTCCTCCACTGAGACAGCGTCATTCCGCGCAGTCGACCGCGACGGAGAGGGCTCCGCAGATCTGCCGCATGCGGGTGTCGGCCAATCGTCCGAGCCGCTCGACGAGGATCGCGACAGAGACGCTCTCGACCGAGTCCATGTTGACCACGCAACGGCGGGGTACCGGGTCCTCGCCCGGCTCGAGGCCGACTTCGCTGACCAGGCCACGGATGGTGGTGGTGCACGGTGCGACGAGTGCACGCCGGTGTCGGGGGATCACTGCGTCGCGGGAGAGCACGACGACCGGGCGGCGCCCGATCTCAGCCATCTCGCACCACCAGACCTCGCCGCGCGCGGGCAGCGTGGTCACGATCGTGCGGCAGCTTCGCGGAACGAAGCCAGGTCACCCCACTCGTCCGGTTCGTCGAGCGGGTGTTCGTCGTAGACGGTGTAGCTCGCCTCGACTTCGGCTGAACGGTGGCGCGCCACCAGCGCGCGCAGCGCCTCATCGATCATGGCGGCGTCGGTGTCACCGGATCGCAGACGTCGAGCGGCCTGAAGGAGATCCTCGTCGACGGTGGTGCTGAGTCGTGTTCTACTCATGCCACAATCATGCCACGACTGTCGTCCCCAGCACTACGACGACATCTGCATCAGCGCCGCGCGGGGCTGCCGTGCGGCGAGCTCGGGCTCACCGGCAGGGGCGAGCACGATCGGACCACCGCCCGGACACCGTCGGTGCGTCGGTTGGGAGCATCCACTGAAGCCGGCCCGGGACAGTCATCATCGTCCGTCGGCTACTGCGGACCGCCTGGGCCACCCACCGCTGGGACGCCCGACCCGCTCGCCGCCCATGACCTATCCGCGCAATCTCTACAGCCGTTCGAGCGGCCTTGATCGATGCCGCCAGGAGAGCGGCGCAGGACAGGCTGCGCGCCGAGGCCACTGCGCTGGCAGCCGATGACACCGACCGTGCCGAGAGCGCTCAGGTCCTCCGGGACATGGAGACGCTGCGTGCGTGGTGAGGTCTACCGCCTGCGCTCTCCCCGCGGCGCCCAGGGCCATGAGCAGGCCGGCACCCGCTATGCCGTCGTCGTCCAGTCCGACCTGCTGCCGCTGTCGACCTGGCTGGTCGCGCCGACGTCCACCTCGGCCCGAGCGGCCACGTTCCGTCCTGAGGTGTCCATCGACGGCCGACCAACCCGGGTGCTGGCCGAACAGACGAGTGCGGTGGACCCGCAGCGCCTAGGTGAGTCGGCCGGGCACCTCAGCTTCGATGCATTGCGCCAGGTTGACGCCGCGCTGCGCCTGGTCCTCGGCCTGTGACCAACACCCCGCAACCTGCCCTAGCCCGGCGCCCTCGGCGGAGGCGATGAGATCAGTCGCTGCTCACCAGAGCTCAGGTCACCGACCACGGGCACCGGGCGCCTGCCTCGAGCGTCACACCCGGGCCTGGGCGAGGTCGCGGCCGGCGGTGGCTCGAGTGGTCCGGGGCCAGGTCCAGGCGGCGCGCAGGATGAAGGCCAGGAGCAGCACCTCGAGTCCGATGGAGAGGCCGTAGAAGTAGGAGTAGTTCCAGGACTCCTCGCCGGCCACGTTGTACATCGAGATGGGGATGTAGAGCGTTGCCACGACGAGGTTGGTGGCGCGGTTGACACGGGCGGGCAGTGTCGTGGAGAGCAGGATCATGAGGATCGGGATGGCCATGAGTGTGAGCGCACTGGCGACGAAGGTCGGGCCGGTGTCGAACTCATGGACGACGCCGACCAGGATCTCGTCGATGAGGCCGGGCTTGTACAGGGCGAGGTAGTCGACGTAGATGTAGAGGAACATGAAGCTGGTCCAGGCCGCTGCGAGCTTCGTTCGAACCGGGAGTTGCGCTTCCTGGAATGCGCCGGCGGTCGTGCTGCTTCTGGTCATCACTTCTCCTGTGTGTGCTGACGAGCTGGCCAGGTCGGCTCAGTCGATGTCGTCACCATGACGAGCGTTGACAGGCGGCACATCCGCCTGCGGGCTCCAGCTGTCCTGGCCGCAGGTACAGGGCATCCGCAGTACTTTCGGCTGATCCGCCCGCGCGGCGGCCCCTCTACGTTGGCGGGGAGGGGGAAGCATGCTGGCTGCGTTGTGGGCCGAGCCGCGCCCGGATCGCCCGCCTGCGCGGGTCTGGCGAGACTGGGCTGTCGTGGCGGTTCTCGTCACGAGCTCGTTCGTCGAGATGCTGCTGCGCGAGGACAAGGCATGGGCGCCCTTGGTCCTCAGCGTCAGCCTCGTCGTGGCAGCGTGCCTGCTGTGGCGGCGCACGAGCCCGCTGGCCGCGGTCGCCGTCGCCTTCGGAGCCCTCCTTGCCTTCGACGTCGCGAGGATCGTGGCCGTCGATGCCACCGGCCTGCAGAGCATCGCCGGGGTGCTCGTGCTGCCCTACGCCCTCCTGCGCTGGGGGGCAGGTCGCGAGGCTGCCCTCGGACTCGGCATCATCCTCATCTGGCTGCCCGTCACCCTCGTAGTGGACCCGACCTCACCTGCGGAGAGGGTCGCCGGCTACGGCTTCTTCCTGTTCTCGGCCGCGCTGGGCGCGGCGGTGCGCTACCGCACCAGCAGCCACGACCGCGAGATCGAGCAGGTGCGGTTGCGCCAGCGCAACGAGCTGGCCCGCGAGCTGCATGACACGGTCGGACATCGCGTCTCAGCGATCGCCGTCCAGGCACAGGCAGGTCGCGCGCTGTCGGCGGCAGATCCTGAGCGCGCGCTGGCCACCCTGGTCACCATCGAGGAAGAGGCGTCCCGGACGCTCAAGGAGATGCGGGCGCTGGTGGGTGTGCTGCGCGACGGAACGGACGCCGATCTCGCCCCCCGGCGGGGCGTGGCGGACATCGAGCGGCTCGCTCGCCCCGGAGGCGAGGTGCTGGGCGTCCGCGTGCAGGTCTCCGGTGACGTCGAGGCCGTCGACCCAGCAGTCAGCACCGCCCTCTACCTGATCGCCGCCGAGGCGGTCACCAACGCGACCCGCCACGCCTCCGGCGCCACCCACGTCACCGTCGACGTCACCGCATCCCGCCGTCAGGTGCACCTGCGAGTTCACGATGACGGCGCGGCAAGTACGGCCAGCCCTACGCCCGCCGGCTACGGGCTGCGCGGCATGGCCGAGCGGGCGAGCCTGCTCGGCGGCACCCTGCGGGCGGGACCTGACCCGGACAGCGGCTGGAGCGTCGATGCCTCGCTGCCTCACACGGTGCGTGCGTCATGACCATCCGCGTGCTCGTCGCCGACGACCAGGACATCGTCAGGGCGGGGCTGTGCATGATCCTCAACGCCCAACCGGGCATCACCGTCGTCGGCGAGGCCGCCGATGGCCGTCGGGCCATCTCGATGGCCCGTTCGCTGCGTCCCGATGTGTGCCTGCTGGACATCCGCATGCCCGAGGTCGACGGGATCGAGGCCACCCGGCAGCTCGCCGGAGCCGACATCGCCGATCCTCTGGCCGTCGTCGTCATCACCACCTTCGACCTCGACGAGTACGTCTACGGCGCGCTGAAGGCAGGGGCCCGCGGGTTCCTGCTCAAGGACGCCGGTGCCGAACTGCTCACCCAGGCCGTGCATGCCGCCGCCCGCGGTGACGCCCTGATCGCACCGAACATCACCGCGAGGCTCCTGTCCTCCTTCGCCGACAACCGCTCGCGTCCGATGCCACCCGAGCCCGTCGAGCCGCTGACCTCTCGCGAGGAACAGGTCCTGCTCGCTGCCGCTCGCGGGAGGACCAACAGCGAGATCGGCAATGAGCTGTCGATCAGCCTCAGCACCGTCAAGACCCACGTCGCCGCTCTGATGCGCAAGCTGAACGCCCGCAACCGCGTCGAGATCGTCATGTGGGCCTACGAGACGCGCCGCGTCGACACCTGATCCGCTCGCAAGCCCCGAGGCCACAGCGGTGACGCCTCAGCCGAAAGTGCGAGGTGCCGGTCGTCCCCGCGGCCAGGACAGCACGAGCCCACAGAGGGATCAGCAGTCTCCAGCGACGTCGAGGATTTTCCTATCCAGGGCGTGACCCGGCACCGGACAGGTACTGGCAGCACCCTCGCGGTCCGCGTCAGGCCGTTGACAGTTGGCGCAGCAGGTTCTGGAGGGTCGGGTGCAGGCGGGCGCCACCCGAGGTCGCCGGGTCAGTGGTTCGTGGCAGGGGGAGATGCTCGGGCGCCGTGGGCTTGGCGAGTAGGTAGCCGCTGGCTGAGTCGACTCCCAGGGCGCTGAGGGCGGCCAGTTGCGCGTTGGTTTCGACGCCCTCGGCGATGACGTGCGCTCCGATGGCGTGGGCGAGGGTGACGATGCCGGCGAGCACGGCTTCGCCTCGCGTGGTCTCGACGTCGTTGACGAACGATCGATCGATCTTGATGACGTCGACGGGGAAGTTGCTGAGCCGGGCCAGGGAGCTGTACCCGGTGCCGAAGTCGTCGATGGCGACGGCCACCCCGAGCTCGCGGATCTCCTCCAGCACTCGGGTGATGCGAGTCTGGTCGGCCAGCGCGGACTCGGTGACCTCGATGCCGAGGTGGAACGCCGGCAGGCCGACGCGGTTGAGGTGTGTGGCGATCAGCTCGGGCAGGCCGGGCTGGGCCAGCTGCTGCGGGGAGACGTTGATCCAGACCCGCAGGCCAGGGATGTGCGCCCAGCGGGCGGCCTGCTCGACGGCGCGAGCCAACACCCACTCGCCGAGCCGGCGGATGAGGCCGGAGTCCTCGGCGATCGGGATGAACTGCAGCGGCGGCACGACGCCGCGGGTGGGGTGCCGCCAGCGGACGAGTGCCTCGACGTGGTTGAGCCGCTCGCAGCGCAGATCGAACGCCGGCTGGTAGTCCAGGTAGAGCTCGTCGCGATCCAGGGCCTGCCGCAGGTCGTACTCGGTCTGCGCCCGGTGCACTGCGTCGACGTGCATCTGCTGGTCGAACCAGGCGGCCTGGTCGCGCCCGGCGGCTTTCGCGCGGTACATCGCCGCGTCGGCCTCCCGCAGCGCCGTGTCCAGGCCGGTGGGCTTGGCGACCGCCGCCAGGCCGACGCTGGCGGTGACCAGCAGGGCCGTGCCAACGTTGACTGGTTCACGGCTGGCGGCCAGTACCGCTTCGGCCATCCGGTCGGCCGCCGAGGTGGGGACATCGAACAGCACCATGACGAACTCGTCCCCGCCCAGCCGGCCAAACAGGTCGGCCGGTTCGGGCAGTTCGGCCAGGCGCTGCCCGAAGACGGTCAGGAGGTCGTTGCCGACCCGGTGGCCGAAGCTGTCGTTGACCAGCTTGAATCGGTCGAGATCGACAACCAGGACCGTCATCGGGGTGTTCGGCCACGCGGTGAGGTAGGCGTTGACCTGTTGCGCCAGACCGGCCTGGTTGAGCAGGCCGGTCAGCTCATCACGCGTGGCCTGGTAGGCGAGGTCCACATGCGCCTGCTCGGCGGCCGCTCGGGCGGCCCGCTCGGAGGCGAGGAGTTGTTGCCGCTCCTCTTCCATGGCCCGCCGCTCGGTGATGTCGCGGAAGTAGATGCCGATGCCGCCGCGGCGCAGCCCGGTCACTCGGCCCTCATACCAGCGTCCGGCGTCGCCGTAGGGCGTCTCCATCGTGACCGGCTCGCCGGTGGCCGCGACCTGGCGGTAGGCCCGCTCGATCGGCGTGCCCAGCAGATCCGGGAATTGCTCCCACAGGTTCCGGCTCACGACCTCATCGGGCGAGACGCCCAGCGCGTCGGCGGCCCGGCCGTTGATGTAGGTGATTTGCCAGTCGGGATCCACCCCGATGTACCCGTCGCTGAAGGACTCCAGGCTGTCGATGACTTCGGCCGCGGCTCGACGGTTTTCCACGAGGCGGAAGGCCTCCGCTTCGGCAGCGGTCATGTCCCGGAAGCTGACGTAGGCCGTGTCGCCGGACGACAGCAACGCAGTGCTGATCTCGACCGGGAAGGTCGACCCGTTGGCTCGGCGCACGCGCAGCACACCGCGGTAGGAGCCGGACTCACGCCGCGCTTCGATCGCCTCGGCCCATCGGTCATCGTGCGGATCAATGACGTCGTCGCGGCCAAGCCCGGGCAACTCCGCCGCCGACCGGCCCAGGAGCTCACAGGCCCGCGGGTTGGCGCGAAGGATCCGCCCGTCCGGGGAGGTCAGGAGAAGCCCGTCGATGCCGTGCACAAACATCGACTCATACACCGGCAGACGTGGCGTCTTGTTCACCATGCGAACAATGTCGTCATACGGCCGGCTTAGCTGGACACCACACCCCCGTCCGAGTGACCAGCGAACGACCGTGCGTACCCAGCCACGCGGAGCCGCGGGGCCGGCTTCAGCGGAACCGGGGGAGCGGTTCCAGGGCGCCCCTCTACCGGCGATGCGGCTGCCGATGCCTTTCGGCTAGAAGCCCGCCCGGGCCGCCCGGGCGGGAAGCGGGGTGTCTTCGGTGCGTTGAGGGACCCGGCACGGTGCCATCTGCCCACCGATGCTCAAAGTCCGCTGCCTTCGGAGTAACGGGGCGGAACCTGGCCTCACCCGGGCGCGGGAACTCGCAGCCGTCGGCGTCTCAAGCATCCAGTCGCTGCTGTCGTTGTCGTGTGGGGAAGTGCAACCGATGGGGGGAGAGCGGGCTGCGCGCCGAGGTCCTGCGTCACCTTGATCAATAAGACTCGATGCTCGGGCGCAGTCGCGAGGCGGTTCTACCCCGACAGCCACGCAGTGAAGGTCGTCGCCCGGCGCCGCAGATTCACCGAGACGGGTGCGCCGCAAGCGAATCCCCGGAAACGGTGACATCAGGATCACCGATCCCGGGCAGGACAGCCGTGAGCGGACGGGTCAGGGCTCCTCGACGGCATCTCCAGTGCTCTTGGGGTCTGTGCAACCGATCGCCGCAAGATGCTGCTCAAGCAGGTCATAGAGCCCATCACCCTGCCGCGCGAGCAGCCGGCGCGGGACCCATCAGGTCGCCGCGCCCGGTAGTGGATCTTGTTTTCCTCGCCGGCCTGGCGCCACGCGACTTCGATGATGGGCTGCGGCAGTTTTGGCATCGGCCCAGACTGCCGGGGGAAGCGCCTGTCGCGACGTCCTCCTTGTCTTCAGGGGCAGTTCGAGGCAGCCCTGTAAGGGATGCTTGACCGCGACCCCTGAAAGGCTCCATCGGGCACGCGCGACAACCAAGATCACGCCGAAACCGCCCCCTTCTCCGGCCGCGCATGGACCGAGGGAGGGCCGCGCCGCCCGGGGACCCGGGAACGCGACGACCCCCTGACGCAGGAGCGCCAGGGGGTCGAGGAGCTGAGCTGATCAGGCGCGGCGGGTGAGCTTCCAGGCCGTCCCCAGCACCGCGGCCGCAACGGCGGCCTTGACGATGCCGCCCAGGATGAACGGGTAGAAGCCGGCGTCCAGCGCCTGGTTCGCCGTCAGTCCGGCGCTCACGGCCAGCCAAGGCACACCCACGGCGAAAATGACCGCCTGGCCACCGACGAACAGCGGCACGGACTTCAGGGGGTTGCGGTCGGCACCGTGCTTGGCGGCCAGGCCGATCAGGAACGCGGCCGGAATGAAGCCCACGACGTATCCGCCGGTGGCCCCGACAACGACCTCGAAGCCGCCGCTGGCCTCCGAGTAGAACGGCAAGCCGACGAGCGCGGCCAGGATGTAGAACGCCTGCACGGCGACACCCCGGACCGGCCCGAGCGCGGAGGCAGTGAGCACCACGGCCAGTGTCTGACCGGTGATCGGCACGGGCGAGCCCGGCACCGGTACCGCCACCTGCGCGAGCAGCGCCGTGAATAGCACGCCGAGCGCCACGAGGACGACGTTGCGGGCACGGACGGCGGGGACGAGGTCGGCAAGGACGAGCGGGCGCGACGGTAGGGCGGGCATGGAAGCGGTGGCCACAGAACCTCCTGAACGGCTGATCGGCACCCGCCCGATCGACGGGAGGCGCCGCTGATCACCGGTGAGTCTGCACTACCGCCCGGAGCAGCGACGGCGGCGGCCGGCCAGGCGTCGGCCAGCTCGCCGCTCTCCCGAGTGCTCCTGCGGGGTTCCACCGCGAGCGTGCAGGGGGAGTCGCTGCGGTTCGCTGTGCCTGGCGCGGCACTTCGGCCGCACAGTGGAGGAGATGTTCGATGTCGACACCGAGTAGGAGCCGGCCGCCGTCTCGACCGCAATCGCCGTGCTCCGGGGTGTCGGGTGTCCTGCGCGACGCAGGCGACGTGCCGTCCGCGCTTGCCGGGCTCATTCACGAGTACCTACAGGACCAGACCCACCCAACGGTTTGAGACCGAGCTCTACCTCGGCGCCCGCCGCGATCCTGACCTCGGGGCCCTCGCGAAGCAGTGGCTCGACGGATTCGCTGCGGTACTCGCGTCGCATGCGGATCCTGTCACCGCGGCAGCGGTGACGGCTCTGATTGACGGCGCGACGCTGCAGAGCGTCGTGACCCACAACCTGCCCGAGAGCGACGCTCTCGGGCTCGGCATCAAGCGGCTCATGCCCGCGGGTACCGCCGCGGTAGACGGCTCGCGTTACGCAACCTTTGAGCAGTCTTCCGGTAAGGGGACGTTGCACGGCGAGTGCTGAATGCGTCCGAGCGGCAGTCTGCGACGTTTCGCAAGGGGATGGGCCTGCGGCACGCATTTACCCCAGCCAGCTCCGCCAAGAGGTCGGAGGCTGTCGGGAGCAGGGAGATCGAACGAAATCGCGGCGGCCACCATTCCCTCAAGGGCCCCCCACGCGCCACGATCACCCGCCCTGCTCGGTCACCCTGAGCGGCCGGAGCAGCTCCTTGACGGACACTTCGCGTTCGACCAGCCCACGCTCGTGGACGAACCGGGCGAGCCGCGTCCACAGCTCTGGGTCCAGCGACAGATCGTCGGTGAAGCGGCCCACCGTGTCCGCCCATTGCTGCTGTGTCAGTTCGCCGCGCAGATGCGGCGCGACGTGGAGGAACGTCTCCAGCGCCCCATCGGGGTCCTCGCGGACCGCGTGGACCCCGGCGACCACGCCGCCGAGGAAGCGCTCGAGTACGTCGCGCCGCTCCGGATCATCAACGGCGTCTTCGTGCGCGCAGAAGACGAGGTGCCCAGGCGATGGCACATCGTGGTCGAGGAAGCGCAGGAGTTCCACCTCGATCCCGGCCGCGCGCGCCTCGAGCACCTCGACGTTCTCGAAGGCCGCAAACGCGCCGACCGCCTCGTTGCGGCGCAGCGCGTCAACGAGGTAGTAGCTCACGTCCGCGTAGTGAATTGCGTCGCGCTCCAGCGCGATGCCCCGGTACTCGGCCATCGCCTGCACCATCGCCGGCGCGTAGGTACCGAGCGGCGCGGCGATCGTGGTCCCCGCCAGGTCACCGAGTCCGACCCCCTCCTTCAGCATTAGTCCGAAGCCGGTCTCGAAGTACTTGCCGATCGCAACGATCGGATAGCCCTCCAGTCGCTCACCGGGCATGTGGATCGGCTCGGTGATCGCGAGGTCCAGCTTCCCGGCCGCGACGAGCGCCATGCCCGCCTCGTGGTCCACGGGCTCGACGACGTGAACGTCGAGCCCACGCTCGTCGAACAGGCCGCGCTCGAGGGCCACGACGATCGGGGCGTGGTCCACGTTGACGAACCACTCCAGGGCGAGACCGACGGTCGCTCTGCCAGACACTGTGTTCTCCTCGCGCAGGGGCTACGTCCAGGATGCCTACCAGATCCTGCCCCCACGCTCCGTGCACCTACGCCCCGCGGTCATCTGCCGCGCCAGCCCCCCGAAAGGCCCTGCCGGCCTGGCTGCACCCGTACAACCATCACCGGCCCACACGCTGGACGGGCGGCTGCTGGGCCCGGTAATGGGTGGCCCGCGGCCAGCCCAGCAGCGCGCACGCGGCGGCGGTGGAGGTGTTGGTGGCCAGCTCGGCCGCCGCCGGGGCGAAAACTTCTTCGACCGCTGCTCGGTGTCCGCGCTCTCGGAGAGCAGTTCCACGAGCGCGTGTGCTTTTCCCACGACGCCCAGCGCGGCCTTCGTGCGCGCCAGTTCGGCCTCGACCTTCGTCTTGTCTCGGCAAGTGTCCCGCGCCGGGTGTGATGGAAGCTCTCATCCGCCGGAGGGTTGAGAGTCGTGGCGGCACCGCGAACGGCCCGAACGCAGCCGGTGTGGCGGGACACCTGTGAACGGTGTCCCGTGACATCGCATGGAGCGGGTGACGGAATCGAACCCGCCCAGTCAGCTTGAAAGGCTGGGTGACTCCAGCCGTAAAGCCGCTGGTGAAAGCCTCACGAGTGGACGTCGTGCCTTCCGCGCGCCTCACGCGCGAACCGATGAGCGAACTCCTCCACGTCGTCGCCGGACCATGGTGTGCGCCACTCCAATGACGCCGGCCGCGGAGGAGGGATTCCCGGATGCCTCCCCCTCTCCGCCTGGGGCAGCTCACCGGCGCGTTGTGCCGAGTTGGTGGCCGAGAGGGCGCGTGCTCACTTCTGCGCGGCCTTTCAGCCCGAAGCTGCGACCTTCACCAGATCATGTCCCTCACCTGCGCGGAAGGAAGTCCTCGTACTGCTCCCGTACATACCCGAGCCCTTCCGGAATAGAAGGGTCGTGTTCGAGAGTCCGCGTGACGAAGTCCAATCGCCAGCGGTTCTCGTCGATCAAGTACCGCCAGCGACGGACGTAGGCGGTGACGCGGGTCCGGCCGGCCTTGGGCGACGGCTCCCAAAACTGTCCGAGTTCGAAGTCCTCCTTGAAGATCCGGTTCTCGGCTACGTCGTCGAGCGCCGTGCCAACGGGGATGAGGTCCCAGTGCGCGGTGCTGCTGCTGAACTGCGGCCCGGAGAAGATGGCGTTGCCTTAGTCTTCGACCTGGTCCAACTCATGCCGACCGATCGTGATGTCGGGTGCTTTCAGTTCGACCACCAGATGGCGAACGCGGTCATGCTCTTGGTACCTCTCGGCCAGATGAAGGTCAATGCGCCCAGTCTTGCCGTCCCAGCGCTTCACGGGGCTGGCGTCCTTGGTCGGTAGCCCCTCCAGCTTCAAGTGGGTGCGGAGAAGCTGTGTCAGGCCACGCTCGCTGCTCATCAGGTGGTAGGGACTACCCAGGGTTCGGTTGACTCCTCAACCAGACCCTGGGAGTCCCGAGCGTTGAGGGCGTGCCTTATCCGTGCCTCGAGCACCGGCTAAATCCAGTGGTCAGCGCTCAACAGAGGTCAGCACCGTTAAGGCACGGAAGGAGCGGCGCTGCCCGGCTGAGCTGCACAAGCGGGCATCCGGGCTGGTCAGGACGTGGGAGCGGGTGACCGGGATCGAACCGGCATGGCCAGCTTGGAAGGCTGGGGCTCTACCATTGAGCTACACCCGCGAGGTGCCCGCACAGCCTAGCTGGTGGCCGGGCCGAGCCCTGCCGGCCGGGCAACCCCTAGACTCGCCCCTGGGCCACGGGGTGTAGCGCAGCTTGGTAGCGCACCCGCTTTGGGAGCGGGGGGCCGTGGGTTCGAATCCCGCCACCCCGACCGTGCACGAACGTCCGGCTCCGGCGCCGTCGGAGACGTCTCTAGACTCGGGGGCGACCTGGCGCCACCGGCGTCACGTCCCACCGTCTTTCCCCAAGAGGAGCGCTGCGCTGTGAAGAGCACCATCGAGAACCTGGGCCCGACCCGGGTCCGGCTCGCGATCGAGGTGCCGTGGGGCGACCTGGACCACGCCTTCGGTGAGGTCTACAAGGAGCTGGGCAAGCAGGTCCGCGTGCCTGGCTTCCGCCCCGGCAAGGTGCCCAACCGGATCCTCGACCAGCGGATCGGCCGCCCCGTCGTCCTCGAGCAGGTCGTCCAGCACGCCGTCCCGGAGGTCTACTCCGAGGCCGTCCGCGAGAACCAGGTGCGGGTGCTGAGCCAGCCCGACGTCGAGGTCACCCGCCTCGACGACGGCGAGGCCCTGGCGTTCACCGCCGAGGTCGACGTCGCCCCCGACCTGGAGCTGCCCGCCCTGGACGCCCTCGCGGTCACCGTCGAGGACGTCGAGGTCACCGACGAGGAGATCGCCGAGCAGATCGACACCATGCGGGAGCGCTTCGCGATGCTCACCGGCGTCGAGCGGGCCGCGGCCGACGGCGACTACGTGTCCCTGGACCTCGAGGCGACCCTGGGCGGGGAGGTGCTGGAGGACGGCACCACCACCGGCATGTCCTACGAGGTCGGCTCCGGCCAGCTGATGGACGGCCTGGACGAGGCCGTGCGCGGCCTGTCCGCCGACGAGAGCACCACCTTCGCCACCGCCCTGCTGAACGGCGAGCACGCCGGCGAGATGGCCGACGTGACGGTCACCGTCCGCTCGGTGAAGACCAAGGAGCTCCCGGAGCTCGACGACGAGTTCGCCTCCACGGCGAGCGAGTTCGACACTCTGGAGGAGCTCCGCGCCGACGTCCGCACCCGGCTGTCCCGGGTGAAGACGCTGCAGCAGGGCGCGCAGGCCCGCGACAAGCTGGTCGAGCACCTGCTCGAGGTCACCGAGGTCCCGGTGCCCGAGAACCTCGTCGAGCGGGAGATCGAGTGGCGCACCCGCTCGATGGAGCGCGAGCTGGCGCAGGCCGGCATGGACTGGGACGCCTACTTCGCGGCCGCCGACGTCGAGAACAAGGAGGCCTACGAGGCCGAGCTGCGCGACAACGTGGAGAAGGCGATCCGCACGCAATTCGTGCTGGACTCCATCGCCGACTCCCGTGAGGTCACCGTCGACAACGAGGACCTCTCCGCACAGATCATGGCCCAGGCCCAGCGCAGCCGGATGAGCCCGGAGCAGTACGCGCAGCAGCTGCAGGAGCAGGGCAACATCGCCGACTTCGTCGCCGACGTCCGCCGGACCAAGGCGCTGGCCCAGCTGCTGGAGCAGACGACGATCACCGATGCCTCGGGCGACGTCGTCGACCTGGAGGCGCTGCGCCCGCAGACCGTCCGGGCCGCCGGCGAGCCCGCCGCCCCGGACGCCGACGCCGACGCCGAGGCGCCCGAGGCCGCCGACGCGCAGGGCGCCGACGATGACGCCGTCGTCACCGAGGGCGAGGCGACGGTGGACGAGGCCGTGGCCACCGAGGCCGACGCCGCGGAGGCGGCCGGCAAGGCCTGATCCGACCCGGCCCCACGACGCCGCCCGCACCCCCCGGGTGCGGGCGGCGTCGTCGTTCCCGGGCGACCCGGCGCTGCGCCCACGGCGAACACCGACCCGCACGGGGAGGAACGGCCAGGGGGTGCGCGTTAGGGTCGACGTGACACCAGGACGGCCCCCGGCAGCACTCCCGCCGACCGTCCTCGGACCGACCCACCCGTTCCACGAGACCGACTGCCCGGCAGTCCTACGGAGGTCACCGCACCCGTGAGCAACACACACCTGACCACGCCGAGCGCGCCGCTGATGCGCGCCGGCGGGTCGATGATGAACCTCAACGACTCGGTCTACGAGCGCCTGCTGCGCGAGCGGATCATCTTCCTCGGCAGCCAGGTCGACGACGTCATCGCCAATCAGCTGGCCGCCCAGATGCTGCTGCTGTCGGCCGAGGACCCCAAGCGCGACATCCACCTCTACATCAACTCGCCCGGTGGCTCGGTCACCGCGGGCATGGCCATCTTCGACACGATGCAGTTCATCGACTGCGACGTCGCCACCTACGCCATGGGCCTGGCCGCCTCCATGGGCCAGTTCCTGCTCACCGCCGGCACCAAGGGCAAGCGCTACTCCCTGCCGCACACCCGGATCCTGATGCACCAGCCCTCCGCGGGCGTCGGCGGCACGGCGTCGGACATCGCCATCCAGGCCGAGCTGTTCCGCAGCACCAAGCACCAGCTCAACGAGCTGCAGGCGCAGTTCACCGGGCAGACGGTGGAGCAGATCGAGAAGGACTCCGACCGCGACCGCTGGTTCACCGCCCAGGAGGCGCTGGAGTACGGCTTCGTCGACCACGTGGTGACCCGCGCCGACGCCATGACCGCGACCGACAACCCGGTCACCGACGGACCGGAGAAGTGACGATGAGCGACTTCCAGCTGCCCTCCAGCCGGTACATCCTGCCCTCCTTCGTGGAGCGCACGAGCTACGGCATGAAGGAGTCCAACCCCTACAACAAGCTCTTCGAGGAACGCATCATCTTCCTCGGGGTCCAGGTCGACGATGCCTCGGCCAACGACGTCATGGCCCAGCTGATCACGCTGGAGTCCAACGACCCCGACCGCGACATCACCATGTACATCAACAGCCCCGGTGGCTCGTTCACCGCGCTGACGGCCATCTACGACACGATGATGTTCGTCCGTCCCGACATCCAGACCGTCTGCATGGGCCAGGCCGCCTCCGCGGCCGCCGTCCTGCTCGCGGCCGGGACCAAGGGCAAGCGGCTGGCGCTGCCCTACTCCCGGGTGCTGATCCACCAGCCCTCCGGCGAGGCCGGCGGCCAGGTCACCGACCTGGAGATCCACGCCCGCGAGATCGAGCGGGTGCGCGTCCAGATGGAGCAGATCCTGGCCCGGCACACCGGCCAGGCCCAGGAGCAGGTCCGCAAGGACATCGACCGGGACAAGATCCTCACCGCCGAGGAGGCCAAGGAGTACGGGATCGTCGACCAGGTGATCCCCAGCCGGAAGCTCAACGCCCTGCCCCCGGTGTGATTCCTCGGTGCGGGCCGGGGTCGCGCGTGTCGCGTTCCCGGCCCGTACCGTGCGGGGAACTCCCAGCTCCCTGGGGCACCTGGGAACAGGGGGGCCGGGAGCGGTACGGCCGGGTGCGTTTGTGCCCGGGAAGGTCGTAGGTGGCCGGTACGGTCGGCGGAGAGCCCGATTCCCCCGGTCAGTGCCGGCAGGGACGAGGATGCCCCGAGAGGGTGTCGATACAGGGGCCGAGAACACAACCGGGGCCGCGAGCGCGGCGCCCATCCGAGGTGGAGGTCAGCCAGGTGGCACGTATCGGTGAGAGCGGCGACCTGCTCAAGTGCTCGTTCTGCGGGAAGAGCCAGAAGCAGGTCAAGAAGCTCATCGCTGGCCCCGGGGTCTACATCTGCGATGAGTGCATCGACCTCTGCAACGAGATCATCGAGGAAGAGCTCTCCGAGTCCTCGGACCTGAAGTTCGACGAGCTCCCGAAGCCCAAGGAGATCCACGACTTCCTCGAGCAGTACGTGATCGGCCAGGAGAAGGCCAAGCGCACGCTCTCGGTCGCGGTCTACAACCACTACAAGCGCATCCAGGCCGGTGGGGAGCGCGGCGGCCGCGACGACTCCGTCGAGCTGGCCAAGTCCAACATCCTGCTGATGGGCCCGACCGGCTGCGGCAAGACGCACCTGGCGCAGACCCTCGCGCGGATGCTCAACGTCCCCTTCGCGATCGCCGACGCTACGGCGCTGACCGAGGCCGGGTACGTCGGCGAGGACGTCGAGAACATCCTGCTCAAGCTGATCCAGGCCGCCGACTACGACGTCAAGCGCGCCGAGACCGGCATCATCTACATCGACGAGGTCGACAAGATCGCCCGCAAGAGCGAGAACCCGTCGATCACCCGGGACGTCTCCGGCGAGGGTGTGCAGCAGGCGCTGCTGAAGATCCTCGAGGGGACGACGGCGTCGGTGCCCCCGCAGGGCGGCCGGAAGCACCCGCACCAGGAGTTCATCCAGATCGACACCACCAACGTGCTGTTCATCGTGGGCGGGGCCTTCGCCGGGCTGGACCAGGTGATCGAGCAGCGGGTCGGGAAGCAGGGCATCGGCTTCGGCGCCGAGGTGCGCGGCAAGGCCGAGATCGAGGAGGCCAACGCCTTCGCCGAGGTGATGCCCGAGGACCTGCTGAAGTTCGGCATGATCCCCGAGTTCATCGGCCGGCTCCCGGTGATCACCAGCGTGCAGAAGCTGGACCGCGAGGCGCTGATCAACATCCTCACCGAGCCGAAGAACGCCCTGGTGCGCCAGTACCGGAAGCTGTTCGAGCTTGACGGGGTGGAGCTCGAGTTCACCGACGACGCGCTCGAGGCGATCGCCGACCAGGCCATCCTGCGCGGCACCGGTGCCCGTGGGCTGCGGGCGATCATGGAGGAGGTCCTCCAGTCGGTGATGTACGACGTCCCGAGCCGCGAGGACGTCGCGACCGTCGTCATCACCAAGGACGTCGTCCTCGAGCGGGTGAACCCGACGATCGTGCCCCGCAAGCCCTCCCGGGTGAACCGGGAGAAGTCCGCCTGAAAGAGGACCCCGTCCCCCTCACCCCTCGCAAGCTCGGGGCGAGCCTCTGGACGGGGCCTGAGAACGGCCCGTCTCCCCGCTGGGGAGGCGGGCCGTTCTGCGTTGTTCCCGGCCCGGGTGGGCGTTGTCCCGCCACCGGCCGGCTCGGCACCGGGAGTGGCCGGTCAGCGGACAACGCCGACTCGTCGGCGGTACACCGCCGCGATCTGGGCCTGGCAGGCCTCGGGTTGCCGGGTGAGGCGCCGGTAGCTGAACCGCAGCACCACCCAGCCGAGCGCGGCCAGCGCGGCGTCCCGGCGCAGGTCGCGCTCGCGTGCCTCCTGGCTGCCGTGGAACGCAGCGCCGTCCAGTTCGACGGCCAGCTTCACCTCCAGCCAGGCGGCATCCAGCAGGATCGGCCCGTCCGGGAGCACCACGCGGTGCTGCTGGGTGCACCGGGGCAACCCGGGCACCGTCAGGACGTGCAGCACGCCGAAGACCTCCAGCTCGCTCTGGCAGCCGCCCGCGACCAGCTCCAGCAGCCCGGCCAGTGCCGCCCGGCCCGGGAGCTCGGGCCGGTGCCCGAGCTCCGCGGAGACTGCGGCCGTGGTCGTCCGTCGCTCCCGGACGGCGCGGAGCAGCGCCCCGCGCGCGACGCCGTCGTAGCCACGCAGCGCCCCGGTCCGGTGTGCGTCACCCCAGGTGTCGACCAGCGCGAGGGGGAGGGGAGTGGCCGGCAGGCCGCGCGCCCGGACCGTCGCGACCGCCGCCCGGGTGCGGTGTACCCGGAGCCAGCGCGACGATCGGACCCGCCGGTCACCGGGGACCGTGACGTCCAGCCGGGTGACCTCCACGTCGACCGCCCGGTGCGCGGCCAGGGCGCTCATGTGACTCAGCGGCCCGCCCGCGTAGCCGGCCGCTGCGTGGGCGCGCACCATCCAGTCGTCGGCCAGCTCCGGGACGGTGACCCAGCCCGGGTGCAGCCGGACCAGTCCCCCCGACGCGATCCAGCGGCCCACGCTGCGCGGGCTGGCCCGGGCAGCGAGGTCAGCGGTCGCGGCAGTGCGGTTCGGACCCAGCAGAGGAAGGAGCTCGTGCACCGGGCCAGCCTGGGCGGTGCGCCGCCAGCGGTGCGGCGATCAGCCGGCCACCTGTGGACAACCGGCGAACTGTTGTCCCTCAGTCGGCCACATGGCCGAGGGAAGTGGCCGGCTGGGGGACAACGCCCGAGCGGCGGAGGGATCAGCCGGTGGGATCCGCCAGGACGACGTCCACCCGCAGCGGCCCGTCGCCGGCCACCACGCTGAGCTCGGCGATCCGGCCGGCGTGGGTGAGGTCGGTGCGCGCGGCCTCGACCAGGACGACGTGCGCCTCCGGGGCGGTGACCACCGCCGAGGCGACGTCGGCCCGCATCGACTGCTTGGCCTCCGACTTCGCCTTGCGGATGGCGCTCAGCGCCTCGGCGGCCACGGTCAGGATCACCGGGTCACCGCCGACCGGCAGCTCACCGGCGGCCGGCCACGGCGCCCGGTGCACCGAGCCGGTCTGCCACCACGACCAGACCTCCTCGGTGACGAAGGGCAGCACCGGGGCGAACAGCCGCAGCTGCACCGACAGCGCCAGCGCCAGCGCCGCCTGCGCGGAGACCGCGGCGGCGTCCGAGCCGTAGGCGCGGGTCTTCACCAGCTCCACGTAGTCGTCGCAGAACGACCAGAAGAACGTCTCGGCGACCTCGAGGGCGCGGGTGTAGTTGTAGGCCTCCAGCGCCGCCGTCGCCTCGTCGACCACCCCGGCCAGCCGGGTCAGCAGGGCCCGGTCCAGCGGCTCGGTCACGTCCGCCGCGGTGAGCGCGGTCGAGGCGCCGAGCCCCAGCACGAACTTGCCGACGTTGAGGACCTTCATGGCCAGCCGGCGGCCGACCTTCATCTGCGCCTCGTCGAACGGGCTGTCGGCACCGGGGCGGGCGCCGGCGGCCCGCCAGCGCACGGCGTCGGTCCCGTAGCGCTCCAGCACGTCGATCGGCGTGGTCGCGTTGCCCTTGGACTTCGACATCTTCTTGCGGTCGGGGTCGACCACGAAGCCCGAGATCGCCGCGTGCGACCACGGCACCTGCCCGTGCTCGTAGTGGGCCCGCACCACGGTGGAGAACAGCCAGGTCCGGATGATGTCGTGCGCCTGCGGGCGCAGGTCCATCGGGAAGACGTGCGCGAACAGCTCCGGGTCGGTGTCCCAGCCCGACGCGACCTGGGGCGACAGCGACGACGTCGCCCAGGTGTCCATCACGTCGGGGTCGGCCAGAAACCCGCCCGGCACGCCGCGCTGGTCGGCGGTGTACCCCTCGGGGACGTCGGAGGAGGGGTCGACCGGAAGCGCCGACTCCGGCGCCAGGATCGGCGAGCCGTAGTCGGGCTCGCCCTCGCCGTCCAAGCGGTACCAGACCGGGAACGGGACGCCGAAGAACCGCTGGCGGCTGATCAGCCAGTCGCCGTTGAGGCCCTCCACCCAGTTCTCGTAGCGGTGCCGCATGTGATCGGGCACCCACTGGATCTCCCGGCCGCGGGCCAGCAGCGCTTCCCGGAGGTCGGCGTCCCGGCCGCCGTTGCGGATGTACCACTGGCGGGTGGTGACGATCTCCAGCGGGCGCTCGCCCTTTTCGAAGAACTTCACCGGGTGGGTGATCGGCCTGGGGTCGCCCTCCAGGTCGCCGGACTCGCGGAGCAGCTCCACGATCCGCTGCTGCGCGCTGAACGACGTCTTGCCGGCCAGCTCGGCGTAGGGCCCGGCGGGCACGCCGGGCGGCGGGTCGGCGACGAACCGGCCGTCCCAGCCGATGACCGCGCGCGTGGGCAGCTGCAACTCCCGCCACCAGGTGACGTCGTTGAGGTCACCGAAGGTGCAGATCATCGCGATGCCCGAGCCCTTGTCCGGCTCGGCGAGGCGGTGCGCCACCACCGGCACCTCGACGCCGAACAGCGGCGTCGTCACGGTCGTGCCGAACAGCGGCTGGTAGCGCGCGTCGTCGGGGTGCGCGACCAGCGCCACGCAGGCCGGCAGCAGCTCGGGCCGGGTGGTCTCGATGTGCACCGGGCCCGCGGGGCCGGCGAAGGCAACCCGGTGGTAGGCGCCCGGCCGCTCGCGGTCCTCCAGCTCGGCCTGGGCGACGGCGGTGCGGAAGGTGACGTCCCAGAGGGTGGGTGCCTCCTGCGCGTAGGCCTCACCGCGGGCCAGGTTGTGCAGGAACATCCGCTGCGCGGTGGCCCGCGAGGTCTCCGAGATCGTGCGGTAGACCCCTGCCCAGTCGACCGACAGGCCGACCCGGCGCCACAGCTTCTCGAACTCGGCCTCGTCGACCGCGGTCAGCCGCTCGCACAGCTCGACGAAGTTGCGCCGCGAGATCGGTTGCTGATCCTTGCCCGCCTTCTCCGGTGGCTCGAAGCCCTGGTCGTAGGGGAGCGAGGGGTCGCAGCGCACGCCGTAGTAGTTCTGCACCCGGCGCTCGGTGGGCAGGCCGTTGTCGTCCCAGCCCATCGGGTAGAAGACGTGCCTGCCGCGCATCCGCTGGTAGCGGGCGACGATGTCGGTGTGGGTGTAGCTGAAGACGTGGCCCACATGCAGCGACCCGCTCGCGGTCGGCGGCGGGGTGTCGATGGCGTACGTGTGGTCGCGGGGGGCCGCCAGCGCCGCGGCCCGGTCGAAGGCGTACGTGTCGTCGGTGGCCCAGCGGGCGACCCACTTGTCCTCGAGGCCGTCCAGGGAGGGCTTCTCGGGTACGCCGCCAGCCGTTCCCGGGCCAGCGCTGTCCGGGGCAGAGATGTCGGCAACCATGACTGGCATCCTAGGAGCGGTGAGCACCTCCCTCTCCCACGGGCAGACCGCCGGCGGCCCCGAGCTGGCGCGGGTCGAGCAGGCGCTCCTCGCGCGGTGGCCCGAGAGCCGCCTGGAACCGTCGCTGACCCGCATCGCAGCCCTGGTCGACCTGCTCGGCTCCCCGCACCGGGCGATGCCGGTCATCCAGGTCACCGGCACCAACGGCAAGACGACGACGGCCCGGATGGTCGACGAACTGCTGCGCGGCTTCGGGCTGCGGGTCGGCCGGTTCACCAGCCCGCACCTGACCACGATGCGCGAGCGGATCGTCCTCGACGGCGAGCCGATCAGCGCCGAGCGCTTCGTCGAGGTCCACGACGACATCGCGCCCTACGTGCAGATGGTGGACGCCGGCAGTGACGTGCCGATGTCCTTCTTCGAGGTCGTGGTGGCCATGGGCTACGCGGCCTTCGCCGAGGCCCCGGTCGACGTCGCCGTCATCGAGGTGGGCATGGGCGGCACCTGGGACGCCACCACCGTGGCCGACGCGCGGATCGCCGTCGTCACCCCGGTCGCGCTCGACCACGCCGAGTACCTGGGCCCGGACGTGGCGAGCATCGCCACCGAGAAGGCCGGGATCATCAAGCCGGCCCCCGGGGACGACGTGCAGCCCGACGGGCGCCCGGACGGCGGGGTCGTCGCGGTGCTCGCCCACCAGCCGGCCGGCGCGCTGGAGGCCCTGGTCCGCCGGGCGATCGAGGTCGACGCCACGGTGGCCCGGGAGGGCACCGAGTTCGGCGTGCTCGAGCGGCGGGTGGCCGTGGGTGGGCAGCAGGTGCGGCTGCAGGGGCTGGGCGGGGAGTACCCCGAGATCTTCCTGCCGCTGTTCGGCGCGCACCAGGCGCAGAACGCCGCCGTCGCGCTGGCCGCGGTGGAGGCGTTCCTCGGGGCCGGGGCGGGCAGCGGGCCGATCGACCCCGAGGTGGTGCGCACGGCGTTCGCCGCCGTCCGCTCCCCGGGCCGGCTCGAGCGGGTACGCAGCTCGCCGGCGGTGCTCGTGGACGCCGCGCACAACCCGGCCGGCATGACGGCGACCGTGGCGGCCATCCGGGAGTCCTTCGACTTCACCCGGCTGGTCGGCGTGGTCGGCATCGTGCAGGGCAAGGACGTCGCCGGGATGCTCGCCGAGCTCGAGGGTCTGTGCGCCGAGCTGGTCGTCACGCAGAACAGCTCGCCGCGCGCGATGCCCGCCGACGAGCTCGGGGCGCTGGCCGTCGAGGTCTTCGGGCAGAGGCGGGTCAGCGTGCACCCGCAGTTGTTCGATGCCGTGGAGGCGGCGATCGAGCTGGCCGAGGCCGGCCCGGACGACGCCCTGGGCGGGTCGGGCGTGCTGGTCACCGGCAGCGTGATCACCGCGGGGGAGGTCCGCAGCCTGATGTCCGGCAGCAGGTCATGACCGCGCCGGACCCGGTTCGCGCGGGGAAGGCGCTGGGCGGCGCCGCCGCGGCGATCCTGCTGCTGGAGGGGATCGCGGTCCTGTTCGTGCCACGGGGCATCGCGCAGACCGGGCCGGGCCTGACCGCCGGCCGGCTGACCTTCCTCGTCGTCCTGGCCGTGCTGCTGATCCTGGCCAGCGGCCTGCAGCGCCGGCCGCGGGGGCCGCTGATCGGCAGCGTGCTGCAGGTGCCGATGCTGCTCACCGGGCTGCTCGGCTCGGCGATGTGGCTGGTCGGCGGGGTGTTCGTGCTCATCTGGCTGTACCTGCTGCAGATCCGCAAGGAGCTGCTGGGCTCTCCGTTGGGCCCGCCGCCGGCGCCGCCGGCCCGGGAGGACCCCGGCCCGGAAGCGCCACCGATCGCCGCCGGCTGACCGGCTCAGGCGGCGTGCCCGGCCTCGTCGCGCAGCGCGGCCGGGTCGGCGCCCAGCTCCCGTAGCACCCGGACGACCACGGGATCCTCGACGGCGAGCACGCCGACGAGCACGCAGCCGCTGTCGATGGCCCGGCTCCGGCGCGCCAGGCCGCGGCGGGCGAGGACGTGCCGCAGTGCCTGCTCCAGCGACCTCTTGCTGCCGTCGGCGAACCGCAGGTGACCGGAGGTGCCCGGCGGGTCCAGGGCTCCCGGACCGAAGGTCGCCTCGGCGGCCGCCCGCACCTGCTCGAGATCGACACCGAACGCGGCCAGGGCCTCGGCGTCCAGTTCGTCGGTGCTGCTGGCCACGGTCGAGCGCAGCCGGCCGTGGTCGATACCGGCCGCGCGCAGCGTGTCGCCCCCGCGCCCGTCGCCGCCGGCGATCGCCAGCAGCAGGTGGACCGGCTCGATCTGGTCGGCCCGCAGGTGGCGGGCCTCCTCCTGGGCGCGCACGACGACCTGCCGCGCCTCGTCGGTGAAGCGTTCGAACACCTCAGTCGTCCTTCCTGCTGCGGGCGTGCTTCTTGTGGGCGGCCTGCCGGGTGACACCGAGGGCCTCGGCGATCTGCTGCCAGGACCAGCCGCGGGAGCGGGCGTTGGCCACCTGGCGGGCCTCCAGCCGGTCGGCCAGTTCGCGCAGGGCCCGGATGGCGCGCAGCCCGGTCGCCGGGTCGTCCGCCGCGGCTGCGGTGGTGACGTCGGTGGTGGAGGTGGGCATGTCGTCAACTATGGTTGACGCAGCCGAGCGTGTCAACCCAGATTGACGCCCCGGTGGCGTGTCGTACGCTCCCGCCGTGTCTGCACCCACCACTGAACGCACCCTCGTCCTCGTCAAGCCCGATGGCGTGGCCCGTGGCCTGGCCGGTCAGGTCGTCGCCCGGCTCGAGGCCAAGGGCCTGCGCCTGGTCGCCGCCGAGCTCCGGACGCTGACCGCCGACGTCGCCGAGGAGCACTACGGCGAGCACCGGGAGCGCCCCTTCTTCGGCTCGCTCGTCGAGTTCATCACCAGCGCGCCGCTGCTGGCCCTGGTCGTCGAGGGCCCGCGCGCCATCGAGGCGTTCCGTGCGCTGGCCGGCGCGACCGATCCGGTCAAGGCCGCCCCCGGCACCATCCGCGGCGACTTCGCCCTCGAGGTGCAGTCGAACATCGTGCACGGCTCCGACTCGCCCGAGTCCGCCGCCCGCGAGATCGCGCTCTTCTTCCCCGGCCTCGCCTGAGGAAGGACCCCCTCGCCCCCCACCGCTCGCACGCTCGCGGCGGGACCCTGCGAGGGGGCCGTCTGTCTGGGCCGAAGTCGCGACTTTGGCCCTCCGGGCAGCGGCTACCCTGGGCGGGTCATGACTGTGGACTCGCTCTACCCTCGCCTCGAGCCGTTGCTCGCCCAGGTGCAGAAGCCGATCCAGTACGTCGGCGGTGAACTCAACGCCCAGACCAAGCCGTGGGACGACGTCCCCGTGCACTGGGCGCTGATGTACCCCGACGCGTACGAGGTCGGGCTGCCCAACCAGGGGTTGATGATCCTCTACGAGGTGCTCAACGAGCGCCCCGACGCCCTGGCCGAGCGCACCTACGCGGTCTGGCCCGACCTCGCCGCCCTCATGCGCGAGGCCGGGGTCGGCCAGTTCACCGTCGACAACCACCGTCCGGTCGCCGCCTTCGACGTGCTCGGCGTCAGCTTCGCCACCGAGCTCGGATACACCAACCTGCTCGAGGCCCTCGACCTCGCCGGGGTGCCGCTGCGCGCGGTCGACCGGGACGAGAGCCACCCGGTCGTCGTCGCCGGCGGGCACGCCGCCTTCAACCCCGAGCCGGTCAGCGACTTCGTCGACTGCGCCGTCCTCGGCGACGGCGAGCAGGTCGTCGGTGACATCACCGACGTGGTCAAGGCGTGGAAGGCGCACGGCCGCCCCGGCGGCCGGGTCGAGCTGCTCGCCCGGCTGGCCCGGATCGACGGCGTCTACGTGCCGCGCTTCTTCGCGGTGTCCTACGCCGGCGACGGCACGATCGCGGACGTGTCACCCACCCGGGGCGACGTGCCGGCCAGGGTCGGCAAGCGCACCGTGCTGGACCTCGACGAGTGGCCCTACCCCAAGCAGCCACTGGTCCCGCTGGCGGAGAGCGTGCACGAGCGGATGAGCGTGGAGATCTTCCGCGGCTGCACCCGCGGCTGCCGGTTCTGCCAGGCGGGGATGATCACCCGCCCGGTGCGCGAGCGCACCATCACCGGCATCGGCTCGATGGTGGATGCCGGGCTCAAGGCGACCGGCTACGAGGAGGTCGGCCTGCTGTCGCTGTCCAGCGCCGACCACTCCGAGATCGGTCAGCTGGCCAAGGAGCTGGCCGACCGCTACGAGGGCACCAACACCGGCCTCTCCCTCCCGAGTACCCGGGTCGACGCGTTCAACGTGACCCTGGCCAACGAGCTGTCCCGCAACGGCCGCCGGTCCGGGCTGACCTTCGCCCCCGAGGGCGGCAGCGAGCGGATCCGGCGGGTGATCAACAAGACCGTGTCCAAGGAGGACCTGGTCCGCACGGTCACCACCGCCTACGCCAACGGCTGGCGCCAGGTGAAGCTCTACTTCATGTGCGGGCTGCCCACCGAGACCGACGAGGACGTGCTGGAGATCGCCGAGCTCGCGGTCGAGGTGATCCGCGCCGGCCGGGAGGCCAGCGGCAGCAAGGACATCCGCTGCACGGTTTCCATCGGTGGCTTCGTGCCCAAGCCGCACACGCCGTTCCAGTGGGCGGCCCAGGCGAGCGCCGAGACCATCGACTCCCGGCTGAAGCTGCTCCGGGAGGCCATCAACAGCGACCGCCGGATCGGCCGGTCCATCGGGCTGCGCTACCACGACGGCAAGCCCGGGGTCATCGAGGGGCTGCTGTCCCGCGGCGATCGCCGGGTCGGCCGGGTCATCGAGCGGGTGTGGCGCGAGGGCGGTCGCTTCGACGGCTGGAGCGAGCACTTCTCCTACGACCGCTGGACGACGGCGGCCGCCGAGGAGCTCGCCCCGTTCGGGGTGGACCTGGACTGGTACACCACCCGGGAGCGCACCCAGGACGAGGTGCTGCCCTGGGACCACCTGGACTCCGGGCTGGACAAGGAGTGGCTCTGGGACGACTGGCAGGAGTCCCTCTCCGAGGAAGAGGTCGCCGACTGCCGGTGGACCCCGTGCTACGACTGCGGCGTCTGCCCGACCATGGGCACGGAGATCCAGATCGGCCCCACCGGCCGCAGCCTGATCCCGCTGACCCCGGTCCCGGCCAGCACCCGCTGATGGCCCGCCAGCCCTCGGGGCCGCCCCCGCCGCCCACGGTGCAGAAGCTGCGGCTGCGCTACACCAAGCGCGGTCCGCTGCGCTTCGCCTCCCATCGCGACCTCGCCCGGGCGCTCGAGCGCGCCCTGCGGAGGGCGCAGGTGCCGATGGCGTTCTCCGCCGGTTTCAGCCCGCACCCGAAGATCTCCTACATGGGTGCCGCCCCGACGGGTGCGGCGTCGGAGGCGGAGTACGTCGAGATCGGGCTGTCCCGGCGGTGCGACCCCGAGCAGGTCCGGGCCGCGCTGGACGCCTCGTTGCCCCCGGGGATCGACGTCCTGGAGTGCGTGGAGGCGGGGGAGGGGACCGGGGCGCTGGCCGACCGGCTGGACGCCACCCGCTGGCGGATCGACCTGCCGGGGGTGCCCGTCGAGGAGCTCGCGGCCGCCGTCGCGGCGATGCTGGAGCGCGACGTCGTGACGGTGACCAAGCGCACCAAGGACGGCACGCGGGACGTCGACGCGCGGGCCGCGGTGGTCAGCGCGACGGTGGCCCACGAGGCGGGTTGTGCCATACTGCACATGGTCGTACGTCAGCTCACGCCGACCGTACGACCGGACGACGTGATGGCCGCCCTGGCTGTCGTCGCCGACCTGCACCCGCCGTTGCCCGTACGGGCCGTGCGTGAGGCGCAGGGCCGGCTCGACGACAGTGGTGACGTCGCTGATCCGCTCGAGCCCGATCGCGCGGTGCGCTCCTACTGCCAGGAGGAGCGCGCGCCGGTCTGACCTGCGGAGCCGGGAGCCGGACGCCGTCCTGCGCGCCACGTCTGCCAGCCGTGGGCCACGTTGCCTCTCACCACCGCACGACCGCGATCAGCACCACCGGGATCAGCACGCAGCACCACCGGGTTCCAGCCGCACCGGCCGGGGCCCGACACCAGACTTCGCGGGCCGGGCACACCCACCGCACTCGATGCGGTGAGCCCGTCCCGCCCAACCCGTGCTCCTGCGCGGCCGCCAGTCGGAGAGCCTCCGATCAGCGCCCGGGAGCGCACAGGAGGCGAGCCCTTCGTGGCCGACCACATCGACGAGAACACCCCCGCGACCGATGGGGCGGCGGCTCCGGCCGAGCAGCCCGACGAGTCGCCCGCCATCCCCCAGGCCGCGGATCAGCCGCTGCCCGCGGAGCCCGACGACGACCCGGCCGACGACGACCCGGCCGCGGAGCCCGAGGTCGCCGCTGCCGAGCCCGAGCCCGAGCCCGCCGCGAAGCCCGAGCCCGCCGCGAAGCCGGAGCCTGCCGCCGCTGACCCGGAGCCGGTCGACGAGCCGGCGGGTCCGCGCTTCGGCGCGCAGTTCAGCAGCCCCGAGCCCACCACCGTCACTGCCCGCCCGCGTCGCCGCGCCACCCGACCGGCGCTCTCCGCCGACCCGGACTCCGTCGCCCCGGCGCCGGCGCAGGTCGCCCCGGTCATCCCGGCGTTCGTCTCCTTCGTCGCCCCGGCGGAGTCCGATGTCCCGGCACCCCGCCGCCGCGGCCGCCGGGCACAGGCCGAGTCGCCGGCCGACGCCCCGGCCACGCCCCCCGCCGACCCCGGCGCCGATGCGCCGGCCGCCGACGAGGGCGCCGGCGACACCGAGGCACCCGCACCGCGCCGCGGCCGCAGCCGCCGCCGGGCCGTCGCCGAGCCCGCCGGGACCGAGGCCACCGCCGGCAAGGCCGCCGCCACCGAGCCCACCGCCACCGAGCCCACCGCCACCGAGCCCACCGCCGGCAAGGCCACCGCCACCGAGCCCACCGCCACCGAGGACGGCGACACCCCCGCGCGGAGCCGCCGGCGTGGCAGGGGCGCCGCGCAGGCGGACCCCGAGCCCGACGAGGTCGCCGAGGAGCGCGACACCGAGGACACCGAGGACGGCGAGGACGGCGACGCCGAGGGCTCCGGCTCCAGCAGCAGCCGCCGCCGGCGCCGCGGACGCCGTGGCCGCGGCCGCGGCCGGACCGGCGACGACGGTGCCGACGGCGACGAGGACGGCACCGACGCCACGTCCGACGACTCCCCCGACGACGACACCGACACCCCCGCCGGTGACACCGTCCGCGAGGACTCCACGACGCAGGACGACGGCGACGACGAGGACGACACCGACGACGGCGACACCGCCGGCGGCTCCACCACCCGCCGCCGCCGCCGGCGCCGGCGCCGCGGCGAGAGCAGCGGCAGCAGCGCCGAGGACGCCACGGACGAGCCCGACGACCGCCCCGAGCGGGCCGGTCGCAACGGCCGCACCTCCAGCGACGACGACGTCCGCGGGGTGGCCGGGTCCACCCGGCTGGAGGCCAAGCGGCAGCGCCGCCGGGAGGGTCGCGACGGTGGGCGCCACCGCGCGCCGATCCTCAGCGAGTCCGAGTTCCTGGCGCGCCGGGAGGCCGTCGACCGCGCCATGGTCATCCGGCAGCAGGGCGAGCGCACCCAGATCGCCGTCCTGGAGGACGACGTCCTGGTCGAGCACTACGTCACCCAGGCGCAGGCGACGTCCTTCGCCGGCAACGTCTACCTCGGCCGGGTGCAGAACGTGCTGCCCAGCATGGAGGCGGCGTTCATCGACATCGGCAAGGGGCGCAACGCCGTCCTGTACGCCGGTGAGGTCAACTGGGACGCCGCCGGCCTGACCGGCAAGTCACGCTCCATCGAGCAGGCGCTGAAGTCCGGCGACAAGGTCCTGTGCCAGGTGACCAAGGACCCGATCGGCCACAAGGGCGCCCGGCTGACCCAGCAGGTCAACCTGCCCGGCCGCTTCCTGGTCTACGTGCCCGGCGGCTCGATGACGGGCATCAGCCGCAAGCTCCCGGACAAGGAGCGCACCCGGCTCAAGGACATCCTGAAGAAGATCGTTCCCGAGGACGCCGGCGTGATCATCCGGACCGCCGCGGAAGGCGCCTCGGAGGAGGAGCTCACCCGCGACGTGGCCCGCCTGCAGGCGCAGTGGGAGGTCATCCAGACCAAGGCCGCCTCGACCAGCAACGCGCCGACGTTGCTCTACGGCGAGCCCGATCTGGCCATCCGGGTCATCCGCGACGTCTTCAACGAGGATTTCAAGCGGCTCGTCGTGCAGGGCGACGACGCCTGGGACACCGTCGAGGCCTACGTCGCGCACGTCTCCCCGGAGCTGTCCGAGCGGCTGCAGCGCTACACCGGCACCGGTGACGTCTTCCGCGATCTGCGGATCGACGAACAGCTGATGAAGGCGCTGGACCGCAAGGTCTGGCTGCCCTCGGGTGGTTCGCTGGTCATCGACCGCACCGAGGCGATGACCGTCGTCGACGTCAACACCGGGAAGTTCGTCGGCTCCGGCGGCAACCTGGAGCAGACGGTCACCCGGAACAACATCGAGGCGGCCGAGGAGATCGTCCGCCAGCTCCGGCTGCGTGACATCGGCGGCATGATCGTCATCGACTTCATCGACATGGTGCTGGAGAGCAACCGCGACCTCGTGCTGCGGCGGCTCACCGAGTGCCTGGGCCGCGACCGGACGAAGCACCAGGTCGCCGAGGTGACCTCGCTGGGCCTGGTGCAGATGACCCGCAAGCGCGTCGGCCAGGGCCTGCTCGAGGTGTTCTCCGAGCCGTGCGAGCACTGCCGCGGCCGGGGCGTCGTCGTGCAGCTCGACCCGGTCGACGAGAAGCGCCGGTCCGGTGGCAACGGTGGCCCCGGGAACGCGAGCGGCGCCGGCGGTGGCGCCGGGAACGGCGGCGGCCGCAACCGCGACCGATCCGGCCGGGACGCCGGTGAGCGGACGGGCCCCGACGCCGCCGAGCAGCCGGACGCGGTCGTGGCCCAGGTGGAGGACTCCGGCGAGGCGGCCGGGGCGGCCGCGGCGGAGGCCCCGGTCGAGGGACGCGGCGGGCGGCGCAGCCGTGGCCGGCGTGGTCGTGGCCAGTCGGGTGAGGCGCGCGCGGCCGAGGACGCCGCCGTGCTCGCCGGAGCCCGCGAGCCCGGTGCCGAGTCGGCCGATACCGAGCCGGTCGGTGACGAGCCGGCCGATACCGAGCCGGCCACCGGCGGGCCGCTCGCCGAGGTGGTCCACGAGTCCGTGGGCGAGGAGCTGGCCACCCCGGGCGACGCCCGGCCCGAGCCGGCCGGGAACTCCACCGGCCCGGTCGAGGGCGCGGTCCCGGAGGCCGCCGAGCCGGTCGTCGACGACGAGCCGGAGGTCGAGATCAAGCCTGCGGTGACCGACGAGCCGGTCGTCGAGACGGAGCCGGTCGTCGAGGCGCAGCCGGTCGTCGAGACGGAGCCGGTCGTCGAGACGGAGCCGGTCGTCGAGGTGGAGCCGGTCGTCGAGGCGGAGCCGGTCGTCGAGACGGAGCCGGTCGTCGAGACGGAGCCGGTCGTCGAGGCGGAGCCGGTCGCTGCGCCGCGCCCGCGGCGCCGGCGGGCGGCCTCCCGGCCGGCCGGTCCGCCGTCCTGACGAAGGATCCCCGTGCCCCTACCCGCTCGCAGGCCGGTGGGCGGGGACCGGCCCGAGGCTCTGCACGGGGGCCTCGGGCCGGTTCGACCCGGGCCGCGCGGCTCGGGTACGCTGGCCGGGTTGCATCGCCACGGGCTGCGCGTTCGGCGTGCCCGGTCGGCGTCCGCGACCCGTCCAGCACCCGGCCCCGTACCGGCTGTGCGCGCAGGACACAGTGCTGCATTTTGAGGGAACCGATCGAGGAGTCAGTGGTGTACGCAGTCGTCAAGGCCGGTGGCAAGCAGCACAAGGTAGGTGTCGGTGACACCTTCACCGTGAACCGCCTGGTCGGGGAGGCCGGTGACACCCTCACCCTTCCGGCGGTGCTCCTGGTCGACGGGGAGAACGTCACCGCCGACGCCCAGGGGCTCGCCGGGGTCACCGTCACCGGTGAGATCGTCGCCCACGCCAAGGGCCCGAAGATCCACATCCACAAGTTCAAGAACAAGACCGGTTACCACAAGCGGCAGGGGCACCGTCAGCCCCTGACCGACGTCGTGGTCAGGGCCATCGACACGGACATCACGAAGGGCTGACGACGACATGGCACACAAGAAGGGCGCATCGTCCTCCCGTAACGGCCGCGACTCGAACGCCCAGCGCCTCGGCGTCAAGCGGTTCGGTGGCCAGGTCGTCAAGGCCGGCGAGATCATCGTCCGCCAGCGCGGCACCCACTTCCACCCGGGTCTCGGCGTCGGCCGCGGCAAGGACGACACGCTGTTCGCCCTGGTCCCCGGCTCGGTGACCTTCGGCTTCCGCCGTGGCCGTCGCGAGGTCGCCATCTCCGCCGTCGAGGCGAAGACCCCGGTCGCCGTCTGAAGGAGGACCCCGTCCTCCGCACCCCTCGCAAGCTCGGGGTGAGCCTCTGGACGGGGCCGAACCACCTGCTCGTCACCACCCAGCGCCGGCCCCGGTCGGCGCTGGGCGGTGCAGCAAGTCCCCTGAACCCGTACGGCCGTAACGCAGAGAGGCGGCGATCATGGCCGCTTTCATCGACCGCGTGACCGTGCACGTGGCAGCCGGCAAGGGTGCCAACGGGGTCAGCTCCGTGCACCGCGAGAAGTTCAAGCCCCTCGGTGGCCCCGACGGCGGCGACGGGGGCGACGGCGGCGACGTCGTCCTCGAGGTCGACGGCAGCGTGCACACCCTGCTGGACTTCCACCACCGCCCCCACCAGCGCGCCGGCAACGGCAGGCAGGCCGCCGGGAACTACCGCAACGGCGGCCGTGGCGAGGACCTCGTCCTGCGCGTCCCCTCCGGCACCGTGGTCACCGTCGACGGCGAGCAGGTCGCGGACCTCGTCGGCATCGGGGCCCGGGTGGTCCTGGCGCGCGGCGGGAAGGGCGGACTGGGTAACGCGGCACTGGCCAACGCCCGCCGCAAGGCCCCCGGCTTCGCCCTGCTCGGTGAGCCCGGCGACACCGTCGACGCCGTCCTCGAGCTCAAGAGCATCGCCGACGTGGGCCTGGTGGGTTACCCGTCGGCGGGCAAGTCCTCGCTGGTCGCGGCCATGTCGGCGGCCCGGCCCAAGATCGCCGACTACCCCTTCACGACCCTGGTGCCGCAGCTGGGCGTCATCCGCTCCGGCGACACCACGTACACGATGGCCGACGTCCCCGGCCTCATCCCCGGTGCCTCGGTCGGCAAGGGCCTCGGCCTGGAGTTCCTCCGGCACGTGGAGCGGTGCGCCGTGCTCGTGCACGTCATCGACATGGCGACCATGGAGCCCGGCCGCGACCCGGAGACCGACATCGTCGCCCTGGAGCACGAGCTGCGCACGTACTCGGAGGGCGCGACCGGCGGCGACGAGCTCGACCTGGTCGGCCGGCTGCGGATCGCCGTGCTCAACAAGATCGACGTCCCGGACGCCCGGGAGCTCGTGGACCTGGTCCGCGAGCCCCTGGAGGCCCGCGGCCTGCAGGTGTTCGCCATCAGCGCGGCCACCGGCGAGGGCCTCACGGAGCTCGGTTTCGCCCTCGCCCGGGCGGTCGAGGAGCACCGCGCCTCGCTGCCCGCCGTCCCGGCCGCGCCGATCACCATCGTCCCGAAGGCGGTCGGTGACGGTGGGTTCACCGTCGAGCCCGACCCGCGCACCGATGGCTGGGTGGTTCTCGGTATCCGCCCCGAGCGCTGGGTCCGGCAGACCGACTTCAGCAACGACGAGGCGGTCGGCTTCCTCGCCGACCGGCTCAATCGGCTGGGTGTCGAGGAGGCGCTCGCGAAGGCCGGCGCCGCCCCCGGCGACGCGATCACCGTCGGCGACGTCACCTTCGACTGGGAACCGACCCTGCCGGCCGGCACGCTCAGCGTCGAGGAGATCGCCGGCCTCGGCGGCCGGGGCACCGACACCCGGCTGGAGAGCGACAGCCGGATGCGCGCCAACGAGCGGCTGGCAGCCAAGAAGGCCCGCCGCACGCCCTACGAGCTCACCCCGCTGGACGACGAGCCCGACCCGGACGCCGACGACCGGTGAGCACCCGACCGGAGATCGGCGGCGCCCGCCGGGTCGTGGTCAAGGTCGGTTCCTCATCCTTGACCACCGTGCCCGGGGGGCTGGACACCGAGCGGTTGCGGGCGCTCGTCGACGTCCTCGGTGCGCTGCGCGCCGCCGGCCGGGAGGTCGTGCTCGTCTCCTCCGGCGCGATCGCCGCCGGGCTGGCGCCGCTGGGCCTGGGCGGCCGACCCCGCGACCTGGCCACGGCCCAGGCCGCCGCCAGCGTCGGCCAGTTGCGGCTGGTGCAGACCTACGCCGATGCGTTCGCCGCGCACGACGTGACCGTCGGGCAGGTGCTGCTCACCGCCGACGACCTCACCCGGCGCAGCCACTACCGCAACGCCCGGCAGACCGTCGAGCGGCTGCTCGCGCTGGGCGTGCTGCCGATCGTGAACGAGAACGACACGGTCGCGACCGAGGAGATCCGGTTCGGCGACAACGACCGGCTGGCCGCGCTGGTCGCCCACGTGGCCGTCGCCGACGCGCTCGTCCTGTTGTCCGACGTCGACGGCGTCTACGACGGTGACCCGCGGAGCGGCCCCGCCCAGCTGATCGACACCGTGCGCAGCCGCAGCGACCTGGCTGCGGTCACCCTCGGCTCGGCCAGCCGCAACGGCGTGGGCACCGGAGGGATGGCCACCAAGGTGGAGGCCGCGTTCATCGCATCCTCCGCGGGGGTGCCCGTCGTCGTCACGTCCACGCCACAGGCTGCCGCCGCGCTGGCCGGTGAGCGGGTGGGCACGCTGTTCGCCGCCGCCGGCCGCCGGCCCTCGGGCCGGCAGTTCTGGCTGCGGTACGCCAGCCGGCCGCGTGGCCGGCTGCTGCTGGACGACGGCGCGGTGCGCGCCGTCCGCGAGCGGCACGCCTCGCTGCTGGCAGCGGGGATCACCGGGGTGACCGGGGAGTTCCTCGCCGACGACCCGGTGGAGCTGGTCGGCCCGGACGGCGTCGTCGTCGCCCGCGGGCTGGTCGCCTACGACGCCCGGGAGATGCCCGACCTGCTCGGCCGGAAGACCGGCGACCTCGACCCCGAGCACCGCCGGGAGGTCGTGCACCGCGACGAGATGGTCCTGATCGGGCGCCGCCCCCGCGGCTGAGAGACTGGGGCACGTGGACGACGAGCGCAGCGAGGAGAACGCGTGACCATTCGCCCCATCCGTGAGCTCGGGGATCCCGTGCTGCGCACGCCCGCCGACCCGGTCCGCGCCTTCGACCGTGATCTGGCCGCCCTCGTCCGCGACCTGGAGGAGACCGTCGACCACCCCGGCCGCGCCGGTGTGGCAGCGCCGCAGATCGGGGTGGGGGTGCGGGCGTTCTCCTACAACGTCGACGGCGTCATCGGGCACATGGTCAACCCGGTGATCACCGAGCTGTCCGAGGAGACCCAGGGCGACGACGAGGGCTGCCTGTCCATCCCGGGCCTCTACGCCCCCACGGTCCGGGCGATGCACTGCGTCGCCGAGGGCTTCGACGTGCGTGGGGCGGCCCTTCGGCTGGCGGGGTCCGGCCTGCTGGCCCGCTGCCTGCAGCACGAGGTCGATCACCTCGACGGGAAGCTGTTCGTCGACCGGCTGACCGGTGACGCCCGCAAGCGGGTGCTCCGCGCGCTGCGCAGTTGAGGAAGGCCCTCCGTGCCCCCCACCACTCGCAGGCTCGCGGCGGGACCCTGCACGGGGGCCGCGCGTAACCTCGGGGCGTGTCCGCTGCCGATTTTCCCCTGATCGGGGCCGCCGCGGCGCGTGCCCGTGAGGCCGCCCGCGTGCTGCGCACCCTGCCCACCGCGACCAAGGACGCCGCCCTGGCCGCCATGGCCGACGCGCTGCTCGAGCGCACTGACGAGGTGCTCGCCGCCAACGCCGCCGACGTCGAGGCCGCCGCGGCCGACGGCACCCCGGACCCGGTGCTCGACCGGCTGCGGCTGGACGCCGCCCGGGTCGCCGGGGTGGCCGACGCGCTGCGGCAGCTGATCGCCCTCCCCGACCCGGTGGGCGACGTCGTCCGCGGCTCCACCCTGGCCAACGGCCTGCAGCTGCGCCAGGTGCGGGTGCCCCTCGGCGTGGTCGGCATCGTCTACGAGGCGCGGCCCAACGTCACCGTCGACGCCGCTGGCCTGTGCGTGAAGAGCGGCAACGCCGCCCTGCTGCGCGGCTCCGGGTCGGCGCACCGCACCAACACCGCGCTGGTCGCCGTGCTCACCGAGGCCGCCGAGAAGGCCGGCCTGCCGGCCGGCTCGATCGCCCTGCTGCCGGCCGAGCGCGCGTCCGTGGGGGAACTGCTCAACGCCCGTGGCCTGGTCGACGTGGTCATCCCGCGTGGCGGGGCCTCGCTCATCCAGCGCGTGGTGCGCGAGGCGACGGTGCCGGTGATCGAGACCGGCGTCGGCAACTGCCACGTGTACGTCGACGCCTCGGCCGACGCCGCGATGGCCGAGGCGATCGTCCTGAACGCCAAGACGTCCCGGGTCAGCGTGTGCAACTCCGCCGAGACGCTGCTGGTCCACCGGGACGCCCCGGTGCTGTCCCGGCTCATCACCGCGCTGACCGGGGCCGGGGTCACGCTGCACGGCGACGAGCGGGCCTGCGCCATCTCCGACGCCGTGCGGCCGGCCACCGACGAGGACTGGGCCACCGAGTACCTGTCGATGGACATGGCCGTCCGCGTCGTCGACGACCTGCCCCAGGCCCTCGACCACATCGACCGGTGGGGGAGCGGGCACAGCGAGGCGATCGTGGCCGAGTCCGCCCGGGCGATCGCCGACTTCACCGCCGGGGTCGACGCCGCCGCCGTCCTGGTCAACGCCTCGACGCGGTTCACCGACGGCGGCGAGTTCGGGTTCGGTGCCGAGATCGGCATCTCCACCCAGAAGCTGCACGCCCGGGGGCCACTGGGCCTGCCGGAGCTGACGTCGACGACGTTCGTGGTGACCGGCAGCGGCCACGTGCGCTGAGGCGCCGCCCCGACCCGCACCGCTGGGCAACCACCCGCCCCACCGCCCCGTCAGGAGCCGCATGCCCCGCCCGCCCACGCACGTCGCCCAGTTCGCCGACGTGGCGGACGTGACCGCGCGGCTCACCGCCGCCGGCTACCTGCCCGACGCGCAGATCGCGACGACGGTCTTCCTGGCCGACCGGCTGGGCAAGCCGCTGCTCGTGGAGGGCCCGGCCGGGGTGGGCAAGACCGAGCTGGCCAAGGCGCTGGCCACGGCCACGGACGCCGAGCTCATCCGGCTGCAGTGCTACGAGGGGCTCGACGAGGCGCGCGCGCTGTACGAGTGGAACTACAAGAAGCAGTTGCTGCGGATCTCCGCGGCCGGCGCCGGATCGGCCGGCGGGGCCGACTGGGACACCGTGCACGACGACGTCTTCGGCGAGGAGTTCCTGCTCGCGCGCCCGCTGCTGACCGCCATCCGGCGCGTCGACCCCACGGTGCTGTTGATCGACGAGACCGACAAGGCCGACGTCGAGGTGGAGGGCCTGCTCCTGGAGGTGCTCAGCGACTTCCAGGTCACCATCCCCGAGCTGGGCACGATCACCGCCGTCCGCCGGCCGCTGGTGGTGCTCACCTCGAACGCGACCCGTGAGCTGTCCGAGGCGCTGAAGCGGCGCTGCCTGTACCTCGCGCTGGACTATCCGAGCGCGGCACGTGAGCGCGAGATCGTGCTCTCCCGGGTGCCCGACCTCGCCCCGGCGCTGGCCGATCAGCTGGTGCGCACCGTCCGTGCGCTGCGGGCCCTGGAGCTGAAGAAGGCCCCGTCGATCTCCGAGACGCTGGACTGGGCGCAGACCCTGCTGGCCCTCGGTCTGGACACCCTGGACTCCGCCGCGGTCGGCGCCACCCTGGGCGTGGTGCTCAAGCACGCCAGCGACCAGGTCCGGGCCGCCGCCGAGCTGCGGCTGAACTGATGTCCGGCGCCCCGCCCGCCGGGCCCGGGGGGCTCGCCGGTCACCTGGACGGCTTCGTCCGTGCGGTGCGGGAGGCCGGGATCCCGGTGGGCATCAGCCAGGCGGTGGACGCCGCCGAGGTGCTCACCGTCGTGGAGCTGCTCGACCGTGAGCAGCTGCGGCACGGGCTGGGCGCGGTGCTGCTCCAGCGGGCCGCCCAGCGGCCGGCGTTCGACGTCCTGTTCGACCTGTGGTGGCCGCTGACCGATCGGCCGGCGGCGCACCGGGCCGGCGGTGCAGAGGGCGAGGGCGGCCAGGACGACGGCCCCGCGGACGGCGAGCTCCTGCCGCTGGCCGGCGGCGACCCCGGGGAGCTGGCCGAGACGCTGCGGGCCGAGCTGCTGCGCCGGCTGCTGGCCGGGGACGACGAGTCGTTGCGCCGCTTCGCCCGGACCGCCGTCGACGCGTTCGGGCAGGGGCAGCCGACGTCGGCGGGGCAGTCGTTCTTCAGCTACCGGGTGCTGCGGGCGCTGTCCCCGGACACCCTGACGGCCGCGCTGGTGCAGGGCCTGCTGGCCGGCGACGAGCGCGGCGGGCTGGCCGAGCAGGTCGCCCGGCACACCGGCAGGGAACGCGTCGACGCCTTCCGGGCGGCCGTCGAGGCCGAGGTGCGGCGGCGGACGGCGGCGGAGAAGGGCCGGGACCGGGTGGTGCGGTCGGCGGTGCGCCCGCTGGCCGACCAGGTCGACTTCCTGCGCGCGCAGCAGGCCGACCTCGCCGAGCTGCGCCGGACCGTGGGGCCGCTGGCCCGGCGGCTGGCCGCGCGGCTGTCCGCCCGCCGCCGGCTGGGCCGGGAGGGGCGGCTGGACGTCCGGCGCACCGTGCGGGCGTCGCTGGCCACCGGTGGGATGCCGCTGGTCACCCACCACCGGCCGCGGGCGGTGCACAAGCCGGAGCTGGTGGTGCTCTGCGACGTCAGCGGTTCGGTGGCCGGGTTCAGCCACTTCACGCTGATGCTCACCCAGGCGCTGCGCGAGCACTTCTCGGGCGTGCGGGCGTTCGCGTTCGTCGACTCCACCGACGAGGTGACCCGGTTCTTCCGGCCGGGTGCCGACGTCGTGGACGCGATCGCCCGGATCGGCCGGGAGGCCGACGTGGTCGCCTTCGACGGGCACAGCGACTACGGCAACGCCTTCGAGGTGTTCGCCGAGCGGTGGCCGGCCGCGGTGGGCCCGAGGACGTCGCTGCTCGTGCTGGGCGACGGGCGCACGAACTACCGCCGGCCTGGCCTGCCCGCGCTGGCCGACCTGGTGCGCCGGGCCCGCTCCGCCCACTGGCTCAACCCCGAGCCGCGCCGGCTGTGGGGCAGCGGTGACTCCGCGGCCGACCGGTACCGCGAGGTGGTGCCCATGGTCGAGGTGCGCACCGCTGCGCAGCTGGCCGACTTCGTCACCACCCTCTGAGAACGGACCCGGGCGCGCCGGGTGCCGTAACCGCAGCTACTGAGCCGCGTTGGTCGGGGTGGGGAGGCTCCGTCGCCACCCCGGCGCCCACCGGTCCGACAGCGTCGTCCGGCTGGGCGGCGACCGGCTGCACGGGGGAGCCGGTCGGTCGTGCAGCGGTCCGCCCGGCACCCGCCGAGCGGCCCCGCCGGCCGGAGCCGGTGGTCGGGACCCCGGCTCCGGCGCGGCCGGGCTAGGCTCGATCGGTGGCAGCGGGACGACGACTCGGGGTGATGGGCGGGACGTTCGACCCCGTCCACCACGGTCACCTGGTGGCAGCCAGCGAGGTGGCAGGCCGGTTCGGCCTCGACGAGGTGGTGTTCGTGCCAACCGGTCAGCCCTGGCAGAAGTCCGAGCGGGAGGTCAGCCCGGCGGAGGACCGCTACCTGATGACGGTCATCGCCACCGCGTCCAACCCGCGCTTCTCGGTGAGCCGGGTGGACGTCGACCGCGGCGGGCCGACCTACACCGTCGACACCCTGACCGACCTGCACCGCCAGCACCCCGAGGCAGAACTGTTCTTCATCACCGGCGCGGACGCGCTGGCCCAAATCGTGGGCTGGCGGGACAACGAGCGGTTGTTCGGCCTGGCGCACTTCGTCGGTGTCACCCGCCCCGGGTACCACCTCGCCGACTCCCATCTGCCCGAGGGCGCGGTCAGCCTGGTCGAGGTGCCGGCCCTGGCCATCAGCTCGACCGACTGCCGCGACCGGGTACGGCGTGGCTCACCGGTCTGGTACCTCGTGCCCGACGGCGTGGTGCAGTACATCGAGAAGCGGGGCCTGTACCGGGACCCCGAGCCGGGATCCGAGTTCGACGGAACGCTTCCGGCCGGCCGGCCGCGCCCGACCCGCACCGACCACCCCACCGAGGACGCCCCGTCCCCCGATCTGCAGGAGACCCCCCGATGACCGCCTCGGCCGAGGCCCGCGAGACCGCGCTGATCGCAGCGCAGGCCGCCGCCGACAAGCTCGCCACCGACGTGTCCATCGTCGACGTGAGCGACCGGTTGGCCATCACCGACGCCTTCGTCCTGGCGGCGGCACCCAACGAACGTCAGGTCCAGGCGATCGTCGACAGCGTCGAGGAGCAGTTGCGTGCCCACGGCGTGAAGCCGGTGCGCCGGGAGGGCGTCACCGAAGGGCGCTGGGTGCTGCTGGACTTCGTCGACATCGTCGTCCACGTCCAGCACGCCGAGGAGCGGGCGTACTACGCGCTCGAGCGGCTGTGGAAGGACTGCCCGGTCATCCCGTTCACCGACAAGGCGGCTCCGGCCGGCACCGCGCCGGCCGGCGAGCCGGTGGACGCCGACGGCGACGAGCCGGGGCAGACCGGCCGGTGAGTGACGCCGCTGCCCCGCCGCCGGTCGCCCGGTTGGTGGTCTGGCGGCACGGTCGCACCGAGTGGAACGCCGGCGGCCGCTTCCAGGGGCAGCTCGACCCGCCGCTGGACGCCGTCGGACGCGCCCAGGCGGCCCGCACCGCTCCGTACCTGGCAGCCGCGCTCGCCGGTGAGGACGCCGTGCTGGTGTCCAGTGACCTGGTGCGCGCCCGGGACACCGCCGAGGCCCTCGCCCCGCTGCTGGGTGTCCCGGTGCAGGTCGACGAACGACTGCGCGAGCACGGCCTGGGCTCCTGGGAGGGCCTGACCCGGGACGAGGTCGCCGCGCGCCACCCCGAGCAGTACGCCGACTGGCTCGCCGGGCGCCCGGTGCGGGGTCGCGGTGGCGAGCCGGCCGAGGCGGTGGCGCACCGGGTGATGGCCGCGGTCGCCGATCTCCCGCCGGCCGGGGCGGCGGTGCTGGTGACCCATGGCGGCACGGCCGGCCGGCTGGTGGAGGCGCTGCTGGGTCTCGGTGTCGACCAGCGCCGCGTGTTCGGGCCGCTGGGGAACTGCAACTGGAGCGAGCTGTCGTTCCAGGCGTCCCGCTGGCGGCTGATGCGGCACAACGGCACGGTGGCGCTGCCGGCCGGGGAGGGCGGCGTGCCGCGCCCCGACGGTACGTACGGGCGGTCGGGCGCCGACTCCGGCGACGCCGTGGCACCCGCGGGCGCCAGCCCGGAAGAGGCTCCGCCGGCGGTTCCGCAGGATGCTGACGCCACGACCTGAGACGGCGCGCGGTTAGCCTGCCGCCATGTCCGTCGCCGTGGTCACCGACTCCACGGCCTACCTGCCGGCTGCGCTCGTCGAGGAGTTCGACGTCGAGGTCGTGCCGCTCTACGTGGTGCTGGCCGGCCGGTCGGGCCGGGAGGGCACCGACGTCACCCCCGGCGAGGTGGCCCGGGCCCTCGGCGTCCGGGGCGGGCAGGTCTCGACCTCGCGGCCGACGCCGGGTGACTTCGTGGCCGCCTACCGGCGCCGGCTGGCGGCCGGGGCCGGCCGGATCGTGTCCGTCCACCTCTCCGGTGAGCTCTCCGGTACCTGGGACGCCGCCCGGCTGGCAGCCGCCCAGGTCGGGGAGCACCTGGTGACCGTGCTGGACTCCCGCTCGGCGGCGATGGGCAGCGGGTTCGCGGTGCTCGCCGCCGCCCGGGCGGCGGCGGGCGGGGCCGGCGCGGAGGAGGTCGCGGCGGCCGCCCGCGACACCGCGGCCGGCACCCGGGTGTTCTTCGTCGTCGACACCCTCGACCACCTGCGGCGGGGCGGGCGGATCGGATCGGCGGCCGCCCTGCTGGGCACCGCCCTCGCCGTCAAGCCCGTGCTGCACGTGACCGGCGGGCAGGTCGTCGCCCTGGAGAAGGTGCGCACCTCCAGCCGGGCACTCAACCGGATCGTGCAGCGCGCCGTCGACGTCGCCGACGGGGGCCGGGTCGATGTCGCCGTGCACCACCTCGCCGCTCCCGAACGGGCGCAGCGGCTGACCGACCAGCTCATCGCACGGCTGCCCGGCATCCGGGACCTGCACGTCAGCGAGATCGGGGCGGCGATCGGCGCCCATGTCGGGCCGGGCGCGGTCGGGGTGGTCATCGACCCCTCGCCGCGGTGGGGGGAGGCCGCCGGGCGGCCGGAGGACTGAGCCGGGCGGGCGCACCGCCGCCGCCCCGCCCGGCATCCGTGGTGTGGTGTCCCCCCGTCCACAACGGGCGTCCCCGTCCACAGCCGACGCCCGTGGGGCCGGGATGCCGGGGCGCGCTCCTAACGTCCGGTGGCGTGCGCTCCTCCGCCCGACGCAGCGACGACGCCGACCTGATCCGGGCCCGGCTGCGGGTGGTGCTCGCCGAGCTCGACCAGGCGCCCGGCTGGGTCCCGCCCGACGACCTGCTGAGCGACGCGGACGACGCGGACGACTCGAAGGACGGGGGCGACGGGGACAACCGCTCCGGTCGTCGTGACGCCGGTGACGGGGCGGCGGACGACCTCGCCGACGTGCCGGGCGCCGAGCGGGAGGGCGAGCACCGGAGGCCGGGCCCGGCCGCCCGCCGGCTGCCGGTCGACCCCGACGACGGGTTGCCCGCCGGGCTGGGCCGGCACCGGGCCCCCGGCGGGGCGGCCCGGCTCGACCCGGGTCGGCCGGGCGCCCGGGCGCTGTTGCTGGCCGGGGTGCTCGCCGCGCTGCTCGTCGTCGGCTGGACCTGGGCGGACCGGCCGGAGGTCGAGCCGGTCGCCGTCGACGCGATGGCCCCGGCGACGTCGTCGCCGCCGGCCGGCACGTCCGCCGTGCCCACGCCCAGCCCGGCTCCACCGACCGTCGGCGAGCTCGTGGTCTCGGTGGTGGGGCAGGTCGCCCGCCCGGGCCTCGTGACCCTTCCCGCCGGCTCCCGGGTCGCCGACGCCCTGGCCGCCGCCGGCGGGCTCCTGCCGGACGCGGACCCGGCGTGGGTGAACGGTGCCGCCGTGCTCAGCGACGGGCAGCAGATCGCCGTCGGTGTGCCCGCCGCGCCCGGCGGCGCGGGAACGGCCGGCGGTGCCGAGGCCACCGGCCCGCTGCACCTGAACACCGCGACCGTCAGCGATCTCGACGCACTCCCCGGCATCGGCCCGGTGCTGGCCCAGCGGATCGTCGACCACCGGTCGGTGCACGGCGTCTTCACCAACGTCGCGCAGCTGGACGACGTCCCCGGCATCGGTCCGACCATCTACGCCGAGCTGGCCGGGCGGGTCACCGTCTGATGCCGGCCGGCCACCGGTGGCGCGCTGCCCGTCGTCCCCACCGGTGGGGTGGCGCCACAGCCCGGCCGAGCAGGACCGGACGGCCCCGGCCGGCTCCTGGCGTCGCCCGGGTGCAGGTGCCGGTGCGGCGGCGGGCGGCGGACCGGTGGTCCTGGGTGGACCTCAGGCTGGTGCCGGCCGCCGCTACGGTGTGGGCGCTGACCCTGGCCGCCCCGTCGCTGCCCGTCGGGGTACTGGGCGGGTGTGCGGTCGGCTGCGCCGGTGCGGCGGCGTTCCTGCTCCGGGGAGGCGCGGGGCGGTCGCCGCGCTGGTCGGGCCGCCGGGCGATCGCCGTCGGGTGCCTGGCCGCCGCGATCGCGGTGTCGGCGGCCGCGGCCGTGCGGGCCGCCGACCGGGCCACCTCCCCACTGCCCGAGCTGGCCGAGCTGGGCGCGGTCGTGCCCGTCGTCGTGGAGCTCGCCGACGACCCCCGCCCGCTGGCCGGAGCCGGCGGGCCCCGGGTCCTGGTGGCCGCCGACGTCCGGGAGGTGTCCGGCGCGGAGGTGCCGGCCGGCTCGGTGCTGGTCTTCGGCCCCGCGGAGGAGTGGGTGGGTCTGCTCCCGGGTCAGTCGGTGTGGCTGCGGGCCGCGGTCCGCCCGGCCGAGGACGGCGACACCCTGCTGGCCGTCCTGTCGGCCCGCTCCCCGCCGATCCCGGTCGCCGGGCCCGGGCCGGTGCAGGAGGCGGCCGGAACGCTGCGCGCCGGCCTGGTGGGGGCCGCCGACCGTGCGCTCGAGCCGCGGCCGGCCGGGCTGCTGCCCGGTCTGGTGGTCGGCGACACCCGCGCCATGGACCCGGTGCTCACCGCGGAGTTCCGCCGGGCCGGGCTCGCCCACCTGACTGCCGTCTCCGGTGCCAACGTGGCCATCGCGATCGCCCTGGTCCTCTGGCCGCTGCGCCGGTACGGCGTGGACCGGCGGGTGCAGGCCGCGGTGGGGTTGCTCGCGCTGGCCGGCTTCGTCGTGCTGGCCCGGCCGGGGGCCAGCGTGCTGCGGGCCGGCGCGATGGCCGTGGTGGTCCTGGTGGCGCTGGCGTGGGGGCGCAGCCGGGCGGCGGTGCCGGCGTTGGCCGCCGCGGTCTGCGTGCTGCTGCTCGTCGAGCCGGACCTGGCGCGCGAGGGCGGCTTCGTCCTCTCGGTGGCGGCGACGGCGGCGATCGTGCTGGTCGCCCGGCCCTGGTCACGGGCGTTGCGGCAGCGGGGCGTGCCCCGGCCGGCCGCCGACGCCCTGGCGGTGAGTGCCGCGGCCGGACTGGCCACCGCCCCGTTGGTGGCCGCTCTCTCCGGGGTGGTCAGCCTGGTGTCACTCCCGGCCAACCTGCTCGCGGCCCCGGCCGTCGCCCCGGCCACCGTGCTGGGGCTGCTGGCCGCGGTGGTCTCCCCGGTGGCACCCCCGCTGGCCACCGCACTCGCCTGGCTGGCGGGCTGGCCGGTGCGCTGGCTGGTGCTGGTCGCCGAGCGGGCGGCGGCGGTGCCCGACGGAGCCACCGGCTGGCCGGCGGGCCTGCCGGGGGCGGCCCTGCTCACCGTCGTGCTGGCCGCCGTCGTCACGGCACTGGTGCGCTGGCCCCGGCTGCGCCCGCTGGCCCTGGCCGCCCTGCTCGGCGCCGTGCTGCTCGGCTGGCCGCTGCGCCAGGCCACCCGGGGCTGGCCGCCCGGCGCCACGCTGCTCGTCGCCTGCGACGTGGGCCAGGGCGACGCCCTGGTCCTGCCGACCGCGCCGGGGGAGGCGGTGCTGGTGGACGCCGGCCCGGATCCCGGTCTGGTCGACGGGTGCCTGACCCGGCTGGGGATCGAGCGGCTGCCGCTGGTGTTGCTGTCCCACCTCGACGCCGACCACGCCGGCGGCCTGACCGGTGCGCTCGCCGGCCGCGAGATCGGTGACATCGCCACCGGCACGCTGTCACCGGCCGACGAGCGGGCCGCCGCGTTCACCCGGACGGTGCACGCCGTCGGCAGCCGGCACGTGGTGCTCCGGCCCGGGGAGCACCGCACGGTCGGCGGGCTGCACCTCGAGGTGATCGCGCCGCAGCCGGCCGCGGCCACGGTGTCCGCCGAGTCCAACGACCTGTCGCTGGTCGTGCGGGCCAGCCAGCGCGGCGTGCGGGTGCTGCTCACCGGTGACCTCGGGGCGGAGGCCGAGCGCCGGATCATCGCGTCGGGGGCCGACCTGCGCGCCGACGTGCTCAAGGTGCCCCACCACGGGAGCGCCGACGCCGACCGGGAGTTCCTGGCCGCCACCGGCGCCCGCGTCGCCCTGGTCTCGGTGGGCGCCGACAACACCTACGGCCATCCCACCGACCGGCTCCTGGACTGGCTGGCCGCGGACGGCATGCGGGTGCACCGCACCGACCGCCAGGGCGACCTCGCCGTCGTCGGGAGCGCCGGCAACTGGGGTGTGGCCGTCCGTGGCGTCGACGCCGTCCTCCGCGCCACCGCGAGCGCGGAACTCCTCCCCGGGGTGGTGGCGCGAGGCCCCGCCGGCCCGCGGAGGGAGCCGGGACGGTCGGTTCCGCGTGACACCATGGGCACGTGGCAGCGGCACCCCCGGAACCGACGTCCCACCTGCGGGTCGTGGTGGGGGAGGAGGAGCTGCTGCGCGCCCGCGCGGTCTCCGCCGTCCGGGCCGCCATCCGCGCGCGGCACGCTGACTCGGAGGAGCACGAGCTGGTCGCCGCCGGCCTGGCGCTGGGCACGCTGGCCGACGCCCTGACCCCCTCGCTGTTCGGCGGGCACCGGCTCGTCGTCGTGCTCGGGGTGCACGAGGCGGCGGCCGCGCTGGCCGAGGCGCTCGTCGGCTACGCCACGCAGCCCGACCCCGACCTCACGCTGGTGGTGGTCCACTCCGGTGGCAAGCGGAACGAGGCGCTGCTCAAGGCGTTCAGGGCCGCGGGGGCCGCCGTCGACGAGTGCCCGAAGATCAGCTCGGCGGGGGAGCGGATGGCCTTCGTCCGCAACGAGGTGCGCCGGCTGGGTGGGCGGATCAGCCCGGATGCGGCCACCGCCCTGCTCGAGGCGGTCGGCAACGACCTGCGCCAGCTGTCCTCGGCGGCCGGCCAGCTGGTCTCGGACTTCGGTGGCTCCATCGACGCGGAGGCGGTGGCCCGCTTCCACCGGGGGCAGGCCGAGGTCACCGGGTTCACCGTGGCCGAGCGGGTCCTGATGGGTGACACCGCGGGGTCGGTGGAGATGCTGCGCTGGGCGCTGCAGCGCGGGGTGGCCCACGTGCTCATCGCCGACGCGCTGGCCGACGGGGTACGGACGGCGGCCCGGGTGGCCTCGCTGAACACCAACGACGTCGGCGACCTCGCCCGGACGCTGAAGCTGCCGCCGTGGAAGGTGCGGAAGGCCCAGGCCCAGGCGCGGGGGTGGACGATCGACGCCCTGCAGCAGGCCATGGGGGTCGCCGCCGAGCTCAACGCCGACGTGAAGGGGGTCGCGGCCAGCGCGGACTACGCGCTGGAACGGGCGGTGCGGCGGATCGTGGCGATCCGTGCCGAGTCCGCCCGCGGCCGCGATGCCCGGGTGCGTCCCGGCCGCTGAGCCGGGCAGTGCGCCGGCGGGTGTCTCCTGGGCCGGCGAACGCGACGAGCCCCCGTCCCGTGCGGGAGGGGGGCTCGTCGGTGGGGGCGGCGCCGGTCGCTGGACCGTCGGCGACGCCCGGAGCTCAGAGGCTCGCGACCTTCTTGGCCAGCGCCGACTTGCGGTTGGCGGCCTGGTTCTTGTGGATGATGCCCTTGCTGGCGGCCTTGTCGAGCGCCTTGCCGGCGGTCACGAGGGCGACCGTCGCGGCGTCCTTGTCCCCGGCGTCGGCGGCCGAGCGGAAGCGCCGGACCTGCGTCTTGAGGGCGGACTTGACCGCGACGTTGCGCTGACGCGCCTTCTCGTTGGTCTTGATCCGCTTGAGCTGGGACTTGATGTTCGCCACGCGTGAGCCTCGGATGTCTCGCTGGAAGGTGTTCTTCTGACAGTGCTGCAGATGATCGTGCGTCCCCGACGCCAGAGCATCAGCGGACCGGCCTCACAAGATACCAGCCGCACTCAGCGGCCCCCAATCGGCGACCGGGCGCAGGCACCGGGACGGCCGGGTCGCCGGGATACCGGCGCGGATGCGAGCCGAGCGCTCTGCCGGGGCGGAGTCCGTGGGACGATGGGAGCACTGTGACTGCTCCCGCCAACACCGACCCGGCCCGCATCCGGAACTTCTGCATCATCGCCCACATCGACCACGGCAAGTCGACGCTGGCCGATCGGATGCTGGAGGTGACCGGCATCGTCGAGGGCCGCCAGATGCGTGCCCAGTACCTCGACCGGATGGACATCGAGCGCGAGCGCGGCATCACCATCAAGTCGCAGAACGTGCGGCTGCCCTGGACCCCGCGCACCGGCGAGCTCACCGGCACCGAGCACGTCCTGGACATGATCGACACCCCTGGGCACGTCGACTTCACCTACGAGGTGTCCCGGTCGCTGGCGGCCTGCGAGGGCGCGGTGCTGCTCGTCGACGCCGCCCAGGGCATCGAGGCCCAGACGCTGGCCAACCTGTACCTGGCGATCGAGAACGACCTGACGATCATCCCGGTGCTCAACAAGATCGACCTGCCGGCCGCCCAGCCGGAGAAGTTCGCCGCCGAGCTCGCGCACATCATCGGCTGCGAGCCCGGTGACGTGCTGCGGGTCAGCGGCAAGACCGGCGAGGGCGTGCCCGAGCTGCTCGACGCCATCGTGGCGACGATCCCGGCTCCCACCGGCGACGCGGACGGCCCCGCCCGCGCGTTGATCTTCGACTCCGTCTACGACATCTACCGGGGCGTGATCACCTACGTGCGCGTCGTCGACGGTCGGATCTCCGGCCGCGAGCGGATCAAGATGATGTCGAACAACGTGACCCACGAGCTGCTGGAGATCGGCGTCATCTCCCCGGAGCCCAAGCCGGTCGAGAGCCTGGGCGTCGGCGAGGTGGGCTACTTCATCACCGGGGTCAAGGACGTCCGCCAGTCGCGGGTCGGCGATACCGTCACGCTCCAGCACCGGCCGGCCGCGGAGTCCCTCGGCGGCTACCGCGACCCGAGGCCGATGGTCTACTCCGGCCTCTACCCGATCGACGGCAGCGAGTACCAGCTGCTCCGGGAGTCGCTGGACAAGCTGCTGCTCAACGACGCGGCCCTGGTGTACGAGCCGGAGACCTCCGCGGCCCTCGGCTTCGGCTTCCGGGTCGGCTTCCTGGGGCTGCTGCACCTGGAGATCGTGCGCGAGCGGCTGGAGCGCGAGGGCGGGCTCAGCCTCATCTCCACCGCGCCCAACGTCGTCTACCGGGTGGTGATGGAGGACGGCACCGAGCACACCGTCACCAACCCCAGCGACTGGCCCGAGGGCAAGATCGACAAGGTGTTCGAACCGATCGTGAACGCCACGCTGATCGCCCCCAGCGACTACACCGGCGCGATCATGGAGCTCTGCCAGGGCCGCCGGGGCTCGTTGACCGGCATGGACTACCTGTCGGAGTCCCGGGTCGAGCTCCGCTACACCCTGCCGCTCGGTGAGATCATCTTCGACTTCTTCGACGCCCTGAAGTCCCGCACCCGCGGCTACGCCTCCCTCGACTACGCCGAGGCCGGCGAGCAGGAGTCGCAGCTGGTCAAGGTGGACATCCTGCTGCAGGGCGAGGCCGTCGACGCGTTCAGCGCGATCGTGCACAAGGACAAGGCCTACAGCTACGGCGTGATGATGGCCGGCAAGCTGCGCGAGCTGATCCCGCGCCAGCAGTTCGAGGTGCCGATCCAGGCGGCTGTCGGCTCCCGGGTCATCGCCCGGGAGACGGTCCGCGCCATCCGCAAGGACGTGCTGGCCAAGTGCTACGGCGGTGACATCACCCGCAAGCGCAAGCTGCTGGAGAAGCAGAAGGAGGGCAAGAAGCGGATGAAGATGGTCGGCCGCGTCGAGGTCCCCCAGGAGGCCTTCGTGGCCGCGCTCTCCAACGCGGAGCCCACCAAGAAGTGAGGGACCGGGTCGCCCCGGAGATCGAACGGCGGCTCGCCGCGGCGCGCTGAACGGTGCCGGGGGACGCCGCCCCGCGCCGGTGCGGCGCGGGACGGCGGCCGCCGTCAGACGGTGAAGACGATCTTCCCGGCGGTGCGGCCCTCGTGCATGCGGGCGAAGCCCTCCGCCGCCTGCGTCAGCGGCAGCTCGACGTCGATCTGCGGCCGGACGCCGGTGATCCGGCACATCTGGATGAGCGACTCGAGCTCGTCGCGGGTACCCATGGTCGAGCCGACCACCGACAGCTGGGTGAAGAAGACGCGGTTCAGCTCGGCTCCCGGGTTGAAGCCCGTCGTGGCGCCGCAGGTGACGACCACGCCGCCGGGCCGCAGCGACTTGATGCTGTGCGACCAGGTCGCCTCGCCGACGGTCTCCATCACGCCGTCCACCCGGGCGGGCAGCCGGGCACCGGTCTCGAAGGCCTGGTCCGCGCCGAGCGCGAGGGCGGCCGCCCGCTTCTCCTCGCTGCGGCCGGTCACCCACATCCGGTAGCCGGCCGCGCTGCCCAGCTTGATCAGCGCCGTCGCGACGCCGCCGCTGGCGCCCTGCACGAGCACGGTGGAGCCGGGGCGGAGGCCGGACCGCACGAAGAGCATCCGGTAGGCGGTCAGCCATGCGGTGGGCAGACAGGCCGCCTCGGCGAAGGACAGCTCGGCCGGCTTGGGGACGACGTTCCGCTCGGGGACGACGACCTGCTCGGCCATCGTCCCCTGGTGCAGCTCGGAGAACAGCGACCGCTTGGGGTCCATCGTCTCGTCACCGCTCCAGCCCGGGCTGGCGACGACGCCGTGCACCACGACCCCGTTGCCGTCCTGGTCGAGCCCGGCCGCGTCGGTGCCCAGGATCATCGGCATCCGCTCCTGCGGCAGGCCGATGCCCTGGAGGCTGAACAGGTCGTGGTGGTTGAGCGAGACGGCCTTGACGTCGATCGTCGTCCAGTCGTCGGGCGCCTCGGGGGCCGGGCGGTCGCCGACCTCCAGGACGGAGAGCGGGTCGTCGGGAGCGGGCGTCGACACGAAAGCTGCGAGCATGGCCCGACGCTATTGCATGGTCGTCCTTCGGACGACACCGCGACCAGGTACCGTCCCCGCACGCGTAGAGCCGTTGCCCGGAGTCCGGGCGGGAGCCTCCGGCCCCGCGCCCGGCCGCCGGAGCCGACTGGCGTCGGCGGTCGTCCCCGGTGCCTAACTGAGGGCGGAACCCGCGGCGTCGAAGACCAGCACCTCGGCCGAGTGGACGGTCAGGACCAGCTCCGATCCCTCCCGGACGTCCAGCCGCTTGTCCAGGCGGAACACCAGATGATCGGCCCGGCCGGTGGAGCCCGCCACCAGCCCGACCGGGTCGACGAACGCGAAGGTCTCCGAGCCCAGGCGCTCGACGCGGGCCACCCGGACGGGCAGCCGGCCGGCGTCCCCGGGGTTGCCGGCGCCGGCGCCCACCACGTCGGCGCCCTCCGGCCGGATGCCGACGGTCACCCGGTCGGCGGCGCGGCCGGCGGCCCCGGGCACCGGGATCTGCAACGAGTCCGTGAGCACCGCGCGACCGTCGCGGACGGGCACCGAGTCGATCAGGTTGATCGACGGGGAGCCGATGAAGCCGGCGACGAACGTGTTGACCGGCCGCTCGTAGAGCTCGGTGGGACTCCCGATCTGCTGCAGCTGGCCCGCACGCAGGACGGCGACCCGGTCGCCCATGGTCATCGCCTCGGTCTGGTCGTGGGTCACGTAGACGGTCGTCGTGCCCAGCCGCTTCTGCAGGTTCGCGATCTCGGCGCGGGTGGAGACCCGCAGCTTCGCGTCCAGGTTCGACAGCGGCTCGTCCATGCAGAAGACCTTCGGGTCCCGGACGATGGCCCGGCCCATCGCGACCCGCTGCCGCTGCCCGCCGGACATCTTGGCCGGCTTGCGGTCCAGCAGGTCCTCCAGCTGGAGCACGCGGGCGGCCTCGGCCACCCGCGTGCTGATGTCGGCCTTGCTGACGCCGAGGTTCTTCAGGGCGAACGCCATGTTCTCCCCGGCGGTCATGTTCGGGTACAGCGCGTAGCTCTGGAAGACCATCGCGACGTCCCGATCACGGGCCCGGCGGCCGGTGACGTCGACACCGTCGATCAGCACCCGCCCCGAGGTGACCGGTTCCAGGCCGGCGAGCATCCGCAGGCTCGTCGACTTCCCGCACCCCGACGGGCCCACGACGACCAGGAACTCGCCGTCCTGGACCTCCAGGTCCAGCCGGTCCACCGCCGGGCGCTCGCCCGGCGCGAAGGACCGGGTGACCTCCTGGAACGTCACCGACGCCATGGCCGGCTCCCGCTCGTCGCCGCCCGCGCCGTCACAGCTTCGGCTCGATGTCCCGCTCGTAGACCTGCTGGCTCTCCTCGCCCAGCTGCCGGAAGACGGTCTCCACGTCCTCCCCGCCGATGGTGATCCGGTCCAGGCCGGCACCGATCCGGGCGCCGCCGCCGGGCAGGAACACCCGGGCGTAGTCCTGCGGCGCGGTCACCGCGAGCTGCTCCAGGGCGGTCCGCGCGTTCGGGTTCTCCTCCAGGTACGCGACCATCTCCGGGTCGTCGATGGCGTCCTGGCGCACCGGCATGTACCCGGTCGCCTGGCTGAAGGTCACCGTGTTGTCGGTGTTGGTGAGGAACGCGATGAGCTGCATCGCGGCCTCCTTGCGCTCGTCGGAGATGTTCGCCGGGATCGTGAGGCCGGCCCCACCGGTCGGGGTGCCGGGCGGCGGACCGGGCAGGAACGCGGTGCCGAACTCGAACTGGGCGGTCTCCTTGAGCCCGCCGAGCGACCCCGTCGACTGCAGCAGCGAGGCGGCCTGGGCTGCGCCGAACTGGTTGTTCGCGTCGTTGGAGATGGCGATGAAGTTCTGCCGGTACATGTCCTGCAGGAAGCGCCCGGCCTCCAGGGACTCCGGGGAGGTGAACGTCGGCTCCCACTCGTCGGAGTACGCCCCGCCGAAGGTCCAGATCATGCCCTGGAAGTACCAGTCGAGGTAGTTGCTCCCGTCGGGCACCACCATGGGGGCTACCGCGGGATTGGCGGCGGCCAGCCGGGGTGCCCACTCGGCGAACTCCGCCCACGTCTCCGGGCCGCGGTCGGGGAGACCGGCGGCCGCCCACATCGGCTTGTTGTAGTAGTAGAGCGGCGTCGACCGGGCGTACGGCAGCGCGTAGTGGGCGCCCTCGAACTCGTAGTCCTCCCGCAGCGAGTCGACGTACCCGGCGGTGTCCACCCCGACGGCCTGCCACAGGTCGTCCATCGGGGTGATCGCGTCGTTGAGCGCGAAGTTGAACCAGGTGACGTCGGAGGCGATGACGACGTCGGGCAGTTCCCCGCCGGAGAGTGCCGCGTTGAACCGCTGGGCGGCTTCCTCGTAGGACGCGCCGGCGGTCACCAGGTTGACCGCGATGCCGGTCTCCTCGGTGAAGGCGTCGAGCAGCTGCGACTCGACCGGCTTGGACTCGCCGGGGTGGTTGGACCACATGGTCAGCGTCTCGACCGGGCCGCCGTCGCCGGACTGCTCGGTCGAGCCGGTACCCGCGCAGGCGGACAGCCCGACCGCGCCGAGGGTGAGCCCGCTCAGCTGGAGGAACCTGCGGCGGTCCAGAGGGTTCATGGTCGTGCTCCCGTCGTCGTCGACTGCATGGCGTGGCTCGGTGGGACGTACTGCGGTCGGAGCAGGTCCGGGGTGTGTGCGAGGGGCCCGGTCAACCCTTGACCGCCCCGGCGGTCAGGCCCTTGATCATGTGCCGCTGGAGCAGCAGGAAGATCACCAGGATGGGCAGCATGGTCAGGACCGTCCCGGCCATGACCGGACCCCAGTTGGTGAGCCCCGCGGTGTCCTGGAGCTGGGCGAGCCCGACCGGGAGGGGGGCGGTGGACGAGTCGTCCGCCATCAGCAGTGGCCAGAGGTACTGGTTCCACTCGGTCACGATGGTGATGAGGACGAACGCGATCAGAGTGGGCCAGGACATCGGCAGCACGACCCGCCACAGCATCTTCAGCGGCCCGGCCGCGTCCATCTCGGCCGCCTCGATGATCTCCTTCGGCAGCGACAGGAAGTGGTTGCGCAGGAGGAAGGTGCCGAACGCGACGCCGGCCAGCGGGACGATGATCCCGGCGAAGGTGTTCCGCCAGCCGAGCTGGGCGACCAGCGCGTAGTTGCTGATCACGGTCACCTGGTTGGGGACCATCAGGCTGGCGATCACGAACAGCAGGACCAGGCTGCGCCCCGGGAATCGCAGGAAGGCCAGGGCGAAGGCCGACAGCACCCCGAGCGTGACCTCCACGACCGTGAGCACCGTGGTGATGATGATCGAGTTGCGCAGGTAGTCGGTGAACGCGACGCCGGTGCCGACCCGGGAGTAGTTCGCGGCCGTGAACGGATCCGGCACCCAGGTGACCGGCACGGTGTAGATGTCCGGCCGTTCCTTCAGCGACGAGATCAGGATCCAGTAGAGGGGCAGGGCGACGACGAGGATCACCAGCAGCAGGCCGAGGTAGCCGCCGACCCGGCTCAGCGGGCTGGACCGCTCGTGCGGTGCGGCGCTCGGCGGGGCCGGCGACGGGGAGTCGCTCGTCCGGCTCTCCGGGCGGTCCTGCGGGGCGAGCGCGGTCACGCCTCCCGCCCCCGCTCCATGACGCGGACCTGTACCAGGGTGATGACCAGCAGGGCCAGGAACATGATGGTGGCCACGGTGGCGCCGAAACCGGCCCGCTGGTTCACGAACGTCTCCTGGTAGACCTGGTAGACCATCGTCGTCGTTCCGTTGCCGAGCGGACCACCGCGGGTCATCGTGTCGATCACGTCGAAGACCTGGAAGCTGTTGAGCAGCACGGTGATGAGCAGGAAGAACGTCGCCGGGCGCAGCTGCGGCCAGGTGACCCGGCGGAACTTCGTCCAGGTCGAGGCGGCGTCGATCTCGGCCGCCTCGTCCAGCTCGGCCCGCCGCCCCTGCAGGGCGGCCAGGTAGATGACGAAGGTGTAGCCGAGGTTCTTCCAGATGTAGGTGACGGTGACCATGAACAGGGCCCACTCCGGGTCCTGGTAGAACGCCGGGGCCTCGACGCCGACCCGGCCGAGCAGGTCCTGCACCAGGCCGAACGTCGGGTCGAACACGAACTGGAAGGCCACGCCGACCGCGGCGCCCGCCAGCACGAACGGCGCGAAGACCAGCGAGCGCACGGCGTTGCGACCGAAGAGCTTCTGGTCCAGCAGCAGTGCCAGCGCCAGCCCGATCACCATCGACCCCAGCACGGCCGCGCCGGTGAAGACGACGGTGTTCCAGAGCACCAGCTGGCTGTCGTCGCTGGTGAACCACTCCACGTAGTTGTCGACGCCGATGAACGACGCCATGGGTGCGGAGATGTTCCAGTCGGTGAACGACAACCGGATGTTGTCCACCAGCGGGCGGTACGTGAAGGCGACCAGCAGCACCAGGTTGGGCAGCAGGAAGGCGGCCGCGAGCAGGATGTCGCGCCGCCGGTGGCCGGGCGGGTTCGCGCCGGCCTTGGCGGCGGGCCGGGCCGGGGTGCCGGCCGGGGGAGCCGATGCCGAGGACGTTCCCCGGGTAGCAGCGATCGGCTGGGCACTCACAGCGGGGGACCCTGTCCGGGCCGGGTGAACGGGACGTGGCGGACGGGCGCCAGCGGCGGCACCGGCGGGTGAACACGGTGTCCGGTGCCTGCCGGGATGACCGACGACGTCGTCCTCACGGCGAGAAGATAACTGCCAGCAGGCCCGCCGGGGACACGCCTCGGTAACGGAAACCGGAACCGGTCGCCGGCCCCGCAGCCCTGCGACGGCCCGTTAGGCGCCCGCCGGTGGGCTCCCGATGCGGTCAGCGGACGACGGCACTGGTCCGCTTCCGGCCCCGGTCCGCTCCTCGCTCGCTGGCGCTCGCTGCGATGCTCCCGATGCCGTCAGCGGACGACGGCACTGGTCCGCTTCCGGCCCCGGTCCGCTCCTCGCTCGCTGGCGCTCGCTGCGATGCTCCCGATGCCGTCAGCGGACGACGGCACTGGTCCGCTTCCGGCCCCGGTCCGCTCCTCGCTCGCTGGCGCTCGCTGCGATGCTCCCGATGCCGTCAGCGGACGACGACCACGAACTCCTGCCGGGGCACGAACTCGCCGATCACCGGGGCGCCGGGCACCTCGCCGCCGAGCAGCAGCCCCCCGGAGGTCTGCGCGTCGGCCAGCAGCAGCGCCTCGTCCTCGCCGACGGCGGACAGATCGGCGTGCGGGCGCACCCAGTCGAGGTTGCGGCGGGTTCCACCGGACACCCAGCCGTCGGCCAGCGCCTGCCGGGCGCCGGCCAGGTACGGAACGGCGGCGGCGTCGACCACGGCGGTGACCCCGCTGGCCCGGGCCATCTTGTAGAGGTGCCCCAGCAGGCCGAAGCCGGTGACGTCGGTACCGGCCCGGATGCCGGCGGCCACCGCGGCCGCGGCGGCGTCCCGGTTCAGCGAGGTCATCGCGGCGACGGCCTCCTCCGACACCTCTCCGGTCGCCTTCATCCGGCTGTTCAGCACGCCCACCCCCAGCGGCTTGGTCAGCGACACCGGCGTCCCGGCCACCGCCGTGTCGTTGCGGATCAGCCGGTCCAGGTCGACCAGCCCGGTGACCGCCATGCCGTACTTCGGCTCGGGGTCGTCGATCGAGTGCCCGCCGCCGACGTGGCAGCCGGCCTCGTGCGCGACCTCCAGCCCGCCGCGCAGCACCTCGGCGGCCAGCTCGGCCGGCAGGACGTCGCGGGGCCAGCCGAGCAGGTTCACCGCGACCACCGGCGTCCCGCCCATCGCGTAGACGTCGGAGAGCGCGTTGGCCGCCGCGATCCGGCCGAAGGTGTAGGCGTCGTCGACCACGGGGGTGAAGAAGTCGGTGGTCAGCACCAGCCCCTGCCCGCCGGCGATGCGCACGACCGCGGCGTCGTCCCCGTCGTCCAGCCCGACGACCAGCTCGGCCGCCGGGTCGGTCGGCCCGGTCTGGACCAGCCCGGCGACGACGGCCTCCAGCTCGCCCGGCGGGATCTTGCAGGCGCAGCCGCCGCCGTGCGCGTACTGGGTGAGCCGGACGGTGGAGGCGATGGGGGCAGCGGTCACGATCCGACGGTAGCCCCGGCCGCGGAGCCGATGCCCACGCCCGGGGGAGGCCCGGCCTACGCTGGCCGCGGAGGCGTCAGGGTGTCTGGTGGCCCCCGCGGCCTCTAAAGCCGACGTGGCCGAGCATCTCGGCCAGGCGGGTTCGATTCCCGTCCGCCTCCGCCACCCGTCGCGCGGGGCCGGCCCCACGGCCGGCTCCGCGCCCGGTGCCTCTCCCCGGATGGTCGGCGCGGCCCCCTACCCTCGGCGGCGATGACCGCCGATCCGCGCCGGCAGGTGCCGCGCACCGACACGCTCCTCGCCGAGCCCCGGCTGGCCGCCGCCGCCGCGCGGCTGGGCCGCGAGCTGGTGAAGGACGCCGTGCAGACCGTCCAGCAGCGGGTCCGGTCGGGTGAGCTGCCGCCCGCCGACGCGGCCGGGGCGGCACTCGCCGCGCTTCCGGGCACCGCCGGCGGTCTCCGGCCGGTGCTCAACGCCACCGGCGTCCTGGTGCACACCAACCTGGGCCGGGCCCCGCTGTCGGCGGCCGCGGTCGAGGCGGTGGCCGCGGCCAGCGGCACGACCGACGTCGAGCTGGACCTGGCCACCGGCCGGCGCGGGCCCCGGGGCGAGGGCGCGCTGGGGGCCCTGCTCGCCGCGGTACCCGCGGCCGAGGCGGCGCTGGTCGTGAACAACTGCGCGGCCGCGCTGGCACTCGTCGCCACCGCGCTCGCGCAGGGGCGGGAGCTGGTGGTCTCCCGGGGTGAGCTGGTCGAGATCGGGGACGGCTTCCGCATCCCCGAGCTGCTGGCCGCGACCGGTGCCCGGCTGCGCGAGGTGGGAACGACCAACCGGGTGTCGCTGGCCGACTACACCGGCGCGCTGGGCCCCGACACCGCCGTCGTGCTCAAGGTGCACCCCTCGAACTTCGTCGTCCGGGGGTTCACCCGCGCCGCGGACGTGGCCGAACTCGCTCCCGCGCTCGCCGGGACAGGCGTGCCGCTGGTCGCCGACGTCGGGTCGGGGCTGCTGCGCCCGCACCCCTTGCTGCCCGACGAACCCGACCTGCAGAGCACCCTCGCGGCGGGGGCCGACCTGGTGCTGGCCAGCGGCGACAAGCTGCTCGGCGGCCCGCAGGCCGGGCTGGTCCTCGGTCGCACCGAGCTGGTCCAGCGGCTGCGCCGGCACCCGCTCTACCGTGCGCTGCGGGTCGACAAGACGACCCTGGCGGCGCTGGAGGCGACGCTGCGCGGGCCGCAGCCACCGGTGCAGCGGATGCTCGACACCGCTCCGGCCGACCTCCGCCGGCGGGCCGGCGCGCTGGCCGCCCGGCTGGCCGCCGCGGGGCTGGACGCGGTCGCGGTCGGGTCGACCGCACGGATCGGCGGTGGGGGAGCCCCCGAGCTCGAGCTGCCCAGCGCCGCGGTCTCGCTGCCGGCCGGCTACGCCGAGCCGCTGCGCCGGGCGGCGCGCCCGGTGGTCGGCCACCTGGCGGGCGGCCGCACGGTGCTGGACCTGCGCAGCGTGCTGCCCGAGCAGGACGCCGAGCTCGGCGACGCGGTGCTGGCGGTGCGGGCCTGATGGACGTCATCGCCACCGCCGGCCACGTCGACCACGGCAAGTCCACCCTGGTCCGCGCGCTCACCGGTATGGAGCCCGACCGGTGGGAGGAGGAGCGCCGCCGCGGCCTGACCATCGACCTGGGCTTCGCCTGGACGACGCTGCCCTCGGGGCGCCGGCTGGCCATGGTCGACGTCCCCGGTCACGAGCGCTTCATCGGGAACATGCTGGCCGGCGTCGGGTCAGTGCCGGCCGCGCTGGTCGTGGTCGCGGCCGACGACGGCTGGTCGGCGCAGACCGGCGAGCACGTCGCCGTCCTCGACGCCCTGGGCGTGCGGCACGGGCTGCTCGTGGTGACCAAGGCCGACGCCGCCGACCCCGGGCCGGTGCTCGCCGACGCCGCCGAACGGCTGGCCGGCACGTCGCTGGGGCGACTGCTGGCGGTGGCCGCGAGCGCCCGCACCGGCGCGGGCGTGCCGGAGGTGGCCGCGGTGCTGGAGACGGTGCTGGCCGGCCTGCCGGCGCCCGCCACGACCGCGCCGGTGCGGCTGTGGGTCGACCGGGCCTTCACCATCCGCGGCGCCGGGACGGTGGTCACCGGCACTCTCGCGGCCGGGTCGGTCGCGGTCGGGGACCGGCTGGACCTGGGCGGGCGGGCGGCGACCGTGCGCGGGCTGCACTCGCTGGGCGAGCCGGTGCAGACCGCGTCGGCCACCGCCCGGGTCGCGCTGAACCTGCGCGGGGTCGCTGTCGAGGAGGTCGTCCGCGGCGACGCGCTGCTCACCCCGGACGCGTTCCGGCGCACCGCGGACCTCGACGTCACCCTGCTGGCCGCCGAGGAGGACCGACTGCCCGCCGAGATGGTCGTCCACATCGGGTCGGCGACGGTGGCGGCCCGGGTGCGGCCCCTGGACGGGACGGCGCTGCGGCTCCGGCTGGCCGAGGCGTTGCCGCTGCGGGTGGGCGACCGGCTGCTGCTCCGCGACCCCGGCAGCCGGCGGGTACTGGGCGCCGACGTCCGCGACGTCGACCCGCCGGAGCTGCGCCGCCGCGGCGCGGCCCGCACCCGGGCCGCCGAGCTGGCGGAGCAGCCGCCCGGCGAGGCGGGGGCGCTGGCCGACCTGACCCGCCGCCGGGTGGTGCGGCGTGCCGACTTCGTCGCGATGGGCTGGCCGGTGCCGGCCGAGGCGACGGCGCACGGGCCGTGGCTGCTGGCGCCCGGGCTGGTCGACCAGTTGGCCGGCCGGGTGCTGCCCCTCGTGGCGTCCTACCGCGCCCGGCTGCCGCTGGAGCCCGGGCCGCCGGTCGAGTGGGTCCGGCAGGAGCTGGACCTGCCGGACGCCGACCTGGTCGGCGGATTGTTGCGGCCGCCGCTGGCGCTGCGCGGCGGCCGGGTGGTCGTCGGTGGGGTGGGCCTGCCGCCGGCGGTCCAGCGGGCGGTGGAGGCCATCCGCGCGCGGCTGACCGACGAGCCGTTCGCCGCCCCCGAGGCCGGGGACCTGGCCGCCGCCGGGCTGGGACCGCGCGAGCTCGCCGCCGCCGTGCGGGACGAGCAGCTGGTGCGGATCACCGACGGCATCTACCTGGCTCCTGGGGTGGCGGAGGTGGCGCGGGCCCGGCTGGCCGCCATCCCGCAGCCGTTCACCCTCAGCCAGGCCCGGCAGACGTGGGGGACCAGCCGCCGGGTCGCCGTCCCGTTGGCCGAGTGGCTGGACGCCCGTGGCGTGACCGTGCGGCTGCCGGACAACACCCGCCGGCTGCGCTGACTGGGCAGCCTGCCCGACTGGCGCACACTGGAGGCCAGATGACGACGACCCTGCCGCTGCTCGGCCAGACCCCGGCCCTCCCGGCCGGCCCGGAGATGCTCCCCGAGAGCGCCCGCGCCGGGCTGGCGAGGACCCCCTTCGGGCTCTACGTGCACGTGCCGTTCTGCGCCACCCGCTGCGGCTACTGCGACTTCAACACCTACACCTCCGACGAGCTCGGCCCCGGTGCCAACCGCACCGAGTACGCCGGCACCGCGATCGCCGAGCTCCGGCTGGCCGCCGAGGTGCTCGGGCCCGACCGCCCCGCGGTGCAGACGGTGTTCGTCGGCGGTGGCACCCCGACGCTGCTGCCGGCCGCGGATCTGGTGGCGGTGATGGACGCCGTCCGCGAGCTGTTCCCGGTCGCGCCCGATGTGGAGGTCACCACCGAGGCCAACCCCGAGTCGGTGACGCCGGAGTCGCTGGCGACCCTGCGCGCCGGCGGCTTCACCCGGATCAGCCTGGGCATGCAGTCCGCCGCCGAGCACGTGCTCGCCGTGCTGGACCGCCGGCACACCCCCGGCCGGGCGGTGCAGGCGGCGCGCGAGGCGCGGGCCGCCGGCTTCGAGCACGTGAACCTGGACCTCATCTACGGCGCACCGGGGGAGACCGGCGCCGACTGGGCAGCCTCGCTGGACGCCGTCCTCGCCGCGCCGGTCGACCACGTCAGCGCGTACGCGCTGATCGTCGAGCAGGGCACCCGGCTGGCCCGGCGGGTGGCCCGCGGCGAGCTGCCGATGCCCGACGACGACGTCCTGGCCGACCGCTACGAGCAGGCGGACCGGGTGCTCGGTGGTGCCGGGCTGGGCTGGTACGAGGTGTCCAACTGGGCGCGCGACCGGGCCGCCCGGTGCCGGCACAACGAGCTGTACTGGGCCAACGCGAACTGGTGGGGGGTGGGGCCCGGCGCGCACTCGCACGTCGGCGGGTTGCGCTGGTGGAACGTGAAGCACCCGGCCGCGTACGCCGACCGGCTGGCCGGCGGGCTGCACCCGGCCGCCGACGCGGAGCTGCTCACCCCGGACGACCAGGCCCTCGAGCGGGTCATGCTCGGGCTGCGCCTGCGTGACGGGCTACCCCTGGAGGCCCTGTCCGACGCCGGGCGGGCGCGGGCGGCGGAGTCCGTCGTCCGCGGGCTGCTGGAGCCGGCGCCGCACGCCGGGGGCCGCGCCGTCCTCACCGACCGCGGCCGGCTGCTCGCCGACGCCGTCATCCGGGACCTCAGCTGAGCACATCGTGATCCTTCGGACCACCCCGCTGCCAGGTACCGTTCCCCGCCTGCGTTGAGGTCGGGAACTCAGCCCGACCTGACGGATGTCAGAGTGACTCGACGACGTTCTGCACTGCCGCGTCCACCGGGTCCCCGGCCAGGCTGGGAGCATGCCTCCGACATCCGTCCTCGACATCGAGGAACTGACCGTCCGCTACGGCGAGACGCTCGCCGTCGACCGGCTCGATCTGCGCATCGCCGCCGGGGAGACGGTCGCGCTGCTGGGCGCCAACGGCGCCGGCAAGTCCTCGGTCCTCAACGCCGCCCTCGGCCTGTTCCGCCCCACCGCAGGCCGCGTCCGGCTGCTGGGCCGCGGGCCGCTCGAGGCTATCCGGGCCGGTGGGGTCGGCGCGATGCTGCAGCACGGCGGCCTGCCCAGCGAGACCCGGGTGGGCGAGGTCCTCGAGCTGGTCCGGCGGCAGTACGACACCCCGTGGCCGGTCGGGGACCTCTCCGTCACCGCGGGCATCGACGGGCTGCTCACCCGGAAGGTGGACGCGCTGTCCGGCGGCCAGCGTCAGCGGGTCCTGCTGGCCCTGGCGCTGGCCGGCGCCCCACCGCTGCTGGTGCTCGACGAGCCGACCTCGGCCATGGACGTCGCGGCGCGCCAGGCCTTCTGGACGACGATGCGCGCGCTGGCCGGCCGCGGGCACACCGTCGTGTTCGCCACCCACCACCTCGACGAGGCCGACGCGGTCGCCGACCGGGTGGTCGTGGTCGCCGGCGGCCGGATCGTGGCCGACGGCTCCGCCACCGCGGTGAAGGCCGCGGTCGCCGGGCGCACCATCCGGTTCACCGCGCCGGGGGAGCGCGGCGAGCTGGCCGGCCTGCCCGGCGTCACCTCGGTCAGTGCGGCCGGGGAGCTGGTCGAGCTGGCCACCTCCGACGCCGAGGCCACGCTGCGGGCGCTGCTCGCCCGCCACGACCGGCTGCCCGACCTCGAGGTCCGCGGCGCCACCCTTGAACAGGCGTTCCTGCGGCTCACCGCCGGAGGAACGCGATGAGCGGTCTGCTGCTGTTCCAGCTCCGTCGGGTGGGCCGCAACCGCCAGTACCTCTTCTTCACGGTGCTGCTCCCCGCGCTGTTCACGGTCTTCTTCACCAAGATCTTCGGCAACCTGGCGGCCGACCCGGCCGAGTACCAGGCGAACGCGCGCCCCTACATGGTGTCGATGATGGCCTACGGCGCCCTCGGTGCCGCGCTGGGTGCGACCATCCGGCTGGCCTTCGACCGCGCGTCCGGCTGGCTGCGCCAGCTCCGCGTCACCCCGGTGCCCACCGGCACCGCCTTCACCGTTGACGTGCTGGTGGGTGCCCTGCTGGTGCTGCCCAGCCTGGTCGTCGTGGCGCTCGTCGGCCGATTCGTCAACGGCATCGAGCTGCGGCCGGCCACCTGGGCGGCCCTGATCGCGGTGCTCTGGGCCGGCTCGGTCGCCTTCGTCGCGCTGGGCCTGGCGATCGGGCTGGCGCTGGACAGCCAGGCCGCCGGCGCGGCCATCGGCATCCTCGGCACGGTGCTCGCCGCGCTCGGCGGGCTGTGGGTCTCCGTCGAGTGGTTCCCGTCCGGGATGGCGGCGCTGGCCCGCGTGATGCCCTCGTACTGGTACGCCGAGCTGGGCCGGGACGTCGCGGCCGGCGGCACGCCGTCGGGAGGGGCGGTGCTGGCCGTGGCCGGGTTCACCGCGCTGTTCTCGGTGGCCGCCGTGGCCGTCGCGCGGCGGCGCCCGCTGCACGCGGTCGCGGGTTGAGCCGTGGCCGGGCACCGAGCGCTAGCGTCCGTCCGGTGAACCGATCGAGCAGCTGGTGGGGTCAGGCGATGTGGGCCGCGCCCTGGCTGCTGTTCCAGGTCTTCCCGATCACCGACATCGTCACCACCGACCGCCCGGTGTTGGCGCGCTGGGTCGCCGGGGCCGGGCTGCTGGCCTTCACGGCGGTCTACCTGCGGGTGATCGGTCAGCTCGGCCGGCCGCGGGCGCTGCGGCCGGAGTTCGTGGTGATGGTGCTGCTCGCCGTCGCGCTGGCGGTCGGCTACGGGGCCAGCTGGTCCGGCCTGATGATCTACGTCTCGGCGGCGGCCGCCGCCACGCTGCCCGGGCGCTGGGTATGGCCCGCCGTGGTCGCCGCGGCGGTGCTCTGCGGTGCCGTGATCCTCGTCGACGGGGCCTCCGGGCTGTTGTTCCTGCCGCCCATCTGCCTGCTCACCGCCTTCGCCATCCAGGGCACCGGCTACCTGATGACCGTGAACCGGGAGCTGCAGGAGGCCCGCGAGGAGCTGGCCCGCAACGCGGTCGCCGAGGAGCGGCTCCGCTTCGCCCGCGACCTGCACGACCTGCTCGGCCACTCGCTGTCGCTGATCGCGCTGAAGAGCGAGCTGGCCCGCCGGCTCGCCGAGGTCGACCCCCGCCGCGCGAGTGCGGAGATGACCGACGTCGAGGAGGCCGCCCGCCGGGCGCTGGCGGAGGTGCGGGAGGCGGTGAGTGGCTACCGGCAGGTGAGCTGCGCGCAGGCGCTGGCGGAGGCGCGGGCCGCGCTGGCCGGGGCGGGCATCACCCTGCGCCAGCCCGACCGGGTGGCGGCGCTTCCCGGGGCCGTCGACGCCGCCCTCGGCTGGGTGGTGCGGGAGGCCACCACGAACGTGCTGCGGCACAGCGGCGCCCGCTCGGTGACCGTGGGGCTCGCCGAGGACGGCGTCCGGGCCGAGCTGACCGTGACCGACGACGGGGCCGGCGCCGGCGACCGGATGACCGTGCTGGGGCGCGCGCCGGGGGCGGGCCTGGCTGGGCTCCGCGAACGGGTCGCCGCCCTCGGTGGCGAGCTGGACGCGGGGCCGGTCGACGGCGGGGGCTACCGGGTGCGCGCCTCGGTCCCCGTGGTCCCGGCGTCGGTGAGCACGTGACCGAACTTGCGAGGTCACGCAGGGGCAGAGCATCCAGGGGCACGTGGCCGACGAGCGCCAGCGAGGGGGGCACGTGACCGAGCCTGTGATCCGGGTGCTGCTCGCCGAGGACCAGACGCTGGTCCGCGGCGCGCTGCGGGCGCTGCTGGACCTGGAGGAGGACATCGAGGTCGTCGCCGAGGTCGGCCGCGGCGACGAGGTGCTGGCGGCGGCCCGGGCGGCGGCGCCGGACGTGGCGCTGCTGGACATCGAGATGCCCGGCCAGGACGGCATCGAGGCCGCCCGGGAGCTGGCGGCGGAGCTGCCCGGGGTGCGGGCGGTGGTGCTCACCACGTTCGGCCGCCCGGGTTTCCTGCGCCGCGCGATGGAGGTGGGAGCGGCCGGCTTCCTGGTGAAGGACTCCCCGGTCGCCGAGCTGGCCCGGTCGATCCGCGCGGTGATGGGCGGGGAGCGGGTGATCGACCGGGACCTGGCGGCGGCGGCGCTGGCCCTGGGCGCGACGCCGCTGTCCGGACGGGAGGCCGACGTGCTCCGGTCCGCGGCCACCGGGGCGACCGTCGCGGACATCGCCGCGCAGCTGTTCCTGTCCGAGGGGACGGTGCGCAACTACCTGTCCTCGGCGATCGGCAAGACCGGCGCCCGCACCCGGGTCGAGGCCGCCCGGGTGGCCGAGGAGAAGGGCTGGCTCTGAGCGGGTCAGCCGCGGTTGGCCGCGCCCCAGGGGCCGGTGCCCCAGGGGGCGTGGGTGTCGGGGAGCTCACCGGCCGGCTGGGGCGCCGGCTCGGCGGCGTCGGCGCCGCCGGACCGGATGAGCGCGTCGAGCTCGAGCACGCGCACGTGGATCACGTTGCGCTGCTGCAGGGCGGCGCGCAGCGCCCGGTGCAGCCCGTCCTCGAGGTAGAGCTCGCCCTGCCACTGGACGGCGTGCGGGAACAGGTCGCCGTAGAAGGTCGAGTCGTCGGCGAGCAACGCGTCGAGGGCCAGCTCGCGCTTGGTGGTGACCAGCGTGTCGAGCCGGATCTGCCGCGGCGGGATCAGTGCCCAGTCGCGGGTGGAGAAGTTGTGGTCGGGATACGGTCGCCCGCTCCGGACCGCCTTGAAGATCAGGGCTGAGCCTCCCGCTCCCCGGACCCCGGGCCGGGGTCCGTCGACTCGGTCCAGCCTAGTGCCGGCATAGAGGGTCGGCGGGGAGCGTCCCACCGTCCGCGATGCCACACGGATCACAGCGCGCGGAGCAGGCCCGGGTCCTGGGGCGCTTCATGTCGGGGGGCGTCGCGGACAGCCGCACCGACGCCTGCGCGCCCCCCCACCCCGGGGATTGCCGATGCATCGTCATCCCCGTGAAATCCAGCTTGGCGCGGTCGTCGGCCCAGGAGGTGACCGCGGAAGCGGCCATGCATGTCGGGGGATTGAGGCCGGTGTTGTGCAGGGGACACGCTGCTGTGTCCTACTGCGTGTGTCGTTGTGATTACTGAGCGATTCTGCCATCTTTTCGGCGGACGCCTGCGCCTATGCGCTTGGAGTCCCGAGTTCGACGCCCTGGGCCGGATGACCAAGTACACCGACGCCGCCGGCGGCTGGACCTCCAGCGTCTTCGACGCCCACGGCAAGCCCACCACCGTCACCGACAGTCTCGGCTCTTCCACGACGTTCACCTACGACCGCACCGCCGAGCCGCGGGGCTACGTCACCTCGGTCACCGACTCCGTCGCCGGCACCATCTCCGCCGTCTACGGCCCCGACGGCCAGGTCACCAACCAGACCCTGCCCGGCGGGGTCGCCCTGGCCATCGACTACGACGCCAACCGAACACCAATCAACCGCACCTACACCCGCACCAGCGACGGAGTCACCGTCGCGGCCTCCGACGGGGTACAGAACAGCGCCGGGCAGTGGATCAGCCTCACCACCCCGGCCTCGAGCAAGACCTACGGCTACGACCGGCTCAAGCGACTCACCCAGGTCCGCGACACCACCAACGGCGTCGCCTGCACCGCCCGGCACTCCACCTACAACAACTGGGCTGTGTCAAGGATCGTGGACAGGTCCTCGGGTTGATCACGCTGTGGCGGTTGCCGCAGCCCGGTGGT